>SCSG01000040.1 GCA_004322135.1 Burkholderiaceae bacterium | reverse complement strand
CTCCACGCTTCCTCCCCACATTCGGTCGCCCTCATGCAGTTGCGCTTCACTTCGTTCGCTGTGATCAGCTTACGGCGGGACTTCCACCCGCAAGAGTGCGCCCATGCTGGGCGCACAACAGAAAAGGCCTGTCGAACAGGCCTGTGACACGACGAAAACAAAGGAGCGCCATCGCGCTGACTGGCCCCTGTAACAGCCAGATATAATGCCTAAACCAGCAGCTTCTGCGCCCTATGGCTGCGCGTCTTGCCCGCCCGCGGCGGCGGTCGGCAAATTGCGCAGACAAAGTCATGGTCCGGGTCGTGTGCATGCGCCACAAACCCGCCCTTACAGCGCACGCAATGGGACAACTGGACCATTCCACTGTCAAAGAACCGCAACAGCATCCAGGCCCGCGTAAAGCTGAGCACCGGCTCATCCTCGGCACCGCCGCGTTGCCGGCCTGCGTCGGACTGCTCCAGATACAGTCGGTACGCCTCGACGAGCGCGTGCGACTTCTTGGCAGGCGTGTAGCTGTCGAGATAGTGATAAACGTTGTAAAACATACTTGAATGTATGTTCGGAAGCCAGGTCATGAACCAGTCGACAGAAAAAGGAAGCATACCCTTGGGGGGTGAACATCCTTTCACCTCGCGGTACAGTCGGGCCAGCCTGTCATAACTTAGCGACGTCTCGGCCTGCAGAACCTGCAGTCTGGCACCCAGCCGGATCATATCGGTAGCCAGAAGGATTTCCTGGGCTTCCTGGGCAACACTTTTTACTGTCATTCACGCACCCATCCGGTGTTCTGTTTGCTTAGTCTGTGCATTCAAATCAGCCAAGCGAAACACTAAGTAGCAGCCGTGGCCGCCTGCTGCGACAAAAGAATGGTTGAGTGCGCCTGCTGCAGCACACCACCGAGCACATCCTGCGTCAGCGACGACAACAGGCAGTAGTCATCGAGGCGGAACCCGCAAATCAGAGAACTGGAACTAGCGAGCTTGACCAATTGTGCTGGCGATAAGCTAAGCACTATATCTGCGACATCGGCGCCAAGCCCAAGACGGAACATCCCTGCCGAGTAATTCTCTCGCAGCAGCCGTTGGGCCAGCATGAGGTAGGACAGGTTCACTTCCCTGATGTCATGCAAAACTGAATTTGTCTCAACAGACACGAAATCCCCCACAAAAACCAGAATTCATTTGCCAGCAAAAAGGGCCCTGAAGGAGCCCGCCCGCTATAAATGGCTACAGCCGACTTTCATTAACATGATCTCACACGTGTGTCGTAATGTTAATTTACACGCCACATTGCAACCAGCACAGGCAAAATTCAGCCCAAAGACGGCATGAATCACTGCTGTCCACGCTGTAAAACTAAAACTCAAAACCAGTGCAGTGCTAAAAGCCACACCCGCCGCCTGAGTCCGGGCCAATAAATATCAACCCTCAGGTGGAAATACGATATATTCCGATACACAATTCGCATATATCTCTATTTTTAGCAACATTACCTTTGTTTGGTAACAATCACAAGTGAATTGTAGTGGGTGAAACGTCGCGTCTCGTCGAGAAATTCAAAGAATCCTTTCAGGGCTGGCAACTTACAAAATTTTGTCGCAAAATAACACGAAGTTTTCAAAGGGAAATCACTAACTCGACACTGACATAAAAACGACACTGCCCACGACCTCATTTCGGGACTTCACTACGGTATGGCAAGCGCACGTATGGCCACATGACACGGATCACGTCGAACTTCGCATTCAAACAGATTCCGACACAGTTCAAGCTGTTTTTCGGTGGGCGAAATAGTCTTGTATTACTCGGTTTGCTGCTGCTGGGTGGATGCTCGGGGCCAACAGTGCGTCAGTCGGCCAGCAGCATGCAGCGTGATCACATTGTCATCGATTCAAGCAAGCGTGGTGAACTGGTCATGACGGCCATGTCGCTTTTAAACACTCCTTACCGCTACGGCGGCGACACTCCGGCCGAAGGCTTTGACTGCAGCGGCCTGGTCGCCTACGTCATAGACCGAGTGGCCAACGAGCGGGTGCCACGCAACACATCGGGCCTTGCCCAAGCCGCGCGCCCCATAAGCAAAAACAGTCTTCAGGAAGGCGATCTGGTGTTTTTCAACACTCTGAATCAGCCCCATTCACATGTAGGCATCTACGTGGGGGACGGCCTGTTCATCAATGCTCCATCCTCCGGAGGTCGGGTGCGTCTCAACTCGCTGTCCAGCCACTACTTTGCCCAACGCTTTGACGGGGCAGGCACGTTCTTCAACTGACACCGTCACTCAAGGCAAACGCCCATACTGACCCGCCAGCGCCAGAAATTCGTCAAGCCGCGGGTCGATACCGGTTTGGTCTTCGAGAATCTGCGCAACGCGCGGTGCAGCGCTGGCCGCAAGCGCTGCGTCCAGAAACAGGGTACGACAGCGCCGCGCCAACACGTCCTCAACCGTGCGTGCGTACTCGTAGCCAGCGGCAAATCTCACCATCGCTTCGGTGACGCCATCACACAACAACGTATCGGCGCCGGGCAACTCGCGCACAGCAGCAGCCTCACTGCCGTAGGCCTCGTAAAGCCGGGCGGACGTCATGGTGGACGCGGGGTGCGTGGGATCAGCGCCAACCAAAAGAAGGCTTTCGGTTCGGCACGGCGGCAGCGAGGGCAGCAACGATGCCGCCTCACACTGAGACAGTACGTCCTGCGCCATACTTCGATAGGTTGTCCACTTGCCGCCAGCCACGGAAACCAGACCAGAATCGCTGACGACCACCTTATGCTCGCGGTTAAGGCCGCTGGTCCCCATCCGTGCCACACGACCACCGCCAGGCTCAATCAAGGGCCGCAGGCCGGCCCAGACACTCTTTACGTCGCCACGCGCAGGCGGCCGATCCAGATACCGCGCTGTCTCGCCCAAGATGAAATCAACCTCTTCACTCAAGGCAAGAGGCTCTCGGACAATCTCGCGGCGAGGCGTATCAGTCGTACCCAAAATCAGCTTGCCCAGCCAAGGTACGGCGAACAGAACCCGGCCATCACGCGTGCGAGGCACCAGCAAGGCACTGTCGGCCCCAAGGAATGACGCTTCCACCACCAGATGGACCCCTTGGCTGGGCACAACCATATCGCGTATGGCGCGCCCCTCGGCCTCGCCATCCTGCCGACGCAGTCTATCGGCCCACACACCGGTTGCGTTCACAACACAGCGCGCGTGGATGGCAAAAATTTCACCTGTCTCGATATCGCGGCATTGCACGCCCGACACCCGACGCTGATCATGAAGCACCTGCACGGCTTCGCAATAATTCAACAAGGCTGCGCCCAGGCTTGCGGCCGTGCGGGCAAGCGCGAGCGCGAGGCGGGCATCGTCGAACTGCCCATCCCAATACTTGGCACCTCCTTTTAGACCATGCGTACGGATGCCGGGCAGGCTTTGCAGGGTCTTGCTCGAAGACAGCCATTGTGCTTTGCCCATGCCTGCCCGTCGGCCGGCAAGGGCCTCATAGAGTTTCAGGCCAGAAGCGTAAAACGGCGCCTCCCAACAGCGATACCCGGGCGCGACGAAACAAAGCGGCGCAACCAGATGAGGTGCGTTGTGCAACAGGTGAGTACGCTCGCGCAGTGCTTCACGAACGAGCGATATATTGCCTTGCGCCAAATATCGCACACCCCCATGGGCAAGCTTGGTGGCACGCGAGGACGTACCCTTGGCAAAGTCGTGTGACTCAACCAAAGCCACCGACAGACCGCGCGACGCGGCGTCCAGCGCGACGCCAAGACCTGTCGCTCCGCCACCAACAACCACGACGTCATACCGGGCGCCTTGCACCAGGCTGGCCAGCAATTGCCGTCTGTCTGTCGCAGCGGGCCTGGCCCGCGATACCGTCATCAGGTTGACCCCCACATATCGTGCGCGGCGAGCGAACCCCACCGCCCTGCCACAATTACCCATCGGCCAGCCGCTGGCGTGCCGATACAGCCCCGGGTTACGCTCTGGGCATCGCGTACTGCGCCTACCGGCACCACATTACCATGACTTACCTGCTCGCCCTGGATCAGGGCACTTCCAGTTCCCGCAGCATCGTTTTCGACGCACGTGGCCAAATAGTGGCAACGGCGCAAAAGGAGTTCGGGCAGATATACCCCCAACCCGGCTGGGTAGAACACGATCCATGGGATATCTGGCGAACCCAGCTCGAAACCGCGCAACAAGCCATCGCCAAGGCAAAGCTGCAACCCCGCGACATCCACGCGGTAGGGCTGACCAATCAGCGTGAAACCACCATCGTCTGGCACCGCAAAACCGGACAGCCCATCTACAACGCGATCGTCTGGCAGGACCGACGCTCGGAGCCGGCCTGCGCCGCGCTGCGTGGGCAGGGAATGGGGCCGACCATTCTTGACAGGACAGGCCTGCGTATTGACGCCTACTTCTCTGGAACCAAGCTGAAGTGGCTGCTGGACAACGTCTCTAGTGCGCGCGAACTGGCCCGCAAGGGTGAACTTGCATTCGGCACTGTCGACACATGGCTTATCTGGCAGCTGACACAAGGGCGAGTACACGCCACCGATGTCAGCAACGCCGCGCGCACCATGCTGTTCAATATTCGCGACAACGATTGGGACAGCGAACTACTGAAAGCCATGGACATCGAAGCAAGTCTGCTGCCGCGCGTCCTGCCATCCAGCGCCCATTACGGTTCGACTGGCGCCGAGCTGCTCGGCCACTCAATTCCCATACAAGGCGTGGCCGGCGACCAGCAAAGTGCCCTTTTCGGGCAGGCTTGCTTCAGCGAAGGCATGGCCAAAAACACCTATGGCACGGGTTGCTTCACCCTGATGCATACAGGCACCCAATTCCGCGCCTCACAAAATGGCCTCATCACCACCCGGACAGCCCAGACCAGCCCACAAATCGAATACGCACTGGAAGGTAGCGTATTCATCGGCGGTGCGGTCGTTCAATGGCTGCGCGACGGACTGCACGCCTTTGAGCGCAGCCGCGACATCGAGGCTCTGGCGCACAGCGTGCCCGACTCCGGCGGAGTCGTGCTGGTGCCCGCCTTTACGGGGCTGGGTGCGCCGTACTGGCAGCCGGACGCCCGCGGCATCATAACCGGGCTGACCCGCGGATCCACCATGGCCCACATCGCCCGAGCTGCTCTGGAAAGCATCGCATTCCAGAGCACTGCGCTACTGCAGGCCATGAGCAGGGACGCAGTCGCCGGCGGAGCTGCCGCACTATCCGAAGTACGCGTCGATGGTGGGGCAAGCACCAACGACCTGCTCATGCAGTTCCAGGCGGACCTGCTGGGAATCCCCGTCATTCGTCCCGCCGTCGTCGAAACTACCGCACTGGGCGCAGCCTGGCTGGCCGGACTGTCCAGCGGCGTATACACCAGCCTGCATGAATTATCGGCATTGTGGCGCGCACAAAAAACTTTTACGCCGCAACTAGGCCGCGATGAGGCCGCCGCGCATATGCAACGCTGGAGCCACGCCGTACGCCAGGCATGCCAGGTGCCCGATCTGACTGATTCGGATTCCTGACGTCGGCACCCTGGCGTGCCGTGCAAGCGTTGCAAGGCACGGACAGACTACACTGGAACGCCTTACTCAGATGACAACACACGGGATGACTGAAACTCCACTTTACGCAACATGGACCGAAGACGACACGAGTCAACGGGCCCTGTGGCGCGCCGAGAACGGTGACCCGCCGCCCAAGCGTATAGCAATCATTGACGACACCTGCACCGCCGACACGGCATTTCGCCTGGCCAGCCAGGGGACGAGCATGCTTTGGCGCGGCGACTACCATAATGCCCGCCAGCTTTTGAATGCATTGGCACGGCGCCTCGACCAGCACCGCGACGAACGCAGCGCAAAGCGAAAGCGCAAAAACAAAGCCGGGCCGCTATCGCTGCGCGACGCGTTCAACCAGCATCGCCTCGCCCAGTCGCAGCGAGCACAATTGCTGAATTCCATACTGATCGAACTGGACGAAAATTTTCATATCGCGCTACACCGTGCTCCGGATGTACGAGATGCATGTCTTGCCGCACTGGGAAAAATAAACGCCCCGCTGCTGCTGCCTTTGCGTGCGCTGCAAGGCATGATCGGTTCTTTCGAATGGCGTGACAAAGGTCTCGCCATCAACACGCTGCCTGAACGCATCCGCGTTCATTACGGTGTGTTCGCACCCACTCGGGGCGAATATATCGATCTGGTCGCGCAGGCGCCACTGCCTATCGGGACAAGCATTGCCGTTGATGTCGGGACAGGCTGCGGTGTCCTCGCTGCTGTCCTGGCTCAGCGCGGTATCGACAAAATCATTGCCACAGATCTGGACGAACGCGCCCTGGCCTGCGCGCGTGAAAACATCGATCGACTTGGCCTGGTACGACGTGTGGACGTTCTTAAGGCCAACCTGTTTCCCGAAGGCCGGTACGATCTGATTGTCTGCAACCCACCATGGGTGCCTGCCAGGCCGACGTCACCCCTTGAGCGGGCAATTTATGACCCAGATAGCCACATGCTAATCGGCTATCTGAGTGGTCTGGCCTCGCATCTGACGCCGCGAGGTGAAGGCTGGCTGATCATGTCCGACCTGGCCGAACACCTGGGGCTGCGCCCGCCTGGCTTTCTTGCGGAAGCCATTCACAATGCGGGCTTGCGCGTACTGGAGCGCACGACGGCGAAACCCACGCATCCCAAAGCGCTGGACGCATCGGATCCTTTGCACAAAGCGCGTAGCGCTGAAACCACCTCTTTGTGGCGCCTTGGGAAAATCTGACCGGCAACATTTCCAACCACAGCACACTGCACAGCCATTACACTGATCGCAATCCGAACCCCTCGAGGCTCCCAATATGCTGCAAAAAATCATTCTGCCCATCGCCGTATTCCTGATTGTGCTGGCCGCCCTGACCTTTGGTCAAACCATAGGACACGCCGCGCTGCAATGGTTTTCATACCTTACGGGCATAACCATCCACAATTTCTCGGACATTTACTACACGCTGCGTTACTACGTGGTGTCGCATTCCAGCAAAATCATCATTGCCCTGATCATTACCGTACCCATCAGCATCTGGCTTGCCCGCAACAAAGGCGAGAGCATGCTCAAGTACACCAGCCAACGAAAAATCGCCGTGGTGCTTGCCATTTTCCTGGGTTGGCTGGGTGCCCACCGTTTCTACCTTGGTCAGATCGGTTGGGGCGTCGTGTACCTGGTTCTCTTCTACTTGTTTACGCCGCTCGTCATCGTGCTGAGCCTGATTGACGCCGTGCGTTACCTGTTCATGTCTGACGACGACTTCCCGCGCGCCAAGCCGTAGTGTCGTGCATAGGCCAACCGGAAATCTACCTCCTGGGCGCTAAAAACATGATGTGAATGATATTATAATAAGATTTACACTATTGACCGCGCAATGCCCATGGAAGCCAAGACTGCCCGCCTGACTGTTTTAATCGACCCACGAAAGAAGAAAGCCTTCGAGCAACTGTGCGCGAGCCAGGACATCACGCCATCCCAGGTCGTGCGACAGCTGATCCGTAACTACCTCACCGACCACGGCGTTGCCTATAGCTCCCTGCCCGCGACGACCGGCAAAAAGGCTCGCCCGCAAAAATAACGGCGGCATTGCTACGGCTTCGCGCCAAGGTCCGTTCCAGCTCGTTCCAGTGCCTGAGGCAGAGACCGCACAAGGTTCTCGCGCCCAAGTTTCCGGGCCAGCCCGATCTTGCCCAGCTTACGTCGCACCACGCCGTTGAATTCGACGAACATGACCCGTACGCCGCGTCGATGCAGATCATCGACGACATCTTCCATCACCTGCAGCCCGGTCGCATCGATAAACGGCACCCGGCTCAACCGCAGGACAAGCACTTCGGGAAACGAGCCAGGCTGCGACAATGCATTCTGAAACGCCGCGGTGGCACCAAAAAACAGGGGACCCTCGACCGAATAAACGTGCACGCCGGCCGGCACTCCGGCAAATTCCCGATAGGCGAACTCTTTGTTCAAGGAGGTTTCTGACTGAAGCTTCACTTCGACGCTGCCCGCCATGCGACGCAGGAAAAAGAGCATCGCCAGTACCACGCCGATATTGACGGCCACAACCAGATCGGCAAACACGGTCAACCCGAAGGTAACCAGCAGGACAGCCACATCAGCGCGCGGCGCGCGCCTGAGCATACGCACAAAGTGGCGTGCTTCGCTCATATTCCAGGCGACGACAAATAGAATGGCCGCCAGCGCTGCCAGCGGTACATTCGCGGCATAGGGTGCGAGGATCAGAATGATCAATACCAGAACCACGCTATGCACGATGCCCGCCAGGGGGCTGTTGCCGCCGTTGCGAATATTTGTAGCCGTACGCGCAATGGCTCCTGTGGCTGCAATCCCGCCAAACAGCGGTGACGCGATATTGGCAAGTCCCTGCCCCACAAGTTCCTGATTGGAATCATGACGGGTACCGGCCATGCCATCTGCCACGACCGCCGACAGCAAGGATTCGATTGCACCCAACATGGCTATGGCAAACGCGGGTCCGACTAGCCCGACCGCCTGCGTCAACGAAACATCGGGCCAATGAAGGCCGGGCAGCCCTCGCGGGATTTCGCCAAAAGTGCTGCCTACCGTGGCCACCCCTTCAAAGTGAAACACCGACTGCAACACGGTTGCCACCAACAACGCGGCCAGAGGTCCTGGCACGTGCCGCATACGTGGTATTCGCGACGGAGCCATTACCAGGAACAATGAGAACAACGCCAACGCCGTGGTGCTCCAGTTCAGCTGAGGCAACCCCTGCAGCAATTGCCAGAGCTTCTGGTGAAAGTACTCGCCGTGAACCGCCGGCAGACCGAAAAAATCCTTCCACTGGCTCACCCAGATGACAACGCCAATGCCAGATGTAAAGCCTATGATCACCGGCCTCGGGATAAACTTGATGACACCCCCCATCCGTGTCAGGCCGAACAACAAAAGGATGATGCCCGCCATGAACGTGGCCACCTGCAAGCCTTCAACGCCGTGACGCGCGACAATATCGGACAGAATGACGATGAAGGCGCCGGTCGGGCCCGCTATCTGCACGCGGCTGCCGCCAAACATCGAAACGATAAGCCCGGCCACAATAGCCGTGTACAGGCCCTGCTCGGGCTTAACGCCTGACGCAATGGCAAATGCCATGGCCAGCGGCAACGCCACCACACCAACAATCGCACCGGCAACGATATTGCGCGCCCAGTTCGAAGACCGCAATAGTCCGGCACGGTATGCATCCATTAATACAAACATAGAAACCTGAAGGTGATTCGCAGCGGTGGGCTGCGAATAAATTGACTGAATCTTTTTAGGCAAATTGTGCAGGGCACAGCCGGGTCGTGCCGCACATTTGCATTTCGGCAAAGATCAGGCTGGACACTCATATAATACGCCTTGTATGATAATAAAAATCACATTAAATGTACTTTTTTGATCAACGTCCTGGCACGGAAGTGCCCTACTGTGACAACCCACTTCAGTGCCCCGGCCGCATGGCCATATGCAACACGACGACCACAAAACAAAAAAAAACTACAATGTCGGCTGCATTATTCATCCAGGACCCGACGTGAGAAAAGTTGTACGCGGCAAATTGCATGGCATCCGGGTAACCGGCGCCGACCTCGACTACCATGGCTCCATAACCCTCGACCCCGACCACTGCGAAGCGGCCGGCATCCTGCCCATGGAGTTCGTCGACATCTGGAACAAAAGCTCCGGGGCCCGCATCAGCACCTACGTTATTTACGGCGAACGCGGCTCACGCTGCTGCATCCTCAATGGCGCGGCGGCGCGCACTTGCCAACGTGGCGACGAAGTCATCATCTGCAACTCGGCCTATGTGGCCGAACGCGAAATCGAAGACATCAAGCCGGTCATCCTCACCTTCAACGCCGACAACTCCATCCACGAACGTCTGGGCTACGACGTCTCGCGTGACGAACAGGGGCGCCTGGCGTTCAGCATCATCAAATTCGACTGACCCATACCCGAAGCAGGCCCCAACCACCTGATTCATTGCCGTCCGGGCAGGGGTTTGACATCATTCTCACTGGCCGCCAGGTAGCGCGGCTGGCATTCATGCCAGGGCGCTCCAAAAACGGTATACTTCTTCACGTTCAGTACAACCTTTCGCTAGGGGTGCCGCCTTACCGCGGCTGAGATAGTCCCTTTGAACCTGTGAGATCATCCTCGCGCAGGAAAGCGGCGTACGCAAAGACAGGCTGGCGTTCTCGTTTCTTTAGTCCTCGCCGCACCACCCTGCTTGCACCTGTCGTGTCCTGCCAATTTTTAGCACGGACACATCCATGACACCGCTCTCTTCGCACGCCAACCAGGCCCTCACTCCAGTACCCGTTTCCAGCCGAGTCTTCGGATGGTCCGACCACGCGTCACTATGGTTCAGCCTGGGGGTGGGCCTGCTCGTCATGCAGATAGGCGCATATCTCGTACCCTCGGTAGGAACTCAGGACGCACTGATCGCCGTAATTGCAGGCTCCATAATCGGTTCAGGGCTGCTTGCGTGGGTAGCACGCACCGGTTGCAATAGCGGCCTTTCAAGCGCCGGGCTCATCCACGCTACCTACGGCAGTACCTTCGCGCGTCTGCCTGTCGTCCTCAACATCATTCAATTGCTGGGCTGGACCACCTTTGAACTGGTCATCATGCGCGACGGCACAACCGCCATCCTGCATCGCGCCTTCAACATAAGCACTTCAGGCTTCGGCGGCCTGGCCATTGCCACCATTATCTGGGGCGCCATCCTGATCGCCCTGCTGTCCGGTTCCATGATCACTCTGGTACGCCGTTTCGTCAGCCGCTTCGGACTGCCACTGGTCGTGCTTTCTCTTTTGTGGCTGAGCTGGCAATTCATCTCGACAGCGCAAAGCCAGGGGTTGGGCGCCATCTGGAATCGACCCGGCTCGGGCGGCATGAGCCTATTCACGGCACTGGATCTGGTCATAGCAATGCCAGTGTCGTGGCTGCCGCTGGTGGCGGATTACGCCCGCCACGGGCGCAGTGGCCGTGGTGCGCTCGGCGGAACCTGGCTGGGATACACCATTGCCAATATCTGGTGCTACGGACTGGGCGTGGTGGTGGCCAGCGTCTCAAAACCGGACATCGATCTGGTAAGCGCGCTGTTACTGGCGCAAGGGGGGCTGGTTGCCCTGGGCCTGATTCTGATCGACGAACTGGATAACGCGTACGGCGATATTTATTCAGGCTCGGTCTCGGCTCACAGCATCCTGCCGAACTGGAGCATCCGCCGCTGGGGCCTTGTCCTGGCCGTGGCCAGCACCGCACTGGCGCTTGTGCTGCCCATGCGCAGCCTCGAACCCTTCCTGCTGTTGCTGAGTTCGGTGTTCGTGCCCTTGTACGGCGTGATCCTGGGTCGTCTGGGTATCGTCAACCACGCACACTTCGCGACCCAAGACCGCAAGACCAATCTCAGCGCGGCACTGATCTGGCTGGCCGGCATCGCGTTGTACCACGGCCTTGCCCAGTGGGCGCCCAACTTGGGCTCGGCGCTGCCGACTCTGGCCCTCACCTTTGCGCTGGCCATCGTGACCCGACCGAGTCAGACTACCCTAAGCCAGGCCGCGACAACGGCATGAAGACTTGAATCCCAACAGCCAGGCAGGCCATGGCGTCAGGTGCCGACGCCATGGCTACAAGGGTAAACCGCGATAGGCACTCTGGCGGAGTGCCCGGCAGGCTGGGCAACCTTTCCGTGCCCGTGCCTGGTGCGATCGGTTGCCAATCGTCGTTATCCGGCGAACCCGCCCGCATCAAGAAATGCCTGCTCCTCGGACGTCGTATTCCGCCCCAACATCGCGTTTCTGTGCGGGAAGCGCCCAAAGCGCCGAATAATATCGCAATGCTCCTCGGCCCAGGGGTAAGCATCGGGGGCATGCGTCTTGTACAAGTCCAGAGCGTGCCGCTGGTCGTCCAGGTTCTCGGAATGGATAAACGGCACGCAGGCAAACAGCCTGAGGGGCTGGTCAACCTGCATCACAGCCCCTGACGCGATCATCTTGCGCGCATAGCACAAGGCCAGCGCGTCGGTGGCAAACATGTGAGCCGAGCCGCGAAATGCATTACGTGGAAACTGGTCAAGCAGCAGCACTAGAGCAAGACTCGCATAAGGATTTTCGCCCCACGAGTCCTTTTCACAGCGTGACACCGAAAAATGCAAATCCAGAAACCGGCGGCGAAACTCATCGTCAAACGCCGCATCTTTGGCAAACCACATCTTCGGTCCGGCGTCGCGCCAGAACCGTACGACGGCTTCGGCCTGCGGGTCTCCAGCAAATATCGCAGATGAAGGCTGCACCATTTCACTAACGCCCAGCCTGTTTCGCCGTCACGCCGTTGCCCATTCCCATATTGGTGTTAGGAAAATCCGTGAGACGAGTACGAATCTCGGCCAACGGCACGCCAGTCACCTCGTGCGCCGTCTTGGCCAGCGCTGCAATAACGCTGGCTTTCTGCTCTTCGCTGCGCCCCGCTATCATGTCAATTTCATACATCACCGTGGGCACGCCAAACTGACCACCACTTGAATAATGTGCATCGGGCAGTTCGTGCAGCACAATACGCACGCCAGCCAACTTGGCGTTTAGCGATTGCGCGACAGTGTCGCTCGAACGCTGCAGCAACTGTTTCTTTTGATCGACCGAC
Organism: Burkholderiaceae bacterium; assembly: GCA_004322135.1. GTDB lineage: Bacteria > Pseudomonadota > Gammaproteobacteria > Burkholderiales > Burkholderiaceae_B > Eoetvoesia. Next base: position 10,033 of record SCSG01000040.1, on the reverse strand, counting down.
AACCCCTTGGTGGCGGTAATAGTAACGAATGGCATGGAACTCCCTCACAATAGAACAACGAATAATGCAACGCACGGAAGATAAGAAGCCATTATCGCTGTTGGCGCCCATTTCGTACAAGTTTCACAAACATTTCTTTACCGTATGAACCATTTCGCCCAAAATGCGTCTTTTACTACGTAGCTTGGCTGGCGCCCGCGGCAAAGTGCGGTAAACCACCCCCCCCTTTCGGAGCACAGATGGACTGGAGTCACGAGTTAGTCAATAGCAGCGTGTGGATACTCAAGGCGTACGTGGCCACTGTGTTGCTATTTGCCCTGACCGCCTGGGGCCTGGCGCGTTTCACCATCTGGGGCAGGCACTTCTGGAAAATCACGGGCGGTTATTTCCTGTCAAAAAACGGCTGGCGGCCATTGCTTGCCATTGCGTTCATCCTGTTCCTGACGCTGTGCGCCGTGCGTGTCGATGTCCTGTTTTCCAACTGGTACAACACCATGTACACGGCGCTGCAAAAACTGGACGAGAAAGCGTTCTGGGCAGCCATGGTGCTGTTCGCCGTTCTGGCAACCATCCATGTCGTGCGTTCGCTTTTCGATTACTACGTACAGCAGTCGTTCACCATACACTGGCGTGTCTGGATGAACGAGCAATTCCTTTCGGGCTGGCTGAGCAACCGGGCCTACTACCGCAGCCAATTTCTGAACATCAATACCGATAACCCGGATCAACGTATCCAGCAGGACATCACCGCATTCATCGAATCGTCCCTGGCGTTGTCCATGGGCGTCGTCAACGCCCTGGTTTCGACCATCGCATTCACCGCAATCCTGTGGGGGCTGTCGGGCCCGCTGGCCGTCATGGGTGTCGATGTGCCTCGCGCCATGGTGTTCCTGGTGTTTATCTACGTCCTCATTGCCACTGCCTTCGCCATCAAGATCGGCCGCCCTCTTATTCTCCTGAACTTCCTGAACGAGCGGTTCAACGCCAACTACCGCTACGCCCTGGTGCGCATGCGCGAATATGCCGAAAGCATCGCCTTCTACGCGGGCGAAAAAGTTGAAGGCGCATTGCTGCGCAGCCGGTTCGCGCAAGTCATCGGCAACGCATGGGCCATCATCTACCGATCGTTGAAGTTCCTGGGCTTCAACTTCGCCATTACGCAAACGGCGGTTGTCTTTCCGTTCATCATTCAGGCACAGCGTTTCTTTTCCAAGCAGATAAGCCTGGGCGACCTGATACAGACCGCACAAGCCTTCGGCCGTCTTCAGGACAACCTGTCGTTCTTCCGAAATGCTTACGACCAGTTTGCTTCATACCGCGCCACACTGGATCGTCTTATCGGCTTTACCGGAGCGATCGAGCAAGCGCACCAGCTGCCCGAACCGGACGTGGTCGAACAGGGCAAACGCGTTGCGTTGGAAGCACTGACGGTCAACACGCCCACCGGTCGTGCACTTGTCACCAACCTTAGCCTCGAAGTCCTGGATACCGAACCCATGCTCATACGGGGGCCGTCAGGCGTCGGGAAAACCACACTGCTACGCGCCATTGCCGGATTGTGGCCATATTGTGAAGGCAAGATCATCCGGCCAGCCAGCGGCGTGCTCTTCCTTTCACAGAAACCATACATTCCACTGGGCAGCCTGCGCGACGCCCTGTACTACCCCCAACAATTGCCCGACACGACTAATTACGAACAGCTTGCCGTGCGCGAATCCGTCGTGTCTGGCGCACCAGTCAACCTTGACACCATGCTCAACGCCGACGATGCCACGCGCAGTCCGGCTGACGATATGAACACGCAGCGCGCCCAGGAGGTGCTGCGACAAGTGCAGCTAGGGCACTTAATAGCGCGCCTTGACGAAGTGACTGACTGGGGGCGCATCCTGTCGCTGGGCGAACAGCAGCGCCTGTCCTTTGGGCGCCTGCTGCTTGCACAACCCACTGCGGCCTTCCTCGACGAAGCCACCTCGGCCATGGACGAAGGGCTGGAGGACGCCATGTACCGACTGGTGCGCGAACAGCTACCGCACACGGCATTGGTCAGCGTCGGGCACCGGACAACGCTACTCGCACACCACCCGCACCAGCTGACACTCAAACCCGAAGGGGTGTGGCTCCTTTCGGCGAGTTGAAGCGCCAGAAGGCACCGTACGGTATATCGCGTTACCCTAGTGTAGAAGGCCACTCCTTAACCACATCGCTCGCTGCCAATCATGAACTACCTCGCTGCAAACTACCTCGCGATCAAGTACCTGCACATCACCGCTGCCGCCCTGAGCATCCTGTTCTTCGCTCTGCGTGCCTACTGGTCCGTGGCTGGCTCAGCCACACTTCAGGCGCGTTTCGTGCGCATCGCGCCGCATGTCATCGATACCGTCCTGCTTGCGTGCGGGATTCTCCTGGCCCTCGTAATAGGCCCGAACCAACCGTGGATACTGGCCAAACTGGTCGGTGTCGTCCTGTACATCGGAGTGGGTACCCTTGCCATCAAACGCGGCAAGACTCCCGGCAAGCGCGCCGTCGCCGCAATCATCGCTGCGCTCATCTTCTTCTACATTGTGGGAATTGCCCTCAACCACAATCCGCTGTCATGGTTTTCATAAGCAATACGGACATTTGCGCGGTGGTGCACGTCCCACGAAACCATATCGGGCACGCCCGGGCTTCTCGGACGAAGCCTGACCTTGCAGGCACTATTTGACTCAGGAAAGAGGCTCTATGAACGGAAAACTCACTCTCCCCCCTTACCAAACCGTCGCTCTCGTGTTGCAGGGTGGCGGCGCCCTCGGCGCGTACCAGGCGGGCGTTTTCCAGGGGTTGAACGAAGCGGGGATCTCACCCAACTGGTTTACTGGCATCTCGATCGGCGCTCTCAATACAGCCATCATTGCAGGCAACCCAATTGAAAAGCGCGTAGAGCGTTTGCATGAATTCTGGGACACCATCTGCCAACCCAATGTTGGCGTCGGCATCTCGCCCTTCTTCGAAAGCCATGACTTTGGCGTGGCTGACTTCGTGCGCAACGCCATGAACGCCATGAGTGCCGGCAACACCGTCCTGGGCGGCCAAATGGGTTTCTTCTGCCCCCGCTTCCCACCTCCACTGTGGAACCGCTCGGGGGCGCCAGGTACAGCAAGCTACTACTCGACCCACCCACTCAAGGAAACGCTGGAGCGGCTTTGCGACTTTGACCGCATCAACTCGCGTGAACTGCACGTCTCAGTGGGTGCAGTCAACGTCCGGACCGGAAATTTCACTTATTTCGACAACAGCAAGACAACTCTGCGGGCCGAGCATTTCATGGCCTCGGGTGCGCTTCCTCCAGCCTTCCCGGCCATCGAAATCGACGGCGAACGCTATTGGGACGGTGGCCTGGTTTCAAACACCCCTTTGTCTCAAGTGCTGGAGTCCAAGCCGTTGAAAGACACACTCGCGTTTCAGGTGGACTTATGGAGCGCCCGCGGAACCGCTCCTACCAACCTTGAAGAAGTCGCAGACAGGGAAAAGGACATCCGGTATTCAAGCCGTACCCGATTGGTCACTGAGCAGCTACGCCATTCCCAGAGCCTAAGGCGCCTGGTGCAGAACATGCTGAATGACATTCCCGAAAAAATCCGTGCCAAGGCACCGTACTACAAGACAGCGCAGGCGCTTGCCTGCAACAAGCGCTACAACGTCATCCATCTGATCTACCAGAACAAGTCATACGAACGCCACTACAAGGATTTCGAGTTCAGCCCGGCAAGCATGCAGGAGCACTGGAGCAGCGGCTTGGAAGACATCCGGCAGACGCTGGCAGCGCCGCACTACCTGAACATGCCCACCAACGAATCGGGCTTCGTCACGCATGACGTGCACAATCAAAGCAACGACCCCACATAACCAAAAAGATTTCCAATAGCCGTAGGCAAGCCGTGGCCCTGCAAGGGTTTCGGCGAAGCCCAGGCAATGCAGTCAGGAAACTGTCAGAATACTTGTCATGATGGTAATTGCATAGACAATAAAATGTGTTTAAAATACTTCCCATGAACCTCTATGAACCCACCGCAGAATCACTAAGTGCCAAGGACAACGTCGGGCACCTCCTGAAGTTTGCCTCGGCGTGTCTGTCGCGCAAGGCCGATCAGGCCGTCGCACCACTGGGGCTGACCGCCATACAGTGGCGCCCTCTTGTCATCCTGCGTTACACCCAGATCAACACGCCCGCCGAGCTCGCCCGCATAGTCACCGTCGATACCGGCGCGATGACACGTACGCTGGACCGGCTGGAAGCCAAGGGCTTCATTACACGCCAGCGCTGCCAGGAAGATCGACGCGTGGTTTTGCTTACACTCACACCACTTGGCCACGACGCTGCCGAGAAAATCCTGCCCATCATATCCAACACGTTGAACACCCATCTGAAAGGTTTCTCAAAGCCTGAAACCAGTCAGCTCATTGGTTTCCTGCGACGCATCATCATCATCAACAGCGGCCACGACCCGGACAGTTGCAGCCTAGGAGAGCACTAAGCCCTCAGCCGCCTCTCACCCGCTTCATCAGGACAATCCGTGGCGGCGATCCCGAAACACCGCTCAATCTCCTCTACCGATCCAACGTTCTCCTGGCCCGATACCCTTTTTTCAATCCGCCTCAGCCTATTGCCTGCAATGAAATCCATTTTGCTTCCCGTCCTAGCCCTGCTTCTGACAGGCTGCGCTGCCATCGACCCAGGCAAGGCATCGCTGACCGAGATCCCCGGCGCGCAACTGGGGTTGACGCAAGAGCCCATAGTCTGGCCCCATACTCAGTGGTGGAGGCGCTACCACGACACCCAGCTGGACCACGTCATGGAGCTGGCGCTGGCCAACAACCCTTCGCTGTCCAGCGCCAAAGCCAGGATCGATCTGGCCAACGCCGCCGTACGCGGCGCACATGCCGTGCAACTGCCACAGCTCGACTTGGCGTACGTCCAGTCTCGTCAACGGTTCTCCGAGAATTACATCTACCCGCCACCTTTCGCAGGCAGCATGTACACCGATAGCTCTCTGAAACTGAACGTTGGCTTCGATCTTGACCTCTGGGGCAAGAATCGCGCAAAATATGCGGCCGCGGTCTCGCGCGCGAAAGCCAGCCAGGCCGACTTGGCCGTCGCCCGCAACATGCTGGCCGGTAATGTCGTACAAAGCTACTTCAACCTGCAAAACGCGTTGGTCCAGGAAAAGGTGTTGGGTGACATTGCCAAGCAACAGGCTAACGTTCTTGCCATCACCCATGACCGCGTCAAGGCGGGGCTGGACACCGAAGTCGAAGTCAACCAGGCCGACTCCGCCCTTTCGGCGGTCAAAGTGCAGTTGAATCAGGCGGGCGTCAACGCCCAGTTGCTACGCCACCAACTCGCGGCCCTGGCGGGCCAAGGGCCAGATCAAGGCAACACGATTGTGGCGGTACCACTGACACGCCCACCCCAAGGCGTACCGTCCACGCTGCCACTGAATCTGCTGGGTCGGCGCCCCGACATCGTCGCAGCTCGAGCGCAGGTCGAAGCGGCCACTAGCGACGTCTCCTCCGCCAAGGCCGACTTCTACCCCAACATAAACCTTTCCGCATTCGCCGGGTTCGTCTCGCTGGGACTGGGAAACCTGCTTAAAGACGGCAGCATCACCTACGGCGCCGGTCCGGCCATCACGCTGCCCATTTTTCACGGCGGGGCACTCAACGCCCAGCTCGGTGGCAAAAAGGCCGAACGCGATTTGGCCATCGCCAATTACAACCAGGTATTGCTTAACGCCGTGCGCGATGTCGCCGATGCGGCGACATCGATCCGCTCCCTGCGGCAGCAGATCAAAGACCAGCACGCGAGCTACGTAGCCATCGCATCCGCCTACGGGATCGCCGTCAAACGCTACAAGTCAGGCCTGGGCAATTTCGTGCAGGTACTCCAGGCACAAAGCGAAATGCAAAAGCAAGCGCTGCTGGACGTCAACCTGCAGGCACGTGCCTATACGCTGGATGCCCAGCTGGCTGTGGCGCTGGGGGGTGGCTACGACTCAGCCCAACCAGAAAAACCCCACACACAACCCGTCGCAGCACCGCTGCAAGCTCCGGGCAAGCCGGTCGCAGCCCCGGCGGCCGGCTTGCCCCTTGCCGCAACACCGACCCGATAAGCTGCCGCCCACCCCCGAATATTCAACGCGAAACTCCTATGCCATCCGCAACGAAAAAAACTTCACAACGCAAACGCCTGCTAACTATTGCGGCTCTCGTTTTCATCGCCATCGGCATCCTTTATGCAATCTGGTGGTTCATTTATGCCTCGAACTACGAAAGCACGGACAATGCATATGTCCACGGCAACATCGTGCAGGTTACGCCACAGATATCGGGCACGGTCATCGGCATCGATGCCGATGACACGCAGCACGTCACCAAGGGCACAACGCTCGTCAAGCTCGATGACGTCGATGCGGACGTTGCACTTCAGCAAGCCGAAGCCAACCTTGCACAAGTAGTGCGTCAAACCCATACGCTGTATGTTCAGAATGACGCGCTGCAGGCCGGCATCGCTATGCGCCGGGCCAATCTGGACAAAACCCGCGCCGATCTGGCCAAGGCCCAGAACGACCTGAAGCGGCGTCAAACGCTGGCCCAATCAGGCGGTGTCAGCGGCGAAGAAATCCTGCACGCACAAACCGCAGTAAAAGCGGCGCAATCCGACGTGGCCCAGGCCATGGCCGCGCTGGCATCGGCCAAAGCCACGCTGCTTACCAACCAGGCACTGACCGCCGATACCACCGTGGCAAAGCACCCCGACGTTCTGAAGGCGGCTGCGCTGGTACGGAAAGCCTGGTTGGCCAAGGCTCGCACCAGACTGCTCGCACCCGTAAACGGAGTCGTAGCCGAGCGCTCCGCGCAAGTGGGACAGCATGTCGCGCCAGGAACGCCGCTTATGACCATCGTTCCATTGCACCAAATGTGGGTTGAGGCCAATTTCAAGGAAGTGCAGCTTCGAAAAGTGGAACCTGGGCAGCACGCCACCATGACAGCCGACATGTATGGCGGAAGCGTCACCTACCACGGCATCGTTCAGGGCATCACTGCCGGTACCGGCAGTGCGTTTGCACTGCTGCCCGCGCAAAACGCCACGGGAAACTGGATCAAGGTGGTTCAGCGCGTACCAGTGCGCATTACGCTGGACCCCAAAGAACTCGATGCCCATCCGCTGCGCGTAGGCCTGTCCATGCAAGTCGAAATCGACTTGAATAGCGGCAAAAAGACAGCCAGCAGCGCTGCCCCGAGCACCACACTGGAAACCAATGTCTACGCCGAAGATACCCGTGGCGCGGATGACGTGATCAACAAAATCATTCGGGACAACCTCGGATCATGAGTTCCGGCCGTCCGGCAACTCCACCTGCGCAAGCGCGCGGCGGGCCACCCTCGGGCGGCCATCTTCCCCTGGAAGGCAGACTCCGAACGCTCGGCACCATAGCACTTTCGTCCGCGGTGTTCATGAACGTGTTGGACTCTTCCATTGCGAACGTCTCGATTCCGACCATCGCAGGCGACCTGGGAGTCAGTGCCACGCAGGGTACCTGGGTCATCACCTCATTCGCAGTGGCCAACGCCATTACCGTACCGCTGACTGGCTGGTTGACACAGCGGTTCGGCGAGGTACGGCTGTTCACGCTGGCCATATTGCTATTCATCGCGTCCTCGTGGCTGTGCGGGCTTTCGTGGTCGCTGAGTTCGCTTGTCGCCTTTCGCATCATCCAGGGCGCCGTAGCCGGACCACTTATTCCGCTCTCACAGTCGCTCATGCTGGCCAGCTACCCCAAGGCAAAAGCGGGTATGGCCATGGCCTTGTGGTCAGTGACTGTAATGATTGGCCCGGTCGTCGGGCCCCTTCTTGGCGGCTGGATCTCCGATAATCTGACCTGGTCATGGATTTTCTACATCAACGTACCGGTAGGACTGCTGTCGGGCTGGGCCACATGGCAAATATACAAGAAGCGCGATTCGGTACGGGTAAAGCTGCCCATTGACCGTGTTGGGCTCGGCCTGCTCGTGATCTGGGTAGGTACGTTACAACTCATGCTGGACAAAGGCCAGGAACTCGACTGGTTCGGCAGTACGGCTATCAGCATCATGGCCATCGTTGTCGTCATCGGCTTTGTCTTCTTCGTCATATGGGAGCTGACGGAAAAGAACCCGATTGTAGACTTGACCCTCTTCAAGGAGCGCAACTTCAGCTCGGGTACGATTACGGTATCGGTAGTGTATGGCGTCTTTTTCGGTACAGTAGTCCTGCTGCCGCTGTGGATGCAAAACACGCTGGGATATACCGCGACGGACGCGGGCATTGCCTCGGCACCGGTAGGCATCCTGGCCATCGTGCTCTCACCCATCATCGGCAAGTCGCTGCAAAAGCACGATGCACGCTACATCGTGACCGGTGCCTGCATACTCTTTGCCATCACCAGTTTCATGCGCGCCGAATTCAACACCGAAGTAACCATCTGGACAATCATGTGGCCCACTTTCATCCAGGGGGCTGCCATGGCAATGCTGTTCATTCCGCTGACCACAATCAGTCTGTCAGGGCTGCAGTCATCCCGCATCCCCGCTGCGGCGGGATTGTCGAATTTCGTGCGGCTGCTGTGTGGCGCATTCGGTACGTCCATTACCACCACCTTGTGGGAAAATCGCGCCACGCTACACCATGCACACCTTACCGAATACGTCCGCCCCGGCGAGCCAGCCTTCGAGACCGCCATGCATGGCCTGAAAAACCGAGGGTTCAGCCTTCACCAGTCAGCCAAGCTTATCGATAATCTGATCAACCAGCAGGCGTTCACCATGTCGGCGGTAGATATTTTCTACGCCTCTGCGATCCTGTTCCTGTTTCTGATTGGTCTGGTCTGGATTGCGCGGCCCGAAAACAGTCGATCCGCTCCCTCACACACCGTAGCCACACATTAAGGCGTTCGGGCGCCGCGTGCGCGGCGTGCGCCCACACCGTCAGTACCGCGACAATCACGCGAGGCAGGCCTTGATGCGTTGCGCCAACACTTTCAACTCATCGTCAGGTGCCCGAACCGCTGCATGCATGCGCAACACGGTTCCGGTGGCGTGTGGAATGACGTGAAAATGGCAATGCGGTACGGTCTGCCCAGCCGCCGCCCCATTCAACTGCGCAACATGTATGCCCTCCACGCCTAACGCCTTCTTGACAGCAAGGGCGATACGGCGCGTCGTCAAAATACAGGCCTGCGCACCCGCCTCGGAAAGATCCAGCAGGTTTTCAGCCGCTTCCTTGGGCACGATAAGCACATGCCCTTCGGCCTGCGGCATGAGGTCCATGAAGGCCAGCGTCTTGTCATCTTCATAAACTGAAATGCAGGACGCTTCGCCCCGCAAGATTTTGGCAAAAATATTATTGGTGTCGTAAGCCATCTCCAATCCTTTCACATCATCTCGTTATCGTCAGGCAGTCAGCCCCCGGCAGAACGCCGCCAAGGCCCCATTGTATTTTAGAGCATCAGACCACGCGCCAGGCAGCACCGGACACACACCGAACTCCCCTTCACGCCCCGGACACTTAGGCTGTTCGCGCGGTGCCTGCATAAATCGCATGCAAATCTCCAGCGAGTGCCCACGAGTTTTCTGTTTTCAGTATCGCCACATGAAAGCGGCCTTCACCAGAAATCGCCGGTCCTCGCGCAAATTCATAGTATTTACCCTTAATTCACGGGTAATCCCTTGCCCAGTCAATAATATAGTGTTAAAAAATATTTGTTCTATTGAATGAACGCAGTTCTGTATATTGAACTCATAAGATCCAGCATGTGCTTCCTGTTCAAACGTGTCGCCAGCCGCACAGCCAGCAATGCCATCCGGCATAACTCCGGTGGCTTGCACAGGACATATCGCCAAACCAACAGCAAGGAGTAATCAAATGGAAAAACCCGGCAAATTCAGCCATTCCGAAGTGATGGACATCGACACCTACTTCAAACGGCTGGTCCAGCCCGACACCCCGGCCGCGCTA
>SCSG01000039.1 GCA_004322135.1 Burkholderiaceae bacterium | reverse complement strand
CACATATGAGGCAGTGGTGCGGCGGTCAATTCGACCCAAGCGCATTCGATCTAAACGAGGTCAACCACCGCCTGAGGGAAATTCAGCTGTAGCGCAAGACGGTGCTGAGCGTACGCTTACCGAGGAACCGATCTCCAAGAACCACGACCGCATGTCATTCGACTGCGGTGATGCCGCCATGAACGGATTTCTGCACAAGTACGCGCACCAGAGCCACAAGGCCGGCGGCGCGAAGACCTTTGTCGCCGTTGACGACGCGGACGGCAAGACAGTTCTTGGCTTCTACAGCCTGGCACCCGGAGCGCTCGCCTACGCAGATACGCCCAAGCTAATGCGCAAGGGCCTGGCGCGTCACGACGTGCCCGGCTTCAGGCTCGTGCGCATCGCGACGGACAAGCGGCTGTCGGGCGATGGCCTCGGCGGCCAGTTCCTGGCGATGGCGGCGCGGCGCTGCCTGCGGGCCGCAGCCGAAGTGGGGGGCGTCGTGCTCATCATCGACGCAAAGAACGAAAGGGCGGCCACATGGTACGCCAGCTTCGGCGCCGTGGAGCTGGCCGACAAGCCACTCACGCTCGTTATGACACTCGAAACATTCAAGGCGGGCCTGAAAGCGAAAGACCTTCTGTAGCCAATCACGTCATCGTGACTAATTGCAGGAATAGTGCAGGCAACGTGCATCTATCCCCCGTAATCGACAATTCGACAGTCTCGTGTTTTCTCGCAAAACTTGGCCAACTTTTCCGAAATCCGACCAACACTTGCCGGTTCTCATAATTAATTAATTAATGAAAAGCGCCCAGCCGATTCTTAAGACCTTTTTCACTAATTGTGAGAGCCTGAATCCTAACCTTCACGGCGAAGCACAGCGGCAAGACCTTAACGACGTCTTGTCTTCTTCTTTGAAGCGCTGACAGCTTGCGACTTGGTTGCGACGTCGGATGGCGCAACAGACGGTGTGCTTAGGCCCTGGCTGACGAGCTTGAAATAAGTGTCTATGAGCTGCTCTATGGATACCGCTTTGTCAGGCTTATACCACCGCGCAAGCCAGTTGCACATACCCAGAATGCCGAAGGCAACCATTTTTGGGTCCCCCGTATTGTCGAATTGGCCGAAGGCCTGGCCTTTTTCAATTAATGAGGTCCAGAGCTTTTCATAGGTTTTCCACACTCGAGTCATGGATGCTTTGACCGGATCACTGGTGCCCATGATGCCGTCCCGCAGAGTGATGGTCATTTCAAGACAATGGCGGTCGAAACGCTCGAGGTGATTTTCCATCGCGCGCCGCAGCTTTTCTTCAGCCGGCAGGTCGCTGTTTACGATGCTTTCAAGCCCTGCGATCAGGTCAATAGCTTGCGGTTCGATAATGGCGAGCAGAAGCTCAGTGCGGTTCTTAAAATAATAATAAAGCGCTTCACGCTTGAGGCCGACCGCTTGTGCAACATCATCTAGAGACGTGTTGAAGAAGCCTTGTTTATCAAAGAGCTCGGTTGCGCACTGAATAATTTCTTCACGTCTGCGTACTGACTTGGAAAGGGTTGTAAGTGGGAGATTCACGATTTTTAAACGGATTTTTTAATGCTTTCATCTTACCTTAAAGACATCTACGCGTATACTTTCAAACCCCACGCAACGCAGCGTTGTTATACGGACTCAATGGCAGTCATCTACTTTAATGATAATTGCCATGGCCGAATCGCCTGCGGCGCACCCTACGAACAGGCCATAACCGCCACCACTCAAAACGAGCTGCTCAATAAGTTCAATTATTGACCGAAGCCCCATCGGCGCCTGCGGATGGCCCCATACGAGCGAACAACCGAAACGATTCATAGCGAGAGGATCCAGTCCTAGCTCTCTTGCCAAAACCAGATCGTTGACGATAAACGGGTTGTGCGTTTTGACAGCTGCGAGATCGCTCGCTTGTAGGTTTGCCGCTTGCAACGCTTTGCGTGCTGCAGGAGCGGGAGCAGCCGACATCAATATCGCGAAGCTGAAGCTCATTCTTGGCTACGTGTGCAGCAAATCGCAGACTGTGCAAATGAGAGAAACTACCTTGCCAGCGCGTGAACGGTGTCGACCAATATGCCCCGTACGGAATGGAGACGTGTGTCATGAGTTCTGAGAGCCTATACTAAGCTCACTCTGAAGTACAACGATGTTCGCTCCAGACTGCGTCGCCTCATAAAGCTGTCGCACTTCGTTTTCATGTATACCCAACGCCATTCGCTGGTTGATGTAGCCTTTGTCCGTTATCTCTCCTCGTTCAAGGGAAGGCTGACCGTTCAGCACTAACGCCCGCATGGGACTTTTCGACGAACTGGCGCCATTAGAATCACGCATCTTCTGCAAGCCCTCTGTGATAAAAGACCGTAGCTTTAATGCAGGCATTTGCAACGCAGCCTCTGCAGGAAAGATCAACAATCCGATTTCGTCCTTTCCATGCCCAGTGACGATGACATCTCGACCGTATGGGCTTAGCGCCGACAGTGCTTGTATACGTAACGTGCCGACTGAGACCCAAGTACCGGTCGTCAATTTGAAATCTTCCGCGATCCTGCCATCAAACGCGATCCCTTTTTCAGGGTGTTCAATGTCTACCAATTTGCACGCGTCGCCGATTTTATAGAAGTTCTCTTCGTCGAAAGCGTCAGCAGTCAGCCCAGGCTCACCAACATAGCCTGGAAATATTTGAGGCCCTTTTACACGAAGCTCGAACTTATTATTATTGGGTATCAGTTTTAAAGTCGTTCCTGCCACCGGCAGACCGACACACCGAGGGCTGTCGTTTAACCAATGAATAAATGTCGCGACAGGCCCGGTTTCTGTGGAACCGATAGACGAAGACAGCATAATGCGACGGCTATGCGCTTCCTCGATCAGGCGGTTGAATCGGCCCCAAGTATTTGCCGGCAATGCCGCACCTGCATAGAATCCGACTTGTACATTCTCGAACGCCTTCTGAGCCAAAGGGACATCTTGTTCCAGTATGTCGAGCATAAAATCATATGCGCGGGGCACATCGAAAAATAACGTGGGCTGAACCTCGCTCATATTTTGGATGGTTACCCTAATCAGCTCAGGCGTCGGTCTTCCCCCATCAAAATAATAGGTCCCACCATTAGCCAACATCATATTGAAATTGAAGTTTGTACCGAACGTGTGACTCCATGGCAGCCATGACAATAGCGTTGGCTTTTTATCCAATAGGAAAGGCCAAGCCAGCTGAATCTGTTTTTGGTTGGCACAGAGCATCCCGTGAGTATTGATAACAATTTTCGGCAAACCCGTAGAGCCCGACGTGAGCAAGTGTTTCGCAGCGGTCTCAGGTGTGATCGCGTCAAAAGCGGAAGCCACCGCACCAGTTTCTTGTGTGTTCCCCAATTCGGCAACAGTTAAGCTTCCAGGCGCAGCGCCGGCGTTTTCGCTAAGCAGAACAGGACAGCTCAGACTCGCTGCCGAAATGGCACCCACAAACATATCGCCATCGGACGCATAGATTAGGGAAGGGCGAAGTTTCTGCAGAACCTCCGATATTTTGGCGTAGTCCTTCGTTGGCCAAGAATAGGCCGTCGACACGGTGGTAAAGGGCCGTCCAATATGCAGAGTCGCCAGCATTAGGAGAGCTTGTTCAATGTTTGCCGAAGAGAGCGCAACGACGGGTTCGTGTACGCCGATTCCAATATCCAGTAGACCTTGAGCCAGCCTCCCCACCTTTTCCCGTGTCTCTTTGTATGACAGGCTCACCCAGCGGCCGTTGCGGTCTTTCTCGGAGAGAAAAATGGCGTCGGGTGTATGCCGAGCCCAATGTTCCAGCCAATCACCAATGCGTGTGGCCACTTCTCCCAATGGTTGGTTGTTGGCCAAGACAATGGTACCGTCATCCAGGATAGTTTGACTGACAATCCGTTCAGCCAATCTAGGCATTGCGTTTATAACCTGCATCTCTTTCTCCTTCTATTAAAGAAGCTTCCATTTCCCTTGGTTGATTTCGATTAGGACAACTGCGTCGCGACCTAGACTTGCATGATTGGCAGACGTCATAGTGCTGGATCCATGGGTCAGTGGAAGATCCTTGACTTGCTCGAGGTGATCTCTTATCGAGTTGCGAAAATCTTGTGTGCCTGGCTTCGCCTGTTCACGCGCCTTGGAAATAACGTGATCAAGCAGTAAATAAGCATCGTAGGCGTACGCGCCAAATGGATTAAGCGTCTCAGCACCATAGCGACTTTCATACAGTTTGATGTAGCCGAGTGCCACCTTCTTGGATGGGTTGTCATCATCAAGCTGGTCTGCGACCAGGACGAACCCCGTAGGGCAGATCATCCCTTCTCCAGAGGGCCCCGCGACTCTCAGAAAATCGTTGTTCGCTACACCATGATTCTGATAAAAAACACCCTTATATCCAAGCTTGCGCAAGGCGTGCATGGGAAGGGCCGCGCCTGTTCCGCTTGCTCCGAATACAACAGCATCGGGCTTTGCCTGACTTATTCGCACAGCTTGCGCTGTCACTGATTGGTCCTGTCGGCCATAGCGCTCTTTAGCGACGAGAGATATATTGAATTCTTTGGTCAGTGCGCTGACTTCGCGGTGTCCAGCCTCTCCCTGGGCATCGCTAAACCCGATATACGCGATGGTTTCTACCCGGCGCTTCTTCATCTCTTCAAAAAGGGCCCTGTACATCACGCCATAACTTTGCGGCACAGAAAAAACCCATTTATTTGCTGCAGTATCGAAGGGAGCCAACCCAAGTTGCACCACGTTCTCTTCCTTGGCGACCTGTGCAACGGCTAATGATGTCGGGGTGGTGCTCGACCCGATGATGGCGTCCACATGGTCGCTGCTGATTAGCTTTCGAGCATTCTTCGTGGCGACGCTCGGATCTGTGGCATCATCGAGAATTATGTAGTTAACCGGCAGACCTCCCAATGTGTTCGGAAGTAATTCGAATGTATTGCGCTCGGGTACGCCCAAGGACGCTGCAGGCCCCGTAGCACTTATTGAAATACCGATGTTTACGGTGTCTTGCGCCAAGGCGACCGACGACGCGAACCCCACAGACAGCAAGATGGCGAATTTAACTGTGAGGGCTCTTAGATGAGGTCGATTGCTCATACGATTGTCTCCAGGATTGAATACTTGTTATTAACCACACTACCGTTTCAGTGCGCTGCTTTTACAGGTGTCGCGGACAAAATGCGTCGACCACAATTCCCGCGTCCTTGCGTTTCATCACGGGGATGGAATTGGAAGACACCGGCTAATCCGTGGTGACTTGACCGTTGATGAACGTCCTCGAGCGCATGATCGATAATCAGAAGCAGATTTGACGTTTCAGGCAGCACATAACGGTAGTAATAGCGCGCTGTATCGATTTTTTCTTGATAAAAGCCCGAGTCTTGGTCAATCCGCATTCGAGCTGCGCGGGCGGCTCTTAACCACAACCCTGCTAGCACGCCATGACCGATAAGTCGGAGCACGTCTGGCGCGACCTGATGCGGTAAATTTGGGTCACTGCTGGCACCATCGATAATTCGATGCACTCGTTTTCTGATGGCGTCCGCGAGCTCGTCCAAAGAGCGGCACTCAGCTTGCATAAAACCTTCATCCTTGCCGTGTGCAAGCTGCTGGAGCTCACTCAGCAGAAGCTCCAACTGGTGACCTTTATCGGCGACGACTTTGCGCACTACCAAATCGATTGCTTGTATCTCATTTGTGCCTTCATAGATCATGGCGATACGCGTATCGCGCAGGTATTGCTCTATACCCATCTCGGTAATAAAGCCGTGGCCACCAAAAATCTGTAATGCCTTGCTCGCGCCATCGAAGGCCTGATCTGCCGCCATGGACTTAAGGATGGGGGTCAGCAAAGACAGCTGTCCTTGTTTTTGTTGCCGCTGCTGCATATCAGGATCGCCGCCAGCCTCGTCCAACATGACCGCAATATGGTAAGCAAGCATCCTGAAACCTTCTACATAGGCGCGCTGGATCATAAGAAGACGCTGGACAGGCGGGTGAAGGATAATGGGGTCTGCGGGGCGATCCAGAGTAGACGCCAATGTCTGGCGAGTTGCGGCTCGCATTTGCAAGCGACTTTGTGCGTATGACAACGAACTTTGCCAAGCAACATCAGCAGTGGCTACACCTTGAATTCCAACAGCCAGCCGGGTGGCGTTCATCATGACAAACATGGCCGCCAACCCGCGATGCGGCTCGCCAATCAGCCAGCCGGTCGCTTCTTCGAATTCCATACGGCATGTCGCGCTGCCGTGGATTCCCATCTTTTGCTCGATACCAGTGCACGTGATCGTGTTTCGAGTGTCCGGTGCGTCGCGCCCCGGTATAAATTTCGGCACTAGAAATAGCGAAAGTCCTTTGCTGCCGGCTGGCGCGTTTGGCAGGCGTGCCAGCACGAGGTGAATGATGTTCTCACTTAGATCCTGTTCCCCGCCCGAAATGAAGATTTTGCTGCCCACGACACGCACTGTTCCGTCTGCCTGGGGCGTTGCACGGGTGCGCAATAGGCTCAGGTCGCTTCCTGCATGCGGCTCCGTAAGGCACATGGTGGCCAGCCATTTACCATTGACGAGGTTAGGCAAATACTGCTGCTTGAGAGGCTCGCTGGCGTACACGGTCAAACACTCATACGCGCCGCGTAGAAGAACCGGATACATGGCCCACGCATGATTACAAGCGCCAAGCATTTCATAAAGAACGGTATGAAGAGTACCGGGCAGACCTTGGCCGCCGTATGCGACATCACAGGCCAGTGAGGGCCAGCCTCCATCCACAAACCGCTGATAGGCATCGGCGAAGCCGGGCGGCGTGCGGACCTGACCGCCCTGATAACCACAACCGCGGTGGTCACCCACGGCGTTAAGAGGAAAGAGTATCTCTGTGGCGAAACGCCCAGCCTGGTCGGCAATCTCCATGATCAGCGCTTCATCCACCTCTTCGAATCCAGGCAAGCCCGCGAGTCGTGACTCAGTGTTCAACATATCAAACAAAACAAAACGAAGATCTTGGATCGGAGGTTTATAAGTAAGCATTGGCGATCTGCCTTTAATAATTATCGGGGAGGCAAGCGCAGCGCCCCATCCAATCGGATAGTCTCACCGTTGAGAGAAAGATTATTAACAATATGCAAGGCTAATGCCGCGAATTCTCCTGGGTCGCCAAGCCGCCTGGGAAAAGGAATGCTGGCAGCCAACGTCTCTTGCGCCTTCGGTGGAAGCACATTGACAAGGGGGGTTTTAAAAAACCCTGGCGCGATCGTCATAACCCGCACGCCGAATTGCGCCAGATCACGCGCAAGTGGCAGCGTAAGAGAAACAACCCCTCCTTTGGATGCAGCGTATGCCTCTTGACCTACCTGGCCATCATAGGCAGCAACGGATGCGGTGCAGACTATTACGCCGCGCTCGTCATCGCTCAAGGGTTCCAGCTTTAGTACACGCGCGGCGAACAGCCGAATAATATTGAATGTGCCGATGAGATTAATATTGACGATGCGACTGAAGTGCTCAAGAGGTACAAGATCACCGTCTTTCGAAACAAGCCGCATTGCACCGGCGACGCCAGCACAATTTATAAGCACTCGGGCAGGCCCATTTATATCCGCTGCAGCGTCAAGAGCTACTTCAACACTTTGAGTGTCTGTGATGTCGCAAGCCAGCGCAACGCCGCCGGTTTCAAGTGCCAGCTGCTGTGCCGCTTGTTCGTTCACGTCCAAGATAGCTACATGCGCCCCCGCATCAATAAGGTAGCGCACTGTTTCTGCACCCAGCCCCGAGGCTCCTCCACTGACTATGACGGATTGTCCTTTCAACTTCACGGTTTAGCTCCCATATAAATTCGACTTGGTTCTTCTTTAGTCGAGATTGAACAAGCAGGTCCAATGCGAGCCGATCCGGCCACGAGACTGCTAACATCAGAGACGTGGTAGCTACGCTACCGTGCTATGCCGTCGAGACCACGATCAATATGCACGCTCAATATCGTCTCCATCGGAGGACCAGACTTCGCTCATATCCTCAGGCAGTTCGACGCCCCAATCCTGGGTGATGATGCTTCGCACCTGTTCGTAATATGCCGCCCGCATGTTTTCGTTGGTGTCCTGCTTGATGCCCCAACGCCGATACGACACGTTGCGTTTTGAGGCATCTCCGCCAAACGATTGCAACCCCACAGGCAGCCATTTACGAACAGCTGACTGCACTTGAGCGCGACCCTCTTCGCTTTGCAGAAGATGCTTGACGCCGTCCATGCCCAAGCCTACGTGGCCGTATTCTTCTTTGAGCGTTTCCTGGCATGCTTTCTGAAAAGGCCCATAAGGCGAATGCACAAACTGCCGAAACTGGTGCGCCGCAGCCCGATCAACCAACGCCAAAAAAACTACCTGGTCCGCCCACGAATCGATGGGGGTATTAAACGTGGTTAGGTGCCCCTTGCGGTACGCATACTCTTCCCAATCCAGACCGAGCTCGTCCATCAACATACGAAAACGTAGATGGTGGCCATATTCCTCCATGACCGTTTTGGCCATACGCATTTTGAACTCCGGCTTCGGCGCTCGCAGGATGCTTTTCTCGAAGCAGTCCGCACCGTACAGCTCGCTTGCAACGTGGATGCTGATAATGTTGAGCATCAGTTCTTGAAACTCAGGATCCTGCTGGTGAAAATCCTTGGCCGATACCGACCCCGCATCAAGCTTTTCAACTACGTTTTGCATAAAAATACCCCTGCCAAAGATAAATTTCCGATCTGTGTCAGATTAGCCGTAAAACCGGCGGTAAGAGTCAGCCGAATCGATAATGACATTCTTGACCTCTGTAAACTCGAACAAGGTTTCGAACGCATCCTCGCGGCCAAAGCCGCTAGCCTTCACCCCTCCGAAAGACGCGCCGGAAGGGAATAGGTTGTAACAATTGACCCATATACGGCCGGCTTGTATGCGCTTGGCCGTGGTGTGTGCCATGCTAAGGCTCGTGGTCCAGATACCCGCCGCCAATCCCTGTTCAACGCCGTCGACGTCGCGCAGCATCTGTTCGTAGTCACTCCACTCTTGTATCGTTGCGACAGGGCCAAATATTTCTTCGCGCGCAATCGTCATTTCAGGCGTTACCTGATCAAAAAGCGTGGCTTCCATAAACAAGCCATTTGGCAAACCGGCTACTTCGGCGCGCCGGCCACCACATAACAACCGTGCGCCTTGCTTCTTGCCGATCTCGATGTAGTCGCTGACACGGGCAAAATGCTCTTTGGACACCAGTGTCCCCATTCTCGTTTCTTCCTTGAACGGATCTCCCATCTGCAATTGGGGAATCAACGCGATGATTTTGTCCTTCAGGGTCTGGGCGACATCACGGTGGACAAATATTCGTGATCCGGAGGTGCAAACCTGCCCTTGATTCAGAAACGCACCCAATAAAATCCCTTGCGCGGCGCGGTCTAGGTCGGCATCCGGGAACACGATTTGAGCATTCTTTCCGCCAAGTTCCAGCGTCACACGCTTCATTGTGCTCGCGACCCCGCGCATGACCTTGCGCCCTGTTTCCGTCGAGCCGGTCACAGACACCATTCGGATTGCCGGATGACTCAACATGGCTTCGCCCGTTACTGGCCCGGTACCGGTCACGACATTCACCACTCCAGCGGGCAAGATCTCGTTCATGAGTGCTGCGATTTCCAGTGTGGTGAGCGGCGTAGCATCTGCAGGCTTGTACACCACGCAGTTGCCTGCGGCGATGGCCGGTGCAATCTTGCCGATGAACATGTTCAACGGGAAATTCCATGCGCCGATGATGCCAACCACGCCCAACGGAACTCGATGGTCGTAGCTAGTGATATCCGAGGTGACAGGCAGCACCCTACCTTCAAGAGCACGACACGCTCCGGCGTAGTAGCGCAAGCGATCCGCGGCCGTATAAACATTCGCTACACTTTCGCGCATGGGCTTGCCCGTATTTGCGGTCTCCAGCCATGCAATACGATCAACCTCGTTACAAATTCTGTCGGCCACTTTTAGAATCAGCTGTTGACGTTTTTTTGCTGTTAACCCAGACCACTTTGCGAAGGCCTTCACACCACTTTGCACGGCAGCGTCCACATCGTCTTTATTGGCAATCGGTACGCTCGTAAGTTGTTCGCCACTGATGGGACAGAAACAGTCCAGCCGCTCTTTGGACTTAGATTGCCTACATTCGCCATCAATGAACAGCTCGTACTTCTTGGGAATTTCCACCCTCATTACCTTGTCTTCAACCGCATTCATCGTCTTACCCTCTAGTTCGTCAAGATTTGTGGCGTTGCCATTACGGAATCGTCGCCCACCAGCCCACCGGATGTTCTCGCGCGGACAATCCGACAGATACATTGATCGGTCCGCCTCCTCCAAGAGAAGTCGCTTGCCGGCCGAATTTGTCGCGTAGGCCTTTACAGGCCCGTACAGAACTCAACACTGTCATTTCGCACTCAGTGACGTATTCGGCGCTGATATGTGCGGTAAACGTATCCCTGCGCCCCTGCCCTCATCTCACCCTTCTATTTTTACGTTAGTGTAAATTTACAGTAAAGTAAAAAATTACGCAATGCTTTTTTATACTGTCGAATGAGCCAGCGAACATCACAAACAAAATGAATACAAAGGAGCACGAGCGAAAGCTTTAGAAGGACAGGTAGTCTTTGTTTCGAGCGCCGCGCGCGGAATAGGCACCCGCCCGCCCACGCATAAGGACCGTGCGATCGACGAACTCCTGCCACTTAACTGGCGACCGGCCATATCCCGACTCACCAAAAACACCCGGCAAAGCAGGCATCAAGGAGTAATGGCCAGAGCGTTACGAATCTCCGGCAAGATCTAGCGAATTAAAGAATGGGCACTACACTTTAGGTGCCCGCCCATTCTCAACTTAGTACAGAGGAGTCACACCGCGTCCTAAAAAAGCTACATCTTGCAACCCGGAGCAGGGTCTTCCAATGCTTTGGCAGCCACACCCACCACTGTGTTGTGCCCACCTTCGACCTTGCGCAGATAAATATCCTGAACAGGGTTGTGAGCCTTGGAAATGGTGAACGCGCCTCGAGGGCTATCGATCGTTGCACTCTCCATCGCCGCGATGACTGCAGACTTTTTACTCATATCCCCACGGGTCGCTTTGGCACCAGCGATCAGTAATTGGGCAGCGTCGTAACCTTGCACGGCGTACACATCAGGCTCCATTTTGAAATCGCGAGCGTAGGCAGCACGGAATGCATTGTCGCGAGGCGTATTCAGCCCGTCGGCATAGTGCAACGTCGTCAAAATGCCGTCGGCGTCAGTGCCTTGCGCCTCGAGGGTACCGTCTGTTAAAAACCCAGGGGAATACAGAGGAATCTTCCCCTTAAGCCCTGCAGCAGCGTAATCCTTCACGAACTTTACGGCGCCTCCTCCTGCAAAGAACACATAAACTGCATCTGGCTTCAAGCCGGCAATTTCTGTCAAAAACGATTGAAATTCGACATTAGGAAAAGGTACATACATTTCCTTGATAATTTCACCCCCGCTCTTTTCAAAGGACTCCTTGAAACCCTCTATCTGTTGTATACCTCCTGCGTACTTCCAAGTCACGGTCACAACCTTCTTGTGCTTGTGACCGGCTACTACATTACCCATGGCGTAGGAAGTCTGCCAATTTGAGAACGAGGTTCGAAAGATATTCGGTGCGCACATCACGCCAGTTACTTCATTCGCCCCGGCGTTCGGCACAATTAGCAACGTACCACTCTCCTTGGCCACTTTTGCCAACGCGACTGCCACGCCACTATGCACCGTACCAACGATCACATCCACGTCATCCCGCTTAATCAGCCGATTTGCGTTGCTAACGGCTTTAGAGGGATCGGATGCATCGTCGACTGCATAATAAACAACGTCGCGCCCGCCAAGCTTGCCACCATTTTCGTTGATAGCCATTTTGAACGCGTTAGTGATAGCACTACCCAACGCCGCATAAGTACCCGAATAAGGCAGCATGAATCCAACCTTTACGCCACTTTCCACTGCGTGGCTGACAAAGGGCAGCGCTGACAGCACCATAGCCGCCGAAACCCACCGCAAGCCATTCCGCACAAGATTACGTCTCGACTTTGAAATTAATCGTTTGTTGTCCACTTTCTATCCCCCTTAGTTGATATATATAGGTCTTGTAAAACGCAAACTCTTCGCCCCAACTACCAAGATTTAGCCTCAACTTTCGACTTCAACTAGCAAGCACCGCCGTCACGCACGCTGCCGTACCACAACGTCACCATCTACAACAACTCGCTGCTCCATTTGCCGTAATTTGAACCGCTGTATCTTTCCCGTCGCTGTTTTTGGAAGGCTGTCGACAAACTGTATCCAACGCGGGCACTTGTAATGTGCGAGTCTGCTTCGTACCACCTGACGAATTGCCTCTTCCAACTCTGGACCGGCGACAACTTCCGAGCGTAGGACCACGTAGGCTTTGGGCTTGACCAATCGACTGTCATCCTCAACGCCAATCACTGCACACTCACTAATGTCCGGGTGCTCGAGTAACGTGCTTTCGATTTCTGCAGGGGACACCCAAATTCCACCTGCGCGCAACATATCGTCATTACGGCCTACGTAGAAATAATTTCCGTTCTTATCTTGATAAAATTTGTCGCCTGTCAGCACGCCGCCGCCCCGCATCGTCGATGCCGTTTTCTCAGGCTTGTTCCAGTATTGCTGTGCGGCAGAAGGGCCAATAGCAAACATATTGCCAATCTCACCCTGAGGTACGTCTTTCCAGTCGTCATCGACCAATCGAACTGTGTAGCCATCCACAACTTGCCCGCAGCTGCCAGGGACTACGTGTTCAGGCCGGTTGATCACGAACATATGCGTCATTTCGGTCGTACCAACGCCGTCCAAGATGTCACTACCCGTCACATCCTTCCATCCCTGGATCACGCTAGGCGCTAACACCTCTCCACCGCTAACGCAGAAGCGCAACCGACTGAAAGCTTGCGCTATGTCGTCCTTATCAACATTCCTGAGCTTATCAAGCAAGCCCGCAAACAATGTTGGGACAGCAACCAACAAAGTCGGATGGTGCTTCATGATTAACTCGAGAATTTGCGCAGGACGCGCAGGAGAGGGATCGGTGATCACTCGCGCACCGGCGCGCAAAGCCATATAAACCTGAAACCCAAGGCCGTAGGCGAAAAACATTTTAGGTGGACAGATCACAACATCGTCCGAAGACAAGTTCAGTGTGTTCCGACCAAAAAGCTCACAAGACGCTTGTAAGTGCGCATGCGTATGAACGACACCTTTGGGGGCACCCGTGCTGCCGGAACTATACAACCAGAACGCCACGTCATCGGGGGCGCAGGCATGTGTAGTCACACTAGAAGGCTGATCGCGAACAGCATCTTCGAAGGACTCAAATCCATAGGTGTTTGGCCCAATTACCAGAATACGAGCTGAAAGCGGTTGCGCCTTGTGAGCCTCTAGAATCAAAGGAGCAATGCTTTGATCAACTACTGCAACTTTCGCGGCACTATCACGCAGATAGTAGCCATAATCTTGCGTAGTCAGGAACGTGTTAATCGGCAGGCTAACGGCGCCTACCTTAATACCTCCCAAGAATAGACCCACAAAGTCCGAACCATCCAGAACACTAAACAACACTCGATCACCAGGCTGTACACCCAACGCTTTCAACAAATTGCCGACCTGGCAGATGCGGGCGTACGTCTGCTCAAATGTCACATCGCCATCAGGCGTCGTCAGGAACGCCCGCGTCCTCAGCCCACTACCGAGCGAGTGCTCGAATAGGTAATCAACAATATTCCCCTGTAAGGGCGTCGAATATGAATACATTAAAGTACCCTCCTCCAGTTATCTCGTCACTTTGAAATGCTCAAATTTTTTGTCATCACGGGTAGCGATGACTTCTTTTAGTGCGGCTTGCAAAATTCATGTGTAATTCCGGCACAGGTACCCGGGCGCTCCATTTGCAGAAAATGGGTCGCCCCCTCAACATAGTCGTAATCGAGTCCAAACTCAGTCGATACGGCGCGCCCAATACGCGCCGAGGACTGAACGCCGGGTACACTCGGATCGGCACAAACGAGCTTGAGTGGAATGCCACAATGCGGAAGCCAGGACCACAGGCTCTTATCTGCGTTCGAGGCGAATATCCGTGACTCGAATTCGGGAGGGCAAGATAATCGCCACGTCTCCGTGCGAGGGATTCTGCGCAACAAAGCTTGAGCCATATCGTCCAAAGCCTCTGGCTGCCACCGGGCAAACACCCTACTCTTTCTAAATTGACTCGCGAGCTCTATCGGTGAAGAAAAGACTTCACGACGCCTAATTACGCGTGCGGATAAATCTTCCATTTCGTTCAGATGCCACTGTTGAAGCGGATGCCCATCCGGCGGCATTAACGGTGGATCAAACAACAACAATCCGCTCCAATTCACCTCACATTGTCGAACATGACGCAACGCGACAATGGCCGATAGTGAATGAAACACCCCGAATGTCGTACGCGCCCCCAACGCCTGCTCAACGCAAACCAAAACCATATCGAGGTCCCTCTCGAACTGCTCCCAAGAATGATGGCTGAGATCACCACAATCACTCCAGCCATGCCCTCGGAAATCAAGCAGGACAATTTGAAAGTCATTAGCAAGTCGCGACCAATATGTGGTGTATCCTGCCGTAGCCAGGCCATTGCCATGACTCATAATGAGTCGAGTCGCGGAGGAGTCAGGCCCATGAACTTCCGCCCTGAGCACGACCCCGTCATCAGCGATGAATTCCAGCAACCGTTTCACCAAAGGAGTCTCCGCTTCGCGATTAAAAAGAAGAATGGCTAGACAACCTCACGCCACGGCGACAAACCTATCAGCGTGGATATCATCGCTATCCACTCCTTTACTCTCAAGCACCACAGCCGCGGCGTCGATCATGCCTGGCGGCCCGCACAGATAAGCCTCATAGCCCATAGCGTCAATTAGACGACGCTCAATGACGTCCGTGACCAAGCCACAGTCACCGGTCCATTCGGCGCCGTCCAGAGTGTCGGCGACCGTCGGAAAAAACTCGAAATTCTCGTGCTGACTAGCCCATTTACTGAGCTGATCGAGATGATATAAATCACGCGTACCTTGTACGCCAAAGAAGAGATAAATTGTTCGCGTAATGCCGCGCGCAAACGCTTCCTCCAATATCGAACAAATCGGCGCGAGGCCTGTTCCGCCTGCGACCATCACCGCAGGAACATAACCCCGAGGCCCAAGACCAAAACTGCCAAACGGCCCTTTCAATTTCAACCCATCACCCACCCCAAGATTGCCTCTTCGTAGGTACTGACTTACCTCACCACTGTCGTAGGTCTTCACATGAAAAACCACATCACGGCCGCCGGATCTGTTCGCCGCCGAATAAGATCGGTTCGGAGAAATTCCAGGGATAACCCACTCGAAGTACTGGCCGGAAGCGTAATCAATCGGCGTGTCCGCCTCGACCGTCACTTCGTAAATGGCCGAGCCATGGCGCTCAATAGCTTTCACAGTTACATCGTGTAAGCCGACGGCGCTACGGGACTCGGAGGAGAGTTTCGTGGACAACACCAAGTCCGAGCGCGCGTAACACATGCACGCCAGAATGAACCCCTCCTTGCGGTGACCATCGTTAAAAACTGCGGGGTCAGCACCGGCCAATTCTCGCACTTCGCCACTAACTAATTTGGCGACACACTCGCCACATTCGCCCGAACGACAGTTGTAGCGAAATGGCACCTCACCTTCGAGGCAGGCGTCAAGCACCGACACACCGTCTACCACTTGAACGGTCTGATCGGACTCAAGAACGCGTATTACATACCGCTCCATGACTAGACTCCTTCGCCTTTCCAGTCCTAATACGCCCGATCGATGTCGACGCCGTCCGATATCCACAACTCGTTCATATTCTTGGGCAGGCCAAAGCCCCAATCTTGAGTAATGATGCTATGTACCTGCTCGTAATACGCGGCTCGCATATTCTCGTTGCTGTCCTGCTTGATTCCCCAACGACGATACACTTCACTTTTCTTCGAGCCATCACTACCAAACGATTGCAGGCCAACTAGGAGCCATTTATCGACGGCCGCTTTAACTTGCTCGCGGCCTATATCTTCTTGCAGCAGATGCTTTACTCCGCTCATTCCCAGTCCCACGTGGCCATATTCTTCCTTCAACGTTTCCTGAGAAGCCTTTCGGAAGGGCTCGTACGGAGACTGGACGAATTGGCGAAATTGATGCGCAGCAGCGCGATCTACCAGCGCCAGAAACACCACCTGATCTGCCCACGACTCCAGCGGCGTATCAAAAGTGCTAAGGTGACCCTTGCGGCGCGCATATTCTTCCCAGTCGAGGCCAAGCTCATCCATCAAGGAACGGAAGCGCAGATGATGGCCATATTCCTCCATTACGGTGCGCGCCATGCGCATCTTGAACTCCGGAGTCGGAGCTCGCAAAATACTTTGCTCGAAGCAGTCCGCGCCATAAAGTTCGCTAACTACATGAATGTTGATGAGATTCAACATCAATTCCTGAAACTCTGGATCCTGCTTCGGAAAATCACCGACAGAGATTGACCCGGGCTTTAGCCGTTCGACCGTGTTTTGCATAAAATCCTCACACAAAATGAGACCATAAATCCATGAACGTCAATCGTAGAAACGCCGGTATGATGACGCTGAATTGATAACTACGTTCTTCACTTTCGTAAACTCAAGTGGCGCTTCAAATACGTCCTCGCGACCATAACCACTTGCCTCCAGTCCCCTAAACAACGTAGCGGACGGGAAGAGGTTGCAGCAATTGACCCAAACGCGGCCATCCTGAATGTCACGCGCCGAGATTGAGTAGTTCATTTGTGAGTTCCTAAACCGACAAGATATGCACGGTAGCAACCGCTGAGTCCGCGCCGACAAGCCCTCCAGCCATCTGGGCAATGCCGATCCTCGCCCCGTCAACCTGTCGTTTGCCGGCACGACCTTCAAGCTGCTCCGCAATTTCGATAATCTGCGCGACCCCTGTCGCACCTACCGGGTGCCCCCTAGCCGTCAAGCCACCAGAAACATTAACGGGAATCGCGCCGCCAAGCGATGTAGCTTGCCGTTCCAGCAACGCAATAGATCCACCGGGGGCACATAAGCCAATGTCTTCAATGTCAAACAATTCTTGTGGCGACGTCGGATCGTGCACTTCCGCGAGGGAGATATCGACGGGCCCAACGCCCGCGTACTCGTAAGCAGCTTTGGCACTCCTCGCGGTGACGGATGGGCCGTCTTGCCGATCTGAGCAGCCACCCTCTACCGAAGAAGCAATAATTCGCGGTCCCGAAAGACTGTGACGCCGGGCAAATTTCTCACTAACCAAAAACAACGACGCGGCGCCATCCGCGATACCGCCACACATTGCTCGCGTCAGCGGGTTTAAAACAACACGGTCCGCCAAGACATCCTCAACAGTAATGGCGCTTCGTATTGCTGCTTTTTCGTTCAACAGCGCATGAGCCCTATTTTTTACCGCGCACATCGCATAGTGGCGCGGCGTGGCGCCGTAGACCCTCATATACCTTAGAGCCCGCTCAGAATTCAGATCCATGAATACCGAACGATTTGGGCTGGTGGGCTGACGATCCGAGGCCGATGCCAATGCTGCCATCGTCCCACGGTGGTCGGGGTGCGTCATCTTTTCGACACCTACTACTAGAACGCAATCGTATTGGCCATAAGCAACCGATGACCACCCCAAGTGCACCGCATCAGAACCACTGGAACAGGCATTCTTGACGTTATGCACACGCAACGAAGCAAACCCTAGCGTACTAAACAACACCTGCCCAAGAATCGTTTCTTGATTCTGTAGCATGCCACCGAAGCTGTTTCCCACGAACGCTGCACCAATGTCCGCCAGCTTTATGCCGGCGCTAGCTAGCGACCCCGTCAATACAGGCTTGACGAGATCAAGAAGTGAAAGATTGTTCCATCGCCCAAAACGGCCGATCTGCCCCCCACATACCAACACGGAATAAGGTGCAACCATGTCAGTCATCCTTTAAAGCTATTGATGCCGTGCCTTTGGCCGTCTGGACGCCACTAGCCTTGACGGAAGCTAATTGAAGCCTAATCTGATCGTCGACATCGACTACCGTTGCTGTCATGGTCAGAGATTCATTGGGGAAAACCGGTGCAGTAAACGCCAGATCGAGGGAAACTAGGCGCTCGATACCGAATCTTTTCGTAAGTAACTGCGCAAAATGGGCTGTCGTCATCGGCCCTTGCTGAATCACTTGGTCAAATCCACACTCTCGCGCGAACTCTGGATCGACGTGGATCGGATTTGGATCTTCTGTGGCAACGGAAAATAGCGCAATCGCCTCCGGCGACGAGCCTGGTACCTCAACTCTGAAAATGACATCACCAACATTAATAGCCATCATCAGCTCCTTTTTATGATTCTCGACAACTCGCGCAACGCCAACTTTCCGCTCGCAACGTTCACGTAGTCATATTCGATGTCTGCGATCCATAGCGGGCCGTTCTTCGTCGCTTTTTCAGTGATCGCGACAACTTTAGCGGTGACGTCGAAAGCGTCCTCCCAGCCGACCGGCGCGAACCACTCATACCTTTGCCCACCATGAAGCGCACGATTTCTAGGAATGTCTAGATCTTTGAACAAATCAACGCCACATGCCTCGCCACGTAGAAAAATCATGTATGTCGGAGGCACAATCGATAAGTCGGGCTCCAGTCCCATCGAACAAAGCAGCTTTTTAGCAAGCTCTTTATTAGGCTTCAGTCGATACGGCGTATAGACATGCCCCTCTTTCTCCTTACGCATTGCATCACCCTAGTTTTTACGTTAACGTAAATTTACATTAAAGTAAAAAATAACGCAAACAAATTTTCTATTAACATCAATAACAGTTCATCAGGAGCAGCTCCAATGAGGCCATTAGAGAGTAAGGTCGCCGTAGTGACGGGCGCGGGAAGAGGAATTGGGCGTGCAATCGCCATGAAACTAGCGAGTGCCGGGACCAAGTTAATCGTCAACGACTTGGATATTGGCCCAGCTCAGGATGTCGTTCAGGAAATACGGAACTGTGGTGGCGACGCGACCGCCTATCCTGGCGACATTACCCGCCCCGACTTCGGAGAGCGCTTCATTGCTGCGGCGGTCGATACCTACAAAGGGCTAGACATCATCGTCAATAACGCAGGTTATACGTGGGATAGCGTCATCCAGAAGATGAGCGATGAACAGTGGTATGCCATCATCGATTGCCACCTCACTGCGCCTTTTCGCATTTTGCGCGCGGCGCAACCAGTAATACGAGAATTTTCGAAGGCTGAGCAAGCAGGGGGGCAAGCTATTTTTCGAAAGGTTGTTAATATCTCATCGGCCTCGGGCCTATCTGGCAACCCTGGCCAAGTCAACTACAGTGCGGCCAAGGCTGGGATTATCGGTCTAACCATGACTCTCGCAAAGGAGTGGGGTCGGCTAAATACCAACGTGAACTGCGTAGCGTTCGGGCTTATTGAAACACGTTTGACTGCCACGACAAGTGACGTATCCTCAACGATTCAGATTGGACCGCACGAAGTCAGGGTAGGAGTGAACCCACAATTTCTCGAAACACTTCAGAAGAACATTCCTCTGGGACATGCCGGTTCACCCGAAGATGCCGCTAATGCGGTTTACCTATTATGCCTACCCGAATCTAACTACATTAGTGGCCAGACGATCCTTTGTTCAGGCGGTCTCTCGGCATGAAATGGCGTAAACTGCTCAGCGACAATTAACTAACCAGGCGAACACGATAGGAGCCTTCCCAAACGTGGAGCAAGGCTTTGCAGCAATTCGTGTTCTTCAGCCGTCGCTTCGCAGAGCAGTGAGAACTGCCGCTTGGACCCTGTAAGCGCCAGTGTGAGCCTGGCCTGTTCGACTGGGCTAAGCGACAGTTTTCGGATGAGACGTTTAGTGAAGGCCCGCCTGGGCGGCCCCTTTACGCTGCGCTCGAGCGTGGACAGGTAGCTTGACTCATATCCGATCAGAGGGGCGGCCTCTTTTTGGTTGAGACCCCCGGCTACGCCGCAATTCACGCAGATAGACGGCGAAGGGGCTCATGATGACGGACGTATTGCAAAGACGCGTTGCGGTGAACGCTCGCCTGGATGCCTTGCTGCCGATCTTCTGGTCTTCCTGCCATAGATGTCTCGCCTGTGATTGTCAGCATTATGATGGTACGAGATCCAAAAGGAGGGCAAAATAAAAAATATCAAATAAATTAATGGTTTATATATTATTCAAGCCCTGTTTTGTTGACCTGGCTGGTTTTTTCTGCTGGAAAACTTACCGCGCACGATCGCGCCGGATGACGTAATGACGGTGCGAGCTCGGCCCAAACAAGAGGCGTCGGCGAGCAGGCAGCTCCTGCTCCGCGAGAGCCGCAGGAGTGGTTTCTGAGACAAATGACTAAATAAAAACAGGCCCCGTCTCCACGGAGACGAGGCCTGTTTTACCGTACTGCCATGAATCTTTCCACCAATTGTGGGAAATTTTCATTAATCATTAACTGTGAGAACCGACAAAACTTAAATATCAATGTTCCCCGCCAACAACGCATGCTGCTCGATGAACTCCCTGCGCGGTTCCACACGGTCGCCCATTAGAGTCGTGAAGACCTCGTCCGCCACGATAGCGTCTTCAATTTCTACACGTAGCAAACGGCGCGATGCCGGGTCCATGGTGGTGTCCCACAACTGCGCGGGATTCATTTCGCCCAGACCCTTGTAGCGCTGCTTGGTGACACTGCGCTCGGCTTCACCGCGCAGCCATTGAATGACTTCGCGAAAATCGGCGACGTTTTTTTCCTTGCGTTTGTCTCCCTCGCCGCGCGAGACGAGCGCGCCCGCCCCCAGCATGCCGACAAACGTTTTCGCAGCCTTGGCAAGAACGGCGTAGTCGGCGCCGCGCACGAAGACTCGGTCAAACACGCTGACGCGCACGTTACCGTGATGCATGCGCCGAACCACAAGGCGCCACAACGACGTTTCTTCATTCTGCTCGGCCGCGACGGTAACGTTGCCGGGCAACAGCGGGTCTGTAATGGCCGCTTCCAACCGCTTCGCCGATGCGGCGGCGGCCTCGGCATCGATGAGGCTGATTTCCACCCCTTCGGCCATGGCCGACAACGCTGCCATGTCGGTGTGGCGCGAAAGGCGGTTGATCACCGTATCAGCCAGAATGTACTGACGCGCCAGCTCTGCCAGTGTGTCGCCCTCGATAACTTCGCCACCTTCGCGAAGCAGCAGCCTGGCGTCTTTCAGTGCCAGCTGAATCATGAACTGCGCCTCTTCCTCGTCGTCCTTAAGATAGCGTTCGTCGCGGCCAACCTTGACCTTGTACAGTGGCGGCTGGGCAATATACACGTAGCCGCGCTCAAGAAGCGCGGGCATCTGGCGATAGAACAAAGTAAGCAGCAGTGTGCGAATATGTGCGCCATCAACGTCTGCGTCGGTCATGATGATGATGCGGTGGTAACGCAGCTTGTCAACGTTGAAGTCGGGCCCGATGCTGGTACCCAGCGCGGTGATCAGCGTGGTGATCTGCTCGCTGGAAATAAGCCGATCGAACCGCGCTTTTTCTACGTTAAGCACTTTGCCGCGCAGCGGCAAAATAGCCTGGAACTTGCGGTCGCGGCCCTGTTTGGCCGAGCCACCTGCCGAGTCACCCTCGACAATGTAGATTTCACTGAGCGCCGGATCCTTTTCCTGGCAATCTGCCAGCTTGCCCGGCAGGCCCGCACCTTCAAGGACGCTTTTACGCCGCGTCATTTCGCGCGCCTTGCGGGCCGCATCGCGGGCGCGGGCGGCCTCGACAATCTTGTTGCACAGCGCCCTGGCATCCCCGGGGTTCTCAAGCAGCCACGACTCCAGCGTACGCGCCACGGCCTCTTCAACGGCGGGGCGCACTTCGCTGGAAACAAGCTTGTCTTTGGTCTGGCTGCTGAATTTCGGGTCGGGAACCTTTACCGAAAGCACGCAGGCCAGGCCCTCGCGCATATCGTCGCCCGTGGTGTCAACCTTGGCCTTTTTGGCCATTTCGTTATCGGCTATGTACTTGTTGATGACCCGCGTCATGGCCGCACGCAAACCCGTAAGGTGGGTGCCGCCGTCACGCTGCGGAATATTATTGGTGAAGCACAGCACGCTTTCGGTGTAACTGTCGTTCCACTGCATGGCCACTTCAACGCCTATGGGCGTACCACCCACGCGCGACTCGGTGCTGACCGCGAACACATTGGGGTGCAGTACGGTTTTCGTGCGATTAATGTATTCCACGAAGCCCTTGACCCCACCCAGGAACGCAAAGTTTTCTTCCTTGCCTTCCCCTTCGTCGATCAGGCGGATCTTGACCCCGTTATTCAGGAACGAGAGCTCACGCAGGCGCCGCGCCAGAATGTCGTGATGGTATTCAACATTCTCGAAAATTTCGCTGTCCACAAGGAACTGCACACGTGTGCCGTGCCGCGTTGTCGGGCCGGTCATGCGCAGCGGCGCAACGCGATCCCCGCGACGAAATTCCATTTCATGCGTTTCGCCATGGCGCCAGATGGTAAGGCGCAGCCACTCGGAAAGCGCATTCACGCACGAGACGCCCACGCCATGCAGGCCGCCCGATACCTTGTACGAGTTATGGTCGAACTTGCCACCCGCATGCAGCTCGGTCATGACGATTTCGGCGGCACTGCGCCCGAACTCATCGTCTTTATGGATGGCTGTGGGGATGCCGCGCCCATTGTCGGTGACGGAAATGCTGTTGTCGGCATGGATCACGACGACGATGTCGTCACAATACCCCGCCAGCGCTTCATCGATGGCGTTGTCAACAACTTCGAACACCATATGGTGAAGGCCCGTTCCGTCCGACGTGTCGCCTATATACATGCCAGGGCGCTTGCGTACGGCTTCGAGCCCCTTGAGCATCTTGATGGAGTCGGCACTGTACTCGGATTCGGACGTGTTTGCGGCTTGATCTGACATAGCTGGTTAAAACCTTATTTATACCTTGCGGCTGGCGCATTGGCCGGATACGGCAAAAGCGCCGAAATACTCATTCGGCATGCATCCCGAACGGATTGATACGTATCACCGAAACCCGGTGAGCTTTCATAGTGTTCATGCCGGACACTAAATACGCATTGGCATGACAACATACTTGAACTGGTCGTCATCAGGCGACGTTATAAGCGCGGAGGCGTTGACATCGGGCTGCACGGACCACTTGACCGTCTCGGCCTTGACGTTGGCCAGCACATCCAGCAGGTAGCTGACGTTGAAGCCCACGTCCAGCGGTTCATGGCCGTAATCGATATCGAGTTCTTCCTGAGCCTCTTCCTGCTCGGCATTGGTCGACGAAATCTTGAGCAGATGATCGGAAAGCTGAATGCGCACGCCCTTGAGCTTATCCGTGGTAAGAATGGCCGCACGCTGCAGGCTACCCTGCAGCGCCTCGCGATTGATGCTGAAGTGGCGCGTGTAATTGCTGGGAATGACACGGGTGAAATCCGGGAACTTGCCTTCGACGAGCTTGGAAACAAGCTCGACGTCGCCAAAGCGGAACCGAATCTGCCCGGGGGCGACATCTATATTGACCGGATCATCGGAATCGGCCAGCAGACGCTGCATCTCGAGCACAGTTTTGCGCGGTACGATGACGTCGTGTTTTTCAGTAATGCCTTCAACCGCCACTCCGCTATGCGCCAGACGATGACCATCGGTGGCCACCGCGCGCACGAAGCCCGGCTCGAACACGAACAACAATCCGTTCAGATAATAACGAATGTCCTGCTGCGCCATGGCAAAGTGCACCATATTGAACAAATGCTTCAGCATCTTTTGCGGCAAGGACAATGACACATCCCACTTCTCGGGTATCGACAAGGTGGGAAACTCGCCCGCTTCGAGCGTTTGCAGCGCAAAGCGGCTTTTCCCCGACTGTACCGACAGCTTGCCGCTGGCCAGGCCCAGGGTAACTTCGTCCGACTCGGGCAGCGCACGCAGGATGTCAAGCAGCTTGCGCGCGGCAACTGTGGTCGATTCACTGGTTTTGCCCACGCCGCAATCCGCGTGAGTCGTAATCTGCACTTCCAGGTCGGTGGCAATGAACGCGATGTCATTGCCTTCCTTGCGCAACAGGATATTAGCCAGAATCGGCAACGTATTTCTTCTTTCGACAATTCCCGCCACCGTCGACAGCGGTTTCAACAACGCATCGCGAGTCGTTTGTACGAGTTGCATGGTTATCCTTTTAAGGTTTGTTCCAGTACGTGTAAGGCGTGGTTCAGCTCGGTCTGTTTGGATCGGGCATCGGAGATCTTGCGTACTGCGTGCAACACGGTAGTGTGGTCACGCCCCCCAAACAAATCCCCAATTTCCGGCAGGCTTTTCTGCGTTAACTCTTTGGCCAGATACATGGCTATCTGCCTTGGCAAGGCAATGCTGGCAGGCCGACGTTTCGAATACATGTCGGCCACCTTGATTTTATAAAAATCCGCCACGGTCTTTTGAATGTTCTCGACCGTGATTTGGCCGTTGGACACCGACAGCACGTCTTTCAGGGCATCCTTGCAGACTTCGACGCTAAGGACCTCGCGGCCATGAAACCTGGCGTAGGCTGACACCTTGCGCAGCGCCCCTTCAAGTTCGCGGACGTTGCTGCGCAAATGCTTGGCAATGAAAAACGCCACCTCTTCGGGCATGGCCACGCCTTCGGTTTCGGCCTTGCGCAACAGGATGGCCACCCTCATTTCCAGTTCAGGCGGCTCAATGGCCACGGTAAGGCCCGAGTCGAACCGCGAAATCAGCCGGCTGTCGATGTTGGCCAGTTCCTTCGGGTAAGTATCGGAGGTAATAATGATTTGCTTGCGCTGGGCCACCATGGCTTCGAACGCATAAAAAAACTCTTCCTGCGTGCGGTTCTTGCCGGCAAAAAACTGAATGTCATCGATAAGCAGCAGATCAAGAGAGTGGTAATACCGCTTGAATTCATCAAACGCCTTGCGCTGATAGGCCTTGACCACGTCGGACACGTATTGATCGGCGTGCACGTAACGCACCCGCGCACTGCTGCTGCCTGCCAGCAGCGCGTTGCCTATGGCGTGAATAAGGTGGGTTTTGCCCAGACCGACCCCGCCATACAAAAACAAAGGGTTGTACGACACGCCCGGGTTTTCGGCGACCTGCAGCGCGGCAGCGCGGGCCAGCTGGTTCGCCTTGCCAGTGACAAAATTGTCAAACGTAAGATCGGCGTTCAACCGCGAACGATCATGAATGGCTTCGGCGGTGGCGGCTGCCGACACAGCCGGCGGGACAGGCACACCGGCAGGGGCGGTCGACTGGCCGGCTTCGGAGGCAGTCGCCGCACGGGCAACCTGCGCGGGACGCGCGGACACCGCCAACTCGAACGCCACATGCACCGGACGCTTGTACCAATCGGTAGCAAGCTCTTCTATTTGGTGTGAAAAATTCTTGCGAACCCAGTCAAGCTTGAACCGATTTGGGGCGGACACGCGCAGCACCGCCTGCGCTTCATCAAACGCAAGAGGAACCAGGGGGCGTATCCAGGCGCTAATCTGCTGGGGGGGAAGCTCTTGCTCTAACTGCCGCAGGCAAGTTTGCCAAAATTCGTTCATGTCCACCACTTCAGTAAACCTCGATTCTACCCTGTCGGGTGACAGGTTATCCACAAGCCAGGGCGAAACCGACCCCTAGTACTTATGCTAAGCAGTTGACTAAATTCATAAACTTTGATGAAATGACGGGCTACCTGGAAGTATTTGAGCCGCACGGTTACAACAAATTGCAGCAACTAATTACCGGGTAGCGTGTCCAACCCCCAAGCACCACGCACGTCTTGCGCCAACAAAGGCATTATTTTTTTGGCGGGCACGATAGCGGCAACCGGGGTTTGCGCCCACGGGCGCTGGCACAAGCATCACGCCCACAGGCAATTCGCACCGTTCAACGGCATGCATGCCGGGCTGCACGATCGTTAGCTCTTTTATCCGGACTCTATCCATGAAACGCACTTTTCAACCATCTGTTACCCGCCGCAAGCGTACCCACGGTTTTCTCGTACGCATGAAAACCCGTGGCGGACGCGCAGTCCTCAACGCGCGCCGGGCCAAGGGCCGCAAGCGCCTGGCCGTTTAAGCCCGTACTCAGCCAAGGCCACCCTTGGCGTCTCGCCCCGCCCATGCGTGCCACGTTCACTCCAGCGGCGCGTTTGCACCGCCCCTTGGAATACGCCGCTGCCCTCAAGGGCAAACGTATCGCCAGAGGGGCTTTGCTTGTTGTAACAACCCCGCAACACCCGCCGGAAGACGCCAGAACGGCGCGTCTGGGGCTTGTCATCGCCAAACGCTACGCCGCCCGGGCGGTCACCCGCAACGCCATCAAACGAGTCATCCGCGAAGCCTTTCGGGCACGCAGGCAGGTTCTTCCCGCTCGCGACTATGTTTTCCGGCTGCACTCCAAAGTCGGTCCGTCCACGCTCTCGGGGCTGAAAAAACTGGTGCGTTCAGAGGCCGATGCCCTTCTGGATCGAGCTATGCGATGACCCATTCGTTTACTCAGGCGCTTCTTATTGCTCCGATTCGGTTCTACCGGTATTTTCTTAGCCCGTGGCTGGGCCATAACTGTCGCTTCACTCCCACCTGCTCGGCCTACGCGATTGAAGCCATTGAAACCCATGGGGCGCTGCGCGGCCTCTGGCTGGCTGCATGCCGTATTGCACGATGCAACCCCTGGTGTGCCGGCGGTTGTGACCCTGTCCCCGGAAGCAGACATGTACACGAGTAGACCCGGGGCTCAGGCGGCTTGCCGCCAGCCCCTTTTGAACCCCCGGAAGCTCAACCGCGATTCAGTTGAGCTACGTTAAACTAACACGCTTTTGCTCAGCTTTAACTTGATACAGGCGCTATGGATATCCGACGCACCGTCCTTTGGATGATTTTTTCTTTCTCGCTTTTGCTGCTGTGGAACAACTGGCAGGTATATAGCGGCAACCCCTCGCTGTTTGGCGAATGGGGCATAACCCAGACCACCGGTACGGCGGCAAAGCCGGAGCCGGCCAAATTGGCCACGCGCCAGCCTGCCAATACCGCCAACACAAGCATCCCGTCGGGCCTGCCGGCCACCCCAGCGCCTGCCGCTACACCCGGCGTTGCCGCTGCCAGCGAACCCCCGGTCGATCACGCCCAGAAACCGGCCAGCTCATCAAAGAAAATCGACATCCGAACCGACGTTTACGACTTGACGTTCGACACCCAGGGCGCGCAGCTCGTCAAGGCCGAACTGACCAAGTACAAGGACCTGGAAGATCCCACCAAACCCATGGTCCTGCTTGACGATTCGGCCCATTCAACCTACCTGGCACAAACCGGGGTGGTGGGGGCGCCCGCGGGGCAAAGCTATCCCACTCACCTCACGCCGTTCCGCCTGGTCTCGACTGACCACGTTATGACGGGCAATACGCTAAAGGTCGTGTTCGAAGCCGAATCCGACGGTGTCAAAGTCGTAAAAACCTATACCCTGCACAAAGACAGCTACGCCATTGATGTTCAAAACGACATCTACAACACCGGCAGCCACGTCATTGATCCTTCGCTGTACTTCCAGCTTAGCCGTGACGGCAACGATCCACCCGCCGCCACACAGTTCTTCCACAGCTCGTTCACCGGGCCGGTTGTGTACTCCAGCGAAGACAAATACCAGAAGGTCAAGTTTTCGGAAATCGACAAGGGCAAGGCCAGCTACATCAAGCAGGCCAACAACGGCTGGATCGGCATCGTGCAGCATTACTTCGCCACCGCCTGGATCCCGCCCCAAAACAAGACCCGATACAACGAAATGCTGCGCGTCGCGAACAACCTGTACGCGGTGCGTTCCATCGAATCGGTGGGCAAGATCGAACCGGGCCAACACCAATCGGTGCTCGCCCACCTGTGGGTGGGCCCGCAAGACCAGAAGGCCATGAGCCAGCTGGCTCCGGGCCTGGACGTCGTCGTGGATTACGGCTTTCTGACAATTATCGCCAAGCCGCTCTTCCAGCTGATGACCTGGATACACAGCTACGTGGGCAATTGGGGCTGGACCATCGTGGTGCTGACGCTGCTGATCAAGCTGGTGTTCTACCCGCTGTCCGCAGCCGGCTACCGCTCGATGGCCAAGATGAAGCTGGTCACCCCGCGCCTGCAGGAAATGAAAAAGACGTTCGGCGGCGATCGGGCCAAGATGAATCAGGCCATGATGCAGATGTACAAGACCGAAAAGATCAATCCGCTGGGCGGCTGCCTGCCCATGATCGTTCAGGTTCCGGTCTTCATTGCACTGTATTGGGTGCTGCTGGGCAGTGTGGAAATGCGTGGCGCGCCCTGGATCCTCTGGATTCACGACTTGTCCGCGCGTGATCCGCTGTTCATCCTGCCCGCCATCATGATGGCGACCATGTTCCTGCAAATCAAGCTGAATCCGACGCCGCCCGACCCCATGCAGGCCAAGATGATGATGGCCATGCCGCTGGTGTTTGGCGGTATGATGTTCTTTTTCCCTGCCGGTCTGGTTTTGTACTATTGCTTCAACAATGCGGTTTCGATCGCCCAGCAGCGTTACATCATGCATAGGCTGGATAAAGAAATGGCCGTCGTGCACCGATAGCGGCACAGGCAACAGGCGCGTACGACCGACCACGGCAACCCTCCTTCCCGTTTCACAACCTGTAAGAGGATAGCCATGAAAAAACTTACGACTGTCGCCGGCGCGCCCGTTGTTGACAACCAGAATACTGCCACAGCGGGCCCGCGCGGCCCTGCGCTGCTTCAGGACGTCTGGCTCATCGAAAAGCTGGCTCACTTCGACCGCGAGGTGATCCCCGAGCGCCGTATGCACGCCAAGGGCGCTGGCGCCCACGGCATTTTCACGGTTACACACGATATTTCCCAGCACACGCGTGCGCGAATCTTTTCAGAAGTCGGCAAAACGACCCCTGTGTTCGCCCGCTTTTCAACGGTTGCCGGCGAACGCGGCGCCGCCGACGCCGAACGCGACATTCGCGGCGTAGCCATCAAGTTCTACACCGAAGAAGGCAATTGGGATCTCGTGGGCAACAATACGCCCGTTTTCTTCATGCGCGATCCGCTCAAGTTCCCCGACTTGAACCACGCCGTCAAGCGCGACGCACGCACCGGCAGGCGCAGTGCCCAGAACAACTGGGAATTCTGGACCGGCCTGCCCGAAGCCCTGCATCAGATCACCATCGTCATGAGCGACCGTGGCATTCCGGCCGGCTACCGTAATATGCACCTTTTCGGTAGCCATACCTTCAGTTTCATCAACGGCAACAACAAGCGTTGCTGGGTCAAATTCACGTTCAAAACCCAACAAGGCATCAAGAACCTGACTGACACCGAGGCTGGCGCCATTATCGCCAACGACCGTGAAAGCTCTCTGGCCGATCTGTACGACGCCATTGAACGGAAAGACTTCCCACGCTGGACGCTGTACGTTCAAATCATGCCTGAGACCGACGCCGGCACGTACCACCTGAACCCGTTCGACCTGACCAAAGTCTGGCCGCACGCAGACTACCCCCTTATCGAAGTAGGCACTCTGGAACTGAACCGCAACCCCGAAAATTATTTCGCCGAAGTTGAGCAAGCAGCATTCACACCCGCCAACGTGGTCCCGGGCATCGGTTTTTCACCAGACAAAATGCTGCAAGCGCGCCTGTTTTCATACGGCGACGCGCAGCGTTACCGCCTGGGCGTCAACCACCATCAGATCCCTGTCAACGCAGCCCAATGCCCGGTACACAGCTATCACCGGGACGGCGCCATGCGTACGGACGGCAACTATGGCGGCATTACCGGAAACCAGCCTAACGCGCAGGGCGAGTGGGAAGAGCAGCCGGAATTCCGCGAACCACCACTACCCCTGGATGGGGCCGCCGATCACTGGGACCATCGGGTCGACGAAGACTACTTCTCGCAAGCGGGCAACTTGTTCCGATTGATGAACGCCAAACAGAAGCAGGCCCTTTTCGATAACACCGCCCGCGCCATCTCCGGTGTTACCCAGGCGGTTCAGGCCAAGCATATTGAGCACTGCTCGAAGGCCGATTTAGCCTATGGCGCGGGTGTTGCCGCGGCCATCAAGGCACAAGGCTAAGTACTCTGTACTTCAGCGGCCCCGACGGCATCCTCGGCTGTCGGAGCCGCTTTTGCAAAAACCCCCACTTTCACGGCCGCGCCACCTGGCCGGCCCTCGCCCTTTGGGCGTTCTACAAATAGCTTTTTCCATCAAGATAGGATTTACGCCAGCGAACCACACTGACACCTTCGAACAACCCTCCTTTCATGTAAGGATCCGAGTTGATGAATTGCTCAGCCTCTTCGCGCGTGTCCACGTCAACAATATAAAAGCTGCCCAGGCCGGTAACGCCGTCTTCGGCAAGCTTTGCCCCACACGCCAGCAGCAGGCTCTGGTTCTGTTTCAGATAATTCAAGTGATTGTCGCGTAGCGACTTGCGCAGCGCCTGCGTATTTTGTTTATCCTGCGTATCAATCATGTAAGGCATGGCCACTCCTGGAAAATTGCCTGGGAGTCGGTATGTTAATCGCCCCCTGGCCGTTACGCCAAGGGGATCTGCGCAACGACCACCAGGCCCTCTACAATAGCCGTGCAGCCCACGACACCAGGCCCACCCGCCAAATCTGCAGAATGCCCGTCGCGCCCCCAATCGCCAACCACCCCGATCCGTAACAGCCATGACCTCTTTTTCGCACCAGCCGATCGTTGCCATTGCTACGGCCCCCGGGCGCAGCGGCATCGGCGTCATCCGCATTTCGGGGGCCGACCTGACGGGCCTCATGCAACAACTGTTTGCTGCGCCGCTGAAGCCGCGGCACGCACACTACCTACCCTTCAACGACGCCAACGGCATCGCCATTGATGCCGGTATCGCCATCTACTTCAAGGCACCGCAATCCTACACGGGTGAAGACGTGCTCGAGCTGCAGGGACACGGCGGGCCGATGGTACTGCGCCGCTTGCTCAAACGCTGCCTGGACGCGGGGCAGGATTTCGAGTTGCGTCTTGCCGAACCCGGCGAATTCACTCGGCGCGCGTTTCTCAACGAGCGCATGGATCTGGCTCAGGCCGAGGCCGTCGCCGACCTGATCGACGCCTCTTCGGAGGCGGCCGCCCGCAGCGCCATGGCCTCACTCAGTGGAGAATTTTCGAATCGTGTGAACACACTGGCTGACCATATCGTCCATCTGCGCATGCTGGTCGAAGCCACCTTGAATTTCCCCGAGGAAGAAATCGACTTCCTGGAAAAATACCAGGCGCAGGCCACGCTGTCACAACTGCGCAGTGACTTGTCGAACCTGGTTCGACAGGCCGGACAAGGCCTTATTCTGCGAGAAGGCCTGCAAGTCGTTCTGGCCGGCCAGCCCAATGTGGGCAAATCCAGCCTGCTCAACGCCCTGGTCGGTGAGGACGCCGCCATCGTAACCCCCATGGCCGGCACGACTCGCGACAAAGTGACGCGTCAAATTCACATACAAGGCGTACCCATACACATCATTGATACCGCCGGCCTGCGTGATACCGACGACACCATTGAAAGCATCGGTATTGCTCGCAGCTGGGAGGAAATCGAAAAAGCCGACGTCATCATCCACCTGCAGGACGTACGCGCACACGACGACACCCTCGATTCCGCGATCACGCAACGTCTGCCGGCCCACACGCCCATTCTGAAGGTGCTCAACAAAATCGACCTGCTTGCTGATGCCGCTTCAAGCACAGCGCCGGAGCCAGATTCTAAAGCCGCCGCAGACGCGGCTGGCAAAATCAACGCAGTTGAAACTTTCCCACCCGTTGCGGACGGCCCCACAGAACGTTCTAAGTCCGACGACGCGCGCACTGAATACACACTGGCCATTTCAGCCAAGACCGGTGCGGGACTGGACGACCTGCGCGAACGACTGCTGGATATCGCCGGCTGGAGCCCCAGCTCGGAATCACCCTGGCTCGCCCGCGAACGCCATTTGCAGGCGTTGAACCACACAACCCAGCACCTGGACCTTGCAGCGGAACACGCCAGCCACGGCGATCTTGTCCTGGATCTCTTCGCCGAAGAACTGCGCCTTGCGCACAACGAGCTATGCGCCATTACCGGCCAATTCACCAGCGACGACCTGCTCGGTGAAATATTCTCCAGCTTCTGCATCGGGAAGTAGATCGTCCTCATCGACTGCGCCAATCAAGCAATATCCGGACCCACAAGCCGCCACAATGTGCGCGGCCACCCGAAAAGCGGACCAGGAAACAACCGGGTCCGCAATCCAGCCCCTGGCGCGCGGGTTGCAAGTACTTGCCCTTCTCAGCCGCAACGAGAACCTCGGCTTCCTGCAAATACAGCGTGCGTGTGGCCTTTCGAAGGGCACAACAGCGAGAATCCTGCAAACACTCGAACGCGAAGGTTGGGTATCGAAGTGCATGGTCGGCAGCCACTATCGCCTCGGCGCCCACGCGCCAACCGAAAGGACTATGGCGCACGCGATGGCTCCCGCAGAAAGCCTCTTCCTGTAATTTTCAACTATAAATTTCCCCTTTTAGCCGGCTTTTTATTTATAATTAATAATCGTTATGTTATATAACTAAAACCTACACCACCAACCATCTCGTTCATTTTACTTTCGTGAGCCCATCCGCCATGAGTCAAACAGACTATTCCCACCTTTTATCCGTCAAGCAAGTGGGCTCTATCGCTCAGGTAAAAATCACCCGCCCCAATAAGCGCAACGCCATAAACGAAGAGTTGGTCAGGGCAATCGGGGCCTGCTTCGAAAACATGCCCGAATCAGTCAAGGCCATTGTGTTGCACGGCGAGGGCGACCATTTTTGTGCCGGCCTGGATCTTTCGGAAATCAGTGCCAAGACGGTACCGCAATCCGTGTTCCATTCCCGTGCATGGCATACTGCCTTCGAGCACATCCAGTTTGGCCACGCACCCGTCGTTGCCGTCCTGCACGGCGCCGTGGTGGGTGGAGGCCTTGAACTTGCCGCCGCAACACATGTTCGTGTGGCGGAAGCATCTGCCTTTTATGCCTTGCCGGAAGGCAAACGGGGCCTTTTTGTGGGCGGCGGCGGATCCGTCCGCATTTCGCGCCTGATAGGCGTCGCGCGCATGTCCGACCTAATGCTTACAGGCCGCGTCCTTAACGCCCAGGAAGGCCACCAGATAGGCATTTCGCAATACTGTGTCGGTAATGGCGAAGGCCTGGACAAGGCGATGGAACTGGCCGAAAGCATAGCCAGCAATGCCGCAATGACCAATTATGGCGTCATGCACCTGCTGCCACGCATCGCCGACCAATCCATACAGGATGGCCTCGCAACCGAGGCGTTGATGGCCGCCGTGGCGCAAACGGATCCCGCAACGCTGAACCTCCTTGCCCAGTTCCTGCAGGGCAAGAACAAGGTTCAGCTCAAATCATAAGCCGCCAGCCGTGTTTACCTACCAACCGCCGCTCAAAGACATTCAGTTCGTACTGACAGCCCTGCTGAATGCCTCCAAAACGCTGAACGCCATCCCCGCTTTCGCCGAAGTCGACAACGACCTTATGTCCCAGGTTGTCGAACAGGCGGGCCGTTTCGCCAGCGAAATCCTCCTCCCCCTGAACGCCGTGGGCGACCGCGAAGGTGCGCGTTTCCACGATGGCGTCGTTA
Organism: Burkholderiaceae bacterium; assembly: GCA_004322135.1. Classification (GTDB taxonomy): domain Bacteria; phylum Pseudomonadota; class Gammaproteobacteria; order Burkholderiales; family Burkholderiaceae_B; genus Eoetvoesia. Next base: position 11,897 of record SCSG01000039.1, on the reverse strand, counting down.
CTACGCCAACTGGTTTTGCCACAGCCTATAAACAATTTTGTGATGCCGGCTGGCCTGCGCTCGCCCGCGACCCACAGTATGGTGGACAGGGCCTGCCGCAAATCCTTGACAGCGTTTTGTACGAAATGCTTGGCGCGACCAATACCGCCTGGACCATGTTCCCCGGGTTGCTGCATGGTGCATACGCGTGTCTGTATCAACACGCGTCGGCCGAAATCAAAGAGCGCTACCTGCCTGAAATCGTCAGCGGCAGATGGCTGGCCACCATGTGTCTGACCGAATCCAATGCCGGAAGTGATTTGGGACTGCTGCGCAGCAAGGCCGTACCCCAGGCGGATGGCTCTTGCAAAATCAGCGGCAACAAGATTTTTATTTCGGGCGGCGAACAGGATATTACTGAAAATATCGTCCACCTTGTCCTTGCCCGCCTGCCCGATGCGCCAAAAGGAAGCAAGGGTATTTCGCTCTTTATCGTTCCAAAATTCCTGCCCGGCGACGGCACTCCCGAAACCCGCAATACCGTCACCTGCACCGGGATTGAGCACAAAATGGGCATCCACGGCAGTCCAACCTGCAGCATGCAGTTCGATGATGCTACGGGTTGGCTGGTTGGCGAACCCCATCGCGGCCTGGCGGCCATGTTCGTCATGATGAACGCCGCACGCCTTGCCGTGGGCGTCAACGGTGTCGGCATTGCCGAAGTCGCCTACCAGAACTCGCTTGCCTACGCGCAAGAGCGGCTGCAGATGCGCGCTGTCGAACGGCCTGCAAGCCGCAAGAATGAAGCGGCCGACCCCATCATCACGCACCCGGCCGTGCAGCGCCTGCTCATGAACCAACGCACCTGGCTCGAGGGCGGTCGAATGCTCGTCTACTGGAGCGCCCTGCTGCTCGACACCGCCCACCACCATCCCGAGCCCCGTACACGCAAGTCAGCCGAGGCGCGACTCGCCCTCATAACCCCCATCATCAAATCCATGATGACGGAGCAAGGCTTCCAGGGTGCAAGCCAGGCGCTGCAGATCTGGGGTGGACATGGCTACATAGCCGAGACAGGAATAGAGCAATACGTGCGCGATTCGCGCATCACCATGGTGTACGAAGGCACCAACGAAATCCAGGCGGTCGACCTTTCCCTGCGCAAGATCGTCAGCGACGGTGGTCAATGTCTCAATGAGCTCTTGAACGAAATCGAGTCAACCGCAAGCCTGCCACGGGAAGCGGCACTAGCCGGGTACGCCCAGGCCACACAAGAGGTTGTCCAGCGCACACGCAAAGCCACTAGCAACATCATCAAGGTGGCGGCAAGCCATCCCGTTGTACCCTACCAAATTGCCACCGAAACGCTACGCCTCGTCGGGCATTGCGCGTTCGCCTGGCTGTGGTTGCGGGCGGCCGATACCGCACAGGCAAACCACGATAAAGATCCACCGTTTCATGACGCCAAACTGGCCACTGCTGAGTATTACTATTCTTTCATTTTGCCGGAAACCGAGCAGCTTTTGCGCGTCATCGATAACACCCTGAAGAACAGCGCCTCCGGCAAGCCCACCGCTTTCCTGGCCAAGGCCATCTCTGATGCCATCCGCCCGGATTAAGCGCCAAAATAAGGCGCCACAAGACGACGCAAAAGCCATCGATCAGAGCGTGCTGCTTCGCATGCTGGGATACAACTGCCTGCAGGCCTACCTCGTGCTGGTACCCTCGATCAAGAAGCTTTTGGCCAAGTATTCGTTGAAACCTGCAGAATTTTCCGTTCTGGCGCTGGTGAAGAGCAACCCCGACGTCAACCAGAAAAGACTCGGGCAAGCCATCAATATATCGCCACCCAATCTGGCGACGCTGCTTGATCGCATGGAAAGCAATGGCTTATTGACGCGTCAGCGTAATCCATCGGACAAGCGCTCACAAGTTCTGGTCCTTACACCGAAAGGATCGAACTTGTGTGACAAAGCCCAAGCAGCCACGGCAAAGCTGGATAGCGTTCCGGGACTAAGCGACGCCGAACACGCCACGTTGATGCTTCTGCTGCAAAAGGTTTTCTTGCCTCTACGCCGATAACCACGCAACAAATGGCTGTTTTAAAATAAAAAGTGTTGCAAATTTACGCTTTTTGCGTCGTGTATCAATACCACGCACAGCACGGCCCAAAGTTTTGGATATTTCCTAATGCATCTCGTCCAACAGCTACCAGACAACCCTCTCGACATCGTCGGGGACATTCACGGTGAGCTTACCGCGCTGCAGGCCCTATTGCTGCAGTTGGGTTATGACGCATATGGGCAACATCCGGAACATCGCAAATTGGTATTCATAGGCGATCTGATTGATCGCGGTCCCGATAGCAAAGGGGTAATTGCTCTGGTGCGGCGCCTGGTAGATGAGGGCAATGCGTACGCCATTTTGGGTAACCACGAAATCAATCTGCTTACCAACGACATCAAGGACGGTTCTGGTTGGTTTTTCGACGAGCGCTACGAGGCAGATCTTAAGAACTATGCGCCCTTTCAACGCACGCAACCTGGGGAGCGGCCGGCCATACGTGAATTTCTGAACTCCCTGCCCATCGTGCTGAAACGTGACGATATCCGCATCGTGCATGCCGCCTGGACGAAACCCGCCGTCGCTGCCATTAGCGTCCCTTCTGTCAAATCAGCAACCGAGCAATTCAAACTTTGGGACCACGAAGCGCAAACAACTGCCCAGACTTCAGGCCTTCTGAATCGTTACAAGGCAGAAAAAGCGCGGTGGGCCGCTCAACTTGAGGACGAGAAAAACCCACCCCCGTTTCTTTTTGCTATTGCCGAATATGAAGCGACACAACAGATGGTCAACCCATTGAAAGTACTGACTTCAGGCGTGGAACAACTGGCAACGACGCCTTTTTTTGCCGGCAACCGGTGGCGCTTCTCGGACCGGGTAAGCTGGTGGGACGACTACGATGAAGACACACCGGTAGTCATCGGACACTATTGGCGCCTGCTCATCTTGCGCGACCCTTCGCGAGCACCACGCTATAGCCAGCTGTTCAGAAACATTCCCGCTACCGCATGGCATGGCAAACGCCATAACGTTTTCTGCATCGACTATTCCGTAGGCGCCCGCTGGCGCGACAGAGCAAAACACAACGCGGCACCATCGTCGTTCAAGCTGGCGGCACTTCAATGGCCGGAAAATCGCCTGGTATTCGATTCCGGCGAAACAATGACCACCCAACCACACTGATGCGAAGGCCGTGCCCCATACATCTCTCACCACGACACACGACAAGACGACGTTCAGAAAATAGAGGGCAAACCCAATTTAATTACATATGGTTTCAATGTAACACATTATTTTACGTTGTGGATAACACCAAGAAGCGCATCTGTACACAAGCTGTGGATCGAAGGTTGACAACTCGGTACCTGCTCCACGCGTATAAAGTTGTCCAGAATCTGTGCTGGACTAAAACCTGGTTTGTACTCAAGAAAAAGTGCTCCCAACCAATTGAAATGAAAGAAAAATATGGAGTTTCACCAGTTATCCACAAACACCTATCATTATTATCAGTTTGTAATACAACAAAGATAATAAACAAACCCGGGACAACGATGCTTCCAATATTCGAGGCCCTCCTTTTGCCTCAATCTGGGCCTATACTGCGTTTCGTGGGTTGAGCAAATAAGTCATATGCGGCGCAGTCTCTCAAGTGCTGCGTCAAGAGTGGACTCTTTCTTGGCAAAACATATGCGGACAAGGTGATGATTTGATTCGGGTGCATCGGGATTGCCGTAAAAAGCCGCTACAGGAATGACCGTTACCCCGTATTCAGAGGTAAGTTTCCTGGCGAACGATACTTCTGTTTCATCGGAAATCTCGCTGTAGTCGGCTAGCAGGAAAAACGTGCCCTGGCTGGCAAGTGGTTTGAATCTGCTGTGTGCGAGTCCGGCGGTAAAGTGATCACGTTTCTTTTGATAGAACGCGGATAGTTGGGAGTACGTGTTTGGGTCTTTCATGAACTGAGCCAGCGCGGGTTGCATGGGCGAGCTTACGCTGAACACATTGAATTGATGGACTTTCCGGATTTCGCTGGTTATGTTTGCGGGGGCCAGGCAGTAACCGATTTTCCATCCGGTGACGTGGTACGTTTTGGCGAAAGATGAAATGATTATGGCGTTGGCGGCCAGCTTTTTCCGGGTTGCAATGCTGTAATGAATTCGGCCGTCGAAGACGATGTGCTCGTAAGCCTCGTCCGAGAGAACGGCGATGTTGGTATTGGCGACAATGGACTCCAGGGCATCCAGATCGTCGCTTTCCAGTGTTATTCCGGTGGGGTTGTTGGGAAAGTTGATAACCAGCATTCGGGTTTTGGCGGTGATGGCATCACGTATGCGTTGCCAGTCTATGCGGTACTGGGGATGCAACAGGCTTGGTGGCGTCATGGGGACGGTGATTGGGGTGCCACCAGCCAGCCGGATTGCGGGTACGTAGGAATCGTAGAACGGTTCCAGAACAATAACTTCGTCACCTCTGCCAACTAGAGCCAGGATTGTTGTCATGATGGATTCGGTTGCACCATTTGTTATGGTTATTTCCGTGTCCGGGTTGTAGCGGTGGCCGTATAAAGCTGCGGTTTTCTTGCCGATTTCTTCGCGTAATGCTGGAAGTCCGGCCATGAAGGCGTACTGGTTGTGACCGTCCTGCATCGCTGCGTGAACAAGCTCGACAAGTTTTGGGTTGGGGTCAAAATCGGGAAACCCCTGGCCAACATTAATGGCTTGGTGTTCGATGGCCAACTTGCTCATGATGGTAAAGATGGTTGTGCCTATATCAGGTAATTTCGAGCGGATGGTTATTGGCATGGTTAGTACGGTATGAAGTTGGTAGTTAATGACAACGACAAAAATTGAAGTGCTTCGAATCAGCCAAGCGTCGATGAAGTGACGAAAAAAAACCACACTGGGGTTAATAACTATTTGAAGCGGCTGGCCTCTGTATGTATGCTCACTCTTGCATTTGAAGCAGGGTACACGCGAGCTTTACAGTTTGGTTTCGTACGTCGGGTTTCGGCCGTTGGTGTTGATGCCTTGTAGTGGAACTGGTGTGGGTGTTCTTGATTCATTGCTTCCTGTTTATTTTTTTGGACGCTACACATTATGGCTCAGAAGGGCAAAGTTAAATGGTTTAACGCCGACAAGGGTTTTGGCTTCATTACTCCCGATGAAGGTGGTGCAGATGTATTTGCCCACTTTTCGGAGATCGAGGGTCGAGGTTATCGCAGCCTCAATGAAGGCCAGGAAGTTGAATTCGAAGTAAAGGATGGACCAAAGGGACCGCAGGCTGCATCAATTCGCGCTTTATGATTCATGCGTAATTTGTGTCGCAAGCACACAAATTACATAGCGCTCCGCTTCGGCGGAGCGTTTTCGTTGATGAACCCCCCGGCTGCCTTGCTTGGCGAACGGGCGGATCAATGCCCTGTCATCGCAAGGTTATCCACAACTCCGGGTAGTTAGCTATATTGGTTGTCTGCGACCGTTACGCAGGATTGATATCGTATTTGAATTGATGGTGCGTACCTTGGGTTTTCATAGGGCGTTCGTTCACAAAGTAGGTTGAATAAGCGTGCCGGGTTGCTCGGGCACCGGAATCCCCTTTTGGCTTTGGGTTGAAGCGCTGGCTCGTAGTTATGCACAAAGTTATTCACGTGCGGATTGGCGCCCTGGGAAATAATATGTTTGGTGTTCTGGGTCGAACAAGGTTTCACGTGGAACATAGCCTTGTATAAAAAATACGGTGTTTCACGTGAAACAGCGAGGCCGTGGTGTGGGAAGTATAATTCCGGCTCTGCACGGTTTTTATGAAGTCGAAATGATCTACCCTGATAAATTTGATGTGATAGTTGTCGGCGGCGGTCACGCTGGGACGGAAGCTGCGCTGGCCTCGGCGCGAATCGGTGCCAGGACCTTACTGCTTACCCACAACATGGAAACTTTGGGCCAGATGTCCTGCAATCCGTCCATCGGTGGTATTGGTAAAGGTCATTTGGTTAAAGAGATCGATGCTCTTGGTGGCGCCATGGCCTATGCCACCGATCGTGCTGGAATACAGTTCAGAACGTTGAACAAGTCTAAAGGACCAGCTGTACGGGCTACTCGTGCACAAGCCGATCGCTCCCTGTATCGAATGGCGATTAAAGACGCACTACAAACCCAGCCTAATCTGATGATCTTCCAGCAAGCCGTGACAGACCTGACCGTGGAAGGAGGTCACGTGACGGGTGCTGTTACACAGGCTGGTATAACCTTTCTTGGACAAACGGTTGTTCTGACTGCAGGCACGTTCCTGAACGGGTTGATTCATGTTGGCCTGGACCACTATTCAGGTGGCCGCGCAGGAGATCCGTCGGCGATTTCGCTGGGTCAGCAACTGAAGGCGCTGCAGTTGCCACAGGGGCGTCTGAAAACAGGCACGCCACCTCGCATTGACGCACGCAGCATAGACTTCAGCAAGATGGAGATCCAATCCGGCGATGTCGATCCCATACCTGTGTTTTCATACATGGGTTCCGTTGCCATGCATCCCCAACAGTTGCCTTGCTGGATCACTCATACGAACGCTCGTACTCATGAGATTGTCCGGTCTGGTTTAGACCGCTCTCCGATGTACAGCGATAAAGGCGAGATTGAAAGCATCGGCCCCAGATATTGCCCTTCCATCGAAGACAAGATACATCGCTTTGCCGACAAGCCCAGCCACCAGGTATTTCTTGAACCCGAGGGTCTGACTACCACCGAGATTTACCCGAACGGGATATCAACCAGTCTACCATTCGATATACAGCTGGCAATGGTGCGAAGCTTGCCTGGCCTGGAAAATGCCGTCATTGTGCGCCCTGGTTATGCCATTGAATACGATTACTTCGACCCGCGCGGTCTTGAAGCCAGCCTTGAAACGCGAGCGATCAGGGGTCTGTTCTTTGCGGGGCAAATTAACGGTACGACTGGGTACGAAGAAGCGGCGGCGCAGGGGCTGCTGGCGGGTGTGAATGCTGCACGTCAATCCAGGGACCTTGATCCATGGACATTGAAACGTAGCGAGGCCTATCTTGGCGTTCTTGTAGACGACCTTGTGACAAGTGGTGTTACCGAGCCCTACCGCATGTTCACCTCCCGTGCTGAATATCGGCTTAGTTTGCGTGAAGATAATGCCGACCTCCGTCTTACGGAAATAGGTCGCAAGCTCGGACTGGTTGGTGACGAGCGCTGGACCGCGTTCAACAGGAAGCGCGACACTGTTACCCGCGAAATCGAACGGTTGAAATCCACGTGGGTGAATCCACGTATCGTGAGCAGGGAGGCGTCTGAAGCGCTACTTGGAAAAAATCTTGAGCGGGAATATTCGTTATACGATTTGCTGCGGCGCCCGGAGGTCTCATATGGCGCTCTGGTGCGACTCAACGACAACAGCGGCAATCCGTTGGGTGGCCCCGGCATATCCGACGAGGTTGCGGCCGAGCAGGTCGAAACACAGGTAAAGTATGCAGGTTATGTTGCCCGTCAGCAAGACGAGGTGCAAAAGCAGGCCGGGCAGAATGAATACCCAATTCCGGCAGAGCTGGATTACGACCGTGTCGTCGGCCTGTCGATAGAGGTTCGTCAGCGGTTGAAAGCCGCACGTCCTGCCACAATTGGTCAGGCTGGCCGGATCTCTAGCGTGACTCCAGCCGCCATATCCTTGCTGCTGGTTCATATAAAGCGAATGCAGTACCGCAAGAAAGCGGCATGAAAGCAGGTTCTGGCGATCACGAAAGTCGTTTGCGCCGGGCCGCCTCAACCCTGGGTATCGACATCAACGACGACCAGGTGCGCATGTTGCTGGTTTATCTCGAACAGATGCAGCGCTGGAATCGTGTGTACAACCTTACCGCGCTCCGCAGCCTGGACCAGTTCCTGGTCCAGCACGTGTTTGACAGTCTGGCCGTGCTTCAGCCATTGCGGCAAGAGCTTGCCAATGCTAATGTTTTGGCTGAGGGGCAAATGGTAGTCGATGTGGGTTCGGGCGCAGGACTGCCTGGCATTGTTCTTGGCATTATGGTGCCTCAGTGGCAGGTACACTGTGTTGACGCAGTGGACAAGAAGATGGCTTTTGTGCGTCAGATGGCTGGTGTGTTGGGCCTGCCAAATCTGCACGCGCTGCATGCGCGCATCGAGTCTGTTGCGCCGTTCAATGCGGATGTCGTGATTTCCAGGGCATTCGCGTCGCTTGGTGATTTCGCTGTTTTGGCGGGATTTCATGTATCACCCGAAGGCTGCTTGCTGGCCATGAAAGGACGCAAGCCCGAAGAAGAAATTGCTGCATTGCAGCAAAATACCGATTGGTCGGCCCGGCGGGTAGATACGCTGGTTGTGCCAGAGCTGGACGCTCAAAGGTGTTTGGTTTGGATGCGTCGTCAGAGGAACCCATGAATCAAAGTAATAGTGGCGAAGTGGCAAACGTTTTTTGTATTGCCAACCAAAAAGGAGGGGTGGGCAAGACTACAACCGCTGTCAACCTTGCGGCGGCGCTGGCGGCTCTGGGCAAGAAAGTGCTGCTTGTCGACCTCGACCCACAGGGCAACGCCACCATGGGCAGTGGAGTCGATAAAAACGCACTCAAGGCCAACCTGTACCAGGTCCTGATCGGTGAAGCCACGGTCGCTGAAACGACCGTGCGCTCGGAGTCGGGCGGGTATGACGTCCTGCCGTCCAATCGTGAGCTCTCGGGGGCCGAGATCGACCTCATTCAGATGGATCAGCGCGAAATGCAGCTCAAACACGCTATCGCGCATGTCCGGGATCAGTACGAATTTATTCTCATTGATTGCCCCCCCACGCTGTCATTGCTCACACTTAACGGCCTGGCTGCCGCGCACGGTGTAATCATTCCCATGCAGTGCGAGTATTTCGCACTAGAGGGCCTGTCCGACCTGGTTAACACCATAAAGCGGGTCCACAACAACATCAATTCCGATCTGCAGCTCATTGGCCTGCTGCGCGTGATGTTCGATGCCCGCGTCACGTTGCAACAGCAGGTTTCCGATCAGATCGAGTCGCATTTTGGTGATCGTGTTTTCAGATCGATCGTACCGCGCAACGTGCGTCTTGCCGAGGCGCCCAGCTATGGCATGCCCGGGACGGTTTATGACAAAGGCTCACGTGGGGCCAAAGCGTACGTGGAATTTGGCAACGAGCTGGTCAAGCGGGTAAAGAAAGAGGCTCTGAAGGCTGTTGCGCGCCCACCCCGGCAGGCTAACTTATAAAGGAATCTCAGTCATGGCGACAAAAGTGGCGAAGAAAACAGCACTCAAGTCAGTAGCAAAGCCTGCGCCAAAAAGGCCGAAAGGGTTGGGCCGCGGTCTGGACGCCCTGCTGGGCGCAGATGCGCCGCTGGTTGACCGCCTGGGTAAAGCCCCGACGCGTGCGGAGGATCGAACCCCTTCGGTTTTGAACGTCAATGCGCTGGTAGTGGGCAAGTACCAGCCGCGCACGCGCATGGATGAAGGAGCGCTGGATGAGCTGGCTGACTCTATTCGGGCGCAGGGGGTCATGCAGCCCATCCTGGTGCGCCCGTTAAGGGGCGACAAGGTTGGTCAATACGAAATCATTGCAGGTGAACGCCGGTTTCGCGCCGCTCGTATGGCGGGCCTTGCGGAAGTGCCCGTGCTTGTGCGCGACGTGGCCGACGAAAATGCCGCGGTCATGGCACTTATTGAAAATATTCAGCGTGAAGATCTCAACCCCCTTGAAGAAGCGCAAGGTGTCAGGCGCTTGCTGGACGAGTTCGGTCTTACGCACGAACAGGCGGCGCAGGCGATCGGGCGGTCGCGCTCGGCAACGAGTAATTTATTACGCTTGCTGAATCTGGCGACCCCGGTGCAAACCATGCTGCTGGCGGGCGATATCGATATGGGCCACGCCAGGGCGCTGCTGGCCGTTGACGCGGCACGGCAGATCCTGCTGGCCAACGAAATCATTACCCGGCGCCTGTCTGTGCGCGAAGCCGAGAAACTGGTGGGCCGCAGTCTGCGTGAAGACGCCGAAGGCGCGCCGGTCCGCACACAACGCACCGCTGTGGCGCAGTCGGGTGATGCCAGGCGGCTGGAAGTGGCGTTGTCGGATCGCCTGGGGACCAGAGTGACGCTTAAAATCGGCGCTCACAACCGTGGGCAGCTGCTTATTGACTTTCACGACTGGGAACACCTGAATTCGCTGCTCGAGCGCCAGGGGTTGGCGGGCGTCATTGACGCCTGATTCTGTGCGCCGTCCTCACCTGGTCGTTTTGGGAATGGGGGGTACTATCGCCGCCACGGCAGCGCGCGGAGGTGCTGGCTATGTGGCTGGTGTTCTGCCAATAAGCAGGCTGCTGCCCGATGTGCAGGGTTGGTTAAGGGTCGATGGCGAGCAGGTATGCAACACGGGAAGTCAGGCCGTCACGTATGCGGATTGGTTTCGGCTGGCTGATCGGGTACAGCATTTGGTTGACGGTGCTGCGGTCGATGGCATTGTGGTAACCCATGGCACCGACACGCTGGAAGAAACGGCATATTTTCTCGATTTGGTCGTTCATGGCGAAGTCCCGGTGGTTCTTACCGGAGCCATGCGGCCTGCCCATGCGGCCGGCGCCGACGGCATGGCCAACCTGAGGGCTGCGCTGGCCGTTGCAGCCGCTCCCCGCGCGGCTGGCCGCGGGGTTCTGGTGGTCATGAACGAGCAAGCACATGAGGCATGGGATGTGCAAAAAATGGCAACGACGGGCGTGCACGCGTTCGCCTCGCCAAATTGTGGCCCCGTGGGCTGGGTGCGAGGCCGCGACGTGGGGTTTTTCCATGCGCCGTCGCCCCGCCCCTTACGGGTCGCCGGGCTCAGCACCCTGCCGGCCCAGGCCGCCAGGGTCCTTGTCCTTTACGCCCACGGCGACCTCGACCCGAGCGTTGCGCGTGCCTTTGTCGATTTAGCGCCGGACGGCATCGTGCTTGCCGGGGTGGGCGACGGCAATGCCAGCGAGGAAGTCCTCGCGGTGTTGTCTGAAGCGGCGGCAAGCGGCGTGACGATTGTGCGCGCCAGCCGCACCGGTTCCGGACGCGTCATTCGCAACGTCGAGATCGATGATGACGGCAGGGGCTTTCTTGTGGCGAATTATCTCAGCCCGCAAAAGGCCCGCATTCTTCTCATGCTGGCCTTGACTCAGACGCGTGATCGAGCCGTTCTGCAGCGCTGTTTCATGCTTGATTGATGCTCTGTTTGCAGCCTCTTGACAATGGGGTTTCGTTTGACAGTCAGGCTGAAATCCTTCATAATCCGTGGTTCTCTTTTGGTGGGATGCCCGAGTGGTTAAAGGGGGCAGACTGTAAATCTGTTGGCCTTGCGCCTACGTTGGTTCGAATCCAACTCCCACCACCAGAACCAGTTGTGGTCGGGTATGCAAAAGGCTTTATGGCGCATAGGCGTGTACAGAACGGCACGCCTATGTTGATGTAGCCGGGAAAGAATGAAGAATCCCCTCGCGGGTGTAGCTCAATGGCAGAGCAGAAGCCTTCCAAGCTTATGACGAGGGTTCGATTCCCTTCACCCGCTCCAGTTTTTTAGCGTTCGCCCCGGCTTCCCGGGGCGGGCAATGTCGGGAAAGCAGTTGCCCATGTGGCTCAGTGGTAGAGCACTCCCTTGGTAAGGGAGAGGTCACGCGTTCGATCCGCGTCATGGGCACCAAATTGATTATTTGTTTCGTACAGTGTTGTTCCACAGTCAGGAGTAAGCCATGGCAAAAGGTAAGTTTGAGCGGACCAAGCCGCACGTGAACGTGGGGACGATCGGCCACGTTGACCACGGCAAGACGACGTTGACGGCGGCGATCACGACGGTGCTGGCCAGGAAGTT
>SCSG01000038.1 GCA_004322135.1 Burkholderiaceae bacterium | reverse complement strand
CCCACATTCGGTCGCCCTCATGCAGTTGCGCTTCACTTCGTTCGCTGTGATCAGCTTACGGCGGGACTTCCACCCGCAAGAGTGCGCCCATGCTGGGCGCACAACAAAAAGGAAGCTCTAGCCTCCCTTTTGTAATGCTACACAGGTCGTATCTGGCGACGTTACCGCAAATTTCAAGATGTCGGCCTGATAAACCCGCCTTTCCAAGGGTCTTGAGATAAAGGTCGTTAGGCAGCGGCGCCCTTCAATTTAGGGACATCAGCCTTTTTGCCCGCCGCCGGCGATTCTTGTGTGTCGTCGGCGTAAATCAGCAATGGCACGCCCTTGCCCAGCACAGCATTCTCGTCCAATACCACCTGTTTGACATTCTTTAACGAGGGAAGTTCGTACATGGTTCCAAGCAGTGACTGTTCGACGATGGAACGCAACCCGCGAGCGCCAGTACGACGTTTCAGGGCACGCCGGGCAATGGCAGCCAGTGCCGCCGGCCGTACGTCCAGCTCGACATCTTCCATCTCGAACAATTTTTGGAACTGCTTGATCAACGAGTTTTTTGGCTCGGTAAGAATGCGAACCAGCGTGTCTTCCTGCAGCTCTTCAAGAGTGGCCACCACGGGCAGGCGCCCGACGAGTTCAGGGATAAGGCCAAATTTGATGAGGTCTTCAGGCTCGACCTCGGAAAACAACTCGCCGACGCCCTTTTCCGACTTGGCACTTACCGACGCGGAAAACCCGATACCCGACTTCTCAGTGCGATCACGGATAATCTTGTCGAGCCCATCAAACGCCCCGCCGACAATGAACAGGATGTTGGTTGTGTCGACTTGCACGAAGTCCTGATTGGGATGCTTGCGCCCGCCTTGCGGAGGGACCGAGGCAACCGTACCCTCGATCAGCTTGAGCAAGGCCTGCTGGACGCCTTCGCCCGACACATCGCGCGTAATCGACGGGTTATCGGACTTACGCGAAATTTTGTCGATTTCGTCGATATAGACAATGGCGCGCTGCGCTTTATCGGTATCGTAATTGCAGTTCTGAAGCAGCTTCTGAATGATGTTTTCGACATCCTCGCCCACATAACCTGCTTCAGTCAGCGTAGTGGCATCGGCCATGACAAACGGAACGTCCAGCATCCTTGCCAGAGTCTGCGCCAGCAAGGTCTTGCCAGAACCTGTCGGGCCGATCAGCAGAATATTGCTTTTGGACAGTTCGACTTCGTCGCCCTTGACCTCGCCATAGCGAATACGCTTGTAGTGGTTGTACACGGCCACAGCCAGGTTCCGCTTGGGGAGGTCCTGGCCAATAACGTAGCCGTCGAGGAACGTCTTTATCTCTTGGGGCGTAGGCAACTCGTTGCGTATCGCATCGCGCGCCGCCTCTTGTGTTTCTTCGAGAATGATATTGGTGCAAAGGTCAATACACTCGTCGCAGATGAACACGTCAGGTCCGGCAATCAGCTTGCGAACTTCGTGTTGGCTTTTATTGCAAAACGAACAACGCAATACCTTCTCGTCCGAGGATCCTTTTTTTTCAGGCATAAAACTCTTCGATGATTTCGTAAAACGGAACCACGCAAACGCGTACCGATCCCGCCAAGTAATAACTGGCGAACGCAACAGCGTAACGCCAACCTGTCGGTCTTACGCGGCCGTTTCGGTAGCGCGCGAGACCAAAACCTTGTCTACCAAACCATACGATACCGCATCTTGCGCCGACATGAAATTATCACGCTCGGTGTCAAGGGCAATACGCTCGACGGGCTGCCCGGTATTCTGGGCCAAAATGTTGTTGAGGCGCTCACGCAAATCAAGAATTTCGCGCGCCTGAATCTGGATATCGGACGCCTGGCCCTGGGCGCCGCCAGACGGCTGATGAATCATGATGCGGGAGTTAGGCAGCGTGTAGCGCTTCCCTTTGGCACCGGCGGAAAGCAAAAACGCACCCATGCTGGCTGCGATGCCGGTGCACAACGTAGAGACATCAGGTTTGACGAACTGCATGGTGTCATAGATGGCCAGGCCCGCATACACCGATCCACCCGGCGAATTGATGTAAAGCGAAATGTCCTTGTCCGGATTCTCTGATTCAAGAAACAGCAGCTGCGCCACAACCAGATTGGCGGACTGATCATTTACGGCCCCGACAAAAAAGACAACACGCTCACGCAACAGGCGCGAATAGATATCGTACGAGCGTTCGCCTCGCCCAGACTGCTCGATGACAATGGGTACGTACCCCAGCCCGGTTGGAGTTACGGAGTCTCCGCCATGCATGGCGGCGTAAAAATCAGTGAATCGCTGCATTTATGCTGTTCCCATAAGTTCTTCAAACGCCACTTTCTCATCGCTGACCTGGGCCTTCGACAAAACGTGCCCAACCACATTTTCTTCCAGGACAACCGCTTCGATTTCGGAGCGGCGCTCACGATCGGAAAGGTAATAAGCCACTACCTGAGCAGGCTGCTCGTAATTCTTCGCCAGCTCTTCGATGCGCGAGCGCACCTGTTCAGGCTTGGCCTTCAGGTTGGCACTACTGACCAGTTCGGACACCAGCAAACCCAGGCGCACACGGCGTTCGGACTCGGCACTGAACGTTTCGGGCGGAATGGGTATCGTGTCTGCGTTGGGCATGCCGCGCTGCTTGAGCTCTTCGCGGGCAGCGGCCACGCGGCTTTGCGTATCGTTTTCAATCAAGGTTTTGGGTACATCGAACGAACACGCCGCCACCAGTGCGTCCATGACGCTTGCCTTGGTGCGCGCCAAGGCACGTGCCTTGGCTTCGCGTTCGATATTGGCACGCACATCGCTCAGCAGTTTTTCAACGTTACCTTCTTCCTGCCCCAGTTCTTTGGCGAACTTTTCGTCGACTTCAGGCAGGATGGCCTTGGCCACTTCGGTAACGGTAATCGCGAATTCGGCCTCTTTGCCTGCCACGTCCTTGCTGCCGTAATTTTCCGGGAACGTAAGCGAAAATGTTTTGCTTTCGCCAGTCTTCATACCGCGCACGGCGGCTTCAAACTCGGGCAACATACGCCCCTGGCCCAGCACGAACGGGAACTTCTCGGCTTTGCCGCCTTCGAACTCGACCCCGCTGATTGTCCCGACAAAATCCAGAGTGGCGCGATCGCCATCCTGAGCCGCGCGGTCTTCTACGACTTCGTAGGTAGCGCGCTGCTTGCGCAGGATTTCGATGGTCTTCGCCACTTCGGCTTCACCCACCTCGGTCTCAATACGCTT
The DNA here is from genome assembly GCA_004322135.1 of Burkholderiaceae bacterium. Lineage (GTDB taxonomy): Bacteria > Pseudomonadota > Gammaproteobacteria > Burkholderiales > Burkholderiaceae_B > Eoetvoesia. Next base: position 133,518 of record SCSG01000038.1, on the reverse strand, counting down.
TACCTGTAATGCAGACAAATCGGGAACGACGACTTCGGGATAGACCTCGAAGGTGGCGCTAAACGCCATGACACCTTCGTCCACCCCTTCGGTCTTTGCAGCCAGACTGGGAGCGCCCACAATTCGCAACTTGTTTTCTTCGACGACCTTATCCAATACGCGGCCAACCTCGGTATTGATAACGTCGTAGCGAATGCTGGGGCCCTGGGCGCGTTCTATAAGCGCCAACGGCGCCTTCCCGGGGCGAAAGCCCTGGATTTTCGCAGTGCGTGCGACGCGCTTGAGTTGTGCCTGGACTTCTTTTTCGATGTCGGCCACCGAAACGACCAGATCAACACGGCGCTCCAGGCCGGACAGAGTTTCAACCACGGGCTGCATTAAGTAACCTATTTAAAAGAGTAAGAAAAAGGTGAATGGACTATTTTACCGGAAACGGAGAAAGCCTTAAGCCACGTTATTCTACTGCGATCAGCCAGCAGCCGCGCCGCGCAGGACAACTGGCGCGCTAGTCGTCCTGCTTGCTGGCAAGTTCTTTTTGCCACGGCGCAACGATCTCGGCAACGATTGTTACCAGCCGATTCACGACAAGCGCCAACAACATCAGGATGACTATTGGAACAAACATGCGGGCAGTCTCAAAATTGCTGGAAGCGTTGATGATGACCCCACCCAGGCCCGAGATTGCAGTAAAAAACTCAGCAATGACCACCCCGATTACTGCACGCCCACCAGACAGCTTTATACCAGCCATGATGCTTGGAAGTGTTGCTGGTAATACGATCCGGCGAATGATGACACTTCGCGGCGCCACGAACGCGCGGCCAACCTCGGTCAACTCTTTGGGCACCGCTTTGACGCCCAGCCAGGTATTGATGCATACAGGGAACAGGGCCATGACAAAGACAACCACAGCCTTGACAGCGAATCCGAGGCCGAACCACAGTGTCAGGAGCGGGACAAACGCAACCATTGGCGCCGCGTAGCCTGCGGTGATGTAAATTCCGATACCCGACTCTGCCGTGCGCGATGTCCCGATCAGCAAGCCCAAGGGAATTCCAATCAGAATTGCCAGGGCGAACCCCACAAGAAAAGAACTTAAGCTCGAGGCCACGGCTGGCCAAAGTATTCCTGACGCTGACAACTGCACGAACGCGACGGCAATTTTTGACGGCGGAGCAAGCATGATGGGATTGACATAGCCCGCTCCGATTTGCCAGCCGACAAGAAACACGATGACAGAAACCGTCGTGATCACCCATCGCGGAACCGTTGCGAGCCAGCCTTTGCTGGCATGGTTGCCTGCAAGGCTATCAACAGCGCTCCCCTTGCCAGACTTCTCCTCCCCTGAGTTACCCTCTACAGTAACGCGCCGCTGCATGCCTTGCTCCTCATCAATTGGGTTCATCGCCAAGCGTCGGATGCCCTTCAACGTGTGACTCGTTGCCTCCATGGATGGCGTGCGCCAGATAGTCGCGCACGCGTGCAAACTCCGCCGATTTTCGCATTGCATCAAAATCGTCAAACTTGCGTCGTACACCAACGTCTATCTCTTCATGGACACGCCCGCTACGCATGATCACGACCCGATCGGCAAGCACCACGGCCTCATCCAGGTCATGCGTCACGAAAAGGATGGTCTTCTTCGTACGATTCTGAATATCGACCAGGCTCTTCTGCAGGGTCTCACGCGTCTGAGCATCGAGCGCACCGAACGGTTCATCCATCAGCAACACTGAAGGGTCGGGTGCTAGCGCGCGCGCGATGCCAACGCGTTGCTGCATGCCACCCGACATCTGATACGGACGCATCCGTGCATACTTGCCCAGCCCAACGAGCTCGAGGTGGTCGGCCGCGATCTGTGTGAGCTCGGGCTCCCGGACCCCTTTCATCTCCAGCCCGAACATCACATTACGCAACGCGGACAGCCATGGCAGCAATTGGGCCTGCTGGAATACGTAGCAGCGGTCGTGGCCGCAACCGCTGACGTGGCGGCCGTCCACGGTGACCAGCCCGCTGGATAACGTTTCCAGCCCCATGATTATCCGAAGGATTGTCGATTTCCCGCACCCGCTAGGCCCGACTATCACCACAATTTCGTTGTCATGAGCGCCAAAGGACACATCGATCAGCGCGTCGACCCGCTTGACATCGTGGCCGCGTCCAAGCGCGAACGACTTGGACACATTATCAACAATCACCTCTCCCATAGCTTGCGCCCCATCTTCTACGTTGCATAACGACCGGACCGCCTTGGCGATCCGCGGTATGTGAACTTACTTTGCCGATGGTTCCTGCGGCACGGTTTTCAGGTAAAGCTTCATGGCATCTTCCACCGGTTGCCTTACTAGAAATTTCGAGATGTCCACAGGCTTTTCGATCCTGCCAAATTTGACCAGCTGCTCATTAAGCCAGTTGAGGCGATCGACGTGTGGCCCGATGCGCCAATCAACCGTGTTGAGCTTCACATTATGGTCAAAGCTGAAGGCTGCTCCCGCCGAATGGTCAGCTCCGATTAATTTCTCTGTCAGAGCAATCGTCGCATCCCGATGTGCCAACGCGTACCGCACGCCTTGCATTTTCACGGCGAGAAACTTTACAAGCTGATCCCGCTTTTCTGCCGAACGCAAAGTCTTGCCTGTAACGTAGAGGCAAAACCGCGGATAAAGTGGGGCGACATCGTAGATGTCTGCGAGCGCATGGCCACCCTGCTTCTCGACCAGTGGTATGAACCCGGCGCCAGCCGCACCAACTGCAACCTGGCCACTTAGCACCGCGCGCACGCGGTCCGCGTCATTTCCAACCATGACCTGGCGCACATCTTTCATCGGTACGCCATACTTCTCGAGGATGAGTTGCGTAACCATTGCCGGCAAAGACCCGGGGTTCGAGATGGCAATGACCTTGCCTCTTACGTCTGCCGGTGACTTCAACGACTTCAACCCGTACAGAATATAGCTTAGGCGGGGAAAATAGCATCCAACAGTGTGCAGATCCGCACCGTGCGCCACCGCGGTCAACGGTGCAGCGGGATTCCCTTCGTAACTGTCAACGTCTCCGGATATCAGCGCCTTCAACGCGATCGGATCTCCTAGAAACTGCACATTATCAACCTTCAGGCCATACGCTTTCCCATAGTCCATGGCGCTGCCCATATCGACAATACCGGCGTTGTTCTTGAACGAGACCGTACCGTTTCGCCAGGTCGCTGCCGATGCAGGCAAAGCGAAAGTACTGGATATCAATAAAAGCCCTGCAGCCAACGCGCCAAGCAATCCACGGGACTTATTTGCACACCTGTTAAGTTTCATTTTCTATCTCCATCCGGGTTCTTCTAGGACCAGCCTTGCAAACAACACCATTCTCCACGCCTCTACGGCACATCAATTGCGCGAGGCCAGCCAACGCGCAATGCCAAACATATCGGAATCACATGCTTGGAATCCGATAACCTGGATCCCAAGCGGTAGGCCGTGTGCCTTCAATAGCGGGATAGACACGGCCGGCGCCCCCAGGAGCGATGCGGGAACCGCGAATGCGGGGTCCCCCGTCGACGCAAGACCGACGGGTGCACAGTCGGGAGCCGAAAGCGTCACCAAGGCGTCACACTTGCCATGCAAACTCGAGTGCAGCCGCCTCACGGCCTCGCGGCGTGCCACAGCGTCGGTGTACTGTGCCACAGACATTTTTTCTGCGATGACCAACCGATCAAGCAGGACGTCACTTAACCCGTCACCGAGAGCGCGGTAAGCCTTCAACGGCCATCGCGATTCCCATGCATTTATGGAACGGGTCAGCTCCAGAGCATCACTCAAGGCTCTTTCGAGCGCATCCAATTCCGGCAATTCGCGGCGCGTCATGACGCGCACGCCTACCTCGCTCAATTGCGACAGCCACCGGTGAAACAGCGTCTTCACCTCATCGCTGACACGGGACCAGCCGCCGGTTTCAAGCACCGCGACTGACCCGGGCTTGCCGCCCACGAATGGATCCGTGCGTTCAGACAACGCCGCCGAACCAGGGTCGCCACCGACACGCTGCGCTATTTCCCGAGCAACCGCCCAGGCATCACCCGGCGTCTGAGCCAGCACACCCAGGCAGCTCTGACTGAAAAAATCGTGACTTCCGCCACGGTTCAACGCACCAACAGTAGGCTTGAAGCCGACACACCCGCAATAACTCGCTGGTCGGATGATTGAACCGACGACTTGCGTTCCCAGCGCCGCAGCCAACATGCCACTTCCGACCGCCGCTGCGGAGCCGCTACTTGATCCGCCCGGAGTGCGAGACAGATCGTGGGGGTTCCGCGTGGATCCCGGGACGGTCGCCGCAAATTCCGTCGTAACGGTCTTGCCGACAACAATTGCGCCCGCTTCACGCAACGCACTTACACTCGCTGCGTCACATCCCGCCCGCCAGCCAGAAAACAGCGGCGAGCCCATTTCCGTAGGAAAGTCTTTGGTTTCGATGATGTCCTTGACACCAATCGGCATGCCATCGATAGGCGAAAGCGGGTGACCAGCTTCCCACCGGAGCGCTGACGCGTCTGCTGCAGTCCGTGCAGCCTGAATGCTGAACGCCGTAAACGCCTGAACGTCACGCTCGATTTCTTCGATCCTCGAGATACAACGCTCGAGGTAGACGCGCGGCGACTCACCCGATCTGGTTGCGGCGACAAACGACGAGCCATCTGCATCACTTGGCGACAGCCTGGCCATTATGCGATCCAGCCGTGGTTGTAACGTGTGTACATGCCCACAAAAACGCAGGTAACAAACGCAGGTCGAAGACCCAAAACACGTGTGTTGCATCTTCGAGTATGCATTTTTTGGCCCGTCATCACAAGCCGATCGACGCAATGCGTCGTTGCGCAGTCAGCATTGAAGTCCGCATTACAAACTCCTTGGCACGTACACGATCCCCAGCCGTTGCACGTAATTGGTCCAAATTCTTTTGCCGTGTCGCTGGGTCGGACTCTTCAAGCCGCTTCTTGTTTTGAATTGTCTGCGCCTGCACATACTCTTTGGTCGCAGTCATTCGCTGCAGGTTGTACAGATCAAGAAGCCGATGATCACCTTGATGCAGACAGATGTCAACCAACTTATCCGCCAGATTTACAGCGTCCTGAAGCCCACTGTTCAGGCCCACGCCACCGATCGGGTTATTGACATGAGCCGCATCGCCTGCGAGCACCACGTGCCCCTGATAAAACGTTTGTGCCACGCGCTGGTGAACTTTATAGACGTTGCGATGCACGACCGGATAGTCTGCATCGGTCTGAAAGAACCGCTTCAGCCGCTCCTGCACGGCAGTGTCTGAAATCAACGTCTCTTCAGGCAAGCCTGTGTGCCCCGGAAATACAGTACGCCAAAGCCCTGGCGGCCCTTCGGCGGCAACCTTGAAGCAATTGCACCACTCGTGAGGGTCGGCGAAATAGTTGCGGTATGAGTAGGGCCTGACCTTCTGGAAATCGAACGGCGTGGTGAGCACAACGAAACATTCCGGCCATGTAAACCCGTCGAAAGGAATCCCAATGGATTTGCGTACCACACTGCGGCCACCATCAGCGCCGACCACGAAACGGCCCGAGAACCATTTTTTGGCTCCGCCAGGCAACAACACCTCTACCTTTGCGCCATCGGATTCCTGCCTGACGTCGACCACCTCATGCTGAAAAAAAACTTCCGCGCAATCTATCCGCTGCAGCTTCCGGTACGCGATTTGCGCCGTCTTGAATTGCTCACACTGAATAACGTAGGGAAATTCCGTTTCGTCCTTCAGTAGCGCGTGATCAAACTCTGCGACCATCGTCCCCGATTCACGATCCCAAAACTGGAACGTCGGGCACACTAAGCCATGTTCGCGCATCTGGTCGACCATGCCAAGCCGCGCAAGCAGCTCCAGCGTGGCCGGGTGTGTCGTGGCGGCGCGCGGATCAGCTAGCAGCGTCTCGAAACGCTCGAAGACCGTTACCGGCACGCCTTTCATCGCAAGCGCAAGGGCGGTGACCATCCCCACAGGGCCTCCACCCACCACCAACACCCTGTTTTTATCCTCTTTCACCGTCTATCTCCAAATGGTTGATCGCCGCAGCATGACGCCAGCAAATCCCGAGCCTTGGCCGTCGCAATCGCGTGGCTGCGCGCACTGCAGCCAGGAACGGCTCCGCCACCGCGCGACTTAAAAAGTCAGGCAATTCTGGTGGACCACCTGTGTTTACGTGTATGCGCCGCCTGGAGAAGGCTGCAAGAACAACGTCAAAAGCCCGAGCAGCGGCCCTGGGCCTGCTGGCCGCGACGCAACGAGTTGAGCGTGGATAATTGGGTTCGAGTAGCTTTACCACCACACGCTTGCCGCGCGTACACGTGCCTGCCATGCAGGCAATGATTGGCCTTGTTTCGTATGCGGTAAAGCCGGTGCTACCTGGCAATTCCCACCTCCTGAACCCCAACCTATTTCGCCATTCCGGCTACGACTACACCACCCGCGCCAAGGTCGACTTGCCTCTTGCGTAAAGCCGGCAGATGTTCAACGTACTTGTACGTACTTTAGTTGTAATTCTATTGGCAATCATTCAATGGTGCGAACGGAGAGACTCGAACTCTCACACCTCTCGGCGCCAGAACCTAAATCTGGTGCGTCTACCAATTCCGCCACGTTCGCATGCGCCGCACCTGCCAAACCCCGAATATTAGGCAAGCCAAAGAGTGTAGCAATTTTTTTTTTAGGGCACAACACAGGCCATGCCCCGAAGCTTGCTAAAATTATCCCCTAATTTCCTGGCTGGCACGCATGAATCCAAGACTTGGCGCCTTACACCCCTACCCGTTCGAAAAGCTCAGACAGCTGCTGTCACAAGCCGGTAGTCCACCCCCAAATCTTGTGCCCATCAACCTGTCAATTGGCGAACCCAAGCATGCCACGCCACCGTTCATCGTCCAGGCCATGCAAAATGCCATGAGCGGCCTGTCAACCTACCCGCCGACACGTGGCGATCCGGCGTTGCGCAACGCCATAGCGGATTGGTTGGCCCTTCGTTACGGCATAGACCGCCCCGATCCCGAAACACAGATTCTGCCCGCGCTGGGTTCGCGCGAAGCACTGTTCGCCTTCACCCAGGCAGTCATCGACCCTGATGCCAATTCGATCGTCATCAGCCCGAACCCGTTCTACCAGATCTACGAGGGCGCGACACTTTTGGCTGGCGCTGAGCCCTGGCTCGTCAACTCGCGGTCCGATCTGGACTTTGGCTATGACTGGTCGTCGGTTCCCGCGGAAATCTGGAGCAGGACGCGCCTTGTTTTCGTGTGCTCGCCCAACAACCCCACGGGCAACGTCATGTCGCTCGATGACTGGAGAACCTTGTTCACATTGGCGGACCGGCATAATTTCATCATCGCTTCCGACGAATGCTATTCAGAAATCTATTTCGATGAGCTCAACAGGCCGCTGGGCGCCATGCAGGCTGCCGCACAATTGGGCCGCAGCGACTACGATAAATTGATGTGTTTTTCGAGCCTGTCCAAGCGATCGAACGTGCCAGGCATGCGCTCAGGGTTCGTAGCGGGCAATGCCGTGCTTATCAAACAGTTCCTTCTGTATCGCACTTACCATGGCAGCGCCATCAGCCCAGTCGTGTCGCGAGCCAGCATCGCGGCGTGGGCAGACGAAGCTCATGTCGTCGAAAACCGACGGATGTATCGCGAGAAATTCGACGCCGTAGTTCCGTTGCTGAGCCCGGTGCTCAACGTGCAGCGGCCGCAAGCGGGGTTTTATCTTTGGGCCGAAACGCCCTACGCCGACACCGACTTTACCCGCGACCTATACACCCACACGGCCATCACCGTGCTGCCAGGCAGCTTCCTGGCGCGCTCCGCGCATGGCGTCAACCCCGGCGCCAACCGCATACGCATTGCCTTGGTCGCTTCAACAGACCAATGCGTGCAGGCAGCGTGCCGTATCGTGGATTTTCTCTCAGCGGGCTAGGTGACACACGCATCGGCCTACTTGCAGCAGCTTCACCCTTTCCTTCCACTACAACTTCGAACACTGACCATCATGACCCTCGACAATTTGAAAGCCGTTATCGAACAAGCTTGGGAAAACCGCGGCAGTTCTGCCCCCGAAAACGCGGCCGAAGTCCGTGCCGCGGTGCGGGATGTTCTTGCCGCCCTGGATTCCGGTTCGTTACGTGTCGCCCAAAAAGTTGACGGAAGCTGGACCGTGCTGCAATGGGTAAAAAAGGCCGTGTTACTTTCGTTCGGGCTCGAAAGCAACCGGGTCATGGGACAGGCACCCATGCAGTTCTACGACAAGGTGTCACTCAAGTTCGATGGCTATTCGGCACAAAATTTTGCTGATGGGGGCTTTCGTGTAGTACCACCAGCAGTCGCTCGCAAAGGCTCATACGTGGGGAAAAATGTAGTGCTCATGCCGTCGTATATCAACGTCGGCGCCTATGTTGACGACGGCACCATGGTCGACACCTGGGCCACCGTGGGCTCCTGCGCACAAATCGGCAAACATGTACATCTGTCAGGTGGGGTGGGAATCGGCGGGGTGCTCGAACCTTTACAAGCCAACCCGACCATCATCGAGGATAACTGCTTCATAGGCGCCCGCTCCGAAATCGTCGAAGGCGTCATCGTTGAAGAAAATTCCGTTCTGGCCATGGGTGTATTTCTGTCCCAAAGCACCAAGATCTACGATCGCAGCACTGGTACGATTTCTTACGGACGTGTACCATCGGGCTCAGTCGTGGTGCCGGGATCGCTGCCATCGCACGACGGCTCACACAGCCTGGCGTGCGCCGTCATCGTCAAACGCGTTGACGCCCAAACACGGGCCAAAACCAGCGTCAACGATTTGCTGAGGGCCTGATGTCTGAATCCGCAGTACTGCAGCTAGCCAAGGACCTGATCGCGCGTGCCTCGGTAACCCCGGCAGACGCCGGTTGCCAAACTGTCCTCTCGCAGCGCCTGAACCCCATCGGTTTTGCCTGCGAAACCTTGACGTTCGACGACGTGACGAATTTGTGGGCGCGTCGCGGCCGAACCGCACCCCTGCTCGTTTTTGCCGGTCACAGCGATGTCGTGCCGCCTGGCCCGCTGGATAAATGGGATAGCAATCCATTTTGCCCGGTAGTGCGTGATGGCTATCTGTACGGACGTGGCGCCGCCGACATGAAAAGCTCGATTGCGGCATTCACCGTAGCCGTTGAAGAATTCGTCGCAGCGCATCCCGACCACAAAGGCTCGATCGCACTACTCATTACGTCCGACGAGGAAGGTCCGTCGATCAATGGCACGTCCAAAGTGTGCAACGCACTGAGCTCGCGCGGCGAAAAATTGGACTATTGCATCGTCGGCGAACCAACTTCCGTTACGCAGCTTGGCGACACCATCAAGAACGGCCGCCGCGGCACCCTGTCCGGCAAACTTCTTGTCAAGGGAAAACAGGGTCATGTTGCCTATCCTCACTTAGCGCACAACCCCATCCACGCGCTGGCACCAGCACTGGCCGAACTGACGTGCATCCAGTGGGACCACGGCAACGAATACTTCCCTGCCACCACCTTCCAGGTGTCCAACATCCATGCTGGCACTGGCGCAACCAATGTCATCCCGGGCGAAATCACCGTGGACTTCAATTTCCGGTTTTGCACGGAAAACACACCTGAAACGTTGATGCGCCGGGTTACCGACACGCTTGACCAGCACAAGCTGGACTTCGACCTTGCCTGGACCCTAGGCGGGGAACCCTTCCTTACGCCCAAGGGCATGCTCAACGCCGCAATCGGGCAGGCCATCCTGGACGAAACAGGCGTGACAGCCGGTCTTTCCACGACCGGCGGCACGTCCGACGGGCGATTCATTGCTAAAATCTGCCCGCAAGTCATCGAATTCGGCCCCGTCAACGCCAGCATTCACCAAATCAACGAACGCATCCAGGTCGATACGCTTGAGCCCTTGAAGAACGTTTATCGCCGAACACTGGAAAACCTGCTGCTCGACTGAATGAACCAGACCGTCGGCTATGATTTGCAACTGAACACAGGAAGCGCTGCCGATCGGAGTCATCCCCGAGTTGCCAACACACGCTTTCCCGAGCCCCATTTTTGCCGGAGTTGGCATGAACCCATCTGCTCATAAAGAACTATTTACCGTACGTGACCTGCTGCGCTATACCATCAGCCAGTTCAATGCCAACAAGCTGTCATTTGGGCACGGCAGCGATAACGCCTGGGACGAAGCCGTCTATCTGCTGCTGCACGCCCTGCATCTGCCGTTGGACATGCTCGACCCATTTCTGGATGCGCACGTTCTCACAAGTGAACGCGAACGCGTTCTCAATCTGCTGGAAAGGCGAATAACGGAACGCGCTCCTATCGCCTACCTTACAGGGGAAGCCTGGCTGCAGGGCCACCGCTTCAGGGTTGATAAAAGGGTCATCGTGCCCCGCTCTCCTATTGCAGAGCTTCTGACCGAGGGCCTGTCTCCGTGGGTGGCCGAGCCGGGCGATGTCAGGTCCGTGCTCGATCTGTGCACTGGCTCCGGATGCCTGGCGGTACTGGCGGCACTGGCCTACCCAAATGCCAGGGTCGATGCCGTCGACCTGTCTGAAGACGCGCTGGAAGTGGCGAACGAAAACATCGAATTATTCGATTTGAGTGGACGCGTCAGCGCCCTGCGAAGCGACCTTTTCGACCAGATGCCTGAACGCGAGTACGACGTCATAGTCTGCAATCCACCCTACGTCAACGCGCAGGCCATGGAAACACTGCCCGCCGAGTACCGCCACGAACCCCCCATGGCACTGGCTGGCGGCCCAGATGGAATGGATATCGTGCGCCGTGTCCTGCGTGACGCCGCACGATTCATGTCGCCCGCCGGCATCCTCGTACTGGAAATCGGCAACGAGCGCGAGAATTTTGATGCTGCGTTCTCCAACATCGAGCCAATATGGCTCAGCACGGAAGGCAGCGACGACCAGATCCTGCTGCTTACCCGGGACCAATTGATACCGTGATACGTGCAACTGGTCTGACACTGCGCAGAGGCACCAAAGTATTGCTGGACACGGCGGACTTCACCGTCAACCCGGGCGAGCGCGTGGGCATAGTAGGCAAGAATGGTGCCGGAAAATCCACTCTCTTCGCGCTCCTGCAGGGAAAGCTTGATGCCGAGGCAGGTACGCTTGACATCCCGGTATCGTGGCGCATAGCCAGCGTGGAGCAGGAAATCAGTGACAACACCCTGCCCGCACGCGAATTCGTCATTGACGGCGACACACATCTGCGAGCCTTGCAGACCGAGCGCTTGAACGTACCGGACAGCAATGGCCACAGGATTGCCGAACTGGAGGCGGCCCTTACCGAAGCTGGCGCATGGAGTGCGACGTCACGGGCGGAACAGCTACTGGCGGGGCTCGGCTTTACACCGGAGCAATGGATGAGCCCGGTAAAGAATTTCTCGGGCGGATGGCAAATGCGGCTGGCCCTGGCACGCGCGCTCATGGCGCCCTCTGACTTGCTGCTGCTGGACGAACCAACAAACCACCTCGATCTGGACGCCATGCTGTGGCTGGAGCGCTGGCTTGGCACGTACCCTGGAACCGCCCTGCTGATCTCGCACGATACCGAGTTCCTGGACACCGTCGCCAAAATCATCCTGCACTTCGATCACGCCAAACTCGTGCGCTATCGAGGCGGGTATCATGACTTCCTGTTGCAGCGCGCCGAGCGCCTGCGGCAAAGCCAACTGGCCTGGGACAGGCAAACCCGGGAAACGGCGCGCCTGCGAAGCTTCATCGACAGATTCAAGGCCAAGGCAACCAAAGCGAAGCAGGCGCAAAGCCGCGTCAAGGCTTTGGCACGGATGGAAGTCCTGGCGCCGCTGCACGCGGAGGCAGGCATCGACATACGCCTGCCAGAGCCACAGAGCATGCCCGACCCACTACTGGTACTGGATAAGGTCAGCACGGGCTACGTCCTTCCCGACGGCACGAACAAGGCCGTCCTGAACAACGTTACGCTGATGGTCCGTGGTGGCAGCCGCATCGGCGTATTGGGAGTGAACGGAGCGGGCAAGAGCACGCTGATCAAAACCCTGGCCGGCGAACTGCCCGCACTAGCCGGCGCGCGGCGAGCATCCCGTGGGCTGGAAATCGGCTACTTCGCACAACAACAACTGGACATGCTCGATCCGGACTCAACGCCATTACGGCACCTGGCGCTGCTGGCACCACAGGTGCGCGAGCAGGAGCTGCGCAGCTACCTGGGCAGCTTCGGATTCAGCGGAGATACCGTCAATGGGCAAGTCGACCTCATGTCGGGAGGTGAAAAGGCCCGCCTGGCGCTGGCACTGATCGTATGGCAAAAGCCAAACCTGTTGCTGCTGGATGAGCCCAGCAACCACCTCGATGTGGACACTCGGGAAGCCCTGGCAACCGCATTGGCTGAATTCCCGGGGAGTGTATTGCTGGTATCACATGACCGTCATTTGCTACGCACCACCGTGGACGACTTCTGGATAGTGGCGGACGGACAAGTGCTGGAGTTCGACGGTGATCTGGAGGACTACCGGGATTGGCTCGCCACCCGCAACGCCAGCGCACGGGCACGAGCACGCAACGAATCCCGCACACCCGACGCTGACGACGGCAATGCCAACCGCAAGACTCAACGACGCGTAGAAGCCCAGGAGCGTCAACGCATGGCAAGCCTGCGCAAGCCGCTGGAAAGCAGGGTAAAAAAACTGGAAACGGAAATGGACAAGGTCCGCACGCGTCTCGTGGCGCTAAACGCGCTGATGGCAAACCCCGAATTTTATTCGGACGGACGGCGAGAAGAACGCCTGAAGGCACTGGCCGAGCACGGTGACCTGAGCAAGCGGACAGACCTGCTGGAAGAGCAGTGGCTGGAACTCCAGGAACAACTGGAAGAACTGGTCAGTAGTGACCAGTAGCTTCCAGGACGCTACCCAGCCACGATATCAAGCTTGGCAACGCCCAGAGCCAGAGTCTTGGTGCCCACCTCGCGAAACTGAATCTGCGCCTGTGCCTCTGTGCCGGCACCGCTCAACCCGATGATGGTGCCTTCGCCAAACTTGGCATGCTTCACCCCCTGGCCGATCCGGAAGCGCTTGTCGCCCACTGACACGCCCGTCGTCACACTACGCACCGGTCGCGGCGCAACCCTGCCGGTCGCAGGCCTCCCGTACGCGTCCGCGCGCCGATATGCGCCTGCCACCCAATCATTACTCGTCGTAACCCGGGTGACTTCCCTGGGACTGAGCCACTTGAGATGCTCCTCGGGGATTTCATCCAAAAAACGTGAACGCATGCCATATCGGGTCTGGCCATGCAGCATACGGCTTTGCGCCAATGTGAGATAAAGACGCTGGCGCGCACGCGTAATCGCCACGTACATAAGACGCCTTTCCTCTTCCAGCCCAGCCACTTCGACCATGCTGTTTTCATGGGGAAACAGGCCTTCTTCAACCCCGGTAATGAAAACTGAGTCGAACTCCAGGCCCTTGGCCGAGTGCACGGTCATGAGCTGAACCGCATCCTGCCCCACCTGTGCCTGGTTGTCGCCAGCCTCAAGTGAGGCATACGACAAAAACGCGCTGAGCGCCGACATGTTCGGCAGCGTGTCAGCGATATCGGCATCGACCGAATTGACGTCCGACTGCGTCGTCAGTGGCTCCGCACCCGATGAGTCGGGCCCATCAATCTGCGCGGCCGGCACACCTTCGAAATTCTCTTCAATGGCAAAAACCGTTGCGGCATTGACCAGTTCCTGCAGGTTCTCGGCTCGATCAGTGCCTTCCTTTTCACCCTGATAATACGTTCGCAACCCACTGTGATGGATCACGTGTTCGACAAGCTCCGGTAACGGCAGAATCTGCGCCTCGTGTGCCATCTGCTGTATAAGCTCGATGAACTTGAGCAGATTGCCACCACCTTTGCCAGACATCAACGGCACGGCCTGGGACAGGCTGGTTCCCTGTTGACGCGCCACATCAGCCAGATGCTCCAGCGTGCGTGAACCTATGCCACGCGTGGGAAAGTTGACAACTCGCAACCAGGACGTGTCATCCTGCAGATTATCGACCAGACGCAGATAGGCCAACGCGTGCTTGACCTCCTGGCGCTCGAAAAAACGCAGTCCGCCATACACCTTATAAGGTATCTGCGACGCAAACAAAGCATGTTCGATGACGCGCGACTGCGCATTGCTGCGATACAGAACGGCAATTTCGCGGCGAGCGCTACCCTCGCTCACAAGTGACTTGATCTCGTCGACAAGCCATTGCGCTTCCAGCAAATCGGAAGGCTGCTCAATGACACGCACCAGTTCGCCCTCGCCCTGCTCAGTCCAGAGATTTTTACCCAGCCGTGCCGCATTGTGCGCAATCAGGGCATTCGCCGAATCCAGAATGTGGCCATAGGAGCGGTAGTTCTGTTCAAGTCGTATCACGGTGCCATGCGCGTAGTCGCGTTCGAAATCGGCCATATTGCCCACGTTTGCACCACGGAACGCGTAAATGGACTGGTCGTCGTCGCCCACCGCAAAAATGCACGCGGCACCGCCGGCAAGCAGTTTGAGCCAGCGGTATTGCAACACATTCGTGTCCTGGAATTCATCCACCAGAATATGCTGAAAGCGCCTCTGATAGTGTTCACGAATCGGCGCGTTACGCTGCAGCAGCTCGTAGGCACGCAACAGCAATTCGCCAAAATCCACAACGCCCTCGCGCTCGCATTGAGCCTGGTATTTCTGATAGATGTCAGCAAGGCCGCGCCGATGAGCATCACCAACGTCGACATCGTCTGGCCGACGGCCGTCTTCCTTGGCACCATTGATAAAACGCTGCACGTCGCGCGGCGGATACCTGTTGTCGTCCACGCCGGTGGCCTTAAGCAGCCGCTTGATCGCCGCCAGTTGGTCGGCCGAATCAAGGATTTGAAAGGATTGCGGCAAGCCCGCGTCACGGTAATGTACACGCAGCATCCTATTGCACAGACCGTGGAATGTGCCCACCCACATGCCGCGTGTATTGATGGGCAAAAGCGCAGACAGGCGCGTCAACATTTCACGCGCCGACTTGTTGGTAAAGGTGACTGCCAAGAGACTGAGCGGGCTGGCCTGGCTGGTTTGAATCAGCCAGGCCATGCGTGTTGTCAGTACCCTGGTCTTGCCACTTCCCGCCCCTGCGAGAACAAGGGCGTGTTGGGGGGGAAGTGTAACGGCGGCTTGCTGTTGCGGGTTTAACTCACCCATCATGCCGCGTAGCGACGCAGCCGATAAGAGAACTGCTCAAGCCCTTCAATGCCACTTTGCTGAGCCCGCTGGCACCACGCCTGCAGGTCACTGAGCAGCTGTTCACTGGTGGCGGTCGAACTCTCCCACAGGCGGATCAGATCACGACGCATCTGGACGAGTGTGGACAGGGCCTGGCTACCCGCCAGCGCGGTATCGAGTTCGGCACGTTGAGCCGGCTCGAGTTGGGAGTCGTCGGCGCGACTGATGAGGCGGCGAACCCGCTTGAGTGACGCCCAGCGGCGATTGACTTCTTCCCGTGCACGCAAGGGTTTGAGCTTGGCCAGTTCTTCAGAGGCCGCCTTTTTGACGAGGTCGGTGTAACGGGCAAGAATCTCGTAACGGTGCAGAATAACGCCATCAAGGGTTTGAATGCTGACCGCCGCCGTGGCCGGTTCGAGCCTGATCTTGGGGGCCACGCGCCGGATCGTTGCCAGGTGCAGCGCACTGAGAATGCGGATGTAGCCCCAGCCAACGTCGAATTCCCACCATTTTGTGGAAAATTTGGCCGAGGTGCCGTGTGCATGATGGTTGTTGTGCAATTCTTCGCCGCCGATGATGAGGCCCCACGGAATGACGTTGGTGCTGGTATCAGGAGTGGCGTAGTTACGATAACCCCACCAGTGTCCAATACCGTTCACTACGCCAGCGGCCCAGAAAGGGATCCAGGCCATCTGCACAGCCCACACCGTCAGCCCCAGCACGCCGAACATAGCCAGATCGAGACCGAGCATGATGAAGACGCCCAGAACACTATGGCGTGCATATACATGCTGCTCAAGCCAGTCGTCTGGCGTGCCGTGACCGTAACGCTTCAGGGTCTCGGCGTTGGCTGCTTCCTGACGATACAGCTCGGCACCCTGGAAAAAGACTTTGCCAATGCCGTAGATGACTGGCGAGTGCGGGTCGCCCTCGCGCTCGCATTTGGCATGGTGCTTGCGATGGATGGCTACCCATTCCTTGGTGACCATGCCGGTCGTAAGCCACAGCCAGAAGCGGAAAAAATGCATGACCGCAGGATGTAGATCGAGGCCGCGATGCGTCTGGCTGCGATGTAAAAAAATTGTCACGCCAAGAATGGTGATGTGCGTGAGCACCAGCGTGACAATAATAATTTGCCACCACGAATACTGAAGCAAACCACCAGCAAGGAAGGTAAGAAAATTGTCCATATCCCTTATTTTCGGCCTCGTCTTTATAACAGTTCTGTATAACCCTGAAAGTTTAGCCCACTTGCACCGTTTGCGACACTAGAATTGCAAAATAGTTTTCGAACAAAATCAAGCCATTAACGCCAGAGAAATGGCGTTAAAGCCGAACCGGTTCACCATGCTCGGATGGCCGCCAGCTGCAAGGTGATGAGCAGATCAACTCGAATCGCCGTCCGGCCCGCTGGCCGCGTGCACAGCCGGATCAGGAACAGACGGTTTGGACCGCTCCAGCGCGGCAGCGAAAAAGCCATCCGTACCGTGGCGGTCGGGACGCATGGCTAACCACGGACCTTCAAGTGTCAGGTTTTTGCAACGATCTTTTATGATCTTACCGGCATCCAGCAGCGTAAATTCGGGGTTTTCGGCTAAAAAAGCCTCTACTTGCCGTTCATTCTCTTCCGGCAGGACACTGCACGTGGCATAGACAAGCCGGCCACCAGGAGCCACGCACTGCGAGGCTTGCCGCAATATGCGTGCCTGAACCACCAGCAGTTCATTCAGCGACTCAGGATGCAAACGCCACTTCAAGTCAGGATTGCGCCGCAAAGTCCCCAGGCCGCTGCATGGTGCGTCGACGAGAACCCGGTGAGCCTTCCCGCGCAAGCGCCTGACGCGCTGGTCGTTGTTGTCGGCAATAACGACCGACACAATGTTGGATAAGCCGCTGCGTGCGAACCGCGGCTTGGCTCGCGCCAGCCTGGCGGCAGAGACGTCGAACGCGTACAGTCGGCCCGTAGAGCGCATCAGGGCGCCCAGAAGCAAGGTTTTACCACCCGCTCCGGCGCAATAGTCGATAACCATCTCACCGCGTTTTACGCCAACCAACGCCGTGAGTATCTGGCTTCCTTCGTCCTGCACCTCGATTTCGCCATTTTCGAACATGGGCCAGCGATTGACAGGTGGTCGGCCCTGCAGGCGTATGCCCCATGGCGAGTATGGCGTTGGCTCGGGGTTGAACCGCAGGGCGGGCCCCAAGCGCAGCGTCATCAGCATGGCGTCCCGCTCGGCCTTAAGCGGATTCACCCGGATATCGAGCGCGGCCGGCGAATTCAGGGCATCAACAAGCGCATCAGCGTCGTCCAGCCTGGACAATCGCTCATCCAGCCAATCGGGCAGGCTGGCGCGCACCGCGCGCGACAAACTGGAGACATCAATGTGACGCACATGTTCCAGCCAATTTTGCTCGGCTTCATCCAGCCCCTTGTTCAGGAATTCTTCGCTGAGCACCGTCGCCAGGCCCAGTATCGCCAGTCGGCGCGACGCCGGCCCCACGCCGCTTTCGGCAAATTGCCGATATCGGCGTAAATTGCGCAATACGTCAAACACCGCGTCGGCCACTTCACTGCGGTCACGCGCTCCCAGCTTGGGACGTGCCCTGAACCAATGCGACAGCACCGAGTCTGCCGGGTATTCCCACTGCAGGACCTCTCCGAGCACGCTACGCACTTGTTCGACACGCGCCGCCGACACGACATATGGCTTCCCATGCGCCGGGTCCTTCCGGCCATCCGGCCTTCCCTGGACGCCGGACTGGCTACGGTTGTCCGATCGGCGCCGACCGTCGGCCCGGCGACTGCCATTTGCCTGGCGGCTTGTTCGTTCGGTGGTGCTCATAGCTTGCCTTTACTCAGCCTGCGCGCCTGGTGGCGCAATCATGAAAGAACGGGTCGAAATTCCCCGCACGTGCACGCGCCGGCTGGCGTCCAGAGCAACGCGCCCTTCTGCCAGCCAACAGGCCACTTGTGCGTACACCTGATGCTCGACAGGCAGCAGACGATCCGCCAGCGATTCGGGGGTATCGTCCGCCAGCACGGGGACCACGCCCTGCGCAATGATAGGGCCGTGATCCACTGCCGGAGTGACAAAATGCACGGTGCACCCGTGCCACTGCACACCAGCGTCCAGCGCCTGACGGTGTGTATGCAGCCCTGGAAACAACGGCAACAGCGACGGATGAATATTGACCAGCCGATCACGGAAATGCTCGACAAACCCTTCGGTCAATATGCGCATGAAGCCCGCAAGTAAGACGTAGTGCGGCTGATACGCATCAATCACCCGCGCAAGCTCGCGGTCGAACCCCTCCCGCGAGGCATAATCTGCATGGGCCACAAGTGTAGCCTCTATTCCATGGTCGCGCGCCCAGGCAAGCCCAGGGGCATCCCGCGTATTGGCGACCACCGCGCATACCTGCGCTTGGATGCCCTGGGTATGAAGGGCCTGGACAATGGCCCTCATATTGGAGCCTCTTCCGGAAATCAGCACGACAAGGCGAGACGAAGAAGAACTGGCAGCAAACAAAATATAATTCCCTGAGCAAGACAACGTAAAATTGTAAACTCTTGAATGTGAAATCCTTTCCAACAATTTATCGCACCCTACCGCGTCATAATAGCGACCGCCCCAGTGCAGTGACTATTGGAAACTTCGACGGCGTACACCGGGGGCATCAAGCCATCCTTTCCCAGGTCGGCCAGCTGGCACAAGAACGCGGCCTGGCTGCGACAGTCATGACATTCCTGCCACACCCGCGCGCCTACTTTGCCACGCGCGGTCAGCGGCCCGAACTGATCCCCACACAGATCAGCAGCCTGCGGGACAAAGTCTGGGCAATATCACACCTGAACATCGACCAGATCCTGCTGGAACGCTTCAATCAGGCAATGGCTGACACAAGCGCCGAGGACTTCATCAAGCGATTGCTGATAGAGGGACTGAATACACGATGGTTGCTGGTTGGCCAGGACTTCCGCTTCGGCCACAAACGAGTCGGCGACGTCGATCTCCTGCGCCGCACAGGCCGGCAATATGGCTTCGAGGTCGAAACCATCACCGATGTGCTGGACGAGCGCGGCTACCGCATCTCCAGTTCCGAGGTACGCACCGCGCTGGCAGTGGGCAACCTGGCCCGCGCCGAGCACCTGCTGGGCCGCACCTACCACATCAGCGGCCACATCATCCATGGTCAGAAACTAGGACGGACACTGGGCTACCCCACCCTGAACATTCGAGTCCCTCAGCTATGCGCGGCGCGGTCAGGAATATACGTGGTCAGAGCTCACGGCCTGCACGACAAGCCTATTAACGGCGTTGCCAGCCTGGGGGTGCGCCCCACCGTATCCAACTCTGGACACATATTGCTTGAGGTGCATCTGCTGGACTGCCGTATCGACGCATACGGTAAACTGGCACGCATCGAATTCCTTGAGTATGTCAGGGACGAAGAAAAATTTCCTGACCTGCCCACCATGATTTCCGCCATCGATAAAGATGCGCAAAACGCCCGCGAATATTTTGCCCTCCATGGACTATAGAGACACACTGAATTTACCCGAATCATCTTTCCCCATGCGAGGCAATCTGTCCAGGCGCGAGCCCGGCTGGGTCGCCGAATGGCAGGAGACGAAGGTATACGAAGCCATTCGCGCCGCCAGCAAGGGACGCCCTAAATTCGTACTGCACGATGGCCCACCCTACGCCAATGGCGATATTCACATTGGCCACGCCGTCAACAAGATCCTGAAGGACATCATCGTCAAGAGCCGCTCCCTGGCGGGCTTCGACGCCGCCTACGTGCCGGGCTGGGACTGTCATGGCATGCCCATTGAAATCCAGATCGAAAAAAAGTACGGCAAGCACCTGCCGGTGGCTGAAGTCCAGGCGAAGGCGCGCGCATACGCCCTGGAGCAGATCGAACGGCAGCGCAAAGACTTCAAGCGCCTTGGCGTCCTGGCCGATTGGGACCACCCATATCTGACCATGGATCACGGCAACGAAGCCGACGAGCTGCGTGTGCTGGCCCGCGTCATGGAAAAAGGCTACGTATTTCGCGGTCTGAAACCCGTAAACTGGTGCTTCGATTGCGGCTCGGCGCTGGCCGAGGCAGAGGTTGAGTACGCGGACCGCAAGGACACCGCTGTCTTCGTCGCCTTCAAGTTTGGCGACAAGGAAAAGCTGGCTCATGCCTTCGGGCTGGTGCAGGTTGATGACGGGGCGGCAGTCATCTGGACCACCACGCCATGGACGCTGCCGGCCAACCAGGCCTTGAACGTACACCCGGATCTCGACTATTCACTCGTGCGGCTGGCACAGCCACGGGCCACCGGCCCGCTCCTGCTGCTGGCCACCGACCTGGTCGACGCCTGCCTGAAACAGTGGCAGCTAAGCGGCGAAATCATTGCCACCGCGAAGGGTTCGACACTGGCCAACCTGGAATTCAAGCACCCGCTTTATGACGTGGACGCAGGCTACCGACGCCTGGCGCCCATTTACCTGGGCGATTACGTCACGCTGGACGCGGGCACCGGTGTGGTGCACTCGGCGCCAGCTTACGGCGTCGAGGACTTTATCTCCTGCAAGGCCAATGGGCTGGACGATGAGCAGATCATCAACCCCGTCATGGGTGACGGGCACTATGCCAAAAGCCTGCCACTGTTCGGTGGCCTGATGATATGGAAAGCCAACCCTGAAATCGTCAAAGCGCTGGACAGCGCCGGTGCGCTGCTCAAACACGAACCCTTCACCCACAGTTACATGCATTGCTGGCGCCACAAGACGCCCATCATTTACCGTGCAACCAGCCAATGGTTTGCAGGCATGGACCGCAAGCCCAAAGAAGGCCTGACCCTGCGTGAGGCAGCGCTGGCTGGCGTTGACCAGACCGAGTTCTATCCGGCCTGGGGCCGTGCACGCCTGCATGCGATGATCGCCAACCGGCCCGACTGGACCCTCTCGCGCCAGCGTCAATGGGGCGTGCCGATGGCCTTTTTCGTGCATCGGGAAACCGGCGAATTGCATCCCCGCACTGTAGAGATTCTGGAGCAGATTGCTCAGCGCGTTGAAAAGGACGGCATCGAGGCCTGGCAGTCCCTGGACCCCCGCGAATTGCTAGGCGAAGAATCCAGTCAGTACGAGAAAAACCCCGACACGCTGGACGTCTGGTTCGACTCGGGCAGCACACACGCCACCGTGCTGGGCGGGCGCGACCACACTTTCCACGGCTCGCACGCCGACGAGTTGCAGTGGCCGGCAGACCTGTATCTCGAAGGCTCGGACCAGCACCGCGGCTGGTTCCATTCGTCACTGCTGACGAGCTGCATGCTGTATGGCACACCACCCTATAAGGCCCTGCTGACGCATGGTTTTGTCGTGGATGGCCAAGGGCGAAAAATGAGCAAGTCGGTCGGCAACGTCATTGCGCCGCAAAAAGTATCCGACTCGCTGGGCGCCGAAATCCTGCGCCTCTGGACAGCGTCAACTGATTATTCGGGGGAACTGTCCATCTCGGACGAAATACTGAAGCGCGTCGTCGAAAGCTATCGGCGCATCCGCAACACGCTCAAATTCCTGTTGGGCAACGTCAGCGATTTCGACTACGACACGAACTCGGTGCCACTGGAAAAAATGTTTGAAATTGACCGCTACGCACTGGCTATGACAGCACAGATGCAAAGCGAGGTTCTGGCCAACTACGAACGCTACGAATTCCATCCCGCAATTTCCCGCCTGCAGATATTTTGCTCGGAAGACCTCGGCGCCTTCTATCTGGATATTCTGAAAGACCGTCTGTACACCGCCGGTCAAAACAGCCCAGCCAGACGCTCGGCGCAAACCGCCCTGTACCATATAACGCACGCGCTGCTCAAGCTGATGGCTCCCATTCTGTCGTTCACGGCTGAAGAGGCCTGGAAAGACCTGCACGGCGAAGTCGAAACGCCAAGCATTTTCACGGGACTGTTCCATGCATTGCCGAACCTGGCGGATGGGGCCGGGCTAATGGCGAAGTGGCAACGCCTGCGTGAAATCCGCGCCGAAGCGATGCGCAATATTGAAGACACGCGCAGTGCGGGGAAAATCGGATCGTCCCTCGCGGCCGAGTTGGATATCCGCGCCGAGGGCTCAGACTACGACCTGCTGGCCTCGCTTGAAGACGACCTGCGGTTCGTATTCATTGTGTCGCGGACAACGCTACATCGTGCAACCGACGGACTGCGCATTCAGGTAACACCAAGCACCGCCAAAAAATGTGAACGATGCTGGCACCATCGCGCCGACGTCGGCCGCAACCCCGATCACCCGACGCTTTGCGGACGATGCGACGACAATCTGTTTGGTTCAGGCGAGCGACGTCAACATGCCTAGCGCAAACTCTTCACATTCCAACACCGCTTCCAGAAAATCGCGACGCTTCTGGTACTGGATACTTGGCGCTGTGATCATCGTCGTCCTGGACCAAATAACAAAGAGCCTGATCAGCACAAACCTGAGCTACGGAGCACGTCTGCACGTGCTGCCATTCTTTGACCTCACGTTGCTGTACAACCCCGGTGCCGCCTTCAGCCTTCTTGCCGATGGGCACGGATGGGAGCGATGGCTGTTCACCGTTATCGCGCTTGGCGCCGCAGGGCTTATCATTAACCTTCTGTGGCGCTACCCGAGTCAACGTGTGTTTTGCACATCACTCATGGCCATCCTGGGCGGAGCCGTGGGTAATCTGACAGACCGCATGCAGCATGGCCATGTCATCGACTTCCTGTTGTTTTACTGGAACGGATGGTATTTTCCGGCATTCAACGTGGCGGACATAGCCATCACATGCGGCGCAGTGCTGCTGTTTCTGGACGAGATACTACGTATGCGGCGAGAACGCCGCAAAGCCAGTAAATCAATCTGACGCTGCCAGACCCAAATCCGCCCCACGTGTCCACCCGCGAGGTTCACCATGACCGAACTTGACCACAAACGTTATATCCTGGGCCTGACGGGCGGCATCGCCTGCTACAAGATCGCCGAACTGCTGCGGCGCATGCTCGATCACGGGGCCATAGTCGATGTGGTCATGACCGAAGCCGCCACCCATTTCATCACGCCCACCACCATGCAGGCACTCTCTGGCAGACCTGTTTTCCTGGACACATGGGATGCGCGCATACCGAACTCCATGGCCCACATCAACCTAAGCCGTGGTGCTGACGGCATCCTGGTGGCCCCGGCCAGCACGGACTTCATCGCCAGGCTGGCCAACGGCCTGGCCGACGACCTGCTCTCCACTTTATGCGTGGCCCGAGGCGCGTGCCCGCTGCTGGTGGCACCGGCCATGAACCGCGAAATGTGGTTGCACCCGGCCACCCAGCGCAATGTGACGCAACTGAAAGCAGACGGCGCAATCCTGTTAGGCCCGGCCGATGGCAACCAGGCCTGCGGCGAAGTAGGTAGCGGCCGCATGCTCGAGCCGCACGAGCTGCTTACCGAATTGATAGCGTTCACCCAGGCCAAAGTGCTGGCCGGGCGGCGCGCAGTCGTGACGGCCGGCCCCACGTCCGAGCCCATCGACCCGGTACGCGTGATTACCAACCGGTCGTCGGGAAAAACTGGATACGCCATCGCCCAGGCCCTATGGGAGGCAGGCGCCGACGTTACTCTCATCTCGGGCCCAACGGCACTAGCTGCGCCTTATGCAATACCACGCATCGATGTGCAAAGCGCCAGCGAAATGCACCGCGCGGTCATGCAGCACATTACAAACGCGGACATTTTCGTTTCTGTTGCGGCCGTCGCCGACTGGCATGTCCTTAATGTGAGTGACAGCAAACTCAAAAAGTCTGCCAAGGGCCAGCCCCCTGCTCTCGAGTTTGGCCAAAACCCCGATATCCTGGCCGACGTGGCGGCACTGAAATCCGGCCCTTGGTGCGTGGGCTTCGCCGCAGAAACCGAAAACCTTCATGCAAATGCGGAAGCCAAACGCCGACGCAAGGGCATCCCGCTGCTCGTCGGCAACCTTGCCCAACACGCGATGAACGCCGACGAGACAACTTTTGTCCTGTTTGCAGACGACGGTGCCGTCACCTTGCCCACGCTGCCAAAACTGCTGGCGGCACGCCAGCTTGTCCAGGCCATCGCAAAACGCCTCCCCCGGCGCAAGGTATAGCGCTCCTTCGCCAACGCGACTGAAGGCGACAGAAAATACTTCCCTTTCCAACCAGAGCCCGCTACCACCGTGAAGAAAATAGCCCTAAAAATATTGGATGCCCGCATGCACGAGAGCCTCCCCTCCTATGCGACCGCTGGCTCGGCTGGTCTGGACCTGCGCGCCTGCCTGGACGAGACAGTCACACTGGAGCCAGGCGCGACAACACTTATTCCAACCGGCCTGTCGATCCATATTGCGGACCCAGGCTACGCCGCCATGATCCTCCCGCGCTCGGGCCTCGGGCACAAGCACGGTATCGTCCTGGGCAACCTGGTCGGCCTGATCGACTCGGACTACCAAGGGCCGTTAATGCTGTCTGTCTGGAATCGCGGTCAGGACCGCTTCGAAGTGCAGCCCATGGAACGCCTGGCACAGTTGGTCATCGTGCCTGTACAACAGGTCGAATTCGAGGTTGTCGACGAGTTTGAAAACAGCGATCGAGGCGCCGGTGGGTTCGGCAGCACAGGTCGCAGCTGAATAAAGGGATTCCCACCGCTTGGCCTGCGGCCGGCGAGCCGGCCAGGGTTAAACGCATCCCTTCAACGTGACGCGACCAGCCTGGTCATCAAGCGTTTCACCAGTCAACTGCGACGCTATTGCACCGGCAAAATATTGCAGCGCCTGCTGCTGCCCTATAACGACGCCCATAACCCCTGTTCCCACCGGAACGCGAACCACCGCACGACAGACCCGAGGGGGTGTCTTGTCATCCCGGCCCAGACTCTTGTCCATCGTCCAGGTGGCGTCAAGCAGAGCAAAGTGGTCATAAACCGAATCAAAACGGTGTACCGTGACTCCAATGCGCCAAATCGGCAATGAGCCAGGGACAGTCCCCGCTGGAATATCCAGGACACCAAGCCGCGCCGACAAGTCACCCGACAGCGCATGGCGAATCTCTTCCGACAAGGGCGAGGCCCACAACGAGCTATTGAGCAAAGTGACGCGGTCACTACCCGGTGTGCTGAGCACGATCTGGGGCCTGTCAACCTGCTCAGGCACGGAGACCGGCAACACCCGTATGGCAAACGAGGCAGGATGCGCGGGCGCCTGCGCCAGCCGAGCCGGTGCGGCTCGCGGGACCAACGTAAAATATTCGCTTGCGGGCGAAGCGCATCCAGCCAGCAGGCCAACCACCATTACCCCTAAAACCAATCTTGTAAGCTTCATGCTAGTTCCCGTTAGCGGGCGGCAACGTGTCGGCACTGCGCCCACGCAGCAAAGCGGACGGGTTGGTCCGCAGATAATCCGCCAACGCTCGCAATGATTTCGCCGCAGCAGTCAGCTCGCGCAATGCCTGGCCGACGTGGTTGCTTGTCGAGGAATCCTGGTCCAGCAAACCATCAACCCTGTCCAGCGCGTTCTGCGCGGATTTCAATGTTGCAGCAGCTTGCGGGGTGACTTTGCCGTTAATGCCCTTGAGCGTCCGGTTCAGAGTCTTCAGGCTGGCCTGAAGATCGCTGCTGATGCCCGCCAGCGGGACCGCGTCAATCTTGCTGACGATGCTGCTGATCTGCTGCTGCAAACGATCAAAGGTGCCGGTGATCGTCGGCAATTCGATAGGTATTTTGCTACTGTCAAATTTTACCGGTGGCGCGTCGGGGAAGAAATCCAGCGCTATTATCTGCTGGCCGGTCAGAAGATTGGCCGCCTGAATCTGCGCACGCATGCCCCGTTTAACTAATGGCCCAAGCAAAAACTGCCCCGGGTAGGCCGCATTTTTTTCGAACTCTTTCATCTGCTCATACGCATCTCCAAAACGCATGGGGTAAAGCAACGCCTTGACCAAAACATAGAACTGGATCGTTTTGGGCTCGAACTCCAGATCGATATCGACGACTTTGCCCAAATTCAATCCGCGAAACTCTATCGGGGCCCCCAGCTTGAGACCACGCACCGACTGATGAAAAATCATGTCCACCCGAAATGGTGTGCCGTCGGGGTCGGCCATGGCCTCGGCTTCGGAAGTGGCCAGGGTAAACACGGCATTCGCCGGCGCTGGCTTATCGTTGGGATCCGGAAGATCGCTTGGCGTTCCAAACGCGATGCCCCCCGCAATGACCGAGGCCAACGACCCGGTCTTGATGGTAACGCCCGAGGCACCCAATGAAAGATTAATTCCGCTGGCATTCCAGAACCGCGTATCCTTCGTGACGAATTTATCGTTGGGCGCATCGACAAAAATATGCACATCGACCGCCTTGCCGTTTTTATCGAGGGCATAGTCAATGATCCTGCCCACCGGAATCCGACGATAATAAACAGGCGAACCGACTTCCAGCGATCCCAGATCTTCGGCGTGCAGCGTAAACCGCCGGCCCGAGCGGTCATTTGAAACTTCAGGGGGTTTTTCAAGCCCAACGAAATGGACAACGCTAGGCCCGTCTTCGTTGGATCGCACCGTATCCACGGCGATGTACGGCCCGGACAACAGGGTATTCAGCCCCGAGATTCCGCTGATTGCCAGACGCGGTCGCACAACCCAGAAACGCGTGCCCTTGCGTGTAATGTACTGCGAGCCCTCACGGTCAATCTGTGCTTTGACGAGGACTCTGGAACGATCGTGCGAGACGCGAACACCCGTCACGACACCTACCACGACATCCTTGTACCGGATCTTGGTCTGGCCAACTTCAAGCCCCTGGGCAGACTCAAAACTGATCGTGATGACGGGCCCTGTGCGCACCCACGACTGAACCAGCAGCGATGCGCCAATCAGGGCAGCCACTAGCGGTACCAGCCATATCCACGAAATGCGTAGGGAACGCCGTGGTTTGATCAGCGGTTTTGAAACAGAAGAACCACCACCTGCGCCAACGGCTACACCCCCTGAAGTATTCTGACCATCTGGAGTAGCCTGCTCGCCTGGCTGCGACGGAGAGCCAGAATCTGTCATGCATTTTCCTTATGAACTTCGCGTGTCGGGTTCCCGCCCAATGCCGATAATGTGCCAGAACCACTCATCATGCTGCCGCCATGCAAGGGTAACCTATCCCAACCCCGACGTGGATCGTAACTCATGGCTGCAAACATGGTCAAAACCACAACCACGCCAAAACTGACCGCCCCCGCACCAGCAGTAATTTGCGATATGCCCGGGAAATTGCCCATGGACGAAAGCAAGATCACCACGAAAACATCCAGCATGGACCACTGACCGACGAACTCGACCATTTCATACAGACGCGTGCGTTGGCGTTGAATCGACACTCCGCGCCAATGAGGACGCCTTACCAGGAGAGCAGCCAGCACGAACAGTTTCGTCATGGGAACCACGACACTGGCAATAAAAACAATGATGGAAAGATCCCACGAGCCCAGCCTCCAAAGCTCGACCACCCCGCCCAATATCGTATGAGACGTTACTCCCGTGGGCAGGCGCACATACATCACAGGCAAAACGTTGGCAGGGATGTACAAAAGGCCTGCGGCAATGACGAAGGCCCAGGCTCGGCCTTCGTCATTGGGCTTACGCAGATGCAGTGGCGCACTGCAGCGTGCGCATGACTGCCGAAGCGCACGCGGGATGACCGGCTGCACGTAGCCGCATTCCAGACAATCCACTGGTGTGTCGCCATCACGCAACAATGCTCCGGAGACAGGAACAAGACCGGCATCCTCCGCATGACGCCAGATTCTGGTCGCCGACACCCGGCCCAATGCTGTCATCACGACAGTAAGCGCCGCGAATGCCCACAGCCCCGGCCCCGTGCTGATAACGGCCATATCAGCCAATTTGACAATGGCGACCAGCAGGCCCAGCTGGAAAACGGGCACCATGCTCCAACTGGTAATGACACGCAAAACACGCAAGCCGTAATGAAAATCCCACGGGATACGCCGCGTCACGAGTGCCATGAGCGCCCAAAGCAAAAAGAGTATTTGCCCTAAGGGAAACACAAAAGAAAAGAGCCCGGTCATGATCGCCAGAAAAGCATGGCCCTGCTGCCAGGTCAGAGTCAGGGCGCCCACCAGCGTGGCCTGGATAGTCAGGCCTTGGGCACTTAGCGACACAATGGGGAAGTAATTGGCAACGCAAAAGATCACCAATGCCGTCAGAACCAGGGCTATCCAGCTATAAAGCGAAAGGCGACTTTGACGATACAGTGTATGGCCACATTGCGAACACGATGCCATTGCACCGGCCCGAACGGGCAAACGCTCATGCAGGCGGGCACAATGCGGGCACGCAATGACCGGCCACCGACCCATTAGTCGACTAGCTCGATTTCCGAATCTACGGGAGGATGTGGCTTGGCTTTGGCGTCTTTGCCCGACCCGGGAGGAATGTCGAGCACAACCTTCCCTTTCGCGTCAACATCGACCGTGACATTGCCGCCATCCACCAGCCGCCCAAATAGCAGTTCGTCGGCCAGAGCCCGCCGAATGGTGTCCTGAATGAGCCGCTGCATGGGACGCGCGCCCATAAGTGGATCGAACCCTTCTTTGGCCAGGAAATCACGCAGCCCCTGGGTAAACACAACATCGACACGCTTTTCGTGAAGCTGGTCTTCAAGCTGCATGAGGAACTTGTCGACCACCCGCAGAATGACTTCGCGTGAGAGCGGCGTAAAGCCAATGATGGCATCAAGCCGATTGCGAAATTCAGGCGTGAACATGCGCTTGACATCCACCATTTCGTCGCCGGTCTTGGTTGGCGTGGTAAAGCCGATCACCGAGCGGTTAAGGGTCTCGGCCCCCGCATTGGTCGTCATGACGATGATGACGTTGCGGAAATCAGCCTTGCGACCATTATTGTCGGTAAGGGTGCCGTGATCCATGACCTGCAGCAGGATGTTGTAGACGTCGGGGTGAGCCTTCTCGATTTCGTCGAGCAACAACACGCAATGCGGCTGCTTGCTGATGGCTTCGGTGAGGAGCCCGCCCTGATCGAACCCGACATACCCCGGAGGCGCGCCGATGAGACGCGAAACCGCGTGGCGCTCCATGTACTCGGACATATCGAAGCGGATGAGCTCGATACCGAGGGTAAAGGCCAGTTGGCGTGCCACCTCGGTTTTTCCGACACCAGTGGGGCCCGAGAACAAGAAAGAACCGATGGGACGATCGGGTTTACCGAGGCCCGAGCGTGCCATCTTGATGGAACTGGCCAAGGCCTCAATGGCTGCATCCTGACCGAACACCACTGTTTTAAGATCGCGGTCAAGCGTAGCCAACCGGTTGCGATCGTCACTGGAAACACTTTGCGGCGGAATGCGCGCGATTTTGGCAACAGTGGCTTCGATTTCGGCCTTGCCGATTAACTTTTTCTGGCGTGAACGTGGCAACAACCGCTGCGCTGCACCGGCCTCGTCGATGACGTCGATGGCCTTGTCGGGCAAGAAGCGATCGTTGATGTGGCGCGCCGACAGCTCGGCAGCCGCGGTGATGGCGGCCGAGGAATAGCGCACCCCATGGTGAGCCTCGAAATGACCCTTCAGGCCACGCAGAATCTGTATGGTCTGTTGTACGGTGGGTTCGATTACGTCGATTTTTTGAAACCGCCGCGATAGTGCGTGGTCTTTTTCGAAGATGCCGCGGTACTCGTTGTAGGTGGTGGCACCCATGCACTTGAGTTGGCCCGACGACAGCGCAGGCTTGAGCAGGTTGGATGCGTCCAGGGTTCCGCCCGAAGCGGATCCAGCGCCAATCAACGTATGAATTTCGTCGATAAACAAAATAGCGTTGACATTGTCCTTGAGAGACTTGAGCACCGCCTTCAGGCGCTGTTCGAAATCGCCACGATATTTCGTGCCGGCCAGTAACGCACCCATATCGAGCGCAAAGACCTGAGCATTGGCAAGAATCTCGGGAACATCGTGCTGGGTAATGCGCCACGCCAGCCCTTCGGCGATAGCTGTCTTGCCAACGCCGGCTTCGCCCACAAGCAACGGATTGTTTTTGCGGCGCCGGCACAGTACCTGTATGACCCGTTCGACTTCAAGCTCGCGACCAATGAGCGGGTCGATGCGCCCCTGACGCGCCTCGGCGTTGAGGTCGAGGGCATACAGCTCAAGTGGCGACTTCTGCTGGTCGGACTTGTGCTCGACATCGGGACTGGAACCAGCCTGTTTGGCCGATTCCACATTGGGTTCTTCGGCGGATTTCGTAATGCCGTGCGAGAGGAAATTAACCACATCGAGCCGCGTCACGCCCTGCTGCAACAGGTAGTACACCGCGTGGGAATCCTTTTCCCCGTACATGGCAACCAGGACGTTCGCGCCGGTGACGGTGTTCCGGGTGGAATTGCCCGACGAGACGTGCATGATCGCACGCTGGATGACACGCTGGAAACCCAGTGTAGGTTGTGTATCGACTTCTTCTTCGCCCGGGAAAACCGGTGTGTTTTCGGCGATGAATTTGCGCAAATCCTGGCGCAAGCCGTCGATATTGGCCGAGCAGGCACGCAAGACTTCAACCGCAGCAGCATTATCCAGCAAGGAAAGCAGCAAATGCTCGACGGTTATAAATTCATGTCTGGCAGTGCGGGCCTCGACAAAGGCCATATGCAGGCTGACTTCAAGTTCTTCAGAGATCACGCTTCCTCCATTGCAATACGAAGCGGACAAACATCATTGGATTCTATTCTATGACTAAATTGGCCCGTAGTATCAGCCATGGCACCCGGAACATCCCGACTGTTACCAGATAGCATCAAGTGCTATATGTGCCGCCACAGAAAACGACGTCATGACGCGCTTACCTCTTACTATACCTGTATGAACGCCGCTTGTGGAGTAAGACACTACGCGTCGGGCGCTGGTTCCATAATGCATTGCAATGGATGCTGCCTGGCCTGTGCAAGATGGCGCACCATCTCGACGCGGGTGGCGGCAATGTCACGCGTGTAGACCCCACAGACCCCGCGGCCCTCGTGATGGACCTTCAGCATGATGCGCGCAGCCTCGTCCTCGCCCTTGTCGAACACCCGTCGCAAGACATTGACGACGAATTCCATGGGGGTGTAGTCGTCGTTGAGCAGCACCACTTGGTACATGGGCGGCGGGGCCAGACGGGTAGTCTGGCGGTCAAGTACGGTGTCGCGCTGGATATCTGTGTTTATAGCCATGAACAGATCAAAAAAATATTAAATATAAGTAGTTACCATAGTTGACTATTTCGGGGTAACTTACGCATTATCGTAATGTTCTGAGTGTTACGAAGAATTTATCTTATGGCACCCCAGAAATTTTAAGGCTAAAGGCAACGCCTGTAGTCTAGTTTCAACCTTAAATTAAAGTCGAGAGGCAGTACGTATGTCTGATTCAAGCACCACCTCCACTCCTGAGAACACTCAAAAGCTAACAGGAACCGTTAAATGGTTCAATGACGCCAAGGGATTTGGCTTCATCACGCCAGACAACGGAGGCGAAGATCTGTTCGCGCATTTTTCGTCCATACAAATGAACGGTTTCAAGACCCTCAAAGAGGGTCAGAAAGTAGCCTTTGAAATCGCTCAGGGTCCCAAGGGGAAACAAGCTCTCAACATTACGGCAGCCTAGCGCGCGATAAAACAATAAAAACGATTTCCAACTGACTTCAGACAACGGGGTTCTCCAACCCCGCTTTTTTCTGCCGTGCAATAACGCAACACACTTTCAAAAATGACCTTGCGCGCCTTTATTGGCTTGGCTGCAATGCTGGCCCTCAGTGTAATTCCGCCGATGGCGGCCGCACAAGCTGCATCACTGCCAACCACCAAACTGAAAATCGGCAATCAGACTGTTACTGCAGAAATTGCCGCCACCAAGGCCAGCCGCACCCACGGGCTCATGAGCCGGGCATCCCTGCCTAACGGACACGGCATGATTTTCGTGTTTGACACAGTGGATGTCTACTGCTTCTGGATGAAAGACACGACACTCCCACTGTCAATAGCCTTCATCGACGACCACGGGACCGTCATCAACACCGACGACATGCAGCCTTTAAGCGAAGCGGCCCACTGCCCGCTCGGGCCGATTCGCTACGCGCTCGAAATGAAGCAGGGCTGGTTTGTGGCCCATCACATTGCGGCAGGAAGCAAGGTTTCGGACCTGCCCCCACCCCCGACCAAGCCCTCGGCCAACCTTCCGTAGGCCTGTGGCCCCCACCCACCCCGTTTGAAAGCAACGATGGCGCCACATGCTGAAACGTTCAGCCGTTCAAGGCTGTCGCACGGTCAAACCCGTTCAAGAATGACGGCAATACCCTGGCCAACGCCAATGCACATCGTGCACAACGCATAACGCCCCTTTACGCGATGCAGCTGATTGACTGCGGTAATGACCAGACGGGACCCACTTGCACCCAACGGATGGCCCAACGCTATGGCACCCCCATTGGGGTTGACACGCGCGTCGTCGTCAGGGACACCCAGGGTACGCAATACGGCCAGCCCCTGTGACGCAAACGCTTCATTAAGCTCGATGACATCCATCTGCTCGATTTTGAGGCCAGTCAGTGCCAGCACTTTTTGTGAAGCGGGCGCTGGCCCCATGCCCATAATACGAGGTTCCACACCGGCCACAGCCATGGCCACCACGCGGGCGCGCGGCGTAAGGCCCTGAGCCTTGGCGGCCGCCTCGGACGCCACGATCAACGCGCAGGCGCCGTCGTTCACGCCTGAAGCGTTACCCGCCGTGATTGTGCCGTCGGGGCGCACGATAGGCTTGAGGCGCGCCAATGCTTCCATGCTTGTTGCGCGCGGGTGCTCGTCGGTATCGACGATAACTGGATCGCCCTTCTTCTGCGGGACGGTAACCGCCGTGATTTCTTCCGCCAGAACCCCCGATTTTTGGGCTGCCGCCGCTTTGGTCTGGCTGGACAGCGCGAAGATATCCTGATCTTTACGTGAGACCTTGAATTGCGTGGCAACGTTCTCAGCCGTTTCAGGCATGGAATCGACACCATACTGCGCCTTCATGAGCTTATTGACAAAGCGCCAACCTATGGTCGTGTCGTAGATGGCCGCGCTACGCGAAAAGGCTGTCTCGGACTTGCCGATGACGAAGGGTCCCCGGCTCATGCTTTCGACTCCGCCAGCCAGGAAGAAGTTGGCGTCGCCCGACCGGATGGCACGGGCCGCCGTGCCGATGGCATCCATACCGGACCCGCACAGGCGGTTGATGGTTCCCCCGGGGACGTTGACTGGCAATCCGGCAAGAAGCAGCGCCATACGGGCCACATTGCGATTGTCTTCGCCTGCCTGATTGGCACAGCCGTACAACACATCATCCAGGCGGGACCAGTCGACACCGGCATTGCGCTGCATAAGCGCCTTGATGGGGATGGCGGCCAGATCGTCGGCGCGAACCTTGGCCAAAGAGCCACCGTAGCGTCCGAACGGGGTGCGGATTGCATCGCAAATAAAAGCTTGGTTTGTTGTCATTTCTGGGCCTGCGAAGTCAAAAGTCAATAGGATAATGCTGCTATGTTAGCTCATTCTTTTGACGAATCCGGTCTGGTGGAACCTGACAGAGTCGCCGCGCCATGCCGCTACGTGCTTCGAGCGATAAAAATCGGACACACCGACCAGGCCGTTCCCCCTGTGCCACCACTCGTTCCGCTCTTTCGGCTTGACACAGGCGCAAAAAAACCCCCAAAGGCAGGACAAGTGTCCGACCTTTGGGGAGCCGTTCAACTGCGTGCGTTCGTATGTGCCTTCCAGCCCTTCGGGCCGCAAGACAACAGCCGCCAGAGGCGGCGCGCTACGAGTTATCCCAGATTCTTGGCAGCAAAATCCCAGTTGACCAGCTTCCAGTAGCCTTCCAGGTATTTCGGGCGTGCATTGCGATAGTCAATGTAATAAGCATGCTCCCAGACGTCACAGGTGAGCAGTGCCACATCGGAAGTCGTAACCGTGGTGGCTGCATTGCTGGTATTGACGATGTCGAGCGAGCCGTCAGGCTTCTTTACCAGCCAGGTCCAGCCAGACCCGAAATTGCCGCCGGCCGATTTGCTGAAGGCTTCTTTGAAAGCCGCAACGCTGCCCCATTTAGCGTTGATGGCGGTAAGCAGTTTACCCGTGGGTTCGCCGCCGCCTTTGGGTGACAGGCTGTTCCAGTAGAAGGTGTGGTTCCAGACCTGCGCGGCATTGTTGAATAGACCGCCAGACGCTTTCTTGATGACATTTTCAAGTGAAGCCGATGCGAATTCGGTGCCTTCGGTAAGCTTATTCAGGTTGGTGACATAGGACTGATGGTGTTTGCCGTAGTGGTACTCAAGCGTTTCCTTGGAAATAGTGGGGGCCAAGGCATCCATTGCATATGGAAGGGGTGGGAGCGTAAAAGCCATGTTCAATATCCTTCAAAAAAAACCTTTGTTGTTAATTAAGTAACTTAAATTCAAGGTTAAAGTTAAGGCGACCAGCAAGCCTTCATTGTATAGGCAGCTGCAAGCTAGTGGATCATCAGCCGCGCGACATTCGCGATACAAGCCAATTAAAGCAGCCAGCAAAAATGAGGCGTTGCCACAACCTACAATAAGCCGGAAACATGCAGCACTTTGACGTCGGCGCTGCCCTGTGCCAACTCCAGATTAAGGCGGTCTCCCTTGTCCAAGTCTAACGCATTTCTCACGACCTCTCCGTGAGCACCACGCACGATGGCGTAGCCGCGTTCAAGGATCTTTGTGGGGCTAAGCGCTTGAAGCGTCAGCAAAGATGCCGACAAGCGCGTGCGCCGCTGCGTCAGGTAGCGCGGCGTGGCACTCGAAAGGCGCTGGGCGTAATGCTCCAGATCACGCCGTAACCGGTCCAGCTGCGGTTCTGCGCGCGCCAGCCTTCGCCGCAGACTTTCAAGGTCTGACGCACGGCGTTCCCACGGCGCCCCCGCCGCCCTGACCAGTCGCGCTTTCAATGCCTGCAGGCGCTCGCCCTGCCTGGACAGACGCTGCTGTGGAGAAACCAGCAGGGCTATCGCCCGATCGAGCCGTAACGAGCCGCGCTCGATTAGACGCAGCTGCTGCATGGTAAGGCTCGCGAGCCCAGCAGCCACTCTGGCAAGGCTGGCCTCGCGCGGCTGACAACACAGTTCGGCGGCGGCGGTCGGCGTGGGCGCGCGCAAGTCCGCAACAAAATCAGCAATGGTGAAATCGGTTTCGTGCCCAACGCCTGAAATAATGGGGATGGGACTGGCTGCAATGGCGCGAGCCAGCCGCTCGTCGTTGAAGCTCCAGAGGTCTTCGAGGCTACCGCCGCCGCGCACCAGCAAAATAGTGTCTACCTCGCTGCGCTGTATTGCGCTGTCGAGCGCGCCAATCAGCTTGCCCGCTGCATCCGCCCCCTGAACGGGTGCAGGATAAATGACGACGGACACGTGGGGCGCGCGACGCGCCAGGACCGAGAGAACGTCGCGCAGTGCGGCGGCCGCAAGAGACGTAATCACCCCGACTGTCCGAGGCATCGACCGAATCTGGCGCTTGCGTGCGGGATCGAACATCCCCTCGGCAGCCAGCTTCTCTTTCAGCAGCAAAAAGGCCTCATGCAAATCGCCAAGCCCTGCCCGCCTCAGGCTCTCGACCTGGATCTGGTAATCGCCCCTTGCCTCGTACAAAGTGACCGCGGCGCAAAACTCGAAGCGCTCGCCAGCCTTAGGCACAAACCCGACCGTTTGGGCCCGCCCACGAAACATGACCGCACGCACGGCAGCCCGATCGTCCTTGACCGTGAAATACCAGTGTCCCGAGGCGGCCTGAGTGAAGTTGGACACCTCACCTTTCACCCACACTTGTGAAAAATGCCCTTCCAGCAACTGGCCTACCTGGCGATTGAGTTGCGCCACCGATAAAACAATTTCGCTTTTAAGCACGCGACAACCTGAAAAAATAGGCACGGACACTACGCCAAACGGCGTAGCCTGACATTGATGCAACCTCGAAATAATAACAGCAGCCTCATCGCAGGCCGGACGCTTATACAAGCGCCGAATACCCCGTAAAACGACAGGCGCGGCCCCGACAACGGCCGGCAACCCCGCAGCCAGGCCGCAACTCTGTCCACAGCGAGAGCCTGGACGTCAACTTGGTGAAATATCAGACTTGTTTCGACTTATTTTAAAAAAAGATTTAAATTAATATTCTATGCTATTGATAAATAATAACTTATTAAAATATTAACCTATGGATTGAAATTATCCACGGAACCTCCAAACCAGCCAAAGTAAGCATTTACGGGTGATTATCCACATAATTATCCACCGCTTCTGTGGATAGACTCCCAAGAGCTTTGCCCCGTGCGGTTTCGCCCATAACATTGAAGCGAAACGGGCCTCACAGCCCCACGACTACCCATCAACAAACATCTACGCCCTTTAGCCTATGTCTCAGTTCAAGAACCCAACACGTGCAACGCCGGAGACTGCCCAAACACCTGTGCACCGCACCTGAAGCGCTCCGCTCCCACCGCTTCGCAACCTGAACGCAGCATTGCCCTGCGAAAGTTCTGAATACCCAAAATCGTGCCTTAACTTAAAATAACGCATTCCCCTCAAAACAAAGCTTTCGGCGGAGAAACTACGTTGCTTGAAATCATCCACGGCGCCGGCTGGCCAATCTGGCTGTTACTGCTTACCTCGGTATTCGGGCTGGCGCTCATCATCGAGCGGTTCCTTTCGCTCAGGTCCAGGCAGCTTCTGCCGCCCGGCCTGCTGCAACAAGTCATCGAAATGGTACATCAGCGCAAGGACACGCCGGAAGCACTGAGCCTGCTCGCCACCGGCTCCGCCCTGGGCCGTGTTTTGGCCGAAGTTGTCGCGGCCAGCGCCGAACCGGAGCACCTGCGCCAGGCTGCCATCGAAGACGTCGGCGCCGACGTCTCGCATCGACTCAACCGCTACCTGCCCGCACTGGGCACTATCGCCGTCATCGGGCCGTTGCTGGGGTTGTTCGGCACCGTTGTGGGCATGATAGAAATATTCGGTGCGTACTCTCCGACAGGAGCAGATCCGTCGCAGTTGGCCCGGGGGATTTCCATCGCTCTGTACAACACTGGCTTCGGCATACTTATTGCCATCCCAGCGTTGATATTCCACAGCTACTTCCGCTCGCGGGTGGAAAACTTCCTGCACCAGATGGAAAGGCAGGCCAGCAGGCTGAACCGCCTCCTCGACAAAGAGCGTCCACATGAACGAACCTAGCCCGAACGTAGCCGCAACCTATGCCACAGAAGTCCGGACATGAATTTTCACCGCAAATTCTCCCGCCAGAGTGATCTGGAAGTCAACCTGATCCCGCTGATCGACGTCCTGCTCGTCATCGTGATTTTTCTGGCGGCAACAACGTCTTTCACCCGCGTCAGCCAGCTCAAGGTAACGCTGCCGCAAGCTCAGGCTGGCGCTCCAGCTGATTCCGCAGCCATCAACGTCGCCATCAGCCAGGAAGGCCTGTACGCGCTGGACGGAAAGCTGATCTCGGGCCAGGACGCTGATGACATCGCCTCGGCGCTGCGTAACGCCGTCAAAGCAGGCAAGCCTGCCACGCTGGTCATCAACGCCGATGCACTCAGCTCGCACGAGTCCGTCGTACGCGTGATGGAGGCGGCAAGGCTGGCCGGCATCCGCCGCATCAACTTTGCCATCCAAAGCCCACATTGAAAGTCCCCGCCAAAGCGCTCCGCCGCATAGACCACGTATGGCAGCACAAGGGTATTGTCAGTACCTTGTTGCTGCCGCTGTCGTGGCTGACTCGCCTGGCAGTGTTTCTTAAAAGGACGCGTTACCGCCAGTCTGCGTCCGGTGGCAGCCACGACGAGAGCACACAGCCGGTTATTGTTGTCGGCAATATCGTAACCGGCGGCACAGGCAAAACGCCCGTCGTCATCGCGCTGGCAAACTTCCTGAGGGAAAAGGGCTGGCACCCAGGAATCATCAGCCGCGGCTACGGGGTGGCTGTCAAAGGCCAACCACGTGTCGGCCACGGCGATCTTGACGCCGCCGGATTCGGCGACGAGCCGGCACTGATCGCCCGCGCCACGCAGGCACCACTAGCCATTCATCCGCGGCGGTCCTTGGCACTTCGGGCACTGATCCACGCCAACCCCGACGTCGACGTCATCGTGTCGGATGATGGCCTACAGCACCTGGCTTTGCCGCGCGACATCGAAATCATCGTTCAGGACGGGCGCGGACAAGGGAATGGACGTCTGCTTCCCGCCGGACCGCTGCGCGAGCCGGTGGGCCGGTTGGCCGAAGTCGATTACGTGGTCACAAATCTGACTGCGGGGTGTGAGCCTCCCCCACAGCTGAAGATCCGTGCCCGGCAAATCACCATGCAGCTACTCCCACAACGCGTTGTCCACCTGACGTCGGGCCGCAGCGCCACATGGCACGAATGGCTGGCACGCGAAGCAACCGGAACCGTTGCTGCCGTGGCCGCCGTCGGACAGCCCCAACGCTTTTTCTCCATGCTCCGCGCGGGCGGCCTGCGGCTTGTGGAAACCGTTGCGCTGCCAGACCACCATCCTTATCACGAGTCGCCCTTTGCGGCCCTGACGGCAACACATATTCTCATCACACCCAAAGACGCGGTAAAGTGTGCACACTTTGCCGACCCACGCCTCTGGGTCGTAAACGTTGCCACGCAGTTCTCGGACGAGGGCTGGCTCGAAGACCTGAACGCGAAGCTGCATACCCTGACCGAGAAAAAAAAGACAGGGCGCATTACACTTTCGGTTTGACACACAACTGCCTGGAGCCGCTTGTGGAATCTCACCTGCTCGAAATCCTGGTTTGCCCGCTATGCAAAGGCTCTCTAAGCCATGACCGCGAGCGCCACGAACTCATCTGCGCTGCCGACCACCTTGCCTTTCCGATACGCGACGGTATCCCGGTCATGCTTGAAAGCGAAGCACGGCCGCTGCAGCCGGCAACGCCACCATCCGCAACGTGAGCTTCGTCGCTGTCATCCCGGCTCGAGCCGCCTCGACCAGACTACCAGGCAAGCCTCTGCTGGATATTGGCGGCAAGCCCATGGTGGTGCGCACGGCCGAACAGGCAGCGCTTTCCCTGGCCTCACGCGTCATTGTGGCCACCGACGACCCCACTATCCAGGAAGCCGTAAAAAGTCACGGTTTCGAGGCTGTGCTTACCTACGGCAACCACCCCACGGGCACCGACCGCCTGGCAGAAGTCGCACGGCAAATGCAATGGAGTGACGAGACAATAGTGGTGAACGTCCAGGGCGACGAACCGCTCATAGAGCCTGAGCAGATCAACGCAGTCGCCAACCTGCTCACGCAAGCCACCGACGCAGCCATCGCGACCTGCGCCTCGCCAATCCAAAACGCCGAGGTCCTGTTCAACCCCAACGCCGTCAAGGTCGTGTGCAATGCCCGGCAGCGGGCCCTGTACTTTTCGCGTGCCCCCATACCCTGGGCCCGGGATGCTCTGGCCGACGGGCAAAGGCGCCTCGCCCCCCAGCTTCCGGCGCTGCATCATATAGGGCTATACGCATATCGCACAGGTTTCCTCAAGATTTTCCCCACTCTGCCCAGGGGGCTTCTAGAGACATTCGAATCCCTGGAACAATTAAGGGCGATTGAAAACGGATACTCCATTGCCGTCCTGACTACCCGCGAGCACCCTGCGTCCGGCGTGGACACCGAAGACGATCTGGCGCGGGTACGCGGTATCTTCGCGAACCGGGCATAGCGATGTGCAAGGCTCAGGCTATCCCCGTGCAACTTTCTGCACGGCCGGCGCGCCGCTGGGAAAACGCCCGGAGTATCCTTAGGCTTTTCAATCCACACCGCCATGCATAGATTGCTGCGTTGCGGCATAATCGCAGAAATTAATTAAAGTATTTTAGGGAGGAATTCATGCGACTGATACTGCTCGGTCCACCCGGTGCCGGCAAAGGTACGCAAGCGGCATTCATCACCAAACAGTTCGGTATCCCACAGATCTCGACCGGAGACATGCTGCGCGCTGCGGTCAAGGCCAAAACAGCCCTGGGCATTGAAGCCAAGAAGGTCATGGATGCGGGCGGCCTGGTTTCCGACGGCATCATCATTGGCCTCGTGCACGACCGGCTTTCGCAACCCGACTGCAGACAAGGCTACTTGTTCGACGGGTTTCCGCGCACCATTCCGCAAGCCGATGCGCTGAAAAAGGCCAATATTGCACTCGATCACGTTGTCGAAATCGTCGTGCCCGAAGAAAGTATCATTGAACGCATGAGCGGCCGACGCGTACATCCGGCGAGTGGCCGCAGCTACCACGTCACTTTCAACCCCCCAAAGGTTGCAGGCGTCGACGACGCCACCGGCGAGCCGCTGGTGCAGCGAGACGATGATCGTGAAGAAACCGTACGACACCGTCTTGCGGTATACCAGGAGCAGACCCGCCCTCTGGTCGACTATTACATGACCTGGGCCAAATCAGGCAACAACAACGCACCCAAATTCCACCAAGTTTCCGGGGTAGGGTCCGTGGACGAAATCCACGAACGCATCGACTCGGCCTTGCGTGGCTAAATGAGCCTGCTACGCTCGGTCGCCACCATCAGCGGCCTGACCATGACGTCCCGTATCACCGGATTGATCCGGGACGTCCTGATCGCCAGCGCCTTCGGCGCAGGACCGCTGACCGACGCGTTCTGGGTCGCCTTCCGCATCCCCAATCTACTGCGCCGTCTATTCGCCGAAGGCGCATTTTCGCAGGCATTTGTCCCCATTCTGGGACAGACACGCGCCGAAGGCACGCTCGAAATCGTGCGTGGACTGCTGGACAAAGTAGCGCTCGTGCTCACCGCCGTGCTCATGATCGTGACACTGCTGGGAATTGTGGCGGCACCCTGGGTTGTAACCGCGATGGCCAGCGGCATGCGGGCCGCGTCAAAGCAAACCGAGTTTCAAGCTGCCATCGACATGACACGGCTGATGTTCCCCTACATCATCTGCATGTCGCTGGTGGCGTTCGCTTCAGCCGTCCTGAATACGTGGAACCGCTTTGCCGTGCCGGCCTTCACGCCGGTACTGCTGAATGTGTCCGTGATCGGCGCATGCCTTTTCATGACGGCCTGGTTCCATGTGCCTATCTATGCGCTTGCGGTCGGCGTGATGATTGGGGGCATTCTGCAATTGCTTGTGCAATGGACGGCGCTGGCGCAACTTGGCCTGTTGCCGCGTTATTCATTCAACTTGCGCAAGGCCTGGGCCGATCCCACTGTCAAATACATCATGCGACAGATGCTGCCGGCCATTCTGGGCGTGTCGGTCGCGCAAGTTTCACTGCTCATCAACACCAACATCGCCACATGGCTGGTCAGTGGCAGTGTTACCTGGCTTTCGTTCGCCGATCGCCTCATGGAGTTCCCCACTTCGCTTCTGGGTGTCGCGCTGGGCACGGTTTTGCTGCCCAGCCTCTCGGCGGCCCACGCAAAAGGTGACTCAGCCAGTTACAACATTCTGCTGAACTGGGGTTTGCGGCTGGTGGTGCTGCTGGGCGTGCCCGCCGCAATCGGTATGGCCATGCTGGCAAGTGGCCTGGTTGCAACGCTGTTCAACTACGGTGCTTTTAACGCCTACGACGTGTCACAGACCAAGCTGGCTGTTACTGCGTATTCGGTAGGCCTGCTTGGCCTGCTTTCCGTCAAGATACTGGCTCCCGGCTTTTACGCCAAGCAGGATATTCGCACCCCGGTCAAGATAGCCATCTTCGTATTGGTCCTTACCCAGGTTTTCAACGTCATTTTCGTGCCGATATACGCCCATGCTGGCTTGGCGCTATCAATTGGCCTGGGTGCAACGGTCAATGCGCTATGCCTGCTGGTCATGCTGTACCGACGCAAGATATACCAGCCAGGGCCGGGCTGGGGGAAATTCGCCCTGAGAATAATACCCGCCGTCGTGGCATTCAGCGCCGTGCTCTTCGTCGCCCAAAGCCGACTCGACTGGATAACGCTCGGTGCCCACGCCTGGGCCCGGGCCGCATGGCT
The DNA here is from genome assembly GCA_004322135.1 of Burkholderiaceae bacterium. Classification (GTDB taxonomy): domain Bacteria; phylum Pseudomonadota; class Gammaproteobacteria; order Burkholderiales; family Burkholderiaceae_B; genus Eoetvoesia. The sequence goes on along the minus strand of SCSG01000038.1, from coordinate 91,106 downwards.
GGGTGGCGTGTTGCTGGCAGCCGGCACCGTATACTTCGTGGTGCTGTTTCTATGCGGTTTTCGCCTACACGACTTTACAAGAAAAGCAGCTTAATATATACTTTCTTGCTTTATTATCAATAACATCTTGCAGGACAGCACGCGGGCTACTAATACTGCGCAGTAATCAAGTAGCAAATACCGGCAGTAAATAAAGCAACCAGCCCGCAGCGTCCAACCCGAAGGCAACAAACACATTTTATGGCCAACACAGCTCAAGCCCGCAAACGCGCCCGTCAATCGGTCGATCGCAACAAACACAACGCCAGCCTGCGTTCGGCGCTGCGCACATCCATCAAGCGTGTGCGTCAGGCCATAGAGGCCGGCGACAAAGCTGCCGCCACCGAAATCTTCCAGAAGACGTCAAGTGTTATTGATCGCACAGCCGACAAAAACATTATTCACAAGAACAAGGCCGCCCGTCATAAAAGCCGCCTTGCCGCCGCCATCAAGGCGCTGGCCTAACTCATACAGCGCGGCCCCTAAAAGCCGCCGCCCGCTTTTCCAAAAAGCAGAATGCCGTTCGCGCATTCTGTTTTTTTTCGCGTGTAAAATCCAAGGAAAAACAAAGGCACGCCATGACACAGACCAAGCCGCTTCTGCTGCAACTCATACCGTTTCCCAGCCTTGACCGGGCACAAGCCCGACTAGACCACAATTTCAACGTGGTTCGTCTGTGGGAAGCTGACGATCCACGGGCCATCGTGCAGCGCCACGGCAACGACCTTACGCTGTTGATGACCAGCGCGCTTACGCCCACACCGGCCGAATTGATGGACCAACTACCCAAACTGCGAGCCATTTGCAGCGTTGGGGTCGGCTACGACAGCATCGACGTGCGCTATGCCCAAAGCAAAGGCATACAGGTCAGCAACACCCCCGATGTGCTGAACGACTGTGTGGCGGACATGGCCTGGGCCCTGATCCTCGGTGCCGCACGCTCGCTTGGCAGCGCCGAGCGCTACGTCCGGTCCAATCGATGGATCGAGCACAACAAGTTCCCGCTAAGCACCCGGGTGACAGGAAAGAAACTGGGTATCGTAGGCCTGGGGCGCGTCGGACAAGCTGTTGCCGACCGTGCCGTCGGATTCAGAATGGACGTCCGCTACCACAATCGCCACCCACGCGATGACGTACCGTGGACGTATGCCCCGTCGCTGTTGGAACTGGCCTCGTGGGCAGACATTCTCGTCATAGCTACCGTGGGCGGCGCCTCCACCTACCACCTTATCGACGGGGCCGTCCTGAACGCCCTGGGGGCCAACGGCATACTCATCAATGTCGCGCGCGGTTCTGTCGTTGACGAGGCGGCTCTGGCCCTGGCACTGCAGCAAGGTCAGTTGGGCGCGGCGGGCCTTGACGTCTTCGAAGCCGAACCCACGGTGCCACAAGCCCTGAAAGACCTCGACAATGTCATTCTTCTGCCTCACATCGCCAGCGCCACAAAAGAAACGCGGCTCGACATGGTGAATCTGGCCATCGACAACGCGCTGGCCTTCATCCAGTCCGGCAAGGTCATCACACCTGTCCCGCCGCTGAACGCCTGACGGCCGCTACCTGTCTTCGGTTTTCAGATTGTTGTCGTGCGCAAAGCCGTACACAAAACTCCACGCCAAAGGCTCAATATCACGCAGCCGACAGTCGACCACAACACACCGTACCCCATCGATGATCGTGGGCAGGACATAGGGGGAATACGTAAGGTGCCCGCCTGAGTCCGGCATTGGCCGAAACGGCGACATGACGCCGGCAAGGCGCTCGGCCCAGTCGCTGGGGCGAAAACGCTGGCCTTCGGTCGTAATACCGTAAATAATGAACTGTCGCTCTGAAACTGACATAGAACTCTACAGAAACCGGGCGCCCCATTGCGCTGCACAGAAAAGCCCGTATTGCCAGGTGCGCATTTGTCCCGCACCGCCGCAATTGTATATGATAGCCAATCACAGCTTCACCGAATCAAGGTTTACTATGTCCCACGCTACCTCACAAACCGGACCGCTACGGCATTTCCTGCAATTTCGCGACCTCACGACCGACGAAATCAACTATATCTTTGCGCGCACCCAACTGATCAAAAACAAGTTCAAGCGCTACGAAGCCCACCACACGCTGCATGACCGCAACCTGGCCATGGTGTTCGAAAAAGCCAGCACCCGCACCCGGGTCTCGTTTGAAGCCGGCATGTACCAACTGGGTGGCTCAGTCATCAACCTGACAACGAAGGACTCGCAGCTGGGACGCGCCGAGCCCATCGAGGACACAGCCCGCGTCATTTCACGCATGGTCGACCTTGTCATGATCCGTACATTCGAGCAGACACGGCTTGAGCGCTTCGCAGCGCACTCGCGGGTGCCCGTCATCAACGGCCTGACCAACGAATTCCACCCGTGCCAGATCCTGGCCGACATCTTTACTTTCATCGAGCATGTCGGATCCATCAAGGGTAAAACCGTTGCCTGGATTGGCGACGCCAACAATATGGCATATACATGGCTTCAAGCAGCTGAAATGCTGGGATTCTGCCTGCATGTGTCTGCGCCCAAAGGCTACGAGCTTGAAGCGCAGCGCATTGGCACCCAGCCAGCCAACGTGCTTAAACAGTTTTCCAACCCACTGGATGCCTGCCGCGGCGCGCACCTGGTCACCACCGATGTGTGGACCAGCATGGGGTTCGAAACCGAAAACGAGGATCGTCGACGCGCCTTTGCAAACTGGTGCGTGGATGCGGGCATGATGGCTGCGGCAGACCCATCCGCCATCTTCATGCACTGCCTGCCCGCCCATCGCGGTGAAGAAGTAACGGGCGATGTCATTGACGGCCCTCAAAGCGTCGTCTGGGACGAAGCCGAAAACCGCCTCCACGTTCAAAAGGCGCTGATGGAATTTCTGCTATTGGGGCAGATCAATAGTTGACCAAAGGCCACCAGGATAGGTGCCCAGTGCGCAGTAGCCCGCAGGTAACGAAATCCCCTGCACCGCACCACGGGACAGGGACGTCGCGCCTACTTTTCGTCTTTACCCTTGGCCTGCTTCAACTGAGGCAGGGCCGAACCGGCGGAAGGTGCCAGCATTCCCGCGCCGACATACGTGAACAGCTTGTCGCGTGTATCAACGATGTCGAGGTTGCGCATCGTAAGCTGGCCAATACGGTCGCGCGGCGAGAAGACGGACTCGCCCTTTTCCATAGTCAGGCGCTCGGGCTTGTAGGTAAGGTTGGACGACACCGTGTCAAGAATGGAGTAGTCGTTGCCGCGCCGCAACTCGATGGTCACCTCGCCGGTAACCGCAGCAGCCACCCAGCGCTGGGCCGATTCACGCAGCATGATGGCCTGGGGATCAAACCACCGGCCCTGGTACAACAGCCTGCCCAACTTGAGGCCATTCATGCGGTACTGCTCGATCGTATCTTCGTTATGAATGCCCGTAACCAGCCGCTCGTAGGCGATATAAAGCAACGCCAAGCCGGGGGCCTCGTAGATGCCACGACTCTTGGCCTCGATGATGCGATTTTCGATCTGGTCGCTCATACCCAGGCCATGCCGCCCGCCAATGCGATTGGCTTCCAGCATTAGTTCGACGCTATCGGTGTACGCGACACCATTGAGCGCAACGGGCCGACCTTCTTCGAAACGTACCGTCACTTCCTCGGCCTTGACCGGAACATCATCGCGCCAGAAGGCGACACCCATAATGGGCTGAACGATGCGGATGCCGGAATTCAAATGCTCAAGATCCTTGGCCTCGTGCGTGGCACCCAGCATGTTCGAATCCGTTGAGTAGGCCTTTTCGGCCGACATCCTGTAATTAAAGCCCGCTGCCCGTACATATTCGGACATTTCCGCCCGGCCGCCCAGCTCATCGATAAAAACCTGGTCCAACCACGGCTTGTAGATCTTCAATGCCGGATTGGTCAGCAGGCCGTAGCGGTAGAACCGCTCGATGTCATTGCCCTTATAGGTGCTGCCGTCACCCCATATATTGACGTCGTCCTCTTTCATGGCCGCAACAAGCATCGTGCCCGTGACGGCACGCCCGATAGGCGTGGTATTGAAATAGGTGACGCCGGCCGTGGAAATGTGAAAGGCGCCGCACTGCAAGGCGGCAATACCCTCAGACACGAGCTGTGCCCGACAATCGATAAGACGTGCCTTGGCAGCGCCATATTCCAAGGCGCGACGCGGAATGGCTTCATAATCGGACTCGTCGGGCTGACCCAGGTTGGCAGTGTACGCATAGGGAATGGCACCCTTGTGCTTCATCCAAAGCAACGCTGCGCTAGTATCGAGGCCACCGGAAAAGGCGATGCCGACCTTCTGGCCAACCGGGACGTTCTCAAGAATGGTTGTCATTACACAAAAGCCAAAAATAGTAAAGCTGAAATTCTACTACGTAAGGCAGACCGACAAGTTCGAGCCCACATGTATGGTGGACTGCACTGCTGCGGACGATCCGCCCGGCTAGTCGCCCAGGCGCTGCAGATCGTCCGGGGTGTCGGTGTCCAGTAATACACCCTGATGGGTCACGGGCACCAGAACCAGCGCATCCCCCAGCCTGCGCAGCAACTTGCGCGCACCTTCGTCGCCTTCAAGCCGACGCAAGTCATCCAGGCTGTCTGCCCCCCACAACACGGGATTGCCGCGCCGCCCTTCATAGACCGGCTGGCAGGCCTTCACCCCTGCTCCTTGGCCATACGCGTCAATAAGAGCATTGATGACCGACGCCTCGACGAGCGGCATATCGCCCAGGCAAACAACAACGGCACTGGAGTCTTCCACCGCCATTGCCCCGGCCCGCACCGAAGTGCCCATCCCTTGCTCGAATTCGTCGTTGACAACAAACGTGACCGGCAGGTCAGCGAGCTCGCGGCGCACGCGATCCGCCTCGAACCCCAGCACGACCACCGCACGGTCACAGCGCGCGGCCACAACCTCGGTGACTACACGCCGAATTATGGACATCCCGCGCCATGGCAGCAGCAACTTATTTGGCCCGCGCATGCGGCGGCCAAGCCCGGCTGCCAGCACCAGTGCCGTTACCCGAGACGCGTCAGCAGACATTCGCACCTCCACAGCCCGCATCACACACGCGATCAGTCATTCACCAGTCTCCCTCCGCGCTGTTGGCATTTCTGCACACGCCATCACGGCAGCGCGGCACGCCTAAATATTACAATTCGTTAAAAAAAATATACAAAGGTCGTTTGTATGCTGTTTACATAATGCAAAACCATGTCGTAGCATTCACGTGAGGGCACATGCCACTCATCTGGACGAATGCCCGCTTCTCTAAACCAGGAGACAACCATGGCAGACGATTCAACAAAAAAAGATGACTGTACAACACAACTTGTCCAGCCTGCTCACCCCACCAACTCTCAAAGGCGCCGCATAATCAAGGCCGCAGGCGCAACCGGCCTGGCAGCCATTATCGGCCCTCTCTTCATCCGCAACGCCCACGCTGCCAAAAACCACCTCAAAATCCTGCAATGGAACCACTTCGTGCCAGCGTACGACAAGTGGTTCGACGGTACCTACGTCAAGGATTGGGGCGAGAAGAACGATACGGACGTGGTCGTGGACCACGTAGGCATCCCGGCCCTGGCTACGCGCGCCGCCGCTGAAGTCTCCGCCAAGCAGGGGCATGACCTGTTCATGTTTCTCTCCCCACCACCGGCGTACGAAGACCAGGTCATCGACCACCGCGAGGTCTACGAAGAATGCGAGCGCAAGCATGGTAAACCCGTCGACTTGGCAATACGCAGCTCGTACAACCCGAAAACAAAAAAGTACTATGCCTTTTCCGACAGCTTCGTCCCGGATCCGGTGAACTACCGCAAAGACCTGTGGGACAGCGTCGGCATGAAAGCCCCCGACACCTGGGACGACGTGCTGGCCGCCGGCACCAAGATCAAAAAGAAGCACAACATTCCGGTCGGGATAGGTCTTTCGGCGGAACTGGACACAGCCATGGCGATGCGTACGGTGCTTTTCGCCTTTGGCGGCTCGGTGCAGGACGAGCACGGCAAGGTGATCCTTGACTCCAAGCATACGGTGGATGCCGTCAAATTCGTAAAAACGCTTTACGAAAACGCGATGACCCCCGAGGTGCTGGCCTGGGACGCGTCGTCAAACAACCGGGCCATGCTGGCTGGCAAAATCTCGTTGTGCCTGAACGCCATTTCTGTAACGCGTGAAGGCGAGAACAAGCACATACCCGTCACACCCAACATCTGGCTGACCCAAGCCCTGGAAGGCCCCGTGCGCCGCATCGGCATGGAACACGTCATGGACTGCTACGTCATCTGGAAATTCGCCAAAAACATCAGTGGTGCCAAGAAATTCCTGGTGGACTACATCGACAATTTCCGACAAGGATTCCTGAACAGTCAGTTCTACAACTTCCCAAGTTTCCCCAGCACGGTGCCCGATCTGGAAAAACTGATTGGTGATGACCCCAAGGCCCAACCCCACGACAAGTACAAAGTGCTTGGCCAACTTATGCATCAGGCCACCAACGTCGGGTACCCGGGGTACGCCAATGCCGCCACGGACGAAATCTTCAACACCTGGGTACTGAACACCATGTTCGCCAAGGCAGCCGCTGGCAATATGTCTCCGGAAGCCGCTGTCAAGGAAGCTCATGCCAATTGCGAGCGTATCTTCGCAAAATGGCACCAGAAGGGGTTAGTCTGATAGAAACACACCGCACTCCGCTTGCGAACAAGTTCAGGGTAAAAAAAGATGGCTATAGTAGAAACCCAGGCTCTAACCAAACGTTTTGAAAGCGGCAATGCCGTAAACAGCATCGACCTCACCGTACATGAGGCCGAGTTTCTGGTTCTGCTGGGGCCTTCGGGCTCCGGCAAAACCACACTGCTGAGAATGATCGCCGGACTGGAGCAACCCACGTCCGGCGAAATTTTGCTGGATGGCAAAGCCATCACTAATCTGCCCCCACGCGCCAGAAATATGGCAATGGTGTTCCAGAGCTATGCGCTTTACCCACATTTAAGCGTTTTCAACAACATTGCGTTCCCGTTGCAGACGCAGCACATGGCGCGTAATGCCATCAGGACCAAGGTCGACTGGGCTGCCAATATGTTCGGGATAGGCCACCTGCTCGAACGCAAGCCGCGCCAGCTTTCAGGCGGCGAACGCCAGCGTGTTGCCCTGGCCAGAGCGGTCGTGCGCGAACCCGCCGTGTTCCTGCTGGACGAGCCGCTCTCGAATCTTGACGCCAAACTGCGGATCACCGCGCGGGACGAGCTGCAGCAATTTCAACGGCGCCTTGCGACCACCACCATTTACGTCACGCACGACCAGATCGAAGCCCTTGGGCTGGGCGACCGCATAGCCATCCTGGACCACGGCACGATTCACCAGCTGGGCACGCCGCGCGAGGTCTACGAAGAACCGGCAGACGCTTTTGTCGCCACATTCATCGGGGCTCCGCCCATGAACCTGGTTGTACGCGAGGGACAGAGCACGCTCGGGATACGCCCCGAACACCTCCTCCCACCGCAGGCGTACCCCTCGGCCGGCGAAACCTTATGCACATTTCCAATTCATGTCTCCCGCATTGAAAACCTTGGTTCTGACCGGCTGATCTACGGCACGCTTGAATCGCCACTGCCGTCAGTCAAAGTCATCTCGCGCGTTCCCAGCACGATTGATGCGCCGGTGTCGGTAGACACACATTACAAGTTCGTCGCGCGGCAACGCGACCTGCGCTACTTCGACCCCAAGACAGGGCTGCGTGTCGAGGAAACATCATGAGCGCTGCCGCGGTCACCGCGTCCTCAGCGCGCGCCGCAGAGCAGCGCATCAGCAGTGCCGACACTCAGCTTGGCCGCTGGATGCTTGCTCCGGCAATCATCTACATCACCCTGCTGGTAGGCTTTCCCTTCCTGTTGTCCATGTATTACAGCGTCTCCGACGCTACAGTCGGCAACACAACCCTGCATTTCGTCGGGCTGGAAAATTTTCGCCGTATCATTGAAAACAACACGTTCTGGACCTCGATGCGCAATACGTTCGTTTTCACGATCGTATCGCAGGTGCTGGTCGTCATACTGGCCAAAATACTGGCCATGGCCCTGTTCAACGATTTCCGCGGCAAATGGATCGTGCGGCTGCTTATTCTGCTGCCCTGGGTCGCGCCGATATCCCTGGGCACCATAGGCTGGCTATGGATTTTCGACCCGGTATACAGCGTAATCAACTGGACCCTGCGTGCATCGGGCCTGGTGGGGCCAAATGTCTGGCCGATTTGGCTCGGGCAACCGACGCTGGCCATGATCTCGATCATCATGGTCGATGTGTGGCGACTGCTGCCACTGGCTACGGTCATTATTCTTGCGGGCCTGGCCGGCATCCCCCAAGATATCCACGACGCCGCACACATGGACGGCGCAGGCTTCTGGCGCCACCTGTTCCGCATCAACATTCCGCTGGTCATGCCGGTCATGCTGGTCGCCCTTCTGTTCGGCATCGTGTTCACCTTTACCGACATGATCATCGTATACGTCCTGACACGCGGCGGCCCGTTCGACTCGACACAGGTGCTTGCCAGCCTGGCCTTCTTCACCGGGGTGCCGGGCGGGGACCTTGCCGAAGGTGCGGCCATCTCCCTGTTCCTGTTCCCATTGCTGGTGGCCGTGGTGATAGTGCTGTTGACTATTGCCCGTCGCACGGAGGTGACCTGATGCGTTACGCGACAACCCGCACGAAGCGCTGGTCCATGAACATTGGCCATTTCGTCATTCTGGCCATCTTTGTCATATTCACCGCATTCCCGTTCTACTGGATGTTGATCACAACATTCAAAAGCACACTGGATCTGGTCAACCCCACAAGCAACCCATTCCTGTTCAACGCGCCGCCAACCCTGGAGAACCTGCGCGTTCTGTTCTTCGACACCCAATATGTGCGATGGGTGATCAATACCCTGGTGGTGGGAGCCATCGTTGTCGTCATCACCCTTGCCCTGTCAGTACCGGCCGGCTACAGCCTGGCGCGCCTTTCGGGGCGCTGGGGCAAGCATCTGGCAATCGGCATCTTCCTGACCTACCTCATTCCGCCAACGATCCTGTTCATCCCGTTCTCGCGCATCGTCGGCGCACTGGGCCTGCAGGATTCATTGTGGTCGCTGGTATTGGTGTACCCGAGCTTTACCGTGCCCTTTTGCACATGGCTCATGATGGGGTTTTTCAAGGCCGTGCCCCACGACATTGAAGAAGCTGCCATGATGGACGGGCTGAGCCGTTTTGGTGCGTTCCTGAAAGTGGTGGTGCCGCTGTCTTCGGCGGGCGTCATGACCGTCATCATCTTCACGTTGACCCTGGTCATGCAGGAATTCATATATGCACTTACCTTCATTACCAGCTCATCGCAATACACGGTAAGCGTCGGCGTGCCGACCTTCCTGGTGCGGGGCGACGTCTATTTCTGGGGTTCGCTGATGGGCGCCTGCCTGATCGTTAGCGTCCCAATCGCCATTCTTTATAACTTTTTTGTGGACCGCTTCGTCTCGGGATTCACGGTTGGGGCCGTCAAGTAGCCGTCAGGATTTCAACACCAACGTACGCGTCAGTGGCTCGCCTGCAAACACGTTGGCAATTTGCTAAAATTGCTAGCTTTTGGGGACGTAGCTCAGCTGGGAGAGCGTCGCGTTCGCAATGCGAAGGTCGAGGGTTCGATCCCCTTCGTCTCCACCAAGGATTCATGCGGGTTTCCGCGCGATTGGGCCACCTAAACAGGTGGCCCTTTTCGTTGTTTTTGGCACATTTTGGCACACGCCCTATACCCTTTTGCAGCCGCCTTGGCTGCGCCCAAAATCAGGAGCTAGGGTATGGCTACCATCTCACAACGCGGTCCCCACCAGTGGCGCGTCCAGATCCGGAAAAAGAGTCTCGTCGTCCCGTCCAGAACCTTCGAGACCTACAAAGAGGCCGCAACGTGGGCCGCACGCATCGAAGGCAGGATCAGCGAAGGCACCTTCGTGGACGCCACGCCCATGGTACGAACAACCGTTGCGGATCTTTTCAACGCGTATAAAAAGGCACGGCTACCAAACCTGAAAGGACAAACTCAAACCGAGAGTCGCCTGAATGCTTGGGAGAGACGCCTGGGCAGCACCCGATCCTTGGCGTCCATCACATACCTGGACTTCCTGGAGTTCGCGGAAGACCGCCTCGACGACGACATTGAGCCTGCCACAATACGCCGGGACTTAGCGGACGCCCAGGCGGCGATGAAATTTGCCCGTGTAGTGCTGCGCCTACCTGTCCCAGAACACCTATTTCAGGCGGCGCTCTATGGGTTACCGAAGTCCGCGTCCAGAGCGCGGCGCCTCCCGCGCAAAGAAGAAAAGGCTCTGCTAAAAAAGGCACGAAAATACTCAGCTGACGCATTCTCCCTCATCCTGCTCGATCTGGAAACCGGTATGCGCCGTGGCGAGATTTCGTCCCTATGCTGGGAGGATGTGCACCTCTCAGCAGTCCCGGAAGAATGCCACATTTTCCTCCCAGCCGATCGCACGAAAAACGGTACAGAACGGATCATTCCGCTTTCCGACACCGCCATCAGATTATTGCGCAAGCGTCCGCGCGGCATCGGAAAAGCGCGAATTTTCCCGTCCATCACCAAGGCGGACAGCGTCACTCAGCTCTTTTCGCGCGTACGGGAACGAGCGGGTCTCGAAGACCTCAGGTTTCACGATCTCCGGCATGAGGCCGCCAGCCGGATCGCTCCCCGTGTCCCCATGGTGACCTTGCAGGCCATCATGGGGTGGCGGAGCATTTCGATGGCCCAGCGCTACTACAATCCAGTGGCCAAGGAACTCGGGACGGCCATTAGAAACGCGCCTGCCAAGGCGGTCAACGGGTGATGGCCAAGGGGGCCATCCAACGCCTCCTAGGACAATTGTTCGCCCGCACCTCTAGCCCGAGTCGGAAGGCGCGGGGTGCATCCTCTAGTCGTCGTCCAGGTAGCGCCAGCCGCTGGAGCTCCAGGGGTTAAGCGGGGGTGCTCCCCACGGAGTGCCCCCGACATCGATGCCACTGCCTCCCACCACCGGCAGGCCTGTGGAGGGGTTGATTTCGTCGTACATGTGAAACTCCTTGCGGTGTGTGGCCCCCATGCCGACCACCGGCGAGGGGCAGAGCGGCAAACCGTACACGGACCCTGGTTGGAGGGCTTTTCGCTTGCGTATACCTTCTGCCTGGCCCGGGACGAGAAAGCCTTGTGGCCTCCCCAGTGCTCGCCGCCCATGGCGTACATCACCCTCGGGTCACAAGACGTAGAGCGCAAGGGGGTCGCAACCTGCGCGGAGCGCGGGCGCGGCCCACGGAGTGCCGCAGGCCCTTGCGCGCGTAGTCGGCCCGAGGGAAGGTCGCCGGTAGTAGGCGGCGAGCACTGGGGAGGAAGCTTGTGGCACCGCGCCGGAGGCGGTCGGTTTTAAGGAGCCACAGAGCCGCGCAGCGGCGCTGTGGGGCGAGGGCGTGCAGCCCGCAGCCCCCGGAGCCGCACCGCGCCCCAGCGCGGTCGGTGCAGGGCAGGGGGAGCCGGGTGACGCTCGCGGCCCCAGCCGCGAGAGGCGCGCCCACGCGCCGACAGTCAGCCGGGGGGCGTCGCCCCGCGCCCCACGCCGCAGGCGCGGGAAACCGGGTCAAGGTGAGCAGCGCGAACCCGTAGGCGCAGCCGCAGCCCGAAGCGCGTCCAGCGCTAAGGGTTGAGCAGGTTTCCCGCGCGGGGAGTGCTCCGCCGCAGGCGGATCACGGAAGGCGTGGGGCGCCCCTGCCCAGAGCACGGGCGGCGTCCAGCCGCACGAGTGACCGACCGGGCGTCCAGCCCGACGGAGGCCACGGTGCTCCCCCGGTCGCAGCCATGCGACCCCTGCACGCCTCCCCCGTTCACTGGGGAGCGCACACCCACACGAACGGCAAAACGCTATACAGAATATGACGACAGAGAAGACTCTCAAGAAGAATATCAAACCCGCACCCGCACAGGATGGGCGCGTGATCGCGCTCGAAAACGAGCTGCGAGTGTTGCGCGCCATTCATCGGTTCGGCTGGCTACGCGCCCGCGACCTCGCGGTAGTGGTGTGGAGGCGCCCAGCGGGCCCCTCGACGACTGCGCCCGGCTTGCAGCCACCAACGCCAACCGCCGCAGAGCTGCGTATGGCCCAAAAAACGCTCGCACGCCTGCGTAAAAAACGCCAAGTGCTGCACGCCCAAGCCCCCGATTACAGCCGCCTCTACGCGTTAGCTGAAGCCGGAGTGCGAGCCCTTCGGGCGCGTGGGGCCGATGCCACCACGGGCAAAGACGCACTGCGGGCATTCAGTCTCGACCACTATCACCATCGCCGCATTGCGAACGAAGTCGCCATCAGTGCGCTCATCGAGGGATACAAGATCTCGACCGAGCGGGAGACCGCGCAAGGTCGCTGGCTAGGTGGCCGGGAGGGCATCGCCAGAAAAATCCCTGATGCACTGCTTCGCGCGGGCAGCGCCATTTACTGGGTCGAGGTCGAATACAGTCGAAAGAACCAGCCGGACTATCAGCGGCTTCTCGCTTGGCTCACCATCGTACGCCGCGATGCCCTCGCTCCAGGGGGCAGCACCCTCCTGAGCGCAGGTACGCGCTGGCAGCAGATAATTTTCGTGTGTACCTCGGCTTTTCAGAAAAAGCTTACCGGCGATCTCCTGGCTATCGGCTGGACGCACGCACACATAGACCGGCTGCTCAGATTTTCCACAGCACTATACAGAATTGGCAGCGTTCAGTTTCAGCGCTGAGGCTATCGCTGCAAGGGCAACAATCATCACAGGGGCACACCCTGCATACGTTGGCGAGTCGGAGACGCACGCCTTCAGAAGCCCACACTTCCCTCTTTGCACTTGGGCCGTGCGCAAGGGCCGCAGAGAATACTGCTGAGAAACCCGCCGGGCATGCTGCGTCTCCCGGCGGGCCATTGCTTGCTCCGATTGGTCGCTTCCCGGGCAGGTATCTGCCAGCGAGAACGCCCCCTCCCGGCAGTCTGACCTGCTTTGCCAGACGCGCTTGTGCGCCCACCCAAGCTATATGCTTTCGGCGCCGATCCACCCAGCTCCAGAACGCTATACCCAGAGGAAGGAAGCGCACTTCGCGCTGCCGACACCAAGAGGACATATCATGCTGAGTGAAACACAAAAACTGATTTCCACCGTCGTTCCGCTGTTGAGGCACGGAGAGATCTTGCCTGCGATCAAAGCGACCACGACCTGGCTCACCACGAACAAGGCACCAGGTATGCGATACCTCCTGGAAGCCTGCCCGCAAGAAGAGCAGCCGAGGCTGGTCGCGCTGCTGCGCGACCTTGTCGACGATTATCCCAGTCGGCTCCTGGCCGCCCCGGTTCTCATCTGCGCGCATCCTGAGGGGCCTTATCTAAATAGCGAGCATTTTTTGGTGACCTATCCGCCCGATGCAGGTGCGTTTTACCTCCCTCACGAGACATCAGGTGGAAGCGAGCCAGGTAAGAACCTCATTTTCCTGGGCTGGGTTGATCCGGCCGAAACGAGCCCATTTCCGCGCCAGGAGATCTTGAAGGAGCCGCGCATCCACTGGGGCAAGATTACCGGGGCAGTTGCTCTTTTCGAATGGTACGAATTACCCTCAGGGGAATTTATGCCCACGCTCGACGGTCTCTGGTTTGGAAAGCTTATGGCAGATACAGGCGTGAATCTCTGCATGACGACATTGGAGGCCAGCGATTTTCCAACGGCGGCGGAAACCGCCCGTGTCATGCTCGCGGCGAGCCGCCCAAACAGATCAGAGACAACGAACTCCGCTAGCAGTTACTTTTTTTTGACGGAGGCAACATACAGGAGGGCAAAGATGGAAGGGGCGCGGTTCGGCCGCATATGTGCTCGGGACTATCCCGAGCATCGCGGCTAGAACGTCACTGGCGCTAGGCCATAAGCAGCTTTTTTCTCTTATGGGTCGCCATGCTGGCGGCCCACTTTTTCCACCTACAGCGTTGACCACCACCTCTCAAGCATGTACCCGGGGGCACCCAGGGCCTCCAGCTGCACAAAACTGCTGACCTGGTGCTCGCAAGCTACCCCCGCCGTGATCGCCTCATGGATCGAGACGGGTGACGTGCAAGCCTAGAGGAGCCGGGATTTCGGTTAATTCTGGCTTGGCTTGCGGGTGCCGTTGGCCGGGTCGCCAACCATGCTCCCGCCGCAGCAATCAGGCCAATCAAAATATTCAAAATCAGAAATTTCATGTTGACCCCTTACCCTAAGCGCGGCTGATACCCCATGGACATCGGCGCCTCGGAGGCCGAGGTGTTCTGGAAAGAATTCCTGAGTGGGCTCGCCCACCGAGACCTGCAAGGCTCAAGGCTACACCATATGGTGAGATACAACCGGAAATGCTTGCGCAGCGCGGTTGTGGACCCTTTCGAAATCCAGCACCTTACACAGACAGGCTCAGAACTGTGGGAAGCAAATGCTGGAAGGTGGCACCTTTCTTCCCACGCACTCCAACCGACTTATCCCCAACTGTGCTATGTGTTGCTGCCCCTGAGAGGGCCTTATCAAGTGCGGTCTGTAGCCCCGGAGCCACTTCAGATGGCGCTGCAATCTGGACAAAAGCCGGTTCACTGCCTGTACCCCTGCTCAAGATAGGTGACCAGCGCTTCCCCATATTCCGAATCATGTCGTCAGAACGCGCAGCTGAGAGCACAGTCTCGTAGATGATGCGCCGCCGAGGAGGAAACGAGATTAAAGGGGTGATATGACCTCGCTGTGCGATGTCATGTTCGGTCAGCCAATCAATCGAGGCTAGATACGGCAACCATCGCTCTGCTGGATCTCGAGACATGATCTCCGAGCGCAGCAGCGCATGGCAGATAGCTGCCTGCGAAGCACCGGCCCGTAGAACACGAGGGACGTTCGATGGGCGCATCCCAAGCGCTACTGTTGTTGGTTGATAAACAGGATCGCCCGCGTGGCCAGGGTTTGGGAGCACACGGAACAGGCTGCGGCGCTGCCCTTCCTCAAGCATCTCCGTCGCAGCAATCACGGAAGTCGCCACCAGTTTGCCAACTTGGGCGGGGGTGACCACCAGTGCGTGAGTGGCGGCGAAATGCGCGAATTCGGTGGCTTCTGGTGTGGCACTAGTGGATGACATAGTTGTCTCAAAAAGAGGGAACAAAATACTAGAGTCCGACGAACACGTTTTGGACGAAGGGCTGGGCTGCTGACCGACAAATATCACGAGCGGCTCCTCACCCAGAACCTGCAGGTTCCGAGGGGGCTCGAGTACTGTGATAGACCTTGCGGTTAACGGCTCGGTCGATGAACCCTTTAGCCACGTCATCTACATAAACCCAGCGACAACCCGTACTCCGAGGCTGCGCCCCTGTCTCCCGCCGTCTGCCGCCAACGCCGGCCACGCCCATACGCCACCCCCAGCAAGGCAAGATTTGGTTGCGATCGCGTTCCACGGTGCGCGACCCGAGAATTGTGGCCTGCACGCAAGAAGGGGCACTCACCTCTTTCCCTGGCCCGGGCCAAGGGAAGAATCATTGGCAATTCGCCGCAAAGGGCCTTAGGCGCTTCTCGGGCGCTGGGGATCACTGTGCCCGCAAGGGTTTCTCACACACGAGGTGAGCTGCCGCAAGGTCCAAAAAAAGCAGGATATGGCCCAGCTCGGTCCGGACCACGAAAAACGCCTGGACCATGTAAAGCAAGAGCCAGCGCGGCTTTTCACATGTGGTCCAGGTGGTCCGCCTTAAAACACAGAAAATTTCCGTCTGCACACGCATCAAAGTACATAGCAAGCGTTTCTCAACTCCCATAAAGTTTTGCGTCCCACAAAAAAGAAAAGACGCGAAATGCGAGATGCGGCAAGGCTTGGGATTCACGGGGCAAAGTAACCAGAGGAAAAAAACCAAGGTTTTGCAACCCTGTGCTCCTTGCCAAAAGAGCTCCTGCGACGGCCCTGGCTTGAGCGCTCAAAAAATTCCCCTCGCGGACTTGGACCACCTGGACCATGTACCCATGAGCGACACCACGACCTAGCACCAGCAAGGGCATTGTGCTTGCGACTGCTGGCGCACGCTCCTCTCGCAGACCTGGACCACGCCTGGACCGTGCCTGGACCGTGCCCGGGTCAACTCGACACCATCCGTGCGCAAAGAAGGCTGTAGGCGTTGTTGCCGGGGTGCTCCGCTGCGCGCCCACGAGAGCGCACTTGAGCCCTCAGCCAAGGAGAAATGGGCCTGCACGGGTCCGTTTCTCGAGCACATGGCGCTGCGCCCTATACCGAAATGGACGTTGCGACATTTACGCGGGTCCAGATGACGTCGTCTCGGCACCCCCCAGCCGCGGCACGGAGCGAAAGCCCCTACGCCATCTACCTAATCTTGGGGGCATAGGATTTATCCCATGCGAAACGAAGTAACAACTCAAGCCACCAACCGGGAGCTCATACGGCTCCCCGAGGTCCTCGCACTCTTTCCCGTAAGCCGCTCGCTCTGGTATCAGGGCGTACGCACCGGCCGGTACCCTGAGCCCGTGCGCCTCTCTGCACGTCGAGTTGCTTGGAGGCGGGAAGAGGTTCTCGCACTCATCGACGCGACGGAGGTGAGCCATGGCCAAGCGTGAACGCCCTCCTTTCGTTCCCCTCGCCTTCTATGAAGCACTAGAGCGCACGGGCAACTTCCGGTCCGACGCCACGGGTAGCGTTCTCAGCAAATGGACCGGAACACATTGGAGAGCACTGAGTGACTTCGAGGCCCGTCAATGCGCCGTCGACTGGCTGCAAGGCGCCTGGGCGGCAGACGCCGATCGCATCACCGTACGAAATGCTCAGGCCGCTCTGGACCTCGCGCTTACACGACTGGGCGCCTTGCCACCACCGCAGCCTGGCGATCCGCTGGTCGTGCCATGCGCCAACGGCGCCGTGCATGTGGACGAGATCACGGGCATTGCGACCCTTAAGGCCCATGACAAAAGGCTCGCGGTGCGATACGCCTTGACCTGCGCTTACGAGCCCGGTGCGCCACGGCCACGGTTCGACGCATTCCTTGCACAAATACTTCCTGATGACGCAATACGCCGCCGAGTTCAAGAATACATTGGTTACACATTACTCGGTGATACGAGATTCCAGCGAGCGCAGCTCTGGCTAGGCACAGGCGCCAACGGTAAGGGGGTGCTTGCCAATATCGTGCAAGCACTCCACCAACTGGTGGCTGCCGTGCGGCTGGACGCCATGACTGGATTCGGCCTCTCATCCCTTATTGGGGCTCAGCTCATTTTTTGCGACGAGGCACCGCTGCGAGGGCTGGACGAATCAACACTAAAGTCGGCCATCGCAGGCGAGCAGATGTTAATTGACCGCAAGCATCGCGATCCCGTCACCACAGCGCTGCACGGAAAATTCCTGGTCTTGGGCAACGCGGTCCCAGCGATCCGCGATCAATCCATCGGATTCTGGCGCCGTTGGGATATCATCCCATTCACGGTCACGATCGCCGAAGTTGACCGCGATCCGTTGCTCGCACAAACGATCATCGACAGTGAACTCTCGGGGGTTCTGAACTGGGCGCTCGAAGGCTTGAGACGGTTGCTCGCGCGCGGCAGATTCGACCCGATCGTCCCACCCGCCATGCAGGCTGCGCTTGCAGGTGCACGTCTGGAAACGGACAGCATCCGTGCCTGGATCGATGACACCGGGGTTGCAACCGACCCCACTGCCACCTGCGAGAAGTCCATCATCTACGATGCCTACAGTTCCTGGTGCGAACGGTCCGGGATGTGTCGCTTGAGTGCGCCGCGCTTTTGGGCTCGGCTACCGGGCGCTCTGCCTGGCCTTGAATTCACTCGGCCACGTACGATGGGCAGTAAACGTGTGCGCTGCTGCACCATCTTCCTCCACTAACCCATTCACAGGCAGTACGTTCTCAGCGTCGGCCCTGGGACTCGCCTAGGGCCGACTGTTTTTGCGCCGATGACACGGCCTTCATCAATTCGACGCAAGCAGGCAATGCGCATGTACGCGATTTCATCCTCAGCCTGCTCGAGAACGGCTCGTGACGACGTTCAGGACGCCCCCCCTTTGCCCCCTTCTGCATCGGCCCGTTTCCCTCGTCTCAGCCAAACCTGGAGCCGATCAAGGTACAGATAGATGACCGGCGTCGTGTAGAGGGTGAGCAACTGACTGAGCGCCAGCCCTCCAATCATCGCGTAGCCAAGTGGTTGCCGTAGTTCCGAGCCAGTACCGGTGCCCAGTGCGAGTGGAACTCCCGCAAGTAATGTCGCCGCCGTCGTCATCAGGATGGGGCGGAAACGCAAAAGACACGCCTCACGGATCGCCTGAACCGGAGCAATATGGCGGTCGCGCTCGGCAACGATGGCAAAGTCAACCAGCAAGATGCCATTCTTCTTGACAATACCAATCAGCAAGATGATGGCGACGACGCCTATCACGGAAAGATCCATGCGCCCCACCGACAATGCAAGCAGCGCACCGACACCGGCCGGTGGCAATGTGGAAAGAATCGTCAACGGATGGATAAAGCTCTCGTACAGAATACCCAGGACGATGTAGATGACCGCGAGCGCAGCAGCGATCAGCACAGGCATGCTCGACAGTGACGTCTGGAATGCGCGTGCATTACCCTGGAACGCACCCGTCACCGTGCTGGGCAGGTTGATCTCCTGCGCCGCGTGATCGATCGCAGCGACCGCCTGCCCCAGCGCTACGCCCGGCCTGAGATTGAACGACAAGGTGACCGCCGGAAACTGACCCTGGTGCGTGATCGACAGCGGTCCGACCTGGGTCGTATCAACGCTGACGAGCGTGGAGAGCGGCACAGCGGCATTCGTCAACGGCGACTTCACATAAATGCGATTGAGCGATGCCAGTGTGCGCTGCAGTGCTGGGGTGATCTCGAGAATGACAGGATAGGTATTGAGCTGCGTAAAATACTGCGTGATCTGCCGCTGGCCATAGGCATCGTTGAGCGTGTCATCGATCATCTGCGGTGAAATGCCGAAGCGGCCAGCCTGGTCTCGATTGATGTCGATCGTGAGCAGTGGTGCGTCAGCAAGAAGGTCGGTCGACACGTCCGCGAGTTCGGGCAGCGTGCGCATTTTCTCCAGCATTTTCTGCGACCATGCAAACAGTTCTGGGATATCCGCATCCTCCAGCGTGTACTGGAAACTGCCGCGTGAAGTGCGCCCGCCCACGGTGATGTCCTGTGTCGCAGAGAGAAAGAGATTCACACCCTGTATTTTTGCGATCTCTGGTCTCAGCCGATCAATGATCTGCGAGGCCGTGAGCGTGCGTTCGTCGCGCGGCTTGAGAACGATATAAAAGCGCGCGGTATTGGCGGTTTGTGCGAAGCCATTCCCTCCGGTGCTGCCCGTCCACGATGTGACGTCGGCAATGTCAGGGTCTTGGAGGACAACTTCGCCAAGTTCTCGTTCGAGGCGTTTCATCTCCTCAGGTGAAGTTTGCTGCTCCGCCTGCGCCAGACCGCCGATCAGGCCGGTATCCTGGCGCGGGAGAAAGCCCTTCGGGATCTGAACGGCCATCGCCACGGCCAACACAACCGTTGCGAAGAAAACGCACAGGGTGATCACCTGATGACGCAACACGACATCGAGCGTACGCCGATAGCCAGACAGCAGCGTGTTCAAGCCAGCTTCCAGTATGCAGTAGAGGCGGCCGTGATCCGCGTTCGCGCTACGCCGCATGAAGCGCGAACACAGCATGGGGGCGAACGTCAGCGACACTAGCGCCGAGACCGTGATTGCAGCCACTGCAGTCAGCGCGAACTCTCGAAACAAGCGACCGATGACCCCACCCATGAGCAACAGCGGGATGAAAACTGCGATCAACGACACGCTGATCGAAACCACGGTAAAGGCGATCTCTCGGGAACCACTTAACGCGGCTTCAAGAGGCAATTCGCCGTTCTCCACATGGCGATAAATGTTTTCGACAACCACGATGGCATCGTCGACGACAAAGCCGACGGCGATGGTCAACGCCATCAGTGACAGATTATCCAGGCTGAAGCCGAGCGCATACATGGCTGCAAACGCCCCGAGCAACGCAAGCGCAATGGTAAAGCCTGGAATCAGCGTCGCCCACACGTTGCGCAGAAATAGCAGAACCACCATGACGACCAGCCCGACCGTCAGCGCAAGCGTGAGCTCGACGTCACGCACCGAGGCGCGAATCGTGGTCGTGCGGTCAAGGACGGTATGGATCGTCACCGCAGGGGGAATATTGGCCGTAAGCTGCGGCAGCCGCGCTTTGATCCTGTCGACGGTGTCGATGACATTAGCGCCAGGTTGCTTATAGATCGTGAGGAGAATGGCGGGGTGATTATCGTCGTAGGCCGCCGCGGTTCTATCGGAGGCCGCCGAAACGGCTTGCCCGACATCGCGCACCCTGACAGGGGCTCCATTGCGGTAGGCGAGCACGACGTCATCGAATTTTTTTGCCTCGGTAATCTGATCGTTGGCTGCGATCGTGAAGCTCATCTTTCCCGTGTCGAGCGTACCCTTGGCGGCATCGGTCGTCGCACTGGCAAGCACCGGCCGTATCTCCTCGAGCGTCAATCCGCGAGCAGCGAGCTTCGCAGGATCAACCTGGACACGGATGGATGGTTGCTGCCTCCCACCCAGCGACACCTGGGCGACGCCTGGCACTTGCGAGATCTTCTGAGCGAGATAACTGTCGGCGTACTCATTGACGCGGGTAAGAGGAATGGTGCCGGAGCTTGCCGAGAACACGAGAATAGGGGCATCAGCCGGGTTGAGCTTCTTGTAGGTCGGCGGCTGCGTCATCGATCGCGGCAAGTCTTTGCTTGCGGCGGTAATCGCCGCCTGCACATCCTGCGCCGCCGAGTCAATATTGCGGTCCAGATCGAACTGGACCGTGACTGAGGTCGCACCCAGCGCGCTGAACGACGTCATCTGGGTCACGCCCGCGATCTGCCCAAGCTGACGCTCAAGTGGCGTCGCGACCGACGACGCCATCGTCTCGGGACTAGCCCCGGCGAGCGTCGCGGTGACCTGAATGGTCGGGAAATCAACCTGAGGCAGCGGGGCCACCGGCAGGAGCGGAAACGCCGCGACGCCCAGGAGCGCCAGCGCTGCCATTAGCAGCGTCGTTGCAACTGGCCGCCTGATGAACCATGCGGAAAAACTCACTCGACACTCCCCGGCATTGGCGGCGAGGACGATGTGACCCTGATCCTTGCATTGGGCTTCAGCTTGTACTGTCCATCCGTCACGACGCGATCACCGTCGCTGATACCGGAGGTGATGACGGTCATATCGCCAACCGTCGGCCCTACCTTGATCGATCGGGATTCCGCCACGCCCTGCGACGTGACGATCCACGCGAACAAGCCCTGGGGACCGCGTTGGACCGCGGCCGACGGAACTACCAGGACCTTGTCAAGCGTCGTGAGCAACACGCGCGCATTCACGAATTCCCCCGGCCACAGCCTTTCGTCACGATTGGCGAAGACGGCCTTCAGACGCATGGTGTCAGTGGCGGGATCAATCGCATCGTCGACAAGCAGCAGCTTCCCCACGCTCAACGCCCGGTGGTCGCTCTGGTCGAATGCGGTCACGACAACAGGGCCATGGGCCAAAGCGTTGCGTACCCCATCGAGAAACCGCGCCGGCAAGGTAAACAACACGGCAGATGGACGCAGTCGCATCAGTGTGGCGATCGGTCGTGCGTCGGATACATGCACCACGTTTCCGGGATCAATCGAGCGAATGCCGATTCGCCCGTCGCTTGGCGCCGTAATCGTGGTATAGCCAAGTTGTATCCGCGCGGTGTCGATCGCCGAGCCATCAGCCTCAATGGAGGCTTTCAACTGGTTGACCTTGGCCTGTTGCTGATCGAGCGTTTGCCGCGCAATGGACTTGCTGAGTGCCAAGGTTTCGTACCGGGAAAGATCCTTGGCAGCAGAGACCAGCAAGGCCGTATCCTGAGCTTTCTTCGCCCGGGCCTGGTCCAGCGCAGCCTTGAACAAGCGTGGGTCTATCTCGGCCAGCACGTCGCCCTTCTTGACCTCCTGCCCTTCGGTGAACAGCACCCGTTGCAATGTGCCATCGACCTGGGGGCGAATATCTACTGTCAATGAAGCCTGCACACTCCCCAAGCCGGTCAAATAGATAGGCACGCTTTGTCGAGTTGCGGTAGCGATGCTGACCGGCACAGTCGGGTGCTCGGTTGGCCGGGCCTTGGGGCGAGCCGGCCAAAGCCAGTAAGCCACGATACCAACCACAATGAGCGCAACACCTACGCCGATCAGAAAAATGACGTGATAGCGTCCGCCCACGCTACGTTCGGCACCTTCGCTCAACTTTTCCCGAGGCTTCATGCCTTCATCGGCTCCGGAATGGCACGCCCCTTATCCTTCTCGGCCACGATGAACTCCACGAAACGCAAATGATCCGTAGCGCTCGGATTCCAGTGGGAATGAATTGTGCCGGCAGGAACAAACAAGCTGTCTCCAGCATGCAGCGTTACCGGCGACTCTCCTTCTTCTTGCCAAACACCGGTCCCCGACACGACATGAAACGTGATGGCTGCTGGATGGCGGTGTCGCGGATTGATTCCGCCCGGAACGTATTCCACCTCGTAGACTGCGACCTCGAGGTTTGCCGTGCCAGGTAATACGACTCTCAGCAGCGGAGCATGAGGTATCACGCCACGCTTTTCCCACCTGGCAAGCTCATACATAGAAATTCTCTGCCTCATTGAAAAGTATTAAGATATTCCCCGTAGAATTGCGCGACAAACGAGCATTTCTCGTGGTTAGACCAACTTTAATTTGGGGTTCAAATGACCCGGCAGCTGCCCTCCTTGAACGGATTACGAGCCTTTGAGGCGGCTGGACGGCAGGGCAGTTTCAAAGCGGCGGCCCGGGAGCTTAATGTCACTCAAGCGGCGGTGAGCCACATGGTGGGGCTCCTGGAAGAACATCTCGGGTTCGCGCTCTTCCGCCGTCACGCCAATAGACTTGAGCTCACCGATCAGGGCCGGGCATTCCAGCCCGGCCTGACCGATGCCTTCGATGCCATCGCGCGGCTCACCGAGCAAGTGGGGTCGATGCGGACCGGCCCGGTGCTTACCGTAGGGGTCGCACCGACTTTCGCCTTGCACTGGCTGATTCCTCGTCTGGCAAGCTTCAATCGCATTCACCCGGACATCGAGGTGCGAATCGCTACCGGCGGTGCAATGCTTCCACCGCGCGACGATTGGACTTGCAGTGTGCGCCGTGGCAAGGGCGAGTGGCTCGGCTACACCGCCGAGGAGCTATTCCCGTCGACACTGGTGCTGGTCTGTACACCCACAATCGCGGCAAGCCTGCACCAGCCCCACGATCTCCACACCGCAACCTTGATCGTCGTTGCGCACTTGCGCAAACAATGGGCGTGGTGGTTCGAAGCGGCAGGCCTGCCTGCCGCGATCCGGCCGGCCAATGAAGTATTGTTCGAGAGTTCCGCGATGGCAATTCAAGCAGCCCTAGACGGAGTGGGAGTCGCCGTGGCGCAACTTCCCTATGTCAGTGACGCGCTGGCGGCAGGCCGGCTGGTCGCTCCATTTCCGATCACCGGCCGGCGGTATGAGGGATGGTATCTGGCCTACAGGCCGATTCGCGAGGGTGATTCGGCGCTATCGGCCTTCCGTGATTGGCTGCATGGCGAAGCCGAATTGTACGCGTCAGATCCAAGCGCCGGCCTATCTGTCTGATCGCATGCGGTAGGAATCATCAGCCGGACAAGACTAGAACCTCGGCCGGGTTCGTATAATGGCCCCGTCGCTGGCACGAGTGAGGTGCAGACGCAAACCACGTTGGACAGCAGCCACCACCCGCTTGAGGCGATTTCAAAGCGCCTGCTACGGCCATTTCTGCTCCATACTCAGTTTTCACCCCGCTCTGCCGCTTGACGACGGGCTATGGACTGCGCTTTCGTAGGCCGCCCGGGCCGCCGTGCACGCTCGGCCTCAGTCGACACCACAACGCTCTGCCGCTTGGTGGCCCGCCACAACGCAATATCATCTGGATCAAAGCGTAGCCGTGGCCGCTTGCCGTGATGCTTATCGCCTACATAGATCACGGGCGGCAGATCGCCTCCACTGCTAACGCGGTTGTAAATGGTCTGCAAAGCCAGCCCCAAAAGCGGGGCCGCCTGTGCAGCGGTGAGGAGTGGCTGAAGGCCGATAGCTGGAGAGCGGTTCATGTAGGTTCCAGGGTTAGCAACCAAGTCGGCTGCTTTAGGTATAGCACCTGGATACCGGCACCTACTTTGAGCTCACGTTCGCGGCACAGCTCCTTGGCACAATTGGCACAATCGGCCCAGTAAATCGGGGTAAAATTCGGGAACGCTGGGTATGGAAAAGCGTGTGTTTATGCGGTTCTTCGTGTTTCCCGCTAGGTGCCAAAACGCATTCGCAATGCGAAGGTCGGGAGTTCGATCCTCCTCGTCTCCACCAAAATTAGCGCCTGACTGTTCTCAGTCAGGCGTTTTGTTTTGGGCGGTCGGCGCGCAGCGCGCCACTCTCGCGTTCCTGCGCATGCCCCGAAGACCTGGCCGCTACGCCAGTTCCAGACAGTTCGGCCAGCCTTTCCTCTCGGTTTCTCGAAAAATATCGCGATCCTATTGCCGGCAGCACAGGCACAGCGCCTTTTGAATCTACCGGACAAGTGCGACAAAAACGCAGCGGAAAATAGAGACTGCCTGCTGGCGATCACGGGCGCGTTTGGCCCAAACGCGCCCGACATGCCGCAGGAGCCAATGCTGCCTGGTATCGGCCCGTGCCATCTTATGGGTTAACGCGACCCGGCTACTGCCCACACTATGACAGCAGCGACCACGACCACGCCGACGACCCAGGCCCATATGGAAATGGGCCTTTTTATGGGGGCGGCGGGCCCGGCCACACTGGCCGCGGTATCTGCCGCCGGTACAGCCGCCGCGGGGAAACGGTGCCGCATTTCTTCGTCAAAGCGCCTGAAGAAGCCGTCCGCCAATGACTTGGCCGTGCCGTCTATCAGACGCTGCCCCAATTGCGCCACCTTGCCGCCGACGGTGGCGTGCACCACATAAGCCAAGTCACAACCTGCTTCGGTGGAAGCGAGCGTAACGTGTGCGCTGCCCTCGCCAAAGCCCGCGACGCCTCCCTGACCGTTGAACGCGATGTCGTAGCTATCCGGCGCCTGAATATTGCTCAGGGTAATTTTTCCGGAAAATTTGGCGGACACCGGGCCAATTTTCAGGCCAAGCCCAACCGTATACTGGTTCTCAGCCGTCACATCGAAATTGGTACAACCCGGAATGCAAAGCTTAAGCACCTCAGGATCGTTCAATGCGTCCCAGGCGTGTTGCTGGGTGACAGCCAGCTGGCGATTTCCCTGCATATCCATTTTGCTTCCCCGTTCTCATAATGGCGATCGTCGTCAAGTCAGTGCTTCATCAGCGTGGCCAGGCTCGCCGCCAGACTTTCCAGCTTCTCCAGATTGTGCACTGCCAGCATGCCATGCGCCAGTTTGTGCAATACCGCTGCACCACGCGCGCTGGGCTTATAACCGTCAAAGCGCAGCAACGGATTAAGCCACAGCAGCCTGCGGCTGGCACGGCGCAACCACGTCAACTCATTGGTCAGCAGCGCCGGTTCGCCGGTGTCCAGCCCATCGGTGATGACCAGCACCAGCGTGCGCCGCCCGACCAGGCGTCGGGCATAATCCTGACGCAGGCTGGCCAGCGATTCGCCCAGCCGGGTGCCTCCCGCGAAATCCTCGATCGCCGCACTGGCCGCAGCCAGCATTTCATCGGTGTCGGCAATACGAAACGTGGACGTCAGATCTGTAAGCTGCGTACCAAAGGCAAAGACATCGCGCCGCAGATTATGTCGCGTTGCGGCATGAAGAAAGGCCAATACCATGCGCGCATAGCGCTCCATGGAGCCGGACACATCCACCAGTATCAACAGTGGAAGCGGCTGCTGCCGGCGCTGCATTCGTGACAGAAGCATCAGTTCACCGCCGGTGCGTCCGGCCTGGCGCATCACACCAGGCCAATTCAGGCGTGCGCCGGAATCGGCTGGATACGATCGACGCGATGCGAACTCGGGAATCGGCAGCCGTACGTCGCGTGCCAGCTTTTCCACCCGTCGGTATTCAGTGGCGGACAGTGCGTTGAAGTCGGCGTGTCTCATGCGCTTCAGGTCACTGGCCGTCATGGCTACGTCGAATTCGACCTTCTCATCAGCCTGCTCCGGATTGGCCTGCCGGCCATATGTCTTTTGCGGCGACAGAGCCTCGCGCACGCGCGGGCGACGCTTGCCGGACTCGGCCCTCCCCTCGGCACGGGGTAGCAGTTGCGCCAGCAGCCTTCTGGCCAATTGGGGATCGCGGAAGTAGGCGTCGAACAGCTCACGAAAAACCAATCGGTCTTGCTCACGATTGATCATGACTGCTTCAAGCGCAGCGCCCAAGTCATCCTTGGCGTCAACGCCAACGGCCAGTGCGGCGCTTTCCGCCAGCGAAATGCGCGAGCTATCGACTTGCACTCCCGCACGGCGCAAGGTACGGCCAAAGCCCGTGATGTTATCGGCCAGCTTGCCGGCGCGCGCATCGCCCAGGCGCATTCAAACTCCTTGAAATGATGGGTCGGCAAGCAGCTACTTCAACAGCTCCGCGGCCAGATCGAGCGTCAGAGCCGCAACATCCTCACGCTGCTTGAAGAGGATACCGGCAGTATCGGATATAACTTCGGGGTCCAGCACGAGGGTATCAAGTGCGACAAGCGCCCTGGCCCATTCGACGCTTTCGGCAATTCCGGGCGCACGCTGAACCGTGCCGGCGAACGGCGCACTGCGCAAGCGGCCAATAAAGTCAGCCACCTGCGCCGCCAGCGCGGCGCTGGCCTGAGGCACCTGAGCCCGCACAATCGCCAGTTCGCGATCACGATCTGGATAATCCAACCAGTGGTACAGACAACGGCGCTTGACCGCGTCGTGCAATTCGCGGGTACGGTTGCTGGTCAGTATCGTCACCGGGCACGTCGCGGCACGGATCGTGCCAATCTCGGGAATGCTGACCTGATACTCGCCCAAATACTCCAGCAGGAACGCTTCAAAAGGCTCGTCGGCGCGATCGACTTCATCGATCAGCAGCACCGCGCCCGGCGCGGGCGCCTGAAGCGCCTGCAGCAACGGACGGCGAATCAGATAGCGATCCTGATAGACCTCGCGTTCGACCCGTTCAATGTTTTCCTGCTGTTCGTGACGCAGCTCGGCGGCACGCATATGCAGCAACTGCGCCGCATAATTCCATTCGTAAAGCGCTTCACGCAACTCTAACCCGTCATAGCACTGAAGCCGAATCAATGTGCGCTGCAGCGCCACGGCTAACGCCTTGGCTAATTCGGTCTTGCCCACCCCTGGTTCGCCCTCCAGCAATAGCGGCCTTTGCAGCCGCAACGCCAGAAAAACAGCTGTTGCCAACCGGCGGTCGGCATAGTAGCCCGCCCTTTCCAGCTCTTGGA
Organism: Burkholderiaceae bacterium; assembly: GCA_004322135.1. Lineage (GTDB taxonomy): Bacteria > Pseudomonadota > Gammaproteobacteria > Burkholderiales > Burkholderiaceae_B > Eoetvoesia. Next base: position 63,478 of record SCSG01000038.1, on the reverse strand, counting down.
TGAGTGCATCAATGGTTGCAAACACTTCGTCGTTATCTCAGCAAGCTGGCCACCGCCCGCTGGGTTTGCACACTGATCAGATTAGCGCGATACGCAGCCGTGGCATGAATGTCGCCGCTTATGTCAGCGGTGTCGATCGTAACGGCAGCGGCGGCAGCAGGCGTGAAATCTTTACTCAGTGCCTGCTCCAGATCGGCATGGCGAAACACGCCATTGCCCGCGCCTGTGACTGCAACACGTACCCCGCCATCGGTTTGCGCCACCATTACTCCGATAAGCGCAAAGCGCGAAGCCGGCTGCTTGAATTTAAGGTAAGCCGCACACTTCGGAACAGGGAAGCTGATTGCGGTAATCAATTCATCGTCTTGCAGCGCGGTAGTGAACATCCCCAGGAAAAAATCGTCGGCCTCAATCTGACGCTGTGTAGTGTGTATGGTGGCGTTCAGACCGAGCACGGCAGCCGGGTAATCCGCAGCCGGGTCGTTGTTGGCGACCGAGCCACCCAAGGTGCCCATTGCGCGCACCTGACGGTCGCCAATGTGCGCGGCCAAATCGGCCAGTACGGGCAGCGCGGCCTTTAGCTCCGCATTGGCGGCGACATCGGCGTGGCGAGTCATGGCGCCGATCACGAAGCGGTTGCCGTCGCGCTTGACCCCAGCCAGCTCCTTGATGCCGGCAAGATCAACGAGTTGGCCGGGGTCGGATAACCGCAACTTCATCGAGGCAAGCAGGGTTTGGCCGCCAGCCAGTACCTTGGCGCCCGCCGCCGCCAGTTTGACGGCGTCGGCGGTCGTCGTGGCGCGCTCCAGTGTGAATGAATACATGTGTTTCTCCTCAGGCTGAAGCAGGCTGGGCGGCGGACTGGATGGCTTCCCAGACACGGCCGGGTGAAGCCGGCATGTCGAAATCCTTGACTCCTACTGCGTGCAACGCATCGAGTACGGCGTTAATCACCGCAGGCGGCGAGGCGATTGCACCCGCTTCGCCGCAGCCCTTGGACCCGATCGGATTGTGGGTGCAGGGTGTGCACACGGTGTCGAGTTTGAATTGCGGGAAATCATCAGCGCGAGGCATGGCGTAATCCATCAGGCTGCCAGTAAGCAGCTGGCCGGTTTCTCTGTCGTACACGCACTGCTCCAGCAGCGCCTGGCCAATGCCCTGAGCAATTCCGCCGTGCACTTGGCCTGCGACGATCATCGGATTGATGATGTTGCCGAAGTCGTCCACCGCGGAGAAACGGTCAATGCGAGTGGAGCCCGTCGCCGGATCAATTTCAACTTCGCAAATATGTGTTCCACCCGGGTAGGTAAAATTGGTCGGGTCATAGAACGCGGTTTCATCCAGCCCAGGTTCCAACTGATCAAGCGGGTAGTTGTGCGGTACATAGGCGGCCATGGCAACTTGACCGAAAGTAACTTTTTTGTCAGTACCCCTGACATTGAATTCGCCGTTGGCAAATTCAATGTCAGCATCGCTTGCCTCCATCAAGTGTGCAGCGATTTTCTTGGCCTTGGCTTCAATCTTGTCAAGCGCCTTCATGATTGCCGAACCGCCTACCGCCAACGAGCGCGAGCCGTAGGTACCCATGCCAAACGGCACGCGGCCCGTGTCACCATGCACGACATCGACCGCATCGACCTCCATCCCCAACCGCGCCGCCACCACCTGCGCGAACGTGGTTTCATGTCCCTGGCCGTGGCTGTGTGAGCCGGTGAATACCGTCACACTGCCGGTTGGATTGACCCGGACTTCGCCGCATTCAAACAAACCGGCGCGTGCACCAAGCGCGCCAGCGATGTTGGATGGCGCCACGCCACAGGCCTCGATGTAGCTGGAATAGCCAATGCCACGCAGCAGCCCCTTGGCCTCGCTGGCACGGCGGCGCGCGTCAAAGCCAGCCACATCAGCCAAGACCTCGGCCCGATCCATACAGGCGTGGAAATCGCCCGTATCGTATTGGAGCGCAACAGGTGTCTGGTGCGGAAATTGCGTGATGAAGTTGCGTTTGCGGATTTGATCCTGCGTCAGGCCCATTTCCCAGCCGCAGCGAGACACCAACCGCTCGAGCAGATAGCTTGCCTCGGGCCGGCCGGCGCCGCGGTAGGCGTCGGTCGGCGCCGTATTGGTGAACCAGGCATCGACCTCGGCGTAGATCTGCGGTGTGGTGTATTGCCCCGCCAGGAGTGTGGCATACAAAATGGTCGGTACCGCCGTCGCGAACGTTCCGAGATAAGCCCCCATATTGGCGTCAGTATGCACCTTGAGCGCAAGAAACTTGCCGTCTTTATCCATCGCCATTTCGGCGTGACTGACGTGGTCGCGGCCGTGCGTGTCACTTAGGAACGACTCGCTGCGTTCTGCCACCCACTTGACGCTGCGATTAAGTTTTTTGGCCGCCCACGTCAAGCACACGTCTTCCGCATAGAGGTTGATCTTGGAGCCGAACCCGCCACCGACATCGGGCGAAACCACACGTATCTTGTGTTCCGGCATACCCAGCACGAACGCGGTCATCAGCATGCGCTCGACGTGGGGATTCTGGTTGGCCACATAAAGCACATACTCGTCGGTGCCGCGGTCATAAGAGCCGATCGCCGCACGTGGCTCCATGGCGTTGGGAACCAGGCGATTATTGACGAGATCCAGTTTAGTCACGTGGGCGGCACTGGCGAACGAGGCTTCAACCGCAGCCTTGTCGCCAATTGCCCACTTGTAGCAGCGATTATCGGGCGCCATATCGTGCAGCGCCGCTCCTTTGTGTGCGTCACGCACGCTGGTAACCGCCGGCAGCACGCCGTAGTCAACCTCTACAAGCTCAGCCGCATCGCGCGCCTGTTCCAGCGTTTCGGCCACGACCAGCGCTACGTGGTCGCCCACGTAACGCACTTTGTCATGCGCCAGAACCGGGTGCGCAGGCTCTTTCATTGGAGTGCCGTCGGTGCATGTAATGAGCCAGCCACACGGCAGGCCGCCGATCTTGTCGGCCACTACATCGGCGCCGACAAACACTCCCAGCACGCCAGGCGCGGCCTTGGCGGCGGTAGTGTCGATCGAGTTGATACTGGCGTGGGCATGCGGTGAGCGCACGAACGCGGCGTAGCTTTGACGCGCCAACGTGATGTCACCCACATAGTGACCGTCACCCGTCAGGAAACGGTAATCTTCTTTGCGCAAAAACGACTCACCGATATGCGACAGGCCAGCAAAACCTATGGTATCCATGTCCCGTACTCCCCGAGTGTTGGCATTGAATCGTGGCGGTCAGGCCCTCATGGCGACGGCACCTTGCCGTACCGCCTCGACGATGTTCTGGTAGCCCGTGCAGCGGCAGATATTACCTTCCAGCAGTTCGCGAATTTCGGCTTCGGAGGCGTTCGGCCGCTGGCGGCACAGATCGACCGCGCTAAGCACCATGCCCGGCGTGCAAAAGCCGCACTGGAGGCCGTGGCATTCTTTGAAGGCGGCTTGCATGGGGTGCATGGTTCCGTCCGGTTGTGCCAGCCCCTCGATGGTCGTGACCTTGGCGCCGTCGGCCTGCGCCGCCAAAACGTTACAAGATTTAACCGCGCGACCATCCATAAGCACGGTGCACGCGCCACACTGGGCGGTGTCGCAACCGACGTGGGTTCCAGTCAGCTGTAAATTTTCACGCAGCGCCTGAACCAGCAGCGTATTGGCGGGAAGGTCAAGGGTGGACAATCTGCCATTGACGTTGAGTCGAGTTTGCATAGCCTTGTCTCCTCGTTTTTCTCATCAAGTCAAGCTACACCACAGCCAGTGGGCGTGTCAAGATAGCGCGGGCTTCGAAGACACCGTAGCGGCACAGGCCCCTCAGCCAATGGCGCGCAATGCGCGCGCAGATACAAACATGACCCAATGCGTATTGCAATCGTCAATGTTTTGCATGGCCGGCCTGATGCAAACGCCAGGGGCGAAGCCCAACGCTGTCACAGCCAGACTAGAGTGAGATAGACCACAAGAGGTATGGTGGCCACCGACATCACGTTGCCCAGAAGCACTACGCTGGCAACGATTTTCGGTTCGACCTTGTATTGTTCGCTAAGCAGATAATTCAACACTGCTGGTGGCAGCATGACAGACAGCGCCACCAGACGCAGCCAGTCGGTGCCAAGCGGCAACAGCCAGGCCACAAGAAAAAAACTTACCGCGCCCGCAAACAAATACAGCAGATTGATCTTGAAAGCAAAACCCACGTGTGTAATGCGATCCTGCGACAACCGCACTCCAAGACTGAAAAGCATCAGGGGAATGGCGATTTGCCCCAGCAGGTCAACCGAGGTGTACACAAACTTCGGAATCAGTGTCTGATATGGCACCAGCAGTATGCCCAGCACGGCAGCCCAGATATTCGGGTTTTTTACCCACGACCAACGTTCGGCCCGGCTCGACAGCAGATAAAGCCCAAGCGAGAACTGCAGCAGGTTGGAGATTACAAACAAAATGATGATGTCGCCCAGCAAACCCTTGCCGTAGGCCAGCATCAACAGAGGTATCCCGATATTGCCGGTGTTGCGAAACATCCCCGGAACCAGAAAGGCGCGCCAGCTGATGCCGCGCACCGGCATCAAATACAGCACAATCCCCGGCAAGACAATGATCAACACACCCGCCAGAACCAGCGGCCAGCCATGTATCAGGTTGACCGGGTTATCCATCAAGGCAGAGAACACCAGCGCCGGGCAGAACACCATCACATTGGCGTGATTGATGAATTCCATTTGTGGCGCGTGTGACTGCCGACGCCCAAAAGCAAAGCCAATGGCGGCAATGGCAAAAACCGGCAGGACGATGTTAAGCAGGGTAAGCAACATAGGCGCGACAAGGGCGATTTAAAAAGCAGACAGTGTACTGCGCCATCCACCTCGGGTTCGTCTTCACGAACGTCGGTGGACCAACTGGCTTGCCAAAAGCCCCGCTCGCGCAGGTCTGATTCGCCACCGCGGACGCTGACGTGTCAACGCCTGCCGGTGTACGAAAGACTAAGGGACTAAACTAAGGCATGTATCATTCGCCAGCGAATCGGGCCGCAGCCTGACGAAGTGCACGCTTTGAATTACCCGAAGCGACCCAGAACTCCTTATCCCGGAGGATTTGTGTCAACCGTTGCCTACGAGCTCGCACCACCCTGGTCAATCAGCCAGTGGATGAACGCCAGCGAGCCAATCACCCTGGAATCCCTGCGCGGATCAGTGGTGGTGCTGCATGCTTTTCAAATGCTGTGCCCCGGCTGCGTTGCGCATGGCATACCCCAGGCGAAGTCCATATATCAAGCCTTCCCGGCCGACCGAGTCAAGGTCATCGGGCTGCACACTGTATTCGAGCACCACGATGTCATGGGACCATTGGCACTGAAGGCCTTCGTGCAAGAATACCGCCTCGGTTTTCCGATAGGCATAGATCAGTCTTCGGAAAAAGGCCCCATCCCGCAGACCATGCAGGCCTACAACATGCAGGGCACACCGACCCTGGTACTGATAGACAAGACAGGTCGCATACGTCTGCACCATTTTGGGCAGATCGACGATCTGCGCGTGGGTGCCGCGATTGGGCAGCTGCTGACTGAAGACTGAGTCCGCCGGCCACGAGGCGGCCTGGGCGTCGCAGCGTCCACCTGATCGCTCTATACTTTGTTTGCAACGAAGGTTCAAAGTGGTATTGGGCATAGCGCACGGAACTCATTGCGCCCACTGGCGGTCGAACATGCAGTGCAACGTACCCGGACACTTGATGTGCGACGGCTCTGTTGCATGTAATTCTGACAGCAACGCCAAACACGCCAGTGCATGGACATGGCGACGCTCACCCAGCAATCCCTACACAGGAGAAACCCTCTATGAAAGCAGACGCCGTCGCTCGGCAAGCTTTTGCCATGCCCCTCACCAACCCGGCGTATGCGCCCGGACCGTACCGTTTCGTCAATCGTGAATTCTTCGTTGTCACCTACCGCACCGATCCCGAAGCGCTGCGCGCGATGGTACCTGAACCGCTGATGCCCGCAGGAGACCAGGTTCAGTTCGAGTTCATCCGCATGCCCGATTCCACTGGGTTCGGTAACTACACCGAGTCCGGGCAAGTGGTTCCGGTTACCTACAAGGGAAAGCCCGGAACGTACCAAATCGCAATGTACCTTGATGACGAGGCGCCAATCGCAGGCGGACGCGAAATCTGGGGATTTCCGAAGAAACTCGCCAAGCCGACCCTCACGGTCGTGGCGGACACCCTCCTCGGTACACTGGACGATGGCCCCGTGCGCATCGCGACGGGAACCATGGGCTACAAATACCGCACGCTGGATCACAACAAAATTCTTGAAAGCCTGCGCCGACCCAATTATCTGCTGAAGATCATCCCCGACGTGGACTGCACGCCGCGCATCTGCGAACTTGTCACCTACAACCTGGAAGATCTGGTGGTGAAAGGCGCATGGGCAGGGCCGGCGGCTCTCGAACTGCATTCGCACGCGCTGGCGCCGGTGGCCGACCTTCCCGTTCTGGAGGTGGTGTCCGGCATCCACGTAGTGACCGACCTGACACTGGGCCTGGGCCGGGTGGTACATAATTACCTTGTGTGACGCGTTCGACCCCACAATTATCCGCTAACAAAAAAAGGACATCATCATGAGTGAAAACATGAAACTCAGTCTGACCGGCAAGACCGCAATCATCACCGGCTCGGCCAGCGGGATCGGTCGGGCAATCGCCGAAGCCTACGCCCGTGCCGGCGCTCGTGTGGCGATCGCCGATCTGAACGAAGCCGGGGCAAAGGCGACAGCCAAAGAAATCGAGGCTGCCGGCGGGCAAGCCATGGGCGTAAGCATGAATGTCACCGATGAAGCATCAGTCAATGCTGCCACCGCGGCTGTGATCAAGGCCTGGGGCCGCGTAGACATACTGGTATCGAACGCCGGAATCCAGATCGTCAACCCGATAGAAGACTTTTCGTTCTCCGACTGGAAGAAGTTGCTGGCCATCCACCTTGATGGGGCGTTCCTTACCACCAAGGCTGCGCTTAAAAGCATGTACGCCGACAATAAGGGAGGTGTCGTGATATACATGGGCTCGGTCCACTCGCACGAAGCGTCCAAGCTGAAAAGTGCTTACGTGACAGCCAAACATGGCCTGCTTGGGCTCGCCCGCGTACTGGCCAAGGAAGGCGGGCCAAAAGGCGTACGCTCGCACGTCATTTGCCCCGGCTTTGTCCGTACGCCGCTGGTGGAAAAACAGATTCCCGAACAGGCCAAAGAGCTGAACATCAGCGAGGACGAGGTCATTCGCAACGTAATGCTCAAGGATACCGTGGACGCTGAATTCACTACCGTCGAAGACGTTGCCAATCTCGCACTGTTCCTGGCGGCATTCCCAAGTGCTGCACTCACGGGGCAGTCTTTGGTGGTCAGCCACGGCTGGTTCATGAACTGAGCGCCGGCAGGCATTCACCTTACTGCGCTGTCCAGTACGTAGAGCCTGCGGTGCCGGCTGCGGTAGACTCTACCTGAAACAGGATCTGGAGGAACACGCCGGCCATGACGAAGCATGATGAATACGCCGATGCGGCTGCACATCATGGCGAATACAAAATTCCCGAAGGCAAACTCGTCGTGGTCGACCTGCAAATCGTGCAGGGCCGCCTGCACAACGTCCGCCTGTCAGGCGATTTTTTCCTGGAACCGCCGGAGGCACTGGACGCCATGAGCGCAGCGTTGAACGGCTTGCCATACGACGCCCCGCAGGCCCGCCTGGAACAAGTCGTACAGGCGGCCGCGGGGGATGCCATGATGTACGGCATCACCGCGGCCGGAGTTGCGATTGCCGTGCGAAGGACCGTTGCATGACCCGCGAGATCAAGCGTAGTTCCTGGAACGATCACGATTGGCAGCTGATCCACACGGCACCGCAAACGCCGTTGCAGCACATTGCACTGGATCAAGTATTGCTGGATGAAGTCGCCACTGGACGCCGGGCGCCCACGTTGCGAATATGGGAGTGGGCCAGGCCTGCAGTAGTGATCGGTATTTTCCAGTCATTGAAAAATGAAGTCGATGCCGTCGCCGCCGAGAAATACAAGATTGAAGTGGTACGCCGCATCAGCGGCGGTGGCGCCATGTTCATCGAGCCCGAAAATTCCATCACCTATTCCATCTATGCTCCCCTGTCGCTGATTGCCGGCATGAGCTTTCGCGAATCGTATGCCTACATGGACGAGTGGGTGCTGGAAGCGCTGGGCGAGCTCGACGTCAAGGCGTGGTATCAGCCTTTGAACGACATCACGTCGGCCGAGGGAAAGATTGGCGGTGCCGCGCAAGCCCGTCACGGCAGCGCCGTATTGCACCATGTCACCATGGCGTACGACATTGATGCTACAAAGATGCTGCAGATACTGCGCATCGGGCGCGAAAAAATTTCAGATAAAGGCATTGCTTCGGCCGCCAAACGCGTTGACCCGCTACGCCGTCAAACCAGCCTGCCCCGCGAGGCGATAATCAACCACATGATTGACGTTTTCCGCGGTCGACACGGCCTGCACGCTGACACGCTGTCACCCTCGGAACTGACAGCCGCCGAACGATTGATTGAAGAGAAATTCGGCACAAAGGAATGGCGCACCAAGGTACCTTGATGCGCCAGAAAATATGTCCGACCCAACGGCTTTACCGAAAAAATAGCCGATTGACAGGGCCGGATAAAACGTCCTTCGTGGATCAGTGGCTTGCTGGCAGGTGGGTCGGAGCCAGCTTCACGTCCTTTTCGCCCAGAGCCTGGGCAACGTCGTACATGGCCTGGTTAAGTATGTAGTGGGTGTTCATGTCGCGGCCATGACCAAATTTGACGTCCACATCAGCCATCACCTGATTATGAATCTGGTGCGACAGAGCCTTGTCGAACAAGTACCCAGCCCACCATACGCCATCGGGCGCGGTGCCGGCACTGACGAGCGTCTTCGCCAATTTGACTCCCTTCAGATCGGCCGGTGCGGGAGGCAGCTTGACGCCTGCTTCCGTGGCACGCTTGAGACCGTCGTTGACATCCCAGGTCATGCCGTTGATGAAATCTTCCGTATTTTTCTTGCCGAACTGCTCGGTCAGCTTCTTGACTTCGGCATTAACAGTCTTCTGGCCAAGCATCGATACCAATGCCGTTGGAAAAGAAAAGTGTTCTGCGCCACCTCCGGCCTTGACCAGTGCGGCGGTAACGGGCAACGCGGGCGCACCCGTGTAGACGGGACCACCAAACCAGTTCATGGCATGGGGTGCAGCAGGTTCGGCGGCGTCAGCCGCAAACGCAGCTCCACCAGGTAGTAGCGCCATGGAAACAGCCACCGCTGCAAATAGTTTCGATATTTTCATGATAATTACCTCTTAAATCCATATGCCCACCGCCTGCCACGTCACAACGACGCCTGGTTGTTGGGGCTTCAAGTAATGATGACAAATGTCAGACAAACGCAACCGGTTTCGCCGCCACCATTTTCTCAACGGCAGCGATTCCACGTCATCTTCGGTCAACCTACTGTCATATACTTCCAACATCGGGTCGTGATGCGCACGGGCGAACCTCAGCATGGCCAAAAAGCCATCCCGTGCCCATACCGTCGTTGAAGAGAACGCCGAACCAACCGCCGGGCGCCACGCCCTGGCCGGTGATTCGGAATCGTGAGAGTTGACTACGTCGGTGCGATCGCACCAGCGCTGCGGCTGCGACAATGTGTGCCTTGTCGTCGCCAACGTAGACTGCAGGCGGGCTTCCCTGCGAGTTTCAATGCCACGAAGTTGTTTCTGGCAAACCTGCCACCGCTGACAAGGGCTATAAGCACACCCTTCGTATCCGGTGACCCCAAGTTTCGCCAGCGCCCACATGGCAGTTAATGTCCTGCTTTTATCTATTCACACCTGCTTACTGTACGTCACATGAACTAATTGTCAAGTTCATGTGTTGCTTAACTGCATAAGAGCACGTCAGGGACCACGCGATATTACTGGGCATTGCCAGCGTTTGGCGCGCGCGGTGTTTTATTCTCGAGCCAGTCCACGCCGAGCTCGCCACGTTCCCGCAGCCACTCGTTGGCCTTGGCGAAGTGCCCACAGCCAATGAAAGGCCGAGGTGGACGCAGCGCCGACAACGGCGAGGGATGGTTGGCCCTGAGCACCAGCAACGGGCCCTGCGCAGACCGTTCCTGCAGCAGCGGCTGCTTGGATTGCGCATGCGAGCCCCATAACAGAAACACCTTGGGGCGCGCTTCGCTCAGTACCCGGCCAAGGATGGCGTCGGTGACAACTTCCCAGCCACGCTTGGCATGGGAGGCCGGCTTGTGCGCCTCGACAGTGAGCGATGTGTTCAATAACAGCACGCCACGCCGCTCCCAACGGATCAGGCTATTTCGCTGACGCACGAAGTCGCCCTGATATTCGCGTGCAAGCTCAGCGAATATATTGCGCAGGCTGGGTGGTGTACCGCAGGCATCGGGAACGGAAAAGGCCAACCCCTGGGCCTGATTAGGGCCGTGGTAGGGATCTTGGCCCAGAATGACGACTTGCACGTCCTGGGGTTCGACTTCCAGCATGGCACGAAAAGGACGAAGAGGAAAGATCTGCTTACGCTGAGCGAGCTCCGTGGCGAGGTATGCATCCAGATCCCGCAGCGCAGTTTGTACACGTGCATCGTCAAACGCCCGCTGCCACGCCGTGGACAGCGTGCTCACATGTCCCATCAAGTCTCCCTGATACGCGTTTTGCACGGGCATCCCCGGCGCATCCAGCGGACGGTCTTCCATATTCGACCTCATCACGTGATCGTTATCTGTTCGCTTTATAGCCAAGGCGACACGAGGCCGCACCAGTACAGCGTCGGGCTCATTGTAGTGGTCTGAGCGCCAGTCACGTCGCGGGCAAATCTTGACAGCAACGGCGACGAAGCTGCACTGGCCCAAACCAACATCAACCTCAGCCGACAGTGCCCAGGCCCGGCTGTCCGGTGTCCGGCGCCCACAACACGGATACGTGACTAAAAATATTGCTATTTTTAACACGCAGTTCCCGTCCGCAACATCGATACTCACAACTTGAATCCACTACGCAAGCGACTCATCCGTTTCGCCACACGCAAAAAAATCACATTAACTCAACGTATTAGCCGATCACGGCTCACCTGCCTCGCGCAGCCATCTCAAGCCAAATAGCACGATCACGCTGCATTCACATCCCGAAACAAAATGCCTGAAACAAAATGGCAAATATGGCAGTCACTCTTAACAACGATGTTGACCGCCAATGCCAAGTGCACTGCCGGAGCCTTCGGGAACAGTGCACGGTCGGGCCAGCCACTTGCTTCGAACCGCACCGCCGCGCCGTCCAGCATCGGAAGCATTTGATCATTACAACGCGACCGCGATCTTTGCAAACCGCCGCCGCACCACAACACACGGAGATCGAACGCCGCCATGCACAAAACACTATCCCTATTCGTCTCATCGGCGTGTCTGTTGTTTGCCGCAGCAGCCATGGCCCAAAGCCCTGGCGCCAAGGTGCAGGGCATTTACCTTGTGACTGACTATCCAGCCGTCACGGTGCAGCCTGGCAGCACGTCGACAATAGCGTTGAACCTCAGCAATCGCGGTGTGGCTCCCGCGCGGATGACCCTGCACGTACAGGGTGTGCCCAAAGGCTGGAAGGCAACGCTGCTGGGAGGTGGCCAGCCCGTGGGTGCCGCGATGGCAGCCACGGACAGCAGCGTCCCGCTGCAGTTGCGCGTGGATGTGCCAGCCGAAGCTGGACAGCAACCGCATACGCTGACTGTCGAAGCCGACGGCGCAAACCAGAAGCTGACCCTGCCGGTCGATATTGCCCTGGCGAACAAGCTTCCTTCCAAACTGAGCATCGAAGCCAAACTGCCTGAACTCAAAGGCAGCCCGCAGTCTTCATTCAATTACCAGTTCACCATCAAGAATGAAAGCGGCAAAAATCAACTGGTCAGCATGAGCGCGCAGGCACCGAAATATTTTGGTGCCACCTTCACCGAAAGCTATGGCACCCAGGAACTAAGCTCAATCCCGATCAAGGCCGGTGCATCCAAGGACATGAAGCTTGCGATTCATCCGCCCAGCATTGTCAAGCCGGGCAACTACCCCATAACAGTCACGGTATCCGCCGACGACGCCACAGTAAGCAGCCATCTCAAGCTGGATATTGTTGGACAACCGCATCTGACCTTGTCCGGGCGCAATGGACTGATGAGCACCAGGGCGGAAATCAACAAGGCGACTTCATTTCCCGTCGTGTTGACCAACGACGGGACTGCGCCTGCACAAAACATCCAGCTAAGTGGCAATGCACCTTCGGGGTGGAAGCTTGACTTCGCCCCTAAGGTCATCGACCACATCGCCGCAGGACAGCACGCGGAATCCCAGGCCACCATCACGCCCTCGGACAAATCGCTGGCGGGCGACTATATGGTCGGCCTGCAAGCTACCTCTCAGGGTCAGTCGGCCAACGGCGATCTGCGCGTATCGGTGACCACCTCGAGCCTTTGGGGGATTATCGGCGCCCTGCTGATTGCCATCGCGATTCTCATCCTGGTTGGCGCCGTGGCGCGGTATGGACGGCGATGAACAATAACGCCAACATCATAGAAGCCACCGCACTTACCAAGCGGTACGGGACCACGACAGCCGTGGATGGCGTCTCGTTCGGCGTCGGGGCCGGAGAAATATTCGGGCTTGTCGGCCCAAACGGCGCCGGCAAAACCACGACCATCCTCATGCTTCTGGGACTGACCGAAGCGTCCAGTGGCACGGTCAGCGTATTCGGTGACGATCCCTGGCGCAAACCACTCACCATCAAACGGCACCTGGGGTACTTGCCTGACGCCGTGGGATTCTACGACCATTTGTCGGCGCGCGAGAACCTGGCCTACACCGCCCGCCTGCTTGGCCTGACGCCAACCGAGCGCAAACAGCGCGTCGCAAAGGCTCTGGAAAAGGTGCGTCTGGACGATGTTGCCGACAAGCGCGTCAGCACTTTTTCACACGGCATGCGCCAACGTCTTGGCTTGGCCGAGATCGTCATGAAGAACGCACGCATAGCCATCCTGGACGAGCCGACATCGGGACTGGATCCACGGGCCACTGAAGAATTCCTGGAGTTGATACGTGAACTCAAGGCCGATGGCGTAACCGTGTTGCTCTCTTCGCACATGCTGGAACACATGCAACGCATATGCGACCGCGTCGCCCTATTCCACAAGGGCCACATCGCCCTGATGGGCAGCGTGCCAGACCTGGCCCAACAGGTCCTGGAAGCAGGTTTCGAGGTGCGGCTGGAAGCTGACGGACCACCATTGCGCGATCACCTGGCGAATATCGCAGGGGTCAGCATCATAGAATCCCCCGCGGAAGGCATCTACCACCTGCGCGCCAATCGTGACGTACGGGCTGACGCAGCGCGCATCGCCATCGAAGCCGGCGGGGCGCTGCGCCACCTATCGACAGCCGAACCAAGCCTGGATGCGATTTACAACGGATATTTCCGGGCGGAACAAAAGCGGGAGAAAAACAACCATGCAACGTGAAGGTTCCCCCTGGCAAGGGCTTGCCGCCGTCACCCTCAAAGAACTGGCCGACCACTTTTCAAGCGCTCGCATGCGTGTGCTTGAATGGCTCGTCATTCTTACTGCAGCTGCCGCTCTATACGGCGCCCTTCAGACCATTCGCAACACAACGGCTCAAGATCCCTTTGTTTTCCTGCGACTATTCACTGACACCCAGGCGCCACTGCCCTCGTTTTCTTCCATACTCGGGTTCCTCATACCGCTTGTCGCCATTGGGCTGGGATTCGACGCCGTGAACGGTGAATACAACCGACGCACGATGAGCCGGATACTATCTCAACCGATCTATCGCGACGCGCTGCTCCTTGGAAAATTTCTTGCTGGACTGACGACCCTTGCCATCTGCCTTATCTGCCTCTGGCTGCTGGTGATTGGGTCGGGCCTGATACTGCTGGGTGTTCCTCCCAGCGGCGAAGAGATAAGCCGGTCCCTGATATTCCTGATAATCGCTCTGGTTTACGCGGGCGTATGGCTGGCCGTCTCCATCCTGTTTTCAGCCATCTTCCGCTCTGCAGCCACTTCGGCGCTAGTCTCGCTTGGGCTTTGGCTGTTCCTGGGCCTGTTATGGCCCATGCTGGCACCCGCAATAGCGCAATTCATCGCGCCCCCTGATCTCGTTTCTACATTGACGGGCCAACCCAGCGTGCACACGCTGCAATGGCAACTGGGCCTGGAGCGCATCTCACCCACTCAACTGTTCGGGGAGTCGATCACAACGATACTGAGTCCGATGATCCGCACGACGGGTCCGGTCTTCATGGAACAGCTGGAAGGCGCGATCATCGGCGCACCCCTGCCGCTGGCTGAAAGCCTGTCTATCGTATGGCCCGAAATTGTGGCGCTGGTTTCCGGGTGCATCCTGCTGTTTGCCCTGGCTTATGTCGTGTTCCAGCGCCAGGAGGTGCGAGCCTGAAGGTAGTCCCGATGCTGCCTACAAAGGTGGAACCAACCCGTTCACGCCAACCGTGATGCGGTGTGAGGTATACGTTCCATCAGGCAGCTTTGTCGCGTCGAAGGACACGTGTGCACCCCGGCTGATTGCGCTGCGGCTGCTTGGCGAAAGCAGGACAATCGGCACACCGTTGGGCACCTCTACCCGTTGTTCGCCACCCTTGTAACGCAGCGTCAATACCCGGTCATGAATGCCTGTCACGACATCCTCGACCGTTGCGTTGGTCATTGTGTTTTCCTTCTGCATGGGGCGATGACCTTCACCCACGCCACGCATACTGTCCGCGAAAATATGTACTTCAAGCGCAACCAATTCGCCGTTGGGTCCGCCGGGATGCGCCGCCGTACCGACATACTTCCCCGGGGTGATATCCGCAAGACTGGCGGCAGCCATGGTCGAGAACGTAGTACCGTCGGCAAGCTTGACCTTCAGGACGCTGCCGTCGTTGGCCTTGACCGTCAGAACCGAATCGGTGAGCCCTTCCACCTGACCGTGTATCCGTGTCGTCTGGGCGAAGGATGGAACAGACACAGCCGCGAGCACTGCCGCGGCAAAAACATAAGCAAGCTTCATAATCTTCTTCCCTGCAGCCAATAATGACGGAACGTCGGGCGCGCGGCTGCTTCGTGCGATGCATGCCGTACAAAGTTTAATTCCGAAATCCCGCGAGAAACCATAACCGCTGTTTATAAATTAGCCGCCACCCATCCGGCTATGTGAAGAAGGTCGGCTATTCGAGCACCGGGCGCGATGGGCGCGAAGGCGACCGCCGGATCGAAGGCTTTACGGTCTTCTCCCCGCGAGAGGCAAGTATTTTCGGCACGACGACCCTGGCGCCCGCCATGAAGTGCTCGATAGTGTGGCGGATCATCGTGTCCAGATCTTCATCCAACGGCAAATTGAATATCCAGCGGCGCTGACCGAAATAAAAAAGGCGCGCGTTAATGCCCCAGACCAACTCCACTTCGGCTTCAGTCAATGGCACCTCGTCGACGGGCGGCAACTTGAGCTCGGCGCGCAGCTCGACGCATATCGGCTCCAGCACCCTGCTGCGAAGAAACTCCAGATAGCGCAGATTGATACTTTCTCCGGCCAGCCCCGAGAACATGAAAATACGAACCCAGTCATGATTTAACGCCGCCTTCGCATAGTCGGTGTAATGCCGGATAAGGCGATCCTGCAATGGTACCGACCGATCGGCCAGCACGGTTTCCCAGTAATGATTCCAGCGGCCCATGTAGACCTCGTTGTACACGCGGTCGATCAGGGCTGCCTTAGTGGGGAAATAGCGGTAAATCAAAGACTGTGTAATACCGAGCCGGCGGGCAAGTTGGCGGGTATCACCGCCAAAACCCACTTCAGCGAAAAAGCGAACGGCCTCCTGTGCGATCAGTTTCTCGCGCTCCTCACCCTTCAGTTTTTTTCGCTTTTCGAGTTGTGCAGTCATTGGTTCATTATCCCGGCCCAGAGCGCCCGCCACTATCGTTTCAGCAAGGGGCTGTCAAACCGACAGCCGCGCGAAGGAAGCAGGGTCAGGCCACAGGCACGTCCACGCGCTCCACCCCAACCTGCAGGCGCTCTGCCACCTTAAAATTGATCAATTGATTATATATTATAAGAATGACTATGCTATGAATAACAGGGTTTTCACTTATTAATTGTCAATTTTTGGAAGAATAAAATGATCAAATGATCATTAAATTGAATATAGGAACGGTGGACCCTCAATGATTAAACTCGGAATGTTCATGATGCCCTTGCATCCGCCCGGGCGCGCGCTATATGAAACGCTACAAGAAGATCGCGAGACGATCCTGCTGGCTGAAAAGCTGGGCTACGTCGAAGCATTCGTGGGCGAGCACATCACGGACGCCGCCGAAACCGTAACCTCCTGCGTAGCCTTCCTGGCCAGTGTTGCCGCTCAGACCAAGACCATTGTGCTAGGCACCGGAACAGTAAACCTACCCAACGCTCATCCGGCCACTGTCGCCGCGCAAATCGCCATGCTCGACCACATGTTGCAGGGCCGCCTTATTTTCGGCATCAGCCCAGGCGGCCTTGTATCCGATGCTGAAGTCTTCGGTAATCTGGAGAAAAACCGCAACGAGATGTTCGTTGAGTCCATCAACATGATTCTCGACATCTGGGCCAACGACCCGCCATACAACCTGCGGGGGAAACACTGGTCAGTAACCACCGAACACACGATGATTCCCGAAATCGGTCAGGGCATCATTGCAAAACCCTACCAAAAGCCGCATCCGCCAATCGTCGGAACAGCGGTAGCACCCTTTTCCAAGGGCGTCACTGAAATGGCCAAACGCGGCTGGACACCCATTTCCGCCAACTTCCTGTTACCCAAGTGGGTCGCCACGCATTGGCCCAAATATGTGGATGGGCGCGAAGCCATCGGCGCCATGCCCAAGCCGGCCGAATGGCGCGTCGCAAAAAGCATATTCGTCGCGGACGATGAGCGCACTGCACAAGAATACGGACATGGCGCACACGGCCCGTATGCCTTTTACTTCGGGCAACTGATGCGCAAGTTGGTCGGCGCGGGCCGAGGCAATCTGTTCAAATCGGACCCAAATCTTCCAGACTCGGCAATTACGCTCGATCGCCTGCTTGACGAACTGGTCATTACAGGCACCGTCGATCAGGTTGTCGAACAGCTGTTGGCTTTTCACGAACAGGTTGGCAATTTTGGCACGCTGCTTTACTCGTGCCACGACTGGGTGGATCCACGCCTGTCAAAGCGGTCAATGGAACTCATGGCAACTGAAGTCATGCCCCGACTCAACCGCGCGCTTGCCTGACCCGAAACAGTCGGCATGACGTGCCCGCGGGCACCACTTCGCCAATGCGTTATTATTCCATGCGAATCCGCCCGAAACCAACAACCATCACATCCCCCACATGAACGAGCACGACGTCATTACCTTGGCCAGTATAGGAATGACTGCCATGTTCTGCCAATGGGCTGCATGGAGGCTGCGGCTACCCGCCATCCTCTTCCTGTTAATAGCCGGCCTCATTGCGGGGCCGCTACTTGGGGTACTGAACCCCGACGCCCTCTTCGGCAAGCTGCTTTTCCCGTTCATTTCCCTATCCGTCGCCACCATCCTGTTCGAAGGCAGCATGACACTCCAGCTCCGCGAAGTGCGAGGCCTTGGACGCGTGGTCACACGTCTGGTCAGCATCGGAATGGTCATCAGTTGGCTCGTCACCACGGCAGCCACGCACTGGATCATGGGCTTTTCCTGGGAAATGGCTTTCCTGTTCGGCGCCATAACCGTCGTAACCGGACCCACAGTCATTGCCCCACTGTTGCGCACGGTACGCCCTGTGTCAACAATTGCCAGCGTCCTCCGATGGGAAGGCATCATCATCGACCCGATTGGAGCGTTGCTGGCCGTCCTCGCGTACGAATTCGTCATCTCCCTGCAGGGCAGCATAAGCTCGGCACATGCCATATATGTTTTCGGAGTTACGGTACTGACTGGCGTGCTTACGGGCTTCGCCGCCGGGATCATCGTCAGCGAAATAGTTCGCCGAAACTGGCTGGCGGAATACCTGATCAACGTCACCGTACTGGCATTGATGTTTGGCGCTTTCGCCATTTCCAACGAAATACAGCACGAATCAGGACTCCTTTGCGTCACCATAATGGGCATGTGGATGGCCAACCGCGACGGGGTCCCTGTCGAAGAAATCCAGGAATTCAAGGAAACCCTGAGCCTGATGCTGCTCTCGGTCCTGTTCATCGTTCTGGCCGCACGCATGGATTTTCACAGACTGACGTCCATGGGGTGGAAGCCGGCGGCACTGCTCGCAGTCATGCTGCTCCTTTCACGTCCGCTGAAGGTCGCGTTTTCGACCTGGGGCTCGGCACTTAACTGGCGCGAGCGTGCCATGATTGCCTGGATTGCTCCGCGCGGAATCGTAGCGGCTGCCGTCTCGGCATTGTTCGCGTTGAAGCTGCAGGCACTCAACATACCTTACGCAGACCAGCTTTTGCCGCTGACCTTCGTTGTGATCATCGCCACAGTCATCCTGCAGAGTGTCACCGCGCGTCCCGCAGCGGTGGCGCTAGGCGTAGTCGAGCCTGACGCTACCGGTTTTCTTATCGTCGGGGCCAACCCAGTAGCGCGCGCCATCGGCAACGCACTGCAAAACGCAGGGATTCCTACCCGGCTTTGCGACAGTGACTGGGGCAACATTGCCAAGGCCAGGATGGAGGGTCTGCCTACCTACTACGGGAGCCCGATTTCCGAGCACGCGCAGCGCAACCTGGACCTTACAGGAATAGGTCGTCTGCTGGCGCTGAGCGCCACAGACCATTTCAACGAACTCGTGGCCAGCCGCTTTCGCGACCGATTCGGCAAACACAAAATCTATGCGCTGCTAAGTACTAATGAAGCCGACCAGGGAAGCAAGCATCACACTGCCCAGACCTATCGCGGATACAAGCTGTTCGGCAACGACATTGACTACTGGCAACTTGCCCGCCTTATCAGCCAGGGCTGTACCATTCGCGCTACCAAGCTCACGGAAAGCTTCGACTTCAAACAACACCTTGACAGCTGCAAAGGCGAACTCATTCCACTTTTCGCCATTGACGCGAGCGGGTATGCGCATCCCTTCGCGGTGGGAAGAAACCCGAGTCCGACAGCAGGCTGGAGAGTGTTCAGCTTACTGCTGCGCGAACCACGGCCGACCACGCCGCTTTAGTATCCCGCTTGATCAGTTTGAGCTGCAAGGCTTACAACGCCGCACGGCAAGGCCAGGCCGCCAAAGTTACGAATTCGAATCAGCCAGACAACACCCGCCAAACTCTGATGGGCCCGTCAACTGCCCGGGCCCATCAGCCAAAAACGAATGTCAGTCACAAGCTGGCGTCAACCGCACACAGCGAAGTCGATGACTATTTGCCCCGGTTCCCGCGAAACATACGTAATCTGTACCGCATCGCCAAAGCGCCCTTCAATCTGGGCCAGGAGCGGAAGCGGGTCGTGATCGTTGGCGAACCGCATGGTCTCCCCCGGTTGCAACGCTGACAATGCGCCAAAAATAGCCGCATGCCGGAACCGTTTGGCAATCCCTCTGGCGTCGAACACATAAACGGAATCGGACAAAACAGGGATCTCAGGGTTATTTGCCATTATGAATCTCTTGATAAGTTAGTAGGACAACAACGAAAACCAGCAAAGGGGCCGACACTGCACGGCGACCAAATAAACGTGCACCAACCGCAAGGACCCTTTTGGCTGGCGCACACGAGAACAGTTACTTCACCTTGACAATCTTTCCGCAGGCAATGGGCAGCGTCACCTGAGCCGGAATAGGCCCAAGCGACTTCACTGTGGCAGGAAGCTTCATGCTGGATGGCACGCCATGAATCAGCACGACGCGCTTGTCAAGATCGAGTTTCTGGCCGTCAAAAGCCCTGGCGAACGCTGCCGATAGCTTTTTGACCGAAACAACCTCGTGATAATGATAGGACCCTTTGGCCGACGCCTTCGGGTATGTGCCGTGCGCCACGTCCATAGCTGCCGGCATCGTGTCGAACGGCACCATCGTGGTTCCCGCAGCTGGCTCTGTTTCAAGGATATCGACAAAACCATCACCATTGGTGTCTGCAGACTGGGTGGGGCAGCTTGCGGCCAGCTCGCCTTTCAGACCGTGGAAATGCTGCCAGTGCGTAATGCTGGGAGGTGCTCCCTTGACCCGTATGTCGATGGTCAGCTTATCGCCCCGTACTTTGAACGTAGCTTCACCTGTAGTCTTGTGCTTGATTGAAGCGCTATTTAGCGGTTGCAACGTGGCCGTATAGTTCCGGGAGGGCCCGGCTGTCGCCGCCTGGGTAAGGGCCGGCAATGCAAACGAGCACGCAGCCAGCATTGCAAAAAGTAGTGAATGCTTAAGTTTCATCTTGACAATCCTTATTAAGTCTATCGCCCAACCGGTATAAACATGTATTTGATATGAATCTTATGCCCGAAATTATTATTTTCTCTAGGTACTCGTTTTGACATCATGGGTATTTCGCACCTTTGCCACGACGCAGTACGCTTCAGCCATGCCATGGGCAGGATCAGCAGCCCACCAGGGCGAAGCCCAAAACGTGCCCCGTGCAGACAAGGCGTATTATTTCGATACGTATCACAAGCGCCGGACAAGCACTGGGCCTGAAAAAACAAACCACGATTACGCAAGGAATCAAGATCGATGCGAGGAATGCTGTATGCGCTGCCGTTGCTGTTGCTGGCCGGCTGCGCGACCACCCCGCCCATGAACCCGGAAAATATATGCGCAATATTCCAGGAAAAGCCGGACTGGCGCGAGGCTGCTGCCAACACTGAGAAGAAGTGGGGTGTCCCGCCTCCGGTGCCCATGGCCATGATGTATCAGGAGTCGAGCTTCCGTGACGACGCCCTTCCGCCTCGCTACTATTTCCTTGGAATTATCCCATGGGGTCGCGTCAGTTCCGCGTACGGGTATGCTCAGGCCAAGGACGAAACATGGTCCGATTACCAGAAGGAAGCGGGAGGCTGGCGGTCCAGCCGCGACGATTTCGATGACGCCATGGATTTCATGGGCTGGTACATCAACAAAACGTATCAGATCAACGGCATTCCCAAAAATGATGCCTACGGGCAATATTTGAACTACCACGAAGGCTGGACGGGATACCGACACCACAGCTACGATAACAAAACGTGGCTCAAACGCGTTGCAGCCAGGGTGGAGGCACGTGCAAAACGCTTTAGCGCACAATACAGAAATTGCGAGCAATAACCGCAAAAGTAGTTCACGTCAGGAAAAGGCGACCTTCAAAAACCCAGTAAGCCTGTGGCAAGAAAGTGCCCGGCCAGCCCGAACAGGAGGGAAACAATGAGTCACATCGACCACGTAACAACCGAATCGCTGGCAGCGGACGATCCACCACTATCGCCCTGGTGGATACGCAGCATCCTGATCGTAATGATCGTCGGCTTTGCGGGGATCATCGCAATTACTGCACTGGCCTATCGCAATGCACCCCCGATTCCAGCGAATGTGGTCGACGCCCAAGGCAACACCATCTTCAACCGCGCCGACGTTGAGGACGGCCAGGCTATTTTTCTGCGCTACGGCCTGATGGACAACGGCAGCATATGGGGCCACGGCGCCTACCTTGGCCCTGACTATTCCTCCGAAGCCCTTCACCGCTTCGGCCACGACACGACAGTAGCCATTGCACAAAACCAATACCAGAAGCCGCTGAATCAACTTACTCCAAGCCAGTTGGCGGCAACGCGCGCGCAGGCCATCGTTGAGCTCAAGACAAACCGGTATGACGCCACTACCGACGTGCTGACTTTCACCGCTGAACAAGCGGCGGCGTACAAACAGGAAATCGCTTACTGGACGCACTATTTTAAAGACCCCGTGCTTAACGCCGGGCTAAAGCGCGGTCTGATCACAGACCCGGTCGAGCTGCACAAGTTCACCGCATTCGTCACGTGGGCCGCCTGGGTATCGGTGGCCGACCGGCCGGGCGAAACCTATTCATACACAAACAATTTCCCATTTGACCCGGATGTGGGCAATGTTCCCACCACCGACGCCATGTTCTGGAGTGCGCTCAGCCTGATCGTGCTGCTGGCGGGCATCGCCGCTGTGCTGCTGGCCTTTGGGAAGTTCGAGTATCTGGGCTGGATCAGTACCGGCACTCGTGTCACCCCACAACTTTTGCCAGGGCGAGCCAGTGCCGGTCAGCGCGCACTACTGAAATTCTATGTGGTGGTAGCACTGCTGTTCCTGATGCAAACACTGGTGGGGGGCGTGGTTGCCCACTACCGGGCTGACCCTGGCACGTTCTACGGACTGCAGCTCGAGGCCTTCTTCCCCAGCAACCTGATGCGCACCTGGCATCTGCAAACGGCCATCTTCTGGATCGCCACGGCCTACGTCGCTGCTGCACTCTTTCTGGCGCGTTCACTACGACGTGGCGAGCCGCGCGGGCTAGCCGTCTGGATCCACATACTGTTCGTCGCATTCGCCATAGTCATCGCCGGCAGCCTGCTGGGCGAGTGGCTGGGAATCTTGCAGTTGCTGGGGAACTGGTGGTTCTGGCTTGGCAATCAGGGATGGGAATACCTCGAACTGGGACGGTTGTGGCAATATCTGCTGGTACTAGGCCTGTTCGTGTGGTTCGGCATTCTATGCTGGACGGTACGCTCGCAAACGCTCAAGCGGCAGGCGGCAAGGCCCCTTGTGAGAATGTTCCTGCTGGCCACGCTTGCCGTCCCGGTATTCTATATTCCTGCCCTGCTGTACGGTGCAAAGACCAACTTCACCGTGGTGGACACCTGGCGCTTCTGGATCATTCACCTGTGGGTCGAAGGCTTCTTCGAGTTCTTCGCAACGACTGTCGTGGCATTGACGCTGTACCAGCTTGGTCTGACCCAGCGCAACACGGCCCTGCGGGTCATCTACCTCGATGCCATCCTGTATTTCCTCGGCGGGCTGATCGGCACCGGCCACCATTGGTACTTCAACGGACAAGGCAGTTTCAACATGGCCATGTCCGCCATGTTCTCAGTCCTGGAAGTCGTGCCGCTAACCCTGCTGACACTCGACGCCTGGGATTTCGTGCGCACCACTCGAGGTACCTGCGATACGTGCGACAGGCCCGTTGCTGTTCCGCACAAATGGACCTTCTACTTCATTATGGCAGTCGGCTTCTGGAACTTCGTGGGCGCAGGCATATTCGGGTTCCTGATCAATCTGCCCATCGTCAGCTACTACGAAGTGGGAACGCAACTGACGCCGAACCACGGACACGCGGCACTAATGGGTGTATTTGGCATGCTCGCGATTGCGCTGACCGTGTTCGCCCTGCGCCAGACCAGTACCGATGAGAACTGGGCAAAGATAGAAAAGTACGTCAAGCTTTCGTTCTGGGGTACGAACATAGGCCTGGTTCTCATGATCGTACTTAGCCTCTTCCCAAGCGGCGTGCTGCAGCTGTGGGACGTCATCGAACACGGCTACTGGCACGCCCGAAGCTTCGACTACATGAACAGTGACCGGTCGCGCCTGATCGAGTGGCTGCGCCTGCCGGGCGATCTGGTTTTCATTTTCGCCGGCGCCCTACCCCTGGCCATCGCAACCATCAAGGCGTACTTTGGTATGCGGGCAACGCTTAAGTCCGAGGGCAATACCGACCCGGACGAGACAGAGGGTGCTGCCACACAGACAGCCTGACACAACAGTCATTCGCAAGGGTGATACCCCGACGAAGCCAGGATGACGCCGTGACGGAAGACACGGCGCCGTCCCGGTGCAATGGGCAACACATCTCAACAAAGATGGACCCCGCTGGAAAGCGGCGACGAATACAGCAATGCCCAGGCGAACGCGGCGAGTCGCTTCAACGAATGCGCAAGTGTGCCCCGACAAAGGCATTTCACGAGATTTCAATAACAACTTCTTTCAAGTTTTCCTGAATTAACGGGGCGCGACAAATTGACTGAACACTTGGCAGTGTTAATATCGATCACGCTAATCCAAGCCCATCTTCAACTCCAGGATTGCCTCTTGCCATTCTCAAGATTCCGTCTTGTCAGAACCACCACTGCCACACAGCAGGTCCTTACTAGGCGGACATTTGAACCAAAAAACTCAGCACGTGCTGGCATCCGGGTTTTTACGCGTGCTTGCGGCCCTACCGTACGGACTTGTGGCCCGGCTAGGAGAATCACTGGGCCGCACGCTTTACAGGCTGCCCAGTCGACGCAAGCGCATTCTGCATACGAATCTGCGCCTTTGCTTCCCTGAAAAAACCACCTCGCAGCGCGAAAGCCTGGCGCGCTCCACATTCGAACATGTCATTCGCAGCTATTTCGAACGAGGCATCCAATGGTATGGCAGTGCCGAAACGATAACTCACCTGACCAAGCTGAGCAGTGCCATAGAACTTGCCGACGTCTACGATCAGCCAACCATCTTCCTGGGATTTCACTTCGCCGGCATCGAGGCAGGTTGTATGTACTACTCGATTCACCACGCGGTGGCTTCGATTTACAGCCCCATGTCGAACAAGGCAACGGACGACATCGCCCTGACACAGCGAGCCCGATTCGGTACGGAAATGATTCCGCGCGGCAGCAGCGCACGCCAGACACTTAGCATTTTGAAATCGGGCAAACCCATCATGCTTGCGGCTGATATGGATTTCGGCTTGCGCGATTCGGTCTTTGTGCCGTTTTTTGGCGTCCAGGCCTGCACGCTGACAGCCGTATCGCGCCTGGCGAAAATCAGCGGAGCACGTGTGGTTCCCTTCGTGACCGAGGTGCTGCCAAATTATCAAGGCTATAAGCTCTCGATCTTCGAGCCGCTTAAGAATTACCCCTGTGGTGACCCAACGGCTGACGCCCTTCTGACCAACCAATTTCTGGAGGCGCAAATACAATGCATTCCGGAACAATACTATTGGGTTCACCGCCGCTTCAAACGCCGTCCTGGCGGTGAGCCGCCAGTCTACCAATAACAGGCCGGGGCAAGGGACCTACAACCACCGCGCGTTGCCTGCCGCGCGCCAAGCCAACAATAACGCCACCAAAATGCGGACTCAACGTACCGTGGCCCCCATGCGTCCGCGACGAAACTGCAATGGAGTTTCTCCAGCATTCCTTATGAAGAAACGTGTGAAATAAGCCGGATCGTCGAAGCCAAGAATATAGCCGACCGCCGCGATGGATTTTTCCGTATAAAGCAGGTTGCGCTTGGCTTCAAGCAGCAGGCGTCGATGGATGATCTGAACAGGCGTCTGGTCGGAGAATTTTAGACTTAGCCGCCGCAGACTGCGATCGGTAACACGTAAGGCCCTAGCGTAAGCCGCCACAGACCAATGGTCGCGAAAATGCGCTTCGACCAGCTCTTTGAATCCGTGGTAAAGCTCACCGCCGTACATATGGGCAGCCAGTACTTCGCGCTGACTCAGTTGCCTGAGCCGCGTGATTTCCGCCAGCAAAACCAGTACATATCCGGAAACCGTCGTCGCCCTGCCCAAACGCTCATGGGTGTATTCGTCCATCAGCGAAGCAAACAACATGGTCAGCTTGGCCACTGACTGCGCCCCATACTGGGTTACAACAAGCACCTGTCCAAGCGACATCTCGATGGCCGGGTCCGCTGTCTGCCCGAATAGATCCGTCATGAAACTCTCGGAGATGGTCAAGACAAAACCTTGCGCACCGGGCCTCCACTGAAATCCGTGCACGGTCGATGGTGGAATGTTGATTAGGACAGGGCCAGCCGGCTCCAGACGTTTGTCGTCCAGAATGACGTTTCCCCCGCCGTCCTCAACCCACACGATCTGGTGCAGATCGTGATGGCGATGCGGGCGGATATTCCAGTCGTAAAACCTATTGCGGCTTTCCAGCGTTTCCAGATGCAGAAATTGCAGCTCGGCGGCACTGTCTATTTGACCGTAGAGCGAGTAAAGCGGAATCGAGGATTTATCGAGTTCGGCAAGTTGTTCTTCGTACATGGCGCAGACAATATGAGGCTGGACATCAAAATTCTAACTGACGTGTCCGAAAATCACAATTTTTGGTCTCTTTCATCCATTCGCGAAAATACAATTTTGCGCCATCATGATAAGGTACCGTTGGAGCCTGACTGGTAACAGGCAAAGCCGACGCCAAGGAGCGAAAAATGAAACAACAGCTTGAAAGCCCACAACCTATTCCGGACACGATCGTGTTCGATTTGCGCGAATCGCACAAGGGCTATCGCATCAACAAAATGTGCAACTCGCTTATCGATGAATCCAACCGCGCCGCCTACAAAGCCGACGAAGAAGCGTACCTGGAAAAATACGGCCTGACCGAAAAAGAGAAAGAACTGGTGCGCAATCGAGACTGGGCTGGCCTGAACGACACCGGCGCCAATATTTATTATCTGATCAAACTGGGCTTTGTCGTCGGACACGGCCTTTACCGCATCGGCGCACAGATGCGCGGCGAATCTTTCGAAGATTTTCTGGCCTCACGCAGGGCCAAAGGAGCAAGATAGTCATGAGCAAGATCATTGCCGGCATCGGCACATCACACGTCCCGTCCATCGGTGGCGCCTACGACCGTGGTGCTCAGGCCGAACCTGACTGGAAACCACTGTTCGATGCCTACATACCTGTGCGCGAATGGCTAAACAAGCTCAAGCCCGATGTCGCCATCATGGTTTACAACGACCACGGCGGTGACTTCTTCTTCAATAAATACCCGACGTTCGCCATGGGTTGTGCCGACGAATATGCCATTGCCGATGAAGGAATGGGCGTGCGTCCGTTGCCACGCATCAAGGGTGACTTCGAATTTTCGCGCCATCTGTGCGAGTCGCTGGTCTATAACGAGTTCGACCTGACAATGTGCCAGGAAATGTCCGTCGAACACGGTTTCCTTGTCCCCATGCACCTGTGCTTCGAACACACCCCCGACTGGAACGTCGCGGCAGTACCACTTGCCGTCAACGTGCTATTGCACCCGCTACCCACAGCGCGGCGATGCTACAGGCTCGGCCAGGCCATCCGTCAGGCAGTGGAAGCCGACAAGCGCGACCTGCGCGTCGTCATCCTGGGCACGGGCGGCATGTCACATCAGTTGCAGGGCAAGCGCTTCGGCAATATGAACCAGGAATTCGATCAGGAATTCCTCGATCGCATCGAGCACGACCCGGAAGGCCTCGCAGAAATGACGCACCAGGAACTCATGGAGAAGGCGGGCGCCGAAGCGATTGAACTCATTATGTGGCTGACGATGCGTGGCGCCATATCAAATCAGGCACGCCGGGTGCACAAAAATTACTACTGCCCCATGACCACAGGCATGGGCCTGATCACATTCGAAGAACCCTAAGCGCCGCAACAAGCGTTCATCCACACGGAGAAGAATCAGATGGAAACCAGCCGTACTCAAGTTGTCATTATCGGCGCAGGCCCCGCGGGCCTGCTGCTTGGTCAGTTGCTGCTGAACCAGGGGATAGACCACGTCATCCTGGAACTTCGCAGTGCAGACTACGTACGTGGCCGAGTACGCGCTGGTGTACTCGAAATGCCCACACTGGAGGCCCTGCGTGAGGCACGGGTCAGCGAGCGGCTTGATCGCGAAAGCATGAGAATGCCTGGCTTCAACCTGATGTGGGGCGAAGACAGCGTCCACATCGACTTCGCATTGGTCAACAAATATGCAACCGTATACGGCCAAACCAAAATCACCCGCGACCTGATGGACGCACGCCAAGCCGCTGGCGGCGTAACGCATTACGAAATCAGCAATACCCAGCCACACGATTTCGACACCGCGCATCCCTGGGTTTCTTACGAAAAGGACGGACGCCAGTTCCGGATCGACTGCGACTTCATTGCAGGTTGCGACGGCCACCACGGCGCCACACACAAAGCGGCACCGGCCAGCCAGATCACCACATATGACTACGCCTTCCCGTTTGGGTGGCTCGCCATGCTGGCCGACGTGCCCCCCATTTCCGAGCAGGTCGCCTGGATGAACCACCCCGACGGCTTCCTGATGTGCAGTCTGCGATCCAAGACGCGCAGCCGCTATTACTTCCAGGTGCCCCGCGGCGAAGAACTCAAGAACTGGGACGCTGACCGGTTCTGGAAGGAATACCGGCGGCGGCTCCCTCCAAGCCTGGTAGACAACCTGGTCACTGGTCCAGCCCTGGAAATGAGCATTACCCCACTAAGCAGTTCCGTCAGCACACCCATGCGCTTCGGGAGGATGTTCCTGGCGGGCGATGCCGCCCACGTCGTCCCGCCCACCGGTGCCAAAGGTCTGAACATGGCCATGGCCGACGCCAAGCTCCTGTTCGAAGGCCTCAAACAGTACTATGGCGATAAGCAGAACAGCACTCTGCTTGACACCTATTCCGACGACGCCCTTGCGCGAGTCTGGAAAGCCGTTCGCTTCTCATGGTGGATGACCAACCTGACCCACAAGCTTTCCGACAACCCATTCAACCGCAAGATGCAACTGGCCGAGCTGGAATACATTTCACAGTCAGTCGCCGCGCAAACCACCATCGCCGAAAATTTTTGCGGGTTGCGTTCACGGGGTTAGAGCGGCGGCGCTACCTGTGAAGCGGCCAGGTGGACCGCGGCCGGGCAGAGAACGACGTCGGGGCACGGATCGGGGCATCCAAGCATAATTGGCAAACTGGGCTCCAGCCTCAAGCCGGATCCTGATTTGTCAATTAAACTAAGCGAAGCATGCCGATACGATTTATCGTATGCGCATAAGTATTTATTATCGCAACGAGGTAAACCGCGCCCGTCAGCCGCACGCTATGCACCCTGCTTCAAATGCCCCATCCGTTGTTCGTCCGGCACTGCTTATCACGGGCATACTGCTGATCGCCGCTACCTTGCGCGCGCCCATTACCGGCATCGGACCCGTACTCACCCTGATCCAGCAGGCTTTTGGTCTTGGCACTGCACAAGCGGGCTTTCTCACGACCTTGCCTTTGCTTGCCTTCGCACTGTTCTCGCCACTTGCGCCACGCATCGCTGCGCGGTATGGGCTGGAACGCACTCTGTTCGGCGCGCTTGGTTTGACCGCTGCCGGCATCATCATGCGTTCGCTAGGATCGGCAAGCAGCCTTTTCGTGGGCACGGGCCTGATTGGTGCCGGTATTGCCGTGGGCAATGTATTGCTTCCCAGTCTGGTCAAGCGCGATTTCCCGCAACGTATCGCAGGAATGACGGGCGCTTATGCCGTCACAATGGCCGTCGCGGCAGCACTGGGCTCTGCCACCGCCGTGCCGCTGGCCGAAGCACCAGGTATGAGCTGGCAGCTTGCGTTAGGTGCAATGCTGGCGCTGCCTTTAGTCGCAATGGCGGCCTGGATACCGCAACTGGCCGGCCACACGTTGCCACCGTTGAACGCCGCCCCGACATGCCAGGCAGCGCCCGTCTGGCGTTCTGCGCTTGCGTGGCAAGTCACACTGTTCATCGGCCTCAATTCATTCCTATACTACGTACTCATTGGCTGGCTACCCTCCATCCTTACCACAGCGGGCTATTCCGCCACTGAAGCGGGGTCGCTTCATGGCCTGATGCAGCTTGCCTCGGGCGTACCAGGCCTATTTATCGCGCCAGTTCTGCGCCTATTCAAAGACCAGAGGGCGGTCGCTGCCGGTACAGCCTTGCTGTCGATAGTGTCACTACTCGGGTTGCTGCTGGCACCCTTGTGGGCCATTGTATGGGCTCCGCTGTTCGGCTTTTGTGCCGGAGCGGGCATAATACTGGCACTCATGTTCATGGGCCTGCGAACGCGCACCGCGCCTCAGGCGGCTGCGCTATCCGGCATGGCCCAGTGCATCGGCTACCTGCTGGCCGCGTGCGGCCCACCGCTTATTGGCGCGCTGCACGACGTCTCGGGCGGCTGGCAACTGCCCCTTGGAGTGTGCGCGGTGCTTGCCATCGCCATGGCCGTCGCTGGCCTGGGTTCAGGCCGCGCCATACAGATGCCGGCGCCACCCGACGATCACGCCCCCGCCCTCGGGCACGACGTTACCGCCCCGTAGATTCTTCCTACCCGTGCAGCCGGGTCGACGAGCGCGCAGCCCGTTCGGCACCCTCCCGCAACGCCTCAAGCTTCATCCACGCTACGGCCGGATCAATTTTGCCGTAGTTCGCAAACGTTCCAAAACCGCAGTCAGTGCTTGCCAACACGCGGCCTTCATCCATGAACGTCAGATAACGCTCGATCCGCTGCCGGATCAACTCCGGATGCTCGACATAGTTCGAGCAGCTATCGATCAGGCCGGGGGCCAGGATCTTGTCATCCGCCACCTTGGCGTCGCGCCAGGTCTCCCACTCGTGCTCGTGACGGGGGTTCGCAGCCTCGAACAGGATGGTTGATGGCCTGGCGGCCAGAATGGCGTCAATGACCTTATCCAGGGCAATGTCGCAATGGTGAGGACCCTCATAATTTCCCCAACAGATATGCATGCGCAGCTTCTCTCGGGGAATGCTGCGGGTGGCTGCATTGAGCGCTTCGACGTTCTGCCAGGCGCGCGCGGCAAACTCCGCCGCACCGAGGTCCTGGAAGCCGGTATGAGCCGCCATCGCCAGGTCCGGACAATCAAGCTGAAGATCGAAGCCCGCTGCAACGATGGCTTCGTATTCGGGCCGCATCGCGTCGACAAGGTCGGCCAGATAGGCCTCGTGCGTCGGGTAATACTGATTCGGCTGAAACGCAGTCACCAGGCCCGGGGATGCCGCGTTCATGAAGCCACGGCCACCGTGGCCATGCCGCTCAATAGCCGACTTGAAGCGACGGATATCGGCCAGGCACGGCTCAAGCGTGCGCAGCTTCACCGGGCCGATGCAAGCGGCTCGCACGAACTCCTGGGACCCCATGATGGCGCTGAGCTTCTTTCTGAGCTCGGGAAACGCGGCGAGATCCTTGGCAGGCTTGCGGGCGACGTGACCGCCGAAGCCTTCGAGCCGCTCGGTGATGTATGTGGCGTAGCCAACCTTGCCTAGTTCGCCGTCGCTCATGATGCCCACACCAACTTCAACCTGCTTCTGCACGGCGTGATCAATTGCCGCCTGAACGATTTGCTCGAAGCGCTCGGCGTCGACTTCTTGGCCGTGATCGCGCGCAAGCAGCAACTGCGCCAATTCTTCACTGCGTGGAAGGCTGCCAACATGGGTGGTCGGAATGGACATCATGTTCCTTTCTGTAAAACAACACCAATTCCCAGAAACCCGAATCAGCCGAAACGCACCGGTCGGGCTTCCCTATTACGTGCCGGCCAGAAACCCGTATTGCAGATGCGGCCGTGCGGTTGAAGGCGCAGTGTACCAGTCAGGTGTTCATGCCACGTCACGAACTCATGCCACCGTCGACGACGAGCTTGCTTCCGGTGGTAAAACTGCTCATGTCCGAGGCCAGATACAACACCGACGAAGCAATTTCTTCCGGGCGCGCGTGGCGTCCGAGCGGAATCAACTGGTTGAAAAACTTGGTGCCGTCGGTGCCGATGGTTGCGCCCAGTTCCTGCTCGATGCGCTTTTGGAAGCCGTTGTCTACTGGTCCCGGATGCAACGTATTGACGCGGATGCGGCGTGGTGCAAGCTCTTTGGCCAGCGCCCGCATGAACCCCACCTGCGCATGCTTGACGGTGACGTAAGCATAGACGCCGGCATCACCGCGCAGGCCAGCCACGCTGGAAGTGATGATGATGCTGCCACCGTCATTCATCATCGGCACCCCGTGCTTGCACGTTAACATCGCGCCCTTCACATGGGTAGCGTACAACTGGTCAAAAGCGCTCTCGGGATAATCGGCGATGGGAGCGATCACACCGGAATTACCGGCATTGCTGAAAATCACGTCGACCTTGCCCCATCGTTCGGTTGTCTCGCGAAAGCAAGCCTCTACATCTCGCGCATTGGACACATCGGCAGTAGCGCTGGCGGCATGCGGACTATCCAGCTTTGCAACCACGTCTTCGAGGCGTTTTTTGTCCAGATCCACCAGCATGACACGCGCGCCCTCGGCAAGGAACAGCCGGGCGGTCGCCACGCCAATACTGCCAGCCCCGCCCGTCAACACGCAAACTTTTCCATTCAATAACTTGTCCACGACATGCCTCCTCAATCTACGCTTCAACTTCGGCCGACATTTAGGGCACGCAGTGGCTGCTTGCCGCGGACGACGGATTCAAAGCCGCCTAGGGGTGCCGACGCACTCGTAAGGCCTCAGTCAGACGTACCCGATAACCCACGGGAAGCAGGTTGATACCCAAACGTCGTTCGACCGTGCCCCAGATGCCGCGCGGCAAAAACAAGGCAAACGCAAGCGCTGTCGCCCCCAGAAATATCAAATACCACACGCCGGTCGCACCAAGAAAATTCTCTACCAGGAAAAATATGATCGCACCAATGATCGCGCCTTCGAAAGTCCCGATGCCACCGACCAGCGCCATGAAAATCATGAAGGCTGACCACTGCACGGAAAAGAAAGAAG
Source organism: Burkholderiaceae bacterium (assembly GCA_004322135.1). Lineage (GTDB taxonomy): Bacteria > Pseudomonadota > Gammaproteobacteria > Burkholderiales > Burkholderiaceae_B > Eoetvoesia. The sequence goes on along the minus strand of SCSG01000038.1, from coordinate 30,863 downwards.
TAGGCTGGAACGTAATGGTACTTGCCACCCACAACGCACCCGCAACCGCCGCACCAAAGGCTGCCAGAATGTACAGGATCCGTTTGGTGGCCAGCACCTTTACACCCACCGCTTCGGCCGCATCCATGTCATCGCGAATGGCCTGGATGGAGGCACCGATTGGACTGCGCAATAGCACGAACATGACGGCCAAAAGCGCAATCATAAAGCCCAGCGCCGACCAATAGGTCAACGAACGGCGCACCAGCGGCTCATACACCATGATCTGTGCCAGCGACGTGCCAGTTTCGCCGTGAATGGTGGGATCGAGCATGATGAGCAGCACAGTAAGCTCAGCGACCACCCAGGTCGCGATCGCGAACCGGCCTTCCGTCAGCTTCAGGACAATTGTCGAAATCGGTACGGACAATATGCCAACACCCACCGCACCCACAAGGATGGCCACATACGGATTCACGCCAAAACCGGCCAGGCGAATCACAAGATAGGCCCCAAGCCCGAAAAACCCCTGCTGTCCGATCGATACCATCCCGCCGTAACCGGCCAGAGCATTCCACATCACCGCGAGGATCACATATATAAAGAGTCTTGTCAGGCTGCTGACGGCATCTGCGCTTAGAAACATTGGTCCGATGGCCAGCACAATGAGCGCGAGGACGATGACCCCCATCGCAACTACCGCGGTCTTGGTCCAGCGCTCGATACGGGGGGCTCCAGCCTCACCCACGGAACTCGACGTCATGCTCATTGCGCCAACCTCGCCTTGATTCGTCCGAATGAAGGCCTCGACAGCACCACGCGGCCGATCACAATCAGCAAAAACACACCGTGACCCGCAATCAGGAAACCTTGCGGACTTAGCAATGCACCAAATGACTGTGCGACACCCAGAATTACTCCTCCTACCAGCGTCCCCCACAACGAATCGGCGCCACCGATTTCCGCGGCCTCAAAGGCAAACAGCAATACTGCCATGCCGGCATAAGGCGTCACATTCCCCCGCATGACGAGAAACATGCCGGCAATGCCAACGGTTCCGAGCGCGATCGCCGCCGCAATGGCATTGATCTTGCGCGCGCTGATTCCGACCAGGCCCACGGTTGAAGGATCCTCCGAGGTGGCTCTGATGGCCCGCCCCAACGGGGTTTTGGCCAGGAACAGGCTCAGTCCGCCGAATAGCACCACCGCCACAACAAAGATCAGCACTGCCAGCTTGCCGACGTAGAGGTTGGATCCAATGGTCCAGCTGCTGTAGGACAGTGTGCCGATATACGGTGCGAGCGAATGCGGACTGGCACCGAACTGAAGGAACAGCAGATTGTTGACAAGGATGGCAAAACCAAACGTAGCAAGTATTGGAACCAGCAACCCGAAGCGACCACTCGGTTCAAGGACGCCCCTTTGGAACCCCCAACCCAGAAGAGCCATGCCTGGAACGACACCAATGGCGGCTAGGAAGGGATTGATGCCCCAGTAAGTGGCTAGCACCCAGAATGCGAAACTGGCCACGACGACCAACGTCCCATGAGCCAGGTTGATGATACGCATGACCGAATACATGAATGCGAGACCACACGCGATCAGCGCGTAATGGCCACCAAGCAGTATCCCCTGCACCAGCGCGCCGATCCAATTCATTTGGTGGTCACTCCCTCGACGTGCGCCTGGCGGGTCCCGAAATACGCCTCAACAATTTGTTCCCGACTGATCTCACCCACGGCGCTCTCAAGCACAATCCGTCCCTCAAGCATGCAAATGACGCGGGTCGCCACGGACAGGGTACGGTCCAGATCCTGTTCGACCAGCAAGATGGTCGTATCCGCGCCGACGAGGCGCTGAATCGACGCGTAAACATTTTCCACCGCTGCCGGAGACAGCCCCAGCGACACTTCGTCGAGCAGCAGAACGTCCGGATTGGTGATCAAGGCGCGGCCGATTGCCGCAGCCTGCTGCTCACCCCCGGAAAGCGTCCCGGCTTTCTGTCGCATATGCGGGACGAGATTGGGAAAAACATCGAGCACTGCATCGAGGGTCCATGCGCCCTTGCGGCCTGCTGCGTTGGCGAGGGCAAGGTTCTCGTATACGGTCAAGTCCTTGAACAGATGGCGGCCTTCGGGTACCAGCGCAATACCTCTTCTAACCCGCCGGTAATCGGGTACCGTAGTTACGTCGGCGCCATCCAGAATTACCCGGCCCGATGTAGGCATGTGAGCACCCGCCAGCGCACGAAACAAGGTTGTCTTGCCTGCACCATTGGCGCCCACGAACGCCACGATTTCGCTTCGATCGACGTCGAAGCTAACGTTGCAAACCGCCTGTAGAAGCCCGTGACGCACGTCCAAACCTTTGACTCCAAGCAGGCTCATTTCACGCTGCCCCCGAGGTACGCCGACGTAACCGTCGGGTCGGCCATCACTTCATCCGGGCTTCCGTCAGCGATGATCCTGCCTTGATGAAGGCAGACGAACCTGCCAGCAGCTTTCCGTAACAACGGCACCATGTGTTCGATCCAGACGATAGTAATACCGCGATCATTCAAAGCACGGATCATGGCCAGGAGCTCCATTGATTCACCCTCACTGAGGCCGCCTCCGATCTCGTCCAGCAGCAATACTTTTGGTTCCGTCGCGAGCGCGCGGGAGAGCTCGAGTCGTTTGCGATCGAGCAGCCCCAGCTCTTTCCCCCGGCGATTGGCCACCCCAAGCATGTCAGTATGAGTCAGGGCTTCGATTGCATATTGGTACGCCACCTTGCGGCTTGAACCATGGGCATTCACGGCGGCAACGAATACGTTTTCAAACACCGTCATGTCGTTGAATGGGCGCGGAATCTGATGGGTTCTGACCAATCCGTGCCGGCACCGTTGGGCCATCGACTGGTGAGTCACATCCACGCCCTCGAAAGTCACTGTGCCCGTGACCGGGTGCAGTGCTCCTACCAGTGTGCCAAAGAATGTCGTTTTCCCCGCACCATTCGGACCGATGATGCCCACCAGCTCACCGGCCCGAACCTCGAGGCTGACGTCGTTCAGTACCCGCGACGCGCCGAAACTGACACTGACGTCGCAGGCCGCCAGCACTGGCCCTTCTTCAGCCAAGTGCCCGGCGGCCCAGGACCTACTCGCGTCCCGAACTGCTGCCGTCATACGCTATAGGGCGCAGGCTTACGCTGAATCGGAACATTCGGGTCTTCCGAGTTACTGACAACAACCCAATCCAACGGGAACTTCGACCCCGGCGCGGTCTTCACCCACTGTGCCCCAATCATGGGTGTCGTGGCAGTATTCGGGTAAGGGCCCGTCTTGAAGTTCACTCTGCCCAGGGTCGTGATCATGTCGATTGCGGGTATCGCGTCGCGAATCGCAGCGCGGTCCGTAGGACTCTTCGCGGCCTTGACGGCCTGGATCCCGACCTCAAACAGCGCCAATGTTGCCCCTTGCTGCTCAGCCCATATCTCGTTTGCAGCCTTTTCGTACCCGTCGGCCAACTCTTGGGAGGTTCCGCCAGTTAGGGGCGACTTGTAAGGAAACCCCGGCGCCCAGAACGTTGCCGCCGAGACGTTATAACCCAAGGGGCCAAGCGCCGCGATCTGGCCGGCAAAACTGCCTGATTTGGTGAATTGGGCAATTTTCAGCTCTTGCAGGAAATGCAATTGTGCAGCTTGCCGCCAGAACGCCTGAATGTCATTCGGTAGCCCAACCTCGTTGAAGATCTGGCATTTTTCACGCCTGAACAGCGCAATCTGTGATGAAAAATCTGTGGTGCCGTCCGCATATGCGCCCGGATCAATGACCGTATAGCCGTTTTTCTCCAGAATCGGTGCGAGGTGACCCCGGAACCCGTTGCCGTCAGCATCATTGGGGTACATCACCGCGACTTTCTTGTTGGTCTCTACCAAGGGCCATTGCGCAAGGAAGACGTCCACAAATTGCTTGACGCCGAAGCTGAAATCGAACGCCCACTTGAAGTGCCCGTCCTTGCCTCCACGCCCGAAGTAAAAGGATTCCAGCGGGCAGTCCGTGCCTATGCTCGGTACACCTTCCGCCTCACACGCGTCCGACACCGGATTGACCGTCTCGGGCGTCGAAGTCGTGAGCATCAGATGGATGTTGTCCTTGTGAATGAGTTCCCGCGCAAGCTGGCTGGCACGCGCCGGGCTGGACTGACCGTCCCGATCGAGGATCTTGACCTGGTACGTCTTGCCCCCGATAGTGATCCCTTTGGCCAAGGCCTTGCGAACCAGCGGCAGCATGTACGAATCGGACTTGTTGAACGCGCCAAGAGTACCTGAACGCGGACTGATATAGCCGATCCGGATTTCCTCGGCCGAGTCAGAACCAGCGGCGAAGACTCGACGGCTACTGCCTAACATCACCGCCGCGCCCGCGACGGCCGTGGCACCCCCGATGAGCGCTTTGCGGCGCACCATGGACTCAGGCAAGTCTTTGTCACCACCTGCCTCGAGGCGTTCGTTCAAATTATCTGGCGACTCTTCCATGTTGTTTGTCTTGTCACCTTGTGTTCTTTTATCACCTTTCACTATGACGCCCTCCTTATCGCTGATTACGTGGGGCCCACACACTTGCATGTATGGGCGGGTTACTTGTTGTTGATAAACCGGCGAACTGGTTACATTGTAAACCTAAGGAACCGCGCACACGAGAATTCAATCCGGAGCTGAACGGCCTTTACTTGACGCTCACTATTCGTTTGCACACTCTCTTATTTAAGTCAATGATCTTTATCACGTAGGGGCACATCCCATGTGCTATAACAAACTCGACCTGAAACAGCTTGTCGTGCTTGACGCATCGATATCCTCGCGCAACGTGGAGCCAGCTACCGGTCACCTGATTCTCTCCGAGGCGCCGACACGCTGCGCTTTAGTCCGCCGACACGGTCACTTCGAAGACGAACTGTTTCTCAAAGATCATTTCTCGTGTCTGGCAAGCATCAAACCTGCACTGGCAGCCAAAAGATTTGGCTCCCTTCTGGCCATGCGCCACTTACATGGAAGGCATGACTAACCACCTATTGATTTCAACCTCTTACTGGTATTGCCTCTCCTTGGAAGGAACCCCTCATGACCATAACCATTGCAATCACCGCCCCCGGCAATATGGGATCGGGCGTGGGCGCTCTACTGGCGCGGCGAGGGGCCAAAGTGCTTACATCCCTGCAAGGCCGCAGCGCATCCAGCGCGGCACGGGCACAGGTCGCTGGGATGATGGCCGTTTGCGACGAAGATCTGGTCGCAGCGGATTTCCTGCTTTCGATCCTGCCACCTAAAGAAGCGCTGCCTATTGCCGAGCGCTTGGCGCCAGCGCTGCGGGCCGCGCCGCACAAGCCTATCTATATCGACTGCAACGCGGTTTCGCCGAAAACGGTTCTGGCCATTGAGCAGGTCGTGAAGAATACGGGTACGACATTCCTGGACGGCAGCATCATCGGCCCGCCACCCAACGCCGAAGGTTTGGGTGCAACCACCACCTTCTACCTATCAGGAGATACAAAAGACGCCGTCTCCAGGCTGACAGGTTCGGGACTGGACGTGAAGACGCTGGACGCGCCGACAGGTGCCGCGTCCGCCCTGAAGATGAGCTACGGTGGCATCACGAAAGGTTTGGCCGCGTTGGGGTCCGTCATGGGCCTGGCTGCCGACCGGTACGGCGTAGGGCGAGCGCTGAGCGAGGAACTAGCCGCCAGCCAGCATCATCTATTCGCATGGCTAGGCCACACTGTGCCAGGCATGTTCCCGAAAGCCTATCGTTGGGTCGCCGAAATGGACGAAATTTCCGCTTATCTAAGCAACCGCCCCGAGTCGGGCATATACAACGGCATTGCTCGAGTCTATGAGCACTTTGCCGAGGACTGGGCGGGTGAGCAACTGGATACCCAGGCCCTCATGCGCTTGATTCGCAGCAAGAACGAATGATCGTCAGCGTCCGTGCCTTGTGTGCGCCGCTGAAAAACCATCCGACCAAGCTCCAAACGTGATACGCGAGTAGGTTGGAGGCACTTCAGTTTACTTGACTTCCTCAATGCTCTTGACGTTGTTCGAGTTCACCTTAACCTCCTTACCGTCCTTCTCGTAGGTGACAAAGCCGTCCTTGCTGTCGATCCTGGGTTTATCCGCTGTCATGATCTTTTGACCGTCCTGAGTAGTTATCTCGGCTGGCGTGGAGCACGCCGCAATACCACCAGTCCTGCTTGACCCCATTGGGACGGATGCTAAACTTGGCTCTCAGCCTCGCTGGCGCCTGACGATACCAATGCAAGAGTCCGAAGATAATTACGTCCGCGTTGCCGTGCTTATCATGCTGTGGCTGACACTGTTCGCGTGTGTCAGCGCCACGTTGATCCACTGGCTTGGGCCGGTCCACCACCTGATGGATCTGATCATTCCCCCGTCCGGCGCCGTGATCTTTGCCGGCCTGATCATTGCCCTGATGCGGCGCCCTTGGTGGCTGCAGGGCATCGTGCGCACGGCACTGGTCATCGCGGCGCTGATGATAATCGCGCCGACGTGGTTCTACACCTTGTACACGACATCGACGCCTGGCGTACAGTTAATCGACTTGCTACCGCCAATAGCGTCGGTGTTCGTGATATTGCTGACGATGGTGATGATCTTCGTCCCCGGTCGCTGGGCGTTCGTGGTGGCGCTGCTTTGCTGGTTACTGGTCGCGCTACCGATACTGACCTACCTGGCGTTTCATCCCAGTGAAAGGTGGACGCCGCGCGGCATGGACCTGCTGATGGCGTATGGGCCGGTCAGCATCATGGTGGTGGTGCTGCTGCCGGTGCAACGCGGGCTGACCAATACGATCAAGCGGATGGCATCCGAGCACACACGAATGGAGGCCATGCTGAACCGCGACCCGGTTACCGGTATCTACAACCGCCGTCTGGGCGAGCGTGTACTCAGGAACCTGCTCAACGACACTCGCCCAGCCGGCTTGATCATGCTGGACCTGGATCACTTCAAGGTAATCAACGATACACATGGCCACCCGGTCGGCGACTTAGTGCTGCAGGCAGTTGCCGGGCGCTGCAAGGCATTGCTGCGTCAGGACGAACATATCTCGCGCTGGGGCGGCGAGGAGTTCGTGGTGCTCGTGCCGGGCATCGACGCGACAGGCCTGCATATGGTAGCTGAGCGCCTGCAACTGGCGATCTCGCAACTGTCGGTGGCGCCGGTGCGCCAAGTCACCGCCTCGTTCGGCGCCACGATGCTCGACGGCGCGGACAACTTCGATACCGCGCTACAACGGGTCGACCACGCTCTGTATGTGGCCAAGGAACAGGGCGGCAATCGCGTAGTGCTGGCGGAGGCCGCCCCAGCTGCCGCAGTTTCCTGATAACCGGTGGCAGTCTCCGAAGAGCGTCAATTCACTCCCACTCGACCATCAATAGAACCAATAGCATATTGATTTATATAAGTACTTTCAATGTCTAATAGTTAAATACCATTGAAAGTACCATGTTCAGTATGACACCTGATCGTGCCCAACAATGCCAGACACTGCCAGAACATCCGTTCAGCGCTGTGCTGGTCCGCTATGCGCCGGCTCCTTCGGGTCAGGCGGATTCGGCCCGATGTAGACCGATTTCCCATCCTTCCACACCACAGCATACTGACCCAAGCGACGCTTGCGATCCAGCGCCTTGGCCACGGAATTGCGCTGGCTTTCCAGTGCTTTGCGTGTGTCTTCATCATATTGGGGAGTCACAGCCTGCCTCACTGCGTAGGTGCCGATAGACGGCATCATCAAAAATTTCAACACAATTCCCCTGTTGAGTAAACACGAGAGCCGGGTTATCCAGACTGTTCAAGTAGCAGCGCGTCAGGCTGACTCTGGGAGCATACAGTTCAAACAAGTTGCGCAAACTACGGGCAAAGCGTCGTTCAATCGCCTGCGCCGGGATGCTGTGTCCGCCACGAGTGACGCGCTCAGCCACTCGGTCATGAGACAGCTGCACACTGGGTAGGGCCAAGTATGACATCTCCACACGCCATCCGCTGTGCATCAGGCGATCCACCAACCGCAAATAGCCGCGCCCAGACAAAGTTGTCTCAAAGGCGAAATCCCGGCGTACACGCTCGCACCGGTCGATTTCCGGCAGATACACAGCCTGGACGCCGCCAACTGCTCACGCTCGGGGTTCAAGGGTGACAGCCCGGCAGCGATCAAATCGGCATTGATAAACGTCTGGCAATGAGCCACCGCAGGCAGGTAATCCAGCGCAAAAGTCGTTTCCCCGGCACCGTTGGGGCCAGCAATGATCCAGCAAGCCGGCGTGGTGATCATTCCGCCCTGCCCTCCAGATAGGCGGGCAGCCTAGTCCTCCACTCGCTCATCAGGATCAACGTGCCTTCGACCGTGGTGTCCGTACCAACCAATTCCAGGTTACCCACAGGAGATGCGGTATCCCATTGAAAATTACCCGACAGGAAATCCAGCAAATCACGTTTATAGGTGGTATCCAGGTTGCCGCTCAGCTGGTCACCCTTGGTTTCCAGCGCCACGATGCGCTGAGCGCTGCCCTCTTGCTGCACAGCAAAAATGAAGTCAGGGTAAATCTTGGCCCGCTTCCAGCCTTGCAGGCCGTACTGCTGCCGGGCTACGTTGCGGTGCCACCAGGACAGTGTCTCGGCGGCATCCAGATAGACAGCCACATCACGCTCGTCCTGATTCAATTCCGCTTCGTATACAGGCGCAAACAGGCTTTGTCGCAATGCGCCGCCGTCTTGACCCAATAGCTGACGCGCACCCTCGGGTTCGGTTGTGGCCATGGCGCTGGGCATCTTCCAGTTGCGCCCATCCAGGCGCAAGCGAAACTGAATGCTGCCTTGGGCCACGTCATGCTTGAAAACAGCCTCGGCCAGCTCCGTTTGCGCCGCGTCCAGGCCCTTGCGTAACTCCTCCGCAATCAGGCTGGCCAGCTTGCCCAGTTTGGTGCTGTCAAAGCCCCGCTCGCGTAAGCGCGTTACCGCCTTGCCGACAATTTCACGGGCCACGAACGGGTTGAGCACCAAATCAGAAACCAGTCGGACCACATAGGCCGGGTCAAATGCCGGGGATTCCTGGTTGTCGGCCACCGGACTATTGGTCAATAGTTCATCGCCATCATCGGCCAACTGGATGCGCTGCAACTGGCTTTCTGCCGCCTGGGCATTGTCCGGGATGCGATCAGCAATGTCTCGGGGGTCAAAATCACGCCAGTCGATGCGGGCCAGCACATCCGTTTCATAATCCAGTTCCCGGATGTCCGATCCATTCACCCGCAAAACCTTGGGCAGATAAATTTCGCTTTTGGCAAAAGCGGGCCGCCGCTGGACAGGTCGGGCTGTCAGCCCCCCACCTTGCATATCCTGTTGTGAGACCTGCAGCACCAAATCACCCAAACCGTCTTGCTCCAGCCCCGATTTGACGGCCTCTACCACGTCTTTGGTCGCGGCGTGATGGGTAATCACATAACACTCGTCCAGCGCATCGACGCCTGTTTTCAAGGCATAAGGCTGGCGCAGGATACGGCCCACCAGCTGCGTCATGGCCTTCTGGTTGGAACTCGCTGCAAGGCTACACAGCACATAGGCAAAGGGGCAATCCCAGCCCTCCTGCAGTGCCTGCTTGGTGATGATGACGCGCACACGGTTGGTGGGCGACAACAAATCCTGGTTCTCAGGGTTGGCCAGATCGTTCTGTTCCGCCGTCTTGATGGCGATTTCGGCTTCATCGAAACCCGCCGTGATCAGCCAGTCCTTCACGTCGTCGGCATGGATGTGATGGCTTTCACGCTGGTCGCGCCCGGTGCGTTCCACCTGCACCAGCAGGATCGGGCGAATATGGCGCCCCGTATCGGCCCGCAGCCGCTCGGCTTCCCTGGCTAGGCTATTCAAACGATCCAGCGCGGCATTCAGCGTCGCCCGCCAATCGGTTCCCTGCCTGGGGTCGAGATTGAGCGGCATCTTGATCATGCCTTCGCGGTCCAACTCGCGGCCCGTCACTTCCACCAGGATATTGGCGTAACGCCCTGGCCGGGGGTTCCTGCCTCCTCGCGGTTGCACATCCTGCGGCGTAGCCGACAGTTCCAGCACAAAGCTGGGGTTGAAGCCATACAGGGTCTCAAAGGCCAGATCGGAAATCGCCTTGTGCCCTTCGTCCAGCACCACAATGGGTCGGATCAGCCGCAAGGCATTGCCCAGCGAATCCTTCACCATCGGAAACATGCCTTGATAGGCATCCAGATTGGGGGTCGCGGCCAACGCAGCCTGGTGTGCCTGTTGTTCACCCTCCGGCGGAAAGAAGCCGTGCACGTCGCCTCGATCCTGGAACATCTTCAGCGACTCTTTGTTTTGCCGGTTGGACGACTGCAGCATCAGCAGCATGACGCATAGGTGGCTTTCGACATCACGGGCATCCAGGCGGTCAGCCTTTTCCATGATGAGGACCCGATCGGCACCCGCTGCAGCGCGATCCAGGGCTTGCCGGTAGGGATGCTGGCGATCCTTCAAATGCTTCAGGGTCTGGGTGTAGATGGCCTCGTTGGGTACGATCCACAGCACGAAACCCGCATTGCTGCGCAGATACTGGCCCATGATGCGAGACACCCCAGCCACAGCCAGCCACGTCTTGCCCCCGCCTGTGGGGACCTTCAGCACGACATCCGGGACAGGCCTATCGCAACCGTCGATGCGGCGCGAAAACGGGATGGTCGCCCGTGACACCGGTAGCCGCCCTTGATTCCGCAAGTCCTCCCAAGCCTCCTCGACAAAGTCGGGAATCGGAAGCGCAAGGTCCGGCTCACGCAGCGCAAATTCAGCAACACGGTCGGCTCTGCCCTTCTTCTCGTTCAAGGCATCCAGATAAGCATCCAGGGAATCCAACACCCGATCTTGATAATCCAGCTGACGGAACATAGGATCAGCTCCGGTCGATGCGATACAGGGCGAACGGCAGCGGCACAAATTCCACCGGCAGGTTCTGTTCCGCCAGCATCTTCTGGCTGACATAACGCGCCGGGGCAAACACCAAATGACGTTTTTCTGAATCGGACGCCGCGAAGGCTTGGGCGCGTGACAGGGTCAAGGCTGCTTCCGGGGACTTAAGCCATTCCAGGTCAGGCTGGTAGGTGTGCTGTGGTTCCCGATCCAGCGAAGGAATCCAGGATCAGGGCGTTTTGATCTGTGGCCAGACTGATGATTCTGTCGATCAGTTGCACAGGCTTTGGATTATCAAAAGTAATGGGCTGCCCCATCACTTCTCTTAAAGCCTGCGCGGCTTTTTCATTGGTCCCGCATTCCTCGTACGGCCACCACGTCCATATGGTTGCCCCCTCACTCTCGGACAGGAATTTCTTGAGCCTGGGTCTGTTATCTCCCGTTACTCCGAACCAGATCCGCTCATCAGCAACCAAGCGATTAAAGGTTTCCTGTGCAAGCGCCCAACACCGCCCTTCCGGGGGCTGGATCTTTCTGCCTGACGGCAACTCAATCTCATAAAATTGATCCGCTGTGGCATGCCCAGTTTGACCAGTCAGATCGACAGAAGCCCATTCCCCTCTATGATCGTCATCAGGATTACGATATTCATCAATGCGGCCGGCAGCAAGCGGCATTTTATTTAGCGACAGCTTCCCCTTCGTAATTTCCTTCGCATAAACAGTCACATAATCGTATGCTGGCGATAAGTTTTTTCGCGCATCTGGTGACGTGCGTTTCTGCCATGCAGCAGCCGCGACATAATTTACATCACCAAAAACTTCATCCATCAACAGGCGAAATCGATGCTGCTCATTGTCGTCTAGGGTAACGAAAATAAGTCCATCATCTGCTAGCAACTCACGTAGCAACCGCAATCTCGGCCACATCATCGCGCACCACTTATCGTGCCGCAGACCATCCTCAATACCAATCGGATTGTTGTTCAGCCATTCCCGAATCATGGGGGCGTTGACGTTGTCGTTGTAGCTCCAGCCCTCGTTGCCGGTGTTGTACGGCGGATCAATGAAAATACAATCCACCTTCCCCGCGTAATACGGTAGCAGCGCCTTGAGCGCATGCAGGTTATCGCCCTGGATAATCAGGTTGCCATCCAGCGAGGCTTGGCCTACCCCCTTGTCGGGGTGAGGCACAAGGGGCCGAAACGGCACGGCCAGATGATGGTTGTAGACGAATTCTTTCCCTTTGAAGCTGAGCGCCGTCATGATCAGCGTTCTCCCTTTTTAGATGACGACACACATGGGTGCCTGACTGGCGGCATCAAACCGGTACCGGCAAATAGAGTGTCAGCGCTGTGCTGGCCATGCGCCGAAAGCCAAAGCCTTCGTAAAACGTGGCTACCTTCGCATCCTTTGCATCGACGATCAGCACCCGTACGCCCATCGTTTGCCGCACGGCCACCGTCAGATTCACCACATGGCCCAACAACAACTGACCATACCCTTTGCCTTGCTGCGTCTGAGACACGGCCAACCGCCCTACCCGTATTGCGGGTACCGGATACGCTGGCAACCGCCTGCGATCCTGTTCAAGCATCTCTTGCAGATGGAGTTGTGCCGCCGACAGTGAACAATAGCCGAGGATCTGCGTAGGGTCGGCATCGTCGATCAGGACATGCGTCGTAGCGATACCGTCGCGCTGATGCTGCCCAGCCCGGCGATGTAGATAGTCATCCAGGGCCACAACACCGCAGAAAAACCCGGCGCGGTCATGCTGCTGTCCATCCAAGACAACAAAGGCTAGCGCCATCGATCAGCGCCGCGCCAAAGAGGCTGCGGCATCCATCGCTGCCTTCAGGCGGGCATTGGGCTGGAAAGGGGCATCTAGCGCCGCCAGGAAACGACGTGATTCTGCACCTGACAGGGTGACAACGGTATCGGCGGCAATGGCGGCATCTGCTTCGCGCAAGACCGCATCGCGAACAAAAGAGGACACCGGCAAACCGCGCAAAGCAGCGGCCTTGATGATACGCTCTTTGTCGCACGGTTCAAGGCGCAAATCTAGGCGGGCAGCAGCAACAGTCATAATTCATCTCCATTTTGTACGCCATTATACCGTACAATTTTGCCGCTCCTGACAATACACCGCAGTTCAACCACGAAGCATCATCACCTCATCACGAGGGCAGTCGCCAGCCTGGCCTCTTGCTGCAGCTTACGAAAGTCCAGCATCATCGCTTCGACATCTGCCGGACGCGCACCCCATGGTATCGCTGCTGATAATACCATCGGCCATACCATTAGAAATTTGTGCTTGAGGCTTCTAGGCAGTGCCAGACATTAGCGGGAAAATTATAAAAAAAGCCCGTAATAACACGGGCTTAGTATCTGCTTGGTGCTAGTACCTGCTAGACCTTACCAGACATGAAATCACTCCCACTCGATCGTTGCCGGCGGCTTGCTCGAAACGTCGTATGTCACCCGATTAATCCCTCGCACCTCGTTGATGATGCGGCTGGATACTTTCTTCAGTAGCGCGTACGGCAGTTCAGCCCAATCCGCGGTCATGAAGTCCGAGGTCTGGACGGCGCGCAACGCGACCGTATAGTCGTAGGTGCGGCCATCACCCATGACCCCCACCGACTTGACCGGGAGAAAAACGGCAAAGGCCTGGGAGGTAAGGTCGTACCAAGTCTTGCCGCTTTCGGGGTCAACCGTGTTGCGCAGCTCTTCGATGAAGATGGCGTCTGCACGGCGCAACAGGTCGGCGTATTCCTGTTTGACTTCACCCAGTATGCGCACTCCAAGACCAGGTCCGGGAAACGGATGACGGTACACCATGGCGGGCGGCAGCCCCAGGGCAACACCCAGCTTGCGCACTTCGTCCTTGAAGAGTTCGCGCAGCGGCTCGAGCAGCTTCAGGTTAAGGGTTTCAGGCAAGCCACCAACGTTGTGGTGCGATTTGATTGCTACAGCCTTGCCAGTCTTCCCCGCCGCCGATTCGATGACATCGGGATAGATGGTGCCCTGCGCCAGCCAGCGCGCATTGTGAAGCTTTGCGGATTCGACCTGGAACACATCGACGAACTCTCGGCCTATGATTTTGCGCTTGACCTCGGGCTCGGACACCCCTGCCAGCTTACTCATGAATTGCGCGCTGGCATCAATGCGAATGATCTTCATGCCGAAGTGGTCGCGGAAGGTATCCACGACCTGATCGCCCTCGCCCAATCGCAGCAGGCCATGGTCAACAAAAACACAGGTAAGCTTGTCGCCAATGGCCTTGTGAATAAGTGCCGCAGCCACCGAGGAATCCACGCCACCAGACAGGCCCAGTATGACTTCGTCGGTGCCGACTTTGGCACGTATGCCAGCCACGGCTTCCTCGACGTAATCGGGCATATTCCAATCGCCCTCGCAACCGCAGATTTCATTCACGAAGCGCGACAACAGGGCCGTACCCTGGGTCGTATGAGTGACTTCGGGATGGAACTGCACTGCATAAAAGCGGCGCTCTTCGTCGGCCATGCCGGCTATGGCGCAGGAATCCGTGGACGCCATAAGCTTGAAGCCAGGTGGCAACTGCGTGACTTTGTCACCGTGACTCATCCACACCTTAAGCATGCCATGGCCCTCGGGCGTGGAAAAATCTTCCAGGCCATTGAGCAGACGGGTGTGTCCGCGTGCACGCACTTCGGCATAGCCGAATTCGCGATGATCCGACCATTCAACCTTGCCGCCCAGCTGTAATGCCATGGACTGCATGCCATAGCAAATACCCAGGACCGGAACGCCAATATCAAAGACTCTGGACGGCACCTTGAGCGATCCTTCGCTGTAGGCCGAGGCGTGACTGCCAGACAGGATTATGCCCTTGAGCCCTTGCTGCGCGTCGATGAAGGCATTGTCAACATCGCCGGGTTGTATTTCGCAATACACACCTGCATCGCGCACGCGGCGCGCGATCAGTTGAGTTACTTGTGAGCCGTAATCAAGAATGAGGATACGCTGATGCATGGCTTAAAAATCAGTCCGCCCGGTAATTTGGTGCTTCCTTGGTGATCTGTACGTCGTGCACATGTGATTCCCGTACCCCGGCCGAAGTGATTTCAACGAATTCGGCCTTGCTGCGCATTTGCTCGATGGACGCGCAGCCGCAATACCCCATAGATGCCCGAATACCGCCGACCACCTGATAAATGATGGCAATGACACTGCCCTTGTAAGGCACGCGCCCCTCGATGCCCTCGGGCACGAGTTTGTCGGCATTATTGGCCGGATCCTGGAAATACCTGTCGGCAGAGCCGTCGCTCATGGCACCGACGCTGCCCATGCCACGATACGATTTGTACGAACGGCCCTGGAACAGCACCACTTCGCCGGGCGCTTCTTCAGTACCGGCGAACATGCTGCCCATCATGCACGTCGTGGCACCCGCAGCAAGCGCCTTGGCAACGTCACCTGAATACCGGATGCCGCCATCGGCAATAAGCGGAACACCCGAGCCCTCAAGCGCCTTGGCCACATCGGCGATGGCGGTGATTTGCGGCACACCAACACCCGCCACAATACGTGTCGTGCAGATTGACCCCGGGCCTATGCCCACCTTGACACAATCGGCACCCGCCTCGACCAGAGCCAGAGCGGCGCTGGCGGTGGCGATATTGCCGCCCACCACCTGAACCCGCGGATAATTTTTCTTGACCCAGCGCACACGCTCGATGACGCCATGCGAATGGCCATGGGCGGTGTCCACCACCACAACGTCGACACCGGCGTTGACGAGTTTTTCAACCCGCTCGTCGGTTTCGTCGCCAACGCCCACCGCTGCGCCCACGCGCAACTGCCCTTGTGCATCTTTGGAGGCGAAAGGATGTTCGGTATTCTTGACGATATCCTTGACGGTAGCCAGGCCACGCAATTGAAATTTGCTGTTGACTATGAGCACGCGTTCAAGCCGATGCTGATGCATGAGCGCCTGCGCCTCTTCCAGCGTCGCACCCTCGGGCATGGTGATGAGACGTTCCTGTGGAGTCATGACGTCACGCAGCGGAACATCAAGCCGGTCTTCGAAACGCAGGTCGCGGTTGGTGACTATGCCAACGAGCTTGCCGCCTTCAACAACGGGCAAGCCCGAAATGCCGTGCTGGCGTTGGAGCGCGATGGCGTCGCGCACTTTCATGGCAGGGGTCACGGTGACCGGATCGATCACGATGCCGAACTCGTGGCGCTTGACGCGTGAGACTTCACGCGCCTGCTCGTCGGCGGTAAGGTTTTTGTGAACAATGCCGATACCGCCCTCTTGAGCCATGGCAATAGCCAGCCGGGCCTCGGTGACAGTGTCCATGGCGGCGGAAACCAGCGGAATGTTCAGCGTAATGCCACGCGTGAACTGCGTGGTCAGCGAGGTGTCGCGAGGCAGGACCTCGGAGTAAGCGGGAACCAACAACACATCGTCGAAGGTGAGCGCTTTTTTAATAAGACGCATTAGATAGCTCCGTACGCAAAGCAAGATTATACGCTCATCAGGGAGTCCTCAGCCCGGCGCGCGGCATGACGGCAACCCATGCTCCGGCTTGCCGCGAAGGCTTCCCCACGAAAATTTCAGTGGGGGTCTTTCGCCACCGCCACGCTACGCTGAACCTGCCCCCCACTGCCCAAACGCTACCCAAGCCAGACGCGCGCATTGCGGAAAATCCTCAGCCAAGGGCTCGCGTCGCCGCCACTATCATGGTCGCCCCAGCGTTCAGGTGCCCACGACATCATGACGTTGCGC
Source organism: Burkholderiaceae bacterium (assembly GCA_004322135.1). Taxonomy (GTDB): domain Bacteria; phylum Pseudomonadota; class Gammaproteobacteria; order Burkholderiales; family Burkholderiaceae_B; genus Eoetvoesia. The sequence goes on along the minus strand of SCSG01000038.1, from coordinate 14,144 downwards.
GTTACCCGTTCGGGGTGAGGCATCATGACGGTAAAGCGCCCGTCGGCGGTCGTCACGCCGGTCAGGCCGGCTGCGCTGCCATTGGGGTTGTACGGGTAGGCCTCGGTCGCCTTGCCGCGATTATCGACAAAACTCAGTACGCGCGTGACTAGCGCAGCCTTACCCTGCAGGCCGAAATTGGCATAGCCTTCGCCGTGCGCGACGGCAATGGGAACGCGACTACCTGCCATGCCCGCAAAGAACAGCGACGGCGACTCGGCCACTTCAACCATTGAAAGCCGCGCTTCGTATTTTTCGGACTGATTGCGGGTAAACCGGGGCCAGTGCTCGGCACCGGGAATCATGTCGGCCAACGACGCCATCATCTGGCAGCCGTTGCACACGCCCAGAGCAAAGGTGTCGGACCGCGCGAAATACGCGGCAAACTGATCCGACAACTGCTGGTTAAAGCGAATGGTTCGAGCCCAGCCTTCACCCGCACCAAGCACATCGCCGTAGCTGAAGCCGCCCACGGCAACCAGGCCCTGCACGTCGTCCAGCCGCACACGACCGGAAAGCAGATCGGTCATGGGCACGTCCCATGCCTCAAAGCCAGCCTTGTCGAAGGCCCAGGCCATTTCCACCTGGCTATTGCAGCCCTGTTCGCGCAAGACCGCGATTCTGGGACGCTTGCCAGTGGCGATGAACGGCGCAGCCACGTCTTCCTGCGGATCAAAGCCAACCACTGGCGTCAACCCTGGATCAGCGGGATCCTTCCAGAGCGCATACTCGGCCTCGGCACAGGCAGGGTTATCGCGCCGCTGCATGATGCGTCGGCTAACTTCGCTCCAGTACATGCCCACCTCGACGCGCGCCTTCTTGTATATGCACTTGCCGTCACGGAAAATCTGAATCTGGTCACGCTTGTTCGGGCTGCCCACCACATGCGAATGCACCGACAGCCCGGCATCGCGCAGTTTATGCAAAACGGCATCACGCTGGGCGGCGGGCACCTGAATCAGCGCACCCACCTCTTCGTTGAACAACGCCTGCATGGTGACTTCGTCGCGCTGCACCGCAACCTGGTCGCTACGGATCTTGAAATCACCCCAATCAGAGGCGCGCGGATCAATGGTCAGCATATCCAGATTGATCGACACCCCCACATGCCCGGCGAAGGCCATCTCGCAGGCAGTGGCCAGCAGACCGCCGTCGGAGCGATCGTGGTAGGCCAGAATGACCCCATCGCGCTTCAACTCACGTATGACGTTGAAGAATGCCAAAAAGGACTGGGCATCGTCCATGTCTGGCGTGGCATCGCCCAACTGGTTGTATACCTGACTAAGGATAGAGCCACCCAGGCGCTTCTTGCCAAAACCAAGATCGATGAGAATCAGCACGGTTTCGCCGACATCCGTGCGCAGCTGCGGAGTCAATGTCCGGCGCACATCAGCCACCGGTGCGAAGGCGGTTACGACAAGCGACACTGGCGAAACCACCGTGCGTCTTGCTCCATCTTCCTCCCAGGCCGTGCGCATTGACAGGGAATCCTTGCCAACGGGAATGGAAAGCCCCAGCTGCCGGCACCACGCGCTGACCGCGGTGACCGCATCAAAAAGCGCGGCGTCCTGGCCCGGGGCGCCGCAAGCGGCCATCCAGTTGGCCGAAAGCTTGACGTCCTTCAGCGACTGAACGTCGCTTGCCAGGAGATTGGTCAGTGCCTCGGCTACCGCCAAGCGAGCGGACGCCGCCGCATCGATAACAGCCACGGGCGAGCGTTCGCCCATGGCCATGGCCTCGCCGCGCACGGTTTCGAAGTCGGCCAGCGTGACCGCGCAATCCGCAACCGGCACTTGCCATGGGCCCACCATCTGGTCCCGGCTGGTCAGGCCGCCTACCGTGCGATCACCAATCGTGACAAGAAAATTCTTGCTGGCAACGGTCGGATGCCGCAGCACCAGTTCTACGGCTTCCTTCAGAAACATGGAGGTAAGATCCAGCGGCTGCGAGGCGCCCGGCAGGCGCCGCACATCACGCGTCAAGCGGGGCGGCTTGCCCAGCAGGACGTCGATGGGGATATCGACCGGCCGTGCCGCCTGCGCGGGTGCAGGCGTATCAGCCACACCAGGCAGGCCCTCGCCCCAAGTCACACGCAGCTGGCGATCTTCAGTGGCCACGCCCACTATGGCGTAAGGACAGCGTTCGCGCTGCGCTATGGCATCGAAGCGCGACAGATCCTGCGGGTGCAGGGCCAGAACATAACGCTCCTGCGCTTCGTTGCTCCAGATTTCGGCCGCCGACATGCCTGACTCTTCAAGGTGCACCTGCGTAAGCTCGAATACGGCGCCCCGGCCCGCATCATGGACGAGCTCGGGAAATGCATTGGACAAGCCCCCCGCCCCAACATCGTGAATGGCAATGATCGGGTTGTTGGCGCCCTGCTGCCAGCAGCGGTCTATGACTTCCTGCGCACGGCGTTGAATCTCGGGATTACCGCGCTGCACTGAATCAAAGTCAAGCTCGACGCTATTGGCTCCTGCGCTCATGCTGGAGGCCGCGCCGCCTCCCATGCCTATCCGCAGGCCCGGCCCACCCAATTGAATCAACAGGGCACCGACCGGAATGGGGTCTTTGTGCACCAGCGCTTCATCGATGCTGCCCAGGCCACCCGCGATCATGATTGGCTTGTGATACCCCCAATGCCGACCCCCTGCGTCCTGCTCGAAGACACGAAAATAACCCAGAAGATTAGGCCGCCCAAACTCGTTATTGAACGCGGCCGCGCCGATGGGGCCTTCGATCATAATGTCCAGCGGGCTGGAAATACGGAGCGGACCAGGTTGCGAGCCGGCTTCCCACGGTTCTGGCGCGTCATCGAAGCGCAAATTGGACACGGTAAAACCAGCCAGCCCCGCCTTGGGTTTGGACCCACGCCCCGTCGCCCCTTCATCGCGGATTTCGCCGCCCACCCCTGTGGCAGCGCCCGGGAACGGGGCAATGGCCGTTGGGTGGTTATGGGTCTCCACCTTCATCAGGGTATGCACGTTGGCCTTGCGGCCCTGATATATGGAAGGGCCCAGGGTATCGCCAGCTTGAGGACACTGCGCGTAAAACAGGGTGGCGGGCCCGCCCTGCATGACGGCCGCGTTGTCGGAATAGGCCACCAGAGTGCCTTCCGGCTGGGCCGCGTGAGTGGCCCGTATCTTGTCAAACAGCGTATGGGACTGATTCACACCATCAATCACCCACTGGGCGTTGAAAATTTTGTGCCGGCAGTGCTCGCTGTTGGCTTGAGCAAACATGATGAGTTCGACGTCAACCGGATTGCGCCTGAGCTGCGTGAACGCGTCACACAAGTATTGCATTTCGTCATCCGACAACGCCAGCCCGAGTTCCTGATTGGCCTGTTGCATGGCTTCCTTGCCAGCGCCGAGAACGTCAATGGTGCGCAGAGGTTTTCCCGGCAATGACTCAAACAACGGCGTGCCGTCAAAGTTGACATCCACCGTCGTTTCCGTCATCCGATCGTGCAGGCAGGCCGCAATGAGGCTTTGCTGTTCCGGCGTGACAGTCTGTGCTCCCAGCAATCCGCGTTTGGGTTTGACGGCATAACGAATACCGCGCTCAATGCGCCTCACATTCGCGAGGCCGCAATTGTGCGCGATGTCGGTGGCCTTACTTGCCCAGGGCGATATAGTCCCCAACCGAGGCACGACGCGCAGGATCATCGTGTGCTTGTCTTCAACGGGAGCGCCCAGCCCCTCGCCATAGGTAAGCAGCGCAAGCAGGCGCATTTGCTGTGGCTTGTCCAACGTGGTGTCGAGCCAGACGTAATGTTCAAACCTCCCCTGGATATCTTCCACAGGCAACTCCAGCGATGCAAACCGCTTGAGCAAACGCTCGCGACGAAACGCGGACAGGACACAGGAACCAAGGAAATGCTGAATAGAAGTCACGGATGGACGCACGATTGAGTAGGAATAAAGGCTGCTATTTTACCGGGTTAACCCGGAGCACGCTTGCCACGAGAGCCCCGCGTGCAGCCCGTCCCGTCTCGACCCGAAGCCGATGACGTTACGAAAGGCGTGCAGGGAAACCCGGGCTCTGCGCGCGAGCCCAAGCAGCACGGGACGCGCGCCACCACAGCCGTTAGCCCTACTCCAAGAAGGGATTCCGTGCAGACCCAAACGCCTACTCGTACTAACATGGGGAGAACATACTTGATTTTTCTTATGCAAAAGCATTGGTACCTCATTACGTCTTTCAACGACGTACGCTATCTTGAATCGACAGTCGTGTCGCTTCTTCGGCAATATCCATCCAAAGATGCATTCCTCGACCAGGCCCGGCTACTGATTATCGATGACGCCTCCAGGGACGGAACTCAAGAGCTGATTACCAAGCTGACAGAGTGCCTACCCAACATCAGCGTGCAACTCAATCAGACCAACAAGGGAATCAGCGCCACACGAAACCTGGCTTTGCAATGGCTTTATTCCCAGCCCGTCGGTAACGAAGACGTCGCGCTCTTCGTCGACGGCGACGACCTGCTGACTCGCGACCACCTGAAAGTGAAGCTGGCCTGTCTGGCTCGCGACCCTCAGCTCGAATGTGTGGGTGGCCAGCTGGGCCTTTTTTACGACGACGATCCCGCCAAAATATACAAAGTCGACACATTCTCGACGGACCCTCAAATTCAGGCCATTGCTCACCTTTTCGAATGCCATTTCTACATTGCCAATGCACTCTTCAAGGTGCGGGCTCTGGTCGAACGCCACGCACATTTTCCGCAAATACCAACGTCCGAAGACTGGCAATTCTTTGCTGCACAGGCTTTCCGCATGCGGCATGTCCCGGAAGTAACGCTGCTTTACCGACGCCACGAGCGGAATCTGACGAACCGCAGCTGGAATGCCGCGCAGGTCCTGGCCATTCGCAAGGAAGCCCGGGAACTCACGCTGCGTCGCGCGGGCATGACTCTTTCTGACAGGGAATGCGAGCTGCTTGATCTGGTCGGATACCTGAGCTTTCGGATTCGATGGATGGGCCCAGGGCAGTTGCCGGTTGCCGCGGATGTACACATGCCATGGTTCAGCTATCTTGAACAGCGCCCGGAGATACGGTCCCAGTGGCGGTTCCTTCACAAGGAAATAGGCGCACTCTTTGCGCGGATCGAAGCAAGAAACGCCTCACCGCAAACGTTTGAACCGGCCAAGCTGGCCAAATACCTGGCGACCGTGCTGGGACTTGCGAACAGGGCATGCACACAGCCACAAAACGAAAAGATGACCTCGAACGCAAAATATGCGTTGCGAGCTGGGCTACTTTCTGGGCGCGGCATCCGGGCCGGCTACCGCGGTGTGCCGACAACTGGCTATAGAACCACAGGCACCTGCGCGTGCCTGCACTCAAGACGAGCCTCTTTTGAGGAACAGCCCGCATTGCGATGCTAGACATTGTGCGCGCCTGAGTCGGGATAGCTGATTTCGAGAATATCAAGCTCGTCCACCCCGGCCGGGGTGCGCAGCACCACGGTATCTCCTTCACGCGCTTTGGTCAGTGCGCGGGCCACAGGCGATATCCAGCTTATCTTGCCTTGCAAAGGCTCGGCTTCGTCCACACCAACGATGGTTACACGAAACTCCTCGCCCTTTTTGTCGGAATACAGCACCGAGGCTCCAAAAAAGACCTGATCCTTGTTGGGCTGCGTAGAGGGTTCGACCACTTCGGCGATTTCAAGTCGTTTAGTCAGAAAACGCATGCGCCTGTCAATTTCGCGTAACCGCTTTTTACCGTAGATGTAATCACCATTTTCAGAGCGGTCGCCATTGGACGCCGCCCACGATACAACCTGCACCACTTCAGGGCGCTCTTCGTTCATTAGATGAGCCAGCTCGGCCCGCAGCTTCTTGTAGCCTGTGGTGGTGATGTAATTCTTGGCACCAGGCGGCAGCCGCACGGTTTCAGGGCCGAGGTCATCACTATCGTCTTCCGATTCTTTTACAAACGCTTTGTTCATGATGCCAGCCTACACCGATGAGATTCAATTATGTACTCGTCATTCTACTAAAGCCCGGCTTATGGCGAGCGGGTAGCTGGGATAGGCTTTGCAATAGCCAGCAGGCAATTCAACGACCGAACGGGCAAGCAGGCAAAAGGCGACCCGGTTTGACGCAAGGGAATGCACCGTTTTAAGAACCTCGCGACGCGCACCCAGGAAAACAAGGTCAATTTCGTAACTCAGTCCAAAAGAATGAACGGCGTTGCACGGATGCAGCCACAGCCCGCTATGCCCGGACAAAATTGGCCAGGCATGCAATCCACACAAACGGGCCCAAAAGCCTGTAGCGCGATTCAGCGTCAAACGGGGTACCCCCGCGGGGCCCGCGGCTACCACTGCACCCCCAACAACTTGACAGCCAGAGGAAAGCCTATGACAAGGAACGTACACGGGAAAATACAGAAAATCATGGGAAACAACATTTTTACAGGCGCTTCCAGCGCAAGTTTTTCGGCGCGAAGAAAACGTTCGGCGCGGCGCTGTTCGGACTGTGCCCGCAGCAGCGGGCCCAGGCTCATGCCCAACTGGTCGGCCTGATTCAGTGCCATGGCCAATTGCCGCACGGCAGGCAACCCGGTACGCTCCGACATGTGACGCAGGGCCTCCAGGCGCGGCATGCCCGCCCGCATATCCGCCAGCGCGTGGCGAAGCTCCTGACGCAAGGGCCCGGACGGACCATAATGTGCGGCCTGCCTCAAGGCACCTTGCAGATTGAGTCCGGCTTCGACGCACAGTGTCGTCATATCAAGTAGAAACGGAAACTCTTTGAGCATCTCCCTTTTGCGTCGATTGCCCTGGTCGCGCAACCACCGCGATGGCCACCAGAAGCCAAGCAGCGCTGCGGGAACGCTATTGATCAGGGCAGCAAAAATGTTTGACGAAGACTGTCCCCACAAGACGAGGGCAACCATCATTGCAAAGACCGACGATGCCAGACACTGCATGGCAAAGATATGTTCTGGCCTGATGCCTGGTGCCAGGCCAGCCGCCTGAATGCGCGCCGACAGAGACTGGCGCAAGCGCCAGGATATGAATGGGTTACACACCACGGCCACTGAATTGACCCAGGGCCACGCCAAGCGAAGCAGCCACCGACTCTTGCCCTCTTCCAACGCTTTAACACCGCGAGACAGCGGAACCGTCACGACCCGGATGACCAGGCAAAGAGAGACCCCCGCCAAAGCACAACTAGCCCAGAACAGCATGCCCAGCCCCTAAATCTGTATATTGACAATACGGCGTATGAACACGACACCAACCAATTCAAGAACAACGACTGTGGCCAGAACACCCCAACCGGCAGGCGTGGTCCACAACAAGGCCATGGAATCCGGATCCAGCCACTCCAGCGCGCCGGCCAATACAAATGGCAGTGCGGCCATGACCCAAGCCTGAAGGCGTCCCTGCGACGTCAACGCACGCACCCGGCCCAACAGATGCAGCCGGGCACGCAAGGTTGCCGCAATGCGTTCCAGCGTCTCAGCCAGATTGCCGCCGCTTTGAACCGTAATGTTCAAGGCGGACACCAAGAGACCCACCCCTTCTGTTGGAACGCGCTGATACAGCTGTGCAAGCGCCTGCTCGAAGGAAACCCCCATGCGCTGCTCGCGTAGCATCAGCCCGAATTCCTGCGCCAGCGGCGCTGGCGACTGATCCACAAGCTGGCGCAAGGCCGCCTGCACACCCGAGCCCGCCCGTAGTGCCCCGGCCAGCGAGAGCAGCAGGTCAGGCAGTTGCGCGTCGAACCGCGCGAGGCGAACCCGCCGCAAGCGTGCCACCAGAAAGCGCGGCGCAAGCAGCACAGCCGCTCCGATCAACATCCCAAGCCACACATTTCCGGTTAAAACATAAAGCACGAGCGCCGCACCACCACACGCAACAAGGTTGGCCGCCCAGAGCTGCGCGGGATCGAGAAAGAGAAAAAATTCACCCAGACGATCCTCGGCCTGGCGCCTGAACGCCGCGTGATACACATCAAACGCACGCAGCGCCCAGCCCTGCGCATACCACGCCAGAACGCATACCGCCACAACCAGCGCAAGAATGGTGACGATACCCACGTTTCATTCACCCGACGGCGCGCCGCTTGTCTTCGCCGACGCGAAAAATACGGCCGAACGGTTGTGCAACGCAGTGTGTGCCGAAAATAGGTCGGCGCTTAGGCCAGCCACTACCAGCCCCTCGGCGGAAAGGCACTCGGGGACGATTCCACACCCATGAAATTCCTCATCGCGCCCGTCACGGCCAGCGTGGTAGCGGAACAGTTCCTGAGTCTGTATGCGTCCGCTTTCCATACCCGTTACCTCGACAATGGAAGTGATCAAACGCCGACCGTCGCTTAAACGCGCCTGCTGCACCAGGATCTGGATACTGGCTGCGATGTGCTCACGCACCGCCGCCAACGGCAAGTCCATGCCCGCCATCAATATCATGGTTTCAAGCCGCGACAAGGCATCGCGAGGACTGTTGGCATGCAAGGTCGTCAGGGAACCTTCATGTCCGGTATTCATGGCGCCCAGCATATCGAAGGTTTCAGCGCCACGACATTCACCGATGACGATTCGGTCGGGCCGCATGCGCAAGGCATTACGCACGAGGTCACGGATGTCGATTCTGCCTCTGCCCTCGAGGTTGGGTGGACGGGCCTCAAGCGTCACGAGGTTCTGATGTGCAAGCCGCAACTCGGCCGCATCTTCGATGGTGACGACACGCTCGCTGGCAGGGATGCAGTTGGACAGAATATTGAGCAGTGTTGTCTTGCCGGACCCTGTTCCACCCGACACAATAATATTCTTGCGCTGAACAACACACGCCTTCAGGAAGTCACCCATGGGAACGCTCAACGCGCCCACCTGCAGCAAGTCACCCATAAGCAGCTGACGTTGAGAAAACTTGCGTATGGTCAGGCTCGCGCCGCGCAGCGCGATGGGAGGAATGACGGCGTTGACGCGCGAGCCGTCGCGAAGCCGCGCATCCACCATCGGGGAACTTTCATCTATTCGGCGGCCCAGCGGAGAGACAATGCGTTCGATCACCCCCAACACGGCCTGCTCGCTGCTGAACGCCGTGCGGTGGCGCCGCAGTGTCCCACCCATCTCTACATAGATCTCGTCGTGGCAATTGACCATGATCTCACTGATGTCCGGGTCGGCCAGCAAAGGCTCAAGCGGACCCAGACCCACAGCTTCGTTGACAACTTCCTGCAACATGCCGTGCCGATCGACACTGTCTGGAAGATCACGATCGGATTGAATAATTTCAAAAAGCGCCGCCGTGGCTTCGGCGCGTAGCGCCGCGTCGCTCATGCTGGCAATATCGCGTCGCCGCAGGTCAAGCGCTTCAAGCAGGGCTGTGTGCAGACGACGTCTGTGGTGCAGGAGCTGCGGGTCGGCCATCGGCGCGAGTCCGGCGGCAGATTTCACAGGTGGGAGATCAGACGCATCCGATGATGGGATGAACATCTCTTCGAGTGCCGTACCGTCACCACGATGCGCCGATTCCGCCGCCGCGGAACCGGAACGTTCAGGGCATGCCAACGTCTGGGGCGAGGTGGAGTCCTTGTGCGACGACCCAGGTCCGGAACGCACGCGAACCAGGCACGGACCGATGACAATCTCGTCGCCAGGACACAGCGGCCCATGTCGCGTAATACGCCGGCCATTGATCCAGGTGCCTGAAAGCGAGCCGAAATCTTCTATGTACGCGCCGTCTTCGCCATGCTCGACGCGAGCATGGCGCCGCGCCACACGCCACGCAGAAATCCGCAGGCCGCTTTGGGCATCACGCCCAATGTCGCAGGGGAGTACGACCTGCAGCTCACGCACCGTCCCATTCTCAAAGTGCAATTCAAGCTCTAACACGACTCGCTCCTTGATTCTGACGCTGGCCGATGTTTCGGTGATGACCGATAGCCAGGACGGCCATGCCTAACGTGCCTTACCCACCCCATTGGGAACCTTTGCCACGATACGGATTCCAGCCGACGACGGACTCGTCCTTGACTGGATTCGGTAGCGAGGCTTGGGCCCGCACCGGAACGTTGACCAATTCGTCTGTCTTGAAGGTGGTCCGCAGAATATCGTTGGCCTGCCTGACCCGCTGCATCAGATCAGGGTTATCGGGTGCCACCACAACGGGCGTGACAAAGATAGCCAGTTCAGTCTCGTTGTGCTGAAACCTTGTGGACTTGAATAGCTCACCCAGTATCGGGATGTCGCCCAGCCCGGGGAACTTGTTGACATTGCGTGATTCTTCGCGTGACAGGAAACCCGCCAGCACCAATGTCTGCCCCGAGCGCACGTTAAATTCCGTGGAGGCTCGGCGGGTCTTGAGCGAAGGCCCATTTGGCACCGACAAAGTGGCATCGATGGAACTGACTTCGACCTCGATACGCGAGCGCACGGCACCGTTGCGCTCTACCTGCGGAGTTATGCGCAGTGACACGCCATAGGGCTTGAACGCCGTATTGGTGTTTCCGTTTTTATCCGTTGTGGAATAGGGAACCTCGCCACCGGCAAGAAATTCTGCCGTCGCACCACTGCGCGCCAGAAGCTGAGGCTGTGCCAGCACAACGGCCGTTCCGGTCTGCGCCAATGCGTCGATTTGCTGGTGAATGACATTAAAGTTCTGTTCCGGAACAATAAGTTCTGTTCCAGCACTTTAGTGACAATAAGTTCTGTTCTGAAAGGCCATTTTTCGCGAAAAACAGTGACATTAAAGTTCTGTTCTCCTATGAGAAAAGTCGCAGCAGCAGAAAACGACAAACTTCCGTCCTTATTTCTAATTGTTATTAAGAAGCCATCATTTATTGCCCAAATCATAAAAATGGTCAATAAACGCTCAAAAACGGACCAAAGTGACAATAAGTTCTGTTCCAGGAATGGCAAGTGACATTAAAGATCTGTTCTCCTATGAGAAGTGCCATATTTCGGTGAAAACGCGCTGTTTCGCGCGCAGCACATAGCGCGCCTATTGTTCTGAGCAAAGCAGCCGACTTTCATCTCGGAAATAGGAACCATCGCCAGGCCAGCCCTATATAGCAGCCCCGCCAAATCAGTGATCCGCCGATTGCGAATATCACGAGGCACGATAACCTAGCCCCTCGATGTAAGCGTTGTAGTGTTCGCCATACACACACCTATCCCTCCTTGGCTGCTTCGGCATCTACGAATTCCCCTCCGACGCACTTTCGCCCACACTACCCTCATGGACGAAACCACAGCCAACAAGCTCTTTGACACCGCGGTCTATCTTGCGTACGCCAACGGGGATAACCCAACTGACGAAACCATACTCAGCCTCTTTGGCCTGCTGATGTATACATGCGAATCAGGGCAAGTTTGGTTGCATTGATGCGCGGCACCAATTAAGGCCGGACCTGACATGCCCAGTCAGATGCTTTAGAGTTGAATTCGCAACTGCGGCATTCGGCCAGGAGCGGTCTCGCGTTGACTACAGCCTGAGGGCCGATTTAGCTTCCGATACGAAAACATCCACGGAAGTCCCTACATGTCGAGATACGCGGGCAGCTAATGGTGAAGGGTATGGTCAATTTCCTTGGTGTTGAAATCTTCTAATACACCCCTGACCAAATCCATAGCGTCAAAGCCTAAATTGATGATTTTGCTCGAATGCATATATTGAACATTCAGGCTAAGGATTTTGACTCGTTTCTCTGATGACAGAACGATGTAGGCGGTTGGAGGGGTCAGAGTGATGTTTAAGGGCGTGTCAATTTGCGATTCATCAAAAGGTACGTTTCGATCCAGCCATGTGACCATATCTACCGGAAAATGTGTTCCATCCTGAATCTGGACTTCTTGAAGGTTCACAGATACCTGGCTATCACCATCCAGGCTGCGGATAGATTCTTCGTCCTTCCCATCGATCTTGAGTGAGAAATCAAGATAGTTAGTCTTGTGGAGACTACCTTCGATTTCGACCTTTTGAATGAATCCATCCCAGTCCGAGCCTTGTGGATCGCGCAGTAGCTTCAGACTTATCCCGTAGAAATTGCACAGATTTACTACGCCTTTTTGAAAGCCCACTGTGGTGAGAAGTACGCCTTGGCTGTTGGGAATGTCAGTAAGTAACCCAAGGAGGTTGCGAGCATGGATGAGGTCGATTGTAGAGCTGTAGTATTTGCACTCCACCAGAATCTGATGCTCTGTGCCGTCTTTGAGGTAACGCCAATAAACGTCGATCTGGTGCGCTACGCCTGAACGCCCGGTGATCTGGACGTTGTGAAGCACTTCAATCGTATAAACGTCATTTGTAGCCAGGATTGCTTGGTAGACCTTTTGGGCAATCTTTTCGTATTCGGTACTGTTTTGTACGTCGAGCATCTGAATATCCTGTGTTGGAATGTGCATATTTTCGGAGATGCTGAGCGGCGACTCAGGGTCGGATCCGGTCACCGGTCCTTGGCTACAATCAGGCAAAAGCGGCAGATCATAAAAGGCATATACTGAAAACTCAGCTACTGGAGAGTCACATGCTCAACTTTTCCATCATGCAAGCTGAAGGTATTCTGTTGCTCAAACCCAGCGCGCCTTTAAGCAAGGAAGACTTCGGCAATCTCAGCGCCGACGTTGATGCCTATCTCTCCGAGCACGGCAAGCTTCACGGCGTAATGGTTCATGCAAAAGGCTTTCCCGGATGGGAAAACTTTGGCGCATTCACGGCCCATATGCATTTTGTCCGCGAGCACCACAAGCAGGTTAAACGCATCGCCATGGTGACCGATACCCCCTTAGCTGGAATAGCCGAATTGCTGGCCAAACACTTCACGTCTGCCGAAATCAGGCATTTCCCCTTTGCCGACGACATCAAGGCGTTGGAGTGGCTGCGGGGCGTATGACCAGTTAGGGTCGAGTTCGGCCCTTCTGGCTTTGGCTACAATCGGCCATAAGCTGCCTGTGACAACAGGGAAAAGCAGCCATTCAACGTCGGAGATCGACCGCGAAAAATGAAAAAGCGCAGCCGCAGAATGCCGTAGGGCGTCCGAGTCGATCGACCTGTTAGCTTTCGTTGCGCACATGCTCCCACTCACCGCTCTCAAAATCCTTAAGAATCGCGCTGACGGTCTCTCCAGCATCCACGATGATTTCCGATGTGTCCAGCGTCTCCACAAAATACTCAATCAAAACTCCGAGAACCTGTACAAGTTCCTGGCCCTCCCCAAGCTCAATCTGAAGATAGTGATCCTTGAGCTCAATTGGTTGCTTGTACGGCCCTCCATCGGGGCAATCAAGAACCTTTAGCTGCCTCGGAATCCACCACCTTAGTTCCTCAGTAACTGGCTGACCATCTTTGCCTAAAAATTGGAACGAGGGGTCAGCGTTCACCAACGCTGGGTTCTTTGCTAATGCTACGCTCAGCCTCGCCTCCTGTTCGTTGGATTCAGGACGTATGACTAATTTGCAGGTGATCGGTCGCTCTTCTGTTGAAACCGGAACTCGCGGAACGATGTTGATGTGGATTGACTTAATTCGGCCCTTCCAGTCCGCATCGGTTGGTTTTCGCAAAAGCTTTAACGCCAATCCATAGTGCTTCGCAAATGCTGCAGCGCCCGATTGGTATCCAGTCTTTGTGACCATAATGCCGACGCAATTGCCTATATCGTGCACCACAGCAAAGTAGTTCCGCGCCTTCTCTAAGGTCAGATTCGATGCGTAGTTCTTACACTCGATCAGAACCTTGTGAGTAATGCCAGCCTGTTTGAATTCCCAGTAGACATCTATCTGGTGTTCTACTCCGGAGCGGCCTGCGATCGACACGTTGTGTTGGACCTCAACAGTCCGGCTGCCTTCCTCCTTAAGAATGGCCTGATAGATGGATTGCGTGAGTAGTTCATACTCAATCGCTTCGGAATAGAGGCTCGCGTCCATAGGTCCTTGTCAAAAAACAGTACTGAATTTAGCTATAAAACCCGCCACTCCACCTGCGTTAAGCGCTACACGGTTGCTGGATGAGGTATGTGTGTGGTAAGCGTACGCCCAGTACCGTCTAGCGCTCTCGTTGGAGTCTCATCAAAATAAGTGTCCATTAATTTTGGTAAATGGACATTTATTTTAATGAGCGAATTCTCTGCTTCTCTCGTACC
>SCSG01000037.1 GCA_004322135.1 Burkholderiaceae bacterium | reverse complement strand
CTTGAGGCCGATCCGGCGAGCCGCGTGCCTACCGAACCCCATAGCGTTTCACATCACCGTTTGTCCGCCGCTGCGCAAGGCGCACTGCCCGCAGCAACTCTTGATCAGCTGTTTCGGCAGGCGCGAACCTACAACGAGTGGGCCTCACGCGAGGTCGACGATCAGACGATTCACGAGCTTTACGAATTACTCAAGTGGGGCCCCACTGCATCCAATACCACCCCTGCGCGATTCGTGTGGGTAAAAAGCGCCGAGGGCAAGGCCAAGTTGTCCGGGCTCGCGATGGGTGCGAACCGTCCCAAAATTCTGGCGGCGCCCGTCACGGTGATCATCGGGTACGACTTGTCCTTCCCCGAGACGCTGCCAGCGTTGTTTCCTGCCCGCGGGCAAGAGCTGCGCGAGATATTCGAGCAGCCGGAAATCACCGAGGTGACGGCCAAACGCAACAGCAGCCTGCAGGGTGCTTACCTCATCATCGCAGCGCGTGCCCTGGGTCTGGATTGCGGGCCTATGTCCGGGTTTGATAACGCGGGCGTTGATCGTGAGTTTTTCGCCGGAACGCGTATTCAATCCAACTTCATCTGTTCGCTTGGGTACGGAAAACCCGACACGCTGTTTCCACGCAACCCCCGGCTGTCTTTCGACGAAGCTGGTTACTGGGCATGAATAGCCCCCGTCATCTGGAGAATCATCATGAATATTACATATAGTGTCGTAGGGTCCGGTTCCGTAGGGAAAACGTTAGCCAGCCTGTTCGCCAGGGCCGGACTTGACGTGCTGATCGCCAACTCACGTGGGCCAGAGTCTTTATCAGCTCTCGCGGCCGAGCTGGGACGTCACGTCATACCGGCCACGGTTGAGCGCGCATTCGAGGCAGACGTGATCTTCCTCGCCGTCGGATTCGCACAGGTCAAGGCTGTGACGGCGAAGCGCCTGGACTGGACAAACAAGATCGTGGTCGACGTGACCAATGCCTTGCAGCCCGCCGAAGTGCGGGAGGCGGAGTCGCGTGGCCTGCTGTCTTCGGAGATCAATGCAGAGTTTGTGTCGGGGGCGAAGCTGGTCAAGGCCTTTAATCACTTGCCTGTACGACAGCTCGGAACGAATCCGTCGATGGACGGACAGCGGCAAGTCGTCTTCGTCTCGAGCAATCACGCGGATGCCAGTGCAACGGTCGCCGCACTTGCCACGCAGCTTGGCTTCGCGCCCGTGGAGCTCGGGAGGCTTGATGAGGGGGGTGCGCCGTTGCACGCTCTGCATGGCAAACCGGGCGGACTTCTGTTCCAGAACCTGACGAAGCTCGCCTGATGCGCCGTCCACCCGTTTTATGTCGCGATTGAAAGTGCTCAATCATTTGCAAGTCGAAAAGCTTCTGCCATCCGATCTTGTTCAAGCGCCGGCAGTCCCAGTTCCCTGGCTACCGTTCTCCATTGACTGGTGATCCGTTGGAACTCGTCTATGATTGCATCTGCTTCGGCGAGATTCAACCGGAAGTACGCTGCGACTTCTCGTGCGAACTCGAGATCCAACGCATTATCTACTGCGGTGATGTTGAGCTTTAGACCGTCGGCAAAGGGCACCGGGTTCATGTCGTATGCTTCAGAAAGGCGCCATCCAGCTTCGGGTACCAGGATGAACCCGTGATTTCGTAGGTGATCGTCCGTATTGGAGACAAGAATATTGAAGACAATTCTGGACCATAGTTCGCGAAGGTCTGCGTTGGTCTGGGAGCCATGCCTGATAAGTACCTCAGCCAGTTCCAGGTAACTGACCCCTGTCGATGTATCATCACCTTCCACATGGCCGATCATTGTCATGTCTTGTCGCCTTTTACTTGTTTTTTCGTGGAAGACTTCAAGAGTGAAGCAAGGCTCTTTCCAGTAACTCTTGATGACTCAGTGGGGGCGTGGGCTAAGTCGACATAGGCGCCGCTGCCTGGCTTATTGCCTTGCTCGCTTCCTTTTTCCCCCTTCCTCTTTGTGGGCGGGCATCGCGGTCAGCGGAAAAATCGTCGTCTGAAGTCGATGCCGCCGAAACTCATGATTGTGCTTTTGAAAGCTTGTCCTGAGTTTTGGTATTGAAGTCGTCGGCGTCGTGGCGCTCGTGCAGCTGTTGCGACAGATCACCGGATACCCGGTTCACCATGCTCCCACGCTTCACCGCGGGCCGCGCCAGGATGGTGTCGGTCCAGCGCTGCACGTTCTTGTAGTCCTGCACCGACAAAAACTCGGCCGCACCATATTGCCGGCCCTTTACCAGCCCTCCATACCAGGGAAACACGGCGATGTCGGCGATGGTGTAGTCCTTGCCACCCAAGTATTCACTTTCCGCCAGCCGACGGTCCAACACATCGAGCTGGCGCTTGACCTCCATGGCGTACCGATCAATGGCGTATTTGATCTTGACCGGTGCATACGCGTAGAAGTGCCCGAACCCGCCGCCCAGGTAAGGCGCGCTGCCCATCTGCCAGAACAGCCACGACAGACATTCGGCACGCGCCGATCGCTCGGTGGGAAGCAGGGCGCCGAACTTTTCGGCAAGGTAGACAAGAATGGCGCCAGACTCGAACACCCGAACGGGCTTGGGCTCGGAGTGATCCATCAGGGCGGGGATCTTGGAGTTGGGGTTCACCTCGACGAAGCCGCTGCCGAACTGATCACCCTCACGGATCCGGATCAACCAGGCGTCGTATTCAGCGCCGGTATGCCCGAGGGCCAGCAGCTCTTCCAGCATGATCGTTACTTTGCGCCCGTTTGGTGTGGCAAGCGAATAAAGCTGCAGCGGGTGGCGTCCAACCGGCAGCACCTCGTCGTGCGTTGGTCCGGCGGTTGGCCGGTTGATGCTTTCAAAATTGCCACCATTGGGTGCGTCCCAGGTCCAGATTTTTGGGGGAGTGTATTCGGCGGATGCCACCATGTTCTATCTCCATAGATGTTTGTGCTCGCTTCATGCGGCGGTACGGTAGTTGGACGGAAAAGCGCCCGTTTTGTTTCGTCGTCGTTGGCCCGCTTGAATGAGTGATCCTGGCCGACTCCGCGCGCGGCGGGTTCTCCGACGGGAAGTGGTCGGTCAGAACGTTTCCACCCAGGGGCGGAGCTCGACTTCCCACGACCATGCGCTGCGAGGTTGTCGAAGGGCACTTAGGTAGGCCTGTGCGATTGCATCCGGGTCAAGCATGCTTTGGGGCTTGTCAGAAGGTTCAGGGCGCGACGCGCTGCGCACCGAGCCGTCAAGGACGAAGTGCATGACGTGTATGCCTTGCGGGGCCAGTTCGCGTGCCGCACTCTGTGCCAGGCCTCGCCGGCCAAACATCCCCATCGCAAATGCCGATGAACGGGGGTACCCCTTGACGCTGGCCGAAGCGCCGGTGAGCAGAATCGCCCCGGCATGTCGCGGCAGCATGCGTCGCGCGGCTTGCTGGACGATGAGGAATGCCGCAAAGGTGGAAGTTGTGATGCTCTGCTGTACTTTTAGCGGATCGAGGTCCGTGATGGGTCCCGGCACGCGGGAGGCCGCGTTATAGAGAACGATGTCCAGCGGCCCAAGCTTGCCTTCCATTTGGTCAAACAGCTCGTTCACCGCCGCAGGATCCGTGGCGTCGGCGGACATCACCTCGGCACCAATCTCTTTCGCCAGAGGCGCCAGTTTCTCGATATTGCGGGCTGCCAGGCCGACCTTGATGTCCTCGGCCGCGAGTGCGCGTGCAACCGAGGCGCTGATGCCCGGGCCCGCGCCGATGATAAGAGCAGTCCGGTAGGGTGTTTTGTTCATTGAGATATTTCCTTAATACGCGTCGGGCTGGGTGTCTGGGTGTTTCATCGGCATTGACATGAAGTTTTCACAAGTCATACGGCCGCATCTGGTAGTGCCAGCCGTGGTCGAAATGGAGCAAAGTGCCATCATTCCGCATCGCCTTGCAGCCTTCTCTAGCATAACCCACGCCGCTTGATGTGCGGTGGGACACCGATGACCAGAGGGATGCTGGAACGAGTGCCAATTTCTCAGCCATCTTGTTCGTTCCATTCGTTGGCCAGTTTCTTTGCGGCAGCAATGTCGTGGGCCCGGGTGCTTTTGTCTCCGCCGCACAGCAGTACAACCAGAAGGTAACGTGACAACAGTGATTTGTAGATGCGTTTCCAAGACGTTCAATCCAGTTCTCCTCGTTCGAAGGGGATAAAGATAAAGTCCTGCCGATATGGCGTCGAGAGCTGTAAAATGCAGCAATTAAGCCGAGATTACGTCCCGATCAGGTGGGGGAATTTGAGGGGGCCGCGCAGGGAAGACACCCGCGCGGCTGACATTCCGTTTGGACACGCCAACATTGGCTCTTACATGTTTCAAACCAGATTTAACCGGACAGTAGTGATTTTCAACGCTTGTTAGCCATCGGGGGGCGAATCACTTCATCTCAAGACCTAGCTGAAGTCTTGCACCGCATACTCATAGGTGCGCACGAAACTCGGCCTCTCCTTGATCCTGCGATACCAAGCCATGACATTGGATCGCTTCCCAACTGCTTCTTCCAAGCCGAGCTGAAAGAATCGATGCACGTTAGGGGCGGCAGCTATATCAGCGAGCGAAAACTCTCCAAGAAGCCAGTCGGAACCGTTGGACAAATGTGCGTCCATCCCGTCTAGCATTGTGTTGGCGTTGTGTTCGGCATTCGCGATGTCGGCCTCGCTCAGTCCTTTTTGCAAAGCCCGCTCCTGGCGCTCTATGCGCTCCCGCAGCGGTTTGCGTCGAATCATTTCTTCAAGCTCGGAATCCGTCCATCGGCGTTTGAGTTCGCCAGCTACGAAATGAAACTGGCTGAGTAGAGACATCGATGGGTAGAAGCTCTCCTGAAAACGTTGAACGAGTTCTCTCATCTTCGCGCGTAGAAGCGGGTCCTCGGGCCGTAGCGGGTTCGAGGGCATGAGGTCATCGACATACTCATTGATGATAGTTGATTCGGGGATCTGCGTGCCGTTGATGACAAGGGTCGGCACTAACCCCAGCGGGTTGATACGCAGATATTCTGGCCTCGTCTGCTCAAACTTGAACAGATCGATATAATGGCCGTCGAACTCGAAACCTTTTTCGAAAAAGCACATCAGGACCTTTTCGCTGTTGATCGAGTACCCCGAATAATAAAAATCGACTGAACCAGTTTTGGTCATCTTGTCTCTGGCAATTGTATCCATGGATTCACCTTCTGTAGCTGGGCCGTGGCGGTTAAGAACCACGAACGACCGCATTTCTGAAAATCAAAAGAGCACGGTCAAACAGGGAACCGAGAACACCTACCGCGATGACACCAACATAAACTCTGTCGGTCTGGAACATGAGGCTGGCTTCAGCGATGTAGTAACCCAGCCCGCGGCTATCCCCTATCATTTCGGCAACGATAACGACGAGCAGAGACACTGGCAAAGCGACCCGCATTCCGGTGAAGATACGTGGCAACGCCGACGGCAAGAGAACCTGCTGGAGGATGCGTATCTTTGACGCCCCCATGCTCTGCGCTGTCCAGATGAGCTTCACCTGGATCGTACGGAACGCGAATATTGTTGCTGCCACGATCGGGTAAAAACTCTCGAGAAATGCGAAAGCAATCTTTGAAGGCGTCCCAAGGCCGAACGCGAATATTAAAATCGGAAACAACGCGATCTTTGGGATTGGATAAGTAATGAAGGTGATAGGCTCCAAGAGCGTATCCACCCAACGAACGCGCGCTATTAGAGCTCCGAGCACGACTCCGAAAGGGATGGCCAGAGCAAAACCTGCCAATGCTCTGCCTGCCGTGACTAAGCCCTGCCGGAGCAGATGCCCATTGGCAAGTTCGTTGAACAACAATCGCGCAACGTCTACCAGATTCGGGAGGATCGTCGGTGCGACGACGCCGCTGCGGGCGATGAGGAACCAAATTAGCAACCAAACGGGAATGGAGCACCAGCGGAGACCTGGAATGGCAACAGTGCTCACAGATCGCTCCTCTTGGCAGAAGCTTGCCCGCGCAGCACGACGTGCCGCAAGATCAGTAGCAGACGATCGGACACAAAGCCTAAAGCACCAATAGCGATGATTGCCACGAAAACCAAGTCGAAACGAATACCGGATTCAGCGGTGGAAATCAAATAACCTAAGCCATCCTTGCTGCCGATGAGTTCAGCGGCGAACAGCACGATGAAAGAAAGGGCGGTGGCGATGCGCAAGCCCGAAAAGATGGCAGGAAGAATGGCTGGCAGACACACTTGGAGCAGCAGGCGCAAAGTACCGGCGCCCATACTCCTCGACACCCAGATCAGCCGGATGGGGATTGACGTCATGCCATCCGCGGTTGCGATGTAGACTGGGAAAAATGCGGCGGCGCCGATGATTGCAAATTTCGAGCCGTTCCCCAGGCCAAAGGCAATAACGAAGATTGGCAGTAACGCGATTTTCGGAATCGGGTTGAGAGCGATGATCAATGGCTCGATGAGGTCACGCAGGGGCCGAAAACTGCCGGTCAGCAAACCCAGCACTACGCCTGTAACCGCACCGAGTGCGAGCCCAACCGCTGCACGAATCAAGCTGGTAAACGACTGCTGCCACAATTCGCCGGTGCGGCTGATTTCGACGAAAGCCAAGCCGATCTGGGTTGGCGGTGGTAGGTAATTCGGCAGCGCGTGCATCATGCCGGCAGCCTCCCAACCAATCAGGAGTCCAGCGGGAACGACAAATGCCAACGCAATTCGTGTCACTTGGTTCAATTTGCTTCCTTCTGCTGTGTTAGCGCTTGTGTTCTAAGCACCTCCTCGCGCAACAGATCCCAGACCTCATCACGATATGCGCGATAGGGCTTCGACTTTTTGATCTCGATGTCTCTGCCCGGCTCAAGATCGATCGCAAGGTTCTTCTTGATTTTACCTGGACGCGCTGTGAAGATGACCACGCGTGTGCCGAGGTAAACCGCCTCGTCGATATCATGTGTCACGAAGAGGACCGTCTTGCGATTGCGGCGCCAAATCTTGGCCAGCAGTTCCTGCATGATCTCGCGAGTCTGCGCATCAAGCGCGCCGAACGGTTCATCCATCAACATGATGGCCGGGTCCTGGGCCAGCAGGCGTGCGAGCCCCACACGCTGCTTCATGCCGCCGCTGATCTCGGAGGGATAGTGGCGGCGAAAGCCTGGCAAATGGACGAGTTCAAGCAACTCACTCACTTTATCCTTGATTTCATGCGCCGGTTTGCCTTGTATGCGCATCGGCCAAGCGATATTCTGTTCCACCGTTAGCCAATCAAAAAGAGTGGATTCCTGGAACAGGACTCCGCGGTCCGCTCCAGGTCCGGTAATCTCCTTGCCGTTAAGCTCGAAACGCCCGGCACTCGGAGACTCGAACCCTCCCACCATGTGTAACAGCGTGGTCTTCCCACAACCGGATGGCCCGACGATGCTAACAAACTCGCCCGAAGAGACCTCCAGCGAGAAGGATTGAATCGCCTGGACATCAACCACTCCTCGCTTGAAGCGCTTTTCCACGCCCTGCGCAACGAGCAAGGGCCGTGTAATTGATGCTTCGCTGTTAATTGGCATCTGGAAGATATCGTAAATCGACGAGGGAATCGATGTCAGCGCGCTTTTCCTGCATACCCAGCTTCATGTCCATCTCCTGCATCTTCTTAAGCAGACCTACGTTAATTTTCAGGTCGGGTGTTCGGTAATAGTCTTCCATATTAAGATAGATCTTAGCGGGTACCCGTATGAAATGTGCGTCGAGAAGGGCTTGGCGAGCTTCTTTTCGATGCGCTAGATAATAGGCAGTAACCTTCTTAAGATCAGCCAAGAAGGCACGCGCGACGTCCCCGTGCTTCTTGAGGAAGTCATCGCGAGCGACCAGAACCATGAGTTCTTCGTCAAACGGAACCGCATCTTTCGACGTGAACAGGGTCTTGATTCCACCCTTGCTCTGCTCCATGCTGAAAAACGGTTGAACAAGCGTGGCTACATTGATAATGCCAGTTCGCAGCGCTTCACCTTGCAGCGGAAACGGCACCTGAGCGAACGTCACATCCGTCTTCGGATCTAGTCCAGCTTTGGTTAGCGCAACTGAGGCCCAGAATTGAGTGGCGTCCTTCAGGCCAACGACACCGATCGTACGGCCTTTGAGGTCTTGCATCGTGTTGATGCCACTGTCGCTCATGACAACGTAGTGTGTGTGGGCACCCTTGCTGCTTTCCTGGCTGATCGAGGCGATCAGCTTGATCGGCAAACCCGCGGCAGCGGCATTGAGTGCAGAATGTGCATTGCTGGTGATTATGTCGAGCCCACCTGCCTGGAGAGCTGCAAAGCGCTTATCGCTATTAGGCGAGAAAGTCGTGTCGATCTTGTAAACTTTCCCCTCATTAGGCGCCAATTTGGGCATTGCCACCATCAGCCAGACCTGCTCTTCGGCCGCAGCCCCTCGCCCCAGATGGATAGTAACTGGCTTCGCAAGCAGGGTAGTAGACATTGCCAAACAGGCCACGCAACCGACTAGTGCTGAGGTCATGTTGACCGGACATTTCATAATAGTCTCCTAATTATCGATTATTCTGCTTCTAAGAAGTCGTCTTTGTCACTGACTCAAGGTGACGAAACCTCGTTGCCTCGACGGGTCATGAACAGGTCGAGTGGTAATTCTATGCCAATGCCACGCTCGCGAGCCACTTCGAGGGCGCGCTTGCACACCGCAGCGAACTGATTTCCCATCCCGCCATTATTGTTGTGGTATGTAATTTGTTTCGGGCTGACCCTGCGGGGCCCGCGGCCGACGCACAGATCGCCGATCTCACTGATATCGTCCTTCGTGATGTAACCTTTACTCAGCGGGTCCATCAACTCTGCCTGGTTATCTATCTCGATCTGCTCTTTCAGATTGACGATGACGAAATCCGCCACGCGTGCGCATTCATCATCAAGCTCGCGCTGAGGGAAGAACCGTGTAGACGACTTCATTCCTATCACATGCGTGCCGGGCGAAAGCCATTTGCCAAACAGAACATTCTTGGAACTGTTTGTGGAGGCGACCGCGATATCGGCACCGCGAATCGCAGCCTCGGCCGTATCGACCGGCACCACCTCGATCGACAACTTCTGGCTCATCTGCTGCGCGAACGAAACGCGGCTACTTGACGATGGTGAGTAAACCTTCACGCGACGGATGTTTGGCCGCACGATTACTAAACCCTCCACCTGGGCAGCCGCCTGCTTGCCTGCGCCTAGGATTCCGATAACTTCGCTGTCCTCACGGGCTACGTGCTTTGCGACGATAGCCGACGTTGCGCCAACACGCAGTGCAGACATGGCATGGTCGTGCACGATGCCGATCAACTCATTTGTTCGAATATCCCATACCAGGATAAAGCCCGAAAAATCACCGCGAAACTCCATTCGCTCCTGCCCATCACCCTGTGGCATCGCAATATGTGCAACGTCAATACGAAGGGCAATAACGCCGCAGCAGGGCACTGCGCCACCAATCACATTGAGGAGTGACCACCGCGGCTCGTCATAACTGTCGAGCGGCGTGTGAAGGCGGCGGCGTGGCAAAACGGACCCCACGCCGTTGCCGATATCCCGATAGGTCTCCTCAATAAGCTCGATCGCCTCCTTCATAGAGACGAGGCCATAAGCGTCCTTGTTCGTCAAGACCAGTGTTCCAGACATTTTCGCTCCCGTTCGTTTCTCACACACAGCGTTTGATGTGTATTGTGGTCATATGATATTTACGACTTTACAACATGTCAAGAATGTTTCTTGGTTTCTAGAGCGGCTTCAGAAACATCATATATTGGATAGCGCGCCTTCTTGACATATGGTAATGATGACATTATAAATATTCTTGACTGCAAACTCGACGAATAAGTGAGTCGACAAGGGGACGAAGGGCCGCGTCTGGTTCAGAATGCGTGCCGTATGTGCAGCACCTTATGTAATAGGGCCGCGGTTCTGTCGGAGCACCCGGCAACCTCAGAATAATTGAACACTTACTCATAGATGGCAAAGAAGCATGCTTTTCGGCATAGGCCGTTGCCGTTTGCAAAAATGGATGAAAGATGATGCTTACCGAAGCACGTGATCCGGTGGTAACCTATGTGACCGGACGGGACCAGAAGATGTTGATTGATGGTAAGTTCGTCGCAAGCTCTACCGGCAACGTCATGGAAGTGATCGATCCCTCTACAGGCAAACAGATCGCGGAGTTACCGTGCGCTTCTGATAAAGACGTTGACGCGGCAGTCTCAGCCGCTGAGGCCGCACGTCCGGCATGGGAGGCTATGGGTGTAGATGGTCGTAGCAAGTGTTTTGCCAAGTTTGCTGAGCTTATAGACCAGAACAGAGAGCGGCTTGCCATGCTTGACGCGATCGACTGCGGCAATCCTATCCAGGCAATGCGGGCCGACATCGATCTATGTAAGCCGTATCTGAATGGATGGCCCGCGCTGGCAAAGTCTTTGACTGGTGACGTTATTCCCGCAAGCTCCGGCAATCTTCATTACACCGCCCATCGGCCCTATGGAGTGGTTGGCCGGATTACCGCCTTCAACCACCCCGCTATGTTTGCAATAACTCGCCCGCTGCCGTCGCTGATCACGGGCAATACGTTGGTTATGAAGCCATCAGAGGAGACATCGTTGTCGACGCTAGCGCTGGCCGAACTATTTTCAGAAGCATTTCCTCCCGGGGTCGTTAACATCGTCACCGGCAAAGCGGATACCGGCGACGCGATAGTCACGCATCCGAAAGTCAAGCGGTTGGCCTTCACCGGCTCGGTGGGAACCGGTCTAGTCATCCAACGCCGTGCTGCCGAATCTGGAAATGTCAAGCACGTCTCGCTCGAACTCGGGGGCAAGAACGCAATGGTCGTTTTCCCCGATGTAGATCTTGACGCTGCGGTAGAAGGTGCCATCTTCGGGATGAGCCTGAATGTTTGTCAGGGACAAGCCTGCGGCTCGAACTCGCGCGTCATGGTCCATTCCAAGATTCACGATGCTTTTGTGAGCCTAATGGCCGAAAAGCTTGGCAAGTATCGCATTGGCTTGGCTTATGATGAGCAAACCGACGTTGGTCCTTTGGTTAGCAAGGCCCACTGGGATCGAGTAATGAACTATGTGGAATCGGCTGTTGACCAAGGTGCGATATTGGTGCGCGGCGGACATCGTCCTGCAAACGCTCCAAACGGCGGCAATTTCCTCGAACCGGCCCTTTTTGCTGGGGTCAAGCCTGATATGCGGATCGGCCGCGAAGAAATCTTCGGTCCGGTTGTCTCAGTCTTTGAGTGGAACGATTATGATCAGATGATCGTACAAGCGAATAGCGTCGATCTCGGATTGACGGCTAGCATCTGGACTAATGACCTGTCCATTGCGCATAAAACTGCCGACGCGCTCGATGCAGGCTATGTTTGGGTCAACGATTCCACGCGGCACTATTTTGGCACGCCCTTTGGCGGTACAAAAAACAGTGCCTTGGGACGAGAGGAGTCGAAAGACGAGCTTCTGACCTACCTAGAGCACAAGGTGGTGCACACACGGCTGGGCGATCCGAAGTTGGCGCTTGACCGTGTGCTTGGCGTTTGAGGAAACAAACGCGGCACCGGAAGATGATCGCGGGAAGTGACGTAGTACAACGAATCGGGGGACATTTTACGTGTGTCCGGGTTCGTTCGAACACCACTGTCGTTAGCAGGCTCCGCCCCAAAACAAGCACAATTCCGAGTTGGCATCAGCTAATCGACTTTGAACGCCGAGCACGCTTTCCTGGCGTGAAAGCCTTATGACCCACAAGTCGACAAACGTCGGGGCGAAATAAAAGGTGGGTGTGCTCGATACTGGTACCATCGGTTGCGAAGCTCGATCGACGTATGCTGGTGAGCGGAGAGCCGGTCTGAGCGCCGGTTATTTCTGCGAAGCGTGGTTCTGCTAGAGTCGAATCCACGGAAAGTGCACAGGATGCCAATGTCTTGCCCGCGCGTTGGGCCATGAGTTCGGGTACATTCCGCGTTATAAAATCTTCTTCGCTGAGCTTATCGCGGATGGTACCGGGAACATGTACCTTGCATCCGCCGATCGCAATCTTCCCAAGCATGTATATGCGCACGAAGTAAAAAAGTTCAGAACCCTGAGGAAAATTCATCATTTGATGGGCAATGCCGTAGCCATGGAGCACTCCCACGCGCTGAATTGAGATTGTCAACGGCTGAGGTGGTTCGAATAGTCCTTCGAACGATATTTCAAAACGGGATGGCGGCGAGCGGCGCCACGCCGGCTTGACGAATGTGCCGCGCCCGTGCTCTCTCGAAATAAGGCCATCCCCCTCCAAGGCTCCAAGCGCCTGACGTACGGTTGGTCGACTGGCACCGAACATCGTGCATAATTCCGCCTCCGTCGGCAGCTTGTCGCCGGCTTCGTACTCGCCTGACACGATCTGTTCGCGCAGCACGGCTTCGATGACGCGATATCGCGACAGATGCAGGTTGGCGCTGGGGCCTCTTCGTTCGGCATTGGCCCGCGTCTTATTCATCGGTTCCCGCCAATTCGCTTCGAATTGCCAGAGCCGGATGGTTGCGAGTGAGGCCATGGCTGGCAGCCAAATAAATCGGGTTTGCGTTCATAAGGGACCTATATAGTGTGGCTGTGGATGTTCGACAATGTCCATAATTCGCATCGTCTATCAAGGGTCGGCGTTTGTAGTGCGTCATTATCGCATTAGCCAGGAAAACCGTGGACTTGCGGTTGACCGGGGTGCCGGAGCACGCTCGGACGAACGAAGCATACGTCTGCAGCAGGGCCACGTTGCTGGCGTCCCCACGCGGCAAGTTAGGCCGACAGCAGGCCGTCGAGCTCCGCAACCTCTTTCGCGCGTTTGGCGCGAAAGAGATCGATCGCCCAACTGGCATTGAACTGGGCGTCCGATTGGGTGTAGACGTCGGAGATGTTGTTGAGGTTCTTGCCTCGACCAAATGTGACACTCACGCCAAGTTATGGCGGTAGGCCAGCGCACGTTTGGGTGACCAAGGCACGCGCCTGGCGAGGCCTGGTGGTTCTTTCCGTGGGTACCGGAACCGTCGTGTACGCGATTGCGCAGGTCGGCAAGGCTCACCATCTCGACTGTGCCAATACCGTAGGCCTTGCCGTTCGCCTTGGAACGAAGGCAAGCCCCATCGACCATCAACTGCGCGCAGGTATTGGCATAATTTTTTCTCGGAAACCCGTTAAACGTTCAAGCCAATCCATCGTTTTCTTCCGTCAAAAACGCGAACACTTGGCAGCCCGCTGGAGCGATTCTAACTCTGCTCCGTACTCTTTCACCCGTAAGCCAGATCTCGTCACCACCCCGTGCATGCGCTGTTCGCGCCACGGGCGGGAATGAAGGTTCGATGGGGCGCTGGCGCAATAACAGCTGAGCCTTCCGCTATGGCGTACACGGGATTTGGGTACCAATAGTTGGCGTGCCGTACAGCCTGCTCGCAATGAGTGTTTCATCCATGGGGCTGTGTCGCCTGTGTCATGGCACCGGCTGCAGCCCGGTAGGCATCCCAAAGTGGCTTACCAGTGCAGCATCGTTGCAGTTGCAGATTTTGGCCTGCTGCAATGCAGTACGGACAGCCCCAGTGATGCGCGTAGTAAGCATCAGCCAAAGGCCGCTACAGCGGATCAAAGTCTATCTTCAATCGCCGCCAGGATGGACCGTCGCCGGGTGCCTGTGCATGCCGTGGCACAGGTAGCGAGCGCAGCAGCGCAAGGAGTTCCTGCTTGTGGTCGCGGATCGCTTCCCGATGTTCATCGGTCAGAAAACCGGCAGGGGCTGCCAGGCGGTTCCCCTCCAGCACTTCCAGCGTTACCCCGGCACGACGAAGCTCGACGAGGACTTGGACAGCACTCATCAGAAGACCTCGAGGTCAGGAGAAACAGTTGATTCTGAAGTCCGCAAAGTCCGCATGTCCGCACTTTCACCGAGCGAGTCGCGGACATTGCTGACATCGGATTCATTCTTTTTTTTCGGATGCACCAGTGGATGTTGTTTCGCCCACGCCCCATACTCTTGCATTCAATGCCGAGCGTGCGCACGTGCGCAGTGCAGGTGCTGCGCGTCTGAGAGCATCGCCCAGCCCCTTGGGGGATCGGGGCCAGGCTTCAGTGCCGACAGGCTTGAATTGCTCAAGCTTACGCAAGATATCTTTTAGCGGTGCAGTAAGTCCATTCGGCGCTTTATCAACAAACTCTTGCACGGCAACTGCCACAGGACTGGCTTCCAGTGTTCTGCCGACGGTCTCCATCAGCATGGCAGTGAAAGCATGCATGAAGACCTCGGCCTTTTGACCTTGCGCCATTGCCACCGCACAGCCAAGGATGACATACTCAACCAGGTGCGGACGATCTTCCTCGGGAAGATTCACTGCGGGCAAAAGCTCCAGCGCCTTTGCCGCCAAGTCCAACAGGCCGCCCAAGATGCGCGGCAGGTTTTGATCGAACTCCCGCCACATTTCAGTACTGGTGAGCCTAGCCTCGATCACGGGACAGTCAATGCTGACGCAGCGAAGTGCCGGCGCATTGGGAGGTTTGCGCAATGCGTCGGCTTATTCAAGCAGTCTTCGGATTTTCGTGCAGTGCTACGTGAAGTGCTGGAAACCAGCAAGGACGTAGTCGGCACACAGGGCGTCTACAACATGACCAAAGCCGATCACAGCGGCTTGGATAATCGTTCTAGCGTTTTTGTTCAGATAGAAAATGGCAGGTGGATGCAGGTGCAGTAGCGGCCCCGAACCAGAGAGTGTATATGCTTGGCAGACCTTGGCCCTTTGCGACGAATGTCGGTGGGTGTGTCTGACAAAGCCATGTTTATCCTGAAAAGGGCCAAGTCACCAGAAATCTTTCCGGTGGCTTGGCGTGGCGACTACCTTCACATGAGGATGACGCATAGAGTCGTCAGTGATGCTGTGTCCAGAGTCACTTGATGCTGTGGCTGACATTTATTCCCAGTTTAAGGCGCCGCCAGTCTGATATTCGATGACTCGGGTCTCGAAGAAGTTGCGCTCTTTTTTCAGGTCGATCATCTCGGCCATCCATGGGAACGGATTCTCTTCGGGCGGGAACTGTGCCGGAATGCCGATTTGCTGGCAGCGTCGATTGGCGATGAAACGCAAATACGACTTGAACATTGAGGCGTTCAAACCGAGCACGCCGCGCGGCATGGTGTCTTCAGCATAAGCGTATTCAAGGTCTACCGCCTTTTTGAAGAGATCCTGGATTTCTTCGCGGAAGGCTGGCGTCCACAGATGCGGGTTTTCGAGTTTGATGGTGTTGATCAAGTCGATGCCGAAATTGCAGTGCATGGATTCGTCGCGAAGAATGTACATGTACTCTTCGGCTGCACCCGTCATTTTGTTTTGGCGACCCAATGCCAAAATTTGCGTAAAGCCAACATAAAAGAACAAGCCTTCCATCAGGCACGCAAAGACGATGAGCGACTTAAGCAGCGTCTGGTCGGCTTCGGGCGTGCCGGTTTTGAAGTCTTTGTCGGCAATGGCGTTGATGAACGGGATAAGGAATTCATCTTTGGCCTGGATCGAAGGGATCTCGTTATACGCGTTGAAGATTTCGGATTCGTCCAGGTCGAGGCTTTCGACGATGTACTGGTAGGCGTGCGTGTGGATGGCTTCTTCAAAGGCCTGGCGCAGCAGGAACTGACGGCATTCGGGGGCGGTGATGTGGCGGTAGGTGCCCAGCACGATGTTGTTGGCCGCCAGTGAATCGGCGGTTACGAAGAAGCCCAGGTTGCGCTTGACGATGCGGCGTTCGTCCTCGGTCAGGCCGTTGGGGTTTTTCCACAGAGTGATGTCGCGCGACATATTGATTTCGGTGGGCATCCAGTGGTTGGCACAACTGGCCAGATATTTTTCCCACGCCCATTTGTACTTGAACGGCACCAGCTGGTTGACGTCGGTGCGGCCGTTGATGATACGTTTGTCGGCGGCGCGAACGCGCAAGCCCGCGGGGGCGGCCGTTTGATCTGGTTTGTGCTGAGGAGCCATGGCAGTGTCGGTATCGGTTGCCGAACGGTGAGCCGTTGCGCCAGTAGCGCCTGTCGCCGTGGGCTGTGTGGTGTTTTCCCAATTAAGCATAATGCAATATTCCTTTTCTTATCTGTTGTTGATTACTGGCAGGCTTCGCATTCATCGAAGCCTTCGTCGCCCGGGCGCATGGTGCACGCCGCACCCAATATTTCTGCCTCGGGCAGTGCGGCTGCTGCTGAAGCGCCGCCTTTTGACCCAACGGCGACGGCATTGAGCTCGCCGCCCCGGCCAGTAGATTTTTCAGCATTGGTGGCGCTGCTGGAGCGCAAGTAGTAGGTGGTTTTCAGGCCGCGCTGCCAAGCCAGCTTGTAGGTGTCGTCGAGCTTCTTGCCCGAGACGCCGCCCATGAAGATGTTCAGCGACTGGGCCTGGTCTATCCATTTCTGACGCCGTGCCGCGCATTCGACAACCCAAAGTGGATCGACTTCGAAAGCGGTGGCGTACAGTTCGCGCAGATCGGCGGGGATGCGGTCGATGCGTGCCAGGCTGCCATCGAAGTACTTCAGGTCGGCGACCATGACTTCGTCCCACAGGCCGCGCTCTTTCAGGTCGCGCACCAGGTATTCGTTGACCACGGTGAATTCGCCCGACAGGTTGGACTTGACGTACAGGTTGCGGTAGGTGGGCTCAATGCATGGCGAAACGCCAATGATATTCGAGATGGTGGCTGTGGGTGCAATGGCCACACAGTTGGAGTTGCGCATGCCATGTTCGCGGATGTGGGCACGCAGGGCATCCCAATCCAGGGTGCTGCTGTCGTCGATTTCGACGTAGCCGCCGCGCTCGTCACGCAGCATGGCCAGCGTGTCTTGTGGCAGGATACCGCGATCCCACAGCGAGCCTTTGAAGCTGGAGTACGACCCGCGTTCGGCGGCCAGCTTGCTGGAGGCCATGTAGGCCTGGTAGCACACCGCTTCCATGGAACGGTCGGAGAACTCCACGGCCTGCTGCGAGGCGAAGGGAACGCGCATCATGTGCAGGCAGTCCTGGAAGCCCATGACGCCCAGACCCACCGGACGATGCCTGACGTTGGAATTGCGCGCTTTCGGCACCGCGTAGTAGTTGATGTCGATGACGTTGTCGAGCATGCGCATAGCGGTGGTAATGGTGCGCTCGAGCTTGGCGTGGTCGAGGACGTGCTCGCCATTGGCGTCCTGCTTGAGGTGTGCGGCCAGATTGACCGAACCCAGGTTGCAGACGGCAATTTCGGTGTCGCTGGTGTTGAGCGTGATTTCGGTGCACAGGTTGGAGCTGTGCACGACGCCGACGTGCTGCTGGGGCGAACGGATGTTGCAGGGGTCCTTGAAGGTAAGCCAGGGGTGGCCGGTTTCGAACAGCATGGACAGCATCTTTCGCCACAGCGAGATGGCGGGCATGGTTTTGAACAGTGCCAGCTCACCCGTACGCGTCTTGGCTTCGTAGGCAACGTAGGCGTCTTCGAAGGCCTTGCCGTACTTGTCGTGCAGGTCGGGAACGTCGGAAGGCGAGAACAGGGTCCAGTCGCCTTTTTCCACGACCCGCTTCATGAACAGGTCCGGAACCCAGTTGGCCGTGTTCATGTCGTGCGTGCGGCGGCGTTCGTCACCCGTGTTCTTGCGCAGGTCGAGGAATTCTTCGATGTCGAGATGCCAGGTTTCCAGGTAAGAGCAGACGGCGCCCTTGCGCTTGCCGCCCTGGTTGACCGCCACGGCCGTGTCGTTCACTACCTTGAGGAACGGGACGACACCCTGGCTTTCGCCGTTGGTGCCCTTGATGTGGCTGCGCAAGGCGCGCACGGGCGTCCAGTCGTTGCCCAGGCCACCCGCGTACTTGGCCAGCAGCGCGTTTTCCTTGATGGCGTCGTAGATGCCGACCAGGTCGTCAGAGACGGTGGTGAGATAGCACGACGACAGTTGCGAGTGCAAGGTGCCCGAATTGAACAACGTGGGCGTAGAGCTCATGAAGTCGAACGAAGACAGGATTTCGTAGAATTCGATTGCCCGGTCTTCGCGGTTGATTTCGTTCAGGGCCAGACCCATGGCCACGCGCATGAAGAATACTTGCGGCAATTCGATGCGGCGCCCGTGCACGTGCAGGAAGTAGCGGTCATAGAGTGTTTGCAGGCCCAGGTAGCTGAACTGCCCGTCGCGCTCTGCCTTGAGGGCGTTGGCGAGTTTGGGCAGGTCGAACTGCCCCAGCTTGCTGTCGAGCAGGCTGGCTTCGATACCCAGCTTGATGAAGCGGGGGAAGTATTCGGCGTAGCCGGTTGCCATGGCTGATTGGGCGACCTCTTGGCCGAGGACTTCCTTGCGGATGGTGTGCAGCAGCAGGCCAGCCGTTACCTGGCTGTAGGCCGGGTCGGTTTCGACCAGCGCGCGCGCGGAAAGAATGGCTGACTTGTAGACTTCGTCGACGGGAATGCCGTCGTACAGGTTCTTGACGGTTTCCTTGAGGATGGCGTCGGTGTCGATGGGCAGGTTCATGGCCGCTTCGGCTATGGTCGTGCGTAGCTCGGCCAGGTCGAGGGGGCGCCGGATGTCGCCATCGGTGACGTTGAGCGTGCTTTTCTCGGTTACGGTCTGTTCCGGTGCCGAGCGCGCACGCTCTTGTGCACGTTTTTCGCGGTACAGGACGTAGGCGCGCGCTACTTCGTGTTCGCCCGAGCGCATGAGCGCCAGTTCGACTTGGTCCTGGATGTCTTCAATGTGGAATGTGCCGCCACCCGGACGGTTGCGTACCAATGCATTGACGACCTGCGCAGTGAGTTCTTCGACCAATTGACGCACGCGAGCCGATGCCGCCCCCTGGCCGCCATTGACGGCCAGGAACGCTTTGGTCATGGCGATGGCGATTTTGCCGGGTTCGAAACCCACGACCGCGCCATTGCGCCGAATGGTACTGAAGTTTTGCCATTGGGCACCGCCCGATGTGTCGGTTTGAGTGGTCAGGGGGTTTGCGGAAGGGGCGGTCTTGGGCCGTGTCTCTGCGGTTTGTGTTGTCTGCATGGAGGCTCCTGAATAAGAAAGGCATGCGGTTGCGGATGACGCATGCCCGTGGGCGTATTGAGTGGGTCGGGCAGTAAAAAAGGGGGCTTGTTGCAGCTTCTTTACTAAGGGAACGCTCTTTTTAAAAACCACAATATCTTGTGGTTATTCTCTATTCGAACACTAATTGTAGTGATTTAAAGGGGCGTAAGCAAGCTTATTGAAGTGATATTTTTTATTGTTTTGTATCCCCCGGCGTGCCGGTCGCCGGGGCCTTCGCCGCCTTGGTTGAGGCTATTAATTCAGGTAAAACATGGCCTTGGCGAGGATGATGATGAACACCATGTGAATGAAAACGCTGCGGTGGATGTTTTTGAAGGCGCGCGCCTTGAGGGTGCCCTTGGCACTGCCTCGGATGGCTATGATGAAATGTACGAGTACGCTTAGCGCAAGGAGTATTTTCAGGGTCAGCAAACCGCCCAGCATGCTGTCGAAAGGATGGGCCAGCACCGCACGGTACCCCCAGGCCATGGTGATGCCGGCACCATAGAGGACGATGATTACATATGGCATGAACTTACGGGCTCTTTGGCCGATGGCAATTTCAATCGAACGCATGGCGTCGTGCGGAACGTGTGCGCGAATGCCCTCAAGCATCAGTACCTCGAAGAAGACCATTCCTACAAATATGAAGGCGGCCAGCAGGTGTAGCAAAAGCACAATCAGATGGTTCATGGTGTCGCAGGCTCCTTGGCGAGAGCGGTAATTGGCGTGGGGTGTGAAGTAATTAATGCTAGTAAAATGCGCAGGACGGCCATTGCCTGGCGGGCTTTGCGTCAGAACGCAATAACGTGTCCGATTATTGTAAGTCGTAGTGGTTTGTATCGCGCACGTAGCCCCATTTTGTACGTGGTCTTGTGATGCGGGCCCCGGGATCGAGGTTTCAGTGTATGCGTAATGTGTTGTTTCAATTCAACCGTATGGCTGTCTGCGCTTCGGCGGGTCTGCTGGTGGCAGGGTGCGCCGTTAAGCCTCCCCAGAAGCCACCACACCGCCAGGCTGCCCACGCGGCGACAAGCGTGCGGTGCCAGCCCGCGCAGCCTGGTGACGCCGCTATCGGCAACTGGTATGGCGTGCGCAGCCAGCGTGGTGTTGCTGGCAAAATGCATGTGCTTATCCACCTGCGTGCCGATGGCACGATGAGCTACGAGGAAGAGCTCAAGCGCGGAAAAAGGCCGAGCCAGGCATTGAACGAAACGGGTTGCTGGCGCCGTGACAAACAGGGACTGGTGCTGCGAACGACAATGTCCAACGGCGACCCGGTTGAACTGGCCGACCCCATTTATACAAATCGCTATGCCGTACGATCGCAATCAAGGCAGCATATGGAATTGAACGGGCCATTTGGTCCGTTGGGTGTGCGGCGCATGCCCGGCGATTACCGTTTGCCCTTCTGAGCCTGCCTGGGTGCGCCGGCATCGGGTGCTGGTGTCAGGTCTGAGCCGTGTCGACCGCAGATCGCCACAAGGCTATGGCTGGAAGTTGTATTCCGCCAGACGCTTCAATACGGTGTCGCGGCCAAGAATCGTCAACACGGCATCAATGGCGGGGGTGTGCTTTTCGCCCGTGACGGCAACGCGCAGCGGGATCCCCAGCTTGCCCATCTTAATGTTGTGTTTGGTCAATGTGGCCTTGATCAGTGAGCTCAGCGCT
Organism: Burkholderiaceae bacterium; assembly: GCA_004322135.1. Taxonomy (GTDB): domain Bacteria; phylum Pseudomonadota; class Gammaproteobacteria; order Burkholderiales; family Burkholderiaceae_B; genus Eoetvoesia. The sequence goes on along the minus strand of SCSG01000037.1, from coordinate 44,953 downwards.
TCAGTGGTCCACGCGGGCAGGGCCTGGGCCTGCGCGGCAAAGTCCGCCAGAATGACCTGCGCTTCCGGCGTCAGGTGCTCGGCCGCCAGTTCATCGCTTGCGCGCGTGTAGGGGCCGCAGAACAGCATGGCGCCTTCGGCCAGCTGGTTCAGGGTTTCGGCCCTGTCCTTGAGCAGGCCCATGACGTCATCAAGCTTGGCAGCCGTGGGGTTGCCGCCCAGCTTTTCAATGCGTGGCGCAACCAGCCTGGCAAGCGTGTCATTGTCGCTTTGCTTGATGTAATGGGCGTTGACCCAGTTCAGCTTTTTGGGGTCCCATTGCGCCGCTGATTTGCTCAGGTTGTGTGTGTCGAACCACTCGACGAGCTGCTCGCGCGAGAAGATTTCTTCGTCACCGTGGCTCCAGCCCAGGCGCGCCAGGTAGTTGATCATGGCCTCGGGCAGATACCCCGCCTTATCGTATTCCATGACGCTGACCGCCCCGTGGCGCTTGGAAAGCTTTTCTCCGTCGGGCCCGAGGATCATGGGGACGTGGCCGTATTGTGGCGGCGTCGCGCCCAGGGCGCGTAGTATATTGATTTGTCGCGGCGTATTATTTACGTGGTCGTCGCCACGCAATACGTGTGTGATGCGCATGTCCCAGTCGTCCACGACCACACAGAAATTGTAGGTGGGAGTGCCGTCGGGGCGGGCGATGATCAGGTCGTCCAGTTCGGCATTGTCGATGCTGATGGGGCCCTTGATGAGATCGTTCCATGCGGTGGCGCCGTCTTGTGGATTTCGGAAGCGCACAACCGGCCGCACGCCCGCGGGAATGGCGGGCAGCACTTTACCTCGTTCTGGCCGCCAGGTGCCGTCGTAGCGCGGTTTGCGCCCCAGCGATCGCGCCTTGTCGCGCATGGCCTGGACTTCTTCAGGCGTGCTGTAGCAGTGGTAGGCGCTGCCGTCCTTCAGCATCCGGGCGATGACTTCGCGGTAGCGGTCCATCCTCTTCATCTGGTAAAACGGCCCCTCGTCGGGTTGCATGTCGAGCCAGGCCATGCCGTCCAGAATGGCCTGGACAGCTTGCGGGGTCGAGCGTTCGAGGTCGGTGTCTTCAATGCGCAGTATGAATACCCCTTTGTGATGACGTGCGTAGGCCCAGGAAAACAGGGCCGTTCGGGCGCCGCCAAGATGCAGGTAGCCAGTGGGAGAGGGGGCAAATCGTGTACGGACGATAGGGGTTGCAGGTGTGGTCATGGATTCTGTTCGGGTGCTGCATTGTGCGCGTTGCCGCGTGTCACAGCGTTATGGGCATGAGTAGTTTTAATTGATGTATTTTAGAGTACAGATTCAAACTTGTTGAAACGGACCCTTTATGTTGCGTCATCGTCTTGCTGCGTTGTTTGAACCCAGGTCTTTGCTGGTGCTGGCAGATAGCCCGTTGCCGGTGTCGACCAGCCTGCCCGATTCGTTCAAGGATGCCGTGACCACCGTGGATGTCCGCGACGATGCCGCCATCACCATTCCGGCGCAGTTGAACGGCGTGGAGCCGGGGAACAGGCTCGATCTGGCCCTGCTGAGCCTGTCGTCGTCGCGCTTGCCGCAGGCGCTCGATATGTTGCGCAGCCATCGCCCAAGGGCTGTCGTGTTGCTGACTCCTGTCACACCATCGTCCGATCCTGCGCAGGACATGGAGTTGTGCCGGACCTGGGCGCGGGAGAATGGCAGCTTCATGCTCGGGCCGCGCGGTTTTGGGGTGCAGCGGCCGCACCTGGGTCTGAACCTGAGCCGTGCGCCTGTGCTGGCCGGCGACGGCCATGTCGCGCTGGTATCCCAATCCGGGTCCATCGTCATGGCTGTTCTGGACTGGGCCGCCGATATCAATCTGGGGTTTTCCGCCGTGGTGTCGACGGGCGATGAAGTGGGCGTGGGCGTGGCTGATGTGCTCGAGTATCTGGCTACGGATCCCAACACCGACAGTATCGTCCTGTATCTTGAGAACGTGCATTCGGCGCGCACACTTGCCAGTGCCCTGCGGGCCGCGGCCGGCGTCAAGCCTGTAGTTGTGCTCAAGTCGGGGCGCGCAGCAAGTGGGCCGGGCACGTCGCGCGACGTGGTTTTCAACGCGCTGATGCGCCGGGTTGGCGCGGTGCGCGTGCCGTATTTTGTGCAGCTCTTCTCGGCGATCAAGGTGCTGCGTTACCCTTACCGCCCGAAGGGGCGTAGGATCGCTGTGGTTTCCAACGGCGCGGGCACAGCTCGACTGGCGCTGGACGTCATGGGCACACACGCGGCGGTTTTCCGCGCCGAGTTTTCAATGCTTACCGTGCGGGAGCTGACCAGGTTGCTTGAGCGGGATGCCATGGTACGCAACCCCGTCATTACCCACGCCGCGCTCGACCACGAAAAGATGCGCAAGATCATTGGCATTCTGGCCGTGGACAGAGGCGTGGATGGTGTGCTGGTGTTGCTCGCGCCGGATCCGCAGATCGATATGGCCGCCATTGCGGGCGAACTGGCTCAGGTGGTGACCACTACACATAAGCCCGTCATAAGCTGCTTCATGGGTGACGCGACCATGCGTCCGGTACGCCATTTGCTGGATAACGCCGGCACTCCCGCATTTCGTACGCCCGAATCAGCGGCCAATGCGTTTGGGGTCTTGGCGTCGTACCACTATAACCAGACCCTGTCGCAGCAAATGTTGCCGCCCAGGCCGCTGGGCAAACCGCCACGCCTTAAAGAGGCGCGACTGATTATTCAGGCGGCGCGCATGGGAGCGCGCCAGTCGTTGTTGCCCGACGAGGTGGCACGCCTGTTTGCGTGCTTTCATATTCCCATCAGCCTGATTACGGGTGATGGTGACGCGGGCATTCGAGGCGCGGACGAGGACATCGCCATGTCGATCCGCGTTCACCGCGATCCCGCTCTGGGGCCTTACATCAATTTTGGCTCTGGCGGACGGCAGGGCATTTCGGCCAATGACCGCGCCGTCGAGTTGCCGCCTCTGAATGGATATCTGGCCAGTCAGCTGGTTCAGCGCAGTGCCTTGTGGCGCACGGTACTGTCACGCCAGATGAGCACCGCGGCAAGCGACTGCCTGCAGGAATCCCTGGAGCGCGTGTCAGATATGGTGTGCGAGCTGCCTGGGGTTCATGACCTGGTGATTGACCCGTTGTACGCGGGGGACGGGCAGTTGCTGGCGCGATCTGTTCAGCTGCGGTTGTCGTCCGAGGACGAATCGTTGATCCCGCCCGAGGCCAGTGGCTACGGTCATTTGGTCATTCACCCATACCCGCATAATCTTGTCCAGAATAAAGTGTTTGCGGATGGCACGGCGTGGATGATGCGGCCAATCCGCCCAGAGGATGCCGAGGCATTGCAGGAGTTCGTCCGCGGCCTGTCGAATGAATCACGGTATATGCGGTTTGTTTCCATGCTGCGCGAACTGACGCCACGCATGCTGGCGCGCTACACACGCATTGACTACGATCGCGAGCTGGCGCTGGTGGCGACCGTGCACGTGGCCAATCCTCAGCATCGGGGCTATATGCGCGAGCAGATCATCGGCTTTGCGCACTACTTGCGCAACCCGGACGGGCGCGGCGCGGAATATGCGCTGGTCATTGGCGATAACTGGCAGCGGCGGGGGCTAGGGACTGAACTTATGCAGGGCGTGATTTCCACCGCAAAAACGCAGGCGTTGACCTATATTGAGGGCGTGGTGTTGGCGACCAATACCGCCATGCTGAACCTTACGGCGCGGATGGGCTTTGCCAATGAAGAAGCACGCGACGACCTTACGATGCGGCGGGTCTGGCTTGACCTGGGTGAGACCCGTCTCGGGAACGAGTAGTGCGGGGCCAACGCCGTATGGCGCACCCAGGCGCCGGAGCCAAGGTTCTGAATTAGCCAGACAGAACGCTAATGGCCCAGGACCTTGCGTAAAAAGTCGGCGATGTCGTTGATTTCGGGCACGCAGACCGAGTGCGGCATGTTGTAGGTTTTGAACGTGACCGAATAACCCAGTTTCGTCAGCAATTTGCAGGCCGCTTGGGCGCGGTCAAGAACGACGACCGGGTCTTGCAGCCCGTGACCCATGAATATGGGGGTGTCCTGATTGGCGCTGTTCCGTTCCGCAGCCAGAAGATCCGGCAACGGCAGGTACCCCGAAAGCCCCACCATACCGGCCAGTTTGCGGTCCAGGCGGGTACCCGTGTGCAGCGTCATGGCGCTGCCCTGCGAGAACCCGATGAGCACAATTTTTTCCGTGGGGATGCCGCGCTCGTTTTCGCGCGCGATAAGGGCCTTTATAAGCTGTTCGGAATCGCGGATGCCCTGTTCGTCTTCCTGGTTTTGAAGATTGGCGGTGCGTATGTCGTACCAGGCCCGCATCGGCATGCCGCCATTGATGGTGACTGGCTGAACAGGGGCGTTGGGGAATACGAAGCGGATCGCCGGCGCGCGTTTCATGCCAAGCTCGGGCACGATGGGCAGAAAATCGTTGCCGTCCGCGCCCAGCCCGTGCAGCCAGATGACGGCGTTGTCCGGATTGGGGGCAGTTTCAATTTCCGTGGCGTCCAGCAAAGGCTGATTCATAAATTTTCCGTTGATTCAATTGCCGGTGAGCTGATTTCTGCCACGTCGTTTCCGCTTGCATCGTTCAGCACCTTCAGGGCCTGGAACAATGACCGGAAGTGCTTGCGCTGGGGCTCTTGGCCGGGCGGCAGACTCAGGTTGCGCTGGCGTTCTTTACGACCCTCGCGTATAAGTGTGCGTAGTTGCTGACTGTCGGCGTTCGGGTATTCGGCCAGCAGTTTTGTGAGTGCGTCGTCGTCAGCCAGCAGGTGGTCGCGCTGAGCTTCCAGGCGGTGCAGCGATTGTGTTTCCTTGCGCGACCCGTTGGCCCAGACGTCGATCTGGTTATGTATGGCCTGGGTGTCAGCCAGCCGCATGAGTTTGCCCACGTAGTGCACCTGGCGGCGCAGGCCTTCGCGGCTGGTGGTGCGTTTAGCCAGCAGGATGGCGTCGTAAAGGTTTTCGGCCAGTGGCAGTTGCTTGAGTTTTTCGGGGGGGAGCGCAACCAGCTGCTTGCCCAGATCGTACAGAGCCTGCATTTCGCGCTTGATTTGCGATTTGCTGGGGCTGTCGTGCTCGCTGGCGGGGGCGTTGGTGTCGTTGCGCATTAGAAGCGAAAAAATTTCTCGATTAGTTATATGATAACCGTCTAACTCAATAAGAGCAGCAATGAGCCAACAATCTTCCCTACGCCTGCCGATCGCCGAAAATCAGGCTCAGTTCCGCGAACTCGTCCAAAGTGCCCTGAATTACGCCAGGTCGCTGGGGGCAAGCGATGCCGCCTGCGAGGTTTCCGAGAGTGCAGGGTTGTCGGTTTCCGTGCGCAACAAAGACATCGAAACGGTCGAGCAGACACGTGATCGCTCACTGGACGTCACGGTTTTTGCAGGCCAGCAGCGCGGCTCTGCCTCGACTTCCGATTTTTCCGCGCAGGCGCTGCGCGAAACGGTTGATGCGGCATGGCATATTGCGCGTTACACGGCGCAGGACCCGGCGGCGGGTTTGCCGGACGCCGATTGTCTGGCGACCGAATTCCCCGACCTGCAGTTACATCATCCCTGGGATATTGACGCCGAAGGTGCGGCCAAGATCGCTCTTGAAGCCGAAGGCGCCGCGCGTGCCGTCAGTCCACTCATTACCAACACCGACGGGGCGTCCGTCAGTACGTTCGAAGGCCATTTTGTGCTGGGCAACAGCCGTGGCTTTCTGGCCGGCTATCCCTATTCGCGTCACTCGCTGTCGGTGGCCCCCATTGCCGGACGCGGCGCTGCCATGCAGCGTGACTACTGGTATACGGCCGACCGGCGCGCCGATCGCCTGGCCGACGCGAAACTCGTGGGAAAGTACGCCGCCCAGCGTGCGTTGGCCCGCCTGTCGGCCCGCCGGATAAAGACCGGGCGCTTTCCGGTGCTGTTTGAAGCACCGCTGGCGCTGGGCCTGCTTGGCGCGCTGGTGCAGGCGGCAAGTGGCGGTGCGTTGTACCGCAAGGCCAGCTTTCTTCTCGATTCCCTGGGCAAGGCCGTTCTTGCCGACCACATTCAAGTGGCCGAAGACCCGCTGGTGCTGGCGGCCATGGGTAGTTCCGCTTTTGACGAAGAAGGCGTGCGCACGCGTGCGCGCGACGTGGTGGTTGACGGTGTGTTGCAGGGGTACTTCCTGTCCAGCTACACGGCGCGGAAATTGAACATGAAGACTACCGGCAACGCCGGTGGCTCGCACAATTTAAGTCTTGTCTCGCGCCTTACACAGCCGGACGACGACTTTCGCGCGATGCTGCGCAAGATGGACACGGGCTTCCTGGTTACCGAGCTTATCGGCCAGGGTGTCAACTACGTTACCGGCGATTATTCGCGCGGCGCGTTCGGCTACTGGGTCGAACACGGGGAAGTGGGCCATGCTGTCCAGGAAGTCACCATTGCCGGCAACCTGGCCGATATGTTCCGGCAAATTGTCGCGGTGGGCGCCGACACGATTTCCCGGGGTTCCAAGACGTCGGGCTCGATCCTGATCGAGCAAATGGCCATAGCCGGCCAGTAGTCGCACCGTCACCACGCCGCCTGCAGGAAACGCCGTATTCGCGTTCGCTATGAACGCTGGTACATGAGAATCCGTTGTGTGCCTGGCCGAGTAGTGCAAGCTGCCGGCCGGTGGCCTGGCAGCCTGGCCCTGGCGGAGGGCTCTACTCTAGGGTAATGTCGGCTCGGACCGAACGCGCGTCCAGTTCGATGATGCTGGGCCCGACAGGCGGGAGCGCATGATGCCACTGCACGCCGCGCCATCCTCCCGCCTTCAGTGCGGCAAGTAAGACGTCTTTGAAAATCGGCTTCAGGTCGGCTTCGCTGTAAAGCTGGATGCCAGTGGCGTCGTCCCACGACACGCCCATCTCTGCCAGGCGTGCTGTCGCGGTATCCAGGATATAGCGTATTTTGCGGTGAAGCGCCTCGGGCGAGGTCTCGCCTTTGGCGATCACTTCTTCCACGCCGGGCAGGAAGCGCACCTCGGGGATGGCCGCCAGCAGAAAATCCGGCCGTGCGGCCGGGCGCGCTGCCGGTACCGTGTAGGTAAAGGCATGGAGGCCGCCTTCCTCTTCCGGTTGGCCGGTGTTCAGGACCACGTTCGTGCGTGCGACAGGCACCTTGCCACCGACCAGCATGTCCGCGTTTTCAAGCCGGTGCGCGTGCCGCATGTTGAATTCGTCGAATCTGGGTCGCGGCCATTGCAGCGACGAGTATTGACGAAATTCAAGGCCGCACAGTGCCTGTGCCGGTCTGCCCAGGGAGGCCAGGTGTTTTTGCACCGCTTCGAACCCCGAGTCCAGTGGGCGCGGCGTGCGAAAGATGGCGCGCTCCAGCGCGTAGCCCGGCTGGGCCACGGCCGCGAAACTGAGGTAAGTGCTTCCAGGCAGGAAGCTGTACCCGCCACGGGGGTTGGTGATCATTGCGTTACCCTCGCTCAAGGAAGAATGACTTTGGACAGGTCGGTCTTGCCCTGGATGAGATGCTCTTTGCGCATGATGTCCTGCCACCACTGCAACTGCTTGAGCGTGATGGAGGTGCTCAGGGTCAGCGGCATCTGGATGGTGGCGGCAACCGGTGCGGGCAGCTTCAGGTACTTGACCATGGCGGCGCGCGCCTTTTCGGGCTGGTTGATGGCCATGTCGGTAGCTTCCTGCCAGGCCTGGCGGAACTTGGCGATGACGGCCGGGTTCTTCCTGGCATATTCGCGGGTCGACGTGATGGCGGCAGTGATGGTGTTTGGCGGTACCGCATTTCCGAATGCCAGGACTTCCTTGCCTACCTTTGTGGCCAGGATACGTGCCATCATCGGATCGGCGGTCACAACGGCGTCCACGCTGTGGCTTTTCATTGCATCAAAGTGCGACGGAATGGGAATTTCAACGTAAGTCACTTTTTGCGGATCGACGCCATTTTCCATGAGGTAGTTCTGGAACAGGATGTGCAGCAACCCGCCCAGTGCCGAGATGCCTACCTTCTTGCCGATGAAGTCCGAAGCCTTGGTGATGTTCACGCCGGGTTGCACGACTACACCCGAACGCGTGCCGCCTTTTTGCGCAAGCACGCCGATGCCCGAAATGGCGACCAGGTCGATGCCGTTGTCGACGGCCTGGATCATGTCGGGAACGGTTGATGTGGCCAGATCAAGCGAGCCGGACATAAGGCTTGCGGCGGCCAGGGTCGAGATGGTGATGGGTTGCAGCGTTACGTCCAGGCCGTGCTTGGCGTAAATGCCGTATTCCTGGCCCATGTAGGCGGCGATGTAGTCGCCTATGGTTTGTGCCCCGAGGCGGACTTTGGTCTGGGCACTGGCCGGCCCTGCGGCCATCGCCGCAAAGGCGACACAGGCAACGAGAATCAGGCGAAATATATTGCGCATCATGCGGTTCATTATGGCTACCTTTTTCATGGGTGGAGGGATGGATACGTCCGGTGCAAACTTGTGCTTTGTCCGGGGTGGCTTACTCGGGGCGCTGACGCCAGCGCAACATATATCTTTCCAGCATGGCGAACACAAGCGTGCTGGCATAGCCCAGCACGCCAAGCAGAATGATTCCGGCGAACAGGTCCGGGGCGTGGTACGCCCGGCCGGCAAACAGAATCCACGTTCCCAGCCCCTGCTGGCCGGTCAGCATCTCGACGACGACAGTCAGAATCAGGGCTACGGTAAGGCTAAGCTTGAGCCCCGCCAGAAGGTCGGGCATGGAACTTGGCAGCGCGATTTTCAGCACGGTGGCGGTGCGCGACATGCCGATGCTGCGCGCGAATTCGTATCGCGTGGGTTCGACGGCGGAAAACCCCTGAACCGTGGACAGAAGCATGGGCCACAGGGCGCCAAAGCAGATGACTGAATAGACTGTCGTGTCGCCCAATCCCGTTAGGGCGATGGCAATGGGGATGATTGCCGAAGCCGGCAGTGGGCGTATGGCTTCGAGGGACGGTTCGACATAGGCGCGCAGGGTTCGCGACATGCCGATGATGGCGCCTATGGCGATGCCCACCAGCGATGCCAGCAGCCAGCCGTAGATCATGCGTTCGGCGGTGGCGGTGAACAGGCCGCTGAGTCGACCGCTGTGCATGCCTTTCAATAAGGCGGCCCAGGTGGCGTTCGGGCCGGGCAGAAAGACACGCGGGATGAACTGGGCGTCGGCAACGAGCTGCCATAGGTAAATGACCCCAATGCAGACAAGAACGCTTGCAGCTTTCCAGCCGATTTTTTTTGCGTAGGTGTTCATGCTGTGCTTCTTTCGGACGAACCGTGACTGAAGCACCGGCGCTGCAGGGCCAGCAATGCGGTGTTCAAGGCGACGCCGACGACACCTATCCATACGAGATACGCGAGCATCCGTGCCGGATTCATGGCCATGCTTGCCGTCATGATGCCGCTACCCAGCCCAATGGGATTGATGGTGATTTCCACCGTTACGGCCAGTATGAGGGAAATGCCCGCCGAGAGCCGTACCGCCACGAACAGCTGCGGCAGGATGGCGGGCAGGATGATTCTTGTCACCTTGTCCCAGAAGCCAAGGCCGAGCAAGGCGGCGTATTCCATAAGCTGGCGCTCTATGCTGGCGATGGCGTCGCGGGTCAGGATCAGAACCGGCCAGATGGCGCCGAACGCAACAATGCTGCCCTCCAGCCGATAGCCGAACCCAAAGACCATGAGGGCGATCGGTATGAGCGCCACGGGCGGCACGGGGCGGCTTACTTCCAGGGTGACTTCGATAAGACGGTCGGCGGTGCGGGATAGCCCCAGGATCGTGCCAAGCACCAGTCCGATGAAGCCGCCAACGGCCAGCCCGACTGCCGTTGCGGCAATGGTTTGTCCGGTTGCCTGCAGCAGGTCCCCCTTGAAGAGCAAGCTGACCAGGGTCGGGAAAATTTCCGATGGAGGTGCAAGGGTGGTGCTTTGGACGTGTGACAGCGCGAACCAGATTTCAATCGCGACCACGAGCACCAGCGGCAGCCACAGGCCGCGGGGCATTCTGTGCTTTTTCGAGGGGTTGAGGGGCCTGGTCGTCATGACTCGGCGTTTTTTATAAAGTCGAACAGCGTGTGACGCAGTTGCAGGAACCGGGGGGTTTCGCGCGTGGTGAGCTGGTCGCGCGGATAGCCCAGGTCGATGTCCAGGGTGACCCCCAGGCGCCCCGGGTGGGCGAGCAGGCCGATGACGCGGTCACCCAGGTAGGCGGCTTCTTCAAGATCGTGTGTCACGAAGAAAACGGTGGTGCCCGCGTCGGCGACGATAGACTGCATTTCGTCCTGCAGGGCGTGCCGGGTCATGGCGTCAAGCGCGCCGAAGGGTTCGTCCATAAGCAGCACCCGCGGTTCCTGTGCCAGGCAGCGGGCGATTTGCAGGCGTTGCTGCTGCCCGCCCGACAGTTCGTTGGGGTAGCTGTTGTTCTTGCCTTCCAGGCCGACCTTGGACAGCAGCTGGTTCACGCGGTCTTTGTGTTCGCTTCTGGGAATTTTCAGGGCGGTGAGAACGAGTCTGATGTTGCCTTCCGCCGTACGCCACGGCAGCAGCGCCTTACCGTAATCCTGGAAGACGACTGCAACGTCCTGGCGCGGGCCGCGCACTGGATGGCTGTCGTAAAGAACAGAGCCCGACGTGGGGGTGGACAGGCCAGCAATGAGTCGCAGGGTTGTCGTTTTGCCGCAGCCCGAAGGCCCGATAACGCATACGAATTCGCCGTGTCCCACTTCGAGGCTCAGGCCGCGAATGATTTCCTTGCCGTTGATGGCCAGGTTGACGTTCTTGAGTTCGATTAAAGGGGCTTTCGCGGCACTGGCCAACGCAGTCATGCCGCTTGTGCCTCTTGGAGTTTTTTCCTGGCGGCGTGGCGTGGATTGTGAGTGGGTTCGGCGTTGGATACGCAATGATTCACGCCGGTTTTTGTATTGCCGCGAAAAGAGCAAAGGCGCGTGGTGACATATGTGTTATGAGCGGACAAACGCATTTCCAATCCCCATCGATTCACAAAAATTTATTAGAATTGAAACAGATTTACAAGACTAATAACCCATAATGCGGGTATTTACTTAGCCATTCGCCGGGTGGAAATTATTTTTCGAACATAACGCGGTGTTTGGTTTTGTAGCGAATTTAAGGGGTGCGCACAAGGCACCTGGCGCGGTGGCCGGGTGTAAGATGCTGGCGTATTGGCATCGCTGGCCTTGCGCGTGCTGTTGCAGGCGTTGCCGCCGCCGCGTCAAGCGCGGGCGCAGGCGGTGCGCCGTCAATAATGAGTCGAGAGGTGTTGTCCGTGATGCAGCGTCGTTCATTTCTGAAAAAGGCCGGTCTGGGGGCCGTGGCTGGCACCGCAGCGGTCGCCGCTCCGGCATTTGCGCAGGCCAACCCGAAAGTCAGCTGGAAAATGACTTCAACCTATGCGCCTTCGCTGCCCCCATTGTTCGGGGCAGCCCAGACGTTTTGCAAGATGGTGGAAGAAGCCAGCAATGGCCAGTTTTCCATTCGGCTGTACCCGGCTGGCGAAATCGTTCCGGGCTTCGGCGTCATGGACGCCATAAGCAACAACACGGTCGAATGCGGCCAGACAGCGTCGTATTACTACTATGGCAAGGACCCCACGTTCTGCTTCGATACGGCCGTGCCGTTTGGCCTGAACACGCGCCAGATGAACGCCTGGATGCTTGAGGGCGACGGCCTCAAGCTCATGCGCGAGCTGTTCGCGCCGCGTCATATTGTCAACTTTCCCATGGGCAACACCGGTACGCAGATGGGCGGATGGTATCGCAAGCCCATCAATACGGTTGCCGACCTGAAGGGGCTGAAGATGCGCACGGCCGGGTTCGCGGGCGAGGTGCTGTCGCGCATGGGCGTTGTGCCACAGCAGATTCCACCCGGCGATATTTACCCTTCACTTGAGAAAGGCACGCTTGATGCCGTCGAATTCGTTGGGCCGCTCGATGATGAAAAGCTGGGCCTGTACAAGGTGGCCAAATATTATTACTACCCGGGCTGGTGGGAGGGTTCGGCCCAGGTGTCGCTGTATGTGAACGATTCGGCCTACAACAGCCTGCCCAAGCCTTATCAGACGGCCCTCGCGCTGGCTTCCACGTATGCCGGGATGCAGATGACCGCCAATTACGATGCGCACAACTCGGAAGCGCTGCGCCGCCTGGTGGCCAAAGGCGCTGTGCTCAAGGCGTTTTCGCGCGATGTCATGGATGAGGCGTTCAAGACATCGAATCAGGTCTACAAAGAATTCTGCGACAAGAATGCCACCTTCAAGAAGGTGTTCGACAACTACATGGCATTTCGCGATGACGTGGTCCCCTGGTTCCGGATTGCCGAGGGCTCGTACGACGGCTATATTGGTATCGCGCTGGCCGACGCCCAGAAGCACGCATCGCAGAAGAAATAGCCGCAGGCGTGTCGTCTGTTGTGCACGCAGGCCTTTGGCGCGCCAAAGTACAGAAAATTCCGCCAGATATGCTACTATAGAGAGCTTATCTGGTTTTTGCGTTTTGCACGGGCGAATTACAACGCTTTGGCAGGCGCGCCGGGTAGGGCGGGCCTGAAACCCTTTTTGGGCCTGTGAACCTCGTACACCGACTGCATGTTTTTGGCTTTTGGCGCATTTGGCCACCCAGGGTGCATTACCGCCTGGGCCAGGCACAAAAGCTGGGGCTGGTTCGGACCCATTTTAGGATGAACACCATCATGAAGACCTTTGTGGCTAAGCCGCATGAAGTCAAACGTGACTGGTACGTGATTGACGCCAAGGGCAAAGTCCTCGGTCGTGTGGCCAGCGAAGTCGCACGCCGTCTGCGTGGCAAGCACAAGCCAGAATTCACACCTCACGTTGACACCGGCGATTACATCGTCATTATCAATGCCGCCGATATTGTCGTTACCGGCAACAAGGCGCAGGACAAACGCTACTATCGTCACTCGGGTTACCCGGGCGGAATCAGCGACACCACATTCGAGAAAATGCAACAGCGTTTTCCCGGCCGTGCTCTGCAAAAAGCGGTCAAGGGCATGTTGCCCAAGGGGCCGCTGGGTTACGCCATGGCCAAGAAGCTCAAGGTTTATGCCGGTGCCGAGCACCCGCATTCGGCTCAACAGCCTAAACCACTGGAAATCTAAGGACAGGCCATGATCGGTAATTGGAACTATGGAACAGGTCGCCGCAAAACGTCGGTGGCTCGCGTGTTCTTGAAAAAAGGTTCGGGCAAAATCGTGGTCAACGGCAAGCCTGTCGATGAGTACTTTGCTCGTGAAACCGGACGCATGGTCGTGCGTCAGCCTCTTGCGCTGACAGGCCACCTGGAGTCGTTCGATTTTCATATCAACGTGTATGGTGGTGGTGAAAGCGGTCAGGCCGGCGCAGTGCGCCATGGCATTACCCGCGCACTCATCGACTATGACGAAACGCTCAAACCCGCGCTTAAGCAGGCGGGTCTGGTCACGCGTGATGCACGCGCGGTCGAGCGCAAGAAAGTCGGTTTCCACAAGGCACGCCGACGCAAACAGTTCAGCAAGCGCTAATTGCGACGGTACCCGGGGGCACCAGCGGTGACCCCTGACTACAAAAAGCTCCGGCGCGAAGTCGGGGCTTTTTGTATTGAAGGCGGTGCTTTTTGGGGCAGCGCCTTGCGACAGCCGCAGGTTGTTGCATAATTGGGGCATCAGACAGTTTTTTCTTGGGACATGATTATGGCGGCGGTGGCGGATACTCGAATCAAGGTGGGCATTGTTGGCGGAACGGGATATACCGGCGTTGAACTGCTGCGTTTGCTCTCGTTGCACCCCAACGTTGAACTGGCGGCCATCACTTCCCGAAAGGAAGACGGGCTACCGGTTGCCAGCATGTTTCCAAACTTGCGCGGTTACGTGGATCTGTGTTTTCAGACGCCTGAAAACGCGCCACTTGATCAATGCGATGTTGTCTTCTTCGCCACGCCCCATGGCGTCGCCATGAATCAGGCCCGCGAGCTGCTCGCCAAAGGGGTGAGAATTATCGATCTGGCCGCTGATTTTCGGTTGCAGGACACCAAAGCGTTTGAAAAGTGGTACAAGATGCCGCACGCTTGTCCCGACATCCTTGCCGACTCGGTGTATGGGCTGGTGGAGCTCAATCGTTCCAAAATTGCGCAGGCGCGAGTCATTGGCAATCCGGGGTGCTACCCGACAACCGTTATTCTGGGGCTGCTGCCACTGCTCGAGGGCGGGCGCAAGCTCGTGGACACCTCACACCTCATTGCCGATTCCAAATCGGGGGTGTCGGGGGCGGGCCGCAAGGTAACCGTTGGTTCGCTGTTTTCCGAGGACAGCGATAACTTCAAGGCCTATGGGGTTGGTGGCCATCGTCATGTTGCCGAAATCGACGAGCAACTGGCCAAGATTGTCGGTGCGCCGGTGGGACTTACGTTCGTGCCGCATCTGGTGCCCATGATACGTGGCATGTTTTCAACGCTGTACGCGCGCATTTTGCCCGAAGCGCTCGATACCGATTTCCAGGCGCTGTTCGAAAAACGTTATGCCAACGAGGCGTTCGTTGACGTCATGCCTGCGGGCAGCCAGCCTGAAACCCGCTCTGTGCGGGCGTCCAACCAGTTGCGTATTGCGGTGCACCGCCCGGGCGGCGGCGATCAGCTTGTTGTCCTTGTTGTACAGGACAACCTCGTGAAGGGCGCGTCGGGTCAGGCCGTGCAGAATATGAATTTGATGTTCGGCCTGCCGGAAGGCACCGGGCTACAGCATATTGCGGTATTTCCTTAACACCTTGCGCACCCATTGGTGGGCAGGCGTGTTGGCCGGGCTGCTGGCTGGCGTGGCGCTGGGCTATGTGGCGGCTCATTACGGCCTGGCAGAAAACGCGGCGCGCGACCACGACCTTGGTAAGCGGCTCCAGGCGGAGCTTACGCAACGCCAGAGCGATCTTGACGCGGCGCAGGTCAGTGTCGATACGCTGCAGGGCAAGCTGGCAGTTGAAGAGGGTACGCGCAAAAGCCTTGAAGCCACGCTAAGGGCAACGCAACAGGACCTTGGCCGGGCGCGTGATCAGCTGGCCTTCTATAACCAGTTGTTGCCGCCGGGGCCCAACGGGTCCATCAGCATTCGGGCGCTGGACGTCGAGCGGCATGGCGCCACGCTGCATTACAAGGTGCTGCTCATGCGCAATGCCCCGGGCGATGACACGTTCAATGGCTACATGGAGTTTGTGGCAAACGGTTCCGCGGGCGGTAAATCGACTAAGATAAGGCTGGAACCCGCGATGGCCGAGGGCGTGGTACCGGCGGGCGGCAAGGTAAATGTGGCAAAGCTGGCGCTGGATTTCGATCAATTTCAGCGTGGCGAAGGGGTATTGAGCGTTCCACCCGGGTTCGTCGCCAAAACGATTACACTTAATATTCTGGAAGGAAAGGTAGTACGTGTCTCGCGCACGGTAAATCTGCTGCCGGCCTATTGAACATTACCCTTGGCCTCAATCCGTTCCTGTTTTTTTATTGCGGAGTATCACATGACTACACTGACTGAATCCGTTGACCTGCAGGTTCCGCCGCCCTCGCTTGTATTTACCGATGCCGCGGCGGCCAAGGCCAAGGTTCTGTTGGCTGAAGAGGGCAATCCTGCTCTGAAATTGCGCGTATTCGTGCAAGGTGGAGGATGTTCGGGTTTTCAGTATGGTTTCACCTTCGACGAAGTGACCAACGACGATGACATGACTATCAACAAAGAGGGTGTTCAACTGCTGGTCGATCCCATGAGCTACCAGTATCTGTTTGGCGCCGAAATCGACTACAAGGACGATATCTCGGGCGCGCAATTTGTCATTCACAATCCCAACGCCACGTCCACCTGCGGTTGCGGCTCATCGTTCACCGCCGGATGATCGGCTGCCGCGCATCGTAGCGTGGTGGCACCAGCACTGATGCCACCGTCCCGGCCTTCAGGCCGGGTATTTGCACCCCAGCAGTGTAGGATGGCGGGCACCGGTCACAGAGGGTAGACCGGCCGCGTGGCCGTGTTCATGCGCCCATGCCAGCCAGGCGAAGGCCAGCGCTTCAACCATTTGCGTCGGGATGCCCGCATCCGAGGTGGCTGCAACGGGGCACGGCAATGCATCCGCCAGCTCGCGCATCAGGCTTGTATTCTGTGTGCCTCCTCCACATACCAGTACGTCCTCGGTTTCAGGCGCCCAGTCGTGAAGGGCCTTGGCAATGGTGGTGACGGTCAGGCTTTGCAGGGTTGCCTGCACATCGTTGGCCTTCGGCTGCAAAGGTGTGAACGGTTCCAGCCTTTCATTCAGCCATTTCTCGTTGAACAGGTCGCGCCCGGTCGACTTTGGGGGCGGCAGTAAGAACCAGGGCTCATTGTGTACCAGTGCGTCAAGTAGCCGGGGTATGGGTTTGCCACTGGCGGCCCAACGGCCCTGGCTGTCGTACGGTTGGCCACTATGCCTCTGGCTCCACAGATCAAGCAGAACGTTGGCCGGACCCGTGTCAAACCCGCGCACATCGTGGCCAGGTCGCAATAATGTGATGTTCGCGATACCACCCAGGTTCAGAACCGCCCTGGGGTGTCCACAGTGGAACGCCGCAGCGTGAAAGCCCGGAACCAGCGGCGCGCCCTGGCCACCCGCCGCAACATCGCGTGTCCGGAAATCGGCGATGACGGCAATACGGGTGAGCTCGGCCAGCAGCGCCGGGGCATTGAGTTGCAGGGTGTAGCCGTTGGCCGGGTCGTGCCGCACCGTCTGGCCGTGTGCGCCGATGGCGGTAATTTGCGTGGCCTTCATGCCCGACCGCGCGAGCAGGTGCTCGCAGGCTTGCGCATAGAGCCTCACCAGTTCGTTGGCGGCAAGACTGGCTCGCGTCAGCTCGTTCGATCCTACGTCGTTAAGACTCAGGAATTCACGTTTCAGCTTCGCCGGCATTGGCAGTGAAGCCTGCGCGACAAGCCGTGGCACGGCCGTGGAAAGATCCGCCAGCACGGCATCTACTCCGTCCATACTCGTTCCGGACATGAGGCCAATAAAAAATTCGGAATGGGCCATGGTGAGTAGGTGGCGACGCGGTCTTAGCGTGCTGCCAGCTGGATGCTGTTGTCCTGCAAGCGCGCCAGCGTGAGGATGTCCTGTTTGTAGCTGGCGATTTGCTTTTCGAAGCTCGGGCGGTCTTTGCTGTCGAGCGAGCGCGCCACCGGCAAGCTGGCCGAGAGGGGATTGGTGGGCTTGCCGTTGATGCGAAATTCGTAATGCAGGTGGGGGCCGGTTGCCCAGCCTGTCGAGCCCACGTATCCAATGGTTTCACCCTGCGTGACGCTATCACCTTTTTTCAGCCCCTTGGCAAAGCGGCTTTGGTGTGCGTAAAGCGTCGAGATCTTGTCCGTGTTTTTAAGGATAATGACGTTGCCATAGCCATGCTGCCAGCCGATGAACTTGACCGTGCCATCCGCCGTGGCGTGGATGGGTGTGCCGGTGACCGCCGCAAAATCCACGCCCTGGTGGCCCGTCCAGATGCCGCGGATGGGATGCTTGCGCATGCCGAACGTGGAACTGATGCGGGTGAATTTCAGCGCGGTGCGCAGGAATGCGCCTTTAAGGCTTTTGCCATGGAAGTCGTAGTAGTCGCCAGACTGGTGCGCCGGTGTGAACCAGGCCGCATCATAGGTCTTGTCGCCGTTGATGAATTCCAGTGCCAGGACACGCCCCGTACCAGCCTGTATGCCATTGTGCGTATAGACTTCGTACACGACGCGGAAGCGGTCGCCCTTGCGCAGGTCCTGCACGAAGTCGATCTTGCTTGCCAGGATATCTGCCATTTGCAGCGTGATGGCGTCAGGGATATGAGCGGCATCGGTGGCGCCAAACAGCGACGTGGTGATTTCGCCTTCTCCCATGCGGATCTGTGTGCTGGCGGCCTGACTATGTTCGGTTGCCGTGTAGCCGCCGTTGCCTGACGGTGTGACTTCCAGCCACTTGGACACGAAGTGCCCGTCTTGCGACGTTCCGGGAGTATGGTAATAACTTAACCGGATGAGATTGCCGTCGGCGTCCAGAGCGGCCCGTACGGTGCGTCCGGGGTACAGCTTGTAGATGGAGGCCGCCCCTTTGTCGTTGGCAAGGAATGGCTGGAGTTTGTCATCCTGAACACCGAGCCGCTGCAGTACGGCGGCCAGCGTGTCACCCGAGCGGATTTGCGTCTCGCTGATGAAGGGGGCCGTGTACTGGTGGGAGGCGGGCTGTGGTGCGGAAAGCGTGAGGGTCTGGTGTGCCAGGTACACCGGTGGAGGCGGTGGGGCGGGTTTGACCACTGCCAACGCCGCAGCGGCGGCAAAAAGCCCCGAGGCGACGATAAGAATGCTGTTCGTGACGTAGTGGTGTTTGTGTGGGCGGGCTTGTGAGCCCGCCAGGGGGGGTGTTGCAGAGTTCCCTTTTTTGAACATAAAGCTGAAATCCGTGGGGTCAGTTCTGTTGAAGGACTCGCCTCGATGAAAACCGCCGAATGTAGCGGTTTCGCGGCGACAGAAGGTTGCCTGACCCGGGCACTCTGATAATATTGTGTTGCGCCAAGCATTAAGCGCGGCCTGCTTTTGAGTGTTGCATCGCAAGCGCTTCGCGTTTAGCCTGCAATCGTAGCGTAACCACCCGGTCTTTTCGAGTTCTTTTTCGCCTTTTTACATATTCATGGTCATTTCGCAAAATGGTTTTCCTATATGCCGTCCTCTGAAGTTGCCGCTATTTCCGAAGTTGAAGCCGATTTACTCGTCGTTAAGCGTGGATGCGAGGAGTTGCTGGTAGAATCCGAGTTCATCAGCAAACTTGTACGCAGCCGGGCCACGGGTCAGCCGCTACGCATCAAGTTGGGCCTGGACCCCACGGCTCCCGATATTCATCTTGGGCATACGGTTGTCCTTAACAAACTAAGGCAGCTGCAGGACCTCGGGCATACCGTCATTTTTCTGATCGGTGATTTCACGTCCATGATCGGTGATCCCAGCGGACGCAACATTACCCGGCCGCCGCTTACGGCAGAGCAAATACAGGAAAACGCCAAGACTTACTACGCGCAGGCCAGTCTGGTGCTGGATCCGTCCAGGACCGAGGTGCGCTACAACTCTGAATGGTGCGACCCACTTGGCGCGCGTGGGCTGATTCAACTGGCGTCCCGTTACACGGTGGCGCGCATGATGGAACGTGATGACTTTACGCGCCGCTTCAAGGGTGGGATTCCCATTTCCGTGCACGAATTCCTGTACCCGCTGATGCAGGGGTACGACTCGGTGGCCCTGAAGGCCGACCTGGAGCTTGGCGGCACCGATCAGAAATTCAACTTGCTGGTTGGGCGCGAACTGCAAAAAGAATACGGACAGGAACAGCAGTGCATTCTGACGATGCCTTTGCTTGAAGGGATCGACGGCGTCGACAAGATGTCCAAGTCCAAGGGCAATTACATTGGTATCTCCGAGTCACCCGATTCCATGTTCGGTAAGCTCATGTCAATTTCCGATACATTGATGTGGCGCTATTTTGAGTTGCTTTCGTTCCGTTCGCTGGACGAAATAGCTTTATTACAAAAACAAGTCGGCGACGGTGCCAATCCGCGCGATACTAAGGTGTTGCTGGCTCAGGAGGTTGTGGCCCGCTTTCACTCGCAGCAGGCGGCGCACGATGCGTTGGCCAGGTTCGAGGCGCGTTTTCGCGATGGCGTCATTCCCGACGACATGCCTGAAGTGCAGATCGGTACGGCGCCGTTGGGCATCCTCAAGGTGTTGCGCGAGGCCGGCCTGGTGGCTTCAGCGTCCGAGGCACAGCGCAATATTGAGCAGCGCGGGGTGCGCGTCAATGGCGACCGCATTGAAGACAAGGGGCTGTTGCTAAGCCCTGGCACCTATGTGATTCAGGTGGGCAAACGCAAATTTGCCCGCGTGACGCTTAACCGACAGGAGGTTTCATGAAGCTTTCCAGTTCTTCATTTCGCGACCAGGGCCGTATCCCCGAGCGCAATGCTTTCGGAAAAGTTGATGCGGCAGCGCATGTCGCCCTGGCGGGAAATGTCAATCCTCACCTGGCCTGGCAGGATGTGCCTCACGGGACACAATCGTTCGTGCTCATTTGCCATGACCCCGACGTACCCAGCCGGCCCGACGACGTGAATCAGGAAGGGCGCGAGGTGCCCGCCGACCTGCCGCGTGTCAGTTTTTATCATTGGGTGCTTGTCGACATTGCGCCGGACACCAAAGAGATTGCCCAGGGCGCCTATTCCAAAGACGTCACGCCGCGGGGCAAGGCCGGCCCCAAAGGACCCAATGGCACGCGCCAGGGGCTTAACAGCTACACGGCGTGGTTTGCGGGCGACCACGACATGAAAGGCGATTATTACGGCTATGACGGCCCGTGTCCGCCCTGGAACGACGCCATTCAGCATCGCTACATCTTTACGCTGTACGCGCTGGACGTGGCCCAGCTTGCCGTCGATGGCACGTTCGACGCCGAGCGCGTACTGAAAGCCATGCAAGGCCATATTCTCGGGCATGCGTCAATTATGGGTTGGTACACGCTGAATCCGCGTCTGATCAAATCCTGAAGACGGGTCAACCTGCGGGGCGTTTGGCCCATCAGCCAGTTTCGAAACTGGAAGGCCCTTGCAGGCCGTTGCCGCTATGGCAAGCTTCCGTTTCTTGCGAGGCTGCATGATTCAGGCAGCGTTGCCGGGCGAACACACCATGACGTTGCCGGCCGAAGACACCATGAAATTTGTACATGCTGACTTGAGCTCCGGGTCAATCGGGTGCCGTTTTTTCGTGAATTTCGGCCTTTCGGATGCCATTTCGGGCGTGGGCGCAAAGGCCGTTCACCTTTGGCAGTAAAATGTTGGCTATCTCATCTGCTGCACAATAATATAGGAAGCCTCATGTTTGACCGTTCACGTACGCTTGACCAAGCTGATCCTGAAATCTGGGCCGCGATCCAAAAGGAAAACGTCCGTCAGGAACAGCATATTGAACTCATCGCTTCGGAAAACTATGCCAGCCCGGCTGTGATGCAGGCTCAGGGCACCCAGCTTACGAACAAGTATGCCGAGGGGTATCCCGGCAAGCGTTATTACGGTGGTTGTGAATACGTGGACGTGGTCGAGCAGTTGGCCATCGACAGGGTGAAAGAATTGTTCGGCGCCGAAGCGGCCAATGTTCAGCCCAATTCGGGTTCGCAAGCCAATCAGGGCGTTTACATGGCAGTGCTCAATCCAGGCGACACCGTTTTGGGCATGAGCCTGGCCGAAGGCGGCCACCTTACGCACGGCTCGCCGGTCAACGCGTCGGGCAAGCTGTACCACTTCTTGTCGTACGGCCTGAATGACCGCGAGGAAATCGATTACGACGCGCTCGAACGGCTAACAAAAGAGCACAAGCCAAAACTTATTGTGGGGGGCGCTTCGGCCTATTCGCTGCGCATTGATTTCGAGCGTATGGCGCGCATTGCGCACGACAACGGTGCCCTGCTCATGATCGACGTTGCCCATTACGCAGGCCTGGTCGCCGGCGGCGTCTACCCCAACCCGGTGCCTCACGCAGACTTTGTCACGTCCACCACGCACAAATCCCTGCGTGGCCCCCGTGGCGGCTTCATCATGATGAAATCCCAATTTGAAAAAGCTGTGAACTCGGCAATTTTCCCGGGAATTCAGGGCGGTCCGCTCATGCATGTTATCGCCGGCAAGGCGGTGGCCTTCAAAGAGGCGCTCACTCCAGAATTCAAGCAGTATGCCGCTCAGGTTGCCAAGAACGCCGACGTGCTCGCCCGGACGCTGGTTGAACGAGGCCTGCGTATTGTTTCCGGACGCACGGAAAGCCACGTCATGCTGGTTGATTTGCGCCCGAAGGGCCTCACCGGCAAGGCGGCGGAAGCCGCGCTGGGCAAGGCGCACATCACTGTCAACAAAAATGCCATTCCTAAAGACCCCGAAAAGCCTTTTGTGACCAGCGGCATTCGCCTTGGAACTCCGGCCATGACCACGCGCGGCTTTGTTGAAGAAGACGCCCGGCTTACCGCCCACCTTATCGCCGACGTGCTCGACAACCCCAATAGCGAAACCGCTATTGCCGATGTGCGGGCCCGCGTTCACGAGCTTACGGCGCGCTTGCCCGTTTACCGCTGATACAGGCAATTCCCCACAAGGGGGTTGGCAGCCCATATGAAATGCCCGTTCTGCAATAACGCCGATACCCAGGTCGTTGACTCCAGAGTTTCTGAAGAGGGTGACGCCATTCGCCGGCGCAGACGCTGTGTCGCCTGCGACCGGCGTTTTACCACTTACGAAAGGGCCGAGCTTGTCCTGCCCGCCGTCGTCAAGCGTAACGGAACGCGTGTCGAGTTCGATCAGGGCAAGCTGCGTGGCAGCATGAATCTGGCATTGCGCAAGCGCCCCGTCAGTACGGAAGAAGTCGATGCCGCCGTCGCCCGCGTCGAAGAAAAATTGCTGGTCAGCGGAGAGCGTGAAGTCAACTCCGGTCATCTGGGAGAACTTGTCATGGAAGAGCTGCGCAAGCTCGACCAGGTGGCATACGTGCGGTTCGCGTCGGTGTATAAAAGTTTTGAAGATATAGGTGAGTTCGTCAAGGCCATCGACGAGATCACTATACCCAAGGGCTCACGAGTCGGGCGGAATTGACTCATGGCTGTGTCTGCTTCCGATGCTTCGCTTTCTGGCGCCCTGGACGACGAGCGCTGGATGCGCCAGGCCATAGAACTCAGTTACGAGTCGCTTTACATTACCACCCCCAACCCGCGTGTTGCCTGCTTGGTCGTCAAGGATGGAAGGCTGCTTGCCTCGGGTGTTACCCAGCATGCGGGCGGCCCTCATGCCGAAGTGATGGCTTTGCGTCAGGCGCGCGAGCGCGGGGTCGATACGAGTGGGACGACGTTTTACGTCACGCTGGAGCCTTGCAGTCATTATGGCCGTACGCCTCCTTGCGCCGATGCCATTGTGCGGGCGGGGCCGGCGCGCGTCGTCGTGGCCATTCCGGATCCCAACCCGCTGGTGGCGGGGCATGGCATTGCCCGTCTGCGCGCTGCCGGAATACCTGTGACGACCATGATCTGTGTCGAGCAGGCGCTGGCCGTGAACCCGGGTTTTGTCGCGCGCATGACGCGCAAGACACCGTGGCTGTGGCTGAAATCTGCCATCTCTCTGGATGGTCAGACCGCCTTGAACAATGGCGCGTCGCAGTGGATTACCGGCTCACCGGCCCGCGCCGACGGTCACCATTGGCGCGCGCGCAGCTGTGTGGTATTGACTGGTCTGGGCACCGTGCGCGCCGACAATCCGCAGTTGAATGTTCGTGATGTAGATACGCCGCGTCAGCCGATCAAGGCGGTCATTGACACCCACCTTGACGTCGACCCGGCCGCACGCCTGTTCGATGGCGCGCCCACCTGGGTCTTTACCTGTAACGACGACGCGCAAAAGGCGGCGCGCCTCGCTGATCGCAACGCCCAGGTCATCGTCATGCCTGCGTGCGGCGGCCGCACCGACCTGAATGCCGTGATGCGCTGGATGGGCGAACACGACATCAACGAAGTGCACGTCGAGGCAGGGGTCCGGATGGGCGGCGCCTTGCTGCAGGCAGGGTGCGTGGACGAATTGCTGGTGTATATTGCACCCATCCTGCTGGGATCGGGCATAGGCATGGTTCGCCTGCCAGAGATGGAGAGCCTGAATCAGGCCATGCGCTTTGAGTTTTTCGAGATGCAAACCTTTGGCGTGGATGTGCGCTTGCGTGCCAGGCTCCCCGAGCGCTGGCAGGCGCTGCTCAAGGCAGTGGCAAGTGGCAGCGCCGCGCCTTGACACGGGGGTGTGGATAGATGCGGCGCTCTCGGTAAAACAGGTTCTCCCGAGCAAATAGGAGTGAAACTGCCGTGGCGATCGCCGGGTTAGCGAGACAGCTGGGTTGGCGAGACATTGTTGGGACAAGATTATGTTTACAGGGATTGTTGCCGCAGTCGGAAAGATCATTGAGGTAACGCCTTTACTGGGCGGCCGTGATGATGCTGGGGTGCGGCTTGCCATTCAGGCGCCGGGCTTTTCGCTTGCAGCGACGAAGCTGGGCGACTCCATTGCGATCCAGGGCGCGTGCATGACGGTGGTCGAGTTTGCGGGCGACACGTTCAAGGTGGATGTTTCCCGCGAAAGCCTGAATCGCACCGCCGGCCTGAATGCCGCAGGCGAGGTCAACCTCGAGCATGCCTTGCGGCTGGGTGACTCGCTGGACGGTCATATTGTTTCGGGGCACGTGGATGGCCTGGGAAACGTGACGCGGTTCGAGCCCGTCGGTGAGTCGTGGGATCTGCGCATTGGTGTCCCTGCGGATCTGGCCAAGTATTTGGCGTACAAGGGTTCGATCACGGTCAATGGCGTGAGTCTGACCGTCAACCGGGTTGACGATCAGCCCGACGGGGGCTGTGAAATCCGCATCAACCTCATACCGCACACCGTGCAGGTCACGACGTTAAAGGCGCTGCGCGTCGGCGCTTCCGTCAACCTGGAAATCGACACAATCGCGCGTTATGTCGAGCGTATGATGAGTCTGCAAAAAAACTGAAACCGCCCAATTCTGCTAGAATGGCGGACTTCGCCTGATAGAAAAAAACAATCAGGAGAGATGGCCGAGCGGTTGAAGGCGCACGCCTGGAAAGCGTGTATACGTGAATAACGTATCAGGGGTTCGAATCCCCTTCTCTCCGCCAAGGTCCTGGCTCTACCCCATTTTCGGGGGATGGGCATTCTTCAAACTCGGTTAATCACACCATTCCAACCGCACTGAGCCAAGACTCGCAGGCGGTAATTCTCAAAATTCCTGAATCCGTACGCTCGGCGTGAGAGCATCTCCATCTTCGTGTGGAACCCCTCGGTGATCCCATTGGACATTTCCCGACCTGTAATAACCCTTGCCGTTACTCAGGATTTCGCGCAAAATCCAAACGCCGGACCGCATATAAAAAGCGCTGTCCTACGCGCTTTCTTTCTGGAGAAGAATAATGTGCATAGAATGCAGGCGCAGTACGCCGGATACCACTGTTGCATCCCCGTCCAGACGGTCTGTTCTGGCCGCCATGGGCGCTCTTGCCATGATGGGCACCACGGGCCTGTTCACGCAGGCCCGCGCCGCACAGACGCCCAAACCGGGAAACGTGCTGACACCCGACGAGGCGTTGGCGCGCCTGATACGGGGCAACGAACGCTATGTGTCAAACAAAGCCGGTGCCAGGGATTTTGCATCCACCCGCAGTGCTCTGGCATCAGGGCAAAATCCTTACGCCTGCATACTGGGTTGTGCCGATTCACGAGTCGGTCCGGAATTGTGTTTTGATGAATCCATGGGTGATCTGTTCGTTGCTCGTGTGGCTGGAAACTATGTCACGAACGATATGCTTGCCAGCCTGGAATACGGCACGGCCGTGCTCAAGGCGCCGCTCATCATGGTGCTGGGCCACACCCATTGCGGTGCCGTGAGTGCCGCAGTCAAAGCGTTCGAGAGCGACGCGTCCTTTCCTGGCCACATTCAAAGCATCGCCACCGCCTTGGCGCCGGCGGTACAGGCGGCAGAAAAAAGCACACACAGTGGCACCCTGGTAGCAGCGGCGACTACGGAAAATATCAGGCGGAATGTGCGGCACCTGCAAGAGGCCACACCAATACTGCGAGGGTTGGTTCGCGCTGGCAAGCTCAAGGTGGTGGGCGGGCTGTATCAGCTGGAAACGGGGCGTGTACAGCTTATTACCTGAGTATTTCGGGGCTGTTGTGGCTGGGCAGGCCCACTAGCGCACGTTATCGCTCTGCAACGGCGGCAACAATGTCCACTTCCACCAGCATGCCCGGCCAGGCCAGGCCGTTGATGGCCAGCAGGGTGTGCGCGGGGATGGTGGCCACGTTTTCGAACGCCTCGCTGCGGGCACGATGGTAATTGGGGAATTGGCGGGTATCAAGCAGGTACGCCGTAATCTTGACGACGTCGGCCAGTGTCGCTCCGTGCTTGGCCAGCGCCTTGGTGGCCTTCTCGAACGCCAGGAGGGTTTGGCCGTATACATCACCCAGATGCAGGATGGTGCCTGCCTGGGCGTTGCTGTCTTCGCCCCCGATTCCCGACAGGAACAGGAGGGTGCCCGGTCCTTTTATGCTGACCGCCTCAGAGAACAGGTTTTTTGACCATTCGGCGGATGCGTAGTGCTGCTTCTTGAAGGTTGTCGGCATCGCTCGCCCGTTCGTTTTTGGAGAAGGGTCAGTTTATCGTCTGTAGGCAGCATCGGCAAGCTTTGTGCTGCATTGCATTTGGTCTTTTCTGTAGAGTAGGCCATACTGGATCATCTTCCTCTGTTCAGGGCACGCTGTGGCGGCGTGCGCGACAATGCCGGGCTACAGAACCAAGCTGGAAAGTGTTGTCGTCGCGGGTGTCGGCAGCCTTATGATCCGCTCTTTGCTGGATCGCCAGCAGTATTGCGACCCCGGCGGGGTCGCCGAGCGCCTGGGCATTGGTCCGGCTGTCTGGCCATTGTTTGGCCTGCTTTGGCCATCCGCTGTTTACCTGGCCGCGCAACTGGCCTTGCGCCCGGTACGTCCGGCCGAAAGAATTCTTGAAATTGGGTGTGGGCTGGCGCTGGCAAGTCTGGTGGCCCAGCGCCGTGGGGCGAACATCACCGCCAGCGACCGCCACCCTTTGGCCGAGACGTTTCTGCGGGAAAACCTGCGGCTGAACAATTTGCCTCTTGAGCTCGACTATCGGCACGGACAGTGGGGCGACGTTCCGCCTGCGTCTGCACAGGACGGAGAGCGGACGCTCCTGTCCGGAGCGTATGACTTGATCATCGGCAGCGATTTGCTCTACGACCGAAATATGGCGAGTGAACTGGCGACGTTTATTGGTACGTACGCGATCAGGGGCACGGAAGTGTGGCTGGTGGATCCGGATCGCGGGTATCGCCCCGCGTTTAACCGGCATATGGCCGCGCTGGGTTTCGAACTGCAGCAGGATTCGCGTCTTGTGGGTTGTGAAGACCCGGTGCGCGGCACGACGGCTCGCCGATACAAAGGGCACTTACTGGTTTATCGGCGCTAGTGCCCCGCCTGGCTAATTCAGGTCCTTGACTTCAGTCCCGAATTCAAGTGCTCAAACTAACCAGACAGGACACTGGCCGGCAGGCACCACGCGTCGGTATAAAATGGATCACCCATTAAACGTATTTGGTTGCCGGCGGCTCCGGCGCACAGGAAGAACCGTGTTCAGCACGTTATCAGCATACGCAGGTGATCCCATTCTCAGTCTGCAGCTCGCCTATCGCGACGATCCGCGCCCTGACAAGATCAATGTCAGCATTGGCATGTATTACGATGACGATGGCAGCATTCCGCGACTCGAGTCCGTGCAGCGCGCACAAAAAATAGTGAATGCGTCGACCGCTCCCAGCACGTATCTGCCCATGAGCGGCAGCCCTGCTTATTGCAAGGTGGCGCAAGAGCTCTTGTTTGGCAAGGATGCTGACATCCTGCTCGCGGGGCGCGTTGCCACCATTCAGACGCTGGGTGGCTCGGGCGGCCTGAAGGTGGGTAGCGATGTGTTGAAGAAGTTTTTCCCGAACATGGTTGCGCGAGTCAGCGACCCCACTTGGGACAATCACCGCGCCATTCTCGAAGGTTCAGGGTTCACTGTCGAGGCCTATCCCTATTTCAATCCGGTAACGCAGCGGCTTGATTTCGAAGCCATGGCCGAGTATTTGCACACACAGGCCGAGCAGACCTTGATCGTCCTGCATCCGTGCTGCCATAATCCGACCGGTGCCGACCTGAATTTCGCCCAGTGGGATGAAATCGTCCAGATCATCGCCGACCGCAAACTGTTGCCCTTTCTCGATATGGCGTATCAGGGGCTGGGTGAAAGTCTTGAGCGCGACGCGTATCTGGTTCGTGCACTGGTTCGTGCGGATCTGCCTTTTCTGATTTGCAATTCCTATTCCAAGATCTTCTCGATCTACGGAGAGCGCTGCGGCAGCCTGAGCATGGTGTGTGCGAACGCGGACGAAGCATCACGAGCGATGGGACAGATGCAGCAGGCGGTGCGGCGCAATTATTCCAGCCCTCCAGCCTACGGCGGCCACGTCGTGGAAACCGTCCTGCAGAATGCAGAGTTGCGCGCACTGTGGGAGTCCGAGGTGGACGCCATGCGCGAGCGCATCCAGTTCATGCGGCTTGAGCTGCACCGGGGGTTGATGAGATTTCATCCCGCCTATGATTGGGATTTTCTGCTGGCCCAGCGGGGCATGTTCAGCTATGCTCCGGCGCTGGCACCGCACATGCAGGAACTGATCGAAAAATTCGGCGTGTACATCATCGAATCCGGTCGCATTTGTGTTGCTGGCCTTAATACTCATAATGTGGAGCGAACCGCCAAGGCCTTTGCCACGGTGCTGAAATAGGCTTGCATTGACGCGCCCGAAGGCACCGTTTTATCCAGCGTAACTTTGCCACGGTGCTGCATAGGCTAGCACCGAAGGCGCGGGGCATGGTAACCGTGGCAATGTCATCGGCAAAGGTGCCTGTGGCGTTGGAGCATCGGGCGGCCTGATGTCATCGCCGCCCGGTGGTTACAGCACTTATTTTGCGGTTGGCATGGCAAATTCAGCACCTTTGTCGGTGCTCTCGGGCCAGCGCTGCATAATGCTTTTTTGCTTGGTGTAGAAGCGCACCCCGTCGGGGCCGTAGATGTGGGTGTCACCAAAAAGTGAATTCTGCCACCCGCCGAATCCATGCCAGGCCATGGGCACGGGGATGGGCAGGTTAATGCCCACCATGCCAACTTGAATGCGCCGGCCGAATTCGCGGGCAATATGGCCGTCGCGCGTGTAGCACGACACCCCGTTGCCGAATTCATGCTCATTGATCAGGTCGATTGCAGCGGCAAAGTCTTTGACGCGTGTGCACGACAGCACGGGCCCGAAGATTTCTTCCTTGTAAATACGCATTTGCGGCGTGACGCCATCGAACAGGGTGCCGCCTGTGAAGAAACCTTTTTCATGACCCTTGACTTTCAGCCCGCGCCCATCGACGACAAGCTTGGCACCTTCCTTGGTTCCCAGATCGATATAACCCTCGATGCGTTCAAGCGCTTGTCGGCTGACCACCGGGCCCATCTCGGCACCTTCTTCCATGCCGTTTTTGACAGCCAGGTTTTTTGCACGCTGTGCGAGCAGCGGGATGATCTTGTCGGCGATGTCTCCGACCAGAACGGCCACCGAGATGGCCATGCAGCGTTCGCCCGCTGACCCGTAGGCCGAGCCCGTCAGGGCGTCCACGGCCAGGCCAAGGTCGGCGTCGGGCATGACGACCAGGTGGTTCTTGGCACCGCCCAGCGCCTGCACGCGCTTGCCGAAATGCGCGGCCTGTTCGTAAATGTAGCGGGCGATGGGTGTCGAACCGACGAAGCTCACGGCCTTGACGTCACGATGGGCCAGGAGGGCATCTACCGCAACCTTGTCGCCCTGTACCACGCTGAATACGCCATCCGGAAGCCCCGCTTCTTTAAGCAGATCGGCCATATAAAGAGCGGCCGACGGGTCGCGCTCGCTGGGTTTAAGCACGAAGCAGTTGCCGGCGGCGATGGCAACGGGGAACATCCAGCATGGAACCATGCACGGGAAATTGAAAGGCGTGATGCCGGCCACTACACCCAGCGGCTGGCGCAGGGTCCAGTTGTCGATGCCAGTGGAAACCTGATCGGTGAAGTCGCCCTTGAGCAACTGCGGGATGCCGCAGGCGAACTCGATTACGTCGATGCCGCGCGAGATCTCACCCTGGGCGTCGCTGAATACCTTGCCGTGTTCTGCAGTGATGATGGCTGCCAGTTCATCCTTATGCTGATTCATGAGCTCCATGAACTTGAACAGGATACGGGCGCGGCGGATGGGCGGGGTATTGGCCCAGCCAGGGAAGGCGCGCTTGGCGCCGGCAACGGCCGCGTCGACATCGGCAGGTTCAGCCAGGATGACCTGTCTGGCCACACTGCCCAGGGCCGGATTGTAGACGTCCTGGTGGCGCTTCGAGCTACCCGCGGTGTGCTGCCCGTTGATGAAATGGTTGACGTTGGTGGTATCGGTATATGACTTCACGGCTGGTTGCTCCTTGGTGGCGAGTATTAATAGTGCATTTAGTTTAAGGATGAAGATACTCCCTGCCTAGACGGGAAAGGTAGATTCATTGTTCAATATATTGAATAATAAGCATATGGATAGCGAAAAAATATCGTCATTGTGGGCACCCGTGTATTGGCTTACGGTATTGGCCGAGCAGGGCAGTTTTACGGCGGCGGCCCGGCACCTGGGTGTCAGCAAGGCCGCAATGAGCCAGCGAATTGCCGAACTGGAACAGACGGCGGGCGTACTTCTGGTTCAGCGCACGACACGCAGCGTGCGCCTCACCGAGGCGGGCCATCAGTTGGTCGAGGCAACACGCGGAGCGTTCGAACGCATTGCCGACAGCTTCGAAGGGGTGCGTGAATTGGCGGCCACTCCCCAGGGCGTTCTGCGCCTGAGCGCGCCGGTGGCCTTGGCACGCCAGCAACTGGTGCCGCGCTTGCCGGACTTCCTGCGCGCGTACCCCAACGTACGAATCGAGCTGGATTTGTCCGATCACTTGAGTTCGCTGGCGGTCGAGGGGTTTGACCTCGCCATTCGTCACGCCTCGTCGCTGCCGGGTTCGTACGTGGCTTGGGCGCTGTGTGCCACGCGGTCAGTACTGGTGGCCAGTCGCAGCTACATTGATCGCCACGGTGCACCAGAGTCGCCCGAATCCCTGGCCGATCATGTGTGCCTGCACTATCCGCGTCGGCAGAGCACGGTAATGTGGACCTTCGAGTCGGAAGCACCAAAGGGCCAGCCGCCAAGAAGATGTACCGTGCCTGTCAGAGGTTGCTTCGCCGTCAACAATAGCGAGGGTTTGCGCGATGCGGCCCAGGCCGGTCTGGGCATTACTCTGCTACCTGACTTCACGGCGCAAAGCGCGCTGCGCGAGGGGTCTTTGCAGCGCGTCCTTCCAGACTGGAATGCCGTGGGTGTGTTTGGCGATACCCTGTATGCCATCCGGCCCTATTCGACACACGTCCCGCGCGCGGTTCAGGTTCTCGTTGCGTATTTGCGTGACGCGTTCAGAGCCGGGTTCGCGGTCTAGTTCAAACCGTTTCGCGCCTGTTTTTCGTGGCTGGCAACCTTGGGGTTGGCCAGATTCAGGGGCGCGCCGGCCAGAAAGTGAACAATGGCGTCGAACGCCGCGCCGTAAAAGGCTTCGTAGTTGTCTTTTTCAACATAGCCGATGTGCGGGGTGCACAGGGCGTTGGGCATTCCGAGCAGCGGGTGTCTGGCGCCCAGTACGGGTTCGGATTCGTACACGTCCACTGCAGCAAAACCGGGCCTGCCAAGACGCAGCGCTCGCTCCAGCGCATCTGGCTGAATCAGGCCGGCGCGGCTCGTGTTGGCCAGTAGCGCTGTGGGTTTCATGCCGGCCAGATCGGCGGCTGTCACGATGCCGCGTGTTTGCGGCGTAAGGCGAATATGCAGGCTGACGACGTCGCTTTCAGCCATGAACGCTGCGCGCGAAGGGGCCACTTCGACGCCGTGCGCGCGGGCTTCGCCCGTGGAGTCCTGGCCGCCCCAGACCCAGACGTTCATGCCGAAGGCCTTGCCGTAGGCCGCAACTTGCCGGCCAATGCGTCCGTAGCTCCATATGCCCAGACGCTGGCCGTGCAGCGCATAGCCAAGATGCCCCTGCCATAGTCCGTCGTGCAGGCGGTTGACCTCGGCGACGAGGTGGCGGCGGCTGGCCAGCACCAGAGCCCAGGTAAGCTCTGCTGTGGATATCGCGCTGCCGTGTGTCTCGACCACGGCGACCCCGTGCGCCGTGCAGGCGTCCAGGTCGATATGCGCGCCTGCCGTTCCGGTCTGACAGATGAGGCGCAACTTGGGTAGTTGGTCGAGTAGCGCGGCAGAGATGGCGGTGCGTTCGCGCATGAGCACAATCGCCTCGGCGTCCGCGAAGCGCGCAGCCAGCTCGGCAAGGTTTTGGGTGGTGTCGTTGAACACCTGGACGCTGTGCCCGGCCAGCTTTTGAAAGCACTCCAAATGGCGGACGCAGTTTTGGTAGTCGTCGGAAATGGTAATGTTCATGAGTAAGGGGCAACGTTGCCAAGGTTATTCGGATTGAGGTTGTGGGGGCGACGGCCGGCGTATTGGTAGTTTCCCCAGATTCTGTCGATTTGGCGCCAAGCAATGGTATCTTAGGGCCTGAGCTATCGCGTTACAACTACGTGGGCCGGTCGCTACTCCGGCCCGTCACCAACTTACTTTACTATAGTCAGCGAGGTCATAGATGTTGGTTAAACCGCGTACCCCTACTACTTTTCGTCCGTTGTCCAGTACTGTTCGGCAGCTTATCAACAATGCCCGCGCCAAAGAGGCCTCGGCCAAACGCATCATCAGCATGGGTGGCGTCGGCAACGAACGCTACGGCAGCAGGCGCGCCAAGTAGCATGGCGCGAGGCTGCCGCCAGGCAGCCACAAGGGTAAAATGGAAGCTCCGTTTTTCCACTGAAAGCCCTTCTATCGTTTGCGATTGTCGCATTGATCGACAAGGCAGGCCTTCAGGTTACTGATACTGCCATGGCTGATTTTCTGGTTGCGACCTTTTACAAATTCGTCAATCTACCCGATTACAAAGCGCTGCGAAAGCCGCTTTTCGACCTTTGTGAGCACCATGAGGTCAAGGGTACCCTGCTGTTGGCCGAAGAGGGCATAAATGGGACAATAGCTGCGCCAGCTCCTGGAGTAAACGCCGTGTTGGCGTACTTGCACGCCGACCCTCGTCTGGCTTCGCTGGAACATAAAGAATCGTGGGCACGGCAAATGCCGTTTTACCGGCTCAAGGTCAAGTGCAAGCGTGAAATCGTCACCATGGGCGTGTCGGATGTGCGCCCCGCCACTCAGGCGGGAACCTACGTCAAGCCCGAAGACTGGAATCGTCTTATCGACAGCCCGGATGTGGTGGTGGTAGACGTACGCAACGACTATGAAGTGGCTATCGGGTCATTCGCCGATGCGGTCAACCCCCACACCGAAAGCTTTACCCAGTTTCCGCAGTGGGTGAAGCAGCAGTCGGAAAATGGGCTCTTCGACCAGCACACCCGAATCGCCATGTTTTGCACGGGCGGCATTCGCTGCGAGAAGTCCACCGCATACCTGCGCTCGCAGGGTTTTGATCAGGTCTATCACCTTGAAGGTGGCATACTTAAATACCTGGAAGCTGTTCCACCCGAGCAAAGTCGGTGGAACGGGGAATGTTTCGTTTTCGACGAGCGCGTTTCCGTAGGCCACGGCCTCGCGAAAGGGCACCATGATTTGTGCAGGGCGTGTCGCATGCCATTGAATGAGGCAGACAAGGCGTCCACGTATTTCGTCGAGGGCGTCAGCTGCCCGCATTGTCATGGCACGCATACTCCGGCGCAGGAACAGCGTTTTCGCGAACGCCAGAAACAGGTTGATCTCGCGCGCGCGCGGCGTCAGCGCCATATCGGCGTTCGCATGGAAAAGCAAAGCGTGGCCGGCACGGCGCCGCCCGACACGCGGGGTGCTGCCGAGTAACGCGCGGCGTTGTGCAGAACGATTTAGGAGAGATGAAATGATAGTGACAGCGTTGACCGAGATGTTCGGGTTGAAACACCCCATTGTGCTGGGGCCAATGGGGGGTGTCGCCGGAGGGCTCCTTGCCGCCGCCGTGTCCAATGGGGGCGGGCTTGGAATGGTGGGTGGCGGTTATGGCGAAAAGGCTTGGCTTGAAACCGAACTGGCGCTGGTCAAGGCGAATACGGACCGGCCTTGGGGCGCTGGTCTGATCACCTGGTCCATTGGCGAGGGCGTGCTCGAGCTAGTGCTTGCCGCCAAGCCGCATGCAATAGTGCTGTCGTTCGGGGACCCAACGCCTTATGCGTCGGCCATCAAGGCGGCAGGCTGCAAGTTGATTTGCCAGGTGCAGGATGTGGCGGGCGCTGTGCAGGCGCGCAAGGCCGGGGCCGACCTCATTGTCGCGCAGGGCACGGAGGGTGGTGGCCACGGCGGCTCACGCGCTACGCTGCCACTGGTGCCGGCAGTGATCGACGCGGTGGGCTCAGTGCCGGTTGTGGCTGCGGGCGGCATTGCCGATGGCCGCGGCCTGGCGGCGGCAATTATGCTGGGTGCGCAGGGTGTCCTGATGGGTACCCGGTTTTATGCCACCCCCGAGGCGCTCGGGCACGACCAGGCCAAGCAGCGCATTGTCAATGCCTGTGGAGATCAGACGCAGCGTACGCGCGTTTTCGATATTGTGCGGGGCTACGATTGGCCCAATGGCTATACGGGCCGCGCTTTGCACAATCCGTTCATGCGTCGCTGGGATGGCAAGGAGAAAGAACTCGCCAAAGAAATTCCCGTCGAGCGTCCCGCGTTCTGGGAAGCGGCTGGCAAGGGCGACTACGAAACTGCCATGGTCTGGGCCGGTGAAGTCTCTGATCTGATTCACACGGTTGAAGGCGCCGGCGCCCTGGTCGGCCGCATCAGTGCGCAGGCCGAGGCGCAACTGCGGATTGCCGACAAGGTATTGCGACCCTGATTGTGCCTTTACGAGGGGGCCGGGATACGCGGCCGGACTACGCCATGCCTGGCACGACCGTGGAAAAGCCAGCGTCCACGTGGGTGATCTCGCCTGTGATGCCGGCGGCCAGGTCCGACAGCAGGAAGGCCGCGACGTTGCCTACGTCTTGCGTGGTTACGTTGCGGCGTAGTGGAGCGTTCGCTTCGACGAATTTGAGGATGGAGCCGAAGTCTTTGATGCCGCTGGCAGCCAGCGTCTTGATTGGGCCTGCCGAAATGGCGTTGGCGCGAATGCCCAGTGGGCCAAGTGCATTGGCCAGATAGCGTACGCTGGCTTCCAGCGAGGCCTTGGCCAGGCCCATGGTGTTGTAGTTGGGTACGACTTTTTCCGCGCCCAGGTAGGTAAGGGTAAGAACCGAGCTTTGCCGGCCCTTGAGCATGGGCAGCGCCGCCTTGGCAAGCGCCGGGAAACTGTAGACGGAGATGTCGTGCGCAATGCGAAAGCCTTCACGTGAAAGGCCATCGAGAAAATCGCCCGCGATGGCTTCACGCGGCGCAAAACCTATAGAGTGCACCAGCCCGTCCAGCCCGTCCCAGTGCGTGCGCAGCGCCGAGAAAGTATCGTCGATTTGCTTGTCTTCGGCCACATCGCATGGCAAGACAATGTTGCTGCCCAGCTCGGCGGCGAATTCACCGACCCGGTCTTTGAAACGCTCGCCCACATACGTGAATGCCAGCTCGGCACCCTCGCGGCGACATGCCTGTGCAATGCCAAAGGCAATCGAACGATTGGAGAGCACGCCGGTAACTAGAATGCGTTTACCGTTTAGAAAACCCATTTTTTTTCCTGTGTGGTGGATGCGGATCTTCAGCCGCGAATGTCAGTGCCAGGCACGCGCAGTTGTTTGCCCTGAGCCAGCCTATTGCTTTTAAGGTTGTTGAGTGCGCGCAGTTTATCCACCGACGTGTTGTAGCGTTTGGCCAGTGAAAATAGCGTTTCGCCTTTCTTGACGACGTGTGTGCGAACGTTGACCCGTCGCTTGACGACAATATGCTTGCCACTTTGCCGCACCGAGGTGGCGCGCAGCGAAGGCTTGCTCTTGGGGGTGTTGTCGACCGATTCGTCGTCGCTACTATCGTCGGAGGGATACTCAAGTGATGCAAGCTGAATGCCCGGCTGGTCGGCTGGCGCCGGGACCAACAGCGTTTGTGCTACGGCCCGGGTGCTTTTCGTTCCCAGCTTGTTGATTTCCCGCAGCTTCGTAAGGCTTATGCCATATTTCTTTGCGATGGCCGAATAAGACTCGCCCTTTCGAGCGTGGTAGGCCTGCCACGAGCTTAGTCTGCCCCGGTATGCTTCGAGGTTGGCCTTGAAAATATCGGCGCGGTCGGTGGGTAGCAGCAGGGTGTGCTGGTGTTCGGCCAGCATGACGGGTCGCTTTAGCGAGGCATTAAGTGCCTTGAAGTCCTCGACCGACATTTCCGCCAGCTTGGCGGCTACGGCAACGTCGATGGTTTGTGTTCTTTTGACTGTGGTGAAATAAGGGGTGTTGCTGATTTTGGGAAGGGTAATGCCGTATTTGCGTGGGTTGGCAATAATGTTTTTAATGGCCTGCAGCTTGGGCACATAGTTGCGCGTTTCGTCCGGCATGCTGATGGAGGCGTAATCAGTCGGCAGCCCCGCGTCGGCGTTTTTGTCAATGGACCGTTTGACGGCGCCCTCGCCCCAGTTGTACGAAGCCAGCGCCAGATACCAGTCGCCCTGGAAGTCGTACAAATAATTAAGGTAATCAAGCGCCGCTTCGGTCGAGGCGATGGGGTCGCGGCGCTGATCGCGCCACGAATCCTGCTTCAGGTTGTAGTGCATGCCCGTACTGGGAATAAATTGCCATAGGCCCGTGGCGTTGGCTTTGGAGTTTGCCGCCGGGTTGTAGGCACTTTCAACGAATGGCAGCAAAGCCAGTTCGGTTGGCATGTTCCGCTCTTCCAGCTCGTCGACGATGAAATACAGATACTTGCTGGCACGCTGGCTCATGCGGTAGACCGCTTCGGGGTGCGAAGCATAGTAATCGGTCCATTGGTCAGCCAGGCTGTTGTGAAGGTTTGGAATGGCGAAGCCGCGCCGGATACGGTCCCACATGTCGCGAGGCGGGTGGGTGAGGTCGATGGTGCGAGAAGTTTCCTTGGCGGTGTAGACCTTTTTGTTGCTTGCGTACTGGTTGGTTGGGCTGCTGGCGCAGCCGGCCAGAACTGCCACGACAAGCAAAATGAACAGTTGTCGTATGCAGTTCATCGGTGACGGGTATGGTTATAGGTCAAAAGTTGTTTTTCCATTCACGCAAACTAGCAAAAACGGCCACTGCCGAGGTAAGGGGCGCACCCGCGTATGCGGCGGCGGCGCTTGATACACTTTGCTGCAGGGGGCGGCAGAACGGGTTGGTATCCAGTTCAGCGCCTATGGTTGACGGCAGGGTTGGCAGGCCTTCAGAGCGTTGCTGCTGCGCGGTTTGCCAACGTTGTTGCAATGCCGTGTTGCCGGGTTCCACCTGCAGGGCCCATCGCAAATTTGCCAGCGTGTACTCGTGTGCGCAGCACACCAGTGTTTCCAGCGGCAAAGCCTTGAGTTTACCCAAAGACTCGACCATTTGGGCCGGCGTACCTTCAAACAGCCGGCCGCAGCCTGCGGCAAATAGTGTATCACCGCAGAACACCACCGGCTTGCCAGTGTCCAGGTAGCCAAAGTAGGCTATGTGTCCGGCCGTGTGGCCCGGGATGTCGAGGATGGACAGGGTTAGATCAAGGGTGTCGAGTGTGATACTGTCGTCTTCTTTGAGACGGACGTCGCACACCGGCAGGGTTTCGCCAAGCGGTCCGTAGACTTTGGCGCCGCTAAGGTTTTTTAGCGCCACGGCACCGCCCACGTGGTCGTTGTGATGGTGGGTCAGTAAAATGGCGTCTAGGGTAAGGTGATATTGCGCGAGCAGCTTTTCGATGGGTTCGGCCACACCAGGGTCGACCACAACGGCATGCTTGCCTTTGCACAACAGCCAGATGTAGTTGTCCGAAAGCGCTGGCACGGGAACAAGCTGGGTAAGGTTGTTGTCTCGATTAATCATGTTTGAACCATAATGCAAGGAGCTCATGTGTCGGAAGCGTCAGGCCCGCCCTTAATTGTGGAACTTGCCGAATGGCTGGGCACACCTGCCGGCCAGTACGTCAAACATTGGGAGCAGGAAAAGATCAATGCGATGGTGGCTAACGTATTTGGCTACCACGCCATGCAAGTCGGCCTGCCCAACTGGGACCTGCTGCAGGCAAACCGCATTCCGTACAAGGGCCGTACTCATTCATATTGCGACGCAGGATGCCCACAGCCCGATGTCGCGCTTTATACCGACCCCGAAAACCTGCCGTTCGATGGGCAAAGCATCGATTTGCTGATATTACCCCATGTTCTGGAGTGTTCCAATAGCCCGCATCAGGTTTTGCGCGAGGCGGAGCGCGTGCTCATGCCCGAGGGCAGGGTGGTTGTGTCGGGGTTCAATCCCTGGAGCCTTTGGGGGCTGCACGAACGTGCGCCCGGACTCGATCCCATTACGCCCATTCCGGCGCACATGCAGGTTTCCCTGGCGCGCCTGAAAGACTGGTTCAAGTTGCTCTCGTTCGAAGTGGATCGCGGTCATTTTGGCTGCTATGCTCCGCCCTGCGAAACAGAGCGCTGGCTGCAAAGGTGGTCGTTCATGGAAGCGGCGGGTGACCGCTGGTGGCCGATTTGCGGGTCGGCCTATGTGGTTTCGGCCATCAAGAGGGTGGCCTGCGTGCGTCTGGTCGGTCCGAACTGGAAGCGCATGAAAAGGCCGGTCCGCGGGCACACCGTTGTAACCGGCAGGCATTCGGGCGCCTAGTGTGCCGTTTGGCAAGTCCAGGCACTGAAGCCAGGTATTCGAATCGGCCGGCAGGACACTATGTACAAAGGATCATATGGACGATAGGGCAGTAAATATCTGGACGGATGGTGCTTGCAAGGGCAATCCGGGTTGGGGGGGATGGGGGGCGCTGCTCAGGCAGGGCGCTCACGAAAAGGTACTCTACGGGGGCGAACCCGACACGACCAATAACCGCATGGAACTCATGGCCGTCATTCAGGCGTTGAAGGCCCTGAAGCGCCGCTGTGCGGTTGTGATTCACACCGATTCGACATACGTGCACAAGGGTATGACCGAATGGATAGTCAACTGGAAGCGGCGCGACTGGCGCACCGCCGATAAGAAGTTGGTGAAGAACGCTGATCTTTGGCAGGCGCTTGATGCCCTGGTGCAGCAGCACGATTTAAGCTGGCGGTGGGTGAAAGGCCATGCTGGCGATCCCGGCAACGAACGCGCCGACGAACTGGCCAATCTGGGGGTTGACCTGGCGCGCAATCGGGGTGGGGCGGCTGTCTGCGCTGACTAATCTCCACATATCCGCCGCTTGACGCCCACATAGGATACTATTTGCGATTGGCGAGACTGGCAGTTGCGCTTTGCGGGGGCAACGCGGCGGCGTGTTCGGTTTCACGATAAATATAAACCTGTAGAAGTTGTCGATTCCATGAAAGTAAACGCGGCGGGACTTGCGGGAGTCTTGGTGCTGGGCGTGGTGTTGGGCTCGGTCGGCGCGCGCATGCTGTGGCTGGGCGGTGAAGCGCCGCCTGCATCGGCGCCGGCCGCGGCAGCTTTGGCTGCAAAGGGCACTGCGGCGGCAAAGCGTGGCCCAGCCGTGGGCGGCAATGCGGCCAATGGCGGCATGGCTCGTGCTTCACAGACGGTGGGTGTCGAGGTGGCGCGGGCTGTGTTTGTGCCGTTGCCGCGTGGGGTTTCCGCCGTAGGCACGCTACGCTCCGAGAATGCTGTCACGCTACGCCCTGAAATAACCGGCCGCATCAGCGAGATTAATTTCACGGAAGGCAGCCGGGTCACCAAGGGGCAGGTTCTGGTACGTCTGGACGACAGTGTGGTTCGGGCGCAGCTGCAGCAGGCTCAAGCTAATTTGAATCTGGCGGCAAGCCAGCACCGAAGGGCTCGGGAATTAAGCAACCAGGGCTTCATCAGCAAGCAGGCACACGACGAGGCCGGCAGTCAGCTCAAGGTGCAGCAGGCCGCCGCGGCACTGGCCCGCGCGCAGCTGGGCAAGACGGTAATCGTGGCGCCGTTTGACGGCCTGATCGGGTTGCGTCAGGTTTCGATGGGTGATTATGTCAGCCCCGGCACCGATCTCGTGCCCATTGAATCCATTGACCTGCTGCAGGTGGATTTCCGCGTTCCCGAGCGCTATCTGGCGCAGATTCACGTAGGGCAAAAGCTGTTGCTACGCTTTGATGCCATGCCCGGTCTTGTCCGTGATGGCCAGGTGGGCGCAGTCAACCCGCTGGTGGACGTGGGCGGGCGCTCCATTCTGCTGCGCGCCAATGTTCCCAACACCGATGACATCCTGCGCCCGGGTCTGTTTGCGCGCGTGCAGCTGCAGTTTGCCGAGGGCAAGGCCCTCGTCGTCCCCGAGGCGGCGCTGGTGTCGTCGGAAGAAGCGCGCTATGTATATCGGGTGGATCAGGGTAGGGTAGAGCGCCGTCTCGTGCAGACAGGCTTGCGCCGCGACGGTAAGGTCGAGGTGCTGGAGGGGTTGACTGAAGGCGATCAGGTTGTGGTGGCCGGGGTGCAGAAGATCGCCGATGGGGCGGTTGTACACATACTGCCGGCCGCTGCGCCGGACGGCACCTGAGCCGGGGCGCGCCGTGATACTTTCCGACGTCTGCATCCGCCGGCCAGTATTCGCCTCGGTACTTTCATTGCTTATTGTTCTGGTGGGCCTGATTTCCTACCAGCGTCTGACGGTGCGTGAATATCCGGCCATCGACGAACCGGTGGTTTCCGTCGTCACGACGTACAAGGGCGCGTCGCCCGAAGTTGTCGAGTCCCAGGTTACCAAGCCTCTGGAAGATCAGCTTGCCGGCATCGAAGGGCTGGATGTCATGACGTCCGGCAGCCGCACTGAACGCAGCGCCATCTCCATCAAGTTCAATCTGACACGGGACCCCGATGCGGCCGCAGCCGACGTGCGCGACAAAGTCTCGCGCGCCCGGCGATACCTGCCGGACGAAATCGAAGAGCCCATCATCAGCAAGGTCGAGGCCGATTCTACGCCGGTGATTTTCATGGCAGTCGATCCGGGTGGCTATAGCACGCTGGAGCTTTCCGACTATATCAACCGTTACGTGAAGACTCGTCTGTCGGTGCTCCCGGGTGCGGCCGAAGTGCGGATCTACGGCGAGCGACGGCCCTCCATGCGCATTTATGTTGACCGCAGCAAGCTCGCCGCGTATGCGTTGACCGTGCAGGATGTGGAGACGGCGCTTGGCCAGCAGAATGTGCTTATACCCGCGGGGCGCATTGAATCGTCCGATCGAGAGTTTTCCGTGGTTTCGACGACCGACCTGCAAACGGTCGAGCAGTTCCGCAACGTCATCGTCGCCAGCGTGAAGGGCTATTCGGTGCGCTTGGGTGATGTCGCCGACGTGGAAATCGGGCCGGCCGAAGAGCGCATATTGTCGCGCTTCAACGGCCGTGAAGGATTGAACATAGGCATTACCAAGCAGTCGACGGCCAATCCGCTGGACTTGTCCAAGGCGGTCGCTGCCGAGATTGAAGTCATCAACCAGACATTGCCGGCAGGCATGAAGCTGGCCGTCGCCTACGACAGTTCAATCTTCATCAAGGAGTCGATCAAGTCCGTGTATCACACGATCGGCGAGGCCATCATCCTGGTCGTGCTGGTGATTTTTTTCTTTTTGCGCAATGTGCGCGCCAGCCTGATTCCCATCGTCACAATCCCGGTATCGCTAGTCGGCGCGTTCGGCGTCATGTATTTTTTCGGCTTCTCGATCAACACGCTTACCCTGCTCGCCATGGTGCTTGCCATAGGTCTTGTGGTGGACGACGCCATTGTGGTACTGGAGAATATTTTTCGTCACCTTGAAGAGGGCAAGACCCGAGTGGAGGCCGCCTTTCTGGGGGCGAAGGAAATTGGTTTCGCAGTCATTGCCATGACGCTCACGCTGGTGGCCGTCTATGCGCCGCTGGCGTTTGCGACGGGTCGCACAGGGCGCTTGTTCATTGAATTTGCGCTGACACTTGCGTCAGCCGTTCTGGTATCGGGCTTTGTTGCGCTGACGCTTACGCCCATGATGTGTTCCGTAGTATTGCGCGAGCATACCAGTCATGGCCGCACCTATCGGGCTATTGAGCAAATGTTCGAAGGCCTTACGTGCGCCTATCGTGCTGGCCTGACTTGGGCACTGGGCCAGCGCACGCTGGTGCTGGCGTTGGGGCTGGTCGTGGCTCTGGGTAGCGTCGCCCTCTTCAAGATCGTGAAAAGTGAGCTGGCGCCGCTGGAGGATCGGGGTGTGGTGTTTGGTGTGGTGAGCGCACCCGATGGCGCAACCCTGGATTACACGGTGCGCAGCATCAAGGTCATCGAGGGTTACTACGCCAAAATTCCCGAGGCATCAGGCGATCAGTCCATTGTCGGCTTTCCGACCGTGACCGAAGGCTTCGCAATTTTGCGCCTGAAGCCCTGGGATGAGCGCAGCCGTTCACAGCAAGACATTGCGCGCGAGCTGCAGTCCAAGTTTTCCGCGCTGCCCGGCGTGCGGGCATTTCCCACCAACCCGCCTTCGCTGGGCCAGCGGTCAACGTCCAAGCCTGTTGAATTCGTCATCATGAGCCAGGCCTCTTACCCCGAAATCGACAAGCTGGTAAACAGCTTCCTGGACAAGTTGCGCAATTACCCGGGCTTGCAGAATGTGGATACCGACCTGCGCCTGAATACGCCGGAACTGAAAGTGGCGGTGAATCGCGACAAGCTGGCCGACGTGGGTGTGGATGTCGGCACGGTGGGGCGCACGCTGGAATCCATGCTGGGCGGGCGTCAGGTTACGCGTTTTCGCGATAGCGGTGAACAGTATGACGTGATTGTTCAGGTCAAGAAGCGTGATCGGTCCGACCCGGCCGACATCAACGATATTTACATTCGCACCAAAAGCGGTGCGATGGTGCAGTTGTCCAACTTCCTTGCCGTCAATGAAAGCGTGTCGCCGCAGTCGCTGAATCATTTCAACCGCCTGCGTGCGGTAAAGGTACGGGCTTCGGTGGCGCCAGGGTATGCGCTGGGCGAAGTCCTGCAGCACATGGACACGGTGGCGCGCGAGGTGCTGCCCCATACCGTGCAAACCGATCTGGACGGCCAGTCGCGCGAGTTCCGTGATTCATCGGGCAGCATTTATCTGGTTTTCGCCATGGCGCTGGCGTTCATCTACCTGGTGCTGGCCGCGCAGTTTGAAAGCTGGCGTAATCCGCTAGTCATCATGCTTTCCGTGCCGTTGTCCATGACGGGCGCCCTATTCGCGCTGTGGCTGTCCGGCGGCACTCTGTCCATATATAGCCAGATAGGGCTTATTACCCTGGTTGGGCTGATCACCAAGCACGGCATTCTGATTGTGGAATTTGCCACGCAGTTGCGTTCGCAAGGCATGTCTATGTGCGACGCCGTGGTGCAGGCCTGCGTATTGCGCCTGCGCCCCATTCTGATGACTACCGGCGCCATGGTCCTGGGTGCGTTGCCACTGGCGCTTGCTGCTGGAGCTGGGGCTGAATCGCGCCAGCAGATCGGCTGGGTGCTGGTGGGCGGCCTGACTGTTGGCACGCTACTGACTCTGTTCGTTGTGCCGGTGGCCTATACTTTGATTGCTGGCCGCGCTCGGCCAAGGTCTCTGGAATAGATGGGGGGTGCTGGTTTAGCCGCGCTGGCTCTTTTGTGTGCTAGCGTGCTGGTCGGCCTTAGGGATCTTGGCTACGGTGGTAGTGGGTTATGGTTGGCCACGTGGGTAGCGGCCCGAATTATTGTGTTGTTTAGCAGAGGTTGCATGCGTCAAATTATTCTTGATACCGAAACCACGGGGCTGGACCCTTCGCAGGGTCATCGTATTGTGGAAGTGGGCTGCGTTGAGCTGATCAATCGTTCCCCGACCGGCCGGCATTTGCATTTGTACCTGAACCCGGACCGCGAGAGCGATCCCGACGCGCTCGCCATTCATGGCCTGACGACCGAATTCCTTTCAAAGCATCCGCATTTTGTCGACGTGGCGGACGAGATCGTCGAATACGTGCGTGACGCCGAAGTCATTATTCACAACGCCGCGTTCGACAGAAAGTTTCTGGACGCCGAACTGGAGCGCGCTGGCAAACCATCATTCAGTACAGTCTGCGGCAAGATCACCGATTCGCTGCTATATGCGCGCGAATTGCACCCGGGCAAGCGCAATTCGCTGGATGCCCTGTGCGAACGCTATGGAGTTTCCAACGCACATCGCACGCTGCATGGCGCGTTGCTCGACTCGGAACTGTTGGCTGAAGTCTGGTTGGCCATGACACGCGGGCAGGATGCCCTGGCCATGAGCTTTGATGAAGATGCGGCGGGGGGGAACGGCTCTGGCGCAGAAGCGTTCGATGCGTCCTGTTTGCGGGTTCTAGCTGCCGCACCCGAGGAGGTTCTGGCTCACAAGCAGTATCTGGATGATCTGGACAAGGCTGCAGGTAAACCTTGTGTGTGGCGTACTGTTGAGCCTGGGGCCTGATTGGGGCTACGAGCTGATTTAGCCAGCCAG
This sequence comes from Burkholderiaceae bacterium, assembly GCA_004322135.1. Lineage (GTDB taxonomy): Bacteria > Pseudomonadota > Gammaproteobacteria > Burkholderiales > Burkholderiaceae_B > Eoetvoesia. The sequence continues at coordinate 549 of SCSG01000037.1, read as the reverse complement.
CTGATTTGCGATGCCGGGGTTGCCTTGCCGGCTTCTACTAGAATACGGTTGAATTTGAATCCGGTGCTGGCTAGCGCGCTTGGACTTGTTTTATGTCGGAATCGCGATGCTTCGTTCAGACACCATTTGGTGTTGGATAGGGCTTGCACTTTTGAGCAAACTCGAGAAAGTGATAGAATAATTGACTTTTCTACGCCAGCGTTGCACCTACGGGTACGTGCGCCTGGCACCAAGCCTTGCCTCATCAAGCGCTTGGGCGGTTAGCTCAGTGGTAGAGCACTGCCTTCACACGGCAGGGGTCACAAGTTCGAACCTTGTACCGCCCACCAAACTAAAGTCCACAGTCGTCTACAACTGTGCCGTAAAGCATAAAGAGGCCAAATGTCGCCTTTATGCTTTATTTCCCGTTTGGCCACATTATGCTTTATTGGCTCTTCCCCATTATCGGGGGATCTGGTCATTCATTACACTCGGTTAATTACACCATTCCAACCGCACTGAGCCAAGACTCTCATGCGGTAATTCTCAAAATTCCTGAATCCGTACGCT
>SCSG01000036.1 GCA_004322135.1 Burkholderiaceae bacterium | reverse complement strand
GTACGGATTCAGGAATTTTGAGAATTACCGCATGAGAGTCTTGGCTCAGTGCGGTTGGAATGGTGTAATTAACCGAGTGTAATGAATGACCAGATCCCCCGATAATGGGGAAGAGCCTGGTGTAATTAACCGAGTGTAATGAATGACCAGATCCCCCGATAATGGGGAAGAGCCAATGGGATAGAGCCCGACATCAACCGGCTAAAAAATGAACAAGGGCTTACATTGATAAATCATGTAAGCCCTTGATTGTGTTGGTCGGGACGGCGGGATTCGAACTCGCGACCCCTTGCACCCCATGCAAGTGCGCTACCAGGCTGCGCTACGCCCCGAGAACCCAGGAATGGACCTGGCATTACTGGATCAAGGTGTAGGGGTAGCTGCCTTCAAGGCCGCTTTATGCCTTGTGCCAAAGCATAGGCTCGATCCAGTAAAGAACGAAATTCTAGCATAGATTATCAATGGGATGCGGGCCGTCGGCCGGGCGAATACTTGCGCCTAGCCCACCTGAATTTCGGTTTCGGCGTACCGGATGCGGCTGCGGCTTTGGGTGGCCAGGCTATATATCAGCGTCAGCGGACCCAGGCGGCCAGCGAACATCAGGATGATGATGAGGCTCTGGCTTGGTACGGAAAGGTGTGCCGTGAGCCCGTTGGACATGCCAGTGGTACTCAGTGCCGTGACGACCTCGAAGACAATGTCGATAAAGGGAGCGTGGTCGAAAACTGTAATGAGCAGGACCGATATGAGGGCCAGCCCAATTGTGACCAGCAGCAGCGCCAGTGCCTTTTGCACGGTATCTGGCGATACCGAGCGCCGCATTAAAACGACTTCCGAGCGCTGAAAAATGTAGGAGCGCGCTGCAGCCACCAGTACGGCGAATGTGCCGATCTTGATGCCGCTGGCCGTGCTCAGCGAGCCGCCGCCTATAAACATCAGTATTATTATGACGAGCTTGCTGCTGTCACTAAGTTGGCCAATGTTTATGCTGCTGAAGCCCGCAGTGCGTGAAGATACACTTTGCAGCCATGCCGCCAGTGCCTGGCCGTGCAGGGACAGGGTACCTAGCGTGGCATAGTTGTTGTATTCAAGCATCCACAGCAGCACAAAGCCAGCCAGGTTCAAGGCCAGCGTCACAAGAATGGCAAGGCGGGTGTACGGGGCCAGTTTCGACCAGCGGCGCATGCCACTGACATCGCTGAGGACGGAAAAGCCGATGCCACCCAGAATAATGAGCAAAGTGGTCGTCAGGATGGTGACCGGGTCGGAAACGTACAGTGAAAGCTGTGTCGTTTGCAGGGCAAAGCCGGAATTGTTGAATGCCATGACGGTGTGAAACAGTGCACGGGACAGCGCGTCGATGAAGTTGGATCCCGGCCACCAGCGTAGTGTCAGAATAATGGCTCCCACTACTTCGATTACTGCAGTGATCTTGAAAATGGCGAAGGCTGTTCGTTGAACTTTCGCCAAGCTGGTCTGGTTGAATGCCTCCAGGGCAAGTGCCTGCTGTTGCAGGCTGATCTTTTTGCCCATCGTGCGTACGGCAATGACGGCGAAGGTGACGAACCCCAGCCCGCCGATTTGCACCAGCAAGGCAATGATGACCTGCCCAAAATGCGTAAACGTGGTGCTCACGTTTACTAAAGTGAGCCCGGTGACGGTGACTGCCGATACGGCGGTGAACAGTGCCTGGAAAAGGCTGACGGGTTCGCGGGTGGAAATCGGCAGGGACAGAAGCACCGTGCCCAGTGCTATGAGCGTCAGGAACCCGATGGCCAGCAAAAGCGGCGGGCTGGCATTGAATTGTCCCGTTTTCCGGAATCGTTTGTAAGACAGATACGTGCGGCCTGGATTCCAGCGGTGCATGAAGGCTAGGCCAGTTTGCGGGCGACTGCCCTGAGCGCGGCAAGCTGACCCAGCAGAACAATAATATCGTTGGAACTAAGCACGAAGTCGCCTTCGGGGCCAACGGTAACGGTGGCCTTGCTTTTGACTAACAGAACGTGAATATCTTGTTCGAGACCTTCCAACAGGGTCTTGACCCGCGTATTGTCCATTTTTTCGCTGATGTCGATTTCAACGACGAATTCACCGTTTCCGAGGGATATGTAATCGGTAACCATCGGATAGCTGAGCAATTGCGCCACCCTGATGCCCATTTCCTGCTCGGGGTGAATGATGCGCGTGACACCAAGCTTGCCAAGGATAAGATGCTGGGCGTGTGATATGGCCTTGACCCAGATGTTGTTTACGCCCAGGCTTTTGAGGTGCACGACGCAAAGCAGGCACGCCTGCAGCTCGGCCCCGATGGCGACGAGCACCATGTCGTAGCTGCCCAAGTCGAGCTCTTCAAGCGCGTGCCGGTCGGTAACATCGGCGATGACGACGTGGGTAAGAGTATCGGCGTATTTATTAGCCGTTTTACTATCCAGATCGACGCCCAGCACGGAATGTCCCAGCTTTATGAGTTCGGTTGACGCGGCCGCCCCGAATCGCCCGAGTCCGATGACGGCAAACTGTCCCATCGTCAAGCCTCCTCTTGTTTCGTACTTTGTAACATGAAAACCAAAAAACTGATTGCGCAAAGACCTCTGAGGCGTCGCGTAATCCAGACGAACAACTAAATAAATTGCAGAAGTATGTATAAGTTGGAGACAGATGTGTTAATTTTAGGAATACTAGGGTTAACCTTAATACAGGGGTCGCTTTTCACATGGTGAATTTGTTTGAACCCGTCAAGTTGGGCGCAGTACAGCTGAAAAACCGTATTGTAATGGCCCCGTTGACGCGCACTCGAGCTTGTCCGGGACGTATCCCGAATGAGTTGATGCGGCAGTATTACTGCCAGCGGGCGGACGCTGGTCTCATTATTTCCGAGGGAACAGCCATCTCTCCACAGGGGGTAGGTTACCCCAACGCACCTGGCGTATGGTGCAAGGCTCAGGTCGAAGGCTGGAAGAAAATCACTGCGGCAGTCCACGCCAAGGGTGGGAAGATGTTCCTGCAGCTTTGGCATGTGGGGCGTGTTTCCGACCCCGAATACCTCAATGGCGGGATGCCCGTTGCTCCGAGTGCAATTGTATGTGAAGGGCACGTCAATCTGCTTCGGCCCCAGCGCGAATACGTCGTACCGCGTGCCTTGCATACAGAGGAAATCCCTGCAATTGTGGCCGATTTCGCCCAGGCGGCGCGCAACGCGCAGAGTGCGGGGTTCGATGGCGTTGAGATAGACAGTGCCAACGGTTATCTGCTGGATCAGTTTCTTCACGATGGCTCCAACAAGCGCTGTGACAAATACGGCGGTTCGGTCGAGAACCGGGCCCGCCTGTTGCTGGAGGTGGTTGATTCGTGTATAGGCATTTGGTGCGCAGACCGCGTCGGTGTTCACCTTTCTCCACGCGGGGGCTCGCACGCGATGTTCGACTCGAACCCCGAGCAGATCTTCAATTACGTAGCCGAGCAGCTTGGTCGGCGCAAGATTGCTTTCATTTTTTCCCGGGAATCATCAACGGAAGGCAGTCATCATCTGGCGGCAATCAAGAGGCTGTTCGCTGGGCCTATTATTGCCAACGAAGGCTATGATCTGGCCAGTGCGCAGCGTCTACTGAGTTTTGGTGACGCGAGTGCTGTGGCGTTTGGCAAGGCATTCATTGCCAATCCTGATCTTGTTGCGCGCTTGCGCACAGGGGCAGCTTTGAATCAACCCGATCCTGGCACCTTCTTCGGGGATGGGGCCAAGGGCTATACCGATTACCCAGTAATGGCGGCATGCGATCACGAGGTAGCTGCTCAGTAAACTGGTGCCTCAACACCGGAGAGCGGGCTACGGCAGGTGCTTGTGTGCGCGGGGGCGCACAATCTTGAATGTAGCGGTGGCAGTAGCCAGCAGCTCGTTCTGGTCATCCATGGCGCGGCCTTCACAAAAGGCCAGCGAGCGTCCCATGCGCAGGCATTTGGTTTCGAAAATGACAAGGCCGCGGGCCGGCGCGATAAAGTGAGTAGTCATTTCGATAGTAGCCATCCCCGCCGATGGGTCGTTGGCACGGGCCGCGGCGCTGAGCGTGAAATCCAGCGCACTCATCAGCGTTCCGCCATGAACCTCGCCGCGGCTGTTGCAGAGTTCCTTGCGGTAGGGGAGGCGCGTGCGGGTGAGCTCGGGGGAAAAAGCTTCGGCAATAAGGCCGATATGTGTCATGAAAGGGATGTCCACGCCGAAATAATCGGCGCTCGTGCCGGTCGGTGCGGCCTCTTCGGGTGCCCCACTGGTCATCAGGCTAGACGTGCCTTGACCTGGGCAGAAACCGCCGACATGTCGGCGCGACCAGCCAGGGCAGTTTTCAGCTGTCCCATGATCTTACCCATGGCCTTGCCACCGGTCATGCCCTGAGCTGCGGCGTCGGCGATGGCGGCCTGAATGGCGGCGTCGATTTCTTCCGCTGCCGCCTGCCGTGGCAGGAATTCCTGGAGGATAAGGAGTTCGTCCTGCTCCTGCTTGGCAGAATCGGCCCGGCCTGCTTGCTCGAACGCAATGATCGATTCGCGGCGTTGCTTCACCTGTTTTTCGATAACGGTCGTGACCCCCGCGTCGTCGAGGTCGCGGCGCTCGTCTATTTCTATTTGCCTGATGGCCGCGTGCAGGAGACGCAGCGTGTTCAGGCGGGTGCGGTCTTTGGCCCGCATGGCGGTTTTAATGGCTTCGGCGAGCTGGGGTTTGAGCAAGTTGCTCATGGCGAATTCCTGAGTAAATGCGCGGCATGACTGCATGCCCCGCGTGGACGTTGGCGGTATTTTAACGCAGCGGCTGTGCTGGAAATGCCATGGCTGAGGGGCCGCCTTGGCGCTACGCCTTGTCAGCTTAGTGAAAATTGCGGCTTTGATCAGGCAGCTCATCCAGCATGGACGTCAGGTCAACCAACCGGCTTGCCAGTAGATGGCACACGCCGCTTTGGCGCTGCCAGACTCCATAGACACCCATGAGGCGGCTTTGCAGCAATTCAACATGCTGGCGCGCGGCAAGGTCGGGACGGATGATGACGTTGACCAGGCCGGTTTCGTCTTCAAGGCTGACAAACACGATGCCTTTGGCCGTCTGGGGGCGCTGGCGCACCGTGACGATGCCGCAGGCCCTGGCCAGGCGCTTGTGGGGGTAGTCGTTGTATAACGTGGCGGCGCACATGAAGCGACGCGCCTCCAGCGCCTTGCGCAACAGGGCCAGGGGATGACGCCTTAGCGACAGGCCCAGGGCTTGGTAGTCGGCCATGATATGTTCGCGTTCCGATGGGGGTTGCAGGCAGGGCGGGGCTGTCTCGGGAATGGCGGCCTTGCACAACAACCCCTTGAGCGGTTCGTCTGCGGCCTGCCAACGGGCCAAACGACGGTGGCCACTTAGCGGCAGCAAGGCGTCAGCGGTGGCCAGAGTGTCCATGTCATGCCGGCTCAGCGAAGCTCGCAGGGCCAGGTCGTGGGTTGTGGAAAACGGCAGATTCCGGCGGGCGGCTTCGACGCGCATGGCTGCCTCTTGTGACAAACCTGTTATCAGATGAAAGCCAAGTCGCACGGCAGGGCGCGAATGTCCATCGCCCATCGTCTGGTCGCTCCTGGCCTGATTTTTTTGTTGAGCCTGAGCTTCCTGCCGGATTTTGCGCTCTTGCTGAGCTCGATGTTCTTGTTGCGAAGGGCCTCTTGGTCCAGCAGGAGAAAGCTGCGGGACCAGCGTGGTTTCCCAATGGCTTGCCGTGATGTCCACGGGCAGGACAATGACGTCGTGACGGCGAGCGTCCTGCACCAGCTGGCTGGCGGAATAGAACCCCATGGGCTGGGAATTGAGCAGGGCCGCAAGAAAGGCTTCGGGTTCGTGACATTTGAGCCAGGCACTGGCATAAGCCAGCTTGGCGAAGCTGGCCGAGTGGCTTTCGGGAAAGCCATATTCACCAAAGCCTTCCAGCTGGCGGTAAATGACCTGAGCGAAATCGCTGGAATAGCCACGCGCCAGCATGCCGGCAATCAGTTTTGGACGCAGATGGTCAACATTGCCTTTGCGCTTCCAGGCGGCCATTGAGCGTCGCAGTTCGTCGGCCTCGCCCGCGCTGAAGCCTGCGGCGATCATGGCGATTTGCATGACCTGTTCCTGGAAAATGGGTACCCCCAAAGTGCGGTCGAGAACCTGCTTGATTTGGCCGGAAGGATACTCGACGGGGTCGATCTTCTGGCGCCGGCGCAAGTAGGGGTGGACCATGTCGCCATGGATGGGGCCGGGCCTCACGATGGCAATTTGGATGACCAGGTCGTAAAAAGATCTTGGTCGCAATCGGGGCAGCATGCTCATCTGCGCACGCGATTCGATCTGGAATACACCAACGGTGTCGGCCCGGCAAATCATGTCGAAGGTGGCCGTATCATTTTGGGGAATATCCCATATGGCGAATGGAAGTGCCCGGCGCTGGCTGACTAACTTCAGCGTCCGGTGCAGGGCTGAAAGCATCCCCAGGGCCAGCACGTCAACTTTCATCATGCCCATGGCGTCCAGGTCGTCCTTGTCCCATTGCACGACGCTGCGGTCGGGCATGGCGGCATTCTCAATTGGAACCAGGCGGGATAATTTGCCTTGCGCAATGACGAAACCGCCGGGGTGTTGAGACAGGTGGCGGGGGAAACCCTTGAGTGTTTGCGTCAGGCTGGCCCAGGCCTGGACAATACGTGAGCGTGGGTCCAGCCCTTGCTCGGTCATTTTGTCGAGCAGGGATTGCTGGCCGTCCCAGCGGTGGAAAGAGTGGGCTACCCGATCGACAAGCAGAGGATCCAGGCCAAGCGCTTTGCCGACATCCCGCAATGCACTGCGCGTGCGGTAAGAGATGGACACGGCGGTCAGGGCAGCCCGCTGACGGCCATACTTGCCATAGATATATTGAATGACTTCTTCGCGCCGCTGGTGCTCGAAGTCGACATCAATGTCGGGAGGTTCGTTTCGCTCGATACTGACGAAGCGGGCAAACAAGGCATTGCCGTTTTCAGGGTTGACCTCGGTAATGCCCAGGCAGTAGCACACGGCGGAATTGGCTGCCGAGCCCCGACCTTGGCAAAGGATGCCTTGTTTCCGGGCGAAGAGCACTATGTCATAGACCGTCAGGAAATAAGGCTCATAGTTCAGGCGGCTAATAATGGCCAGCTCGGACTCGATCTGGTCTCGTACCAGATCCGGCACGCCCCCGGGATAGCGCCACCGGGCTCCAGCAAAGGTTTCCTGGCGCAGGTAAGAGGCGGCAGTCAGGCCCGGAGGAATGGCTTCGACAGGATACTGGTATCGGATTTCGTCCAGGTTGAATTGGCACAATTGGCTGATGTACAGGGTTTCCTGCAGGTACGGTTCGGGGTATAGCTGCATAAGCCGCATGCGACTGCGCAGGTGGTGTTCGGCGTTGCCGTCAAGCGCATAACCGCATTGCTGAACAGCTTCGTGGCGGCGGATGGCGGCCAGGATATCGTGCGTGGGCTGCCGTGACCGGCTATGCATTTCCACTTGGCCGACAGCCACGAGCTTCAGGTTGTAGGTTTTGGCCGATTGATGCAGGACGGCCATGTGCAGGGCATCATCGTGACGATGATGCAGGCTTAGCCCTATCCACAGGCGCCCACGGAACGAGGGGAGCAGGGCGGCTATTTCCTGGTTCAGGTCCTCGGCCGTAATGCCGTATCGGGGAGTGTAAATCAGCAGACAGTCCGGCAGGCCGGATAAGTGTGAATAGTCTTCGTCCGGAGCACAAAAACTTTTGATGTTTAAGGTGTAAAAGTTTTTTTGTGTGCTGCTCATGCGGGCAAAGGTGATGAATTCGGACAAATTGCCATACCCGCTCGCGTTGCGGGCCAGCGCGATGATCTGCATGGGCGTTGTCGTCGGACCGTTCACAAAAAAGCGGCTGCCAACAATCAGGCGGAAATCCGGAAATCCGGCGCGAGTGAGTGCCTTGGCGGCAACATGGGCACGCACGATGCCGGCAAGTGAACAGTCGTCGGCCAGGGCCAGGGCTTTGTACCCGAGTTCGGCGGCCCTTTGCAGTAGTTCATCCGGGTGCGATGCGCCTCTCAGGAATGAAAAATTGGACAGGCAGTCCAGCTCGGTGTAATTGGCCAGGGTGGGGGAGGTGGTGGGGACGGACATGGTGGCTTGCCAGCGTGCTGCCTCAACCAAACAGGCCATGCAAAAACCAACGGGCGTCAAGGGCCTCTCTTTGGCGGTAAATCCAGTAGTGGGCCGATTTTGAATCCCTGGCGATAAAGTAGTCCCGGCGCTCGCAGCCAGTGTCTTCCCACCATCCGGTTTCGATGCGTTCTGGCCCGCGGATGAGGTGCAGAGGAGCGCCTTTGTAGAGTGGCTGATCGTTGTGTGTGGTGAGGAGCCTGGGCTGGGGGAGCAGCCAGAATGGGCGGGTCAGCCGGCCTGGCACTTGGGCATGCTTTGAGTGTGCCCCGACCTGGCTGGCGGCGCCGGGCGCAACGGGCACCCAGTTATTGGCCCGCTCCGGGCGGTAGTCGGCGCGCGGCCGGGGTTCAAGCACACTTTGGCTCCCCAGACGGGCACGCAGCAGGTCGATGAGGCGCAGCTCGTCAGCTTGCCACTGAGTTGGTTCGGGAAGCAGACTGCCGCTGGTCGCCGGGCGTGGCTGTATGCCTGGAATGGAAAGGTCCAGTGCAATGACGTGATCATGAAGCGTGAATCGGCGTAGCTGCTGATCCAGCACCTGCGAGAAATCGTCGGGCTGCCAGCCTGCCCTGGAAAGGAGCAGGACCAGCCGGCTGGGCGGACGAGCGCGGCGACCCTTTTCGTGATGCAGCAGAAAAACCAATGTGTCGGTAGCGCATTGCCTGGCCTGGAGCCAGGCGCAGAGGCGTTCGATCAGGCGCCCCGCAACGGCCTGGAGCGTCTGTACATGTTCCACATGTGTGGGCAGATTGTAGTGGCACGAAAACAGTTCGGGTGCCTTGAACCAGATGTGGCGGGGCTCGGTGACCCTGCCATAAATGGCATCCACCTCGTCAATGACCTGGGCGCTGCAGCGCTGGCGCACCCCATTACGGGGCAGGCTTTGCAGTTGCCTCAGGGTGTGGCAACCTATGCCGTTCAGCCAGTCCAGCTGTGTCTGATCAAGCGATAGCAGATTGACCGGCAAGAGGTCGAGCCGGCGATGCAGGGTTTTTATTTGCGTGGTGCGACGCAAAGACGTCTGGCTTTGGCATGCCAGTATCTGAGCCCCCTGAGCCGTGGGGGACATGCTCAAGCGGTAATGAAGCGTCCGGTGTTGGCATAGCGAGGCGCGAATGCGGTGACACAGATTGCATGGCCCCTTGAACAGACTCAGGCTGGTAGCGACTTCGAGCAGGATGGTGTGTGCTTGCCCCACTGGATTGAGAATGACATTGGGGGTGTATTGCAGGAGATCCATGGCAATGCACCGAAGACGTCGGTGTTCTGCAGCCAGGTCGCGATTTTGCAGAATGACCCCGGGGGCAAGGCCCGAAACGGTGTTGCGTTGCATGCCCAGGCACAGCCCTTGCTCCCGGGCTGCTGGCGTCAGCGCGTAAACGCGATCCTGCCACAGTGCGACAGCTGACAGTGCTTTTTCAGACCACAGGGGAAAAAGCGTGTCGAGGCTGTGCGTTGTCATGTGGATGCCGATCCAGAGTTGCATGAGCCGTGTTCCGGGAAAAAGGCGTGTCGGGAGAAATCGCGATAAAGACAGGCTGCTCGCACGTGGGGCCTTGGCGTTTGATGATGGAAATTTTCAGACCCTGCTCGCAGGGGTTGAGGCCCAGACGCAGGGGGGCGGCGCTGCTTTGCCGCAAGGACTCGTGCGGACGCCAAAGCACAAACAGGATTTCACCCTGCCGTGCCGCCAGATGCAGTCGCCGCAGGCCAGCCGGGTGTACGCCGGACACCCAGCAGAGCAGCGCAGCGCAGGCGTGGTGCCTGAGTATTTGCTCACAGGCCCAAAGGGCGTCGCCAGCTGTTTCAGGTTGCACCCATAGCAGCTGCCTTGCGTTTAGATGCCAGTTGTTCCAACTTTGGATGCATGGCACATAAGGAGGGTGGACGAAAGCAATCCGCTGCTGCGTCGCCAGCTGGGAGAGGGCAGGGCCCAGTAAGGCTACCTCGCCGATGCCCGGCTGACTTGGGGCGATTTCGATAAGCGTGCCCAAAGGCCAGCCCCCGCCAGGCAGTTCGCGATTCAGCTGCTGGTATCCAGTTGAGACAACAGGACGCTGCGCTTGCGCCAGTGACGAACCGCGCCAGAGCGCCGGATGGATGTATTCGGGGTGCCGCAACAGGGAAGAGCCAGTATTCGTCGAAGAAACGGCCGGATTTGGCCGATGGGCTCCACCGTGCGGAGAAGGAAAAGAAATGAGGTTCATGGGAAGGCAACTTGTTGTCGATAAAGAGCACGTTGGGTGCCGCAAAAGAGAAAGCAGGATTCATGGCCGCAAGGGCAGGTGGCATCAGATGCTGGGCCCACCCCGCAAGCGACACTGGACTTGTCTACAGACAGGCTCCTGAAATACTGTATTAATATACAGTATTAATGCGTAGTCGAACAAGCTTTATGCAGGCTCAAAAAGTTTCCAGCCAGAGAGGGCTGTCCGCACGGCAGACTGTTTGTGGCTGGTTTACTAATTGGAGCGTAACTGGGTCCATGGCTGGATTCGTGGCTGGTATAGTAGAAATAAACACACTGCGGACCCGCCAATTTCTTATCCAGTCATGATCCAGCAAACTATTCCCAGTCCCATCGCTTTTGTGCCCGCATCAGGCAAGCCCGGGCAGCTGTTTGTGCTTTTGCACGGCAAATCGGCTAATCCAGAGCAGCTTGAACCCCTCACACAGGCCATTAAACTGTCTTTTCCGCAGGCCCTGATAGTCCTTCCCTATGGCTCGTTTGCCGAGGGGGAAGGGGCATACAGCTGGCTCGAGCAGGCAGGGCTTGATGAAGACAACTATATCGAGCGCGTCCGTGGTGCACTGCCGGCACTTATTGCCTACATTCAGAAGGTCCAGGCCAAATACGACCTGACCGGGGAACATACGGCGATGGCTGGTTTTGACCAGGGGGCCACTATTGCTCTTGAAGCCACTTTGGAACAGCCCAATCTGGCAGGAAGAGTGTTGGCGTTTTCGGGTAACTACAGCAAGCTGCCTGGCTCGGCGCCGGTGGCCACTACGCTGCACTTGCTGCACGGTGCCGATGACCCGCTGATTCCCGTCAATGATATTCGCAGTCTGCATGGGCACCTTGCCGACCTGCAGGGCGACGCCACGCTGGATATCGCCTCCAGAGTGGGGCACGAAATGCACGAGGCGCTGGTCCGCCAGGCCATCAACCGCCTGCAAACCTGCATCCCCCTGCGTAGCTGGCAGGCAGCCTTAAGCGGCCTCAAGCAGGAAGAAAAGGCTGCCCCTGACGTCGATCCTCACTTGGACTTTCTTAGAAATGCCAAGCCGGGGCCGACGGTGCATTGAGATAAGGCCCGGAGCTACAGTGCGCTAATGTATTCCATGCTGCGGCCCTTGATATTGACGACAAAGGGCCAGTCGTGACGCTCAGTCTGCTGGCCGTTGGGCCCATAGGTTATTTCGCTGAGAATCCCGTGCCCCGTGGCATGGACGGCAACGATGGTCGAGCTGCGTGTGCCGTAATCGGGGCTTATGATGAACGGGCTGCTTAACAAGCGTTCCCGCTCAATGGAAAGGCCCGTTGCGGGCAGGTCTTTGTCTGCAGCCTTGGTGCCGTCCTTCAGTATCTTGTAGACGGATTCAAGGGAATACATGATGCTGTTTTCGGGGTATTTGTCGAGCGCCCGGCGCAGGCGCTTGGCCTTGGGCCATGGGGTGTCAAGCAGATGATTGCTGAGGACGTACCGGCCAGCCCCCAGTTCGCGCACTTGTTGCCCGGCGGGGAGATGGTTGCCAATATAGCAGGCCCCGTCCAGATTTCCCACGATAAGATTGAAGCCGTTGTAGTCCTGAACCGTGTCCTGGATTTGCAGGGCATAATCCTGCGGCGTCAGTTGCCCTTCAAGATACTGGCTGGCCAATTGGCCCCTTGACGGAGCATCGACCCTGGTCGAACCCGGCTCCCGGAAGTTGGTCAGGAAAGCATAGCGCCCGTGGCGCGTGATACCAAGCCACGTGCCCTTGGCCTGAAGGTCTATGCCGGAAATGATGTCGGCCCGCCGGGGCCACGGAGCAGCAGGTTTTGTGGGGCGGGCATGAAACTCGTCACGGTTCGCCGCAATGAACAGCGGCCAGTCGGGATCCGTTTGGATGGCGAGATAAGCAATGCACATGGCAAGACATTACACCTGAAAAGCAGTAGTTGCCTTTATAGCATGGCCAGGTTTGTGTCTTTTTCGACGTAGTCACGCATGCGCACGGCGTCACCGATACGTGAGTAGCGGCCGGTGGAATTAAGGAACACCATGGCGACTTCGCGGTTGTCGATGCGGGTGACCATGACCAGGCATTCGCCAGCTTCGTTGATGAAGCCGGTCTTGGATATCTGTATTTCCCAGCCTGGGTTCTTGACCAGCGAGTTGGTATTGTTATAGACAAGCTGGCGGCCATTGCTAAGCGTCACGGTTTCCGTATCGTCGGACGTATACCGATGAATCAACGGCTGTTTGCTGGCAGCGCGCAGCAGCTTGGTCAAGTCACGGGCCGTCGATACATTCTGAGCCGAAAGCCCCGTGGGTTCGATAAAATGCGTGTTGCGCATTCCCAGCGAGCGCGCCTTGTCATTCATGGCGCGCACAAAAGCTGGCATGCCGCCCGGATAATAACGAGCCAGGGCGTGCGCCGCGCGATTTTCTGAAGACATCAGTGCCAGGTGCAGCATCTCGGCGCGACTGAGGCGGGTGCCGACTGCCAGTCGTGAGCGCGAATGGCGCAGGTGATCGACGTCGGCCTCGGTGATGGTGATCATGTCGTTCATGGACAGTCCGGACTCTGTCACGATCAGCGCAGTCATCAACTTGGAGATCGAGGCAATAGGGCGTACCTCGTCGCTGTTCTTGTTGTACAAGACGGTGGATGTCTTCAGGTCGACAACCAGAGCGGATTCGGAGCGCAACTGGGCTGAATAGGGGGCGGTCGACTCAAGCCTGTGTGCACGTATGATGCTGTCGATCGATTTGGGCTGCTGGAACGAAACTCCGACGCGACGTGCAGTGTGGTGCCCCGCCGCTTGCCGCGTGACGTGCAGCCGTTGGCGCGTCGTGATTTTGCCGTGATGTCTGGCCACGGTTTTTTGGGCTGTGGGCCTGCTGTGGGCCTTTTCCACTTTCGTGGAAATTTCCTTGCGTGTGGCAGTTGCTTCGTGTGCCACGGTTTTCTTTGCAGTGGCCTTCTTTTTCTTGACCGTTTTCTTTTTAGTGCTGACCTTTTTGGAAATGACTGCCTTTTTGGCAGGATTCGCCTGGCTGGCGTGCGACGCCACTGGAGTCCTGGCTGTGGCGTTCATGCTTGCAGACAGGCTCAGGGCAAGGAATAGTAGGTACAGAATTGCCCACAATGACGTTTGATTCCGGTTTGCTTGCATGGCCACACTTGTGAGGTGATGTTCTTGGTTGGTACGAATGATATCAGAGAAATAAAAAAATTCCAATATATTAGCTAGTTACATTGTTTTGTTAAACGGGGTATTAACTTAGAGCGTTTTTTGAATGGAAGGAACTGGCGCCAGCGCGGAATTTGGCTCGTACAATGCCGATTACATGAAAATTTCCGTGACTTTTGGTGACACGCCCATGACTCGATCAGTCGATTTATCCGTGCGGCTTCTGGCCGTGGTGTTGCTTTTCATGCTTTACACATTGCGTCCGGCGCAAGCAGCAGACCTGCTGGATTCAACACCACGCATAGCTGTGATCTCGGCGTTTGAACCAGAAATGAGTTTACTGCTGAAAAAGGTGGAGCACCCCCAACAGCATTCCGCCAATGGGGTGGTATTTACGACTGGCGTGTTGCAGGGTAAGGCTGTGGTGCTCTTTTTGAGCGGTGTCAGCATGGTGAACGCATCCATGAATACACAATTGGCTCTGGACAGGTTCAGGATCACCCACATTGTTTTCAGCGGAATCGCTGGGGGTGTGAACCCGAGCCTGCATATCGGCGATGTCACGGTGGCAAAACGCTGGGGGCAGTATCTGGAGCTGCTTATGGCCCGCGAAGTGGCGCCCAACGTTTACCAGAGCAGCGGGGATGGCAACAAGACCGGCCTGCCACACTTTGGCATGATGTACACCCGGTCTGTCGAGGTCGTCACGGCTGCCCGGCCGCAAGTAACCAGGAAGTTCTGGTTTGAAGTCGATCCTGCCATGTTTGCGGTGGCCAGGACGCTGAAGGACGTCAAGCTCGACGATTGTGCCAAAAAGGGACATTGTCTGCGACATCAGCCTGAGCTCGTGGTGGGTGGCAATGGCGTATCGGGCGCAGCCTTCGTTGACAACGCCAAGTTTCGCCGTTATGTGTTCAAGGCCTTCGGCGCCAATGTACTCGATATGGAAAGTGCGGCGTGTGCCATGGTTGCTTACAGCAACAGCGTGCCGTTCATCGCATTTCGCTCGTTGAGTGACTTGGCTGGAGGCGGTGAAGGAGCCAACGAAATGTCTACATTCATGAGTCTGGCGGCAGGCAATTCTGCTAGAGTCCTGCTGGCTTTTCTGCAGGCCTGGAAGTAGGAACGCCGTGCAGGAGGCCTATTACCGCACTGGCAAGAAATTGAAGAACAGCAGGCTTTGCATATAGTTGATGCCAATGCGGCGAAGGTTTTCGTCAAGCAGGTTGGCAACCAGATCCAGCCTGCCTATCAGTTGGCCAAATTCACGTTCGAAACTCAGGTTGCTCTGGGTATCGCTGATCTCGTTCGACAACAACAGCAACTTGCCTGCCGCGTCACGTCGGCTGGCAAGCAGCCACGCGGCAATTTCCACGTTGCGGGCGGCATTATAGATGTGCTGGGCGTTGAGCTGGTCGGAGACGTAAAAGCGGGTCTTGCCGTTATGAGCCTGAATAATCATGTCGGCAAGTCCGAAGACAAACGCCGCGACCCTGTCGCCCTGATAAGCCGGGTCCAGTGAAACGGAAAGGATCCGGATATCCCCAAGACCTTCAAGCTGCTTGGGTGCCCGTCCCGTAAAAATAGCGCTGCGTCCGGCTTTTAGCGCCGTTGCCAGGTCGGGTGCCCCGGATTTTTTCCACTCGGCGGGGTTGCGTTTGTGCAGTTTCTCGAGCAGCTTTTGCAGGCTCGTCTGATTGTCGCGCATCGCTATCGTTACCGTGCGGTCGAAGTCGGTCTGGGCGAATTGATCGACCGACATTTCTTCGCCGTGCGGCGTGCCGCGCGAGGTGGAGGCAGAGTTTGAAAAAGTACAGCCGCTTAGTGCGGCAGCGAGGACGAGCACGATGGCAGTGGCGTGAACGCCGGTCATTCCGCCTGGGTCGCCGGAGGCAGCCGAAGGGAGTTGGTTTGGAGCTTATTCAATGTTCTGCGCCTGTTCGCGCAATTGCTCGATAAGCAGCTTCAGGTCGATGGCCGCGCGCGTCACACTGAGGTTGCCGGCTTTGGAGCCGAGAGTGTTGGCTTCGCGGTTCATTTCCTGGAAAAGGAAGTCGAGGCGTTTGCCTACGCTACCTGGTTTGCTTTTGGCGGGTTGAGCCTTGGCTGCACCAGTGGACGTTTCGCCGGCAGCCAGCAGCAGCTGCAGTTCGTCAACATGCGAGCCGAGGCGAGCCAGCTCTTCGGCGACGTCGATGCGCAGCGAAAACAGCGAGGTCTCCTGGGCGATTCGCGCGGAGAACTCAGCGCCGCTGATCTGTGCAAAACCCTCCGGGCAGGCACTCTGCAGGGTGTCACGTAACTTGGTCGAAAGTTTTTGCCTGTGGTCTTCGAGCAATTGCGGCAGGGCATGTCCGACTTCGGAGACGATTTGAGCAATGCTGGTCGCCGATGTAAGCATGCTCTGTGCCAGGCGCTCGCCTTCGCGTTCGCGGTTGGCCTGAAAGTCGTTCAACGCCAAACTGGTGGCCTGTGTGCACATGGTGGCCCATAACTCCGGATTCATTGTGTCGTCGGCACCGCCAGAATTCTTGAGCAGCTCGCCAAGCGTCGGGGCGGCGGCATCGGGGATTTGGCGTCGTACTGCCTTGAGCTGTTCTGCGACGGCTGAAAGGTATTTCTCGTCGAGTGCCTGAAGCGTGTCGTCTTTTATCCGGGTGTAGTTCATGCGGATGTCGACCTTGCCGCGGGCCAGTACTTGGCTCAGTTTTTCGCGTACAAGGCCCTCCAGTGCGCGCAATTCATCGGGGAGTCGAAAATTGATATCCAGAAACCTGCTGTTGACGCTGCGCAACTCGATAGCCAGCGTGCCTTCGGGGGACTCGACGCGTGCGGCGCCAAACGCGGTCATACTGCGAATCATGAATGAGTATCCTGCTCGATGTGTCTACAATTGCTCCATTATTGCCGATATTGCCGCTGTCGCGGCTAGCGGTTTGCCCTGATTGAAGGAACTGTTTTGCCCAACCCGATCACTCCACGTCCCTCAGGCCGCATTGCGGCCCAACTACGACCGCTATCCATCGAAACCGGCTACACGCGCCATGCCGAGGGTTCGGTGCTGATCAAAGCAGGCGGCACACACGTGCTTTGCAACGCCAGCGTCCTGGACAAGGTGCCGCCTTTTCTCAAGGGAAAAGGGCAGGGGTGGGTAACAGCCGAATATGGGATGTTGCCGCGTTCGACGCACACGCGCTCTGACCGCGAGGCGGTGCGCGGCAAGCAAAGCGGGCGTACTCAGGAAATTCAGAGGCTCGTTGGCCGTAGCCTGCGGGCGGTGTTCGATCTCCAGGCGCTGGGCGAGCGCACCCTGCATCTGGACTGCGACGTCTTGCAGGCTGATGGCGGCACGCGCTGCGCCAGCATCACTGGCGCCTGGGTTGCCGCGGCGCTGGCAGTCCGTACGCTGACGGCGGACGGCCGGCTCGAACGTAATCCGATCAAGGACCATGTCGCCGCAGTTTCGGTGGGCATGGTGGGCGGTTGTGCTTTGCTGGATCTGGACTACGTGGAGGATTCGGGTTGCGACTCGGATCTGAACATTGTCATGACGGGCGCGGGCGGGTTCGTCGAAGTACAGGGCACGGCCGAGGGCCAAACATTCGATCGTGACACGCTGGGCCAACTGCTGGACCTGGCGCATGCGGGTATAGACCAGCTTATTCAGGCTCAGCGCGACGCGCTGTGAGCCGACGCGCACGGGCAGACTGCCAGTCGGTTAAACTGGAATGGAGCCTGCACGCAACGCGCACTACCGGCACAACGCGCCAGGTTACCGGTAAATTTCTCCCCCCATTTTCAGTTGCATCTGCATGAGTACTCGCAAAGTTGTCCTTGCCTCGAACAATCGGGGCAAGTTGAAAGAATTCTCCGCTATCCTGGATGCCGCTGGAATCATCATGGTCCCGCAGGGTGAACTTGGTGTTTCCGAAGCAGAAGAGCCGTTTTGCACTTTTGTGGAAAACGCACTGACCAAAGCGCGCCACGCCAGTTCCGCCACCGGGCTTGCGGCGCTGGCCGATGATTCAGGCCTGTGCGTCAATGCGCTGAATGGGGCTCCAGGTGTGCATTCGGCGCGTTACGCCATGCTGGAAAACGGCGGAGAAAAATCAGATCGCGAAAATAACCACCTGCTGGTCAGCAAGCTTGCCGGCATCACGGACAGAAGCGCCGACTACATCGCCGTACTGGTTTATGTGCGCAGTGCCGATGATCCGCGCCCCCTTATTGTTGAAGGAGTCTGGCACGGCCAGATCGTTGACGAGCCGCGCGGCAGTAATGGCTTTGGGTACGATCCGTACTTTTATCTGCCCGACTTGGGGCAAACGGCCGCGCAAATGGAGCCTTCGGTAAAGAACCGCCACAGTCATCGTGCCCAGGCGCTGAAAAAGCTGCTGCATAGCCTGCTTGAGCAGGGCGGTGCGTAATGTCCGACAGGGCTCCTTCCGTCGTCTTTGAAGGGAAGGCCCTGCGCAAGGCCACCGTTGATGTTGCCGATGACACCATAAAACTTGCCAGCCTGCCTACGCTTTCCCTGTATGTGCATGTGCCCTGGTGTGTGCGTAAGTGCCCGTACTGCGACTTCAATTCACATGAAGTGAATGGTAGCGTTCCTGAAGAGCAGTACTTGGCGGCCTTGCGTGCCGACCTTGAACAGGCTTTGCCATTGGTATGGGGACGTCAGGTGGCAACTGTATTCATAGGCGGCGGCACTCCCAGTTTATTGTCTGCCTCGGCGATTGACGAGATGCTGACGATGTTCCGTGCATACCTGCCGCTTGAGCCGCATGCAGAAATCACGATGGAGGCCAACCCGGGTACGGTGGAAACGGCGCGCTTCAAAGAGTATGCGCGCAGCGGCATCAATCGCATTTCACTTGGGATACAAAGCTTCAATGACAATGCCTTGCGGGCGCTGGGCCGCATCCACGATGCCAGGCAGGCGCGCGCCGCCATTGACGTGGCGCAGAATGTCGTCGAGCGTGTCAATCTCGACATTATGTTTGCCCTGCCGCGACAGACCATGCTGGAGTGTGTCGCCGACGTGCGCGAGGCCATGTCTTTCGGAACAGGGCATTTGTCGTTGTACCACCTCACGCTTGAGCCCAATACGGTATTCGCCAAGTTTCCACCTCCTGTGCCCAATGACGATGACGGAGCCGCCATGCAGGATGCGGTGGCAGCGGCTGCAACTGACGGTGGGTGGGAGCGCTATGAGGTATCCGCCTACGCCCGGTCAGGTGAACGCTGTCGCCACAACGTCAACTATTGGGAGTTCGGCGACTACCTGGGCATTGGGCCAGGTGCACACGGCAAATTGACATTTCATGACAGGATTGTTCGCCAGGCCAGGCTCAAGAATCCGCAATCGTGGATGGACAAGGCAATGCGCAGGGATGGCAGCCACCTTGCCGAGGATAGGCAGATTCCTGCCGACGATCTGCCGTTCGAGTTCATGCTGAACGCGCTGCGTTTGCGCACAGGGGTTCCTGCGCACATCTTTTCCGAGCGCACGGGGCTTTCGTTTGCAGCGATTCGGCCCGTTGTGGAGCAGGCCGTTGCCAAAGGCCTCTTGACGTCCGACCCGGATCGGTTGCAGGCTAGCCCTCTGGGGTGGCGATTTTTGAATGACCTGCTGGAAGAGTTTCTGAGTTAATTCGGCTTTGGGGCGTAGCAGCGCACCAATTTTTGCCCCATAATGGGGCGTCGCGCCAGCATCGACAGGCACGCGACGGGTGCCGAGGTGGTATTGATACAGGCCGCGGGGGTCATTTCCATAGTTGGCATGATTATTGCTTTAAATATTTATCGAGTGCTATGCCTTTAAGCATCGATCCAACCTTTGATGTCTCATCATTCAGGAGTTTTTATGTCCACCCCCGAAGAAATTGTAAAGTTAATTGCTGACCGCGAAGTTGCCTTCGTCGATTTTCGCTTCACCGACACACTGGGACGCGAGCATCATATGACAGTGCCCAGCCATGTCGTGGATGAAGACAAGCTCGAAGCCGGACAGGCGTTTGACGGCTCGTCGATCGCGGGATGGAAGGGGATTGAGGCGTCGGACATGGTGCTTATTCCCGACTTGAAGACGTCTCGTCTGGATCCGTTTCGCGAGGAAACCACGCTGATTCTTACGTGTGATGTTGTCGAGCCTTCGGATCTGAAGGGATACGAGCGCGACCCACGCTCTTTGGCGAGACGGGCCGAAGCGTACCTCAAATCCAGTGGCTTGGGTGACACTGCCTATTTTGGGCCCGAGCCCGAATTTTTCGTGTTTGACAGCATCATGTGGGACGACGATTCGTCGGGTTGCTTTGTCAAGATACAGTCCGAAGAGGCACCGTGGTCGCGTGGCCTTGAACTCAATGGCGGCAATCTGGGACATCGGCCCGCTGCCAAGGGCGGCTACATTCCCGTGCCGCCGGTCGACTCGTTTCATGACATGAGGTCGGAAATGTGTTTGCTGCTTGAGCAGCAGGGTGTGCCAGTCGAAGTACACCATCATGAGGTTGCCAGCCCGGGCCAGCTTGAAATCGGTACCAAGTTCAGCACACTCGTCCAGCGGGCCGACTGGAATCAGATCCTGAAGTACACCGTTCA
Source organism: Burkholderiaceae bacterium (assembly GCA_004322135.1). GTDB lineage: Bacteria > Pseudomonadota > Gammaproteobacteria > Burkholderiales > Burkholderiaceae_B > Eoetvoesia. Next base: position 60,719 of record SCSG01000036.1, on the reverse strand, counting down.
CAACGTGGCTCATGTTTATGGCAAGACGGCTACGTTCATGCCCAAGCCAGTCGTCGGCGACAACGGCTCGGGCATGCACGTACACCAGTCCATCTGGAAGGACGGCCAAAATCTGTTTGCAGGTAATGGCTACGCGGGGCTTTCCGAATTTGCGCTGTATTACATTGGCGGCGTCATCAAACACGCCCGCGCCCTGAATGCCATCACCAACCCGGGTACCAATTCTTACAAGCGTCTGGTGCCCCATTTCGAAGCACCGGTCAAGCTGGCTTATTCAGCGCGCAATCGCTCGGCTTCAATGCGTATTCCTTATGTCGGCAGCCCCAAGGGCCGCCGTGTTGAGGCGCGTTTCCCCGACCCACTGGCCAATCCGTACCTGGCCTTTGCGGCGCTGATGATGGCTGGTCTGGATGGAGTGCAGAATAAGATCCATCCGGGAGACCCCGCCGACAAGAACCTGTACGACTTGCCTCCTGAAGAAGACGCCAAGATTCCGACTGTGTGCTCTTCTCTTGAACAAGCCGTTCTTGCGTTGGACGCGGATCGCGAATTCCTGACGCGCGGCGGCGTGTTCGGCAATGACATGCTGGATGCCTATATCGAACTCAAAATGGCCGAAGTCACGCGCTTGCGCAAGACGACTCACCCCGTAGAGTTCGACATGTATTACAGCCTCTAGGGGGTTGGCTCACCGGGCGGGCTGCAGCGATGATCAATGTGGAAAGCTACGACCTGCTCGCTACCGCAATTGTCCTGCTTGATGCGCAGGGCAACGTGCAGGGCACCAACACAAGCGCACAAGAGCTGTTTGGCTTGCCGCGTGGGCGACTCATTGGTGCCTTTGGCGCATCTTTGTTTGACGCTGATGCAATGCTTGAGTCGCGTTTTCTCGATGCTGTGGGTGGCAAATACGGTGTCTTGCGCCGCGAAGTCACCATACGGCGGGGTGAGTCGCTCGTTCCGGCCAACCTGGTTCTTGTCCCCAATGAAGGGCAGCCCTGGAGTGCACTGCTCGAAATCAGTGGGATGGAGCGCCATGAACAATTGGATCGCGCGCTGCAATTGGGCAAGGAGCTGCGGGTTCAGCGTGAGTCGTTGCGCAATCTTGCACATGAAATAAAGAATCCACTAGGTGGGATACGTGGGGCCGCGCAGTTGCTGGACGGTGAGCTGGAAGTCGGGCATCCGTTGCACGAGTATGCGGGCGTAATCATTGCCGAGGCCGACCGCCTTGTCCGGCTTATTGATCGCCTCGTCGCTCCGCAAGGTGAGCGGCTGAACATGTCGCGGTTCAATGTTCACGAAGTTTGCGAGCGGGTTTATACGTTGCTCAAGGCCGAATTTGCGGCGCGCATCGAAATTGTTCGCGACTATGATGCCTCGGCACCTGACCTGGTTGGCGACCCGGCGCGTCTGATGCAGGCGGTGCTCAATGTTGCCCGCAACGCGGCCCAGGCGCTTACTGAAGGGGATGCAGTGGATGCTCCGAGGCTGGTGCTGCGTACCCGCATCGGCCATCGGTTGATGCTCGAATCCCGGCCAGTTCGCATGGGCATCATCATTACCATTCTTGACAATGGACCTGGTGTACCTCGTGAGCTGTGGGAGACTATTTTCCATCCACTCGTGACCGGCAGGGCCAACGGTACAGGACTTGGCCTGAGCCTGGCCCAGGAGTTCGTGCACCAGCACGGCGGCGTCATCGAGTTCGATTCACGCAAGGGCCAGACGGAATTTCGCCTGGTCTTGCCTTTGGAGTCAGTATGAAACCGGTCTGGATAGTCGATGACGATCAGAGCATCCGCTGGGTGCTCGAGAAGGCTTTGGCGCGTGCTGACATTCCCACGCGTAGCTTTGCTTCGGCCCAGGATATGCTCGATGTGCTGCCTGATTCGCAGTTGTCTGTACTGGTCACAGATATCCGCATGCCTGGCAAGGACGGGCTGACGCTGCTGCAGGAAATCAAACTCAGCCACCCCAATTTGCCGGTGATCATCATGACGGCCTTTACCGATCTGAATAGTACTGTGGCGGCATTTCAGAAGGGTGCTTTCGACTATTTGGCCAAACCTTTCGATATCAACACAGCCGTGGCGCTCATACAAAGAGCCTCCCGCGCCGGCACAGTCCTGGCCGAAACCGTTATGCCCGAAGTGTCGGGAGCCGCCGGTCCACCGCCAGGCCGCGACATGATGACGTCATCGTCGGCGGCCATGCAAGAGGTATTCCGCGCAATCGGTCGCCTGGCTATTTCGGCCGCTACGGTTCTGATTACCGGCGAGTCGGGCACGGGTAAAGAGCTGGTTGCACGGGCCCTGCATACCCACAGCCCGCGCGCGTCGGCGCCGTTCGTCGCCCTGAACGCCGCCGCCATCCCGCGCGACCTGCTTGAGGCCGAATTATTCGGCCACGAGCGTGGCGCCTTTACGGGCGCTACACAGACGCGACGGGGGCGCTTCGAGGAAGCCAATGGCGGCACGCTGTTCCTGGACGAAATTGGCGACATGCCGATTGAGTTGCAAACACGGCTGTTGCGCGTGCTGGCCGAAGGCAGTTTTTATCGGGTAGGCGGTTCGCAAGTCATTTCGGTGGACGTCCGTATCGTGACGGCGACTCACCAGCCTTTGGAACAACTGGTGGAGCAGGGGCTGTTCCGCAAAGATCTTTATCACCGGCTCAATGTCATCCGCCTGCGCCTGCCTCCACTGCACGAGCGTAAAGAGGACATTCCGGCGCTGGCAGAACTGTTCCTGCAAAACAGTGCCCGGAGCCTGGGAGTCGGCGTTCGCCACCTGACCCCGGCCGCTATGCGCGCCTTGATGGCTTTTGACTATCCGGGCAATATTCGGCAGTTGGAAAATTTTTGCCATTGGCTGACCGTCATGTCGTCCGGTCAGTTGGTTGACTACAAAGACCTTCCACCGGAGGTGGCCGAAGCGGCCGGACGCAGCGCCGCGCAGGGGGAACAAGTTACGACGACCCGGGCCGGTGCCGGCGATACGCATCGGTCCGCTACGTTCGGCGAACATGAGCGCGCGGTCAATGCAATTGTTTCGCCGAAGAGTCCAGAGTCCTGGCTTTCCCTGCTTGCCGACGAGGCTGGCGCCAGGCTTGGCCGCAACGAGCCTGCCGTCATGGCAACGCTACAACGTCAATTTGAAGTAGTGTTGCTGACTGCCGCTCTGGCTCATAGTCATGGTCGACGGGCCGAGGCCGCCCAGCGTCTCGGCGTGGGCCGCAATACCTTGACGCGGAAATGTCAGGAGCTGGGTATTGGGTAGCGGACCCGTGGGTAGGTCAGGACCCGGAGCTTCGGGGCTTCGCAGCGGTGAGGCCGTTTCACTATCCGATCCGGGCGACCCAGCATTTGTCGCACTTTATTGGAAGCGATAAGATATTTTTTCAAATAGGGCTTTACAACGAAAAAAAGAGCGTGTACGCTGTATATCATGATGGTTCGGGATTAACTTGACGTGTACGACCATTTTAGAAGCAAGGGCATGCACGGCATCATGCCGCACTATGCCGGCTGGAGGCAAATGCGTTGACTGCCAACCGATACAGGTAAAATTCGTGCTTGCTTGGGTCGATTAGTCAAATGCGTTAAAATGATTCATCTGCAGCTTCGACATGTTGTCCGGGGTTGGTGCAATTAGAACGTTTGCACTCTTTTTGATCTTGCTTGGGTTCGGGTTCCGGTTTGTCCGGTATAAATCCACAACACAAGCTCTTTATAGACTTAAGACAATGGCAGCCTTCAATTTCGAACAGGTCCTTAGTGTCCGTCACTGGAACGACACCTTATTTTCCTTCACTACCACTCGGGATGCGGCGCTACGATTTCATAATGGGCATTTCCTGATGCTGGGCCTGGAAGTAGAAGGCAAACCGCTGGTGCGGGCCTACAGCATCGCCAGTGCCAACTACGAGGAAAACCTGGAGTTCCTCAGCATCAAGGTTCCCAATGGGCCGCTTACCTCACGCTTGCAACACTTGAAGGTGGGCGACTCGGTGCTGATCAGCCGCAAACCCGTGGGAACACTGGTTGTCGATGATCTGAACCCTGGCAAACACCTATATTTGTTTGCCACCGGAACCGGCCTTGCCCCGTTCATGAGCATCATCAAAGACCCCGACATTTACGAACGCTTCGAAAAAGTGATTCTGCTGCATGGCGTGCGGCACGTCAGCGAGCTGGCCTACTCTGATTACATTCAGGGCGAGCTACCTGCCAACGAGTACTTTGGCGACATGCTCAAGGGCAAGCTTATTTATTATCCTACCGTTACGCGCGAACCGTTTCGCAATCAGGGCCGCATTACAACGGTTATTGAAAGCGGTAAGTTGTTCAAGGATATCGGCCTGCCTCCACTGAATCCAGAAACCGATCGTGCCATGCTGTGCGGCAGCCCCGCCATGCTTACCGATATTTGCAAAATGCTTGATGGTCTCGGCTTTGTCCCGTCAGCAGGGGTGGGCGAACCTGGCGACTACCTGATCGAGCGCGCTTTCGTTGAAAAGTAATCCATTTGGTATCCTGTCGTGGCTCCCAGCCTTCATGGCTCGGAGCCACTAGTCTTTTCGAGCCGTTTCGCCGGCAAAAGGCTTTTAATTTTTGCTATAGCTGCTTAAACTCTGATAGTAGTTGTTCACTAACAATTCCAGAGAGCATTTATGGCTAAGCAAATAATTCATACTGATGCGGCTCCGGCCGCAGTTGGCCCGTATTCGCAGGCTGTCGTGGCGGGACAAGGCAAAACCGTTTATCTTTCGGGCCAGATCGGGTTGGAACCTGAAACGGGCGAACTGGTCTCCGAAAATTTTGAAGGCCAGGTTCGTCAATCCTTCGCGAACATGCAGGCCGTCATCAAGGCGGCGGGTGGCACACTTCAAAGCATCGTCAAGCTTACGCTGTTCCTTACCGACCTGAGCAAGTTCGCCAGCGCGAACGCCATAATGGCCGACGTCATTCCCCAGCCTTATCCGGCGCGCTCCACCATCGGCGTTGCCAACCTGCCCAAGGGTGCGCAGTTCGAAGTTGAAGCGGTCATCGTCGTCCAGTAGCCGAAAGCGTCAGCCCCTCACGACCATGCCTACCGCAAGCGCCATGCAGAGCAACGGCAAGACCAGGAGCGCGGCGCGGCGCGTGCCGCCCGCCATTGCGTCTGGGGAATCTCCCGTTGAGCGCAAGCTGCGCCGGCTCGGTCTGGTGGCGCCGCAGGATTTCGTCGTTCATTTCCCCATACGCTATGAGGACGAAACGCGGATCACGTCTATTGCTTCGTTGCGCCCCGGGCAGTCAGGCCAGGTCGAGGTCGAGGTCTTGCGCAGCGAGGTGCAATTTCGTCCACGCCGTCAGCTATCGGTGCTTGTCACTGATGGCAGTGGTGATCTTGTTTTGCGCTGGCTGAATTTTTACTCCAGTCAGCAAAAACAGCTGGCCGTCGGCAAACGCCTGCGGATCTGGGGAGAACTCCGCATGGGCTTTCAGGGGCCGGAAATGGTTCACCCGAAAGTCTCACGCGCCGATGTTGAACTGCCAACGTCGCTGACACCTGTCTATTCCACGACCGATGGCTTGTCACAAGCCTCGCTGCGGCGTGCCATCGACAAATCGCTGGAAACCGCCGATCTCGACGATACGCTTGGCCCCATCATCCGCCAGCGTTACGGCCTGATGCCTTTCGGACAGGCCGCCCACCTTTTACACCACCCGCCGCCCGACATGTCATATGGCGCGCTGCTTGAGCGCAGCCATCCGGCCTGGCGGCGTGTCAAGTTCGACGAGTTGCTGGCGCAGCAACTATCGCTGGCGCTGGCGCGAGCGGCCCGGTTAAGGCAGCGTGCCGAGCCTTTGGCCGAGACGTCGGGGCTTGTGCAGTCTTTGCGCAATGCGCTGCCATTCAGACTGACAGCCGCCCAGGAACGGGTCACGGATGAAATTTCATCCGACTTGATGAAATCATTTCCCATGCACCGCCTGTTGCAAGGCGATGTGGGCAGCGGCAAGACTGTCGTGGCCGCGCTGGCGGCGGCGCAGGCCATCGCGTCCGGGGCCCAGGTCGCCATCATGGCACCCACCGAAATTCTGGCGGAGCAGCACCTTCTGAAACTTGCAGGTTGGCTCGAGCCGCTGGGAGTCCGGATAGCCTGGCTGACTGGCCGCTTGGGAGCGAAAAGCCGCCGTGAGGAAAATGCACGCATCGCCAGCGGCGAAGCCCAACTGATCATTGGCACCCAGGCGCTTATTCAGGACAAGACGACCTTTGCGCACCTGGGCCTGATCGTGCTGGACGAGCAGCATCGGTTTGGCGTTGGCCAGCGACTGCAGCTAAGCCTCAAGGGCGAGAAACCCTCAAGCGGAAATGCGCTGATCCCGCATCAGTTGAGCATGAGCGCCACACCCATTCCGCGCACACTGGCCATGACGTTTTTCGCCGACCTGGACAGTTCGGTCATCGATGAGCTGCCACCTGGGCGTCGTTCTGTTGTGACCAAGCTGGTGGCGGACTCCCGGCGTTCCGAGATTGTGGCACATGTGCAGGCTGAAATTTTTGCTGGCAAACAGGCTTACTGGGTTTGCCCCCTGGTTGAGGAGAGCGAGGCCCTGCAGTTGCAGACCGCTGTCGACACGCATGCGCGGCTTGTGCAAGCCTTGCCAGACCTTAGGATTGGCCTGGTTCACGGCCGTCTCAAATCCGAAGAAAAAGCCAGCGTCATGGCCGATTTTCGCAGCGGTCGCATTGACGTTCTGATCGCGACTACAGTAATCGAAGTCGGTGTAGATGTGGCAAATGCGTCGCTGATGGTCATTGAACACGCCGAGCGGTTTGGGCTGGCGCAACTGCACCAGTTGCGAGGACGGGTAGGGCGGGGCAGCAATCAGTCCGTTTGTGTACTCATGTATCAGCAACCACTCTCCTGGCTTGCACGCCAGCGGTTGCGTGCCATGTACGAGACTACGGATGGTTTTGAAATTGCGCGGCGTGACCTGCGCCTGCGCGGCCCTGGAGAATTTCTGGGGGTGCGCCAATCGGGGCTTGCACTGCTGCGTTTTGCGAATTTGGAAACGGATGTGCAATTGGTGGAACAGGCGCAAGCGCTGGCGACGGAACTGCTGGACGTCGATATTGACACAGCGCGGCGTCATCTTGCCCGGTGGATGCACGGCAAGCAAGATTTTCTCAGGACCTGAGCCACTGCACAAAAATCGCAGCCAGCCGGGATGTGATCGCCAAATGGCGCCATGGCCAGGCTGGCCATGGTTATTAATGGAAATAGTATGACTCTGACTGAACTGAAATACATTGTGGCTGTAGCTCGCGAACGTCACTTCGGCCGTGCGGCCGACGCATGTTTCGTCAGTCAACCCACGTTGTCAGTGGCCATCCGCAAGCTCGAGGACGAGCTGGGCGTTGTGCTGTTTGAACGGGGCGGAGCCGAAGTGGGGGTAACTCCCATCGGGCTGCGCGTCGTAAACCAGGCGCAGCGTGTGCTGGAAGAGGCAACCAGTCTGAAGGAAATTGCTCATCAGGGGCATGATCCCCTGGAAGGCCCTTTGCGGGTGGGTATTATTTATACGGTCGGACCTTATCTGCTGCCCCGACTGGTGCCGGCTCAAATCGAAATGACCCCTCAAATGCCCCTGATCCTTCAGGAAAACTATACGACGCGCCTGTTGGAACTGCTGCGTCAGGGCGAAATTGATTGCGTCATTGCCGCATTGCCTATTCCCGACTCGGGCCTGATCGTGCAGCCTTTGTACGACGAGCCCTTCGTCGTCGCAGTTCCCAAGCGTCACCCATGGGCCAAGCTCAGGGAAATAAGCGCTTCAGACCTCAAAAGCGAAACCATGCTGCTGCTTGGCGCAGGCCATTGTTTCCGTGATCAAGTGCTTGATGTTTGTCCTGAGTTGTCGCGGTTTTCAGCGTCCAGCGAAGGCATACAGAGGACGTTTGAAGGATCGTCTCTGGAGACAATCCGGCACATGGTGGCGGCTGGTGTAGGCATTACGGTGCTGCCGGCAAGTTCTCTGTCGGTACATAGTGCGCAAAGCGATCTGCTGGCGTATGTGCCGTTTTCAAAACCTGTCCCCGATCGCCGCATTATCCTGGCCTGGCGTAAAAGCTACCCGCGCCCGACGGCTATTCACGCATTGCTCTCTGCCATCCGGCAAAGCCCGTTGCCAGGCGTAACGTACGTTAATGGTGAGCACGTCGGCGAACTGCAGCAGGCGTGAATCGACAGCGAGTGCGGTAGAGACCCGCAGCGGTACGAGTATCAGCGAGGAACGTATGGACAAGTTGCTTAGATGTTTGACCTATGCTGCCGCTGCGGTGTTTTTCTTTTCTTTGCCTCCAGCCATTGCCGCTAAGGTGCCGCTGCGCATTGCCGTGGCAGGCCCGATGACCGGGCCGGTCACGCAATACGGTGACATGGTCAGGCAGGGTGTCGATACAGCCATAGAGCAAATCAACGGGGCGGGTGGTGTGCTGGGGCGTCAGCTGGAAGCCGTCAACTACGACGACAGCTGTGAATCCAAGCAAGGGCCGGTGGTTGCCAACCGCATTGTCAATGACGGCATTGGCTACGTTGTGGGGCATGTGTGTTCGGGACCGACCATTGCGGCCGCCGGTATTTACAACGCCGAAGGGGTGGTCATGATTACGCCAGCCTCCACCGCACCAGCCGTCACCGAGGGTAAACATTACGATTTCATTTTCCGCACCATTGGACGTGATGACCAGCAGGGCCCTGCGGCGGCGAATTTCATAGTCGACACAATCAGGCCAAAACGGGTGGCAATCGTTCATGACAAACAATCCTACGGATTTGGTATTGCCACTGCCGTAAAGAAAGGTCTGGAAAGTGCGGGGATCAAAGTCGTCCTTTTTGAGGGTATTAACGCGGGCGATAGCGATTACTCGGCAGTCATTACCCACATTAAGGCTGCGCAGGCCGATTTTGTGTATTTTGGTGGTTACTACCCGGAAATGGGCCTGTTGTTGCGCCAGAGTACTGAACAAGGCCTCAAAGCTCAGTTCATGGGGCCGGAGGGCGTAGGGAACCCGGATATCTATGCCATTGCCGGCCACGCAGTGGAAGGCCTGCTGGTTACCATGCCGGCCGACCTTTCCGCCGACCCGGCCAACGCGGCCATCGTTCAGGCATTTCGCGCCAGGCACAGAGATCCGAGCGGGGCGTTCCAACTGCCCGCATATACGGCGGTGCAAGCCATTGCGAAAAGTATACAAGCCGTCGGCCACGACGACCCTGTGAAAGTGGCGGCCTGGCTGCACGCTCATTCATTCAAGACGCCCATGGGCAACGTCTCCTGGGACAAGCAGGGTGACCTTGCTCATTTCAGATTTGGCGTATATCGTTGGCACGGGGATGGCACCAGAACCCTGTACAGGTAGGACTCGGGCGACGACGCCCTGAACATTGTCGTTGCACTTCGGCGGCAAGGGCTCGGAACTCGTCGCGGCACGATGGCGAAATTTCTGCGGAAGGTTCGTCTTTGTGGTCATGGATGGAACCCCAATATTTTGCGCGGCGCAAAAAAACGTACAATGTTGCACCTATGAATAATGAACTTAATCTTGCTTTTATCGGCGGAGGCAATATGGCTTCCGCCCTGGCCTCGGGCCTTATCGGCAAGCATTGCGGCGCGGGTGACGTGCACGTCATTGACATCAATGAATCCGTCCTGGACAAATGGCGCGGGAAGGGGACGCGTGTCGCCCTGAAGCCCGATGCGGCTTTGTCCGAACGCCACATCTGGGTTTTTGCGGTCAAACCGCAGGTCCTGCGCGAAACCGTGGCAAGCTGCAAGCCTTTCTTGCGGCCCGAGACCCTTGTCGTGAGCATTGCGGCGGGAATTTCCAGCGATACTATCGCCAACTGGTTGGGTGAGCCCGGCACTCCCTGGACGCGGTTGGTGCGTTGTATGCCCAATACTCCTGCGCTGATAGCAGCCGGAGCCACGGGCATGCTGGCGTTGTCGGGCGTGAGCGACGATGACAAAGAACTGGCCCAGCAACTGTTCAGCGCCGTAGGCCAGATCACATGGGTGGATAGTGACAAACAACTCGACGCGGTAACCGCGTTGTCGGGCAGCGGGCCGGCCTATGTGTTTCTGTTCCTTGATGCACTGATCGAAGGGGCAATCAAGCTTGGGCTTTCCGCTGAGCAAGCGCGCGTGCTTGCCCTGGCAACACTTGAAGGGTCGACGCAACTGGCGGCGCAGTCATCCGAGACTCCCGCCACGCTGCGGGAACGCGTCACATCTAAGGGTGGCACCACGGCAGCCGCCCTCGACGTTTTCAATCGGCAAAAATTTTCCGCGGTTGTCCAGCAAGCCATGCAGGCAGCGTACGACCGTGCGGCGGAGCTTTCTAGCGAGTTTGCGAAATGACTTCGAACCCTGTTGACAAGACCTTTGTGCGCATGACGCCCTTGCAGTTTTTCGCGGCGATGTGCGCTATGTGCGCGGTGGTCGTGGGCTCCAATGTCCTGGTGCAGTTCCCCATCAACCAGTGGCTTACCTGGGGTGCAATTTCCTATCCGGTTTCTTTCCTGGTGTCAGATCTCCTGAATCGGCGGTTTGGCCCGGGTGCAGCCAGGCGAGTTGTCGTCATCGGTTTTGTCGTCGCGGTTTTATTTTCCATCTGGGCCGCCACACCCCGGATAGCGATGGCTTCGGGTCTTGCTTTCCTGCTGGCTCAACTTCTGGACATACAGGTGTTCAATCGCCTGCGCGAGCAGCGCTGGTGGCGTGCGCCGTTGTTGGCCGGTTTCGCCGGCGCTACGCTGGACACGTGCGTTTTCTTCAGCGTGGCGTTCGCCGGCACTGGCATTGACTGGGTGTCGTTGCTGTCGGGCGATCTGGCAGTCAAGTTAGTGGTCAACGCCACCATGTTGGCCCCGTTCAGGGCGCTGATGTGGAACTTGGCACGACCCGCCGTGCTTGACGTGGACCTGGCGACGGGCAACTCGAGCCAGACGGTCCGGTAGTGCGGACACCTGTGCGTGGTGGACCAACTCCCACAGTTCATCCAGCAGGTATTTAACGGTCTTTCCCTGGGGGCCGTTTACGCGCTGATCGCGATTGGCTACACCATGGTCTACGGCATTATTGGCATGATCAATTTTGCTCATGGTGAAATCTACATGATCGGGGCCTATGCCGGCATGGTGGCGTTGGCCGTCATCGGCGTAAACGGCAGCCTGCCGCTGGCGCTGGTCATTTTGCTCATGCTGCTGGTGGCGGGCATCGTTACCGCTGCCTATGGCTACGCGATTGAAAAAATCGCCTACGCGCCTGTCAGGGCAGGGCACAGGCTGGCGCCACTCATCACCGCTATTGGCATGTCCATCTTTCTGCAGAACTGGGTGGCGATAGGCCAAGGCTCGCGCGATATTGCCGTTCCGGAAGTACTGCCGGGCTCGGTGCAATTCACCCTGACAGGCAGCACTTTTCTGGTTACTCTTTCCTATTCGCGCCTTCTGATCATTGCGGTCACGGTGGCCACCATGCTGCTTCTAGCGTTGTACATCCAGCGCTCCAGGCTTGGCCGCGCTTCGCGCGCCTGTTCCCAGGATCTGCATATGGCAAGTTTGTTGGGCATCGACACCGGTCGCGTCATCTCGTTCACGTTTGTCGTGGGAGCGGTTCTTGCGGCAATCGGTGGTGTTCTGATTGCACTGACTGTCGGTAAGCTCAACCCATTCATTGGCTTTGTTGTTGGCCTGAAGGCCTTTACCGCCGCAGTTCTTGGTGGCATTGGAAGCATCCCAGGTGCCATGCTCGGTGGCGTTCTCCTGGGCCTGGCTGAAACTCTCACGGCTGCTTACGTGTCGTCGGAATATAAGGACATCGTCGCTTTTGCACTGCTGATATTGGTTCTGGTGGTGCGTCCGACGGGGTTGCTGGGCAGGCCGGACGTGGAAAAAGTATGAGCCCGAACCACCTGAAACGTGCATCGATTGCAGCCGTGCTGGCTGCAATCATCATCGCTCCCATCTATGGATTGCAGATCGTGCGAGTGAATGTGCAGACTCAGATCAAGCCCGATTGGTTCATGATCGTTGGTGGCGCGCTCGTTGTTTTCATCTTCCAGCTGACCAGGCCGTTCATCAATCGCATGCTTGGGGGGTGGGCCACCCATTGCACCGCGAGCTGTTCACGTCTGGCGCTGCCGCATGCCATCCGTCGACATTCAATCTGGATCATTGTGCTGGCCGCCGTGGCTTTGCCGTTTTTCGCGGATCGCGCACAGATTGATGTCGCGACGCTGGCGCTTATTTACATCGTGCTTGGGTTGGGCCTGAACATTGTGGTGGGATTCGCCGGCCTGCTTGATCTGGGGTATGTCGGATTTTATGCGGTTGGCGCTTATTCTTACGCGCTGCTTTATCACTGGGCGGGCTGGGGATTCTGGCAGGCCTTGCCGGTCGCGGGCGCCGCGGCAGCCCTTTTCGGCTTCGTGCTTGGCTTTCCGGTCTTGCGCCTGCGTGGCGATTATCTGGCCATCGTAACGCTGGGCTTTGGCGAAATAATCCGCATGATGCTGACCAACCTGCAATCTCTTACCAACGGTCCCGATGGCATCTCGGGAATTCCCAAACCCACAGTGCTGGGGCATCCTATGACGCGCCGGGCAGCCGACGGGTATGAAACTTTTCATCAATGGGTCGGGTGGGATTTCAACACCATGCATAGCATGGTCTACATGTACTTGCTGGCGCTGGCCTTCGCACTTTGTACGCTTTTTATCACGACACGCCTGGTGCGCATGCCAATCGGGCGCGCCTGGGAAGCCCTGCGTGAAGACGAAATCGCGTGCCGTTCGCTTGGCTTGAATCCCGCGCTGATAAAGCTGTCGGCGTTCACGCTGGGGGCTCTGTTTGCCGGGATAGGCGGTGCCCTGTTCGCGGCACGTCAGGGGCTGGTCAATCCTGATTCATTCACTTTCGCCGAATCTGCACTGGTCCTGGCCATTGTTGTGCTGGGCGGAATGGGCTCGCAGGCCGGAGTCATCCTGGCCGCCATTCTGCTCACGGTTCTGCCCGAGGTTGCGCGCGGGCTGGCGGAGTATCGGATGCTGATTTTCGGGCTGGTCATGGTGCTGATGATGATGTGGCGACCCCAGGGCCTGCTTCCGGCAAAGCGTCCACAACTTAGGCTCGGGCCATGAGGCGCCTTGTCACTTCCGGCAGCACGCCATGAACAGCCCGTTACTTCAGGTGAGCGGCTTATGCATGCGTTTTGGCGGCTTGCTGGCCGTACGGGACGTCGAATTTCGCGTTACACCCAATGAAGTGTTTGCCATCATTGGCCCGAACGGCGCGGGTAAAACCACGGTATTCAACTGTCTTAGCGGCTTCTACCGCCCGACTTCCGGCACCATAATGCTCGATGGCCGGAATGTCAGTGGTGCGCGCAGCCACACGATGGCTCGAAAGGGTGTCGTACGTACTTTTCAGAATATGCGCCTGTTCAGGCAGCTGACTGCGCTGGAAAACCTGCTCGTCGCCCAGCATCAGCATCTGCGAACAGGACTGCTGGCTGGCCTGTTCAAATCGGCTGCGTATCGTGCGGCTGAAAGTGCCGCGATGGAAAATGCGGCTGAATGGCTGGATTTCATGGGCTTGCGCGACTACGCCAATCGTCCTTCTGGTCAATTGCCCTACGGCCATCAGCGCAAGCTGGAGATCGCACGCTGCATGATTACGCGTCCCCGCGTTCTGATGCTTGACGAACCCGCTGCCGGGCTGAACCCCAGCGAAAAGCAGGGCCTGAGCAAGATCATCGAGCAGTTGCGTTCACGGTTCGGAGTCGCGGTGCTGCTGATCGAGCACGATACAAGCCTGGTCATGGGCGTCTCGGACCGAATCCTGGTCATGGATTATGGTCAGACAATTGCCCTGGGCACGCCAGATGAAATACGCACCGACCCGCGCGTCATCAAGGCCTACCTCGGGGAGGAATGAATGCTTAGACTGGGGCATGTCCACACGAGCTACGGAGCTGTCAATGCGCTGACTGATGTCAGTATTGAAGTTGAACAAGGCGAAATCGTAACCCTGATCGGCGCCAACGGTGCCGGCAAGAGCACTTTGTTAATGACGATTTGCGGTTCACCCAGAGCCAGCCAGGGCCATGTGGTGTTCGAAAACGAGGATATCACCGCACTGCCCACCCACGCGGTCATGCGCCGGGGTATTGCCGTAGCTCCCGAAGGCAGGCGTGTTTTCTCACAATTGACCGTCATTGAAAATCTGAGCCTGGGGGGCTATTTCTTAAATAAGAAGCAGATTGCCAGGGGACTGGATTACGTCCACCGGCTATTCCCGCGTCTGTTGGAGCGTGCAGGTCAGCGCGCTGGAACGTTGTCGGGCGGCGAACAACAGATGCTGGCCATAGGCCGCGCGTTGATGAGCCAGCCACGCCTGTTGCTGCTTGACGAGCCTACGCTAGGCTTGGCCCCGCTCATCATTCGACAGATCTTCTCAACCATAAGTGCCATACGTGATGCAGGAGTTACCGTGCTCCTGGTCGAGCAGAACGCCAGCAAGGCGCTTGGAGTGGCTGATCGCGGCTACGTACTGGAGGCTGGCCGGATTGTTCTTGCCGACAGCGCTGCCAACCTGCTGGCCGACGATGGTGTCAAAAGGGCCTACCTTGGAGGGTAGGCCCGAGTCCTGCAGATTCCATGCCTCTGTCCAGCACTCCGTGGCCGTGCGTCGACTCCCGCCAGGGAGGTGACAAAGAGGCGTAACCGCGTTCAAGCCGGAAAGTTATTCCAGTCCTTGTTTCTTTAGCGCGGTCTTCACACCCGCGTCGGCGCTCATGCGTGCAAAGAACGCTTCGAGATTTGGCTTGTCGCTCAGGTCCAGCTTCTTCGCCTTGGCCCAACGCAAAATGACAAACAGGTACGGGTCGGCTATAGAGCGGCTACCTGCCTGGTACTCTTTGCCTTCGAGGTTCTTGTTGGCTACGCCAAACAGAAACTGCACACGATCCGTCGACTTCTGGGCGATGAGGTTCTGGACGGCGGGGTCATCACTGTATGACGCCGCGGCAAAAATCAGGGAAAAGGTGCGGTGCAAGTCGGAATTGTTGAACGACAGCCAGCGCCGGACCTCCGCGCGCTGTTCACGCGTTTTGCCGTGGAGACCCGCTTCCGGGTGCAGCTCGCTGATGTATTCCATGATGGCTGGGTTTTGCGTAAGCTTCAAGGAGCCATCGACAAGCGTAGGGACCGACCCCACCGGGTTCAGCGCCAGATATTCGGGGCTGCGCAGTGCAGAGCGTTCCACCGCCTGCAGTTCATAAGGGGTGCCCGTCCATTCAAGCACAATTTGCGAGGCAAGCGGGCAGGCACCCGGCATGTAGTAAAGTTTCATTTATCTCTCTTCCTTCGTTGTCGGCTCAACGCGAGCCGTAGGGTTTCAATTCTAGCCGTTCAGCGTCCTTTGGGGTGTGGCGATGATTTCCAGGCGTCTGGAAGCCCGGATCTACACGATGTGCTCTCTCTGTTAAAATGCAGATGTACTGCATACCGGTTTGGATATACCACGACATTGGGCCGGGCGTACCGCGACACCGGCCTCTGGGCCGACCCCACACAAGCTCAGCCACGTGCAAAACCGTTCCGCCTGGTTCGGTCAAGCGAAGGAAGTTATTTGTTGGGCCAGCCATGCATGTCGAAGAATAAAATGGATGCACCGGATTTTTCTCTGAAAGACAAACTGGCGTTGATTACAGGCTCCACTCAGGGTCTGGGCTTCGCCATTGCGCAAGCCTATGTCGCCTGCGGCGCCCGAGTCATCATCAATGGTCGTAGCGAACAGCGCGTCACGGACGCCATAAACCGTCTGGCTGGCCCAGGCTTGGCCGCCGCCCATCCCCTGGTCATGGATATTGGCCAGCTTCACGAACTGGAAGCTGGCTACGGTCAAGTCTGCAAAAAATGGGGTACCCCCGACATTCTTGTCAATAACGTGGGGATACGTATTCGCAAGTCGCTCGAGCAGATTTCGCTGGACGAAATACTTGAGCTCATCCATACCGATATGGTGGCTGGTACGCAGTTATCCAGACTGGCCGCGCAGGCAATGGTCAAAACAAGCAGTTCAGGACGCATCATCACGCTGACGTCCGTCGCAGGTCAGCTGGCACGCCCCGGAGATGGTGTTTATCCAGTCGCCAAGCAGGGCCTCACGGGCCTCGTCAGGGCGCTGGCTGTCGAGTACGGGCCGCATGGCATCACCAGTAACGGCATAGCATCCGGCACGTTTGCCACCGAGACCAACCAGGCAATCGCTGACGACCCGAACACTGGCCCTGCCGTGGCCATGCGTAACCCTCTGCGTCGTTGGGGGCAGCCAAACGACATCACTGGCGCCGCCGTTTTCCTGGCGTCGCCATCCGCGTCATACGTCAACGGGCATGTGCTGGTTGTCGACGGCGGGCTTTCTGTAATGTTTTGAGCTTTTCATGATCAATCCTGTTCGCCTGGCCATCAACGGCTATGGCCGTATCGGACGCTGCTTCCTGCGCGCCCTGAATGAATCTCCCGCCAAGGACAAATTCCGTATCGTTGCCATCAACGAGCCGGCCGATTTGGACAGCATGGTGTATTTGACGCGTTTTGACTCTACCCACGGTGTTTTTCCTGGGTCGGTCGAGCAGGGCGCGGACTGCCTCATCATCAACGGCGAAACCATTGCCGTAACACATGCAGGCACTCCCGAAGAGGTTGACTGGGGCAGCGTGGACTTGGACATGCTGGTCGAATGTTCAGGACATTACGGGAAGCGCACTGAGCTGAACCGTTTCCTGAGGGCGGGCTGTCCACGGGTGCTGCTTTCGCACCCTGGCCGTAGCGCCGCTGACGTCGATTTCACTATGGTCTATGGCGTCAACCACGAAGACCTGTCTGGAAGTGAACGCATTGTGTCAAATGCGTCGTGCACCACCAACGCTATTGTGCCGGTGCTCAGACTGCTGCACGAATCATTTGGCA
Organism: Burkholderiaceae bacterium; assembly: GCA_004322135.1. Classification (GTDB taxonomy): domain Bacteria; phylum Pseudomonadota; class Gammaproteobacteria; order Burkholderiales; family Burkholderiaceae_B; genus Eoetvoesia. The sequence continues at coordinate 43,686 of SCSG01000036.1, read as the reverse complement.
TTGAAGCAGCCGGTCTTACCACGCTACATTCCGTCATGAACGACCAGCCGCTCATAGACGGCTATCATGGCTCGGATCTTCGGCGTACACGGTCAGCCATGCAGTCCATCGTGCCCGTTTCGACCGGTCTGGCAAAAGGCGTGGAACGCCTGTTGCCACAACTCATCGGCAAAGTGCAGGCCAAGGCCATACGTGTACCTACGCTGAACGTTTCGGCCATCGACCTGACCGTGCACTTTGCGCACGATGTCACAGCAAGTGGACTCAATGCCCTGATGATGGAAGCAGCCAATGCCAGCCCCAGCCTGGCTGGCTATTCCGATAGCCCGCATGCGTCGGTGGACTTCAACCACAACCCCAGATCCTTCATTATCGACGGTAGCCAGACTCGGGTCACGGGACGCCGTTTCGCCAATCTGCTGGTGTGGTTCGACAACGAATGGGGGTTTGTCAATCGCATGCTCGACGCTGCGGAAATATGGTCTGCGCGGCTTTCGGCATTGCCCGAGCCCCGTGCGCGTTCTGGCGGACAATAGGCGATGGGTCGTATGGCAATATAGGCCATAATGGATCATTATCAATTAGTTTTTTTTGAATTGGCGCAAGGAAATTGTCATGGCATCAACACGAACAGAAACAGACTCAATGGGCGCAATCGAGGTCCCTGCCGAGCGGTATTGGGGCGCGCAAACGCAGCGGTCCATCCAGAATTTTCCCATTGGCGTGGCGCGTTTCAAATGGCAACGGCCTATCATCCGCGCTCTTGGCATCCTGAAAAGAGCCGCGGCCGAGGCCAATGCCGAATTGGGCGAATTGCCCAAGGAACTGGCCCGGTATATCGTCGAGGCGGCTACCGAGGTCGAGCACGGCAAGTTCGACGCCGAGTTCCCCCTGGTGGTGTTTCAGACCGGTTCGGGTACACAGTCCAACATGAACGCCAATGAAGTCATCGCGAACCGAGCCATTGAACTGGCCGGTGGCGTGCGTGGCAGCAAGACTCCGGTGCATCCCAACGACCACGTCAACCGCGGGCAGTCCTCGAACGATACATTCCCCACGGCCATGCACATTGCCGTGGCGCAAGAGGTCAACAACCATCTTCTGCCAGCCGTCGGCAAATTGCGTGACACCCTTGCAGAGAAGTCCGAAGCGTACAAGAACGTCGTCAAGACCGGGCGCACTCACTTGCAGGATGCCACGCCCATTACGCTTGGACAGGAAATAAGCGGCTGGGTTGCCCAACTCGACTTTTCTTCAGCAGCTGTGCGTGCCGCGCTACCTGGCATCTACGACCTTGCTATAGGTGGTACCGCGGTCGGGACAGGGCTCAATGCCCATCCGCGCTTTGGCGACCTCGCCGCCGCGAACATGGCCCGTATCACCGGGTTGCCGTTGCAATCTGCGCCGAACAAATTTTTTGCATTGTCGGCACATGATGCCCTGGTCAACATGTCAGCCGCCTTGCGCACCATGGCAGGTGCGCTCATGAAAATTGCCAACGACGTGCGCTGGCTGGCCAGCGGCCCACGCTGCGGCATCGGCGAGCTTATTATTCCCGAGAACGAGCCGGGCTCTTCCATAATGCCTGGCAAGGTTAACCCCACTCAGTGTGAAGCCTTGACCATGGTGTGCGTACAGGTTTTCGGCAACGATGCCGCCACGGCTTTTGCCGGTAGTCAGGGCAATTTCCAACTCAATGTGTTCAAACCCATTATGGTGCACAACGTGCTTGAAAGCATTGAGCTGCTTGGTGACGCCTGCGTTGCCTTCAATGACCACTGCGCGACCGGCATTGAACCCAACGTGGAAAAAATTGAAGAAAATCTTGAGAAAAACCTCATGCTGGTTACCGCTCTGAATCGCCACATTGGGTATGACCGCGCTGCAGCCATTGCCAAGAAAGCGCACAAAGAAAAAACCACGCTGCGAGCAGCGGCACTGGCACTGGGGTTTGTCACGGAAAAGCAATATGGTGAATGGATCGTACCCATTGAAATGACCCACAGCAGTTAATGGACGTCAGGGGGTAGGCCTTGCACCGTTGTTGTTTGCATAACTTTAACGAGGCATAAGATGAATCGCCACTTTACTATTCAAATTCGCAGGGCCTACGAGGCCCCTGGTGCCGACGACGGCTTCAGGGTCCTGGTAGACCGGCTTTGGCCACGCGGACTATCCAAGGAGAAATTCAAATTCGACCTGTGGTGCAAGGATCTGGCACCAACTTCGACGCTGCGCACGTGGTTTGGACACAACGTGGATCGCTGGCAGGGCTTTTGCGAAAGCTACGAGCAAGAGTTGCGCACCCCAGAGCAGCAGGAACTTATGCGCGACGTTGCAGCTCAGGCCACGCAATCCACGATCACTCTGGTATACGGGGCCAAAGATACTGAGCACAATCAGGCGGTGGTGCTGGCCACCGAGATGGATCACCTGCTGAACGCAAAGCATAAAAAAGCCTAGTCCGCAGGCAAGGCTCCCCGTAGCACGGCACATGCCGGCGACGGCGTGCCGAAAGACTATACTGGCCGTATATAGCCATGGCGTGGCCGGGGCCACGCCATAAAATCATAAGGAGCCCGGCGTATGTTCAGGGCACTGCGGCGATTGAGCCTTGCGCGCCTAAGCACTGGTTGGCCACGCCTGTTTTTTGTTGTGGTTTTTGCCATCCTTGCCGCGGCGGGAAGCTATCTGGCCTACGGTCAGCCCAAAGGGCCACTGGTGATTGATCTGCGTGTCAGCGGCATCATCAGTCCGGCGAGCGCCGATTTCATTATTCAGGGCCTGAAGCAGGCAGCCAAGGAGAAGGCCGCCGCGGTGGTCATCGAGCTGGACACGCCCGGGGGGCTCGACAGCTCGATGCGTGACATTGTGCGGGAGATTCTGGCGTCTCCAGTGCCGGTCGTCACATTTGTCAGCCCCGGCGGGGCGCGCGCCGCAAGTGCCGGAACGTTCATCCTTTATGCGAGCGACATTGCCGCCATGACGCCAGCCAGCAATCTGGGTGCTGCCTCGCCCGTCCGGATTGGCCTGTTCTCAAGTGGTTCCGACAGTCACAAGAGCACCCTTGGAACCAAGATAGAAAATGACGCCGTGGCGTATATACGCAGTCTGGCGCAATTTCACGGCCGTGATGTTCAATTCGCCGAGAACGCGGTACGAAATGCAGCCAGCATATCCGCTTCCGATGCACTCAAGGCCAACGTCATTGACGTCATCGCCGACAATGTCCCGGACCTGCTCAACAAAATTGATTCCCGCCAGGTGAAGCTGGCGTCTGGCTCCGTCGTGCTGCATACGGCTGATGCTCACATTCAATACATGGAGCCAGGCTGGCGCAGCCAGCTGCTGGCGTTGATTGCCAACCCACAAGTCGCGCTGGTGCTCATCATGGTGGGTATTTATGGACTGTTCTACGAAATAATGAATCCGGGCCTTGCGCTGCCGGGCGTAAGCGGCCTTATTTGTCTGCTCCTTGGCCTTTACGCCTTTCAGTTGTTGCCAGTTAATTGGACGGGTGTGGCGCTGGTTGCTCTGGGCGTTTCTCTCATGATTGCTGAAGCCTTCCTGCCCAGCTTTGGCATTGTCGGAGCCGGAGGCGTCGTGGCGTTCATACTGGGCGGGCTGTTTCTGACCGATACGGGTGTACCTGGGTACGATCTGTCCATCCCGTTTCTGATTGCCGTGGCGCTGTGCAGTGTCGCGTTCCTGGTTCTCGTGGGTACCATGGCTACACGCGCACACCGACGGCCCGTAGTCAGTGGACGTGAAGATATGCTCGGCAAAGAGGGGGTCGTCGCCTCAGTCGGTCAAGACTCGGTTTATGCAGATATACAGGGCGAAAGCTGGCGCGTCCACAGCACGGCCGGGCTGGCAACCGGGGACCACGTCCGTGTGATCGCTCTCAATGGTCTGACCCTGACGGTCGAGCGCGTTCAGTCGGGGCAAGGATAGACTGCGTCAAACGCCGCGTTCAGTGGCAACCAGGAGAAATTTAAATGTTCAACGGATTTTATGGTTTCAATGTCGGTCTGCTGACTGTAATCATCATCGTGTTGCTGATCCTCTTCAACACACTGAAGATTTTGCGCGAATATCAGCGTGCCGTTATCTTTACCCTTGGTCGCTTCACCAAGGTAAAAGGCCCAGGTCTCGTCATCGTCATTCCTGGCGTACAACAAATGGTCCGGGTCGATTTGCGTGTCGTCACCATGGATGTTCCAAGTCAGGACGTCATCTCACGCGACAACGTTTCAGTTAAGGTGAATGCCGTCCTGTACTTTCGAGTCATTTCTCCGGAAAAGGCCATTATCCAGGTCGAGCATTACCTGGAGGCGACAAGCCAGCTTGCTCAGACAACGCTGCGTGCCGTGCTGGGCAAGCACGAACTGGACGAGATGCTTTCCGAGCGCGAAAAGCTTAATTTGGACGTGCAAAAAATATTGGACGAACAGACCGACTCCTGGGGCATCAAGGTTACCAATGTCGAAATCAAGCATATTGATTTGAACGAAAACATGATCCGTGCCATCGCCCGTCAGGCCGAAGCCGAGCGCGAACGCCGGGCCAAGGTAATTCATGCCGAAGGTGAAAAGCAGGCCGCCCACGCGCTGATGGAGGCGGCTGAAACGCTGGCAATCCAACCTTCGGCCATGCAGCTGCGCTATCTGCAGACACTTACCCAGGTAGCCGGCGACAAGAGCACCACACTGGTCTTCCCGGTGCCCATCGATCTGCTGTCAAGCTTCGTGGCCCAGGCTGCAGGTGCTGGTGCCAAACCACCGGCCACGGCGGCCGCACCGTCAGGGCCCATCGAACCAGGTAATGATCACGCAGTATGATTCAGATCGAATGTTCTGGGCATAACCATTAAGCTGTCATGCTGGGATGTCGTTGAAGTCGCTGCGGCATAGTAACCCTACTCGCAACTGTATTATTTTTAGCCAACCAACTTCTCACCCGCGTGGGGACTGTAGTTGGACGCCGTAACGGCGATTTGGAAACAAGCTTATACACAGAGTTTGTGGATAAGTTTGCCCATAGCGGGCAAGTTATGGGGTTTGTCACTACACTCCAGTACGATCGTGTTCAATACTTTAACCAGAAGGAATGTTATGAATCAGTATCAGATATGTGTCGTTGTGGGCAGCCTTCGCAAGGACTCCAACAACCGCAAGCTGGCGAATGCCGTCATCAAGCTCGCACCTGCCGACTTCTCGTTCAAGCTGGTGCAGATCGGCGACTTGCCACTATACAACCAGGACGACGACGGCAATCAGGCCGACACGGTCAAGCGTTTCAAGGATGAAATCGTCGCATCAAAAGGCCTGTTGTTTGTCACGCCTGAGTACAACCGCTCAATGCCTGGCGTACTCAAGAATGCGCTGGATCATGGTTCGCGACCTTATGGCAAAAACTCCTGGTCTGGCAAGCCGGCCGGAATAATGGGCTCGTCTGTTGGGCTCATACGTTCGGCGGCGGCTCAGCAGCATTTGCGCAATGTTCTGGCCTATCTGAATGCACCCACCATGGCTCAGCCCGAAGTGTTCCTCCAGATCACCGATGGTTTCTTCGACGCGACGGGTGGCATTGCCGACGCCACCACGAAAAAGCTCTTGCAGGGGTGGATGGACAGCTACGTAGCCTGGGTCAAGAAGTTGGCGCAATAACGGCCTGAGGCCGACGGCAGCACCAATAAAAAAAGCCCTTGCTGCGCGTTCAGCGCGCATTGCAAGGGTTTTTTTCGATACTGCCGTTTACTTGGCAGGGGTAGGCAGCAGCTTCCAGTCACCGTTCTTGACTTCAACCAGCACGCGAGACCGCGAGTCAAGCCCGAAGTGGTCGGTAGGGGTCATGTTGAATACGCCGTGGGTGGCAACAACGTCTTTCGATTTCTCGAGGGCGTCGCGCAAGGCCTTGCGAAACTCGGGGGTGCCTGGTTTGGCAGCCTTCAAAGCGGTGGGAACCGCGGCCTTGAACAGCAGGAAGGCATCATAGAACTGTGCGCCGAAGGATGAGAACGAACCTTTGCCGTATTTGGCTTCGTACCGTTTAGTGTATTCCATGCCGATTTTCTTGGAGGGGTGCGAGTCGGGCAACTGGCTGGCCACCACAACCGGGCCAACCGGCAGGATGGTGCCCTCGACAGCCTTACCACCCACGCGAATGAAATCTTTGGTGGCGGTGCCATGTGTCTGGTAAATTTGCTTTTTGTAGCCCAGGTTTTTCAGGGTGACTTCCGGCATGACCGAAGGTACGCCCGATGCAACGACAAGGATGGCGTCTGGTTTGGAGGCAACCAGCTTGAGCGCCTGGCCCGTTACGCTGGTATCGGGACGATTGAAACGTTCAACGTCGCCCATTTTGATGCCCGCTGCCGCCGTCGCGGTTCTCATGTCTTTAAGCCAGCTTTCGCCGTAGGCGTCGCTATAGCCGATGAAGCCGAGTGTCTTGACGCCGTGCGCCTTCATGTGTTCGACAAGGGCGCTGGCCATCAGGCTGATTTGCTGTGGCGCGCGGAACACCCAATAGTTTTTACTGGCGGGCAAGTCCAAAGGTGCTATCGCGATCTGTGGGGTTTTGCTGTCGTCGGCAACTTCGGCAATGGCGGCGGAGGCCGGCGTAGAAGAGGAGCCCAGAAGGATGTCTACCTTGTCGTCATTGACCAGCTTGCGCGCGTTCTTGCCAGCCTGGGCCGCGTCGGTGGCGTCGTCAAGAACAATGTAATGTATTTTCTGGCCATCAATGGTATTGGGCAGCAACGCGACGGTGTTCCTTTCCGGAATACCCAGTGCGGCCGCAGGGCCCGTGGAAGACAATGAAAGGCCGACAGTGATGTCCGCCATGGCCGGCGTAGCCAAAGCCGCGAATGACGTTGCGGCTGCAAGGGCAGCCAGTTTAAAGTGAAATTTCATGCATCCTCCTGGGGTTAAATTTATTGGGTCGTACGCTTCGGATACAAGCCGCAGAGTCGGGCCAGCACCAAATGTGCTACTTCGCGGTGTATACAACAAGACGTAACATGAAGTGGACTCTACACGTTAAAAAAAACGGGGTCAAGAACTATAGTTGTGTTTCGGGGTTAACCATCTATTATAAGTACAAAGGGGCGGCAATCCGCGGCATTGGGCTTGACCTGTTCATACTGGATGACGCTTTCCTCCCGTGGCGTCTTCCTCTTTTACTGTGGAAAAGCTTGCTATCATTTGGCTATGGTCAGGTTTTTTAATTTTGGGGGCATATTCAAGCCACTTTTGGTATAAGACTCTTCCCAGTAAAACTCCGCTTGGAGCCAGATACGAATAGTGACGCAATGAAGTACGTTGCCAAACCCCAAGCAATCAAGGGCGCACAATGAAAAATTACATAAGTTACGATGAGGTAAACATAACCGAGGCTGTCAATCAACGCCTGTCTGATTGCAAGAACCCGCGACTTGTCCAGCTCGTTTCCAGCCTTACGCAGCACCTGCACGACTTCGTGCGCGAGGTTGAACTGACCGAGGAAGAATGGCTATACGCCATACAGTTTCTCACTGAAACCGGTCACATGTGCACCGACAAGCGGCAAGAGTTCATCCTGCTTTCAGACGTCCTGGGCATTTCCATGCTGACCGTCCTCATCAACAATCGCAAGCCTCGAAGCGCGACCGAAGCGACAGTGTTCGGACCGTTTCACGTCGAGAACGCGCCTTGGTACAAGAACGGCGACGACATCAGCCATGGAGCCAAAGGCACACCCTGTTTCGTCAGTGGCAAGGTCAAGGGCGTGAACGGCGAACCGATCAAGGCTGTATTGGACATCTGGCACTCGGACGAAGACGGATTCTACGACGTGCAATACCCGGATGACAAAGTGGCGGGCAGGGGGAAGCTGCACACTGACGACGGCGGCCAATTTCATTTTCGCACGATCAAGCCGGTTGCCTATCCCATACCTACCGACGGACCAGTTGGCACGCTCTTGCAAGGGGTAAGCCGCCATCCGTGGCGTCCTGCGCACATACATTTCATGGTAGTGGCTGAAGGCTACGACACCCTGATTACGCATGTCTTTGAAAAAACGGATCCTTACCTTATGTCGGATGCCGTGTTTGGTGTGCGGTCCTCGCTTCTGGGCGATTACGTACGGCATGAAGCGGGCGAAAAAGCGCCCGACGGCACCATCATGAACGAGCCGTTCTACACCATGAATTACGACATGATCCTGACCAAGAAGGCTGAGGCAACGTCCGCTGCCTGATACCGCGCAATGGCGCATATGTTCAACTGGCTACGGCCGCGTACCGGCTGCATGGCTGCATAACAGATACGCGGCGTTGGCACCCCACCAGCCCGCGTGTGCATCCCTGCTGTCTTCAGTGAGCTTATCCCTGCGGCTACCCGATGGACAGGCGCAGCGCCAGGGCGCTCAGCGTAATTACCAAAACCGGCAGGGTAAGGATCGTTCCCACCCTGAAGTAATACGCCCACGAAATCACCACCCCCTTGCGCCGTAATATATGCAGCCAGAGCAGGGTGGCCAGGCTTCCAATGGGCGTAATCTTGGGGCCCAGGTCGCAGCCAATGATATTGGCGTAAATCATGGCGTCCCGAGTGATGCCACTGGCCTGGCTGGCGTCGATCGACAAGGCACCAACCAGAACCGCTGGCAGGTTATTCATGATGGATGACAGCAGGGCCGCCATTATGCCCGTACCCAGCGTGGCGACCCAAAGGCCACCGGCCGCAAGGTGCGAAAGCACTTCGGCTAACCACTGTGTCAGGCCGGCGTTGCGCAAGCCGTACACGACCAGATACATACCAACCGAAAACACCACGATATGCCAGGGAGCGCCGCGTACGACGTTGCGCGTTCCGATGATGTGCGCGCGTCCCGCAACCACCAGCAGAGCCAGTGCACCAGCCGCCGACGTGGCGCTTACAGGGATGCCAAGTGGTTCCAGAATGAAAAACCCGCACAATAACCCGACCAGAACCACCCAGCCTGCCCGAAACGTGGCTTTGCAGCGGATGGCGTGCGATGGAATGCCGAGCCTTGCCGGTTCATAGCGTACGGGAATGCTGCGGCCAAAGAAAAGAAGCAATGCCGCCAACGAGGCCACGACGGCAACGATGTAGACCGGAACCATGACGGCCGCGTAACGGCCAAAGCCGACATCGAAGTAGTCCGCCGATACGATATTTACCAGATTGGAGATGACCAGCGGCACGCTGGCAGTATCGGCAATGAAGCCAGAAGCCATGATGAACGCCAGCGTTGCCTTGGGGCCGAGTCCCAAGGCCAACAACATGGCCATGACAATGGGAGTGAGGATGAGCGCAGCACCGTCGTTCGCGAACAGTGCCGACACCACTGCGCCAAGCAACACCACAAGAACGAACAGTTTGCGTCCCCGGCCCTGGCCCCATCGCGCCACATGCAATGCAGTCCATTCAAAGAAGCCTGCTTCGTCCAATAGCAGGCTGATCACGATGATGGCTATGAAGGTGGCAGTGGCGTTCCAGACGATGTGCCATACGGCAGGAATGTCACTCAAGTGAACGACGCCAAAGGCCAGCGCCAGTACTGCGCCCAACGCAGCACTCCAGCCTATGCCCAGGCCTCGCGGCTGGCGCACGACCAGCACCAGGGTAAAGATGAAAATGGCCAAGGCAATGTACATGAGGTCAAACTATAAAGGTTTTCAGAGGGGCAGGCATATTGGCCGCATTTTCCCCTTTCCCCATACCCTTATTGCCAGCCATAGCGCTTGATGTAGAAGCGTTTCATGGTCTGCACCAGACCCATGTAGCCCAGCAGCACCAGCAGCAGAAAAACGAAATACAGCGGTGGCAGGGCTTGCAATTTAAAGTAATTGGCAAGCGGGCCCATGGCCAGGAACACACCAACAGCCATGACGCTTGCCGTCATGGCAAGCAATTGCCAGGACGCCCTGCTTTGCACAAACGGAATCTTGGGTGTGCGTATCATGTGCACTACCATAGTCTGGGTGAGCAGACCCACGACAAACCAGCCTGATTGGAACAATGTCTGCTGCGCTGGAGAGTTCGCCCCGAACACAAACCACATGACGGCGAACGTAATCATGTCGAAAACCGAACTTAGCGGTCCGAAAAACAGCATGAAGCGGCGGATATCATCAGGCCGCCAGCTTTGCGGCCGCCTGAGCATTTCCTCATCCACGTTGTCGAACGGAATGACGATCTGCGAAATGTCGTACAGCAGGTTCTGCACCAGCAACTGTAGCGGCAACATCGGCAAAAAGGGGAGAAAGACGCTGGCTATCAGGACTGAGAATACGTTTCCGAAATTGGAGCTGGCGGTTATCTTGATGTATTTCAGCATGTTGGTGAAAGTCTTCCGGCCTTCGATCACGCCTTGTTCGAGAACCATCAAGTTCTTTTCCAGCAAGATAATATCGGCAGCCTCCTTGGCGATATCCACTCCCGAATCCACCGAAATACCGATGTCTGCCGCCCGCAGCGCCGGCGCATCGTTGATGCCGTCCCCCAAAAAACCGACGACGTGTCCGTTGCCACGCAGCGCGCGCACAATGCGCTCCTTATGAATGGGTGCCAGCCGGGCAAATATGCGGATCTGTTCCACCTGGCTGGAAAGCTGTGCGTCGCTCATGGCTTCAACGTCCTGCCCCAGCAGGACCGCCTGCGTTGGCAACCCCACTTCGCGGCAAACCTTCAGCGTTACCAACTCGTTGTCCCCGGTCAGGACCTTGACCGCCACGCCATGCTCGGCCAGGGCGGCAATGGCCGGGCGGGTTGTCTCTTTGGGTGGATCAAGAAAAGCAATATAGCCAACCAGTGTCAAGTCCGATTCGTCCGAGATGCTATAGACGTCCCGGGAGGGCGGCATGTGCTTGACAGCGACCGCCACCACGCGCAGGCCCTCGCCGTTGAGCTCGGCCGTGACGGCGCGCACGTCGGCCAGGTGTTGATCTGTCAGAGTCTCGTCGACTTCGCCGTGACGCACATGAGTGCAGATGCCCAGCATTTCTTCGGTTGCGCCTTTGCAGATCAGGAGGTGATGTTCGCGGCGTTCGGACACGACGACCGACATCCGACGACGATCGAAATCAAATGGGATCTCGTCCACCTTGCGGTACACAGACGTGACGTCCAGCTCGCGATGCACTTCGCCGTGGGCTAGTACGGCAACGTCCAGCAGGTTCTTGAGTCCCGTCTGGTAGTAGCTGTTCAAGTAGGCAAGCTCAAGCACATCGTCCGACTCCACGCCATAGGCGTCCGTGTGCCGTTCCAGGAAGATCCTGTCCTGAGTGAGGGTCCCCGTCTTGTCCGTGCACAGCACATCCATGGCGCCGAAACTCTGAATGGCATCCAGCCGCTTCACAATCACTTTCTTGCGCGACAGGTACACGGCGCCCTTGGCCAGGGTGGACGTAACGATCATGGGCAGCATTTCCGGCGTCAGCCCGACGGCGATCGAAAGGGCGAATAAAAATGCTTCGAGCCAGTCGCCCTTGGTATACCCGTTGATGAACAGAACCAGTGGAGACATCACGAACATAAAGCGGATAAGCAGCCAGCTGACTTTATTCACACCCGTCTGAAACGCCGTGGGGACGCGGTCCGATGCAGTGGCATGCTGTGCAAGCATACCGAAATACGTCTTTCCGCCAGTGCTCGCCACGACAGCACTGGCCGACCCCGATACGACATTGGTCCCCATGAACAGAATGTTGTCCAGCTCGAAAACGTTGGTTGTGGACGGATGCGAGAGGTGTGGAAATTTTTCGACGGGTAGTGATTCGCCCGTCATGGATGCCTGGCTGACAAACAGATCCTTGGCGGACAGCAGGCGCACGTCCGCAGGGATCATGTCGCCTGCGGACAGCAGGACGATGTCGCCCGGGACCAGCTCCTTGAAGGGGACTTCCATTCTTTGCGAAACCAGGGCCGTGACAACAGGAGCGTCGTCGTTCGCGCCCGCGGGGACTCCAGGTGTTTCGATCATCATGCGGCGCATGACGGTAGCCGTATTGCTGACCATGTCCTTCAGTTCGTCGGCCGCCTTGTTGGACTGGCCTTCCTGCCAGAACCGAAGCATAGTGGCCAGTGCCACCATGATGCCGATGACCAGCGCCGCTGTCTCATCCTGCGTGACAAACGAAATGGCCGCCAGCACAGTCAACAAAAGGTTGAAAGGGTTTTTGTAGCAATGCCAAAGGTGCTCCCACCATGACAACGGCTTCTCATGTCCGATCTCATTGGGGCCGGCTACTTCGCGTGCTGTCAGGATCTGCTCATCAGTCAGTCCTTCCGTACTGGCGCGAAGGTTGTCCAGCACTACTTCCCGATCACAGCGGGCGATGGCTATCAGTGCGTCACTCAGGGTGGAGGAAACATGCCGCGACGCGTTCGAACGGGCGAATGTGTCCAGGAACGGAAATCGGCGAAAATGTCTGGCGACATGCCGACTGCGCACGAACCCCGCAAACAGCTCTTTTAAAACGTTGACGTCCGGACTGAGAATTTTTTTGTTGAAATGCACGGCACACTCCCGTCTGGCCACGAACCTGCGACCAGACCAAGCCCTATATGGGCCAACCAGAAACAAACCGGGGAAGCAGATGAATCGGCCCGAATGGCCGTCTGTGCCGCTACCCGCCACAAAGGCAAGGCAGCAGTGGGAGATGGAACTCTGAGGCTACCTTACCGCGATACGATCGATACTAGGTCGGGGGTTATCCACAGGTAAAACTCCATCAAAAAGGAACCACCGAATTCTAGCTCTATGGCAAAAGGTGCACAATCGCTTGAGAGGCGAGTTAGCGGTATAACAACACAAGAAGTGCAACGAATCGTACTTTTCGCAAAAGGAGCACCCATGCCCGAGATAGTCATAGATCCCCGATCCCATGACTTGGGAGGCGGTTTTGAAGTTCAGCGCACCCTGCCATTCCGCAAGCGTCGTATGGTGGGGCCATTCATATTTTTCGACCGCATGGGTCCACACGATCTGTCCGCGCCGGTCCCCAGAGTGCTGGATGTACGGCCTCATCCACACATTGGCCTGTCCACGGTCACCTACCTTTTCGATGGGCAGATCACGCATCGTGACAACCTCGGCGTGGAACAAATAATCCGACCCGGAGACCTGAACTGGATGACAGCAGGTCGCGGCATCGCACACTCGGAACGCTTTGACGGCATGCGTGAGCAGGGGGGGCGCATCGATGGCGTTCAGGCCTGGGTGGCGCTGCCCGAAAGCCATGAAGAAGACGCTCCTACGTTCAACCACTATGGTGTGGATGAGCTACCCACATTTACGGATACCGGCGTTGTGGGCCGCCTCATCGCGGGCCGCGCATTCAACCTGGAAAGCTCGGCAACCACGCACTCGCCGTTGTTCTACGTAGATGCCACGCTACAACCTCAGGCCAGCCTGGCTGTTCCACCCGGATATCCCGAGCGGGCCGTCTATGTGGCAAGCGGCAGCGTCAATATCGAGGGTATTACATACCCGAAAGGGCAGATGGTAGTGTTCACGTCCGGCGCCGCACCAGCCATCAAGGCCCTGGAACTTAGTCGCGTAATGCTCCTGGGCGGCGAACCGCTGGGCCCGCGCCATATATGGTGGAACTTTGTGTCATCACGCAAAGAGCGGATAGAACAGGCCAAGGCCGACTGGGAGGCGGGGCGTATACCGTTGCCACAACTGGATGATCAGGAATTTGTCCCGCTGCCAAGCGTTTAGTGTTCTGTCGAGTCAGGTGCGCTGTGGAAACCAGCCGCCTGTCAGCGCCTCCAGCCGCGACCATGGCCCCAGCCGCGACGATGGCCATGACCCCAGCCGCCACGATAATATCCCCCCCCAAAATTGAAAAACAGCGGAGGTGGCGCGATATAAACTGGAGGAGCGACGTAGCCTGGTGCAGGAGCCACATAGGCAGGCTCGGACGGATAATAGGCATAACCTTCGTTCGGAGGCGCGTAAACGGCGCATCCGCCAAGGGCGATGAATGCGAGAGCCGATATGATTACTCGACGTGCGTTGCCGTTCATGATTCACTTCACTCAGTCAAAAGTATTAAGTACCATTTTGACCCTTAACCCGCAGCAGGGTTCGGCCATTTAGCCAACTGTTACATAGTGGGCGCAATAATGGGGGCATTCCGCAACGCGCAACAATCGCGACCAGGGACTGCGTTCGGCGCAGTCTTATTTTGTTTTTGGTATTGTCTTGCTTCGTAGCAAGGCCAATTCAGTCGATTACAAATGGCGGCGGACGAATGAACACGTGGACGCCGCGGCGACAGCACGGCTCAGCTAAGGGTTGGCGCTATATGACGCTGAAAGGCAGGGCGGGCTTTCAACCTGGCATACCACTCTTGTACCAGCGGCAGCGAAGGTCTTTCGATGCCATCCAGTTCGATGTAGCGACGGCAGAAAGCGCCTATCACCATATCCGCAAGAGAAAATGCGCCACCTTCCAGATAGTGGCGCCCCTTCAAGTGTGCCTCGACTATTTGCCAAAGTTTGGCCGCTTCGCCAGCGGCCGCTTGTATGGCGGCCATGTCGCGCTTTTCTTTTGGGGTACGGATCATGCCTACGAAGACCGGGCGATCCGCTGGCTGCAGGGTGGACAGCGACCAGTCAAGCCAGCGATCGACGCCGGCACGTACCTTGGGGTCGTCTGGATAAAGGTTGTTGGCCGGCGAGCCATACTGCATGGCCAGATAGCGCACAATGGCGTTGGATTCCCAGAGCATGTAATCGCCGTCTTCAATGACGGGAATCTTGCCGTTCGGGTTCATCGCCAGGTATTCGGGCTCGTGATTGCGGCCATATTGCATGCCGGCATCGATGCGTTCGTAGGGAAGCGAAAGCTCGTCACAACACCACAACACCTTCTGAACATTGACGGAATTGGTCCGGCCCCAGATCTTCAGCATGAAAGTCCCCAAAAGAATTAAGTTCATTCGGCCACAAAGATAGCACGTTCGGGTTCGTGGGGGCCATATGCCATACCGACGTAGATTGAATTTTTCCTGGAAGGGCTCGCGGCTGATTCACGGTGAATGCTGTGCGTTGACTGGAACCCGAACAAAGGCGCCCGTTGGATCTCAGCCCAACCTGTTCTCAAAACCCGAGTGGGTGGAAATACCCAGTCAACTCCAGATAACCGCGCCCGACGGGCTTTCCCTCATGCTTTGCGATCACGGCACCTTCCCAGTAAACGGCGCCTGTACTGGCGCGGCTGTCAAGCTCCTGGTCGTCCATCAGCGGCTCGAGATCAACGGCTACGTCGCCGGCGTTCACGATCATCGACACGGGGTACTCGGTGCCAGTATGCGGCGATTGCCAAATACGCTTTCCCTCGAAATTGATCGCCGACGGAAGCAATACGGTAGTTGCACCGCCAGCCCGTCGAAACGAGCCTCCCGCCCAAAGCTTGTGGCCACTTTTGTCGCGGATTCGAAACGCCATAAGAGCACTGCCATCATAAAAGTTGATCCCCGTCCAGTCCCAGCCAACGGCTCGGCTGTCCAGCAGCGCGGACGACCATTCATGGTCAAGCCACGCGGTTCCATGAACCGCCTGTTTCCCACCGTGGCGAGTGACGAAGCCGGTTACTTTCATTTGCGGCTGGCTATAGTAGTAGCTCGCCTGGGCCGGCCTCGGTCCCTTCTGGCTGTATCCGGACCGCCCTTGCAAAAGAAGGGGTTGAGTTGGTTCAAGCCTGATTTCGAGGATGAAGTCGTCAGTCTTCACAAACGCGCTTAAGGTGTTGTCCGTATTCCTTTTCAGTGACCAGTCGTTGATGTGCACATCCGTATCACCAACCCGAGCGTCGGCCAGGCCGAAGCCGCCGCGTGCTGAGCGTTGTGCGTGCTGCAGCCTGCCGACTTTCGGGTCAGAAAGTGCGGCGTGTGCAAATAGGAGTTGATCCGGCGCGAAATGACTGGGATTCGAAGGGTCCAGCTGTGGGCGCGAGCGAAAGAAGGTCACCTGAAATCCCAGCGGCGTGCCGGAGTCGGCATTCAACCAGCCCGTCACGTACCACCATTCCGTACGGAACGCAGGGTGGGCGCCGTAATCACGCGGGAAACTCAGAACAAGCCCCGGCTTCACGGCCGGATACACAACAGACGCCGACGGCGATGCGACGGCCACGGGTACGAACGCGACGCATACACTCCAAAACCAGGCCGCAAGCAATACAACCTTTTTCACCAGTCCTCCCTCACTGCGCGCACGGCACCAACGGACATGGCACGCTTCCCGCTGACCAGAGCTGTCAGCGCCGCCAGCGTGATCATGGTCAGTGCAGCAACACTCAGTATGACCCATGGCACGTGCAGGGCCATTGTCCAGTGGAATGATTGAGGATTGATGATCCGCACCAGGATCAATGCAATCCCGCCACCTAGCACCAGCCCCACTGCAACACCCAGCAAGCCCTGCAGTGCACCCTCCAGGGCGAGCATCAATCCGATCTGGTGGCGCGTCACGCCTACATGCCGCAACATGCCGAATTCACGAGCACGCGCGAACGCCTGCGCGCCGAAGCTGACTCCCACCCCGAAGAGCCCAATAACTATGGCCACCGCTTCAAGCAGATACGTAACGGCGAAACTGCGGTCGAAGATGCGTAGACTGGCAGTACGAATTTGAGCAGGGTCTTCAAAACGAATCCGGCTGGCATCGGGCAGCCGCTGGGCCAGCTCGTGCACGAAACGGGCGGGCCCAACGCCAGACACGAACCACAATGCCGCGTCCGTCACGCGCATATCACCAGTCAGGCGACGGTACTCGTCCAGGTCCACGACAATCGCACCATACTGGCGCGCATAGTCGCGCCAGACACCTGCAATCGTGAATGCAATCCATCGACCTGCAATCGGGATCTTCACATGATCGCCGACATGCATTCCGTAAAGATCTGTCATGGCCTCGCTGATCCAGAGGGGCGGCGGCCTGCCCGGTGCCGGTACGATGAAATGGCCAATCAGCGCCAGACGTGCACCCGGGTCATTTTTGTCGACGGGTTTGGCCATGAGTGCCACGGGGGGCAGGGTAGGGTTCAGCAACAGGCGGGTCGTACGCAGGAATTCAGCCTTTGCAACACCAGGAGCCGATGCGATGGCCGTTTGCTCGCTTGGTGAAAAATACGCCGTGTCTCCATCGGGCGCGGCACGCACGTAGAGCTGAGCGGGTAAAGTCACGTCAAGCCATCGGTCGAATGAAACGCGAAAACTTGTCACCATGATTGCCATGGCCACAACCAGGCTGAAGCTGGCGAGAACACCGGCCAGGCCGATGGCTGCACGTCCTGAGGCACCCGAGAGCCGCGCTGCAGCGAGATATTCGACAAGGCTCGGGCCATGTGGCAATACCGCGAAAAAGCCATGCGCAAGGCGCGGTATCAACAAAATGGTTCCTACTAACAGCAACGCCACGGCAACGAACCCGAACACGGGCAGGCCAGCTACTGGTGGCGCCATGGTCAACAGCACACCCAGCACGATCAGACCAAGAGCGGGCCAAATCGCGCGCAAGCGCTCAAGCGGTGTTTCCTCATCGCCAGCTTTGAGTGCCAGGGCAGGCCTGGCCCGAGAAGCTTCCCACGCAGGCGCTGCACCGCCAATCAACGTTGCAGCGATGCCGAGCGCCGCAAAAACAAGGGCAGTGATAAGGTCAACGTGCACGCGCGGCTTCAAACCCGGAAAATAGCCGCCACCCAGATCACCGCCTACAAAGTGCAGCACCTCGGCGGCAACGCCCACGCCAAGCGCAATGCCAATAGCGGAGCCCGCCACACCCTGAACCAGGCTTTCGGCAAATATCAGGCGCAACACGCCACCGCGCGTCATGCCCAGTGCACGCAACAACGCAAGCTGTGAGCGTCGCCGGATGACCGACAGCGCCTGGCTGGAAAACACCAGGAAGGCTCCGGTAAAGAGTGCCACCAGCGCGAGGACGTCAAGATTCACCCGATAAGCTCTGGAAAGATTCGATGTCACGCGCTGGGTGTTGCCAGGGCTTGTCGCTGCCACGCCAGGCGGCAACAGGGCAGCAAGCTTTTCACGGAACGCGGCAACATCCACCCCTGGCCTTAGCTTCAGATTGATGCGGCTTAATGTCCCCAGCCGTCCGAAACGCCACTGTGCGGCCGCAATATCCATGACGCCCACCCGCAGGCCGCTGCTCGTGACGGGCAAGGTGCCGGCAATTCGCAACGAAACCGTGCCCAGACCGGCCTGAACAAGAAGAGTGTCGCCCGGCTTGAGGCCAAGCCAGGTCAGCGCGGCCGGAGACAGAAACACTGTGTCCGGCTCAAGGTAAATCAGTCTGTCGGCCGTGTCTTTTGCCGGACTGCCAATTAATCCGGGATTGACCGCGGCAGCGCGAAAGACATCGACACCCAATAGCTTGAGCGCGCCTTGGTGCCCGGGCAAATGCGCCTCTACCTCCACCATGGGACTCGCGGCTGCCACCTCCGGAAGGCGTGCCAGGCGAGGGTAGAGCGCTTCATCAAAGCCAGTGCGTGGTCCACGCACTTCCAGATCGGCCTGACCCGTGACGGCGCGCGTCGCCTGCGCCAGTTCAGCCAGCGCAGCGTAGTTGACAAGATGAACCGAGTATCCCAGCGCCACCCCGATTGCAACAGCAAAAACACAGATGACGACACGAGAAAAATGCGTACGAAACTCGCCGGCCAACAGAATACGTGAAAGGTAAAGCGGCGCTCGCACGATAACGATCCCGATTGGGCTAGGCTAGCTGCGAGGCGGGGTGGGGCACCGTCAGGCCATGTGCCGTCAGCACCAACACTCGATCGGCGGTGGCAGCAGCGTGCGCCGAATGCGTTACCAGCAACCCCGCAGTGGATCCGGCGCTATGTTTTATCCGCTCGCGCAGCAATGTCAGAATTTGCGACGCCGTATCGGCGTCGAGATTGCCGGTGGGTTCGTCAGCCAGCAGCAGCCTTGGGTTATGCACGAGCGCTCTGGCGATTGCCACACGCTGGGTTTCGCCACCGGAAAGTTCCCGCGGCAGGCTATCGTCACGCCCCGCAAGGCCCACCTCGGCAAGCATGGCACTTGCACGAACCATCGCGTCGCGACGTGCCACTCCGTTAAGCAGTAACGGCAAGGCCACGTTCTGCGCCACGGTCAAATATGGCAGCACGTGAAACGCCTGGAACACGAAACCCATTGCACGCCGCCGCAAAAGCGTGGCTTCCTCGTCAGTAAGGCCACCAACGTCTTGTCCGTCGAAAACAATCCGGCCGCTGTCGGGGCTATCGAGCCCGGCAATGAGGTTGAGTAGCGTTGACTTGCCCACCCCCGACTCGCCCATGACCGCCACATACTCACCAGGCTGCAACGCAAGGCTGACCTTGTCCAGAACGCCACGCGGATGCGCACCGCCAAAACTCTTGGTAATCGAATCCAGCGTCAGCATTTTCCACTCCCCACCTCTTCCACAGCGCAGAGATCGCCGTAGGTACTGCCATGCTAACGCGAACCGGTCATTGAGCTTCCAGGTCGTCGTCTTTGTGCACCAGATATATGAGCACGAGACCTATCGTGGCGAAAAAGCGAAAGGCATCAGGAACCCCATTCCATTCCTTGGACATCCACATGCCGAACCATTCGCCGCCAATCGACATAAAGCCCACCTGCCAGACCAGGAACCCTAGTGTCAAACCCACGATTGCCATGTTTTTGCTGCGATGGAACGACTTTCCATCTAATTTGACTCGTCTGACCATGCGAAAAGCGCCTGCCCAGCACAGTATCGCAGTCAGGGTTTCGAGTGCAATAATCACGTTGTAGCCCAGATGGTGGATAACCGTAGATTCAATGGCGCGGTATTT
Organism: Burkholderiaceae bacterium; assembly: GCA_004322135.1. Lineage (GTDB taxonomy): Bacteria > Pseudomonadota > Gammaproteobacteria > Burkholderiales > Burkholderiaceae_B > Eoetvoesia. The sequence goes on along the minus strand of SCSG01000036.1, from coordinate 23,823 downwards.
TATGGTGGCAGTTGGAAATATCGTATCCATAAGAAAGACGTGGTGAACGAACGCAAAGTTGCTTCCATAATCCGTGATATTGCCAAAGGCGACGAGCGACGCAAAAAGCGCAATTGCGCACACAAGCAAAATTTTTGAGTAGCGGATAACCATAAGAGTATGAGCTCCCAATTGCGGCCAGAATCGGCGCAATCATCAAGACTGAATTTTTGAATGGAAACTGAGGTTATTAATGAACAGGTGAAAATGCCCGCGATGTCCATCACCCGGCTTGGCATACGCGCTGTTATTCTAGCAGTTGCTACCGGATGCGACGCTATTTTCCATAAACGAAGGTGCTGATATGTATAAGAAAATTCTTGTTGCCATTGATGGCAGCGACGTGGGCAATATTGCTTTTGACGCGGCAATGCATTTGGCCAAAAATGAAAACGCCAGGCTGTTCGCCTTGTATGTGATCGAATACCCAAAATTTTATATGCCCGATACCGGGTACGATCCTGCTCCAATTTACGAAGCATTGAAGGCGGAGGGAGAGCGAATCGTCGCGGAGGCGGATTCCCGGCTGAAAAAAGACGGCATAAACGGCCAGACAGGACTCGTGGACAACTTCCTTACCGGAAAGACCACTGCTGAGCAGATCCTGCACGAGGCCGAGACGTTCAACGCCGATCTCGTGGTCGTGGGCACTCATGGCCGCGGCGGCTTCAAACGACTGGTGCTGGGTAGCGTCGCGGAGGCCCTCATCAGAATATCGACAAAGCCTGTGTTGCTGGTTCCGCAAAAGACAGTCGCCTAGTTGTCGACAACGGCCTGAGCGCTGACGGGTTTGATCGAGAAATTGGCGGGCTTGCCTTACCGAACCCCACTGCAACCTCGATTACTTCGCGGCGGAAGGCGGTATTCGACACAAGGATCCAGGGAGCGTTGCTTAGGGCTGCAGCAACGCCCTTAGCAGCTGAGCAGGCCGTGCATCATGATTGCGGTGACAGACTGATGTTGTGACGTAAAAGAGGAGGAGGGCGCTATGCTCAATGTGTTGAAACGCACTATTGTCCCCGTGGTGGCGTTTATAGTCACGCTGTCCGCGTTGTGGGCAGGCACCCGGCAGCACGCTTGGTGGTGGCTGGTGCTGGTCTCGCTGCCAATCCTTGTTCTGGGTGTGTACGACTGGTTCCAAACGTCCTGGACAATCACGCGGAACTATCCCGTTTCGGGCCGCATTCGTTGGCTCTTTTACAAGCTGCGCCCGTTTTTGCGGGCATATATTGTGGAAGACAATCTGTCGGGGCAACCTTTCCCGTTCGAGGCACGTAATCTCGTTCATGAGCGCGCACGCGGAAAGACTGATACGCATCCGTTCGGCACCGAACGGGACCCGGGCGGCACAGATTACCACTGGCTCATGCACTCGATTGCGCCGGAAAAAGACCCCGAACGCGAACCTCGCGTACTGGTACGCAACGCCCAGACAGGGAAACCCTATGAAGCTTCGGTCCTGAACATTTCCGCCATGAGTTTTGGCGCCTTGTCAGCCAATGCTGTTCGTGCCCTGAACATCGGCGCCAAACTTGGCGGCTTCTATCACGATACGGGCGAGGGTGGATTAAGTCCTTATCACCTGGAAAATGGCGGGGACCTGGTTTGGGAACTGGGCTCGGGTTATTTCGGCGCGCGCGACAAGAATGGTCGCTTCGACGCAGAGCGTTTTCGTGATGGCGCTGTCCACGAACAGGTCAAGATGACGGAAATCAAACTCAGCCAGGGAGCCAAGCCCGGCCACGGCGGATTACTGCCGGCCGCTAAGGTGACTGAAGAAATCGCTCTGGCCCGGGGCGTACCAGCGCATCAGGATTGTCTGTCGCCAGCAGGACATTCGGCGTTTTCCAATCCGATCGAAATGCTGGAATTTGCGGCACGGATGCGTGACCTGTCAGGCGGTAAGCCAGTCGGCATCAAGCTGTGTATTGGACAACCGTATGAAGTGTTCGCCATCATGAAAGCGATGATCAAGACGGGGATACGGCCCGAATTCATTGTGGTTGACGGCGGCGAGGGCGGCACAGGTGCCGCACCAATCGAGTTGTCGGATTGGGTCGGTATGCCCCTGATCGAAGGGTTGATACTTATGCGCAACGCTTTGGTGGGATGCAACCTGAAAGATGAAATCAAGTTAGTGGCAAGCGGCAAAGTGTATTCCGGCATGGGGTTGGCACGTAACATCGCCTTGGGTGCAGACTGGTGCAATGCTGCCCGCGCATTTATGTTTTCGATTGGTTGCATACAGGCTCAACGCTGTCACCTTGGCACGTGTCCGACGGGTGTAACCACACAAGATCCCGCGCGTCAGCGTGGACTTGTGCCAGAGGTTCAGGGACAGAGGGCAGCCCGCTTCCACGAGAAAACCGTGGCGGCAATGGTTGATATGGTAGCGGCAGCGGGGTTAAAGCACCCGAAAGATCTCGAGCCCCATTACCTGATGCATAGAACCGGACCGGAATCGGCGTTGCCCTTTGATCGCATACACGCCTTTTTGCCCGCTGGCATTTTGCTTGACGCTCCTGAAGACACACTGTATTCAGAATGGTGGGAGGCTGCACAGATCAACAGCTTCCGACCTGCCATCGACCTGGTGGCTACGCGGGCGACAGCAAGGCCAGTCGCTGGTGCTCATTAATGGAGAAGTCTTATGGCGAAGGTTTCAGAAGTCATTGTCGATACGCTTGTTCAAGCCGGTGCTAAACGTTGCTGGGGTATCGTCGGTGACACCATCAATCATTTCACCGACGCGTTGCGTCAAAGCCCATTGCGCTGGATGCACGTTCGTCACGAAGAGGCGGGTGCTCTGGCAGCAGGAGGCGAAGCCTACATGACGGGTGAGTTGGCGGTGTGCGCCGGCACCTGTGGCCCTGGCAGCCTGCACTTTGCAAATGGCATTTTTGAAAGTCATCGCAACGGCGCACCGGTGGTGCTTATCGCTTCAGACGTAGACCGGCGTGAAGTCGGGCTGGGTTTCCCACAGGCGCTCGACCAGCGCAAAATCTATGAACAGGCTTCGGTGTTTTGTGAATATGTGTCGCATCCCGAGCAGGCACGACGTATTACGGCCATGGCTGCTCAGGCAGCCCTAAACCTGCATGGGGTCGCCGTCATCATAGTCAACGGCGATATGTTCAAGGAAGATTGTCCAGACGGGCTAGCTTGGTCGGTGCACCGCCCCAACGCTGTCCTGAGGCCATCGGACGATGAGCTGATGCGGTTGGCGAAGCTGCTCAACGACGCACGTTCCGTCACAATATATGCCGGCATTGGCGCATCGAACGCACACGATGAGCTTGTGCATCTGGCAGATCGGCTCAAGGCTCCCATTGCCCACACCACTCGCGCAAAAGAATTCATCGAGCCAGACAATGCCTATCACGTTGGCATGACGGGCATTCTGGGAAATCGGGCGGGTGTCGATGCCATAGACGATGCTGAAGTCGTCCTTTGCCTCGGCACGGATTTTGCCTACACCCAATTCTGGGCAGACAAGCATCGGGTTGTGCAGATTGACTGCGACGCCAGCCATCTGGGCCGCCGCGCACCCATCCACATGGGACTCGTCGGGCATATCAATGACACGATCAGTGCGCTTCTTCCTTTATTGGAACAAAAGGACGACACCGCACATCTGGATAAAGCTCTCAAGCGTTGGGAGCAGGACCTGAAAGAGTACGATGAGTCGACCAAGGAAAGTGACCCGGAGCTAATACATCCCCAGTTTGTTGCAAAAATGCTGGATCAGCTCTCAGCCAATGACGCCATCTTCACTGCTGATGGCGGGAGTCCCATGGTTTGGTGCTTGCGCCACATCAGAGCAACGGGCGCTCGCCGCTTTCTGATCAGCCTGTTGCACGGCACAATGGCCAACGCTTACCCGCAAGCCATGGGAATTGTGGCCGCCTACCCGAAACGCCAAGTGATTGCCTTGGCGGGTGATGGAGGTTTGACCATGCTATTGGGCGATTTGCTTACGCTTCGCCAGGAAAAATTGGCTGTCAAGATTTTGGTATTCAACAATTCATCACTCGGCTTCGTGGAAATGGAGCAGCGTGTAGAGGGCTTGCTAGACGCCTACACAGCCTTGGACAATCCTGATTTTGTCGCACTGGCAAAAGCGTGCGGGATCGCGGGCTATCGCGCGAATACTGCAAGCGAGCTGGAGGGCGTCATGACTGCCTGGCTGGCAGAGGAGGGGCCCGCCCTGCTCGACGTCCCCGTCAATCGTCTCGAGCTGGTCATGCCACCTGAAGTCCACGCCGGCCAGGTCATGTCGACAGCATTGTTCGGTGTGAAGGCTGTGCTTGACGGACGTGCCCGTGAGGTGATTTCGTTGTTGCGTGACAACTTCCTGAGATGAGGATGCCGTGACGACGATCTGCCGGGACGGCCGTGCGCCGCAGGCTTGCTGTCGCAGAAGGAGCTGACCAAAGGCAAAAGGATGTTACCGTGTGCAGCGGTTATCGCGTGGCTTTGAACGGTTGTGCGGCTGATACTCGCGGTGTACCCTGAAAGTGTCGGGAAAGCCCTTGCCTTTCAAGGAGAGAGAAATGAAGATAGCGTATGGCGTGGCAATGGCGTTGGCGATGACATTGACATCCGTGACGATCTCCGGTTGCTCTGTCGCCAATCACCAGGAAACCGCAGGGCAGTATGTTGATGGCACTGTGATGACTGCAAAAGTCAAGGCAAAGATTGCCAATGAGCTTGGAGTAGCTGATGCGGCCAATATCACTGTGAAGACGATCCAGGGGGGTATCGTGCAGCTTTCCGGTTTTGCCAAGACACAAAGTGAGCGTACGCGTGCGGGTGAAATTGCGCGTTCAGTCGAAGGTGTCGCAGTAGTGCACAATAATCTTGTTGTCGCACCGTAATAGGCAGCGACCAGAAGCGAAAGAGGTGACAGCATGAAAAATTCATTACGAGTGGCAAGTATCGCGGTGCTTGCTGCAGCCCTGCTTGGTCTAAGCGGCTGTAGTGGGATGTCCAAGCGCGGACAAAACACGGCCATTGGTGCAGGCGTGGGGGCTGTCGGTGGTGCCATACTGACGGGCGGAAGCACGATGGGCACTCTCGGTGGTGCCGCTGTGGGCGGCGTGATCGGCAACGTAGGCACTAAAAAATAAGTCGCACCCTGCACGGAACGTCGGCTGTGGTGGCCGTATGACCGCGTAGTCCGATATCGGTGGGCATCGGAGTAAGGTAGGGACCACAAACGCGGGAGTGACGACGTCGCCGCGCGATAGTCCTTAGGGTTAACGCCCGATGGGCCGTTGCTCCTGCTTTTTGTGAAGCGCAACAGCGTGTGGCAAGGGCGAAGCCTTTGCGGCCTCTACAACATCTCGTCGGGGGTCAGAGGTGCCAGCAGTTTTGCCAGCAATCGCAGCCATACGCTGGTGTCCGGCTCGTCGAGGGTTTCCACAGCATGCGTCCCCAGAAGCGCATGCCAGTATATCTCGCCATCGGACGAGAGTCCGACCTTCCAGGCTGCCACCTTTATCACTGCCTGCACCTGCTCGGCGGCCTCATGCGCCAGCTTCGGGCTGCGGATCACAAGAGCAACCTCCGTGTTCTGCAGCTTGGAGCGTAAGTCCAGGTTCATAGACCCGATACTGATGATGCGTCCGTCCACGATGACCAGCTTTGCATGCAGGCTCGTATGCGAGCCTGCGCTCCCCGAGCCTAGCACGGTGTCCCTGAGCCGTGCGCGCTCGCGCGCCCGCATTTCGTACAACTCGACACCCATGCGCAGGAGCCGTTCGCGGTGGCGCGCATAACCGATCTGCGCGAGTAGCGAGTCGGTGGATGCCAACGAATTGGTGAGCACACGCACCCGAACGCCGCGTTTGCGCAAGTCAGCAAACAACGCCATCATCTGCGCACCAGGTACGAAATAGGGCGAAACGATAATCACATCATGTCTGGCCGTGTGCAGCAGTGACATGAGGCCGTCTATCACAACGCCTTCGACTTGAGCGTTGTCGCTTTCCGGCACCAGCTTGAGCGGACTGTCCACCAGCAGTCCAGCAGACGCCCACGTCAGCGGTTGCCTCGCCAGATCCAAGGCGGACGCTGGTACTGGCTGGTCTGCAGAGTCACTGGCGGCCACGGAGTCGCCGGCCAACGGCTTGGCAGCTTCGTGCAAGCGCTTCAACTTGGCGGGTGCGATCAGCGACGCAACCGGGTAGGCCAGCGGACTGTTCCAGTAACGATCAAAGCTGGCAGAAAGGCTCTGCACCACGGGGCCTGCGGCGAGCACATCCATATCGATAAAATTGCGGCCGTCCGCGGTGCCAAAATACGCATCGCCCAGGTTGCGACCACCGACAATGCCCCACGCATTGTCGGCCACATACAATTTATTGTGCATGCGGTGTTGAATGCGCTGAAAGTCATCCAATGACAAGAGCGTGCGTAAGAAGCCCAAATCGCGGTCACCAGGCAGCGGGTTGAACATGCGCATTTCCACGCCCGGCACATTTGCCATGCCCATCACCTGCGCACCGCGCCCCGTGCTGTTGAAATCATCAAGCAGAATACGCACACGCACCCCACGCTGCGCCGCTGCACGCACGGCACGCAGCAGGCTGGCTACCGTGCGGTCGACGTGGATCGAGTAATACTGGATATCGAGCGTCTTGTTTGCGCGTTGCGTCAATGCAAGCCGAGCAGCAAAGGCGGCGTTGGGCGAAGCGAGCAGCGCAAAGCCCGACAAATTCGGCGGGACTGCCTTTGGCCGTCTTTGGCTGACAAGCCGCCCCAAAGGGGTGCTGCCGGGCTGCGCCAAAGCGTACGAGGCCGGACGCTGCACGTGTTTGGGCAGGCTGGCGCAGCTTGCCAGCATCACAGCGCCAACAAGTATGCATACCCCGAAACGGATGACGGGCCACGCGCCACCGAGCACAGTTCTGCCATGGCAAAGCAATAAGTGTATGGGCATCACTACCGCCTGAATTTGCTACACGGCCCATGAAGTTTTGCGTTAAGACGCGCGCGTCTATCGGCTTTACTTCAGACTCAAGAGTCCAACCTCAGCACTACACTGTCATTCGCCATGATAAATCAAGTGCTGCCGGCAGCGATGAGATTTTTATCCTCTTGGGCAGAGGGCGAACCTGCCATGTAGCAGAGACGGTGAAGGCCGTGATCTAGGCCAGACAACACAACCACGGCGTTGCGCTGGCGAGTCTCAGCGGCTCGGTGATGATACAGCCAACCGTGTCGTCGCGCTGGCACGGTATTGAATGTTTATATACAATACCTACCTACCCTATATAGAGTTAAGAAAATGAGTCATACGGTACGCGAGAAGTCCAAGCTGTTGGCGCGGGTGCGCCGCATTCAGGGCCAGACGGCAGCGCTGGGGCGGGCACTTGAGGCCGAAAAGGGCTGTGGCGAGATCCTGCACCAAATCGCGGCAATACGCGGGGCGATCAACGGGCTCATGACCGAGGTCATCGAAGACCACGTACAGTTCCATGTCGCTGATCCGACCCTGGGCGAGCGGGAGCGCCGTGACGGCGCTGCCGAGTTGATTGATGTCATACGAACCTATGTGAAGTAGATCGGAGTTCCGTATCATGAATACTTACGATGCTGTTCACCATCACCCTCAGGATAGTGAATCGGAACGCTGCACGGACCGTGCCAGTCCAGGGACGGATTCCAGTGTCGAAGGCCACGAGAAGCATCATGCTGCGCTAGACTGGCTGGAGGGGACTCGCATCATCCTCGTCGCTCTTGCTGCCGTGGTCGTCTGGTTGCATCTCTGGGAGCCGTTACAAGCTTTCAGCGCCCTTGGTATCGCGGGGCTGGCGATTGGCGGCTGGCCGATCCTGAAAGAAGCGTTCGAAGCCATTGTCGAGCGGCGCATGACGATGGAGCTTTCGATGACAATCGCAATTTGCGCGGCCGCCGCAATCGGTGAGCTCTTCACGGCACTGATCATTACACTCTTCGTCCTTGTGGCCGAGGTGCTGGAGGAAATGACCGTCGGCCGGGGCCGCAAGGCGATTCACGATCTGATGGAACTCTTGCCGCATGAAGTTTCGGTGCGCCGCGCGGGAGCGATCCAATCAGTCTCAGCAAAGGAATTATCGGTGGGCGACACGATTCTGGTCGCTCCCGGTGGCCGGGTTCCCGTGGACGGTAGGGTGCTATCGGGGCACTCTTTCGTGGACGAATCGCGCATCACCGGCGAGTCGTTGCCAGTGGAGAAGGTATCGGGTGCATCCGTTTTCGCGGGTTCCATCAATCAGTCTGGTGTGCTTGAGGTTGCCACCGAGCGGATCGGACGCGATACAAGTTACGGCAAGATCATCGAAGTCGTTGAGCATGCGGAAAAATCACGGGCACCCGTACAGCGCCTGGCGGACCGCCTGGCGGGCTACCTGGTTTATTTCGCGCTTGGGGCCGCTATTCTGACCTTCCTGATCACGCGCGACATCTATTCCACCATCTCGGTGATCATCGTCGCTGGCGCCTGCGGCATTGCCGCGGGCACACCGCTGGCAATCCTGGGTGGCATCGGGCGCTCAGCACGGTTGGGAGCCATCATCAAGGGCGGCGTGCATCTGGAAACACTGGGCCGGGTGGACGTCGTGGTGCTCGACAAGACTGGCACCCTAACGCATGGGTGGCCGGAGGTGAAGCAACTGATGCCTAGTGCCGGTACGACAGCTGGCGAGCTGCTGGATACCGCAGCGGCGGCCGAAGTGCGCTCCGAGCACCCGCTGGGCAAGGCTCTTCTTGGCTATGTCCGTAGTCAAGGACGGACTGTGCTGGAACCTGAGACTTTCTTCTACGTGCCGGGGCGCGGGATCAAGGCGGGTGTCGCGAAAGGCACTACCCTTGTCGGCAACCGTGCTTGGATGGATGAAAACGGTGTCGCGCTCCCTCATGCCTTCGAAGGTGGTAGTGGCGCGGGAACGGAAATCTTCGTCGCGCGCGAAGGCCTGTTCTTGGGCCGGATCGTCATGGGCGACGCTGTGCGGCCTGAAGCTAAACAGGCGCTTGCTGCCTTGCACGCCATGGGAATACGCACAGTTCTCCTCACCGGCGATACCCGCCGTGTCGCTGTTGCTGTGGGCAGATCGCTGGGCATCAACGATATCGAAGCTGGCCTGTTGCCCGAGGATAAGCTCAAGCGCATCGAAGCCCTGAAGGCGCAGGGGCAGGTCGTAGCCATGGTGGGCGATGGCGTGAACGACGCACCAGCCTTGGTTCAGGCGAGCGTTGGGGTCGCCATGGGTTCTGGTACGGATGAGGCACAGGAAAGCGCCGATATCGTGCTGCTTGGAAACGACCTGGGGCGTTTCGCCGAAACACTATCCGTTGCCAAGCGCACGCAGCACATCATCTGGCAAAACTTCGCGGGAACCCTGACGGTCGATACGCTTGGCATTCTGCTGGCTGCTTTCGGACTCCTGAACCCGCTGCTCGCCGCATTCATCCATGTCAGCTCCGAGCTCGTCTTCATTCTCAATTCTGCCCGCCTGCTGCCACCGCGATCCAAAGGGGATGGTGGCAGGACAGTACCCTCCGCCGCGATTTGAGGACGAAGGCTATTGTCGCCCGTCAAACCATGAGCCCATCCCGATCAGCCGCAGCCGCGCTCGGTGCTGCACTGCTCTTTGGCGCGAGCACGCCATTTGCCAAGCAGCTCGTGGGCAGCATGCCGCCTGTGCTACTTGCCGGCCTGCTCTATCTGGGAAGTGGTGTCGGCCTGTGGGCGTTTCGTATTCTTAGGAAACGCACCCTCGATGTGCCGCACATGACGGGCCGGGAATGGTTCTGGCTGTTCGGGGCCATCATCAGCGGTGGCATCCTTGGGCCAGTGCTTTTGATGCTGGGTCTGACCTATACGTCGGCTTCTCAGGCTTCTCTACTGTTGAATCTGGAGGCGGTGCTGACCGCCATCCTCGCCTGGGTGGTATTTCGTGAGAATGCGAACCGGCGTATCGTCATCGGTATGTTCCTCATCGTGGCGGGTGGAGTCCTGCTGGCGCTCCCGCAAAACGGGATACTCACCTCTGGCGGCACTCTGGGCAACCTTGCCGTCGCGGGCGCCTGTCTGTGCTGGGCGCTGGACAACAACCTCACACGCAAGGTATCCGCGACAGACGCGACGTTTCTAGCTGGTACGAAAGGGTTGGTCGCGGGCGTCACCAACACGGGAATCGCATTCGCGCTGGGCTATTCGCCGTCGGCGTGGCCATTGACTGTTGAGTCCATGGCGGTCGGCCTGGCGGGTTACGGCGTGAGCCTCGTGCTCTTCGTGCTGGCGCTGCGCGGTTTGGGTGCGGCGCGAACTGGAGCCTATTTCTCCACAGCCCCGTTCGTGGGTGCCGCCATCGCCATCATGGGCTACGGCGAATCAACCTCGACTGCCTTCTGGATTGCGGCCATGCTGATGGCGGCGGGCGTCTGGCTTCACCTCACGGAACGCCACGACCATATGCATACCCACGAGCCGCTGCACCACAATCACTCGCACGTGCACGACGAACACCATCAGCATCGACACGCCGTCCCCTGGGATGGCACAGAACCTCATACTCACCTGCATCAGCACGAGGCCATCACGCATCGCCATCCGCATTACCCGGACATTCACCATCAGCACCGACGATAGGGACGATGGCCGACCTGAAGGCGCATGCGGTTGAGAGGCGGAAAATGCTGGGATGGTGGGCAAGGTGATAGTTAGTTGACTTTCCATCTGTGTCAGGGATTAAACTGCAGACAGCGTCATTGCAGAGTCGTGTCGAGGTTGTGGGGTGTTGCTGCCTGGCAGTGTGCAGGCAAAGATGATGGGGGTGGTGCAGCTGATGGCCATCTTTTGGCTGCTCGCAGCCACTGGGCTCGCACTCGCCATCGCAGCGCTTGTTAAATATCTCTCCATGAAGTGACAGCCTTTTCAGGCCTGTCCATTTGACGCTCAGGAGTGAACTATGAATGCAAAAACAATACTTGCGGCGTCCCTTGCCGGACTGGCAATCGGCGTGGCTGCACCAGGTGTTGCAGCTACCGCCTCACAGAGCGATTCCACAGGATCGGGCATGATGCAACCCCAGGGTGGGGGCTCAAGCCAAAATTCATCCATGATGGGAGATACCGGATCTCAAGGCACCATGGGTGGTGGCATGATGGGAATACATGGAGGCGGGCAGGGCGATGAAGATGCTTCGCACGCAGGCGTGCGGGAAGGTGGGCGTATGCACAGCGGCATGATGGGCATGATGGGTGGCGGTGCCATGGGCGGCGGCATGATGAGCATGATGGAAGGCTGCCCGATGGCAATGGGCGCGGGCCTGGATCGCAAGACTGCCATGAAAATGCGTGGCGAAATGATGCGCGCAATGGGAGATATCCTCATCAAGTACGCAGACAAGATCCAGGAGCCTGCGACAAAGCAGTGACTCTCAAGCGTGATCAGTTGGACAGGATTCCCGCCTGATCAAACCGTGGCGTTCGTTTGATTCCATAAAAAATGGGCGGTTGTGGCCGTCCGTGCTACGGCGATAGATACGCAGGCGTGCTTCGGCGTCAGACTGTTGCCTGAGATCGAATTCTCAGGACCTGGCGCTGCATCGTCAAACAGCGCTAGAAATGCGGCCTGCAGTCCACGCAGAGGGGGCTTCGCATTCATCAAATATCTCCTGTGCATGCGTGGCTGCTTCCATCCCCAGCACTGGCTTCAGTAGAGCAGACAGTCGCTTGACATTCCAGCGACGGTAAGGTTTACCATTTTGCTCATCAAGTTGGAAGGAGTAATGGTCCATGAATCAGCACCAATCACACCAATCGTACGAAACCACGGTCATCTTGGTCTCGGGGATGACCTGCGGCGGGTGTGCGAACGCGGTTACACGCATCCTGTCCCGGATTCCAGGTGTTGCAAAGGCAACGGTGGACATCAAGACCGGCTACGCGACGATCGAGGGGACGGCAACTTCTGCAGACCTCGTTGCGGCCGTAGAGATGGCCGGGTACGGCGCCGCAGATATAGATGCTGGTGTTAAAGAGGGAGGGCCGCATGGGCGCCACTGAAGCAGTCGTTCGCCAGCTGCATGCTGTCATGCCCATCAGGGGCATGACCTGTGCGTCCTGCGCGAGCCGCATCGAGAAAGCCTTGCAGGCTCTTCCCGGCGTAACCGCATCGGTCAATCTCTCCAGCGAGCAGGCCGATCTGAAGTTTGACCTTGCGCAAGTACAGACCGAGGCATTGGTCGAGGCTGTGGTCGGCGCCGGCTATGACGTCGATCATGAAACGCGGGAGCTCTCCATCTCTGGTATGACTTGTGCCACCTGTTCGGGTCGTGTTGAAAAAGCTTTGTTGGCGGTCCCGGGCATCACACGAGCGGAAGTGAACCTTGCTAGTGAAAAAGTCACAATAGAAGGAGTTGCTGGCCTTTTGTGCCCGGCTGATCTCATCGCCGCCGTGCGACAGGCCGGATATGGCGCTGAGCTTTTGACGGGTGATATCGAGCGCGACCGACAGATTCTCGCCGCTGTGGAGAAGCGGCTCAAGCGAGAAACCTGGCAGGTATTGGTGGCGGCGGTTCTCAGTGCGCCTTTGGTACTGCCGATGATAGGTGTCAACCTGCCGTCCTGGCTGCAGCTTGTGCTTGCCACACCTGTGCAATTCATCCTGGGTGCGCGCTTTTACGTCAGCGCGTGGAATGCTCTGCGTGCGCGCACCGGAAATATGGACGTTCTGGTGATGCTCGGCACGTCGACCGCCTATTTCTACAGCCTCTACACGTTGCTCGTCGGACCGGAGGGTGGCCATCTTTATTTTGAGACAGCCGCCGTAGTCGTCACGTTGATTCTTTTCGGGAAATGGCTTGAAACCCGCGCCAAGCGGGCAACAACGTCAGCAATAAAGGCACTCATGGCGCTGCGCCCCGAAAACGCACGCGTTCTTCGCGGCGAAGTGGAAATCGAATTACCGATTGCTGCCGTGTCGCCGGGCGATGTTGTTGTCGTCCGCCCCGGAGAAAAGTTGCCGACCGATGGCGTCGTACGTGACGGCCACAGCGAGGTGGACGAGAGCCTTTTGACTGGAGAAAGTCAGCTGCTGTCGAAGCGGGCGGGCGACGCCGTGGTGGGCGGCTCGGTCAACGGCAGTGGCCTACTTCACATCGAAACGACGCTAGTGGGCGGGCAGTCGACGCTTTCGCGGATTATCGCGCTCGTCGAGAGCGCACAGGGCAAGAAGGCTCCCGTTCAACACCTCGTCGACCGTGTTGCTGCGATTTTTGTTCCTGTCGTGCTCGGAGTTGCTCTGGCTGCGTTCTGCGGTTGGTGGCTGGTCGCAGGCGATTTAACCGCTGGAATCATCACGGCCGTTGCGGTAATGGTGATTGCGTGCCCATGTTCGCTCGGCCTTGCTACGCCGACTGCCCTGATGGTCGGTACCGGCGTGGCCGCCACGACTGGCATCCTGATCCGTGATCTGGAGGCGCTCGAACTGGCGCACAAACTCGACACCGTAGTTCTGGACAAAACGGGCACGTTGACCCAGGGCAAACCAGCCGTGACAGAAATTCTCACCGCGGGGATGGCGGAGGACGAGCTGCTAGCACTGGCTGCTGCTGCGCAGACTGGCAGCGAGCATCCGCTCGCCCAAGCGATCCTGGCGAAAGCCGAAGGACTAAAAAAGCGAGGTCGTCTTGAAGATTTCCAGAGTCGTCCTGGGATGGGCATCGTCGCGCGCGTTGCCGGCAGGCAGGTCGTCATCGGCAACCGCCACTTACTCGCGGAACAAGGCATATCAACCGGGAGCCTGGAAGCTCAAGTGGCTGCGTTGGAAGACAGCGGGCGCACAGTAATGTGGGTGGCAGTCCTTGAACACAAAATGGAGTTGAAGGGTGCTATTGCTGTCGCAGACCCCATCAGAAAAACGGCCAAGGTCGCGGTGCAGAACCTGCAGCGCCTCGGTATAGAGACCATTATGCTCACAGGCGACCACGAGCGAACCGCCGCCGCGGTTGCGGCGGAATTGGGCATTAAGAGGGTGATCGCATCCATGCTTCCCGGTCAGAAGGCCGAAGAGGTACGCCGCCTCCAGTCGGAAGGCTGCGTTGTCGGAATGGTTGGGGACGGCGTCAATGACGCACCGGCCCTTGCCGCCGCGGATGTTGGCTTCGCTATGGGCAGTGGTTCGGACGTTGCCATGCAGACTGCAGGCATCACCTTGATGCGCTCGGATCCGCTTCTGGTCGGCGACGCGATCGCCGTCAGTCGGGCCACCCATAACAAGATCCGGCAAGGCCTGTTTTGGGCATTCTCCTACAATGTGATTGGTATGCCGCTTGCGGCGTTCGGACTTTTAAGCCCCATGATTTCGGGTTCAGCCATGGCCCTGTCCTCGGTAAGCGTCGTATCCAATGCGTTGCTGCTGCGGCGTTGGCGGCCGACGATGAAAGAAAGAATTTGATTATGCAACCTGCCAAAGAACTCACGATCGGCGCGATAGCGGCTCTGTCCGGCTTGCCTCCAAAAACCATTCGATATTATGAGCAGAATGGGATTATCGACCGCGCACGCCGCCACGAAAACCGTTATCGGACCTACTCGCAGGCCGATGTGCAGATCTTGCGTTTTGTTGCCAAGGCGCGTCACCTTGGCTTTTCTCTGGAAGACATCAGCGAGCTGCTGTCGCTCTATCGGGACCGCAACCGCGCAAGCAAAGACGTCAAACGCGTTGCGCTCAGGTATCTTGCCGACCTTGATGGCAAGATTGCGAACCTGGCGGCGATCAGGAATACTCTCGTGGATCTTGCGCGACGATGCAACGGTGATGACAGGCCAGAGTGCCCAATCATCAAGGAGCTTGAAGCTCCGGCAGACCGCTGAAACGCGAGTGTCCCGTCCACCTTTCGACCTCAGCCATCCTTCTTCACGGGCGAATTCACGCAGATCGTCTGCCTTCGCAAAGGGTTAGCGTTGCTGTAGAGCAGCGATCAGCGGACATGACACATTGCCTTGGACGGCGTGACACTCGCTGACTAGCCTGGATAGAGCTGCCTCGATCCGGGTCAGATCGGCCAGTTTGGCACGCACGTCGCTCAGCCGCTGTGCAGCAAGCTCGGCCGCGTCGCTGCAGTGGGTGCCATCCTCCAAAGTCAGGAGTTGGCCAATCTCGTCAAGGCTGAACCCTAATCGCTGGCCCGACTTTACGAATTTTACCCGTGCTACGTCCGTGCTGCTGTAACGACGAATGCCACCGTATGGTCGATTGGGAGTAGGCAGCAATCCCCTGTGCTGATAAAAGCGGATCGTCTCCACATGGACTCCCGCCGCCTTCGCGAAGGTGCCGATGGTAAGGTTTTCCGAGTCGTGACCCATAACGCTTGACTCCGTAGATGACTACGGAAATAAGCTTACAGCATCGAGCGAATTGGCAAAAGGACGGCATCATGAAAGATTTTTCGCTTCGGCTTACCGGTTTAGGTGACAAAGCTGGCTCAGTCGGTACGGTCGTATCGGCAATGGCATGCGGTATATGTTTTCCAGCACTCGCTAGTCTTGGCTCAGCCATTGGGCTGAGTTTTTTGCAGCAATACGAAGGGTTGTTTGTTTCCACGTTGCTGCCGGCCTTCTCCGCTTTGGCGCTGCTGGCCAATGCACTGGGTTGGCGACGCCATCGCCAATGGCACCGCAGCCTGCTCGGTATGGCAGGCCCTGTGATCGTCATCGTTGGTGGGGTGTGGTTGCTTGGCACCGCATGGATGCGACCCCTGGTCTACACCGGGATCGTCCTGATGGCCGGAGTATCGATCTGGGATCTGGCCAAGCCAGCCCGTCGCTGCGGATTGAACGGCTGCGAAGCACCAAAAACACGAATATAACCACCAGCCATGAAGGGAAACGAATAATGACGCGGGTGAAAGCCACCAGTGTGGTCTGCGAATTGCGTACGGAGCACGCCAAAGGCGCGCTGGGACAAATGCCCGCCAAGCGGAGTGGACGAGCCGTCCATGAGAATAGAGCGAACGGGGCTGCTCATGGACACGACAAACTACACATTGCGGTCATCGGAAGTGGCGGGGCGGCGATGGCCGCAGCGCTCAAGGCTGTTGAACGTGGTGCGCGGGTGACGCTCATCGAGCGCGGCACGATTGGGGGCACGTGCGTGAATACTGGCTGCGTGCCATCCAAGATCATGATCCGCGCCGCGCACATTGCCTACCTGCGCACCCAAAGCCCGTTTGATGAAGGCATTGCCGCGGCGGTACCAGTCATCCGCCGCAAGCGACTGCTCGCCCAGCAGCAGGCCCGCGTCGAGGAATTGCGTCAAGCCAAGTACGAAAACATTCTGGATGGCAACCCCTCAATCACAGTACTGCACGGTGAAGCCAGTTTTGCGGATAGCCACGCGCTCCGTGTGCACTTGCACGCAGACGGCGAACGCACAATCGTATTTGACCGCTGCCTGATCGCTACCGGTGCTCATCCTGTCGTTCCGTCGATTCCCGGCCTCCAGGACACACCATACTGGACCTCAGCAGAGGCCTTGGCGAGCGATACGATTCCCGAGCGTCTGGCTGTGATCGGCTCTTCAGTGGTCGCCGTCGAGCTGGCGCAAGCCTTCGCCCGGCTCGGCAGCCACGTCACAGTGCTCGCACGCCACACGCTGCTCTTTCGCGAGGACCCGGCCATTGGCGAGACAATCACCGCTGCCTTCCGCGCCGAAGGGATTGACGTGCTGGAGCACACACAAGCGAGCCAAGCTATTTACCGGGATGGTGAATTCGTGCTGCTGACTAGGCAAGGCGAACTGCGCGCCGACAAACTGCTGATAGCCACCGGCCGCAGCCCGAATACGTGTAATCTAAATCTCGAAGCGGCCAGCGTGATGGTAGACGCGCAGGGTGCTGTCGTCGTCGATGCACGCTTGCGCACGAACGTGCCGGACGTCTATGCCGCCGGCGATTGCACCAACCACCCGCAGTTCGTCTACGTGGCGGCAGCGGGGGGTATGCGTGCGGCAATCAATATGACCGACGGCGATACAACGCTCGATCTGGGCGTGGTGCCCGCTGTGGTTTTCACCGAGCCACAGGTCGCGACGGTTGGGTTGTCCCGAGCCGAGGCGCTTCTCAAAGGGATCGAGACCGACAGCCGCACGCTTACGCTCGACAACGTGCCGCGCGCACTCGCCAACTTCGATACGCGGGGTTTCATCCGGCTGGTGGTCGCGAAAGGCACGCATCGGCTGGTTGGCGCACAGGTCGTTGCACCGGAGGCGGGTGAATTGATCCAGTCGGCGGCGTTGGCTATCCGTGCCAGAATGACGGCGGAAGAGCTGGCCGACCAGTTGTTTCCCTATCTCACAATGGTCGAAGGGCTGAAGCTCGTAGCGCAGACCTTCAAGACAGACGTAAAACAGTTGTCCTGCTGCGCGGGGTAGTCGTGCAATGCGAAAGGCGCCGGATGGGCCGCACCACGGGTTGTGTCATCTGCGATCGCAAAGTCGAGTTGGATCCTCGTCGCTTACTGAAATTTATTATTTAACATAATATACATTATGCGTATTTATTAATGGTTCGTCGCGCTGGGCTGGACAATAATTTAACGCTGGAGCGCTCGGAACTAAATTACTGCACGGATTGGGAACTAAATTTAGCACATTGATGTTTTGCATCTTCGTGCCGAATTTACTTCCAAAACTAACGTCGGCAAATTGATGCTTATCGCCTACTCGCTAACTTTAGTTCCGAACTTCACTTCGTGGTAACTTTACTCAGACCCTGCGTCTTCTCTACCAGCGGAGGCCGGTCGTACTGCTCGTTTTCGAAGTGAGCGCAGGGAAATCAGACATTCGAATAATCGCTCCGCATAGACAAAGCCCATGCGCTTGACAACATCCTTGTCAAAATAGAACAGCCAAGAAAGAAGCAGCGCGGCCGAAATTAGTAGAGTTAGGCCCGCGGGCAAACCAGGGTTAGCAAACCGAGTAATGACAAAACGAATTGGGCTAATTTCCAAAATTTTTGCAATTAGCAATCCGTAGATGATGCCCAGAGCACAGGAGAATATTCCAACCGACTTCATCGCTACCATATTGCGATGAAATCCATAGGCAATGTTCTCCTTCAACAGGAGGTGCTTATCAGAACGAGTAAGTTCTCGCAGTTGCCGCGTCGCCCCGGTATATATGCCATCGGCTTCCGATGGGTTCGTAGCCTCCTCTAACGCAGTCGGCATGGCGATCCCAAGCTTATCCACAATCGCTGTATGGTAGCGCTGTTTGCTGACTCCATCTAAAAAATTATCGCGATGACGCAAGGCGATCGTAGTGGGCATGCCTCCCCATTTTTTGACAAGTATTTCTTCTAATTTCTTTCCACGCCCACGCGCTACGCTTGCAAGTGCATAAATCGCTCCACAACCACCTAAAAGGCCCATGACGCTTGTAAGAATGGGATGTTTTGGGCCGTAAACGCACAGCAGCGGAACAAGTAGTGGCAGGGCAACCAACAGACCGGGGATTACACGCGCCTTGCGTTCGTATGGGTCTTTGACCAACTCAAATACAGATGTCACGGATTAGCTGGCCATGAGTTATTGAAGGATTTTGATATTGCCTGCCGTCTCGGCGGCACCTCTCTGTTAAAGGGTGTACTCAGTTTCAACGGTGATACTCCCAATGTAATTCGAATAATTTGACTTGCCTTCATCGGTTAACCCGCCGTGGGTGTAGTTCGTATTAGAAACATAGAAGTGGACTTTATCTTCAACGCAGTCCATTGTGATGTCCCCTGCGCTGTTCTGAGTAATGGTTTTGTATCCGGTGTAATAATTAAGGTGGCGGGATGGCGCCTCACCGATAACGATAATCTGTGGGTCGAGTTTCTCCAACCAAGAATTTGGAATCTTTCCAGATGCGCGTCCGTGGTGAGAAGCGAAAACTACAGTCGTTTTCGCCAAGTCGATGCTGTCGACTATATTTTCCATAAATTCGGTTTCGAGGTCCCCAAGCCATAGGAAACTTGCCCCATCCTGAAGACTGTATCGAATCACGGCTGAAGTGTTGTTAAAGCTACTTCCCGAATTGCACTCTGTCAATGCATCGTTGAAGAAACTATTCGATGTATCCGGCCAGAGGATACTAATACCAGATTGGTCCCGAGTTTCATCACCTTGATTCATCCACTTCCTAGTGCAACTTTTATAAAGGTAAAAGGCCTTATCCCCGTCGCGAAGTTTGCAATAGCGTATGAATGATTCAGTTTTTACGTCCTTAATGGCTTGGTTTTTTACGACATAAAAGTTATTAATCGGCATTGCATTATCGAGAAGGTGTATGCCACCGAAATGATCTTCATCAGGATGAGTGCATATGAATCTGGAGATACCTTTATCTATAGATGCGTTCTTCATTTCGTTAATGAATCGGCCAGCGTTTTCGTTGCTGAGATCGCAATCAATGATAGTGAAGTTGTCGCTATTGTGGCGAATATAGAACATATCCCCTGCTCCCACGGCAAAACTCTTAATTACTGACATAAAAGCTCCTTTGTGATCTTTACAACACTAACCATCCTCGCGAAATGACAAAATCCGGAAACGCGAATGATCTTAAACTTGTAATTAGCCCTGCAAGCGACGAAGACACGAGATGCTAATTGTTGAGCCTGATCTCTATAAATTGAAATCAAAAATTAATTCTTATTTCAAATGCTAACACAACAAAACGTAATTAAACCGTTAGCCAGGTAAGGAGCAAAATGCCGAGTAGATCCATCCGCCCAACCGAAACGAAAACAGCAGTTATGCCGATCTGGGTGTTCGTTGCTTAGATCGCGCCGGTGTTTTGGCACTCTGCTCTTTCTTAAGAAATTGTTGTGTTTCTTCCAGCCTAGAAAGAAGCTCCTCCGACCGAGTGCGGAATATGGTTGCTTGTGTGCTGGCCTCATTTAATCGAGCCTGTATTGCTTTTATGTCCCGTAAGGCATCATCGCGACTGGCAATCACTGCTTGCAAGGTTCCCTCTAACTCGCCATTTTTTTGACGGCTATCGCCCAGCGTTTGTTGCAGGGAACTCAGCTCTTGCCGATGCAGGTCAACCGCACGCACCGACGCGGCCGTATGGGTTTCAAGCTCTTTTTGGAGCCTGGCCGAGGCGGTGCGCTCACGATCCATATCCAGCAGCATACGCTTTTCAGCGGATCGAGAGCGTTCATCGGTTAACTGCATCGCGGTGCGTAATTTGTCGAGTTCAACGGTCAATTCGCGACGTGAGTCTTCCAACTGCCGCTGTAACGCCGCCTTTTCATGCTTTAGCTCCTCAAGCCTCATGAGCAACGAGGAGCAAGTTTCTTCGGCAACCGCAAGCGCTTCACGCTGGGTGCCTAGGTGTTTCTCTGCCACCTCAAGGTCGCTCCTGACGCGTTGCGCCGTTAGTCGCTCCGCATCCCGTTCTGCTTCCGCTGCAACAACAGCTGCTTTTGCCTGGAGCACCCTTTCCTGGGCTTCAGCATGGTACGCCGCCAGCGACTCTTGGGCCGCCGCCTGGGCGTTTGTCCAGAGCGTGGCCATAAGTTCGCCCGCGACGCTCTTCAAGACTTCCGGCAAATCGGGATGCTCGATGCGCGTGCGGCTCTTTTCTCGCAGATCTCCCCAGAATTTGGTCAGCGCGTCGGCCGGCGCACTCATGCTGCCCTTGCGCACCAGTTGATAAAGCTTATTGGCCGTGGGTGTGATGCCATACCGGAAAAACAGTAGCGCACAGACCTCACGATACAGTTCTTGGGTCTGGGTGAAGCGCTCGCGTAAGGCCTCGACATCGCGCGAAAGCGCCGCATCAGTGGTGATATCTGTGGCGATATCCTTGACCATGGCCATAATCCGTCAAATGATTCAATAAATAATACTACGTAATACGTTAATTATATGACTCCCCTTCTCACTAATTTGACATTACCGTTATAATGTCAAATAAGTGAGAAAGTGCGTTCTGCTAATTACATCGAGCTCGTTATGACTCCTAAAAATGAATCGCCCGCAGCGCTTGTCCCGCCCTCGTCCTTCGAGGCCATGCGTGTTTCACCAGGGCTGGACGGTCGCGCCGGTACGAATCGGGCCATGGGCAATCGGCCCCAGATTGCCGCCACCACTGATGTCGATGCCATCACGGCCTGGCTGGCCCGGTTCATCGACTCCCCCAACACCTTGAGTAACTACCGCAAGGAAGCCGAGCGCCTCCTGCTGTGGTCCACCGTGGCGATGCAAAAACCGGTATCCTCGCTCACGCACGAGGATTTACTGGTGTATCAACAGTTCTTGAGCGATCCCCAGCCCGCCGCCCAATGGGTCCTGCGCTCCGGTCGCAAGGTCGCCCGCACGCACGCCGATTGGCGTCCCTTTGCGGGGCCGTTGGCCCCCACGAGTCGGCGCCAAGCCATCCTTATTCTGAATTCCATGTTTGCCTGGCTGGTGACAGCCGGCTACCTGGCGGGCAATCCGTTATCGCTCTCGCGCCAGCGCGCCCGTAAGCCCAAGCCGCGCGTGACGCGCTATCTGGATGACGAGGCGTGGACAGAGGTAAAACTGGCTATTGATGCCTTGCCGCGCGAGTCTGAGCGTGAGCGGGAGCACTATTTTCGGCTGCGCTGGTTGTTTTCGTTGTTGTACCTCTGTGGGCTGCGTATTTCGGAAGTGACTCAAAACAGGATGGGCGGTTTTTTTTGCCGACGGGACAAAGACGGCGAAGAGCGCTGGTGGCTGGAAGTCACCGGTAAAGGCGAGAAAACCCGGATCATCCCGGCGACCCACGAGCTCATGGTGGAGTTGGCGCGTTATCGACGTGAAAAGAGCCTGGCGCCCTTGCCTAACCTCGATGAAACCACCCCGCTTTTGCTACCGATCGGTCGGCAAACGCGCGCCTTGACACGGGCTGCCGTTCACGCGATTGTCAAGCAGGTCTTTAAGAGCGCGGCTGACCGAATCCGAGCGCGCGGCGCCGACTTGGAATCGAAAGTGCAGCGGGTGGAACAAGCCTCCGCTCACTGGCTACGCCACACGGCAGGCTCCCACATGGCCAATAACCAGGTGGATCTGCGCCATGTGCGGGATAACCTGGGGCACGAGTCCATCAGCACAACCAATACCTACCTGCACTCCTCCGATGATGCGCGGCATCGCGAAACCGAAGAGCATCATAAAATCGGGTGGTAAACGCGAGGGAGAACAATTGCTTCGAAGGGGCCCCTGGTAACCGAACCACTTTACGTGATGGCAACCGGAGTTGGCCGTGAACGAAACGACTCTTTTTGCTCAGGCGGCTCCAATAAAGCGATCAGCGGTAAGTTCAGGGCTTGAGCCAGACGCAGGATGTTCAGAAGTGAAATGTTGCGCTGCCCTCGCTCTACCCCGCTAACATAGCTGCGAGCTATTCCGTTGATAAGCGCGGGTTGTTCCTGAAATAAGGGGAGATGTTGGTGGTATGTGTCTGTCATTTATATCCCCGATATGCTATGAATAGACGCTAAATGAGTACACGTTATATAAGCACACTCACTATAGGTTACATCTACTATTTATCTTTGTCGTAAGGGTTGTTCTTGGCGTACTTGGCGATCAACGTCGTCAGTGCCCGGCGTCGTCCGGGGCACACTGGAACTTCAGTACGGCCGTTCCGGCAAGCACCTTACGTACCTGCGCCAGCTTACGCACTTGAGACTCGTTCATGTCGATCACCATGTTGGCAATAATCGACCCTGTGCGTCAGGCGCCTACCCCGTCAGGCTCTTACCTCGTTGGAAGAGACTTCACTTGATACTGTATAATGGCAGAGTCAATAACACGCTGCACCATGACAATATGCGGTTGCAATCATGACACCCCCCAACGCCACCGTCGCGCCGCTGCTTTCGGCGCAGCGTCTTGCATTTTCGCGCAATGACGAGCCCATATTCGGACCATTGGATTTCAGTGTGGACCGAGGCGAGACCTTGCTGGTCGAGGGTGACAACGGATCCGGCAAGACCACCCTGCTGCGGGTATTGGCAGGGTTGCTGCCACCGGGAGCAGGCGAGATCCGTTTCGAGGGTGCGCTCGCCTCACACGATAGCCGCAATGGCCGCACGCTGTTGCTGGGGCATCGTGTGGGCATGAACGAATCGCTCAGCGCGCGGGAAAATCTGGATTACCTGTCAGGCCTTTACGGAGTGCGCACAGTCGCCACGGCCGAATCCGTGTTGGAAGCGGTCGGGATCAGTGCGTGGATCGACGAGCCATTGCGCAGCCTGTCCGCGGGGCAGAAAAGGCGTGTCGGACTGGCGCGTTTGCTGTTGCTGGCAGGAGATCTGTGGCTGCTGGACGAACCCTACGCCAACCTCGATCGGCACGGCATCGACCTCGTGAACACGCTGATCGCCGATCACTGTGCACGCGGCGGCGCGGCGCTGGTCACCAGCCATGGCGCGGTGCGCTTCGCAAATTCAGGCGCGCGCCATGTGCGTTTATCGGCGTGAACCCCGTGATGACGCAAGATCCCGCCACCCTCCTGCCAACAGCCCGACTCGGCACGATGACGGCAAATCATTGCACCGCTTCCGGGTCGCCCAACGCATGGAGCGCTTGTCGCGCGTTGCGGCGACGCGATTTCGTGCTGGCGTGGCGACGCCGTGGCGAGCTGTTTCTGCCACTTCTGTATGCGGTCATCGTGGCCGCGCTGTTCCCGTTCGCACTCGGCCCCGACCCGCAACTGCTGAACCGGATCGCGGGCGGTGTGTTGCTGGTGATCGTGGTACTGGCGATGCTGCCGGC
>SCSG01000035.1 GCA_004322135.1 Burkholderiaceae bacterium | reverse complement strand
TAATGAATGACCAGATCCCCCGATAATGGGGAAGAGCCTGGTGTAATTAACCGAGTGTAATGAATGACCAGATCCCCCGATAATGGGGAAGAGCCTTACCGCACGAGAGTCTTGGCTCAGTGCGGTTGGAATGGTGTGATTAACCGAGTGTGATGAGTGCCCATCCCATTGTTAATGGGGTAGAGCCGGTGCTTCTAAATGTAATGGTAGGCAGTACTGGGTTCGAACCAGCGACCTCTACGATGTCAACGTAGCGCTCTAACCAACTGAGCTAACCGCCTGCTTTAAAAGAACGCAATGTTAACCCATTTGCTTTTACCGTGTCAAAACGCAGGCCCCGCCTGGACAACCGATTCGGTAGCCAGCCATTGCAAATAGGCGTGCTCCATATTCTGCGCCATGCGTGGTATGGCGAACCGTAAACCCTGTTCCACCATACGAGCACCAGAACCACCCATGGTCCTGCACAAACCTGGATCATCGACCAGGCGGACAAGCGCCCGCACCAATGCAGGATCGTCGCCGAAGGGGACCAGCAGCGCGGTCACGCCATCAACCACAGCCTCCGGCACACCGCCGACACGGGTACCAACTACAGGCAAGCCGCAGGACTGTGCTTCTATGAACGCCGTCCCAAGGGCCTCGAACTGCGTCGTCAGTGCAAATATGTCGGCACCTGAAAGTACATTGGCAATATCATTACGTAGCCCTAGAAAGTGGGTGCGATCCCGCACGCCCAACTCGAAGGCATGCCTTTTCAAAGCTTCCAACCGCGCTCCCATGCCCACAAAAACCAGATGTACGTGATGCCGGGTACTCATGACTTGAGCCATCGCATCAATAAGCTGCGACTGGCCCTTTTGCGCACGCAAATGCCCGACGCACACCACGACGACAGCGTTTTCGGCAATCCCCAGTTCGATGCGCAGCGTGGACCGCGCGAGCCTGTGCATTTTGGGCACTGCCGTATATACAGTCTCGACGTCATCGGGTGCAACACCGCGTTCCAGTAATTGCCTGCGGACGTACTCACTTACTCCGATGACTTTATGCGGCAGGCCAGTGTATGTCCATAGCGAACCCGGCGGTTTGGCCAGGTGCCGGGTTCGAACGATTAGTGGAGTGTGCACCAGACGCCCCGCTGCCGCGGCAATCACGGTATCGCGTCGGCTGTGTGTGTTCAGGACATCAACCCGTGCCGCATGCAATATGCTGGCCACCTTGTATAAGCCCTTGAAGTAATTCGCTATACCATCCATCTCAATGAGGTGCACCCGAAACCCTTCATGCTCGAGTTTGCGTCGCAACATGGAACCGGGCTGACAAATCGCTTCCATCATGTGGCCCCGCTCGCGCATGGCGACCATTTCCTTGAAGACGCGATGCTCCTGGCCTCCAAAGGTGGTGGCCGCTTCAGAGTGGATAATGCGTAAAGGCCGATGGACAAAATTCATGGCTCGAGCGACTGTGCGCAAATGACTGACAACGCACGTATGATAGTCATCCAGCGGCCTGTGAAACCCAGTGTGAAACGCCACGAAACAACAACCCGACGGCAGTAATGCGGCGCTGCCAACCGCCGCAGGCAATCTGACATACACCTGAACAAACGCCATACCGTTTTTCACCGCAAAAAGAAAAATCCATGAATATTTCGGCGCCATCCTGTACCACGATTCTGCTATTCACACTTCTTGCCGGGTGCGCCGGGCCACAGCCTGATTCCACCAAGGCCGTCACGGCAAGCTCCGGCGGCACGGCCGCAAATTTCAGCCTTACCCTTTTGCACATCAACGATCATCACTCTCATCTGGACCCCGAAGCCGCAACATTGCGGCTTGCCACAGCGCCGGGCGTGCGCGAGCGCATCAATGTGTCGCTGGGCGGATTCGCACGCGTTGCCGCGGTTATGAAAGAACTTTCGGCGACTCGGCCTAACCCCATAAAAATCGAGGCTGGCGACGCAGTTACCGGCGACCTGTACTACACCCTCACGCAGGGCAAAGCTGATGCGCAGGCCATGAACTCCGTGTGCTTCGACACATTCACATTGGGTAACCATGAGTTCGACAACCACGATGCGGGGCTCAAGACTTTCCTGGGCTACTTGCGCGATGGAAATTGCAAAACCCAGGTACTGAGCGCCAACACGCATTTCGGGCCGCACTCCGTGCTGAACCCGCGCGTGGCGCCTGGATGGGTCAAGCCGTATGCCGTCCTCGAACGCGGCGGCCAGAAGATCGGTCTTGTCGGGATCACGACCGCAGACAAAACTCAAAATTCATCACGCCCCGACAAAGACACGACATTCTCGAATGAAACCGCTACCGCCCAAGCCGCAATCGATCACCTCACGGAACTGGGCGTCACACACATCATCCTTCAAACACACGACGGATACCGGTCCGACATCGCCATGGCACGCAAACTACATGGCGTCGACGTCATTATCGGCGGCGATTCACACACGTTGCTGGGGCCAGAATCCATGAAACAGTACGGCCTGACACCAAGTGGCCCCTACCCCACCATGGCTACCAGTCAGGATGGCAAGCGCGTTTGCATTGCCCACGCTGCCCAGTACGCCTACGTTGTCGGCGAACTACACGTTGAATTCGACGACCACGGCGACGTGATCCGCTGCGATGGCGAGCCCCATGTGCTCATCGGGACAAGCTACACGCGCACCGACAAGAAAAAGGGTCCTTTGACCGCACACGAAATCGACGCCATCAGGCAAGACCTTGTGCGCTCGAATGGAACTCTGCTTCCCACCGTGCCAGACCCTCAAACCATAGCGTTACTCGCGCCCTACAACGCCCAGAAAGAAGCGTTCGGGGAAAAAGTAGTGGCCATGTCGCCACAGGTGTGGTGCCTGCGCCGCGTACCCGGCATCGCCCGCATCCGCTACAGTTCAACCTTGGGAGATGTCTGCAATCTCGCCCCTCACGTTCAGGCCCATGGCGGTGACGTGCAGCAATTGGTCGCCGAAGCATTTTTGCAGCAGGGTCAAAAATACTTTCACGCGGACCTCTCAATCCAGAACGCCGGTGGCGTACGCACCGACATCAACAAGGGTCCCATCACCGTCAAAGATATTTACGCCATCCTGCCCTTCAAAAACTCGCTGGTTCAGCTGAAGGCAACCGGCACAGTGATCAAGACAGTGCTGGAAGAAGCCGTCGACGCCGCGCTGGGGCCGCATGGCAGTACGGGCGCCTACCCCTACTCAGCCGGATTGCGCTGGACGGTCGACGCACGCAAGCCCGCCGGCAAACGCGTATCCAACCTGGAGATACGCGGCCGCGACGGCAAATACCGGGCGTTTAACCTGCACAAAGTCTGGAATGTCGCCACCATTTCATTCCTGGCGGACGGCCAGGATCATTATTCCGAATTCGGAAAAATTACCGGGTCACGGCGTACTGACGTAGGGCTGGACTACGCCCAGACGCTGCTTGACTACATCGTTCGTCTGCCCGGGCACGACAAAATCCTGCGAAAGCTGCCTGAAGGCTATTACAGTACGCATCGATTCATTGAATGACATTTTCTGCCATACCGCACAGACTCACGGGCCGCCTGTCACAACTGCCAGCGCGGTAAAGCGGAGTGCACGCTTCCACACGCGCCTTCAGTGCGCAGACCGCACAGCATCCATGAAAGCGTGAATTTTTTCAGCGGACTTGATGCCACCCGAAACTTCCACTCCACTACTCACATCGACAGCAAAAGGATGCAGATCGTGAATGGAAGCGTGCACGCTTTCTGGCGTCAGGCCACCCGATAGTATTACGGGGCGACAATCGGGCGCCCGCGCAATGGCGAGCAGCAATTCCGGATCAAGCGCAAGGCCGCTACCGCCATACCCTGTGCTATAGCTGTCGAAAAGCCAGCCCGCCGCGTCAGGGAACCTTCGACACGCTGCAAGCACCGCGGCAGGAGTTTGCAGCCCGGGGCCGCCCACCCTGAACGCCTTCCAGTAGCGATGGCCAAACTGTGAACAGTACTCGGGGGATTCGTCACCGTGAAATTGCAGCAGGTCGGGACCCACTCTGTCAAGAACAGTACGCACCTCGGTGGGTTCGGCGTTGACAAACAACGCTACCGTGCTGACCAGCGCCGGCACACAAGCTCGCAATCGGCTCGCATGATCCAGCGCCACATAACGCGAACTTGGCGGATAGAATACCAACCCTATGGCATCAGTACCCGCCTGCACGGCACACTGAATGTCCTCGGGACGGGTCAAGCCGCAGATTTTTACTCGCGTACGCGCGGGTTCCATAATTCTCCTACTCCTTACCTGAAGGCTGCGCCCGGGTCGCCCGCATTGCCACCACCATAAACACCAGCCCCATACGTACTACCAGTATCCAGGTTAATCGTGGACGTGTCGACTTGGGCCGTATTGTCCTTGTAATGTGTAACCAGGCCCGGAAACAGCATGACTGTGCCAACCATGGTCAACTGGATGCAAACAAACGGGATGGCGCCCCAATAAATCTGCCCGGTCGTAACCTTTGGTATGAGCCGCCCCGTCACCGAGTCGTGATAGTCCTCTTTGGGCGCTACGGAACGCAAGTAGAATAGCGCGAACCCGAACGGCGGATGCACGAAAGACGTTTGCATGTTGACTGCCAGCAGCACCCCGAACCAGACGAGGTCAATGCCCATCTTGTCGGCCACCGGACCCAGAAGGGGAACAATAATAAACGCCAGTTCGAAAAAGTCCAGAAAAAACGCCAGCACGAACGTCAGCACGCTGACAACGATCAGGAACCCCCACTGCCCGCCTGGGACCGCGGTCAATAGATGCTCAACCCAAACATCGCCATTGATACCACGAAAACTCAAGCTGAAGACCGTCGAACCCACCAAAATGAATACGACAAAACACGACAGCCTGGTCGTCGTATCCATGGCCTGCTTAAGCAGATCGAGTGACAGGCGGCCACGTAACACCGCCATGGCAATAGCGCCCACCGCGCCCATGGCTCCGCCTTCTGTGGGCGTTGCAATACCCACGAAGATTGTCCCCAATACAAGAAATATCAGAAAGAGCGGCGGAATCATGACGAACGTCACACGCTCGGCAATTCGGGACAACACCCCCAGACGCAGCACCCGATTCACCAGCGCAATGGCCCACGCGCAAATGCCCCAGGCCATCAACGCTACGACGATGCGCTCATCGGTCGGCACAGCGAAATGGCTGCGAAAATAATAACTGCTTGTAAAGTAAGAGCCTGCGGCAGCCAGAAGTGCAAGAACTGCCAGTGAGCGCATCCCGCGCGAGCCATTCGGTTCGATATAAATGCGCGCATCAGAAGGAAGCGCCGGTGCCGCCTTGGGTCGCAACAAAGTAATGACCACGACGTAAACGATATACAACCCCGTCAGCAACAAACCGGGAATGATCGCGCCACGGTACATGTCACCGATGGATCTTCCCAACTGATCGGCCAGGATAATCAGGACCAGTGAGGGCGGGATGATCTGCGACAAGGTGCCGGATGCGGCAATGACGCCCGCCGCAAGACGCCTGTCATAGCCATAGCGCAACATGATCGGCAGCGAGATCAGGCCCATGGATATCACCGAGGCCGACACGACGCCGGTCGTCGCAGCGAGCATCGCCCCCACCAGTACGACGGCGATCGCCAACCCACCCCGGATCTCACCAAACAACTGGCCGATGGTTTCGAGCAAGTCCTCTGCCATGCCGGACCTTTCCAGTACCAGGCCCATGAGCGTAAAAAAAGGAACCGCCAGAAGCGTATCGTTGGCCACTATGCCAAATACACGCTGCGGCAGCGCCTGGAATATGGCGGGCTGAATGAAGCCCATGTGAACCGCGATCAGGCCATACAAGACGCCATTGGCAGCCAGCGAGAACGCTACGGGAAACCCCATCAGCAAGAATACGATGAGGTTCAAAAACATGACAGGCGCGAGGTTGTCGACCAAAAACTCCACGCTCAGGCTGCTCCGCCATCGCTGCTGCCGGACTTGCCATGCGCATCACTACGCGTCTGAAGCAGGATTTCATCAGCCAGTTCTTCCTCGGCAGTCTTGCCCCGTGACACATTGGTGGGGTCTGGGCCTTTTCCCATCAGGAACACGACACACTTGATCAGATGGGAAACACCAGCCAGAATCAAAAGAAGAAAGCCGACGGGAATCAGCAGCTTGACCGGCCACCGGATAAGCCCGCCCGAATTCGACGACAGCTCATGCGTTATGAACGAGTTGTAGAAAACGGGTATCGACAACCAAAAGATCAGCAGACAGGCAGGAAAAAGGAAAAACACCACGCCGAATATTTCGATCATGATCTGCGTGCGCTTGGGGAGACGCTGGGACAAAATATCAACGCGCACGTGCTCATTACGCAAAAACGTATACCCGGCCGCCAACAGGAAAATGGCGCCGAACAAATACCATTGCAACTCCAGCCAGGCGTTCGAGCTGACGTTCAGAAACTTGCGCACCACGGCGTTGCCGGCACTGATAAGCACCACGAACAGCGTCAGCCAGGTGACAGCCTTGCCAACATAAGTGTTCAGTGCGTCGATGTATCGCGACAGAGCCAGGAAATACTTCACGGTATAAATCAGGGCTGCACCCCGTTATCAGACTCAGCGGTTCATACTATATCGAGGCAAATGCCCATCCAAGGTGGGTGTTGCACGCTTCCAACGGCTCTGGAACCGGCAGCCCGAATACCGACGGATATTCCACCGCCGCAAGATACAGGCCATCTGCCGCAAAGGTTGGCGCAGACAGACACCTGTCGCGCCTTGCCAGCAGCGTATCCACCCACTCAGGATCCTGGCGACCCTGCCCGATATACAGCAGGGCACCCATGAGATTGCGCACCATGTGATGCAAAAAAGCGTTGGCCCTGAAAGTAAAGACGAAAAATTCCGCCCGCCTGCTCACGTCCAGCCCATGCAAGGTTCTTACCGGACTCGCAGCCTGACATTGTGAGGAGCGAAAGCTGCTGAAATCGTGTTCACCAACGAGCCTCGCCGCCGCCTGTCGCATGGGGTCCAGGTCCAGCTTGTGGTAAACCCACCCCACACGACGATCTGCCAGCGGGGAGCGCACCGGAGCATTGCGCACAATATACACATAGGTACGGGACAACGCGGAAAAACGCGCATGAAAATCATCGGAGACGGGCCGAGCCCACTGTACGGCGATGCTGTCCGGGAGCAAGGCATTCAGGCCGCGCACCCACGACTGCTCGCGTCGTTGCACCGCCACATCAACATGCACCACCTGTCCGATGGCATGCACGCCCGTGTCGGTCCGGCCCGCGCAAATAGTGCCGACGTGCTGCGCTACAAACTGCCCCAGGGCTGATTCAAGCCTGTCCTGCACCGTATGACCATCTGGCTGCGTCTGCCAGCCCTGCCATGTGGAGCCATCGTAGGCGATACCCAGGGCCACGCGCGCCACAGTTGCTCAACTCTTGATGGAGGGCTGGTCGGAGGAAGGCTCTTCGTGCAAGTCCAGATTGATTTTGTCGAGCTGTTCTTTCACCATGGCTTCCGTAATGGGTGCGCCATGATCGTCATCATCGCGAACTGTGTTGGCCCGACGCAGAACCCACGCGATGATCAGCACGACCAGCGCCAGCAAAACGGTAACAACGGCTAATACATGTTCTTGAAACCACGACACGGGATGACCTGCCTTCTTTGATACGCTGGAAGATTCCGAATTCGATGCGCCAGGGCGCGACTGCGCAGCACCAGTGCCTGGCTGCGCCTGCGGTGCCCCAGCTGCGGCACCGCCCTGTGAAGAGGGCGTTGCACCCGAGGACGTTGCCGATGTTGCCGCCGCACCTGAGGATACTGCCGCTGCGCCTGACGATGCCGCTGCAGCGGCACCGCTGCTGTGGCTCTGGCCAGCCTGACCCGCCGCCGGGCCTGTCAGACCGGGGGCTGACTGCGCGCCTTTACCCGCTGCTGCGGTGCTGCCCGACACCGAACCCGATCCGGCGGCCTCTCCGCCATGCCCCCGGGCGCCTTCCTGTGAAGTCGTGCCCGCGGCAATGGAGCTCGCCGCGTCGGAAACCGCCTGGCCCACACCCTCTGCGGCATCTTTGGCGACACTGCCCTGGGACTGCAAGGCACGATTCAAATTCTTGACATTTTGCTCCAGCTGCGACACACGGCCCTTCGCTTCAGCGATGTTTTTGCCTGTTGCCTCACGCTGGTCAGCAGCGTCGCTGGCAGATGAAGAACCTCCGGACAGCACCACTTCGTCACGCGGCCGGGGCGCGGCATGCACCGCTCTCTCCGCAGGTTCGGCAGAAGAAACCTGGCCCTTCGACGCCGACGGCCCCGCCAGAGCCTGCCCCTTGCGTGCCGCGAGCCGCTGACGATATTTTTCAAACTCTTGTGCCTGACGCATGAAAATACGGCGCGCCTCGCGGTCGGATACGGCGGTCAGTTCGTCAATGCCCGGCACACCCAAAGTGGACCCGGCCTTTACAAGGTTCATATTGCCGTGGATGAAGGCCTGCGGATTCGCGCGCTGCAACGCTACCATCATCTGATAGACCGTAACGTTCGCCACAGCATGGCGACGGGCAAGCGAAAACAGCGTATTGCCACGACGAACACGAATCGTCCGCCGATGCGCACTGGCAGCACCCGTAGTCTGCGGTGCCGTACCAGTCGCCGAGGAACCCGATGAAGATTCGGTGGCCGCAGCGCCCAAAGGAACTGGCGCCAGGACACTGACCTGATACTGCTGCCTGCCGGTTGCTGTTTGCACATCGAGCAACAGATCAGCCACCGGCCCGCTGAACGTCTGGGTTGAGCTGACACGCAGGATTTTCTCGGTGGACTGAGGGCCATTGACCAGATGGAACGTGAGAGTGGCCGGATCGACAGGAGGCACCAGCCCCGCCCGTGTCCAGTCGGGAGCAGGCGCGGCGCGAACCGAGAACGACGGCAGATCCTGCTGGGTTAGTTGCGTTACCGGGATGGCAATACGTAATGGCTGGCCCTGATCGGAGGCAATCCGGGCATGACCAAGGCGTGCTGCGTAAGCAGTGGAGCACATCGCCATAAGAGCCACCACCGCGAGAACCAGCAGCCCGGTCCCGTACAGGAATGTGTTCGCATCAGCATGGCGTATTGCGCGCATAGTCAGAGTTCACCCAAGGTTATGCGGAGCATACGCCGCAACGGTTCCGCAGCTCCCCAGAGAAGCTGATCGCCCACCGTGAACGCGCTAAGGTATTCGGGTCCCATGGACATCTTGCGCAAGCGGCCCACCGGGACGTCCAGTGTGCCGGTCACTGCCACAGGAGTAAGTTCGCGCATGGTGATTTCACGCTTGTTGGGAACAACCTTGGCCCACTTGGACCCGTTGCGCAATATGTCGGAGATTTCATCAAGCGGAACATCACGCTTGAGCTTGATGGTCAGTGCCTGGCTGTGACAACGCATGGCACCAATCCGCACACATAACCCGTCGATCGGCGTGCTGGGTGTGCCAAAAGCTTCGCCCCTGCCCAGAATCTTGTTGGTTTCAGCTTCCGCCTTCCATTCTTCGCGCGACACGCCGTTATCCAGGTCCTTGTCGATCCAGGGGATCAGGCTGCCCGCCAGCGGAACGCCGAAGCGGTCCTGCGGCAGGTCATCGAGCTTCTGCGTTGCCAGGACGCCACGATCAATTTCCAGTATGGCCGACGCCGGATCGTCCAGCAGCGATTTGACCGACTTGTTCAGCAAGCCGAACTGCGTGATCAGTTCACGCATGTGCTGCGCACCCCCCCCCGATGCCGCCTGGTAGGTCATGCTTGTCATCCATTCGACCAGGTCGTTATTGAACAGACCGGCCAAGCCCATAAGCATGCAGCTCACCGTGCAGTTTCCGCCGATGAAATTTTTGACGCCGCGGTCCAGCGCCGTGTCGATGACCGGGCGATTGACCGGATCAAGCACAATGATGGCATCGTCATGCATGCGCAAGGTGCTGGCCGCATCAATCCAGATGCCGTTCCAGCCAGCGGCACGCAGCTCGGGATGGACCCGGGTCGTATAGTCGCCGCCCTGCGCCGTAACAATAATGGGTAATTTTTTCAGTGCCTGAATATCGTAGGCATCTTGCAAAGGCCCCGCGTCCTTGGCCCACGCGGGGGCTTTGCCACCTGCGTTGCTGGTGGAGAAAAATACAGGCTCGAACAAAGAAAAATCGTTTTCGTCGCGCATGCGCTGCATGAGAACCGAGCCCACCATGCCGCGCCAGCCGACCAAACCTACCGCTTGGCTCATGTTACTGTCACTTAAAAAGAGAAAATCAGGCGTGAATCCTCTATTTTAACGCGTTCAGCACAGCATCGCCCATCTGTGACGTCGAAACTCGCGCCATGCCTTCTTCGAAGATATCGGCAGTACGCAGGCCCTGGTGCAAAACGGCCTGAACCGCCGATTCAATCCTGTCGGCCTGTGCTGCCTCGCCCAGCGAGTAACGCAGCATCATGGCAACAGAGAGAATGGTTGCCAGAGGGTTGGCCACGTTCTTGCCGGCAATGTCGGGGGCTGACCCGTGGCTGGGCTCATACAGCCCCTGCTTCGACGCGTTGAGCGACGCCGAGGGGAGCATGCCGATGGAGCCCGTAAGCATGGAGGCTTCGTCGGAAAGGATATCGCCGAAAAGATTGCCGGTCACAATCACATCAAACTCTTTGGGGGCCCGTACAAGCTGCATGGCGGCATTGTCGACATACATATGGGACAGCGCCACGTCCGGATACTCGCGCGCCACATCCACGACCGTATCGCGCCAGAACTGCGAGGTTTCAAGCACATTGGCCTTGTCGACGCTGCACAGCTTCCCGTTGCGCTTCTGTGCAGCCTGAAAGGCCACGTGGGCGATGCGGCGTACTTCGGACTCGGCGTAGTGCATGGTGTCAAACCCCTGGCGCTCACCCTTGAACGGACCCTCGGCCACTTCGCGCACACCACGAGGCTGGCCAAAATAAATGTCACCTGTCAATTCACGCACGATAAGAATGTTGAGTCCGGCCACGACCTCCGGCTTGAGCGACGAGGCATTGGCAAGCTCCGCGTACAAAATGGCGGGGCGCAGGTTGGCAAACAGGCCCAGCGACTTGCGCAAGCCGAGAATGGCCTGTTCCGGACGCAACTCTCGAGCGAGCGAATCATATTTCCAGTCGCCGACTGCACCAAACAAAATCGCGGCCGACTCCCTGGCGAGGTTCAGCGTCGCCGGAGGCAACGGGTGGCCGTGGGCGTCATACGCAGCACCACCAACCGGCGCACTTTTCAATTCCAGATCCAGCCCGAGGGCGGTCAAAACGCGCACGGCCTGGTCGGTGATCTCGGGACCGATTCCGTCCCCCGGCAATACCGCTATCTTGTAAGTCACTTTTTTCCTCATTCATAAAGGACTGGCCGAACCAGGCTGCACAAGCCCGATCCGGCCAGCTTCATTTTATCGAAATGCGGGAAGACACAACTCCCCCCAACCAATCATCTCCCCGGTTCACCAACCAGCCAGGGGTACTTCGTCAAACGTGTGGCCTCGAAGGCCTTGATTTTTTCACTTTTATGCAGTGTCTGTGCAATGTCGTCCAGCCCGTTAAGCAGGCAATGCTTGCGAAATGGTTCAATATCGAAACCCAGATCACGGTTATCAGGCGTTGTGATTTTCTGATTTTCCAGGTCGATGCGCAAGCGATAGCCCTCGTTCGCGGCCACAGCCTCGAAGAGCTGATCCACCTGGTTGCCGGGCAAAATAATGGGCAACAAGCCATTCTTGAAGCTGTTATTGAAAAATATATCTGCGTAAGACGGTGCAATAATTGCGCGAAACCCGTACTGGAGCAGCGCCCAAGGCGCGTGCTCACGGCTGGAGCCGCAGCCGAAATTACGCCTTCCCAGCAGTATGGAAGCACCGGCATAACGAGGCATGTTCAGTACAAAATCGGGATTGAGCGGGCGCCGGGAATTATCCATGCCGGGCTCTCCGTGATCCAGATAACGCAGCTCATCAAACAGGTTCGGACCGAACCCCGTGCGCTTGATGGACTTGAGAAACTGCTTGGGAATAATGAGATCAGTATCGACGTTATCGCGATCGAACGGAACCACCAGACCCTCGTGGGTAGTGAACGCTAGCATTGTGACCCCCTACTGAAAATTTCTGACATCGACGAAATGGCCGGCGATGGCCGCTGCAGCCGCCATGGCCGGGCTGACCAGATGCGTGCGTCCACCATGCCCCTGCCTGCCTTCAAAGTTGCGGTTGGACGTTGATGCGCAACGTTCGCCCGGTTCAAGGCGATCCGCATTCATGGCCAGACACATGGAGCAGCCCGGCTCGCGCCACTCAAAACCAGCAGCCAGAAAAATCTTGTCGAGCCCTTCTTTCTCGGCCTGCTGCTTGACAAGACCCGACCCCGGAACCACCATGGCCTGCTTCACGCTTTTGGAAACGCTCTTGCCGCGCACCACGGCGGCCGCTGCACGCAGATCTTCAATGCGCGAATTGGTGCACGACCCAATAAACACACGATCGACGAAAATATCGACCATTGGCGTGTTGGCAGCCAGCCCCATGTACTGCAAGGCGCGCTCCATGCCCTTGCGCCGGGTCTCGTTCTTTTCGAGCGCCGGATCCGGCACCTTCCCATCCACAGCCAGCACCATTTCGGGCGACGTGCCCCAACTGACCTGAGGCTGTATGCGGCCTGCATCGATTTCCACGACGCGGTCGAACACCGCACCCTCATCACTATGCAGCGTACGCCAATATTCCACGGCCTGATCCCATACCGCCCCCTTTGGCGCGTAGGGGCGACCACGAAAGTACTCAATGGTCTTGTCATCAACCGCGACCATGCCGGAGCGCGCACCCGCTTCGATGGCCATATTGCATATCGTCATGCGGCCTTCAACCGACAAGGAGCTCAGCGTGTTGCCACCGAACTCGATGGCATGGCCAGTGCCGCCAGCAGTGCCGATCTGGCCAATGACATACAGCACGAGATCTTTTGCCGTACAGCCAAAAGGCAGCTCACCTTCGACCCGCACGAGCATGTTCTTGCTTTTCTTCATGAGCAAAGTTTGCGTGGCCAGGACATGTTCAACTTCAGAGGTGCCAATGCCAAAGGCCAGTGCCCCAAAGGCACCATGTGTGCTGGTATGCGAGTCGCCGCAAACGACCGTCATGCCTGGCAGCGTTGCACCTTGCTCGGGCCCAATGACGTGAACAATGCCCTGACGCAGATCGTTCATGCGGAATTCGGAGATACCGAATTTCTCGCAATTTTCGTCAAGCGTATCGACCTGCAGACGCGATACCGGATCTTTGATGCCTTCGCTGCGACCCGTGGTGGGCACGTTGTGATCGGCAACTGCCAGGTTGGCGCTGACACGCCAGGGCTTGCGTCCCGCCAGCGTAAGCCCCTCGAAAGCCTGGGGGCTGGTGACCTCGTGCAAAAGATGTCGGTCTATATATAACAGGCACGTGCCGTCGGATTCTTGATCCACGACATGTGCACTCCATAATTTATCGTATAGGGTCTGGGCCATGGCGTTGCGCTCGTGTAATGACTGAAACGGTGAATAAGCCCGCCATTGATGGGGGATTGACTCTATTATGACAGTCTCAGAACCTAGTACAAGAAGACTTTTTATACTAGTACTGAAAGTGCCATTTTGCTAGCGTGCACCGTTCTGCCCGCGCTGACGCAAGGCGTGATCCATCAGGACGAGGGCCAGCATGGCTTCGGCGATCGGTGTTGCCCGAATGCCGACGCACGGGTCATGCCGGCCAAGAGTCTGAACCACCACCGGCTCGCCGGCCCGATTCACGGAGTCTCGTTCAATCCGAACGCTGGAGGTCGGCTTGATGGCCAGTGATACCCGAATGGGCTGGCCCGAGGAGATCCCGCCGAGAACGCCACCGGCGTTATTGCTTTTAAAGCCTGCTGGCGTGAGTTCGTCCCCGTGCCCGGAACCACGCTGTTCGACGCAGTCAAAGCCCGCGCCAATGGAAACGCCCTTCACCGCGTTCAGCCCCATCATGACATGGGCGATATCCGCGTCCAGGCGGTCATAAAGTGGTTCGCCCCAACCCGCAGGAACTCCTTCGGCCACCACTTCAACGCGCGCGCCAACAGAGTCCCCATCGCGGCGCAACTGGTCCATGAATGTCTCGAGTTGCGGCACAATCGATTCGCAAGGCGCATAGAACGGATTGCGTGGGACTTCATCCCAGGATTCAAAGGGAATGGCAATAGGGCCAAGCTGACTCATGAAACCGCGTATTAGGGTTCCGTGAGTTTCCTTCAGCCATTTCTTGGCAATGGCACCTGCCGCCACGGTAGGCGCCGTCAGGCGGGCCGAAGACCTGCCTCCCCCGCGCGGATCGCGCTCACCGAATTTCTTCCAATACGAGTAATCGGCATGTCCGGGACGAAACGTATCGGCGATATTGCTGTAATCCTTGCTGCGAGCATCCGTGTTCCGGATGAGCAGGCCAATCGGCGTGCCGGTCGTGACGCCGTTATAAACGCCCGAAAGGATTTCAACCTTGTCGGCTTCCCGGCGCTGCGTGACATAGCGGGATGTGCCGGGCCTACGCCGGTCCAGATCGATCTGAATATCCGCCTCGGACAGCGACAGGCCAGCCGGGCAGCCATCCACCACGGCGCCAATCGCCGGACCGTGAGATTCGCCAAAGTTGGTAACGCAGAAAAGTTTGCCAAGAGTGTTGCCGGACATGGAGTTTTCAGCCTGAATAAAGGTTGGGCGGGCTTGCGATACGGAGCAGCAAGCTCTAATTATGGCACTATGAGGAGCAACTGACTTCAAGTTGGCAGGCCCAATCCGGCGCCACCTGGGCATACGCGTCGTAACCCGCGTGCTCGGTGAACGGATCGCTTAACAGCTTGAGCAGGGTCCGGATTTCACCCGCATCACCGTTTTGCGCCGCCCGTATGGCCTGCTCGGCAAGATGGTTGCGAAGCACGTAGAGCGGATTGACCCCCAGCATGCCAGCAATGCGCTCGTCGTCAAGCCGGCCTTCAAGCGCCAGACGCTGCTTGTACGCCGCAAACCACTCAAGCGCCGCACCCGGGTCGACAAACAGGGCCAGCCAGGGATCCGGATTGTCCGGAGCCTGTGCCAACCTTCGAAAGCAAAGTGTGAAGTCGGCGCGTTGCGCATGCAACAGTTGCCACCAGTCATCCACCAATTTCTCGTCGCCTTCTTGCCAGTACCGCCAGCCGAACTTGCGCAGCAGATTGTCCCGATACGCCGCTACGAACTCCGCCTCAAACCGCTGCAACTCTGCGCGCAGGGCGTCTTCGTCAATGTTCAGCACCGCCAGACTGCTTGCCAAACGGTACAGATTCCAGTGCATGATGGACGGCTGCGCATTCCAGGCATAGCGGCCCTGCACGTCGGAGTGATTGCACACGTAGTCAATCTGGAAGCCATCCATGAATCCATAGGGTCCGTAATCCATCGTAAGGCCCACTATTGACATATTGTCGGTGTTCATCACCCCGTGACAGAACCCCACGGTCTGCCAATCGGCGACCAGTCTGGCCGAACGCTCGACAACATGCCGCAAAAACGCCAGGGCAACATCGCGCGGACCGCCTGCATTTTGGCACTCAGGATAAAACTTGGCCACACAATAATCGAGCAGGACACGCATGTTCTCTGGGTTGTTCCACCAGTGTTCGAACGAACCAAACCGAATGAATGTCGGCGAGACACGCGCCACAATTGCCGCCCGTTCTTGTACCTCGCGGTAAACGGCGTCATCGCCAACCACAATCGCCAGCGCACGCGTCGTGGGAATACCCAGGCCAGCCATGGCCTCGCTGGCAAGGTACTCACGCACCGAAGAGCGCACCACGGCCCGGCCATCGGCCGTGCGCGAGTATGGCGTCAGCCCAGACCCCTTCAACTGTATTTCCAATGCCCCGTGTGGGCCTGTGACTTCGCCCAGGAGATGGGCGCGGCCATCTCCGAGCCGCCCGGCCCAGTTGCCAAACTGATGTCCGCTGTACACGGCCGAAAGCGTTTCCCCCCCCGACAGTGCGACATTGCCCGAGCAAACGTCCAGAAAATCGGACCTGTCCAGCGCCTTCGCGGACAAGCCCAGAAGACCAGCCACGCTTGTATTGGCATGAAGCAGACGCGGTCGCGTCAAGGGCGTTGCGGGCAACTTGGTATAGAAGGCGGGTGGCAGATGCGCGAACGAATTGGCCACCGTGAGTTCTTGAATACTGTCGACGGTCATTATGATTTTTCCATAGCGCGCTTTTTCGCCCTGGCTGCCTTCTTGGCAGGGTGAACATAAAAAATCGCGCAAAGATAAAACCCCAGCGAAAGAATTATTTCAACCTTTGCCATGGTGACCGACGCCCCAGACGGGTCGGAATAAGCGCGCACGAGCCCTTCCATGAGATACAGCAAAATGAGCATTGCCGACCACTGCAGCGTATACAGGTTACCTTTGATGACCCCGCGCAAAGGGAAAAGTAGAGGAATCACCTTCAGGGCCAGCAACGATCCGCCCGGCCGCAAGGGCGCAACGCCAAGCTCCCAGACCGGGCACAAGACAATCAGACCGACAAGGAAAAATACCGCGCCGTATCGGAGCACTGGGTTAAGTTGCGTAGTCATGCTGGTATTATTACCCGAATCCGGTGTCGTGGCATGCTCGGCCAGCCGTTGTGCGCCAGCAACGCCCGCAACCTCCAGAGCAACACATGACAGCCACCGATCGCTCGACAGCCAAAACCAACCCGCGCCTGAACCGGCTACGCACCGGTCTCGCCAATTGGGGCAAGGTCCTGCGCTACGCCGCCCAGCACGCCGGTGAAAAAAAACTTCCCCAGGTAGCCGCCAGCCTTACTTTCACCACCGTTCTGGCCATCGTACCGCTGCTGGCCGTCATCCTTTCACTGTTTACGGCATTTCCACTTTTTGCCGATTTTCAAGATGCCCTCGAGGG
Source organism: Burkholderiaceae bacterium (assembly GCA_004322135.1). GTDB lineage: Bacteria > Pseudomonadota > Gammaproteobacteria > Burkholderiales > Burkholderiaceae_B > Eoetvoesia. The sequence goes on along the minus strand of SCSG01000035.1, from coordinate 35,583 downwards.
GTTCCTTACCAGCAATCTGATGCCGCCCACGGTGTCAGCTACCATCATGGGTTACCTCAACCTGTTTGCTTCGAAAGCTTCAGGTCTGACCACCGTGGGGGCGGTGTTCCTTGTCACGGTATCGGTCATGCTCATCATGACCATTGACACCGCCCTCAACGATATATGGCGCGTAGAACAACGGCGTCCGCTGCGCCAGCGCATGCTGGTGTATTGGACCATTGTCACACTGGGCCCCGTCCTGGCGGGAGCCAGTCTGTGGACCACCTCGTACTTGTTCCGCGAATCCCTCGGCCGAGTACACGAAATGGCGCCAGCGCTCAATATCGCGCTGTCGTTCGTGCCGCTTCTGCTCACCGGTCTGGGTTTTGCTGCTCTTTTCGTGTGCGTGCCCAACCGGCCCGTATATTGGCGCGATGCTCTGGCCGGAGGTTTCGGCGCGGCCATAGCACTGGAAATCATGAAGGCCGGCTTCGCTTTCTACATCACGAAATTCCCCTCATACACCATTATCTACGGCGCATTTGCTACCCTGCCCATTTTTCTTCTTTGGATTTATCTCTCGTGGCTCGCGGTCCTGTTCGGCGCAACGGTGGCCGCCACGCTGCCATCGCTGCGGCTGCGCCGATGGGCTGAAAAGTCACTGCCGGGCTCCACCTTCGTCGCGGCCATCAACGTCGTGCGCAGCCTGCATACCGCACAGGGAACCCCTGCGCCTGGGCGCAGCCTGCGTTTCCTGAGCTCGCACTTGCGCCTATATCCGGACGAACTGCTCGCAGTACTGAAAGTACTCAAAAAACTGGGGCATGTCGTACCCACCCATGAAAAAGGCGCCGAACAGTGGGTACTGACCTGCGATGTCGACGAAGCCGACCTGGGTGGCATCATCGATGCCTTGCTTATAAACCGCAACCAGGCCGGCCTGGTCGACAACCCCGATCTGCTCGAAGGCCTCTGCGCCTCGCTGGCCGGATCGCACCAAGTCACACTGGGAGAAATCCTCGGCAACACGGCTGCAACACGAAAACACAAGGAAACGCTACCCCAAACCGGCGTTATGGGGCAAAATGATTCCGAGGAAGCTTATCAGTCGAGCAAGGAGGCCAACCATGTTGAAAGTCAGTGAAATATTACGCGTCAAAGGCCATACCCTTTACACGGCAACCCCCGACACTTCCATTGCCCTGGCCATCGAAACCATGAGCGAACAGGACATCGGTTCGCTGGTCATCATGGAGCACGGCGAGCTGGCGGGCATGCTTACTTTCCGGGAAATCATCCAGCACCTGCACCGCAACAGGGGCGTCGTGGGTACCTACACCATACGCAGCATCATGAACGATGCGCCCATCAGCGTTACCCCCAACACCAGCGCCGACGAAGTGCAAAGACTCATGCTTGACAAGCACGTGCGCTACATGCCGGTCATGGATGGGCCGACATTGCATGGAGTCATTTCCTTCTACGACATGGCCCAGGCAATTGTTGCTGCGCAGCAGTTTGAAAACACCATGCTCAAAGCCTACATTCGCGACTGGCCTGGGGGCGATCAAAGCGACGTGCAGGCCGCAGAGTAACCTCAGCTCTGCTGCCCAGCCAGGGCTTCCCAGGCCCGCCCAATGACCTCGGGGTCGTTGCCACCCAACTCTTTGGGGTCTGAAAGTGTCCGGCGCCACTGGCGGGCGCCTGTACACCCACTCATCCAGCCCAGCATCGGGCGCACGATGACCCTCAATGGCACCCCTTTGGCCACCTCCCGCGCCGCATACTCAACCATACCCAGTACAACTCGAGCCGGGTCGGGCACCGGCACTTCCGGATAGCACCGCCGCGACAGCTCGGACAATATGCCCGGGTTGTGCCAGGCGGCGCGCCCAAGCATGACCCCATCGTAATCGCCAAGCAAATCGTATGCACCATCCGCGCGAAGAATGCCACCATTCAACACAATCGTGCTGTCGGGAAAGTCGGCCTTAAGGCGCGTCACCATGTCATAGCGCAGCGGCGGAATCTCGCGATTGTCTCGGGGCGACAGACCCTTCAGTACGGCGTTGCGCGCATGCACAATGAACACGCGGCAGCCCACCTCGTGCAACGCCCCAATGAAATCGGCAGCAAACTGATACGAGTCGTCGTAGTCCAGGCCCAGCCTGTGCTTGACGGTAACCGGCACCGACACCACATCCTGCATGGCGCTGACACAGTCGGCCACCAAACGCGGCTCGGCCATCAGACAGGCTCCAAACGCGCCCTTTTGCACACGCTCCGAAGGGCAGCCGCAATTAAGATTGATTTCGTCATAGCCCAATTGTTCGCCCAGACGCGCACCATGCGCCAGCGCATCAGGCTCGCTGCCACCCAGCTGCAACGCCACCGGCCGCTCGGCATGGTCAAAATCCAGAATGCGCTCCACATCGCCGTGCAGCAACGCCCCTGTGGCGATCATTTCGGTATACAAACGTGCTCTGGGAGCCAGCAGGCGGTGGAAGTAGCGGCAGTGCCGATCCGTCACGTCCACCATTGGTGCCACGCACAGGCGCCAATCGGCGGCGGCAAGTACAGGACTCGTCGCCGGCATCGCAAGCGTGGCATCGCAAAAATCGGAATTCGGAAAAGTGTTCACAAGACCAGAAAAAAAAGCAGGACACAACACAGGGCAGACTTACGACGTCTCCGGAGTGCGGAGGGCTGCCAACTGAACGCAAGCGCTCGGGCACCCAGCCGCGGCACTGCGCCAATTTTAACGTTTACCGGCACCGAATGCCTTACCCCGGCGCCAGCGCTTCGCTTATGATGCATACGCGATGTCAGCATCATGGTCTAAAATCGATGGCCCGAACTGAACGGGCCTGTTGTCCACTTCATCGAGCTTGCAGCCTATGGCCGTTTTTACCCCCGTCAACGACAATGACGCCCGCAAATTGCTTACCCGATACAACTTGGGTGAGCTGGTGACTCTGCGTGGCATTACCGCAGGGATCGAAAATACAAACTACTTTCTCACCACCACCCACGGGGAATACGTTCTGACCCTGTTCGAGGTCCTAAAGGCAGACCAGTTGCCGTTCTATATCGAGCTCATGCACCACCTGGCTGCTCTGGGCATCCCCGTGCCCCAGCCGCAGACTCAAACCAATGGAAAACGGCTGACAACGCTGCATGGCAAGCCAAGTACTATCGTCACGCGTCTGTCGGGCGGCTACGAACCAGACCCAGGACCGACCCATTGCGCACTGGCGGGCGAAACGCTGGCGCGCGCCCACCTTGCGGGGCAATCATTCACCATTCGGCAACCGAACCTGCGCGGCCTTGCCTGGTGGCAAGAAACCATACCTCACATCATCCCCTTCCTGGACGCGGCGCAGGCTCGGCTGATTCAAACAGTACTCGACGAGCAAACGCGCTTTGCCGAAAGCACAACCTACAAGAGCCTGCCCTACGGCCCGGCGCACTGTGACCTGTTTCGCGATAACGTTCTTTTTGACGGCACGTTCGAAATGCCCAAGATGGGCGGCTTCATCGACTTCTATTTCGCAGGCTGGGACACATGGCTGTTTGACGTTGCCGTCAGTGTGAACGACTGGTGCATCGAGCGCCATACGGGGACCTTCGAACCCGAAAAGCTGCGCGCGTGGCTGGATGCCTATGCCGTAATCCGGCCCTTCACGGCAGAAGAAAAACTGGCATGGCCAACACTGTTGCAGGCGGCTGCCCTGCGCTTCTGGGTGTCGCGTCTGTTCGACTATTACCTGCCCCGCCCCGCCCAAACCATCAAACCCCACGATCCACGCCATTTCGAGCGCGTTTTACTGGCACGCCGCCAGGATGCCGCACTGGCGTTACCATAAACACATTGGTCGACTCGTAACAAGCTCGTTTTTTGGACCGAAACACATCATGCAAGCAGCGACTCTCCCGTTTTCATCGGGCTGGCTATGGATACAAGAGGGGGCCGGAATTTTCAAGCGCCAGCCCATGGCCATGTTCTTCTGGAGCCTGATAACCGGCTTCCTGATCACCATCGCGTACCTCATCCCGCTGCTTGGGCAGATGGCGCTCATCGCGGCCATGCCCATCCTCACGTTCATCACCCTGAACGCCTGTCGCAACATCGTCGCCAATCGGACCATGATGCCCGGAATGTGGCTGGCTCCGCTGCACGACATCCAGGCGCGACGCAGCCTGGTGCGGCTGGGTCTGGTGTACCTTGTGATTTGCCTTCTGGGCGGCTTGGTGGCGACACTACCTTTCCTCGACAACCTGATGGCTGCGGTTGGAGCCGATGGAACCATCAGCCAGCAGGATCTGGCCGGGGCCATTCGCGGCCCCTTCGTCGTTTTCGGGGTCCTGTACCTGCTGATTTCCGCATTGTTCTGGCACGCGCCAGCCCTTATGGGCTGGCACCGCATCAAGCTGGCTCAGGCGCTGTTTTATTCCATGGTAGCGTGCTGGCGCAATAAATGGCCGTTCCTGCTGTACGGAGCCAGTTGGGGTCTTATTTTCCTTGCTGTGCAATTAGCGGGCAATATGCTCGTCGCGATGGGACTTGGCACAGGTGTCGTGCAACTCATCCTCACCCCGGTCAACCTGATTATCGCTGCCATTCTGTATTGCAGCTTCTACCCGACCTATATGAGCGTATTCGGCGACAGCTACTCCACACAACCCACAGACGACGCCGCCAACGGCTGACAGCCGACAACGGAGCGAGAGATCAGATCCAGTCGTGCCAGACTGGCGTCAAGCCTGCAGGCAAAGGTGGCAGGCCGCCCAGATCTACGTGGCTTTCCTTTGGCGCATGGAAGTCAGAACCGCGCGAAGCCAGGAATCCGTAATGCCTGGCAACGTCGGCATACTGCCGGTACTGTGCGGGCCGATGGCTGCCCGTGACAACTTCAATGCCCTGTCCGCCAAGTTGCTGAAAATCGTCGAACAAAGCGTCGAACTGCGTTGCCGTGTACACATAGCGGCCCGGATGAGCCAGGACAGCTCGTCCGCCAGCCTGTAGTATCCACGAGACGGCATCGGCCAGACTGGCCCAGCGGACACGGACATACGCCGGCTTGCCGCCACCCAGATATCTGTCAAAGGCATCCTGCATTGATGTGCAGACACCCCGGTCCACCATGAACCGCGCAAAATGCGTGCGGCTGATCAACTCGGGATTGCCCGCGTAACGCAAAGCCCCGTCATAAGCACCCTGAATTCCCAAAACATCCAGGCGCTGGGCCATTTCGCCGGCGCGACTCAAACGGTCTGCCCGGATGGCCGCCAGTCCGGAGCGCAAGGCGGAGTGCTCAGGGTTGATGTTCAGGCCCACCACATGCACGGTCTGGCCTGCCCAGGTTGCCGAAATTTCCACGCCCGGGATAAACACCATACCCAGTGCGCGCGCCGCTTCACCCGCATCGGTGAGGCCAGACAGTTCATCATGGTCAGTCAGCGACCACACCTGCACGCCATTGTCGTGCGCACGGCGCGCCAGCGCATCGGGTCCAAGCACGCCATCCGATACATTCGAATGACAGTGCAGATCAACATTAAGTGGATGATTCGTATCGGTCATGAGGATTAAGTTGCAAGCAGAAACTGCCTGATCGGCTCGATCTGGCTATCGACCTGCAGTGTGGGCGCATGTCCCACATCGGGATATTCGACCATTTTCGCACGCGGGTTCCGAGCCAGCATCGCACGCGCCGCGTCCACCGACAACAGGTCAGACTGTGCTCCGCGAATGATCAGTATCGGCGCCGTTATGCTTTGGTAGGCCGCCCACAACAGCAACTCGGACGCCTTTACAGCCGCCTCGTTCTGCAACGCCATCGGCTCGGCCATGCGCACGTCGTAATGCTTGATCCATTGTCCGTCCTGCTGGTTGAACACATTGCGCGTCAACTGCTCCCATTGAGCCTGTGTGTGTTGCCCAAAGCCACCGGAAATCGAGCGCACATACTCTACGGCCTGCGCGAAGGTACCGAACCGGGGGCTCGTGCCGACATAGTCGACAATCCGGTCCAGACCATCGATGTTCAGCTCGGGGCCAACGTCGTTCAAAACCAGCTTGTTAAAACGCACGGTACGCTCCGGAGCAAGGCCGAACGCGCCCCGGTTGGGCCGTTGCGCTGCCGACATCGCCAGCGTTCCGGCCAGCCCCAAAGCAATAAGCCCACCCATGGACGTCCCCACCCAATCAAGCCGCGCAGGATTCAGGCGGGCAATGAGAGTCAGCATGTCGGCCACGTATTGAGGCACCGAGTAACCGACGGGATTAACCAGCCAGTCAGACTTGCCGCGCCCTACAACGTCGGGGCAAACCACCCTGTACTGCATTAGCAACCGCTTCGCCAACTCGTCGAAATCACGACCGCTGCGCGTCAGCCCGTGGACACATAGCAGGACGTTGTCGTTTTCCGGATCGCCCCACTCCCAATACGCCATTCGATGCGTACCCGAAGGACTTGCACACATTACATAGTCAAGACGAGGTTCCGGCATAAGCACTCCGCGACAAGGATCGTAACCTTAAGCTTACTCTACAAACCGCATTCACATTCCGTGCCAATACCGATGCTGGGTACGCCGCGCGGCCCGCACAGCCAACCGTTCGGCACGAGAGTACACGGAAATGGCTCCGTCCCTGTCAGTTCGCCAAAATTGCGCGCCTGACGAAACCCAGCGCTGTTCGACGGCCGCGTTGGGGTGGCCATAGTGGTTCAACGCGCCTACTTGGGCAATGGCGTGCAGTGCCTTCGTGTGTTGCACAAACTCGGGCGCGGACGAACCCTTGGATCCATGATGCGCGACTGCCACCACATCAATATTGCCAAGGCCACGGCGAACCAGCTGACGTTCCTGAGCAACACCAATATCACCAGTCAGTAAAACGGAATGATGCTGCCCGCGCACGCGCAACACGCAGGCCCGGTCGTTATTGCGCGCCAGCTTTGACCTGACCCGGCTCACATCGACGGCCAGCGGCCACAGGAACTCGAACGTCACGCCGTCAACGTGCCAAACTGTCCCGTACTCACAGACGGATACCGCCAGCGGCAACGCCGGCAATCGGCCAGGCTGGCCCAGTAGACCTGCCTCGCGTTCAAGGTAGGCTGGCAAATCAAACGAACTGTAGGACTGCTGCACCTGCGCCGCAGAAAGCAAGCTTCGCACGCCGCCCGCGTGGTCAATATCGGCATGCGATACCACGAGCACGTCAAGCTTCGTCTCGCCAAGGGCGCGCAAAAACGGCCAAACAACACGCGCACCGCCATCGGACTCGGGGCTGCTCCGCAGCCCGGTATCAAACACCAGGACATGACGCGCGGTCTGAACGACGAACGAAGCCGCTTGTCCCACGTCCAGCGCAAAGGCGTTCCACCCCCCGGGCGGAGGCCTCTCTGGACGCCAGAACAACGCTGGCAGCATCAACAACCAGCCCGCGTGCCTCAATGGCAAACCATAAGGCAGAATGGCCACCAGCAGACCAAGGACCGCCAATAACGTCAGCCATATCGGCGCCTCAGGCACCGTGACGCTCGCCAGTTCCATCTGCGTCAGCCACACGGTAGGCTGCATCAACGCGTCGAGCACGGCATGCCCCACCCACGCCGTCCACGACGCCACGAGCTGGCACCCTGGAATCAGGGCAAACAAGGCCAGCAGCAGCGACAGGGGCGTCACGAGCAGCGTGATCAGGGGAATGGCGTAAGCATTGGCCAGAGGCGACACCAGCGACACTTCATGAAACAGAAGCGCCAGCACAGGCATCAGGGCAGCCGTAATGGCCAGCTGCAGCGCTGTTGCAACCACCATGAAAAGCATCACGGCACGCAACCTGGACTGTGTGGCACGCCGTATTTGCTGCCCCCACCATGCCTCGCTGGCCATCAACACCCACACCGCGCCGAAAGACAGCCAGAATCCGCTGGCCAGCACTGCCCATGGGTCCAGAATCACCACGGCCAGGGCCGCCACACAAAGCACGCGAGTAGCGGTGAGGGGCACGCGAAAAACGTGCGCGCCACCCACCACGCCCAGCATCAGAAAGGTTCGTTGCGCCGGAACGCCCCAGCCCGCCAGCAGACAATACAGCCAGGCCACCAGCAGCGCCGCCAGTGCCGCAACGATCTGCGCGGGCATGTACTCGGCCAGCATTCGCCCACCGATCCGCCAGCGACGCCACAACCAGAATACGGTCAGGCCACCCACCGCCGCAATCATCGTGATGTGTCCGCCGCTGATGGCGATGAGGTGACTTAAACCCGCGCGGTTGAAGACCACCCAGTCTGACGCCTTAATGCCTGCCTGATCGCCAACACTCAGGGCCAGGAGCACGGGGCCATAACGCATCCCTTCCACGTACGGCGAAGCCGCCTCGCGCACGCGATGACGCGCCCGTTGGGCAACGATGGTCAAGCTGGACCATGGCCGGTCATCCAGCAGAACTGGATTGCCGCGCACACTACCCGTCGCGCGTATACCGCGCGCGAAAAGATGCGACTCGTAATCAAAGCCGTACGGGTTGCGTACACCGTGGGGGCGCTTCAACGTCAGCGACATGCGCCAGATCTGCCCGGGCACCAATTCGGGCAATTCAGCCTCTGGAGCCCCAAACCGGCCATAGGGGCCGGAACGGCCAGGTGCGTTCCACGAGACCTGGATGCGCGATGGCACACCCAGCGGCCGCGAAGAAATGACCTCGGCCTCGAATACGCGACTGTCCAACGTGACACGTGGAAGACTTGCCACCTGAAGCACCACACGCGAAACCTTGTTCTGATTGTCTTCGGCCAGTGCATCAGCGAGACGAAGGTCGGCCAGGGCCACTGTGTACGTCAGGCCGCACAGGGCCGCCCAAGCGGGAACCACTACTCGCCATGGATATGCGCGCCTGGTGGGGCCGACCACTGCGGCGACGGCAGAAAAAACGGCCAACATAGCGGCCGAAACGCCAAGCATAAAAGCATCAGGCAGCTGGGGCAAGCCATGAACGACGCCCGAAGCGAGCAAGAAAGCCATGATACTCGTCCGCCCAAGCACAGTTTCCTCCGCAAAGGAAACAGCATAGGGTCGTTGCGTGCGTGCTGACCGCTCAGCGCGACAAATGCGGGACTACGGCTTCTACCTAACCGCCCATCACCGCCCATGCTGCGGCGAGGCGCGGCATCACCCGCAGTGCATTGGCATTTGTCGCGGCGTCCAGCACGGGACGCGGCAATGTACGCAACTCCGACAACACATTGGCAATACGTGCGACATGCGCGGGTTCGTTGCGGCGCGACGGGAACGAAGGCGTTCCGAGCCACGCGGGGGGGATGTCCGGCGCATCGGTTTCCAGAGCCAGAGCCTCAAGCGGCACACCCGCCGCCAGACGCCGAATCTGCAAAGCCCTCTCAAAGGTCATGGCACCGCCAAACCCCAGCGCAAATCCCAGATCAATGAACTGCCCTGCCTGCTGGAAACTGCCGTTGAACGCATGAGCAAGACCACCTATATGCGCGCGCCGACGCAAATGCTTGAGCAAAACGTCCTGCGAACGCCGAACATGCAGGAGCACCGGCAACCCATGGCGCAAGGCCAGATCGAGCTGCGCCGTGTAGAACCGCTCCTGCCGGGCGCGCATGGCCGGCTCAGTAAGTGCCGGAATGAAAAAGTCCAGCCCTATCTCGCCGATGGCCACAAAGCGTGGGTCACCCAGCGAGGCCGCAATTTCATCATCCAGCGCCAGCAGGTCATCGTCGAGCGCCTGTGGCACGCACATCGGGTGTATGCCCAACGCATAAAAACCACCATCGAATGAATGAGCCAACTCGCGCACGACGGTGAAATTGGCGCGCATGACCGACGGAATCACGATGGCGCGCACCCCCGCACTTTTGGCTCGCGCGATCACGTCAGCGCGATCGCCATCGAACTCGGAAGCATCCAGATGGCAATGCGTGTCAATCAGCACCGACGCAGCTCCTGTTCACATCACCGCTCCGAATCGGCCAGGCAACCCTTGTCCATGTACAACTGCCTGTGCGCCAGGAGGGCAAGGGCCGGGTCATGCGTAACAATGGCAAAGGCCGTACCAAACTCTTTGTTGACGCGCACCAGCAGATCGAACATGCTTTCGGCCGTATAGCGGTCAAGGTTACCAGTGGGCTCGTCGGCCAGCACGCAGGCCGGATGAGTAACCAGGGCGCGTGCCAACGCCACCCTCTGGCGTTCACCACCCGACAATTGCCCCGGAAAATGATGCTCTCGCGAAGCCAGGCCCACCTGTCCAAGCACGGCCCGCGCCTGCTCGCGAGCCTTGTTGCGATTTTCGCGGCGCACAATTAGCGGCATGGCCACATTGTCCAGCGCGGAAAATTCCATCAGCAAGTGATGGAATTGATACACAAACCCCAGACAGCGATTACGCAAACGACTGCGTTGGGTTTCCGTCAGCCCTGCCGTGCTTTGGCCATCGACAAACACTACACCCGACGTAGGCTCGTCCAACAGGCCCAGAGAATGTAGTAACGTGCTCTTGCCGGACCCCGACGCGCCAACGATGGCAACCATCTCGCCACGATCCACATGCAGGCTGACATTGCGAAGGACATGAATCGGCTCACCACCTTCGTCATAGGTCTTCACCAGATTGGTGGCGCTCAATACCTGGGTGGACGATACTTCAGTCATGACGCAAAACCTGTGCGGGCTGAAGGCGTGAAGCCCGCCAGCTGGGATACAACGTAGCGAGTAGCGACAGCACCAAGGAAGTGACGGCAATGGTAATGATGTCGGACGCCTGCGGGTTCGATGGCAACTCGCTGATGAAATAGATTTGCTGCGGCAAAAACTGCACGCCCGACAGACGCTCGATAAACGGCACGATTACATCGATGTTGTAAGCCACCAGCATCCCCAGGCCGACTCCAAGCAGCGTGCCCACCACACCGATCAGCGACCCCTGAACCAGGAAAATGCGCGCAATCTCCCTGGGGGTGGAACCCAGCGTGCGCAAAATCGCAATGTCTGACTGCTTGTCCTTGACCGCCATGACCAGAGACGACAGCAGGTTAAAGGCCGCCACGGCAACGATCAGGGCAAGTATCAGAAACATCATGCGTTTTTCCGTCTGTACCGCGGCAAACCACGTACGGTTGCTTTGCGTCCAGTCGGTGGCGCGCACATACGAAGGCATGGTGTGCGTCAGCTCGCGCGCAACCTGCGGCGCCTTCTGCATGTCGGCGATGCGCAAGCGCACGCCACTGACGCCGCTGTCGCGGAACACCTTGGCCGCATCTTCGTAATTGATGAAAGCCAGTGACGCATCGTACTCGTAGTAGCCCGAAGAGAAGATGCCTGCAACCGTGAACTGACGCATGCGTGGCGCAAACCCCGCCGGGGAAATCGACCCCTGTGGCGCCAGGACCATAATCGTGTCACCCACCTTGACACCCAAGGCACCCGCCAGCTGATTGCCCAGCACAACACTGAAGCTGCCTGGCTTCAGCGCGTCGAGCCGGCCTTGCGTCATTTGCTGGCTTAGATCAGACACGGCATTTTCGCGCTGCGTATCGATACCGCGAATCTGTGCGCCCGTCAGGGCGTCTCCACGCACGAGCATGGCCTGCGCAGAAACAAACGGGGCGGCGCCAATCACCTCGGGGTTCTTTTTAGCCTGCTGTGCAAGTTCCTGCCAGTGCGCGAGCACCTGATCGGGTGCGGCGCTCGGTATGGAGAGCTCGATGTGAGGCAGAACCGACAACATGCGATCGCGCACTTGCGTCTGAAAACCGTTCATCACCGACAAAACGATGATGAGTGCGGCCACCCCCAGTGCAATGCCCGCCATGGACGTGCCGGCTATGAAAGAGACAAAGCGGTCTCGCCGACCTCGCCGACCCCGCGCACGGGCCAGACCAGCATAACGTGCACCAATCCAGAGTTCATATGACATTATTATTAAGCCACCGTTACACCACTATTAACCTACAATAAACGCCATGCAAATCGTACTACCCGGTGCCCTGCCCGGCCCAAACGCCGCATCAGCCCTCATCCCCCACGTCCTGAAAGCCGCACCGACGCTCGTGAGCTGGCTCGAGCAAGGCCGCGCCACGGTCCAGAAAGCAGACCCTTCTGCCAACGGATGCACCTCTCTGGAACAATGGCTCCTGCAATCCAGAGGCTTCATTAAACACGACGGGCAAAACCTTGGGTCAGGATTAGGACCCTTGTGGGCAAATAAAGTTTCCGAAGACGACCAAGCCATCTGGCTCGTCGAGCTTGTACACGTTTCACCATCGCGCGACAGCGCCGTACTTTTACCCGCACACGGACTTGACATACGCGCCGATCATAGCGGTGCACTGCTGGAATCGGCACAAGCACTGTTTGCCGGCACCGGCTTCACCCTGCAACCCGACAGCACCACACACTGGCGCATACATCTCCCGCCGGATTTTACGCCGCTTTGTGCCAGCCCTGCGCTCGTGAGCCTCACCACACTGAACGACTACTGGCCACAGGACCTGAACACACGGCCATGGAGGCGTCTGGTCAACGAGCTGCAAATGCTCTGGTACGAACACCCGGTCAACACCGAGCGCGGCGCAGAGGGGCTCGCGCCAATAAACAGCCTATGGCTGTTCGGCGGGGCAAGCCCTTCGCAGCTAACCAAAGCCACCCCGGAACCGGCCAAGCACGACGATCTGTTCGCTCCCGGCCGGGTCGAAGATTGGGGCGGGTGGATTGCCGCGCTGGCCAACCTCGAGCAAACCGTATTCAAACCACTGGCGGCCAGCGGCGCTGCCCCGGAACTTGCTTTGTTGGGCCGTAACCGGATCATCGAGATCACACCTCGCACCCCAGGCCTGCTAAGCCGTTTCCTGCCTCACCACAAACAAGCCTGGAGAATCTGGTGGTCGTCCCAAGACTAAGCAACCGTCCTGTCAATCCAACCGCCGCGCGCGCGCTGGAGAACGCCGGCGTCCACCCGCTGCTCGCACGGTTATGGGCTGCGCGCGGCGTCACGCAATCAGCCGAAACCCAGCTGCAGTGGTCGTCCCTGATCCCACCAATGCAGCTTACGCGCGGCGATGAAGCGGCGATCATTCTGGCTGATGCCATTGAGACACACAAACGCCTGCTTATCGTCGCCGACTACGACTGCGATGGCGCCACCGCCTGTGCAGTGGGCATGCGCGCGCTGCGTTCCATGGGCGCCACTGTCGATTTCCTGGTACCCAACCGCTTCAAGACCGGATACGGGCTATCGCCGGAAGTGGTCCAGATGGCTGCCGAACACCCGGCAGGTAAGCCCGACATCCTGATCACTGTGGACAACGGTATCGCCAGTGTCGAAGGTGTCCAGGCCGCACTGAACCTGGGCATGGACGTGGTCGTCACCGACCACCACTTGCCCGGCGACACCTTGCCGCGCGCACTCGCCATCGTCAACCCGAACCAGCCTGGCTGCACATTCCCCTCCAAAAACCTGGCCGGCGTGGGGGTCATTTTCTACCTGATGCTTGCGCTGCGGGCTGAATTGCGCCAACGCGGCGCCTTCGCGTCGGGAGAAGGACCGCGCTTGGGCGATCTGGCCGATCTTGTCGCGCTTGGCACAGTCGCCGACGTTGTCAAACTGGACGCCAACAACCGGCTCCTTGTCACTCAAGGGCTGCGAAGAATACGCTCAGGCCAAATGCAACCAGGCGTACGAGCCCTGTTTGCCGTTGCGGCGCGCACCCCACAATCAGCGAGTACATTCGACCTCGGCTTTGCCTTGGGTCCACGCATAAATTCGGCGGGACGGCTGGCCGACATGAGCCTGGGCATCCATTGCCTGATTACAGACGATGACGCACAGGCACTCAACCTGGCGCGCGAACTCGATGAAATGAATCGGCAGCGTCGCGGCATTGAAGCCACCATGCGCGATGAAGCGCTGAATCTGATTGAACAGAGCGACCCCGTTGTCAGAGCCTCCGTGTGCGTATACCACCCCGATTGGCACCAGGGTGTCGTGGGTCTGGTCGCATCACGCCTGAAGGAGACCTATTTCCGTCCCACAATCGCCTTCGCCCATGCCGGTAACCACGAGCTGCGTGGCTCGGGACGCTCTATCCCAGACTTGCACCTGCGCGATGCGCTCGACCTCGTCTCCAAACGCCACCCCGGTATTATCCTCAAGTTCGGCGGTCACGCCATGGCGGCCGGCCTGACGCTCCGCGAAGACGCCTACGAAACGTTTGTCGAAGGTTTTGATGCGGCAGTCAGAGAACTCACCGGAAACGCCGACTTCGAACCCGTCATTACCACTGACGGCTCCCTTGAAAGTGGCTATGCCAATACAAGCGCGGCCGAGCTGCTGCGTCAGCAGGTATGGGGCGCAGGCTTTCCAGCGCCCATGTTCCGAGATACGTTTTATGTACGCCAGCAACGCCTGCTTAAGGGCAAACATCTGAAACTTAGCCTCGAACGCGGCAACCAACGCTTCGATGCCATCTGGTTCAACCACGGAGAAATGCTGCCCGAATTCATCGAAGCCGCCTATCAGCTGGACTGCAACGTATGGAATGGCATTGCATCGGCCCAACTTGTCATTGAATACGCCTGCCTTGCAACGCGCTAGCGCGGCGTGGTTCCCTCAGTATCCTGGAGTTGTGCCTCGGCGACCTGCAGCAGTGCGCGCTGGAACACTTCGGGGGGCTGCCCGCCCTGGATCAGATGTTTGCCATTGATGATAATGGCCGGTACCGAGCCAATTCCGCGGTCCAGATAGAACTGTTCGCGCTCACGAACCTCGGCCGCATACGCGTCAGAGGAAAGTATTTCGCTTGCCAGCGCGGCGTCAAGCCCAACGCTTGCAGCCAGTCGCACCAGCACTTCGTGTGAGCTTGGATCCTCGCCATCGGTAAAATACGCCCGAAACAAAGCATGCTTGAGCGCCGCCTGGTGCCCTTCGAGTTCGGCCCAATGCAAAAGCCGATGGGCATCAAAAGTGTTGTAGATACGCTTACGCGGGCCAAACGTAAAACCTACACCTTCACCACGCGCGCGAATCGCCTCATGATTCTGCGCAATTTGCTCGGGTGTCGAGCCATATTTCTCGGCCAGATGTTCAACCATTTCCTGCCCTTCGGCAGGCATTTGCGAATTAAGCTCAAATGGCTGGAAATGAAGGTCGGCGTGAATCTGATTGCCAAGTCGGTCAAGCGCAATTTCCAGCGAGCTGAGCCCTATGGCGCACCATGGACAAGATACGTCGGACACGAAATCAATCTTGAGCTGAGCAGTCATGGGGTACCTCTTGGGCAAAACGCGCCGCGTCATGCGTGGCTAACGAGCAAAGTATACGAACCACCCGACACGATTGCAACGAATCTCTTTTGCTCCTACTATTATTCAGACAAGGCGCACTGGCGCAGGGCGGCATGCCGGGAAAGGATCGTGCCATGCCCGGTTTGCCTGGCGCCTACAAAAGGATGTAATCCATGACATATCGCAAGCCAGCCAGCACCATGTGGGCCGAGGCCGTGCACATGCTGGAGCAAGCCGACCGCCTGCACCGCCAGTTCTTCCGACCGGCGCAGGGTCCGGCGCGCGGCCCAACGTGGGAACCACCTGTCGACATGTTCGAAACCGAAAACCAGATAACGGTTCTGGTCGCGTTGCCCGGTGTGGAGCCGGATCAGGTCAAGGTTGTCATCGAAAGCGGCTACCTTCGCGTCGTGGGCGAGCGCCCCATACCCGCTCCGGCGCTTACTCACATTCGGCGCATAGAAATTCCATATGGCCACTTTGAGCGCCGCATCGAACTGCCGGCAGGACAGTTCCAGATACACGAGTCCCACCTCGCCCACGGATGCCTGGTACTCAGTCTGCTGAAACTCACATAATGCCGCGAGGCCACGTCATGCAAGCCCAGAATCCCGACACCGCCCGCACGCCCGACGCCACGGCGCCCGAGTCCGCGACACAGCAGCCTGCACCAGCGCCAGATACGGGCCAGGCTGCTCCCGTGCTGCCCGAGGGGGCACTCATCATCGTACCCATGCGCAATCTGGTGCTATTTCCGCAACTCGTGGTGCCGATCAGCATAGGACGCGAAGGGTCGGTCCTTGCTGCGCAGGAGGCCGCACGCACCGGGCGGCAGATAGGCGTCCTGTTGCAACGCGAATCCGAAACCGAAAATGACAAACCCAGCCCGGATACCCTGTATTCAGTAGGCTCAGTTGCCAGTATTCTGCGCTACGTTACCGCACCTGACGGTTCGCACCACATCATCTGCCAGGGTGAACAACGTTTCCAGGTTCTAGAATTCTTGGGTGGCTTCCCCTATCTCGTCGCACGCGTCAAAACGTTCGAAGAGCCCAAGACCGAAAGCCCCGAGATCGAAGCGCGCATGCTGCAGCTCAAGGCGCGAACGGCCGAGATTCTGCAACTGCTGCCCCAGACTCCAGCCGAGCTGATCACAACCGCCCAGAACATCACTTCTGCTTCGGTCCTGGCAGATTTCGTTGCGGGTTTCATGGACATCAAGCCGGTTGAAAAACAGGACATCCTGGAAACGTTCGACCTGCTCAAACGGCTCGACAAGGTTCTTGACCATCTTGTGCACTTCACTGAAGTACTGCAAATCAGCCACGACATCGATCAAAAAACCAAGGAACGCTTTGAAGACAGGCAACGTGAAGTCCTCTTGCGCGAACAACTGAGAACCATACAAAAGCAGTTGGGCGAAACCGACGGCAACACGGCCGAATTGGAAGAGGTTGAAAAGAAGATAGTCGACGCGAAACTGCCCGAAGATATCGAGGCCATTGCGCGCAAAGAACTCAGGCGCCTGCAGCACATGTCCGACGCCTCCGCTGAATATTCCATGCTGCGTACGTATCTGGACTGGCTCACTGAGCTGCCATGGTCGGTTTTCACTGAAGACCGCATCGACATCGCCCAAGCGCGCGAAATTCTCGACAAAGACCACTATGGCTTGAAGAAAATCAAGCAACGCATTCTCGAATACCTGGCAGTGCGCAAGCTCAACCCCAAAGGCAAAAGCCCCATTCTGTGCTTCGTAGGCCCGCCGGGGGTAGGCAAGACATCGCTAGGTCAAAGCATCGCCAAAGCCACTGGCCGCAAATTCGTACGGCTTGGGCTGGGAGGCGTTCACGACGAAGCCGAAATCCGTGGCCATCGACGCACTTATATTGGCGCCCTGCCCGGCAACATCATCCAGGCAATTCACAGGGCTGGGGCAAAAAACTGCGTCATGATGCTCGACGAAGTCGACAAGCTGGGCGCGGGCGTTCAGGGCGACCCGGCAGCGGCACTGCTCGAAGTGCTCGACCCCGAGCAGAACTTCGCTTTCCGCGACAATTATCTGGCCGTACCATTCGATCTGTCGCAGACGCTATTCATTGCCACAGCCAATATACTTGACACCGTTCCCGGGCCGCTACGCGACCGCATGGAGATCATCCAGCTGCTGGGGTACACCGAAGAGGAAAAAACCCAGATAGCCCTGCGTTATCTGGTCTCGCGACAGCTTGAAGCAAACGGTCTAACCCCCGAACAATGCTCCATCAGCACCAAAGCCATACAAAGCATCATTCACGACTACACACGCGAGGCGGGCGTACGCACGCTGGAACGCGAGATCGGAAACGTGTTTCGCCATGCCGCCATGCTGGTTGCGGAAGGTTCCGCACAGCAATTGCACATCACCGAAAATGACCTGCACGCTATCCTGGGGCCGAAAAAATTCGAAAGCGAACTTGCCATGCGCACCAGTATCGCCGGTGTGGCCACGGGCCTGGCATGGACGCCCGTTGGCGGCGAAATTCTGTTCATTGAAGCCAGCCGTATGCCGGGCAACGGCAGGCTGATCCTGACCGGCCAACTGGGCGACGTGATGAAAGAAAGCGCTCAGGCAGCACTCACCCTGCTCAGGGCACGGGCCAGCAAGCTTTACGTGGACGAGCACATGTTCGAACATAACGACATCCATATACACGTACCCGCCGGGGCCGTGCCCAAAGATGGACCCAGCGCAGGCGTTGCCATGTTCATGGCGCTGACGTCGCTTGCCACCGACATACCCGTGCGCAGCAACTTTGCCATGACTGGCGAAATAAGCCTGCGCGGCCTGGTTCTGCCTATAGGTGGCGTGAAGGAAAAGGTGCTGGCCGCGCTGCAGGCGGGCATAACCACCGTCATGCTGCCAGCGCGCAACCGCAAAGACCTCGAGGACATTCCAGCTCAGGCTCAGAACCAGCTGGATTTCGTATTCCTGGAAACTGTTGAGGACGCCCTTAAGGCTGCACTGGAACGTGTGCCCGCCAAGGCGGCAGAACCTGCCAGCACTTAAATACGCCATACCATGAGCCCAGCATCAGGCCATGGGACGGCATAAGGGCCCCGGCACGAGCATGGCGCCGCGAATGCGTTAGAAGATACCCCGCATCACCGACCGCGGCGGCCACAGGAATTTCCAGCCTCTATGCCGCCGCATTGACAGCGGGGCGACCGGTAGATATGTGTTCGTCGACAATAAGCCTTATCTTTTCGACCAGATCCTCGACCTGCTCATGCGTCGTATCAATGTGAGCATGAGCCAGCGCATAAAGCTTGCGGCGCGCATTCAACGCATCGACAATATTGGCCATAGCCTCTTCGTGCAACTGCGGCGTCGCGATGCGAACGTCGTGCTGTGCCATGACCCGCCTGAAATGCTCTTCAGGGTCGGCATGCAGCCAGATATTAAAAAACGAATGCAAAAGCAGCTCGTAGGTGGCTGGTTCGACAACGATCCCACCTCCGGTGGCGATTACCACTTCGGGGCATGTAGCCACCACATGATCAAGGCAGCGACGCTCAAGGCGCCGAAATCCGGCCTGACCATATATGGAAAAAATCTCGTTAAGCGACAAGCCCGCTTCTTTTTCGACTTCGGCGTTCAGTTCGACGAACGGAACGTTCAGGCGCTTGGCGACCAGTGCACCCACAGTCGATTTACCCGCACCACGCATACCTACCAGTGCAATGCGGCGCGGTGTCGTATGGCTTGTCTGAGGGCTTGCAAGATGAGCTACCAGCCGCTTGCGGATTTCACGCAACTGCAAAGGCGGCTGGCGCTTGAGCAATTCGACTATAAGCGCGTAATCGGCACCGTAGCGCTCATCGTCGGCCAAAAGGCTGTCTGCCGGCAGATTAAGCGCCATCGCCAGCTTGTGCAGGACAGCCAGCGAAATATTGCCATCGCCTTTTTCAACCCGGGACAAATACGGCAGCGAGATATTCGCACCGGCCGCAAGCTGTTTCATAGTCATGGCACGCGCCGCGCGCGCCGAACGCACCCGCTTTCCCAGGCGCAGCGACAGCCCCACAACATCTATCGACAATAACGGATTCTGACGGGACATGGCCGGTACCCCCAAGCCTTCACAGAAGAATGACGGTAGCGGCAGGGCTGGTTTCGTACATGTCTTCTACCAGCTGTGCACGGACGTTCAAAACTGCCGATTGGTTGATATAACCCTTGTCGGTAATTTCACCTTCATCCACGGACGGTGGAGTGGTCAACAAGATGGCGCGATCAGCGTGCATGGAACTGCCTGTGTTTTCCGCCTTCATGGCACGCAGACCCTTCAGCACGCCCTCACGCACGGCGGGGTGCGCAACAATCTCGCTGACTGTAGCCTCGGAACCCAGCCCAGCCAGCTTGCGGCACGCCGCCACATTCGGGAATATCAGGAAGCCGACAGAATCACGATCGTGACCCGTTACGACAATGTCCTGAGCCAACGGCGCCAAATGCTCGACGCCACGCACCCGCAGCATACCTGCCCTGACCCACGTCGCGGTGGTCAGCTTGAAATCTTCGGCAACACGGCCGTCAAACATCAGACCCGCAACGGGGTTGTCCGAATCGGCAAAACGTACCGCATCACCGATGAGGTAAAAGCCCTCTTCGTCAAAGGCCTTGACGGTTTCATCGGGCTGCTTGAAATACTCGGGCATGATATTGGGCCCTTTGACGCGCACCTCTAGCTTGCCGCCATTCGGGACAAGTTTGAAAGTCACCCCCGGAACCGGCAACCCAATCACACCGGACTTAGGCGCCTGAAAATAGCAGTCGGCAGCCATCGGCGATGTTTCGGTAGAACCCCAGGAAGTCACCATCGGAACAGCATGCCCCAGCTCTTGTCGGGAAGTTTCAATAAGGCCATCCCACAACTGCTGTGGCAACGCCGCCGCCGCGTAAAAGATGATTCTGATACGCGAAAAGAATTTCTGGCGTAGCTGTGCATCGCTACGCAGCGCAGGCAGCAACATATCGAACGCACGCGGCACATTCATGTAGAGCGTCGGTGCGACGTCACGCAGGTTGGCAATAGTTGTGTCGAACAACCCAGGCAACGGTTTACCCCGATCGATATAAAGCGTGCCTCCGTTGGCGAGCACAATGTCGAAATTATGGTTGCATCCGAACGTATGGCTCCATGGAAGCCAATCCAGCAACACGGGAGGTTCTTCCTGCAAGAACGGCCAAAGCTGCTGCTTGCCCTGCATGTTGGAACACAGCATGCGCTGGGTGTTGACAACCCCCTTCGGGCGGCCGGTCGACCCTGATGTGAACAGGATTTTCGCCCAGGTGTCGGGCGTAACCTTGGCGTAGGCCTTCTGTACAGCCTGCTTGTCGATATTCGCCAGCATGTCGCTGAAATGCAAGCCATTCGGCGGCACGGCATCACTATCGGCGACAACTATCTTCGCATGATGCAGACCGCCGATTGCCTTGAGCGCTGGCGCAAAGCGTTCGGCGCCCCCACCCACATATATAAAATCGGGCTCAAGCCGCCGAATCAAGGTCTTAAGTTTCGCATGATCCCTGGACGCAAGTGAATACGCAACCGAAATACTCGCATACAGCGCACCAATGTGCATGCACGCGAGCATGATGACAGCATGTTCTATGCTGTTGTCTGTCAATACGCAAAAAGGATGGCCGGGGCGCACGCCCTGCCGGATCATCCACGTACCAATGCGATAGACCTGATCGAGCGCCTGGGCGTAGGTCAGACCTTCCCACTTGCCCGATGCCGGGTTGCGCGCCATGAGGAAATCGTGATCTGGCGCCTTGCGCGCCCACGTTTCAAGATACTCGCCAAGGCAGCGCGCGTAGGGCTCGAGGCGCATGGGGTTTTCAAGCAGGATGGTGCCGTCCGGGCGCCGCGTAACCGTTACTCCGGGCACCGCAAACGTCGGTGCCACCTTGGCTTGAGGTAAATCCACTTTTATCTCCATCGTGTATTCTTGCCGGGAACTAATTATTTTTTTGCCGGATTTTGTCAAATTGCCGTTAAAGGCGTGTTTTGACAAATACTATACGCAACAAAATACTTCATTGCAATGTATAGTTTATATGCACCTTTATAAAACCACCGCCGGATTTGCGCCTCACGACGTCGCGCGTTTTACGCAAAAGCGAGACACGACAACATGACCACGAGCAACATCCCCCTGTTTCCACTGTCCCGGGCCCTGTACCCGGATGGCATACTGCATCTGCGCATTTTCGAGGTTCGTTACCTCGACATGATCAAAAACAGCATAGAAGCCGGCGAGCAATTCGGCGTCGTGCCGTTACTGGAAGGCAGTGAAGTTCGCACGCCAACAGGCAAGGAAGTCCTGGCCAATGCTGGCACACTCGCTCGCATCGACAAGTGGGACTCGCCCATGGCGGGCCTGATCAACCTGCGATGCACCGGCACGACCAGCTTTCGCCTTCAAGCCAGCAAACAAGCCCGCTACGGCTTGTGGAACGGACAAGTGGAATTGATCGAACCCGACCCCATCGCCCCCATCCCTGGCGCGTTGCGGGCCAGCGCCAACCGCCTGGGCAAATTGATTGCCGACATGCAAAAAGACGGGACACCCACCGAAGCCATGCCCATGTGTTCCCCATTTCGTCTGGACGAATGCGGTTGGGTTGCCAACCGGTGGTGCGAGCTACTGATGCTCCCGCCATTGAAACAACAGGAGATGCTGCTCGATCGTGACCCGGTGCAACGCCTGGAAAACGTGCAGAAAATTCTGACCGAACTGCGCCTGATATAGCGTTGGCGCTACCGCATCAGCCAGGTGGAAGCCACTGCCAGCGGGCGCTGAACGAGGCGCAACATACTGGCCGGCAATTCCAGCGGCTTAAGCACCATCTTAACGGCCATCGGGAACGGATAATGCAGCCTGAGCTGCTTGCCCAACCGCTTGCACACCACCTTGAAGTCAGCCTTATCGGCCTGCTTGCCATGACGCGTTGCATAAGCGTGCCACAGCGCGGACTCGGCATCGGACTGACGGGCCTCGAGTACACGCCGCTTGACCGCCCCCAGAACACGAAAACGCCCAAGAGCCTCGATGGTGCGGTACTTGAGGAAATAGCGGTAAAAATACTTATAGTGGCCCACTTCCTCGGCACTGATGCGCGCGGCAATACCCGCAAGGATCGGCTCATCGGCCTGCGCCGACAAAGCCTTGTAAAACGTCGCCGTACCCGTTTCCACAACACACCGCGCAACCATTTCCAGACCGCGCGTGTTCTCGAATTCTTCTACAGTGCACAGCTTGGAATACTCGGCGAAGAAAGCCGCGTACGCAGCATCCCAGTCAAAATCGGGCCACACGTGCTGCACATAGCCCTTCAGCGCATTACCATGACGTATTTCTTCATGTTGCCAGTGCTTATCGAGCCACGCGACTACCTCGGGGTCATCCTCAAAGTATTGAATGAGATTGCTGGTATAAAGGTCCGAAGCTATTTCGACGAATGATGCGCCAGCAACGACATAGAGCAAATCGTCGCGCCCCACGACCTTAGCCATATCGACCGACTGATATGGAATCCCATCAAGCCCCCAGCCCGGTAGCGTTGAGGCGGAGTCGTGCTTAGTACTGTTTTCTGCCATGTCTGCACCTTACTTGCTTTAGTGTCCCCTTTCTTTCTTATACTGCTTTCCGCCCCGTTATTATATTCCAAGCTGAAACGCTGTAACAGTGCTGATAGCACACCGTGCGCGGCAAATCAATCGGCAAATCCTCCGGAATGCCAGGGGCCTGAAGCCACGTTATGCGGTGCCAATACGTTGCCTATTGACAACACTCCACCGACAGCGTACCCTAGTCAGCATGAGTATTTTTTATTTTAAGCAGCCCTTTGCCGGCTCTTGCTGACACCAAACCAGCAAGGGTCGCCATTTACGTATTCGGCTTCAGGCTTTTGTGGCGGGCAACCGCACCCCTGGTCTACCCCATGCGCTGCCGGGCATTCCGCACAGCAGGCTGCAGCACCGCAAGCGCGACATTCCTCCCCATCAGTCAGCAAAGCATGGTGGCCTTGCCAGCGGGATCGTCATTCGCGCTTCACCACGCGCGACATCAACCACACACACCAGTTGGCTGCCACAAACGTGTGGACCTCTAGCCACCAACGTGGTGCGCCGCGCGTAGCCGCCTTTCTTTTTTGCGGCATCGACGCACGCACAAGGCAAGATTTTTTACCCTATTCATACACTCAAGGAGTCCCAACTATGGCCAAAGAAGAACTACTCGAAATGCAGGGTTCCGTCACCGAAGTACTGCCTGATTCCCGCTTCCGGGTCTTGCTGGACAACGGCCACCCCATCACCGCCTACACCGGCGGAAAAATGCGCAAGCACCACATCCGCATTCTGGCTGGTGACAAAGTTACGCTCGAAATGTCGCCCTATGACCTGAGCAAAGGTCGCATCACGTTCCGGCACATCGCTGGCAGGCCGCCCATGAACCCAGCCCACCGTCGCAGCTAATCATCATTTTTTCGGTGTAACGAACCGCTCGAGCGCCCCGCCCTGGTCCGAAATACCGCCCCACCCAGCAACTTCGAAATCAATTACCACCAGGCCGGCCGGCGGAAGCTCCTGGGTCAAACGCCCGTACGCCGTTTGCCCGCCACGCCCAATCAGCTCCAGTGCCAGCCGATGAAGCCCCGGGTTATGTCCCACCAACAATAGCGTGGGCGGCTCGGACAACACACCACGCAGCACGTCACGCAAAGTACTCGACCTCGCTTCATAGATTCTATCGTCGAAGATCGCCGACACCACCTCGGGCAATGCCCTCTGTACCCTGCTCCAGGTGGCGCGCGTGCGCTGTGAACCCGAGACCAGCGCCAACGCTGGCAACAGATTCTCTTGCGACAAGTAAGTCCCCACCTCGTCGGCCTCATTCTCCCCTTCAGGCGAGAGCGGCCTGTCATAATCACGGACGTCTTGCGGATGACCCGCCTGGCCGTGGCGCAATAACAAGAGACGTCGAAACAACGCAGTCATGAAAACATTACCCCTTTGAACCACAGATGTCGGTGGATGCCAGAACCTGATAGCGCGGGCCGCCGGCTTCGCCACCACCCGATCGGGCCAGAACGACGGACCGGGCGTGCCACGGTACCGGAGAGACGGTCAGCCCGACATCAAGCCGTGCCTTGCGAGCCAGCGTGATATGAGGGCGAAAGGCCCTTTCGGGCGGTAACAAGACGCCCCTTTCCAGCAGCAACAGCCGCAGCGCATGCTGCAAATCGAAGAGCCCCGGCGGCGGTGCATTCATGCCGGCCCAAACCAGATTCAGACACTCAAAGTGGCCGTACGTATCGAGCACGCAATCCAGCCTCTGGCGCGGCAAAAGCGGCAACACAGCCTCCAGGTCGGGCAGCATCGTTGCCTGCTGCTCCCCCAGAAACGCCAGAGTCAGATGAAAATCCGCCAAATGTGTTTTCCTGCCTGAAATCGGGCCCTGCCAGGCCTGCAATTTTTCGGCGACGGCCGTATCGGGCCACAGGGCGTAAAAAAGACGGTGCTGCGCTGTTTGCGTTGTAGTCATTGCCGATCCCAATATCGCGCCAGCCGGCTGCAGCTATGTCGGTGTAGCCAGTCGTGGACATTGCCGCGTTCAGGCATCCGAAACATCGATCCGCAAACGCGTCGTAAATTCGTCGCAGGCCATCAGCTGCAAACCATCCAGCATGCGGGTCTGAAGGGTACCAACGCCCGCACCAGCCTGCAGCGCCAACTGTGCGGCCCACTCTCCGACAACACCGAAGTACGCCATGGCCGACGCCGTGGCCCGCCACGGATCGGGTTGCACCGCAGCGAACGCGCCGACTACCGCCGACGCAGAGCATCCCATGCCCGTGACCCGGGTCATCCATTGGTGCCCATTGGACAGCACAATCTGGCGCCCGTCCGGACCAATGACATAGTCGTCCGCACCCGAAACGCAAACCACACACCCAAGGGTCTGCGCCAAAGTGCGCGCCGCGTCAACGGCCTGACTGGACGACGCCACACTTTCGACACCCTTTGTCCCTGCGGCCACCCCCGTCAAGCTCATGATTTCGGAGGCGTTCCCGCGGATGACCGTTGGAGTGCCAACGTTCAGCAGCTCGCGCAATACTGCGTTGCGGTACGTTGTAGCGCCAGCGCCAACCGGATCCAACACAACAGGCACAGGGCGCGCGCAAGCCACCCGCAGGGCCAACCTCATGGATGCAACCCAATACGGGTCCAGCGTGCCTATATTCAGCACAACGGCCTGAGCCATCTGCGCCATTTCCTCGACCTCTTCGTGCGCATGCGCCATGACAGGTGCCGCCCCGAGTGCCAGCAGTACGTTGGCGTTGTAGTTGGTCACCACAAAATTTGTGATGCTGTGCACCAGCGGCGCACCGCTGCGCACAGCAATGACATCCTCCCAAAGGTCCTCTGCACCCAGTATCGACGAACTCATCACGTTTCACCACAAGACAATGCAGGCATTATGATACCTTTGCCAAAGCCAGGCCACACGCAATTCATGCCGCCGATCAGACCGGCATCTTACGGGCCCACTCAACCCAAGTGACGTAAAACCGCTCACTGCCGTACCCCAGAAGACCTAACCCAGGCCCGCTGCTCACACGCCGCAAAAGCTTGGCTACCGGACCTGCCTTGAGAAATGCACGGCTGCGTGTTAAACAGAACTTAGAGCCAGCCTGCATCTGCAAGCTGCCGATGCATACCAGAAAGCCATGTTAGTCGACCAATCCACCGAAATTTCAGCCACCAACACGCAGGGCGAGCGTCAGGTCTTGGGCTACCACGCGCACATCTACTACAACGCCACAACCCTGGTACAAGCTCGCACCTTGTGTGAAGCCGCCGCAAGCCACTTTCCCCTGAAAATGGGCCGCATGCACGAAAAACCTGTGGGCCCGCACCCCGACTGGAGTTGCCAGTTGGCGTTCCGCGCTGGGCTTTTCGAAAAGATCGTCGTCTGGCTGGCCACGCATCGCGCCGGGCTTGTGGTTTTCGTCCATCCGGTAACGGGCAACGATCTTATCGACCATCGCGACTACGCCATCTGGATGGGTGCCGTCCGACCGCTGGACCTGTCTGTACTATCCAGCCGCGATAAGCCCGCAACGTACAGTTTTTAAGGCTGCAACAGCCCTGACGCAATCGCGAACAACTGGCTTTTGAAATTTATCCCAAGCTTGTCGAATGCCCGTGCCCGATAAGTCTTTACTGTGGCCAGCGACAAGCCCAGATCGGCGGCAATGCCATCATAGGTCCTGCCAAGCAACAGCCGCTGGCAAACCATAAGTTCCCGCTTGGTAAGGCGCGGGTAACTTTGCCCAAGCCGCTCACTTAAGGCGACATCCCCCGACGCCGTGAAATGCAGAGGATGGCGGCTAATAGCAATGTGCTTCTCGATGCATGCCACCATAGGGCCAGCAAAATCGCCAACCCTATCTACATCGTTGGCATTGAACGTATGGTGCTTCTCAAAGCGATACAGGTTCGCGGCAAACACACCTTCATCATTGTTTTCACTCACAATGGACAAACGGTCCAGTATGCCGTGCCGCCGGTAAATGGCGTCGCGATGTGCCGGTGCGAACTGGCTTTGGTGCGTGTAGGTCATGGCAGGCCCACCACACGCCAAAAGCTTTCTGGCCGAATCAAAGGTGTGATCCTGCGCGTACAACTTGGACTGGTAACTTCTGAAGCAATCCACGCTAACATCGGCTCCATCTCGGCTCGACGATAAAAACATGCTGGGCAAGGAGCGCTTGCTTAATTGGTAAACCGAAAAGAAGTCTACAGATACAACGCTGTTTATCTCGGCCAGAAGATACTCGCCAAAGCCAGGCTCACCCAATGAACGGATCACATTCTCGAACCCGCGCCCAAATGACAAATCGTTTTCGCAAGCGACACCACTTGCGCGACCACGCAGACTCCAAGCATTCATTGCACACCCCCTGCAATTCCAATCTCACGTCGATTATTTGCATCACAGAGACAAAATGTCGTCCTCTAGGAGGACAGACCATCCAAAACGGTTTTGTCATACTTAACACTGTCCATAATAACGCGGCATCCTGCCCAGCACGCACTATACAAGGAGACCTCCCACATGAAAACACTAAAAGCCCTTACGACACCCGCCCTGTCAGGCCTTGCGCTGGCCGCCGGCCTGACGATGGGACCAGCGGGCGTTGCGCAGGCCGATGTTACCGTCGGCGTCATCCTGTCAACTACCGGGCCGGCTGCGTCGCTCGGAAAACCGGCGGCAAACACCGTGAAACTGTGGCCAGACCACATTGCAGGACAAAAACTGAAAATCGTCGAAGTCAACGACAACAGTGACCCCACGGAAGCCTCCAGACTGGCAACCAAGCTGATCACGGAAGACAAGGTGGACGTCATCGTCGGATCCTCTATTACTCCACCATCCATCGCGGTGGTTGAAGTCGCCGGGCGCAACGAGACACCTGTCATTGCCCTGGGTGGCGGAAATGCCATCATCGAGCCACAAGAAGGCCCGCGCAAATGGGCATTCAAGATGGCTGCTCCCGAGTCAATATCGGTAGATCGCGCCATTGCCCACATGATAAAAAATCATCTCAAGACTGTTGGAATCATCGCCGTCAGCACCAGCTACGGCGAGGGCTTCCTCAAGGCATTCAGTACCCAGGCACCGGCCAAAGGCCTGAAGATAACCTCTGTCGAACGATACGGGGCCCAAGACCTGAGCGTAACCGCGCAAGTCCTGCACATCATCGCCGCCAACCCGGATGCCGTCTATATATTCAGCTTCGGCACACCAGGCGTGCTGCCTCAAACCGAGCTGGTCAAGCGCGGCTACAAGGGAAAAATCTACCAGACTCACGGCATTGCCAACGCGGACTTCCTGCGTGTTGGCGGCAAATCGGTCGAAGGAACCTTTTTTGCCGGCCCGCCCGTCCTGGTCGCCGAGCAGCTGCCCGATAGCGATCCCACCAAAAAGGCTGGCATCGAATACGTCACAAAATACGAAGCAAAGTATGGCGCGGGCACCCGCTCGTTGTTCGGATCGACAGCATGGACAGCCCTGAACTGGCTGCAGGCGAGCGTCCCCGTTGCACTCAAAAGCGCCAAGCCCGGCACAGTGAAATTTCGCCAGGCCCTGCGTGATGCACTGGAAGACATGCATGAAGTCGTAAGCCCTGAAGGCGTCTTCAACATGAGCCCCAAAAACCATAACGGCATCGATTCGCGTGGGCAGGTCATGATTACGGTCAAGGACGGGAAATGGAAGTACGTGCAATGACCGGCACATCCAGTCGCTGGAACATTCAGGACATCACGACCCCGGAGGACATCCGGGTTATTGAGCTGCGTGCGTACAACGAAGCCGTTCCGTTTACATCCACCATTGATCTGTTGCGCCACGCTGCGGCCTGCGCCCCCAATGAGCCGGCCTTGCTGTTCCAGACCACGGCAGATCTGAACAGCGCAGTACTGCCATGGACTTACGCCGACCTGCTGGATCAGGTTGTCCGCGCTGCCAACCTGCTCAGGCAGTGCGGCGTCCAGCGCAACGATCCTGTCGCCATATTGGCACCCAATATGCCGTCAACCCACATAGCGCTGTGGGCGGCTCAACTGGCTGGCTGCGCCTTCCCGATCAACTACCTGCTCGGTGCCGAACATGTAGCAAAGCTACTGGAAGCCGGCCGTGTCAAGGCTGTCATCACGCTGGCCGAATCCAAAGACCTGAAAATCAGAAGTTCTGTCATGGCGGCAGTGAAGCTGGCTAATCTGCACTGTCCCATCCTCGAAATCGACCCGGACGAATCCAGCCCCTTCTCCGGTTCATTCCAAAGCCAGCTGCGGCGGGCCGACCCCATCGACCAGCTCAGCCAAACACTGACTCCGTCGGATACAGCAGCCATTTTCCACACCGGCGGCACTACCGGACTACCTAAAATCCTGCGGCAGACGCACGCAAACGAACTGCACACCAGCTGTATGGCGGCGCCCTACTACCACTTTCACAAGGGTGACATCCTTCTCAATGGCTTCCCGCTATTCCACGTCGCCGGCGCTTTCGTCTATGGGCTGGCGGCACTCGCTGTGCAAGGCACGGTCTACATTCCCACGATGCTTGGAATGCGCAACCGCGATTTCATCCACTCGGCGTGGGCCCTGTTCCGCAAGCACCGCGTATCCCATCTAGGTTGCGTGCCGACCACTCTGGCGTCCCTCACGCAAAGCTACGAGGAAAACAACATCAAAGGTACGTGCGGAGTCCGGATTGCATTGACCGGCGGTTCCGCCCTGCCAGTTGAGATCGCAGCCCATTTCGAACAGCGCACACAAGTACCCGTGCGAAATATCTTCGGGATGACAGAATGTGCGGGCATCGTATCCATTGAACCCGACGGCATGCCGCGCACCCCAGGCTCCGCCGGTCTGGCGCTACCCTATACGAAGGTACGCGCCGTGCCTTTGTCCGAATCCGTCAAGCCAGTCATTGAAAATTTTTGTGAAACGGGCGAGGAAGGCGTTCTATGCGTGCGTGGTCCACACATCAGCCCTGGCTACATCGACGAATCACGCAATGCCGGAACGTTCTCAAAAAACGGCTGGCTTGTATCCGGAGACCTCGGGTACGTGGACGCCGAAGGACGGATCTACATTACGGGACGATCCAAAGACCTGATCATTCGCAGCGGTCACAACATTGACCCACAAGCCATCGAAGAAGCGTTCCTGGCTAACCCCGACGTGCTTGACTGTGCTGCGGTTGGCGAGCCAGACGAATATGCGGGCGAACTTCCCGTTGTCTTCATCACGCTGAAACCCGGAGCAAACACAAGCGCCGAAGAATTACTGGCAGACGCTCATGCCAGGATTTCCGAGCCGCCTGCCATGCCGAAGAAAGCCTACATTCTCAGCACCATGCCCACTACGCCGGTCGGAAAGATTTTCAAGCCGGACCTGCGTCGCATGGCCATCGCCGAAAAAATACAAGGCATCGCCGCAGCCCTGAATGCGCCCGGCACCTGCATGGTCACCTTTCCCGACAAACATGCGATGCACTGCGTTATATCCATAAAAGACACACCGCAACGCCATGGCATACAGCAGGCACTGAGGAAACTGCCCATAGACGCCAGCATCAAGGACGAAGCAGCCTGACACCGCATGGCGGGGTGGTGAATCGAGCAGACGCTCCCCGCGATGCGACTATCAGAGTTTCACGCGCCCCGTCGCTTATGCCCCCCGGTCTGTGGCAGAACCGTCAGTGGGAATGCCTTGTTTGACGCTCCCTGCCGCGCTGGTGACAATGATCGACGACGGCGTCACCAGAGGCATCCCCGCGGCCTTCAACGCCTTCAACACCGCGAACAGCAGATCGCTGCGCACCGCGCCCACCAGACGGGGTGAACTCACATAACCCGTTACCCTGAACGCCAATCCACCGGCGCTGATGCCGTCCATCAGCACACTGGGTTCGGGCACGTCCAGGATATCGTGGTTCTCCTTCAGGATCGCAAGCATCACATTCAGGGCCTGCTCCGGATCAGTGGACGTGGGCAACACCACCACAAACTGCACGCGCCCAAGTGGGCTGGCGCGGGTGACATTGCGCACCACCTTGGTGATGAACTCCGAATTCGGGACAATGACGGTGGAACGGTCGCCCATCTGAATTTCCGTGGCCCGCACGTTGATGCGCCGGATGTCGCCTTCCACATCTCCTAACGACACCCAGTCCCCCACTTTGACGGGACGTTCGGCAAGCAGAATAAGTCCCGATACAAAATTCTGCACAACCGCCTGCAACCCGAAGCCAATACCAACGGACAGCGCGCTGGCCACCCAGGCAACGCGTTCCAGGCCCATACCCGCTGCCGTCATGGCCAATGCCACCACGATTACATACCCAACGTAGCCAAACAACGTTGTGGTGGAAAGGCGCATGCCGGGATCCAGACTGGTCGTCGGCAGAAAGCGGTCAGAGAGCCAGCCTTTGAGCAGCCTGACAACGATCACTCCCAACACCAGAACCACCACGGACAACAGGACCGAAGTCGGGCGGATCTGCATTTCGCCGATGGCAATGCCCCGATAAAGGTATTCGGCGCGCCGCGCCCATTCCTCGGGGCCTTCGCCAAACGGCGCCATGAGCATTATGAGCGCCAGTGCGTAAACCGCAAGCCGGCAAAGCGCCGACAGCAAAACTGTGGCCTGGCTGCGTACGCGCATTGCTGTCGAATGGGCCAAATCCCCCTGCCCGTCGTGACGCTGGACCGCATGCAGCAACGCCACGAAACCATCATCAATCAAGGCCGACAACAAGTAGGCGACGGCCAGGACCAGCAAACTCCACATCAGTTGCCGGATTATGAAACTGCCCAGTGCAACGTACCCAATCAGCAAGCTCACCACGGCTATTATCAGCGCGGTCCACACCAGTACCACGAGAACCGTCGCCCAAAAGGGCGGTGGACGCCGCGCACCCGACACCGGCTTTTCATCCGTCGGGGTGGGTGCATGCTGCAACCCGCGCAAAACAGCCACCATGACCACACCAATCACGAGCGACATCACGCAGTCAACAGCAACAGAAGATGCAAGGCTGATGTTGGCCAATGACGCCAAGCGCCGCAGCATCCAGCTGGCAACGACCGGGATAGCAAGCCCCCAAGGCGCCCAGGACAGGCGGTTCGCCACCGTATCAGAAAGCGATGTTAGCCGCCACGACGGACGATCCACTTCGAGCAACGCATGGCCCAGGCCCACAAACAGGCCACCAAAGGTTGCGGCACCAATCAAGTCCCCCAACAACCCGGCCAGGACAGCAGATACATCGCCCCCCCCCGTAACGAACGATACCAGCCTGCCACATCCAGACAATAAATGCGGGGGTCAGCGCGGCAAGCAAAACGCCTGCGACGGCGTGCAGCGAACGCCGTAACCGGCCAGGAGCAACCCAGGCCGCAGTCAGGCGCAACAAGCCCACTCGAACCCGCCCGTAAAGCCACAACACCAGCACGGTGGCCACCAGAAGAAACGTCAACGCAAACGCTGGGACCACGTCAGGCAATGCCAGAACCTCAGCCGCTACCGGGTCAAGCCGATTCGCATCTCGTGGCCATTCCGCCGCCAATTCTCTCCAGAAGGTGCGACTGAAAATGGACGCAGTACGCGACCCCATCTGGGCCTGGAACTGAGAGCGCCTGAGTTTGACTGACTGCTCAACGATCTGACCAGCCTCGACGGAGATCAGACGTGCCAGCTTCAGTTGTGAGTCGAGGTTGGTCTGACTTTTGGCAAGCTGACGACGCTGTTCGACCAAATCTGGCGCTTCATGCGCACCGGGTACAGGTTTGCCGAGTTCTGCGGCTCGGGCCTGTACGCCGCTCAACTGAGGCGCAATCGCCGCCGCCGCGTCATTGGCACTGGATTGGACGCTGAGGGCCGAGGTTCGCAACTGCGCCAGCTGCTCATCGGTAAGCGCCGCACTGCTGTGCCCGCTCAACCGTTTCTGCAGCTTGTCGATCTGCGCGCGCGCCGCGTCCAGCACCGTATCCATATTGGCGGGCGCGGAAGCAACGTCTGCCGCGACAGCGCTTGTGGGCGACAGTGCCACCAGGCCGCCTGCACAAAGCAGCATCAAGATCAACCACGCCTGAACACCAAGCCGCACCAGGGCAGCAGGTTTTTGCCAACCATATGATGGCATAGCGACCACTCTTAAAAAGGCCAGCCGGGCGCTTGGGATTTAGCCGCGCTTGGCAAGCGCACATAATAACGCCGAACGGCACACGCTGCGGGCTTGAGCCTGCGGCGTGTGCCGCTCAAACGGCACCGGACTCGGGCAACGACCTAGGCAGCAGCCGTTTCGGTGACGGCAACCTCGTCCGCCACAGAATCGCGGATGAGATAATCGAAAGCACTCAGCGCCGCTTTGGCACCGTCGCCTGCCGCAATGACAATCTGCTTATGAGGCACCGTCGTTGCGTCGCCAGCCGCAAATACGCCCGGTATGGATGTCTGCCCTCTTGCATCCACCTCGATCTCGCCAAAGCGCGACAGGGCTATAGTTCCCTTGAGCCATTCGGTGTTGGGAACCAGGCCAATCTGAATGAACACGCCTTCCAGATCGATCTGCCTGAGTGCACCGGTATTGCGGTCTTTATAGACAAGACCAATTACCTTCTTGTCATCGCCAAGGATCTCGGTAGTTGAAGCCGAAGTGACGACCGTAACGTTGCCAAGGCTGCGCAACTTGCGCTGCAGAATCTCATCAGCACGCAAAGCATGGTCATATTCGATAAGCGTCACGTGCTGCACGAGTCCAGCCAGATCAATGGCGGCTTCAGCACCTGAGTTGCCACCACCTACAACTGCCACACGCTTGCCCTTGTAGAGCGGGCCGTCGCAATGCGGGCAATAGGCAACACCATTGTTGCGATATCGTTCCTCACCCGGCACGTTGATCTTGCGCCAGCGAGCTCCGGTCGACAGGACGACGGTCCTGCTTTTAAGTGTGCCCCCATTGGCCAGCCGGACTTCAATAAGCCTTCCCGGTACAAGTTCTTCTGCCTGCTGCAGATTCATGATGTCGACATCGTAGGCCCGGACGTGCTCTTCAAGAGCCGCTGCAAACTTGGGGCCGTCGGTTTCCTTGACGGAGATGAAATTCTCAATGGCCATGGTGTCAAGGACCTGGCCACCAAAGCGTTCCGCCAAGACGCCGGTGCGTATGCCTTTGCGGGCCGCGTAAACCGCCGCCGCCGCACCGGCTGGACCGCCACCCACGACAAGCACGTCAAACGGTTCTTTGGCGCTAAGCTCATCGGCCTTGCGGCCGCTTGCGCTGGTATCCAGCTTGGCAAGAATTTCTTCAACGCCCGAACGACCCTGGCCGAAGATCTCGCCATTGAGATAAACAGTCGGCACCGACATGATCTCGCGCTGCTCGACTTCGTCCTGGTAAAGCGCGCCATCGATCGCCACGTGACGAATACGTGGGTTAATGACGGACATTGCATTGAGCGCCTGGACAACATCGGGGCAATTTTGGCAGGACAATGAAAAATAAGTCTCGAACTGGTAGTCGCCTTCGAGGTTGCGGACCTGCTCGATGACCGCCTCATCCAGCTTGACGGGGTGCCCACCAACCTGCAACAGCGCCAGGACCAGCGACGTAAACTCGTGCCCCATGGGAATTCCGGCGAACTTAACGCCTACATCCGTACCGGGGCGATTAATGCTGAACGCGGGCCTGCGGTCCGACGCATCACGACTTTCAGTCAACGTTATGTTGTCAGACAGCCCCGAAATTTCCTGCAAAAGCCCCTGCAATTCGTGCGACTTGGGGCTTTCGTCCAGCCAGGCAACAATCTCGATCGGCTGGGTGATTTTTTCCAGATACGACTTCAACTGAGTCTTAAGGGTAGTATCCAACATGACATTCCTCTTGTGAAGTGTGGCGAAAGGCATTGAACGTACCAGCGCAAGGCGGATTGTTCAGTGCCTTCCGAAAGCGAATTGCCCGGGCTCGTAACCCGGACAACAACGCGCCGCAAGGCCGGCTTATGGCCGGCCAACGAGCATTGCGTCAGATCTTGCCAACCAGTTCCAACGAAGGGGTCAACGTCTCGTCACCCTCTTCCCACTTGGCGGGGCAAACCTCGCCCGGATGGGTTGCAACATATTGTGCGGCCCTGACCTTGCGCAGGAGCTCGGCGGCGTCGCGGCCAATGCCGTTGTCCTGAACTTCCAGGACCTTGATCTTGCCCTCGGGGTCGATGACGAACGTGCCACGCAGCGCCATGCCCTCTTCTTCGATGAGGACGCCGAAATTCCTGGCCAGGACCTGGGTAGGATCCCCGATCATGGGGTACTTGACCTTGCGAATGGCATCCGACGTATCGTGCCAGGCCTTGTGTGAGAAATGCGTATCGCACGACACGCTGTAAACCTCGATACCCAATTTCTGGAACTCGGCGTAATGATCGGCCAGATCTTCCAGCTCGGTGGGGCAAACAAACGTAAAGTCGGCAGGGTAAAAAACCAGAACTGACCATTTGCCCTTCAGCGATTGTTCACTGACG
Organism: Burkholderiaceae bacterium; assembly: GCA_004322135.1. Taxonomy (GTDB): domain Bacteria; phylum Pseudomonadota; class Gammaproteobacteria; order Burkholderiales; family Burkholderiaceae_B; genus Eoetvoesia. Next base: position 134 of record SCSG01000035.1, on the reverse strand, counting down.
GGGACAAACTTGCCATTATGGTAAGCAGTTGCTTTAAATGGTTTAATTTCCGTGTTGATTAAAGACACTTTTATCTTCCTCTCTTGTTAAATGATGAGTCGAAACCTGAATATGCAACCAGTATACGTTGCATT
>SCSG01000034.1 GCA_004322135.1 Burkholderiaceae bacterium | reverse complement strand
CACATATGAGGCAGTGGTGCGGCGGTCAATTCGACCCAAGCGCATTCGATCTAAACGAGGTCAACCACCGCCTGAGGGAAATTCAGCTGTAGCGCAAGACGGTGCTGAGCGTACGCTTACGCAAAGAGTACCTCGGCTGGTGGGATGATGTAAGAGAAGGAGACAGTTCAAGCTTTACAGAATCGCTGCGATATGTGGCGCCACCCACTGCGTTTCCTACGTGGTTCGCACCTTGGGAACTGGGTTTTGCACGCACTGTCGCGAAGAACGGGCTGTTTTGGAAATTTTCAGTACGCGAAAAACCAGCACGTGTTATTTCGAGAATCTGCTCTGGGGAGATCAAAACAGAAATTGGAAATCATTATCTTAATGATGACGTTGGTCGGAGCTTTCGTAGTATCCGACGCCATATTTATAAAAAGTATTTGCATCCGCATCATGCTTGTATCAACTATTTGCTTCATCTTTCTCGTGATGAAGCCCTACATCTTCATAGCGGAAAAGTTTGCATACCAGCTCTGGCATTTTTAACTTGGCGGATGTCCGTCGAAGGAATCTGCAACATCGAAGGGGTTCGATCAGCTAAGAAGGTGAGTATCCCGCTACGATTAATGACGCCGGGTTTCTGGTCGCATTGCCTTGCAGTCGCAGACCGACTAAGGTGGACATATGACGGTTTTTTTGGACTCCTAGCTTCCCTCGAAGATTTTCACGAGCGTAATGGGCGGATGGCCATATCTTTGGGCGCGCAAGATGCATGCAATGGCTTCTTGCATGTAATTTTACCTGGCCAGTCACCTCAGTCGGAAAGTTACACTTTACGGATCCTTTTGCCAGAAGCATTTAGTTTAAAAGAAAAGAGCTGTGCGAAATGGTTTGCGATATCTCATTCCTCAGAAGGAACCTCGGATAGAAGCATGTGTGATGAGCATAGATTATTCAATGCAATGAACTGGTCTTGGGCGACGGGGCGTAATGACTGTCATAGGACTTTATTTATGCTTAGTCATAGTGACAAAAGACAAGCGGGACATAGCTACCCGATGTTTCAGCATTTCAATGTTTAGTGCGATAAGACAAGATCTAGGCCTTCTCAATGTCTCTCATAAGCATCAATGACGCTGCGCGGGCCAGAAAACGGATAACGTTATTGACGCGCTATTGCCTATATCAAAAGCGTTTGGCCACCCGAAGCAATCGCAGCCCAGAAAGAAGTAACCCGGGAGCATCCGACACCATAATAAGGACGGATTTAGCGCAGTAATTTGAATTTATTGTTGAGTGCGTTAGATCATCGCTGATGGAATCGGTGGCAGTGGAGGGTTTGCCTTCTTGCAGTTTCTTTTATGCTATACCTACCTATAGTATATTGAGATCGGCAAATCATGGGTCACCTAGTTCGAGAGAAGAACAAGTTGTTAGGCCGGGTCCGGCGAATCCGCGGCCAGGTTGAAGCCGTTGAGCGTTCGCTCGAAAGCGAGAAGGGCTGCGCAGAAGTCCTTCAGCAGATCGCAGCCGTGCGCGGCGCCATCAACGGCCTGATGGCCGAGGTCATCGAAGGCCACATCCAGGAACACGTCGCCAACCCCTCCATCACGAGTGACGCCGAACGCCTGAAAGGCGCTGATGAGTTGATCGAGGTCGTCCGCGCCTACCTCAAGTAATACAAGGCTTTTGATATGAGCCCACACCTAGAACACACGGTCCAGCCTGATTTGGCAGGTCGAGCAATGACCCGAACATCCGCCCCGGCCGCCCACGAACACGGGCATACCTTCGAGTGGTCTGAGATGCTGCGTATCCTCTTAGTGGCCTTCGCAGCGACGGCGGTGTGGTTCCGCTTTTGGGAGCCGCTGCCTAGCGTCAGCGTGATGGGTGTGGCGGGGCTCTTGATCGGTGGCTGGCCAATCTTTAGGGAAGCCCTCGAGAGCGTGGCCGCCAAGCGAATGACAATGGAGCTTTCCATGTCCATCGCCATTGTCGCGGCGGCGGCCATATCCGAGTTCTTCACTGCACTCGTGATCACGCTGTTCGTGCTTGTGGCCGAAGTGCTCGAAGGCATGACCGTCTCACGCGGCCGGCGCGCAATCCGCGATCTGCTGGACTTTTTGCCGCGTGCGGTTTCAGTGCGCCGCGCCGGCGCCGTCTCCGAGGTCGATGCGGACGTACTCGCTGTCGGCGACGCCGTGTTGGTCAATCCCGGCGGTCGTATTCCTGTGGACGGCACTGTCATTGCCGGCCACTCGTTCGTCGATCAAGCCCGCATTACGGGCGAATCGATGCCATTGGAGAAAACAATAGGCGTTTCAGTCTTCGCCGGCTCTATCAACCAATCGGGTGCGCTGGAAATCCGTGCCGAGCGCATCGGTCGTGACACCAGCTACGGCAAGATCATCGAGGCGGTGGAGCAGGCCGAGCGCTCGCGCGCGCCGGTGCAACGCCTGGCCGATCGCCTCGCGGGATATCTGGTCTACTTCGCGCTGGGCGCGGCGGTGTTGACCTACCTGTTGACCCGCGACATTCGTGCGACGATCTCCGTCATCATCGTGACCGGGGCATGCGGGATTGCGGCGGGCACTCCGCTGGCGATTCTTGGTGCCATCGGCCGCGCGGCACGTGCCGGCGCCATCGTCAAGGGCGGGCTGTTCCTCGAACAGCTTGGTCAAGTGAATACCGTCGTGCTGGATAAAACCGGGACTTTAACGTTTGGGCGGCCCGAGTTGCGTGTGCTTATCCCGGTTGCTGGAGTCGACGAGACGGCGCTTCTCGATGCGGCGGCCTCGGCCGAGCTTCGCTCGGAGCACCCGCTGGGCAAAACGATCCTCGCGCATGCCCAAGCGCGGGGACGCTCGCCCAAGGAACCTCAGCGTTTCGGCTACACACCTGGTCGCGGCATCGACGCCACGGTGGATGGCGAGCTGGTATTGGTGGGTAATCGGGCACTCATGCGTGATCACGGCCTCGTGGTGCCTGACGGTTTGCTCGCCGGCCACCCGGAAGCATCCGAGGTGTTCGTGGCGCGCGCCGGTATCTTGCTGGGCGCCATCGTCATTGCCGATGTTGTGCGCCCGGAGGCTCGCCAAGCCATCGTAGCGATTCATGCCATGGGGATCAAGACTATTCTCCTGACGGGCGACGCGAAGCCCGTCGCGGAGGTCGTCGCCAAGCAACTGGGAATTACCGAAGTTGCGGCCAGTCTCTTGCCCGAAGACAAACGTCAGTGCGTCCGGCGCTTGGTCGCCGACGGTCGCAAGGTGGCCATGGTCGGTGATGGCGTCAATGATGCGCCGGCCCTGATCGAAGCGCATGTCGGCGTGGCGATGGGTTCTGGTACCGATGTGGCGCGCGAGAGCGCCGACGTGGTCTTGCTGGGTAATGATCTGGTGAAGTTTGTCGAAACGCTGGCCATTGCCCGGCGCACGCGCCGGATTATTTGGGCGAATTTTGCCGGCACCATCGCAGTGGATCTGGTGGGCATTGGCCTTGCCGCGTTTGGTCTGCTCAACCCTTTGGTCGCGGCGTTCATCCACGTCACTTCGGAATTGGCATTCATTTTGAATTCGGCACGGCTGCTTCCCGCTCGGGCAAGCGATGCGGAAAGCGTGAGCCGAAAGATGATGCCGGGTAGTTAATCGATGCCGGTTGAAATATCGGCGGGCGGCAGGCAGATTCCCTGATCGTTGCAGGCCTGAACTTTCACCTTCACTCGAGTGGGGGCTTCGGTTTGAGCTACGCTTACGGGGATGCGCGTCATGTCTTCGTAGACCCATATCGTCTTGCCGTCGATGGCGATGCCGCTGTCGTGTCCTGGTGGATAATGAGCAACCGCGTGTAGCGGACGTTCCTGATTCAAGACCGTGACAGTGGTCGGAATCAGGTAATCCAGCGTGGCCGGGTTGGCATTGACATGCCAGCCCTTTTTAATGTGTAGGACGACCTCTACATCCTTGTTGTTCATGTGCGCCGACACGCTGACCGAGCGGGATGAGTCGGCCAGAATGCTGCCCTGACTATTTGCCAAGGGAGCAATGGCATTGCTCGGCAGAACCCCGCGTTCGGCGTAGCGCCATGCCACGATTGCGGCACCCGCTAGCAGGGCGCCAATAATAACGATTCCAATGGTATATTTTTTACTTAATTTCAAGGCATCACCCTGTTTTTCGTGAAAGCTTGTTCACTGCATCAATCAGCGATTGACTGGTAAATAGTCCCGAAAATCGCTGCACTACGCCTCCATTCGCATCGAGCACGACGGCGAAGGGCAGGCCAACCCCGCCGTAGCTCACCAGCAGGCGTTCCAGCACGGGTTGGGAATGGGTCAGGTCGACGCGCAAGGCGACCATATGATAGGCGTTTACGGCATGCACCACGCTGGCGCTGTCGTAAACCGTTTTTTCCAGTACCTTGCAATTGATGCACCAGTCGGCCGTGAATTCAAGCAGTACAGGGCGACCCAAAGCCGCCAGGCGCCCAGCATCCGCCGGCGCAAGCGTATGCCATTCGAGCCGATTGGCCGATACAGGCACGAATCCCGCACCGAGAACGGCCGCCACTGCGACCACGCCGCCGACCAGTGAAATCGCGATCCGTGTGGCGATCTGATGCGTGCGCCTGAATTCAATCACGCACCAACCGAGCAATGCCAGAGCAAATGCCAGCCACAGCGGCAGTATCCAAGGAGAGGGCACGAGGCTTTGCGAGAAAAACAACGCGGCCCCCAACAGAATCCAGCCGAAACTTTTGCGCACGATGTCAGTCCATGCCCCTGATCGCGGGAAACGCGCGAGTAAGCCGGGCCGAGCGATCAAGATTAAGTAAGGCAAGGCGAGTCCGACGCCTATCGCAATGAAGATGATCACGACGTTTGTAGGCGGCTGCGTTACGGCAAAGGCCAAAAGGCCGCCCAGGAAGGGCCCAGTGCAGGGCGTGGAGAGCAGGGCGCCTAATAATCCCGACAGGAAGGGTTCCAGAAAATGGGACCCTCGCATCGACGCCGCAAAGCGGGGTACCGGCAGACCTTTGTCAAGGAAGTTTGCAACAGCCAGCAAGGCCATGACAGCGACTAGAAAGATCGTGAATACTCGTGATTGAAATAGTACGCCCCATTGCAAACCCAGCAAGGCGGTAGCCATCCCGAGAACAGCGAAAAACAATACAGAACCCGTCGCAAACAACACCGCTGCAATCCAGCGCGAGCGCAGGCTGCCACCGGCCGCATGCAAGATAGTTCGGACTTTGATCGGAATCGCCGGCAGCACACAGGGCGTCAGGTTCAGCAGTATGCCCGCCCCAAGGGCCGTCACCACGGCTAGCAGGAATGAGGTGTTCAAAATATCTCCATCGTGCGGGCCTGATACCTTTTAACGCCCGAACATACTACGCATGCCCGTATAGCAGCTACCTATACCGTGCATCATACCGCCGTGCATTATCCACATCCCCGCGAAGCCCAGTACGGCAATGAAGCCTATGGCGGCAAAGAGAATCAAGAGGATATCGAATATCGACCCTTTACTCGCTGGCATGATCATTCCTTTGGGTAGCGGCGATTGCGACGAAGGTCGTCATAATGTTTGCCCATTCTTGGCAATTTGCTTCCAGGTTTGCCCCATGTCTTCGGAAAGATAGACGCTGCGCTCGAAGGTGGCTATGGCTATTTCGTTTTGCGTAATCGGATTTTGAGCCATGTAGGCAACCGCATCCTTCGCCATGGGAGGTAACGGAATGTCTTGTGTTTCTTTGCCGTTTTGCCAAGTGATACGGGTCAGGGCCGGTTTGCCCGCATAGTGGCTGTACCAGAGGTGGGATCCATCCAGATCGAACTGTATCGCCAGGACTTGCTCACCGCCTCGTAATAATTGGAAATGGTTGGCCCCATCCTCGGAAATATACAAGCCCTTGTCCGTACCCGCGGCCACCACCTTGGGATGAGTCGGGTGAGCGGCCAGGGTGTTGATCGAACCCGTCAAACCCTTGCCCTCTGCCGCGGTCCATTGCGCCCCATCTGTTTGGGTTACATAAATGCCCGGCTGCGCCATTCGGTCATTCGAACTCTCATTGAGCACATAGACCGCGTTCGTGCTGTAGCTCGCGGCCAACCTGTGAAAATCGGACTGCCCTTCGAAGCCGAGTTTTTTCCAAGTGCGCCCGCCGTCCTGGCTTTTGATCAAGCCAAACGGATTGACCAGATTTGTTCCCGGAGCCGGATGGCCGCTGCTATAGAGCGCGTCGCGTGTCGCCGAGAAGCCCATGAAATCATGAGGCGGCCCATCTGCTGTGGACCAGCGCCCCTGGCTGTAAATGGCCAATCCTCTATGGCTTGGAATGAATATCTTGGTGCCGTCGGCACTGTAAGATAGGCCGTGAACGTGCATCAACTGAACCGTCTCGGGGGATTGGCTGGCCGCGTTGGCGGGTTGCAGGGAACCATAGGTGAACACCATGACGGCAACTGCCTGAGCCATGACGGCTAGTAGCCGATGGGTTCGGATTTTCATACTATTTTTGATCATTCCAGGGTGCCTGTAGATTAGCGCATGCACATGCATCTGCGGAGGCACTCTAATCCATCCTATTGTTGGAATGTCAAGCGAAATTTAAACACACTCTCACATACCCACGGATCCATCGCCTCGGATATGTGAGAGAGTGAAGGAATGATCAAGCCCCTGCATAGAAGTCTTGTATGCGTCGAGCCTCTTCCTTTGTCATGCTGGCAAGTTCTTGCTGGACTTGCTCACGGGTTTTGCCCTGATCCGCATGCGTGTCAGGAACGGGCAAGCCTCGTTGCAAGTAATACCAACTGCCATCGGCTTTGGCCTGTTGCAGTTCTTGTTGCACCTGGGCGCGTGTCTTGCTGTTGGTAAGATGCTCAGGATGGGTCGTAAAGCCTATTTCCGAATTATTCAAATGCCAAAAATTGGCGAATGCGGCCATAGGGGTTACCAAAGAACCCGTGATGAGGACTGCGAGTGTGATTTTACGAAGGGACATACTATTTCCTTTAACGTGGACGTGAAACTGCGGAGCTGTGTGGCGGCGTATTTTTGCAATGCCATTTGCTTGGCATAGGTACACTTTAAAGGTCGATCCCCAACAATTTGCAAACAGGGGAATTACAAATTAGTCATGATTAGCCGAATAATGAGTCGATAGACGACATATCCGCAATCTTTGGATTTTGTTAGAGTGAGGCTGGATTTGCTATCAAAAGTTTGATCAAAACTATTGACCTTCCTGCTTTGTTAGGGTTTAAAGTACAAATAAGCTCAGATAAAACAGGTTTCAAGAAATTGATGGAGTTGGGGAAAGGCTTATGGCGCACAATCATCAGACTAAACAGGCCGGGGAAGCTTCGGCTGGCAGCAGTCAGGCCAGCGACAAGGAAACGATTTACACCTGCCCCATGCATCCTGAAATCGAGGCGTCTGGCCCAGGAAATTGCCCTATTTGCCATATGTTTCTCGTGCCCAAGGCCGATGTGGCGAGCGGGTCGGCTCATGGCTCGCATGCGGGACATCACCATGCGCCTCACGGGCATGGCCAATCTGAGCATCACACGCAGCCAAACGCGGGGGCGATAGCCGGCGCCATGTACACCTGTCCCATGCATCCGCAAATCCGCCAGGATCATCCCGGCCATTGCCCTATTTGCGGGATGTCGCTGGAAGCGGAGCTCCCGACTCTTGAGGAAGACGAAAATCCGGAACTCAAAGACTTCAGGCGACGCTTCTGGTGGTCCCTGCCGCTCACGATTATTGTCGTGGGCCTGGCCATGTCGATGCATTTCGTCCACTGGTTTGAGGGCGGAACCCAAAGCTGGGTCGAACTGATTCTGACGACTCCCGTCGTGCTTTGGGCTGGGTGGCCATTTTTTGTTCGAGGCGTACACTCCATTCGCAATATGAGCCCTAATATGTGGACGCTGATCAGTCTGGGAACCGGCGCAGCTTACGTCTACAGCATCGTCGCGACCTTCGCACCACACGTATTTCCGGCCGCGTTTTTCGACATGGGGCGGGTGTCGGTCTATTTCGAGGCTGCCGCCGCTATCATTTCCTTGACCTTGTTTGGGCAAATGCTGGAACTCAAAGCACGTTCACAAACATCCCAGGCGATTAAATCCTTGATGGGCCTGGCCCCCAAGACGGCCCGGCGCATCAACGCCGATGGTTCGGAAGAGGATATTCCCCTGGCCCACGTCCATATGGGCGACACGTTGCGTGTGCGCCCCGGTGAAAAGGTGCCGGTCGATGGCCTTGTACTGGAAGGCAGTAGCGCCGTCGATGAATCGATGCTGACGGGCGAGCCCCTGCCTGTCACCAAACGCGCCCAAGACAAATTGATAGGCGCGACGCAAAATACCACCGGCGCCTTGGTGATGCGCGCCGACAAAATCGGCGCCGCCACGATGCTGTCGCAAATTGTGGCGATGGTCGCGCAGGCCCAACGGTCCAGGGCGCCCATGCAGCGTATGGCCGACTCGATTGCCGGCTATTTTGTGATGGCCGTCGTAGCGGCCGCTATCGTGACGTTCTTTGCCTGGGGATTTTGGGGCGGCACGCAAGGATGGGTCTATGGCCTGATCAATGCCGTGGCGGTGTTGATTATTGCCTGCCCTTGCGCACTGGGCTTGGCGACTCCCATGACGGTTATGGTCGCCACAGGCAGGGCGGCCACGCAGGGCATTTTATTCAAAGATGCCGCCGCCATTGAGAACTTCCATAAGATCAATACCTTGATCGTCGATAAAACCGGCACCCTGACCGAGGGCCGTCCGCGCTTTGATCAGGTGTTGGTGGCTCCCGGTTTTCCCGAACAAGAGGTGTTGTTGCTCGCGGCCAGCCTGGATCAGGGCAGCGAACATCCCTTGGCGCAAGCCATCGTTCAAAAGGCTAAGGGTGAAGGGCTGACACTGCACCCGGTTGAAAACTTCGATTCGATCACTGGCATGGGCGCCCAGGGGAAAGTGACGGGAAAACAGCTCTTGCTGGGCAACACCTTGCTGATGAGCCGTGAAAAAGTGGATATCTCTGCACTGAAACCGCAGGCTGAATCGCTGCGCGCCGAAGGCGCGAGCGTGATGTATTTGGCCGTTGATAATGCTTTGGCAGGGATTTTATCCGTGACCGATCCCATCAAGGGTTCGACGGCGCAAGCCCTTGAAACGCTGCGCCATCTGGGTATCCAAACCATTATGGCGACGGGCGATGCGGTGACCACCGCGCTGGCTGTCGGTAAAAAGCTGGGCATTGAAATTGTGCATGGGGAAGTGACTCCCGCCGATAAGTATGCCTTGGTGGAACAATACCAGCGTGAAGGCAAAATCGTCGCCATGGCGGGCGACGGCATCAATGACGCGCCCGCCCTGGCAAAAGCCGATATTGGCGTGGCGATGGGGACGGGCACCGACGTGGCCATGAATAGCGCGTCGGTCACCCTGGTCAAGGGCGATTTGCGCAGTATTGGGCAAGCCCGACTGTTGTCTGACTTGACGATTAAGAACATGAAGCAAAATTTGGGTTTTGCGTTCATTTATAACGCCTGTGGCATTCCTCTGGCTGCGGGTGTGTTGTATCCATGGACCGGCTGGTTGTTATCGCCGCTGATCGCGGCGTTGGCCATGAGCCTGAGTTCGGTGTCGGTTATTTCCAATGCCTTGCGGCTGCGCACGATGAAATAAATAGTCCCCGTCCAGAACGCCTATACTAAATCGATGAAATCCTGGGCTAAATTTATTGCCAGTGTTTTGATTGCGTGTTTGCCCTTGCTTGGCTTTCCCGCACAGGCAGATGTTTGTCCTGGAATGTCATCAACCGTCATGCAGCCGAGTAGCCAGACTTCGCCGATGCCAAGGATAACCGTCAGCACACACGACGCCACGATAACGATGACAGCATGCCACGCGTGCGGCCGTCTATCCTGTAGCATGCCGGCCCTTCTCAGTTTGCAAGCTATGGTCGCAACGGCTCCGTTTGCATCCGTCTATCCTTCAGTCAATCGCATTGTCGCTAAGCAATTTATCCCCGAATTACAGCCTCCTCCGCCTCGGAGGCTATAGGTGCTTTTGACGAGCCTTGAAGGCATACCGATTTACTGAATTTAGGAGTTACTCATGAATACGAAACGACTACTCGTTGCATCACTTTCGGCACTCTTGCTTGGCGTGAGCGGCATAAGCCTGGCCGCTACATCGACTGGAAACGACGCCTCGATGATGCAGCATGAATCACCCCGCATGGAGCATGGCGCCCAGGGCTCATCAATGATGGGGGGAGGGATGATGGGAGGAGGGATGATGGGCAGCATGATGGGAGGTGGGATGATGGGCGGCGGGATGATGGCAGATTGCCCAATGATGGGCGCCGGGGCCGGTCTCAGTAGAAAAGCGGCCATGCAAATGCGTGGTGAAATGATGCGCGCCATGGGCGACATTTTGATTAAGTATGCCGATAAGATTGAAACACCGCCTGCGACTAAATAACCACGCTGATTCGCGCTATTCGATTCTGAATAGGCATCATTGGTGGACAGCGGACAATTCTGCTGTCCACCAAACAATACTGGCGAGGGTCGTCTAAACAACATCCAAAAAAATAAGTTGACATTCCCACCATGGGAATATCTACCCTGGAATCGTTCGAGTATTGAAAGAGAACGAAGCGTGTGTCGTGCAGCCACCGGCAGCTAAACCGCGTCTTATCCGGGTAGATATTTGCTGATGCCCACGTTGTTTGGGTCGTTGGTGTTTAGAGATAGAACCACTTCGTTTCATTTTGTTGATGCCTCTTAGAGGAGAGACGGTATGAACATTGGACAAGCCGCTAGCGCCTCTGGCGCCTCGGCCAAAAAAATCCGCTACTACGAAAGCATCGATCTGATACCGTCTCGTGGCCGCACCGACAGCGGTTATCGGATTTATGCGGATAAGGATATCTATTTCCTGCGTTTCATACGGCAGGCGCGCGACGTGGGATTCCCGATTGAGACCATTCGGCTTTTGCTCGCCTTATGGCAAGACCACGATCGGGCCAGCGCCGATGTCAAAGCGCTGGCGTTGCAGCATATCAGGGAATTAGAGGGCCGCGTGAAGGAACTGCGCGCCATGCGTGATACGTTGGTGTACCTGGCCGAGCATTGCGCCGGGGACGACAGACCGAGTTGCCCGATTCTCGACGGGCTGGCCGGGTAAGGCGAGCTCGCGCTTTGGCGTTCTGTTCGGTAATTCAGGGGAATATTCCACGATCGTCCTGCACCCGGTTCGCCGTTTTGGAAGGGCACCTATTTCAAGATTTAGAGGGCTCATTATAAACAAAGACCTTGACATTCCTACTGCTGGAACGTCTAAATTAAAACGAATAGTAGCGGTTACCTTGCAATCTTCCGTCGTGAAGAGCGCTCCGGTTTGCCGCCAGGAAAATTGGGGGATTTGATACTGGAGCAACACGATGAAATGCACAAAATCAATGCTTACCCTTGGCGCCGGTCTTTTCGCCGTGTTAGCCATCGCGTATGTGGTATTGCCGCAATTCCAGACCCTCGTGCTCAGTGTGGCGCCTTTCCTGCTGTTCCTGCTCTGTCCGTTGTCAATGATGTTCATGATGAAGGGGATGAATTCGCATCAAGATCATCGGGACGCATCGGATACGAACGTGTCGCAAAAGAGCGAGCCAGAGCAGCCGTTGTCGATTAAAAGATAAGGCTTGCCACCCACAGCATAGTACGCGAACCCACGCCGGTCGCGCGTCGTCTCTACCGAATTTGAGCGTCGATTGCAGTGTGAGGAAGACAAAAATACTGCCCTGTGAATAGGCCCTCTTAGGAGAATCATGGAACGTAGATATACCGTCGCTTTTGTCCCGTCTGACGTACTAGAACCCGCGGAAAAAGCACGCGCTGGCCATTACGTTCGAGACCTGATCGCCACTCGGGCGAAGGGGCCGACGAGTATGCGAATGTATTCTGACGCGTCCGCAAGAAACAGAGCAACACGAGCGATTGGCCCATACGAGCGCGAGCGGGTGCGTGACGCTGATCAGGCTGGGAATAGGAGGTGTACATGACCACTCATTATGGACAATGGGGCTGGGCCGTCGTCATGGTGCTCATAGCATCCTGGGTACTCTATCGATTCATCGCTCCGAAGACATGGCAAGAGTGGACTGGGGCGGGGCTCGTTCAGGCGTTCATTATTGCGTTGTACGCCGAAATGTATGGGTTTCCGCTCACGATTTATTTGCTCACCGGTTTTCTTGGGGTGGATATCCCGCTCACACCCTACGCTGGCCATCTATGGGCCACGTGGTTGGGTTATGGCTTGGCGGGGGCTACAGTGGAAATGTTGTTGGCCGAAGTGTTTATTGTTCCCGGTATTCTGTTGTTGGTGCGAGGCTGGATTCAGGTTTACGGTGCCAGTCGACAACAACACCTTGCTACCAATGCACTATATGGCGTCGTGAGGCATCCGCAATATGCAGGAATCTTTCTGATTATTTTCGGTCAAAATGTTCATTGGCCGACACTGATGACGCTGGCGTTGTTTCCGATAATCGTATGGGTCTACATCCGTTTGGCTAGAAAGGAAGAGGCAGCGTCAATCGAGCGGTTCGGCGAAGAGTACGTGTCCTACCGGGCGCGTGTGCCAATGTTCTTTCCGCAGCGCGGCGACTGGTATCGGTTTGGCCGTGCGCTTGTTTATCCGTCTGAGGATTGAATGTATGTGGGCGGTGTACGTTGGCATGGGGCATGGAACGGCTAGCTGCCACCGGGTCGTGCGCTGCTCGCCTGGATGCTAGAGGCGCCGCCACGTTGTCGAGGCACCTCGGGAAGTTGCGCTGGCAGCAGCGTAAGGACGCCGGCCCTTGCCCGCCTTCGGGTAGACCGGTTCGATGAACGCCGTGAGTCTCGTTCACGGGATCACCGCCTCCATCTCGCCCAGGAAGATGGCACGCCTCGTTTGCTTACGCTTGGCGCCAATCTCTACGTCGGATAAGCTCAGTTGGCTCATCGTGCATCCCAGAAAAATCACTCTGATTACTAGACCCCTATGACATTTCCGAGTTCCATCAACTAGGGAACTTATTCAGAGTTTCCCTAATTTAGAAGACACTGCTCCAAAACACAAACTGAATCGCACCGGGAATCGCGGAGGCTGTTTGGTTAAAGTAAAACAGTCTCGGCGGCGGGTGCCGCGAACTCTCGATAATACCGTTGTTCCGCCTCGGCGGGTGGGATGTCGCCAATCG
>SCSG01000033.1 GCA_004322135.1 Burkholderiaceae bacterium | reverse complement strand
GGCCGTACATGGGCCCATAACCAAAAAGAAAGTATTTCTTATCGGCACCAACGCTGGCCCCAGCCAGATAGCCGGTAAAGAGTGCTCGCCCTATTTTTTCAGTACCTCTTACCAAAACGACCAAAAAGCGGAAAGCATGGGCAGCTATGCGCGGTCCAAGGGGTACAAGCGCATCATCACGATGGTACCTAATTACCAATCCGGTTTCGACTCCGTAACTGGCTTTAAACGATACTATAAAGAACCTCTTCTGGACGAAATCTATACGCCGCTAAATCAGCAGGACTTTTCCGCTGAATTGGCCAAGATCGCTTCCGAAAAACCTGATGCCATTTATGTCTTCTACCCGGGTGGGCTGGGCGTGAACTTTCTACGTCAGTATCAGCAAGCCGGTTTGCTGGGCAAGATTCCAGTTCTCTCCACTTCCACGACCGACGCCATTAATCTTCCTGCGCAGCGTGATAGTGCCTTGGGCGTTATTACCAGTCCGGTATGGGGTCCCGACCTCGACAACGCCGCCAACAAGAAATTCGTGGCAGAATTTGAGAAAGAGTACAAGCGCATTCCGTCGGATTTCGCCGCACAAAGTTACGACGGCGCGCAACTGCTGAATTCTGCCCTCAAAAAGGTCAGCGGCAACGTCGAAGACAAACCGGCGTTCATGGCGGCGCTCAAGCAGGCCGACTTTCCTTCGGTGCGCGGCGACTTCAAGTTTGGCAACAACAATTTCCCAATCCAGGACTTGCCCATCTTCGAAGTGGTCAAAGACGCACAGGGCCAGTTCAACCTGAAAAAAATCGCCACGCCACTCGAGGCGCAGCAAGACGCCTATCACAACCAATGCCCAATGAAATAATCCGTTCAAAGGCATATACGAAATGGGCATGCAACTTATAGCCACGCAAGTCCTTAACGGACTGCAATTCGGCGTCCTGCTGTTCCTTCTGTCCGCGGGCCTGACGCTGGTATTCGGAATCATGAATTTCGTGAACCTGGCACACGGCTCCCTGTACATGATGGGCGCCTACGTGGCAGCGGCCGTGTTCAACATATACGGGTCTTTTTACCTGGCGTTGCTTGCTGCAATTCCTGCCGCAATCCTGATCGGCATATTGCTGGATCGTATCGTGCTTGCCGGCCTTTACAGTCGCGACCACCTGGATCAAGTGCTGGCCACCTTCGGCCTGATTCTTGTTTTCAACGAGGTCGTGCGCTACATATGGGGGTCGGCACCCATTTATATCAACGCGCCTGCAGCGCTTCGGGGCACCATCAACCTGTTCGGCCTGCCCTATCCCTCGTATCGCTTCTTCATTATTGCCGTCGGGCTGCTCAGCGGGCTGTTTCTTTACCTGCTCATCAATAAAACCCGCATTGGCATGCTGATACGCGCAGGGGCTGCGGACGCTGAAATGGTCGACGCCATGGGCACGAACATCAGGCGCCTGAACACGCTGATCTTCGGACTGGGTGCTGGGCTGGCCGGATTGGGTGGGGTCATGGCCGGGCCTATTTTGTCGGTTCAACCCGGTATGGGCGAGCCCATCCTCATCCTTACCCTGGTCGTCATCGTTACCGGCGGCATCGGCTCCGTTCGTGGGGCATTTTATGGTGCCCTAATCATCGGTCTGGTCGACACCCTTGGGCGAGCGTTCCTACCGGGCGTTTTCGACGAACTGCTTCAAAAATCGCTGGCCCAGGCAGCCGGCCCTGCCGTTGCCTCGATGCTGATCTACCTGCTGATGGCGGTCGTGCTTGCCGTCAAGCCGAACGGGCTATTCCCTGCGAGAAACGGATGAAACCCATGCCCTCTACTCCAGCCACACAAGTCATGACACTGGACACCATTCCAGGCCAGTCGACAGGCTTCGACAACATGCCACCCATGCTTCAGCAACGCCGCATGAAAGCGTCGTTGCCTGCCATTGCCATTTTCCTGGCGCTTTGTCTTGTGCCAGTTGTTTCACACTTTCTGGGGCACACCTACTACCTGGATCTGGTATCGCGCATTATGATTCTGGGCCTTGCCGCCATTGGGCTGAACATCATTCTTGGCTATGGCGGCATGATCAGCTTCGGCCATGCGCTTTACCTGGGCGTAGGCGCTTACGCGGTGGGCATACTGGCACAATACGGTGTTGATTCTGCGCTGCTTCAGCTGGCTGCCGCACTGATTTTCGGAACAGTCATTGCCTACGGTGTCGGCTACGTCTGCCTCAAGGTGAGCGGCATGGCTTTCATCATGATTACATTGGCCTTCGCACAAATGTTTTATTTCCTGGCCATCAGCCTCAAGGAATACGGCGGCGACGACGGCCTGCAAATCACAGCGCGCAGCCATATTCCCGGAATAGATCTCAGCAACCCCTACCAATTTTACGTGCTGGTTCTGGCCATACTGGCAATAGCGACCTACCTGGCGCATCGACTGGTCCGCTCGCGCTTCGGCACGGTCGTACGCGGTTGCAAGCAAAACAGCCGGCGCATGGTTGCACTGGGGTTCTCTGCCAGGCGTTACCAACTGCTCGCCTACGTCATTTCGGCCCAAATAGTCGTTCTGGCGGGCGTACTGCTGGCCAATCTTGCACTGTTCGCCTCACCTTCGTACATGAGCTGGACCCTTTCGGGCGACCTTATTCTGATGTGCGTCCTGGGTGGCCTGGGCACGTTGCTGGGGCCCCTTGTAGGTGCTGCCGCTTTTGTCGGGCTGGAAGAGTTTCTGTCAACCATGCCTATCGACCTTCCAGGCAACGTTACCGACCTGATCACCACGCATTGGTTGGGATTCTTCGGCGTATTTATCGTGCTGGTGGTTCTTTTCATGCGCCGCGGAATTTACGGCATATTCACCGCAAAAGGCGCCTATCATGACTGAAATTCTGCAGGTGCAAAACCTGGTGAAACGTTATGGCGCATTGGCGGCGACCAACAATCTGAGCATGACGCTGCGCACTGGCGAATTGCATGGCGTCATCGGCCCAAACGGCGCGGGGAAAACAACATTCATACACCAACTGGCCGGCGAGATCATACCCGATCAAGGCCACATTTTCCTGGACGGCGTCGACATCACCCGTTCACCGCCCAATGAAAGAGCCCTGAACGGTATCGGACGCTCGTACCAGATTACCTCGGTGTTCAAAGATTTTTCAGTTCTGGAAAATGTCATGCTTGCCGTACAGGCACGCGAGGGGTCCAGCTTTCGGTTCTGGTCCGTCGCCCGCGACGATAAAAAACTTTACGAGCCTGCGCACGAAGCACTGCGCCAGGTTCAGCTGTCGCACGCGGCAAATCGCCGAGCCGGCGCCCTGGGTTACGGCGAAATGAGACAGCTAGAGATCGCCATGACGCTGGCCATGCACCCCCGCGTTCTGCTGCTGGATGAACCCATGGCGGGTATGAGTCAGCAGGAATCGGCACGGCTGGTCGACCTGCTAAGCCGACTCAAGGGCGAATACAGCATTGTGCTGGTCGAGCATGACATGGACGCTGTCTTCGCCCTCGCCGATCGCATTACGGTACTGCTTTACGGCGCCGCCATTGTCTGCGATACCCCGCAAGCCATACAGGCCAACCAAGAAGTTAAAAGCGCGTACCTGGGAGACGACGATGACGAGTTCTAATGCCGTATCGCCCCCCTCATCCGCTCCGCTGCTGCAGTTGCAAGGTGTGGAAACCTCATACGGGGACAGCAAGGTGCTGTTCGGTGTCAACCTGGAAATCAGCTCCGGGCAGTGTGCCGCCCTTCTGGGACGCAACGGTATGGGCAAGTCCACCACGGTCAAAACCATTATGGGGCTGCAGCCTATAAGAAAAGGCTGTATCACGTTACGTGGCATGGACTTGAACCGGATGCGGCCGCATCAAATCGCCCATGCGGGCATCGGCCTGGTACCTGAAGGAAGGCGCGTCTTCCCCAATTTGTCAGTGCGTGAAAATCTGATCGCCACTGCCAAGGATCCTGTGCATTCAAAGCAGAAATGGCTGCTGGACGATATCTATGCCATATTCCCACGACTGAAAGAACGCGAACGTCATCTAGGCTGCAATCTTTCGGGCGGCGAGCAGCAAATGCTGGCTATTGGCCGTGCGCTCATGACCAACCCCGAACTGCTGATACTGGACGAAGCGACGGAAGGACTTGCTCCCATTATTCGCAAGGACATATGGCGCTGCATCGTCCTTCTCAAGAGCCGAGGCCTTTCGCTGCTGGTCATCGACAAGAATTTAGGAGCATTGATGCGTATTGCTGACAGGCATTACATCCTGGAAAAAGGCCTCGTGGTATGGAGTGGCTCGTCAGAAGAATTGCGCGCCAACCCACGTCTCGTACAGGACCACGTTGGCATGTGAAAGTCCCGGGCACTGCAATTTATCCACAACCGCACACGACAGCACCACGTGTCGTATGTCGTCAACACGAATTAAAGGAGTGGTAAACATGAAGAACATTGTCGTTATAGGCGGCGGCTTCGCCGGGCTTTGGAGCGCTGTTGGCGCCGCAAGAAAGCTGGACGAACTGAACGTCCCGGAAAGTGAAGTCAAGGTCACCCTGATTGACCAGAACGAATTTCATAGCATCAGGGTCCGTAATTACGAAAACGACCTGGATATATCCGTTATCCCCTTCTCCAAGGTTCTGGATCCGATCAATGTCGCGCACATCAAGGGCAAGGTTGTAGGGCTTGACCTCGCACAACAAACAGTCGAGATCGACACCACCGGCGGCGTGCAACGAGTCGCTTACGACAAACTGGTTTATGCACTGGGCAGCCATGTGCAACGACCACCCATTGCCGGTCTGGCCGAACACTCCTTCGACGTGGACTCTCAGCTGGGTGCGAGGCGCCTGGAGAAGCACCTCAAGTCATTGCCGACTTCCACCCATGGCAACGAAAAATACACCGCTTTAGTCGTAGGTGCGGGCCTGACGGGCCTGGAAATCGCTTGCGAACTTCCAGGCCGCCTTGCGGCGATCAGGGCCGAAGCCAACGGAACTGAGCCCATACATGTCATTGTGGCGGATGCAAGCTCCACCATTGGTTCAGACATGGGCGCCCAGGCCTGTGCGGTAATCGACCGTTCCCTGCAGTCTTTGGGTGTCGAAACACGCACGGGCGTTGCCATTACGTCGGTCGACACCGCTGGCGTAACGCTGGCCAATGGCCAAAGAATTTCAGCCGCTACGGTCATCTGGTGCGCGGGTATGCGCGCCAACGACCTTGGGCGATCTCTCCCGGTTGAAAAAGACCGGCTAGGTCGCGTCGCCGTTGACGAGTTCATGCGAGTCAAAGGTCTGAACAACGTGTATGCGGCAGGCGATGTTGCGTGGGCGGTTCTGGACGGAACGCATTCTTCAGTAATGTCATGCCAACACGGCAGGCCAATGGGGCGGTATGCAGGGCACAACGTTGCCGCGGATATCATGGGCAAGCCGCTGCTGCCACTACTCATCGACTGGTACACCACCATTCTGGACCTGGGTCCCTCTGGAGCTGTCTATACCATGGGATGGGATCGGCAGGTTGTCGCCACCGGAGACGTTGCCAAGCAAACCAAACACACCATCAACAGCCAGAGGATCTACCCACCGCTCACGGGAAATCGCAAGGAAATCCTCGCTGCTGCGGCGCCCACGATCCAGGCACCACCCGAGATCAAACAGAAAGAGCACGACAGCGAAGCCGTCTGAAGGCGGGCCGCCAAGGCAATACCGCAGCGCCCCGCCAAATCACCGCCGTGTAGCCGCCGACTGGCGGCAATCACGACGGATAAAGGCCGTGTGCACGCCCGAAAACTCGGGCCAGGCCCAGCAGGCTGCCTACATTTGGCGTGGGCACGCCAGTCAGTTCACCTATCTCGTGCACAACAGTAAGAAGTGCATCGATTTCGAGAGGGCGCCCGGCTTCGGCGTCCTGCAGCATGGACGTTCTGAACGCACCGAGTGAACGGGTCATGGCGTTGCGATCTTGCGCGCTTTGGCTGATGGCGCAGCCAATTTTTTCTCCGATCTGCGCCGCTTCACCCATGACATCACGGCAAAAGCGGCTTAACAGCGGGTCATCAAGAATCTGCACCGTATCGGCGCCCGTGATGGCGGATACAGGGTTCATGGTCATATTGCCCCAAAGCTTGTACCAGACGTCGGCGCGGATATCGGCACTGGCCTCAGCCTGGAAGCCACCCTGGTTCAATATGCGGACGAGTTCACTCACACGGTCCGAATTGCGGCCATCGGGCTCGCCCACGATGATGCGGTTGCCCGATTTCAGCTTGATCAGCCCCGGCTCAGGACGAGCGCTGGAAAAGTGGACGACACATCCCACGACGCGCTCCACGGGAATGGCGTTGGCGAGCCTGCGATCGGGGTCGAGTGCGCGCAAAACCGTCCCTTGATAGGGCACACCGTTGCCCTCAAAAAACCACCACGGCACGCCGTTCATGACCGTCACGACCGTCGTGCGGGGCCCCAGAAGGGGTGCAATACCAGCAGCAACCTGCATCAACGCAGGCGACTTTACCGCGACAAAAACGACGTCTTGTTCGCCCAGCGCGGCCGGGTCTTCTTCGGCGCGCACCGATACCGTCTGGCGCTTGCCCGATATGTCCACCTGCAGGCCGGCCTGCTTTACCGCTTCAAGCGTCTGACCCCGCACCACAGCACTCACGTCGCAGCCGGCCGTAACCAGCCTGGCTGCGATCAGCCCGCCAACTGCCCCCAAACCGTAAATAGCCACCTTCAACATTTGCCCTACCCTCCGTAAGCGTTCATTCGTTCGACGTTTTCAGGGCGCACAACGTACCCTTTCATTGATCCCCCGCCACACCAACTATGCCGCATGCCGATACCTCCGTGTTACCGCACGGGCTCCGTGTCGAACCGCTTCAGATCGAAATAGCGCGATGTGGAATTATCCGAAGACTGGCTCTGCGTCGTCGCCGGCCTTTTGTCCGGTGTCAGTGCAGGAGGGACGGCTGATGGACGAATATCGACAGCCTTGACGTCGTCCTGGCCCGAGTGTTGCGATGCCTGGCCATTGCCCCCATTTGACGGCTCTCCACCAGCGCCACTCATACCAGCCGCGCCGCCCGCAGATGCAGGGTGATCGCGCGCGTACATGGCGGCACGTTCGGCCATGATTTTTTTGCTTAGCTGATCCAGCTTGCCGGCCAAGTCCGTGTGGTCACCTAGGCGTGCCCAATCCGCAGCGCTTTGATGTTTCAGATTACGGGTTGTGGCATCGGCACCGGCCTCCAGCAGCGCATTCACTACGTTCTCGCTACCAGAGAATGCCGCCATCATCAGCGGCGTAGTGCCGTCGGGTGACGGTGCGTTGATTATTGCCTTGTCGGCAATCAGCAACTTCACCATGGCAAGATTACCTTTGGAAGCAGCGTAATGCAGCGGTGTCCAGCCAAGCCGGTTGACGTGCGCACCACGAGCAATCAACGCCTTGGCGCGCTTAAGGTCACCCACAATGGCCAGATACATGAGGGGCGTTTCGTGATTGCGGTTTTCAATATTTACATTGATGCGCCGGTGGGCCAGCAATATGTCGTATACCCCCCAAGAGCCTTCACGAATAGCCAGCATCAGGGCTGGCTGACCGTTGGGGCTGATTGCATTGGGGTCCTCACCCTGGGCAAGCGCGCTTTTAACGTCATCGACGCGGTTGTTGGCAACATCAAGCCAATACTCGGACGAACTGGCGACCGCTGCCGACAGGCACAGCACGAACGCGGCAAAGCCGACCATCGAACGACTCACCCAATTCGTCATGCTGAATATTGTTGGTTTTTTGCTCATCGCGCTCTCTTTAATACAATATACTTATATTAATCAATCGTTTATAAAATTTATTTTATCTATTACTTTAAATAAATTACTTTAAATAAACCACTTTAAATAATTTACTTTACCTACCTCGCAGCAGGTTACGCCGCGGTGGTGAGTAAAGGTTCTGGCGATGGCGCACCGCAAAGAGCCGCGTCCCAGAGCTGGCCAGCTCAGACATTTGCCTTGACTGCCTGACTTCCGAAAACATCAAACGTCCACAGCCTTGCTGAACAGGTGGAAAAAATTTTCGCGAGAATGGCGAGCGACATCGGCAACCGGAATACCGCGCAAATCGGCAATCTTTTCGGCAACATGAATGACTTTGGACGGATCATTCATCTTGCCACGAAATGGCACAGGGGCAAGATAGGGAGAATCCGTTTCTATCAGCAGGCGATCCAGTGGCAGTTTCGTGGCTACATCCTGAAGGCTGGCAGCATTCTTGAACGTAACAATGCCGGAAAGCGATATATAAAAATTCATCTCCATGGCGGCCTCGGCCACATCCCATGACTCGGTAAAACAGTGCATGACGCCGCCAACCTCGCCGGCACTCTCCTCTCGCATGATACGCAGCGTGTCGTCACTGGCCGACCTTGTATGAATAATAAGTGGGATTCCACTTTTGCGGCTGGCGCGGATATGGGTGCGGAACCGATTGCGCTGCCATTCCAATGGCTCGGGTAGGCGGGAGTAATCCAGACCCGTCTCGCCAATGGCCACGACCTTGGGCTGGCGGGTCATTGCTACCAGTTCGTCCGCCGTAGGTTCGGGTGTGTCTTCATAATCAGGGTGCACCCCTACCGAGGCATAAAGGTTCGGGTGTTGCGCCACTAGATTCATCAAACCCGGCCACTGCGGCATATTCACGCTAACCACGAGGGCATGATCAACCTGGTTTTCTTTCATACGGTCGAGAATGGCCGGCAGATTCTCGGCCAATTCAGGGAAATCCAGGTGACAGTGAGAGTCAATATACATAAAGGCTGAAGGTAAAAGGTGAATTTCACTGCTGCGGCTGGCAGGCTTGAACGGCACGCAACAGGGCACTGTAGGTAAACAGTTTAGTATTTAGTGGGTGATCCGCAACCGCGCGCTGAGCAAGCAGCCACTTTCCGGTGTCAGAAAGGCTGGTCGGCGACGCACGGCGGCCCACGACGCTTATCGGCTCGCTTAGTGCCGGGAAATAGCGCAAGGGCGCGCGCGCCGCCGCCAGCGACAAATCCAGAAACAAACGCTGCAGGGCGTCTATCCATGTCAGGGCAGGCTCTTTTTCCAGGCTGTCGGCCACGGACCCCACATCGGGCACCGCATCTTGCGCCATGGCACGCACAAGCTGTGACAGCCAATCGGGACACGCGTGGCCTCCTGTGGAGGACATTTGCAGCGCCCGCAATGGGGCACCACCCGCCGCCGCCAGCCACTGCGCCGAGTCATCCAGCCCTTGCTCGCCCAACCAGGCTGCACTGGCGGCAGCCGCTGGGACCGGCAGATGCAGCCGACGACAACGGGACACCAGAGTGGGCAGAATGCGATCGGGGGAATCGACCGTCAGCAAGAACACGGTATGTTCGGGCGGCTCTTCCAGCACCTTGAGCAGGGCGTTGGCGGAAATGGCGTTCAAGGCTTCGGAGGGGTACAGCACAGCTACCCGCCACCCGCCACGATGGGTCGCCGTATTGAACCAGGGCGCCAGCGCCCGCAATTGCTCGACGCGAATATCGCGCGAGGGCGCTTTTTTGGCAGGGGCGGCCTGCTCGCCAGCTTCTTCCTGCAGATCTGCCCCTTCTTCCCGTGCCACCGCGTCTGGCCGAATAAGACGCAGGTCGGGGTGATTACCCCCCGCAACCCATTGGCATGCGGCACACCGGCCGCAGGCCAGTCCACCCTGTGGCGACTCGCACAGAAGGCTGGCAGCCGCCGCTTGCACAAACCGCCGCTTGCCAATGCCAGCCATGCCATGAACCAGCCAGGCGTGCGCGAAGCGGTCACGCTGCTCAAGCCATGCGCTAGCCACGGCAATTTGCCATGGGAGAAAGTGCGGGATGCTGCTCATGACGCCGCCGGACTCTGGCCACCCTTCCAGGCAATAACCAGCTCCTGTGCCTGGCAGCGCAGTATCGTACGCACGGCCTCCACGGGCTGGGTGGAATCCACTATCCTCACCCTTTCAGGGTGCTGCCTGGCCCGCTCATGGTAGGCGTTGCGGGTACGTTCAAAAAACGCATCGCCCTCTTTTTCAAAGCGGTCCAGATCGCGCGTACCAGCGAGACGCGCCCGAGCAACTTCCAGCGGCACGTCGAACAGCCAGGTTCGATCGGGTTGCAGATGCGGATGGACCCATTGTTCGAGAACGCGAATCGCCTCATTACCCAGTTCACGCCCCCCGCCCTGATAGGCGTAGCTGGCATCGGTAAATCTGTCGCAAACGACCCAGTTGCCTGCCTCAAGCGCCGGAAGAATGACGGTCTGCACGTGCTCACAACGCGCCGCGAACATAAGCAGAGTTTCGGTTTTAAGGTGCATGGGCTGGGCCAGTACCATCTGGCGCACCTGCTCGCCCAAAGCCGTGCCACCGGGTTCACGCGTGTGAACCACCGCAATGCCCTGATCTTCTATGTGCCTTACCAGCCACTGTACGTGCGTGCTCTTGCCCGCGCCATATATTTGCTGAGGCTTAGATGTAAACCACTGGGTAAATGATTTAATTAGCGCCGATAGAACGGCAGGAGCCCTCATTAATAAAGAGTTTCCCGCTCCAAACGTCATTACATCTACGCTTATATTCACAGCCAATCACCTTAAAACGTAAACGTATACTTTAACCGTCGCACCTTGCGGGCATTGTAAACGTAATTAAGCCAATTTCCGATCAGAAACGGTAAGCACCCGATCAGTACCGTATTGACGGGCCGACCAAGATAATGATCGGTGGCCGATAATTAAAGCGTCACGTTCCAGGGCAGGAGTTCGTCGACGCGATTGACCGGATGATCGGCGATGACCGACAGGACATGCGTCAGATAGGCTTCACCTTCTAAAGGCCAGTTCATGGATCGCCTGATCAGGCACCCCACAAGACAAGCGCAATGCAGACGTTGACCTTTTATCCTTTGGACTCAGCCCCGCGAAAACCAGCCTACAGACCGATGGTCCGCCCGGTGCAGCCCTCTTGCCGACCTCAGGCGAGCCTTGCGTCAAACTCTTTCTTTCATCGTAGCCGTATCGCGACGCACCCCAAGCCCAATGAGCACGGGCATCGCGAGCAGCACCAAAGGCAACTGCACAACAGCCCCCGCAATGATCGCGATCGCGAGCGGCTGCAGCATCTGGTCTCCAGAACCGCTCACGGCCGCACCCAGCGGGATGAGCGCCAGGATCATCGCAAGCGTACTCATGAGAATAGGCCGCAGCCGGTTAAGGGCGGCGGCTTTCAGGGCTTCGCGCGGCGGCAGCGTTGCGTGCAGAATCTGGTATTCGGACACCAGGAAGATCGCCATCTCCGTCGCAATCCCGATGATCATCACCATGCCCATCATGGCGGTGATGTTGAGCTCCACACCGGTCGCCCAAAGCCCCACGAAGACAGCGCCCGTGGACACGAGTGACGTGCCCATGATAATGAGTGGAATCGCGAGGCTCCTGTAGAGGAACATGAGAAGCATGATTTCAGCCACGACCGCCGCTGCAAAGACCTTCACCATGCCGCGTGCTGCCATCTGCTGCTGCTTGTAGGCGCCGCCCAGCGTGTAACTCACTCCTGGCGGGATGAGGTTGGGGTCTGAGAGTATCTGCCTAACCCCGGAGATCGTGGAGCCGAGGTCATAAGCGCCGGTCGTCTGCGCAGTCACCGCGACGATTTGCTGCAAATTGTCGCGCGTAAGCTGCGGCTCGCCGGACACGAACTGCGTGGTCGCCACCGCGCGCAGCGGAAAGATCGCGCGCCCTGGCCCAGCAATGGGAAGGTCTCCCAGACGATCCCGGTAGATGGGATTTTGCGGAGCTTCAAGGCTCAGGCGTACGCCCACATCCAGGTGCGTACCCAGATAGCGTGTCACCACCGTCCCTTTCAGATATTGAGAAACCTGCCCCGCGACCTCGGCAGGCGTCATGCCCTTTAACGCAGCTGCCGCGGCATCCACATGGATCTCGATTGCGTCGCCCGCCGGCGTCACGCCGCTATCGACCGAAGCAGGCTCCACCCCCGAAACCTTGGTGAGCGCATCGGCCACCTTCCTGGCAACACCATCCAGCACACCGGGATTATCGGCAGTGAGTTGGATCACAACGGGCTGCCTGCGGCCCACCATGTCCCCTATCATGTCGCTCATGAGCTGGTGGGTATCAAAGTTCACGCTCGGCACCATTTGTGTCACTTTGCTGGACACAGCATCGATGACGTTCCAGATGTCGGGCCGTTTGGAGGGGT
This sequence comes from Burkholderiaceae bacterium, assembly GCA_004322135.1. Classification (GTDB taxonomy): domain Bacteria; phylum Pseudomonadota; class Gammaproteobacteria; order Burkholderiales; family Burkholderiaceae_B; genus Eoetvoesia. The sequence continues at coordinate 36,539 of SCSG01000033.1, read as the reverse complement.
CAACCAGACGCACAAAGAAGTCGCCTTGATAGGTTTCCGCCAAATCGCCGCCCAGTCCCGCACCCGTGCGTCGCGAGTAGGTATCCACATAAGGGTTGGCCTTGAGGATGGCCTCAACCTGCTGCAGCTCACGGTTGGTCTCCTTGAGCGAGGTGCTGGGCGCTGTCTTGTAGTCCAGCACAAAGCCACCTTCGTCCATGCGCGGCAAAAAACCCGTGCCTACATGGCGGTAGCCCACATAGCCCACACCGCAGAGCACCGCAAGGCCAACCGCCACGAGCCACGGCGCGCGAAAGAAGCGATCCAGCAGGCGCCCGTGCAGCCGGCGCAGGCGACTTTCCTTGCCGTGGGCCGGATCCTTCCACTTGCTAAAATCGACCATACTGCGTGCAAGCAGCGGCACCGTAAAGGTCGTGAGCAAAAACGAGATGACCAAGGCCGAGGCCATGGTGAGCGACAGATACTTGAAGAACGACCCAGTTATCCCCGAGAGGAACGCCAACGGGATGAAAATCACGACTGTCGCGAGCGACGACCCCATCAAGGGCGAGAGGAATTCGCGGGCGGCCTTCAATACCCCAGACTTGGGGTCCTTGACTTCCGGGCTACCCACGCGTCTTGCGATTTGCTCAATCATGACGATCACATCGTCTATCAATAAGCCAATCGCCGCCGCAATACCGCCCAGAGTCATGATGTTGATGGTCATACCCAGAAGCCACAGCACCAGCACGCTGCAAAGCACCGACATTGGGACCACGAGCATGGCGACAGCAGTCACGCGCCAGTTGCGCAAAAACCAGAAGAGGACGCCGGCTGCAAATACCAGACCAATCGCAATCGCTTCTTCCAGCGCGGCGATAGACGAGCGCACGAGCTGTGTCTGGTCGTACCACTTGGTGAGGTGTATCGACGCCGGCTGCGTCTTCATGAAAGTGGCAAGCTTCTGCTCGACCGTCTTAGCGAGCGCGAGCGAATCCGCACGATCCTGCTGGAACACATCGAAGGTGACGGCGGGCTTGCCGTTGTCGTTCACGAGCAACCACTCAGGCGTCGTGCCCATCTTCACGGTCGCAATCTGCGAGAGCGTGACCACCCCGCCCTTGCGTGTACGAATGGGGGTGTCTGCCACTGACTGAACCGAGGCGTAGGCGCTATTGCTGACCGCCAGATACAACAAGCCATTATCTTCGACGTGACCCACCGCCCGCAGCGTATTGGTTGTCGAAATCGCTTTTGCCACATCAGGCAGCGTCAGGCTGTATTGTTGCAAGACGTGTGGTGCAACAGACACCTGCACCTCTGGTGTCTTGCCGCCCAGGACTCCAATGCGTCGTATCCCCGGGATGCCGGTCAGCAAAGGCAAGATCTGATGTTGGGCGATCTCGCGCAAATGCGACGGCGACACTTGATCCGAAACCAGAGCGTAGGAGACGAACGGCATGACGGCGTTCGGGCTCATCTGGATCGCATCGTAGGTGGCGCCGGTCGGAAGACTCGGAAGCTTCTGCGCAAACGCCGTATCGATCGCCATGAGCGCTCGGTTCATGTCCGAGCCCCAAGGGAAATTCACAAAAATTTGCGCAGAACCCCGCGACGTCTTGGAGGTCACACTCACTGCCCCGGGAACGGAGCGAGCGGCCGTCTCCAGCGGTTGCGTGACATCCACCAGCATTTGTTTGGCCGGCATGCTGCCAGCGCTTACTTCCACGCGAATGCGCGGAAAGACCGTGAGCGGGAAGAGACCTATTGGCAAGCTCATGGCGGCGTAAACCCCAGCCGCCGAGAGCACGAAAGAGACAAAGAGGACGGGAAGCCTATGGTGATGCAGCCAGGACACAAACATTATTTCTGAACCCTAGCGGTTTCATCAGCCAAACGAATCTGCATGCCGTCTTCCAACTGATAGTTGCCCGTGAGCACCAATGGCTGGTCAGCTTTCAGCCCCGCACCATGGATGACATCCTCGTCGCCATAGGTTCCCGCGACCTGCACGGGTACCTTGCGGGCGTTCTTGCCGTCCGCTTGTACGACGTAGGGTTTGCCCCGATTGTCGACCAGTATGGCTGAGTGGGGCACTACGAATCCCTGGGTTTGGCCTACAGTGATCGCCGCTCGCGCCGCTTCCCCCGGAAAGAGGTGGTCGGCTGGCAGCGAAATATCCACGAGCACCAGGCCCGTTGCGGGATCGATGAGCGATCCCCGGCGCAACACAGCGCCATCCAAAGCTTCATGTCCTGCAAGAGCCGTGACGGCCACGGTGTTGCCCATATTGATGAGCCGCGCTTCAGGTGGGGTCACGCCCACGCGAAGGGTGAGACTATTGGGGTTCTCAAGTTCCACCAACGGCGTGCCTGATGCGACGAGCGCGCCCGGCGCCACCGTCACGTGCGAGACGATCGCCCGAAAAGGCGCACGCAGCGTCTTCGCGCCCCCTGCACCCTGGGCCTTTAATGCATCCAGTGCCACCTTCGCGTCTGACAGTGCCTTCACGTCATTGGCTAGCTGCTGCGAGGTCGCCAGATGCTGGGCAAGCATTCGCCGCGTGCGAGCGACCTGCTGTTCGGCGTCCTGCAGGGCCGACTGTGCCTGGACAAAGGCAGCTGCCGTCTGCGCTCCCGGCACGAGTTGCAGAAGCGGTGCGCCTGCCGGCGCCTCGTCACCCTCGTGCACATAGACTTCACCCACCGTCTCCGAGGCGTGCGCCGAGACCATGCGCTTCGCAGAAGGGAGCGACACTACCGTGCCGTAGGCGGTCACCGTCTTTGCAAGGCTACCCTCGCGCATGGGCGTGGTCGTCACCAAAACGCTGGGCTGGGGTTCGGCGGTAAAGGCGAGACCAGACCAGGCGGCGAGCAAGACAACGGCAATCAAGGAAGGACATTTTTTCATGATGGCTATTCCGAAGTATCCAGGGGAGCGATGCGGGTCTGCGGCAGCCCCAACCCCAATTCGAGCTGTAGCCCGATGCGGGCTTCGTCCAGCCCGCGACTAAAATCAAAGATGGCAAGACGTCTTGCAAGTGCGGTGGACTCATAGTCATTGAGTGAACGCTCGTCCAGATTGCCAGCCCTGAAGGCTGCACGTGCAGCCTTTGCCTGAGCCTCCGCTACCTGGACCTCGTTCTGGGCAACCTCCACATGGGACGCTAGATACTGGCTGCGGCTGTGTAGCGCAAGGATGGTGGACTCCGTCGTATCGAGCCTGCTTTGGTACTGCTCGTGCAACAAAAGCCGCGTGGCGCGCGCCTGGGCGATCCCGCCTTGATTGCGCTTGAAGATTGGTAGGTCGAAGGTCACGGTGGGCCCTGCAGACCGAACCTGAGTGGTGTCTGAGCCCCAAGAGCCGCCGAGAGCAAAGGCGGGAAACTGTCCAAGAATTGCCGTACGCACACTCTCATCGGCCGATTGATATCCAAGTTGGAGAGCCACAAGGTCCGGGCGGCGATTCGCGGTACTTGCAATGAGCGTCCGCAAGTCCGGCGGCGGGGCGGCAACAGACGGAGACGCAATCACAAAGCGTGCGTCGGGTTTCAGACCCAGCAGGCCATTCAAATCTCCCCAGTCCTTCGCCTGCCGCAATTCGAGTGTCGCGACCGACTGTTCAAGTGAAGCCTTCGAGGCCAACAATGGCGTGAGATTCGCAAGACTCGCATCGCCACGATCCACGGCGTACTGCACTTGAGCGGCCGTGTGCGCAATGAGAGCAAGCTGCGCTTGATTGGCCCTAAGCGCCCGGCCGTTCCAGTACAACCCGACTGCTAAGAGCCGCGCCTTCTGTGCGACCTGCCATTCCTTCCAGAGAAGGCCGGCGTTTACCTGTGCCACATGCGCTTTGGCTGCAGCCTCCCGACTACGGTAAGTCACCAGCGACGCAATGTCCTGCGCAAGCGAAGCTATATAGGCAGCAGCCGTGGCCGGACCGCCCAAAACGGCCGCATAGCCCAGACTCACGGAAGGATTCGGCAACAGTGCGCTTTGCACGATCCTGGCCTGCGCCAGGTCGAACTCGCCGCGCTCGGATTGAAGTTCCGGTGCATTGAGAATCGCGAGTAACCCTACTTCTTCGGGAGTCAAAGGCTTGTCCACATCGATCACAGTGGATGCGCCACCTGATGCGGGTGCAGGCAGCACGCGTTGGATATCCGTCACGTGCCCCGCAAGCTTCGCACGCTCCGGCAACGGCAACGGCTGATAGCTCGCGCAGCCCGCGACCAGCAAAACGCATGCCCAGGTGCTCGCACGAAATAGAAGTTTTCTCATTTATTTCCACCTCGACAGACGGCCAGAACGGATATGCAACAGAGTATGGGTCGAAACTTAGGACAAGCTGAGGGCGCAAAACCATACCGGCATCAGAAGTGTTATAGGCGGCCTTCTACTTGAGAATAAGAGTTAATGCCAATTTTTGCCATTCTGCCGTTTTTTGTAATGCAGCCTGAATTCCTCAGTGCCTCTTAAGTATAGCCGCGTAGTCTCGCGCAACAACTGCATTTGCAAGAGGCTCTCCCAATGCTCCAGAAAGGCATTTTGTTCCTCCAGTGATTCGAATCGTTTGCCCTTCAGAGCCGTGGCTTGCGTGTGACCGATCGCATGCTCGACCGTGCCTTTGCGGTTTGGGTTGCGTATGGAATCACCTTGGCAACGGTCAACGAAGCGCTAAGTAAAGCCAATCAAGAGTCCGGCGGCTCGGTGGTTGAACTGGCCGAATCCGAGCACATGGTGCGCTCTTCTGGGTATCTGCGCTCCTTGGCGGATTTTAGGAACGTCGTGCTGCGCACCAACGAGGCCCGGACTCCTGTTTTGCTAGGCGACGTGGCGCGCATCCAAATTGGACCGGAGATGCGCCGGGGCATTGCTGAACTGAATGGCGAAGGGGAAGTGGCCGGCGGAGTTATCGTGATGCGCTCTGGAAAAAATGCCCTGACCACCATCAATGCAGTGAAAACCAAGCATGCCGATCTAAAGAAGTCCTTGCCCCTCGGTGTTGAGGTGGTCACGACTTACGATCGATGGCAGTTGATCAAACGGGCAGTGGACAATCTAACGCATAAGCTGATTGAAGAATTCATCATCGTCGGGCTGGTTTGCGCCCTATTCCTATTTCATCTACGAAGCGCCCTAGTGGCCATTTTATCGTTGCCGTTGGGAATATTGGCCGCGTTCATTGTGATGCGCTCCCAAATCATGGAATGGTATTGCACCGCGAACCACTCCTTGAACATCTTGCGGGTACGCCGCTTCGGCCAGTATGCCTCGTCGGTAAGCCAGCCGCTCAGGAAGCTGGCGAAAGCACACTCCACCGACGCTCAGCCCATTGCCCGGCCTCGCTGGGTGAGTTGACGACCCCCTCGGGCAGAACGTAGGCATCTTGTTCCTGCCGCATCTCATCGAGTTCAATACGTTCCAACGGATTCGGGTCAACGCGCGTGATCCAGTCCAAGGCGGGTTGCTTCGGGAGGACGAGAATTAAATGACGGTTAATGATGGCGCGAGTGGTATCAGGCATGATGGCTGTGCCTCTGTCAAAGATGCAATTTTAATCATCGATCCGCGATCGAGGGGCGTTAATGTCAAGACGGTACCGGCTGGGCGCTTACCCTTTCTGTATGTTTCCACAAACTCTTCGTGTGTCACGACAAAAGGGTGAGCATTGACGATTAGCGTTTTTAAGCTCCGATCGATTTCTGGTGTCCATGTATGAAGACCGTTCTCATGAGCGAGTACTTCTTCGCAGCTGTGGGGCTTTGCCAAATCCACCACGCGCCTAAAATCAATTTTTTCATATAGCAAGTCGATGTGCACCTTAAGAGCACTGGTAACTTGGTTAAAACACGCTTCCGTCAAAGGCTCGAAGCTCTTATACTTTTGATGATCAAGCGCGGGAAGTGCGAGTAGTGGCAGACCTTCATTATGATTTTTTGCAATTACGATTAAGGCACTTTTCAGCCTAGTGGCTAATCCTTTTGGTCCACGATTCCGTTTGATGAATAAATCGTAGCCATAGAAAACCTCTGCACTTATTTGCAAAAAACTCGTATGATGAAGGACTTTAGGGTTTTGGCTTTCATACTCAACGGCGTAATCAAGAAAGAGCCTGATAGCCGTACGCAGCTCGTAAACTTTCGAATATGAGCGTTCGCTGGCAAAGCGAATAAAAACATAATGCAGCCCCGCGCTCAACTTACAATCAGTAGAAAAGCGAGGGTGATGTCGATAATTGCATGAAATTATTGTTCCATCAGCAGACTCAGCTTGCATGCTGTCTGCTACGGTCGTGAGATACGGCATCAACGTGCCCAAGTTATTTATCCGTAGACGACTTGGTCAACGACCTTGACCGCTTCTGCTATAACGTCTTCAAGAGGCTGGGAGGCATCAATCACAACGAAATGGTCAGGATCGTCCTTCGCTTGCTCTAAATAGCCTTTGCGCGCATTACGCAGAAATTCGAGATTTTCTTTCTCCATGCGATCCAACTGACTTCCTCGGGAACCGACTCGCTCCAGCCCGGTCGCGGGATCAAGATCAAGAATGATCGTAATATTAGGCTTAAATCCGTCAATAGCTATTTCGTTAAGCATTTTAATGAGATCAAGCGGCAGTCCCCTCGCAAAATGCTGGAAACTTACCGTCGCAGAATCAAAGCGATCTGAAATAACAACTTGCCCCAACTTAATAGCCGGAATAATCTTTTCCCTGACGTGCTGCGCCCGCGCAGCAGCGAACAGCATTAACTCTGTGACGTCGCACATTTCTGAGCAGTCCGTACTTAACAAAATGTCGCGAATTTTCTCTCCAATAGGCGTTCCGCCAGGCTCACGAGTAATAACTAAGTCGCAGCCTTGAGCCTGCAAATGTTGTGCAATAGACTTCAGAACTGTGCTTTTCCCCGCACCATTCCCACCGTCGCAGACTATCATGCAGCCTTTATTCATAACTACTCATCTCCTGGCGCGGATGAATCCACTTCTTTTTACATTTACATTAAATAAAAACCAAAAGTAATTTCCAATTGTTTACATGAACACATAACCGAAAATAACGCGCCGTCCAGACCTTCAAGTGTGATGAAGCACCCGCGCTGACCGTGCATTATTTCCCCTGCCCCAGTATGTATTTTGACACCGCGCGATTATGCGAATCCAGGTCCTTGGAAAACTCGCTGGTGCCATCGCCCCGCGACACAAAATATAAAAACTTGTGCTGCTCGGGGTGCAATGCCGCGTACAGCGAGGCCCTGCCACTGGAGGCGATGGGCGTGGGAGGAAGCCCGGCGCGGGTATAGGTGTTCCAGGGAGTGTCGGTGGTCAGGTCCTTTTTGCGGATGCGCCCCTGATACGCATCGCCCATGCCGTAAATAACCGTGGGATCGGTTTGCAGGGGCATGTTCAGCCGCAGGCGATTCACGAAAACGCCCGCCACACGTGCCCGATCCGTGCTATGGCCCGTTTCTTTTTCGATCAGCGAGGCCAGTATCAGCGCGTCATAGGGCGTTTTCAAGGGGAGATCCGGAGCACGGGCCACCCACAGCGCATCCAGTAATTTCTGTTCGGCCTGGTAGGCACGGCGCAAAATATCGTAGTCGGTGGAACCGGGCACAAACACATAGGTGTCGGGATAAAACAGGCCCTCGGGGCTTTTTTCGGTGGAGCCCAGGCGGGCCAACAACTGCGCGTCGGAAACGCCCTCCAGGGTTTGCCTGATGTCGGGGTTATCGCGCAGTGCCTGACGTATGCGCTGATAGGTCCAGCCTTCCACCAAAGTAAGGCTGGTTCGGGTCATATCACCGTTGGCCATGCGTCGAAGCAATATGGAAGGAGTATCGCCACGCGTGGCTTCGTAGGCTCCTGCCTTGATCTGTGTATCGCTTCCTGTCAAACGGGCCAGCAGCACAAACCCGTCGGCATATATGTCGATGCCCGCATTCTTCATGGCGACGGCAACCGCACGAGGCCTGCTGCCCATCTCCACCTGGTAATCAACGTGCTCGGCACCCAGCGTCAGCGGCTTGTTGGCCCAATACCAAAAGCCCGCTGAAATACCTGCCATCACGACAGCGGCAAACAGTGCGACCCACAGGATGATGCGTCCGAATCTATTCATTGCCTGTAGTGTAGCCGAGACAAACCGGGCTGCCCGGCCGACATTAAGTGAAAACGTAACTGGCGTTAAAAGCGGGAACGGATGCGCCCGTTTTATGTCACATTAAATGAAGTGTCATCGAAACATCATTTCACGAAAAACCGTATCATGGGCATTGCCCCTTCCACACCCTGCGGACGCGCAACACCCACATGGCCAACTCCCTGAAAAACCTGGTTGCACCTCTGGAAAATTTGACTGTTGTCGAAATCACCGGAGCCGATGCCGCCACCTTTTTGCACAGCCAGCTCACGAACGACATCGCCAATCTGGCGCCTGGCTCGGCTTGCCTTGCCGGATACTGCACGGCAAAGGGCAGGCTGCTGGCCAGCCTGGTTGTGTGGCGTCCAGCGCAACAGCCCTGTCAGACGTTCTACGCGCTTATCCGAAAAGACATTGCTGACACCACGATCAAGCGCCTTTCCATGTTCGTACTGCGCTCCAAGGTGAAGCTTGAGATAACCGGCCAGAATGTATTTGGCGTCGTGCTGCCGCGCGGCACGGCGCTGTCCGCCACGCTGCCGCGCACACCCGCTCAGGCCGATCCCCTGGCCGGCGCAATGCCCACCAGCCTGCCAACCAGTGCCACGCCATACTGCCTCTTGCAATCGCCCGAAGCAACCTGGATAGCCGCCCCCACGGCTCGTGACGAGGAAAGCCGCTGGTGGGTAATCAACCAGAAGCCAGGCACTATTGACACAAGTCAGCTCAAATCCGGCAGCACCGCGTGGCAAGCCGCGGACATTGCAGCCGGCCTGCCTTGGGTCACTGCGGCAACGCAGGACATTTTCATTCCCCAAACGCTGAATCTTGACCTGATCGACGGTGTAAGTTTTACCAAAGGTTGCTACCCGGGCCAGGAGATCGTTGCTCGCAGCCACTATCGCGGCACGGTCAAGCGGCGCATGGCGTACGGGGTGGTCAACGCCATGCCGTCTTCTTGGACACAGGACGTCGAATTGCCAGGGGTCGATATCTACAACGCTCTACGGCCAGATTCCCCGTGCGGGCGGGTGGTAAACGCGGCTTACTGGGGCACCAAGACCCACCTTCTGCTGGAAATCCAGATTACAGACCTAGGCTCTGCCGATTTCAGGCTGAAGGCAGCCACGGGGGCTCAAATAGGCATTCAGCCGCTGCCCTACCCCATTACTGCCTGATGGGACATTCCAGTCAACTTACCTGAACACCCAGGTCAGCCATAGGGTGCAAAATCGAATCAGGCCAAGCGGGAACAAAGAATCGCCGCACCCAGTCCTGGCTTGCTCCGGCACGCGTGTGTGGATTCCAGCGGGGCGCCTTGTCCTTGTCCACAATCAACGCTCGCACCCCCTCCTGGAAATCACCCATGGCGGCGCATTGCAATGACACCATGTACTCTTGCCGGAAAATATCGGCCAGAGACATGGCGTGCACACTGCGCAGCAAGGTAAACGACAGCCGCGCCGAGCCGGGTGCGCCAACACGAAAAGTCGTGGCAGCCTGCCGCAACCACGCATCATCGGTGTCGGCAAGTGCAAGCAGCCGGTCACATATGGCCTCGAAGTCGGGCCCCGCGCACAACTCGGCAATGCGTGAATACCGCTCACGCAGAGGCCCCGGCGGTAGCGACTGCGTCGTTCGCAACGATAGCAGGACCTGATGCAGCACCACGTCGTTCTCATCGCGAGAATCGGACCAGGCCTGAGTTTCGAGGGCGGATCGAAGATCCGCCCATCTGGACGAGTCGAGGAAATAATCGGCAAGCCCCAGAAACTGACAATCGCTTGCGCCAAGCTGCGTGCCGGTCAGGGCCAGGAACACGCCAATGCCCGGCGCCAGCCTGCTCAGCATCCAGGTGCCCCCTGCGTCCGGATATATGCCAATGGTGACTTCGGGCATGGCAAATCGCGTGGTTTCGCAGGTTATCCGGTGGCTGGCCCCCATCATGAGCCCGGCTCCGCCACCCATGACAATACCCGAACCCCAGCACAATACCGGCTTCATATACGTATGAATAAGATAATCCAGCCGATACTCGGTCTCAAAAAATGCCCTGGCGTAGGCGTTGTCCCAGGGTCGCCCGGTCACGTTCGCGACAACGGACTCGTACACCTGACGAATGTCACCGCCAGCGCAAAATGCCTTCTCGCCCGCACCTTTCAGGACAACCATGGCAATCGACCCATCGCGCTCCCACATTCGCAATTGCCGAGTCAATGACTGCACCATTTCCAGCGTCAGGCTGTTCAGGCTTGCGGGTCGGTTCAACGTGGCCACAGCAACTTTCTGCTTGCTTACCGTAGACCACATTTCAAACACTACAGACTCGTCCATCACAATGTCTCACTTCCTTAACGCTACGCCCAGCCGTCCCGGTGCAATGCCACTTGGGTGTGTCACACCTCTTTCGAGGTTCGCTTTGCCACGCCGTACGTGCGGGCCGGGTGCGGTCCGGCTGTTGCTGCCTTGCGGTGCAACGCGCGGCGACGACGTGATTGCATGGGATCAAACACAAGAGGTCGATAAATTTCAATACGATCTTCATCCGTCAAAACACGATTCCGCGAACACGTACGACCGTATATGCCAACGACCATTTCCCCCGAAGGGTGATCAGGGAAGCAGCAGCTGAACTCGCTGGCTACCAGCGCCTGCCCAACAGTCGTACCCGGCGGTAGCAGCAAAGTCTTTTGCCACACTTTGTCGGGTTGCGCGTATACGACGTGTATTGTCAACGCTTTGTGATCTGTTGCGGTCTGATTGCTGATTACCACTTTCTTGATATCTGTTTCTTTGACGCTCACCGCACGGGTGTCCGGACCTATGACCCTTATACTACTCGCCATAACATGCCTGCGCACGCTGGGTAAATGAATCGATGAAGCTGGTGGCGATGCGGTTGAACACCGGTCCGACCACCATCTCGAGCGCGCGACTGGAAAAGGCGTATTCCATGGTGTAGACCACTTTACACGCATCTTTGGCCAATTCCCGGAATTCCCACTTGCCTGTAAGCGCTGAAAATGGTCCGTCCACCAGATTGAACGTTATTTGGCGCGGGTAGTCATGTACATTGCGAGTGCTGAAAGTCTGCCGTATGCCTGCGATGCTGATTGTGATCGTAGCCTGCATGCCATGCTCGTCGCGCGCCTGAACCGTAGCTCCACCACACCACGGCATGAACTCGGGGTACTTCTCGACGCCAGACACCAGGTCGAACATTTGCTCGCAGCTATGGGGAACCAGGACAGAACGTTGGACTGTATGCATCGAATACCGTTAATGGATAGAATGTACTGATTTTACCTAATAGCAGCATTGATACATGAGCATTGTCGAAAACCGCAAGGCAACCCACGATTACTTCATTGAAGATCGCTTCGAAGCCGGCCTCGTACTGGAAGGATGGGAAGTCAAGGCCATACGGGCAGGCCATGTGCAAATCAAGGAAAGCTATGTCATCGTGCGCGGCGGAGAAATATGGATTGTGGGCATGCACATCAGCCCGCTTTCGTCGGCATCAACCCATGTTACCCCCGAAAACACCCGCACACGCAAGCTGCTTCTGAAGGCGGAAGAAATCAGCAAGCTCATCGGCAAAGTTGAGCAGCGCGGCTACACAATGGTGCCGTTGAACCTGCATTACAAGAATGGGCGCATCAAGCTGGATTTCGGTCTGGGTCGCGGCAAAAAGCTGCACGACAAGCGTGACGCCGCGCGCGATCAGGATTGGGCGCGCGAAAAAGAACGCCTGATGAAGCACGACACGCACCGCAAGGGCGACTAAGCAGGCAAAGCCAAACAGAGAGCCCTACGCAATCACGAAGCCTTCCATCTCCAGCAGGGCCAGCTTGCGACTCAGGCCACCGCCATAGCCGTTAAGCGCGCCACTACCCGCTACAACCCGATGGCACGGAATAATGATAGTCAGAGGGTTACTGCCCACTGCCGCGCCGACAGCACGACTGTGACGGCTGGATAACCCGGCGTTGCGCGCCACATCACCATAGGAAAGCAATTTACCGTAGGGGATTTGCAAAAGAGCATCCCACACCTTTTGTTGAAATGCCGTGCCGTGCAAATGCAGCGGCATTTCGAATACACGCCGCTCGCCCGCAAAGTACTCATCCAGTTCGCCTCGAGTACGCTCAAACAGCTTCAGGACCGACCCCGGCGTGTCCGCCTGCAGGCAGGTCAAGCCACTTGTTCCATTGCGATCTTTTGCAGAAGCGCCGCCGCGCGACGGCTTCGGGCGACGCTGCAGGCCGACCGCTTTATCGCGAGCGCGTGCTGAGATGTGAACTTCGACGGAATGACGTGATCCTTCCAGTCCGGGAACCACTGCATCCGAAGGGAACAGATCTCCGTCCCCGGGCAGGTGCCGGTAGGCTTTCAGCTCCCGGATGGGCCGCCCTTCGCATTCGCCCGCCGACGGGTCAAAGTGAGGAGACCGCATGGGCTCGAACCCCGCGACATTGGGGCAGTCTTTCTGACCTATAAAGTACAACCCCGACAGGCCCACGCCGTCGGACTGCATCAGTAGCGGCCCCAACTCGCTGGGCATGCGCGCGTAGAAATTCACAATTGCCATACGAATGCCTCCTTTCGGCCAGGCCAGCAGGCGCTTCCCAGGCTCAGCGCACCTTGACCGGGCTCAAAACCCCTTGGCCCGGCCCTGCCACACTTTGCCCGAATCAACCTGCCTTGGCCAGACGCTGCCAGGTATCGACCACCGTATCGGGATTCAGCGACATGGACAAAATACCCTGATCACGCAGCCATTCGGCCAGATCAGGATGATCGCTGGGGCCCTGGCCGCAGATACCGACATACTTGCCCGCAGCAAGACAAGCCTGAATGGCACGCTTGAGCATAAATTTGACAGCATCGTCGCGTTCGTCAAAATCGGCGGCCAGCAGTTCCAGTCCCGAATCGCGGTCCAGGCCCAGTACGAGTTGGGTCATGTCGTTCGAGCCAATGGAAAAGCCATCGAAATATTGCAGGAACTGATCAGCCAGGATGGCGTTGGACGGTACCTCACACATCATGATGAGGCGCAGGCCATTTTCACCGCGTGCCAGCCCGTACTTGGCCAGGAGATCAACCACTTTAGAGGCCTGCTGCACCGTGCGTACGAAAGGAATCATGATCTCGACATTGGTCAGGCCCATTTCGTCCCGCACCTTCTTAAGCGCCTCGCATTCCATGCGGAAGCACTCTTCGAATTCAGCGGAAATATACCGCGACGCCCCGCGAAAGCCCAGCATCGGATTTTCTTCTTCGGGCTCGTAGCGCGAACCGCCAATCAGCTTGCGGTATTCATTGGACTTGAAGTCGGACATCCGCACAATGACCGGTTTCGGGTAGAAGGCTGCAGCAATCGTCGCGACGCCTTCTGCGACTTTTTCAACGAAGAAAGCGCGCGGGCTTGCGTAGCCGCGCGCAGCCGATTCAACGGCCTTCTTGAGCTCGCTGTCGACATTGGGGTAGTCGAGCACAGCCTTGGGGTGCATGCTGATGTTGTTGTTGATAATGAATTCAAGACGCGCCAGCCCCACTCCGGCATTCGGAATCTGCGAAAAATCGAAAGCCAGCTGCGGATTACCCACATTCATCATGACCTTCAGACCGATCTCGGGCATTTCGCCCCAATGCACTTCCTCGATTTCGGTTTCGATGAGCCCGTCGTAAATGCGGCCCTCATCACCTTCGGCGCACGACACGGTAACTTCACGGTCATTGGCCAGGACATCGGTGGCGTCGGAGCACCCCACCACGGCGGGGATACCCAGCTCGCGTGCAATAATCGCCGCGTGGCAAGTGCGCCCGCCCCGATTGGTGACAATGGCCGAAGCCAGCTTCATGACTGGCTCCCAGTTGGGGTCGGTCATGTCGGTTACCAGAATATCGCCCGATTTGACCAGACCGATTTCAGAGACATCGGCCACCACACGAACCCGCCCGGAACCAATCTTTTGTCCGATGGCACGGCCCGTGATGAGAACCTCGCCCGTTGCCTTGAGGCGATAGCGTTCCTGGACGTCGTTTTGCGCGGACTGCGATTTGACTGTCTCGGGACGAGCCTGCAGGATGTAGATCTTGCCATCGACACCGTCGCGACCCCACTCAATGTCCATGGGGCGCTGGTAGTGCTTTTCAATGATGACGGCATAGCGTGCAAGTTCTATGACTTCAGCGTCGGTCAATGAATAGCGGTTGCGTTCCGAAACTGGCACATCGACCGTGCGCACCGCCACACCCGCCGTGCGCGCCGGGTCAAACTCCATCTTGATGAGCTTGGAACCGATACGGCGACTGATGATGGGGTAGTGACCCGATTCAAGCGTTGGCTTGAACACGTAGAACTCGTCAGGGTTTACTGCACCCTGGACCACCGTTTCGCCCAAACCGTACGACGACGTGACGAACACCACCTCGTCGAAACCCGACTCGGTATCCAGCGTAAACATGACTCCTGCGCTGCCCTTGTCGGAGCGCACCATCCGTTGAACGCCCGCCGATAATGCTACGCCGGCATGCGCGTAGCCTTTATGCACGCGATACGAAATAGCCCGGTCGTTATACAGCGACGCAAACACGTGGCGGATTTTTTCAAGCACATCATCGATACCCACCACATTCAGGAACGTTTCTTGCTGCCCGGCGAAAGACGCGTCGGGAAGGTCCTCGGCGGTTGCCGACGAACGCACGGCGAACGAGCCCTTGCCATCGGCATCGAGTTTCGCAAATGCCTGGCGAACGGACTGCTCGAACTTCGCCGGAAACGGTGTATCGATAATCCACTGACGAATCTCGCCGCCTGCCGCCGCCAGCTCTCGCACGTCGTCAGGGTCGAGCCTGCCAAGGCGCTCGGCGATGCGCCGATCAAGCCCCGTACCGCCAAGAAAATCGCGAAACGCCTCGGCTGTTGTCGCGAAGCCGCCCGGAACCCGTACCCCGGCCCCGGACAGCTGGCTGATCATTTCACCGAGTGACGCATTTTTCCCTCCTACCGAGTCAACATCCGTCATGCGGAGCTGCTCGAAAGAAACTACATAAGACATAAAGTCACCTTTAACACTATAGAAGAAAGCTTGTTTGCTTATCGCATAGCCGCTTCGCGGGCCGTATCAGCCGATTCATCGACCCCAAGCCCACAGCATTTGCCCTACAATCTACGCACTAACCAAACCAGCCTTGCCTGCCATCAGGTGACCGCCAATTAGGGATTGTACCGTTTCCCGCCCCTCGCGCGCCAATATACCGCATGACTCCACACCCAACAGAACGCACTGTATTCGTCGTCTCCGACAGCACCGGCATCACCGCTGAAACATTCAGTCACTCAGTGCTGTCGCAGTTCGACCAGGCACGATTCAAATCCATACGTGTGCCCTTCATTGACAGTGCGGAAAAAGCGGACGAGGTCGTCGCCCGAATCAATCGCTGCGCACTTGAAGAACAACACGCTCCATTGGTGTTCAGCACCTTGGTCAACCCCGCAGTGGCGCTTCGGGTGCGCCACGCCAATTGCACCTTTCTCGACCTGTTCGGCACCTTCATCAAGCCGGTCGAGGAAGCGCTCGGCCTGAAATCCAACCACTCCATTGGCCGCTCCCACTCGGTAGGTCTATCCAAGCAGTACAACAACCGCATCGAGGCCATCAATTTCAGCCTGGCCCACGACGACGGCCAATTCATACATGGATTGGAACAGGCCGATGTCATTCTGATTGGGGTATCGCGCTGCGGCAAGACACCAACCAGCCTGTATCTGGCCATGCAATACGCCATCAAGGCGGCCAATTTTCCCCTTATCCCTGAAGACTTCGAGCGGCGCGCCCTGCCCACCACGCTGGTTCCCTACCGCAACAAACTGTTCGGTCTGTCCATCCAGCCCGTGCGCCTGTCTGAAGTGCGCAACGAGCGCCGCCCCAACAGCGACTATGCCTCGTTGAAGCAATGCCGCTACGAGGTCGCCGAGGCCGAACGGCTGATGCGCATGGAAAACATACCGTGGTTGTCCACCACAACACGGTCGATCGAGGAAATCTCGACGAAAGTTCTGGAAGAAGTCGGCCTGAATCGCCAGGCCTACTAGCCATCGCGCCACGGCGACAGCTTTTGTGTGTGCCATTCATCAGCACATTGCCCTGCCCTGTTTAAAGCGCTCAAGAATAGCGGCGGCGTTGCTCGAACAGGCAAATGGCGGCCGCTACCGCCACGTTCAATGATTCGACACCTGGGGCCTGCGGAATGAAAACGTTCAGATCGGCCAAAGCCAGCAAGTCCGGCGCGACGCCCTGCCCCTCGTTGCCAACGAGCCATGCGCAGCAGGCCGGCAGCGCCACCTTGTAAAGTGAAATCCCCCGCGTCAGCGCCGTCGCCACCAAAGGAACATCAAGCTGCTCGCGCAATTGCACCAGGTCCATGTGCTCGAAGAGGGTCAGTGCAAAGTGCGCGCCCTGCGCACTGCGCAATACCTTGGGCGACCAAGCCGATACACAACCCGAAGAGAGATAAATCTGAATAACGCCCGCCGCCGCGGCTGTACGCAGTAGCGTCCCCATATTGCCCGGGTCCTGAACACGATCCAGCCAGAGACAGTTTTGGGTAATGTGATCGGGCTTTTCCGGCTCGTGCAGTGTTGCCACAAAATACACGCCCTGCCCATGGTCCACCTGGGACAGGCTGCGCATCAGCGCAGGCTCGCACGTAACGCGTGATGCCGGCGGCACGGCATCAGCCAGCGCCAGCAACTCGGAACTTTTGGCCAGCCTGTCCGAGTCGAACAGCGCAAGGTTTGGCTCACCCCGGTGCCGCAACCATTCCTGACACAAGTGCACGCCTTCCAGAATCACTTCTCCGCGGCGCTTGCCGTCGACAAGACGCTGCAAGTGCTTGTAGGTGACATTGTCGCGCGAGGCGATGTGCTTCATGGCCCCACTTTATCCAACAGCCGTCGCACCGGCGCAAAACTGTGTCGATGCGCCGGACACGGCCCATACTGCTGCAAGCGCAACATATGCAGCGCAGTGCCATACCCCTTGTGCCGGTCAAACGCATATTGGGGATAAAGACCATGCAGCACCATGCAGTCGGCGTCACGCGCAGTCTTGGCAAGAATGGATGCAGCCGAAATAGCCGCCACGGTTGCATCGCCTTTCACAATGGCTTCGGCTGCGCAGCCAAGCCCTTTGGGAATGCGGTTGCCGTCGATCAACGCCACTGATGGCACAACCGACAACCCGTCGCAGGCCCGCCGCATGGCCAGCATGGTTGCCTGCAGAATATTCAGCGCGTCGATTTCCTCGACGCTGGCACTGGCCACACACCAGGCCAACGCCCGCTCGCGAATTTGCAAGGCCAAAGACTCGCGGCGCGCAGGAGAAAGAGTCTTGGAATCAGCCAGACCCGCAATGGGTCGTGCGGGATCCAGTATGACCGCCGCCGTAAATACCGGCCCCGCCAAGGGACCACGCCCCGCCTCGTCGATTCCAGCCAGACACAGTGCGGCGTCCTGCGATGCAACGAAAAGATCGCCCCGCTTCATGCTTTGCCCTCCCGGCCATGTGCGGCCAGTTCGACGATGACTTCGGCGGCAAGTGCCGGTGTGTCGCGCCACAGCGCTTCATGCAACTGCGTAAACCGCCGGGCAAGCATGTCAGCACATTCCGTATCGGTCAGGGCCTGCCACGATGCCTCGGCCAATTTTTCGGGCGTGGCCTCGTCTTGCAGCAATTCGGGCACCGCAAAATCGTTCAATAAAATATTGGGCAGCCCCACCCACGGCAGTGATGGCTTCTCCTGGCCCGATTTCCACGCCATCAAACGGCGCATGGCCGGCGACAGCACATAGGAAATCACCATAGGCCGCTTGAACAGTGCCGCTTCAAGCGTGGCGGTGCCGCTTGCCACCAGCACGGCGTCAGCCGCTTCCATGGCATCCCACGCAACCGGTCTGACCGCCTGCGGAACCTGATCCAGAATGCGCAGGTTGGCGACCGGGTAGTGGCGTAATTGCGCCTCGAATTCGGCGCGGCGCGCGGCGTTGACCACGGGCACAAGAACATGCAGGTTCGGGTCTTGCCGCTGAAGGATCTGTGCCGCCTGCAAAAAGCGTGGCGCCAGCAATTTGATTTCCGAAGCCCGGCTGCCGGGCATCAGGGCCAGCAACTTCACCGACGGGTCCAGCCCGAGCTGGCGGCGCGCACCAGCGCGATCGGGCCGCATGGGAATGATCTGGGCCAAGGGATGCCCCACATACGTAACCGGCACACCCTCCTTGCGATAGATGGCCTCTTCAAATGGAAAGAGCACCAGCATGTGCGATACCGCCGCACGTATCTTATTGATGCGCTCGTAGCGCCAGGCCCATATAGAGGGCCCTACAAAATGCACTGTCGGTACGCCAGCCTGCCTGAGCTGCCGCTCCAGCCGCAGATTGAAGTCAGGCGCGTCAATACCCACAAATACCGCAGGCGGCTCGCCCATCCAGCGCCTTTTAACGTCGAGATAAGTGTGCACAAGCCGCGGCAGGCTTTTGAGTGCGTCCACGTACCCGAACACCGTCAGTGCATCCATGGAGCGCCACACTTCGAATCCTTGTTCCCGCATGGCGGGCCCGCCTATACCCTGGCACTGGCATTGCGGTACACGTGCAGTCACGCCCTGGATAACCCGGGCGGCCAGCAAGTCACCTGAAGGCTCGCCAGCCACCATGCCGATATGCACGCTCATGGGCGCGAAATACCCCGGGTTACAGAGGAAAGAAAATCGATATACACCTGCAGCGCGGCGTGCGCGGCTGGCGTTGCGGCTTGCAGCGCAACCATCTGTTCGACGGCCTGCTCAATGGTCAACTTACGCCGATACAGAAGCTTATAGGCTTCCTTTACGGCGGCGATGACCTCGGCATCGAACCCGCGCCTGCTCAGCCCTTCGGAATTGACGCCAACGGGCCGAAACGGGTCGCCAGCGCCAATGACATAGGGAGGAATATCCTGCCGAATGGAACTGGTCCCACCTACCATGGTATGCGCGCCGATATGCACGAACTGGTGCACCGCGCTCGAGCCACCAATAACGGCATAGTCGTCAATATGAATATGCCCCGCTAGTTGCACATTGTTCGCAATGACAGTGTGGCTCGCTACCTGGCAGTCGTGCGCGATATGCACATAGGCCATAATCCAATTGTCGTCATGCACACGCGTTACGCCCACATCCTGAACGGTACCCGTGCTGATGGTGACGTATTCGCGCACCATATTGCCATCACCTATTTCAAGGCGCGTAGGCTCGCCGCCATATTTTTTGTCCTGCGGCATGCCGCCGATGGAACAAAAGCGGTAAAAGGTATTGTTCCGACCAATAGTGGTCAGGCCATCAATCATACAATGCGCGCCCACCACTGTACCTTCGCCGATGACCACATTTTCGCCAATGACGGTATATGGGCCAACCGTCACGTCGCTCGCCAGCCGTGCGCCGGGAGCGACAATGGCCGTCGCGTGAATCGGCCCGGACATTATTCGTCCAAAACCCGGATAGCACACATAAGCTTGGCGCCGGCGACCTCTTTCCCGTCAACAAAGGCCTTGCCGGTGTATTTGCACATGGTGCGACTGATGCGGTCGGCCACGACTTCCAGGCGCAGCTGATCGCCAGGCACAACGGGGCGCCGGAACCGCGCTTCATCAACCCCGACCAGATAATAGGCAATTTTTTTATTGGCCGGATTAACTTCAGGGTTGCCCTCGAACGAAAAAAGAGCGGCAGCCTGCGCCATGGCCTCAATGACAAAGACGCCCGGCATGACCGGATGATGAGGAAAGTGCCCTTGGAAGAACGGCTCGTTTATGGTCACATTCTTGACGGCGACAATACTTTTACCGGGTACCATCTCGAGCACTCGATCAATCAGCAGCATCGGATAGCGGTGAGGCAACCGCGCCATGATTTGTCTTATATCGAGTTCCATTTTCGTACCCTACGAGCACATATGCGTGCAATGATTGATTAGCAAATCAGTTCTCAAGGCGCTCTAACGCGCGAAGCCGCCGACGCAATTGCGCCAGCTGCGCCACCACCGCCGCATTGCGCTGCCACTGCGTGTGTTCGGAAAAGGGGTACACGCCGGTGTACCGCCCCGGTACGCCGAGATTGGCCGTAATAGCGGTGCCGCCAGACACATGCACATCATCGCCCAGCACCAGATGGCCCGAGATCATGGAGGCACCACCTATGGTGCAGCGCTTGCCAATGACCGTGGAGCCCGCTACACCAACACAGGCAGCCATTGCGGTGTGGTCACCGATTCTCACGTTATGAGCCACCATGATCTGGTTGTCGAGCTTGACGCCATTACCGATCTGCGTATCTTCAAGGGCACCACGATCAATGGTGGTGTTGGCTCCAACCTCAACGTCGCTACCAATCGAGACGCCACCCAACTGCGCAATTTTAGTCCAGGCTCCTGTGCTTTGACGGGGGTCCGGAGCAAAACCGAACCCATCTGCACCCAGTACTGCGCCACTATGCAACACGGCCCGGTCACCTACCGAGACCCCATGATAAAGGGTAACGTGCGCATGTAAAAGGCAGTCGCCACCGATCGCGGAGTTCGCGCCAACGAAACAGCCCGGACCCAGCCTCGAGCCGGCGCCAATACGCGCACCCGCCTCGATGACGCAATACGGCCCCACACTGACTCCGGCACCCAATTGCGCACTATCAGCGATGATTGCGCTGGAATGAACGCCGACTTCGAGTCCCTTGATCCTGTGCTGGTCGAACCACTGCGCAAGCAAGGCATACATGAGGTAGGGTTGGCCGCATTGCACAACCCAAAAAGGCCACGGCCGACCCGGCAAGGATTCGCACACTCCGGGAGCCAGAACCACCGACGCGGCAGAGCAGCTGTCAAGCTGGCCGGCAAGCCTGGGGTTGGACAGAAAGCTGATTTCGTCCGGCCCCGCGCGAAGCAAAGAACCCAAGCCCCGAATACGGGGTGCGGGCCCTTCAGCTTGAACAATCTGGTAGTCCAGGCCCGCGGTATTCGCATCCCGCAATAACTCGTGCAATGTCGGTGCTTGATCGGGCGCTAGCAATACCGGCATGGGCAGTTAGCCACCCAGGGCTTTCATCACCTGATCAGTAATATCGACGCGCGGGCTTACCGTAACGGCGTCCTGGATAATCAGGTCGTAACCTTGCTGCTGGGCGATTTTCTTGATGGCTGCATCAGCCTTTTCGACAATGCCGGAGAACTCTTCATTGCGGCGGCGATTGAAGTCTTCCTGAAACTCGCGGCGCTTGCGCTGCAGCTCGGAGTCAAGGTCGGCCAACTGGCGCTGACGCTTGACACGGTCGGACTCGGACAGCACCGGCGCGTCCTTATCAAATTTTTGAGCCTGATTGCGCAGGTTGTTGGCCATGGCCTGAAGCGCGTTGTCGCGGCCCTTGAACTCGGCTTCGATCTTGGCCTGGGCAGCCTTGGCTGGTTTAGAGTCACGCAAGATGCGTTCTGTGCTCACGAAGCCAATTTTCGTGGCCTGCGCCTGAACGGCCGGAGCCGCCACCACACTCATGGCGCCAAGCGCTGCGGCAAGAACCAGGGCGCGATTACTGCGGACAACACTACGACCAAAGGTTGAAAGCTTTAAAACAATTTGAGACTTCATGAAAAATCTACCTTGCGAATAAGCAGAGATAAAAAAAGCTATTGTGCCACTAAATAGCCAACATCAGAAACCAGTACCGATCTGGAACTGGAACGCTTGCTTGTCGTCACCCTGCTTGGCGTTGAGCGCACGAGCAAACGACAGTTCGAGCGGCCCCATCGGCGACTGCCACGACAACCCGATACCCGCCGAATAACGCCACCCGCATGGGTCTTCGATTCCGTTACCGATACCCGCCATGCAGCTCAGACCGTTACCCGGAGCCACCTGCCCCGCGTCGGCAAAGACAAACCAGCGTAATGTTTTGTCGTGCTGGGTGCCGGGGAAAGGCAGATACAGTTGCACCGAGCCGACCGTACGGCGAGCCCCACCCAAGTAGTCACCAGTTATGGTATCGCGCGGGCCGAGTGAGCCTCCTTGGTAGCCGCGCACCGATCCGATGCCTCCGCCATATACGTCCTTGATGATCGGAAAGGGTTTGCCGCCATAAGAACGGCCCCAGTCGACCGTACCATTGAAAGCCAGCGTGAAGCTGCGTCCCAACGGCAGGAAATACTGCTGTTGCCCACTAAGCTGGTAGTATTTCAAGTCCATGGTCGAAAAATTTCCGGCCAGGCGTGTGTAACTACCCTTGGTTGGCGCCAATGCGCTGTCGCGTGTATCTTTGGACCATCCCAGGTTGAAGATGACGGCATTCGTTGTGCGGCCATACTGGTCGACGAAGTCCTGGTAGGCCTGTGGCGGAGTGTATAGATCGATTGTATTGCGCTCGTAGCTAACGCCTGCGAACACACGATCAAATTCCGAAATGGGAACACCGAAATTCAGGCCAGCCCCCATACTGGTAATAGCGTAGTTGCCCTGATTCTGACCGAAAACGGAAGAAGAGCCACCGCTGGTCAGATACGGCAAGGTGCGACGGTAATAAAGTGACGTGGTCTTGCTGATGCCGTCCTTGGTCCAGTAAGGGTCAGTATGCGCCAACACGACGGCGCGGCCAATCTGGCTGGTATTGGCCTGGATGGACACGCTTTGGCCACTTCCAAAAATATTGTCCTGACTGATGCCGCCCGAAAGAAGTATCCCGCCCGTTGATCCGTACCCGACCCCAAGGCTGATGAGCCCGGTGGGCTTTTCCTTGACGTTGACATTGATGTCTACCTGATCGTTCGAACCAGGCACCGGCGCCGTGGTGGCACTTACATCGGTGAAATAACCCAGACGGTCGATACGGTCGCGCGAGGTCTTGATGCTGGCCGAATCGTACCAGGCCGCTTCGTTCTGGCGCATCTCGCGCCGAATGACTGCATCGCGGGTGCGCGTATTACCACCGATCTGGATACGCCGCACATACACCCTGCGGCCCGGGTCGACGTAAAAAGTAAGATCCGCCTCGTGCTTCTCGCGGTCGAGCACGGGGTTGGGGTTGACGTTGGCAAAGGCGTAGCCCAGGGTGCCGAGATAATCGGTAATGGCCTTGGAGGTGGCATTGCTCTTGGCCGCTGAAAACGTCTCGCCCGCCTTGATCTGCACAAGCTTCTGAATCTTGTCGTCCAGCCCCAGTAGGTCGCCCGCCAATTTGACGCTGTGCACCTTGTAGGGCTTGCCTTCGTGAATCGTGAAGGTTATGTAGATGCCCTGGCGATCGGGGGAAATGGTGACCTGAGGCGGCTCTGACGAAAATTCCAGGTAGCCCCGATCGAGATAGAACGAGCGGATACGTTCGACATCGCCTTCAAGCTTTTCACTTGAGTACTTGTCGGTATTGGTGTACCAGGTCATTATTCCCGACGTGGTCAGGTCGAGCTCGTCTTCAAGGGTACTTTGTGAGAAGGCCTTGTTGCCCACGAAGTTGATTTGCTGGATGGTAGCCACATCCCCTTCGTAGATATCAAAGCTGACACCCACCCGATTGCGCGGCAACGGCGTAATGATGGGGGTGATCTCGACGGCGTACTTGCCCTTGGACAGATACTGCTGCTTAAGCTGAAATATTGCCTGCTCAAGCATGGACTGGTCGAACACACGGCCGGGCCCGAAACCCACCCCACTAAGCGCCTTGTTCAACGCCTTGGCATCGAATGCGCGCATGCCGTTGAATACTACCGAGGCAATGGTGGGGCGCTCTTTGACCGTAACCACGAGAACGTCGTTGGCGGTATCGATCTTGACGTCGCTGAAAAAACCCGTAGCGTATAGGTGCTGAATGGCTTCGGCGGCTTGGGCATCAGTGAACTTCTGACCCACCTTGACCGGCAGATAGCTGAACACCGTGCCAGCATCCACGCGCTGAATTCCGTCGACACGGATGTCCTTCACGACAAAGGGGGTGAAGGCATTGGCAATGGCAGGCGCAAGCAGCGCAGCCAGAATTACGGGTACCACACGCTTGGTGAAATGAAATTTCCGGCGCAGCAACATCCTAGAAGATCCTTAGTCGATCAAATGGTGAAGGATTGTAAGGCAGAACGCCCCTAACTGAAAAGGTGGGAAAAATCATTGAAAAATGCCAATCCCATAAGCGCCGCCAACAAACCCAGCCCCACACGCTGTCCCGCCTCAAGCCACTGTTCCGGGACGGGCTTGCCCCGGACAATTTCCAAAACATAATACATGAGATGGCCACCATCAAGCATGGGAATTGGCAATAAATTCAAGACTCCGATACTAACACTGATCAGAGCCAGAAA
This sequence comes from Burkholderiaceae bacterium, assembly GCA_004322135.1. Taxonomy (GTDB): domain Bacteria; phylum Pseudomonadota; class Gammaproteobacteria; order Burkholderiales; family Burkholderiaceae_B; genus Eoetvoesia. The sequence continues at coordinate 12,038 of SCSG01000033.1, read as the reverse complement.
ACCTATATAAGCTGCAAGGCCAATACGTGCCGTGCGCCCCGCATAATCAGCAATCGTAACCGGGCCGCTGATGTTACGCACTGAAACAGAGCCGGTAACCATACGCCCCATCATCTTCAGCGACAGCCACGCGGTTTCAAACGTGCGCGATACCCCGCGCCCCAGACTGTCAAACAGGCCATAGCGCACAGTAACCATAGGCAAATCGCCGCCCAGCATGACACCAATACGGCCAACCTGAGCTCCACCCACGGTTTCCACCTGTGGTGTTACGACAAGCGTTATCACTACGCCATCGCGCGAGACCGTCAGGTTGACGGGCTGACCAGCGTGGCCCTGAATGTCTTTGACCAGTGCGCCGGCATCGGGGTTGCGTTGCCCGTCCACAACAGTAATCACATCGCCCACAGCAAGCCCTGCCCGGGCGCCAGCGCCACCTGGAATTACATCGGTGATTCGCGGACGCGGAGGTGCCAGCGCCAGGCCCGCCCGTGCCATGGGATCAGCGCCATTCGGGTCGGGCGGCATTTCCGGCAGGACAAGCGTATATTGCCGGCTGGCACCTTGCGGGGTCTGTGCCGTGATTGGAACCTTGCCGCCTGACGTCAGCGCATCAAGCAAGCTCCAGCGCGCTTCGGTCCAGGAATGGACCGCCGCGCCATTTACATAAGTAATACGTTCCCCCGCCTGAAAGCCGGCTATCGCGGCCGCAGTATGGGGGGCGGGCGCAGCTATGACCGCAGCTGGCTCTTGCGTGCCAACCACGCCAAGCAGTGCGTAAAGCAAGGCCGCAAGAACGAAATTAGCCATGGGGCCGGCAAGCACCACGGCGAACCGCTTACCGACACCTTGACGGTTGAAAGCGCGTCCGGCCTCTTGGGGGCTGGATCCGGGCAACGGATTATCAAGCATTTTGACATAGCCGCCCAAAGGAATGGCGGAAAGTGCCCATTCTGTGCCGTGACGATCCACCCGGCGCAAAAGCACCTTGCCGAACCCCACGGAAAACCGCAGGATCTTTACGCCGCACTGCCGGGCCACCCAGTAGTGGCCCAGCTCATGAAACGTAACGATCAGCCCAAGAGCCACCGCGAAAGCAATCAACGTGTAAAGCATGGAACTCCAGATCACGGCAGGGGCGTGGCCCCGACATATGCACCATCAATCAATGCGGCAACGCCACACGGGCACACAGCCGTGATTGTGAGCCTCATTGTACTAGGCAAAACTCGCGGGCAACCAGACGCGTCTGTGCATCAAGAGCCAGTACGTCATCAAGTGATGCAAGATGTGGTGTGGCTTGTCTGGCAAGCTTGTTCAGACATCCTTCAATGACATGGGCTATTTGGGTAAAACGAATTTCCTCGCCGAGAAAATGGGCAACCGCTACTTCGTTGGCGGCATTCAACGCAATGCACGCAGCCTGCCCTGCAGCAAGGGCCTCGAATGCGAGGCGCAGGCAGGGAAAGCGATGCAAGTCGGGCTCTTCAAAATCCAACCTTCCCAAAGAGGCGAGACTGAGCAGGCCGACGCCGCTTTCGATGCGATCAGGAAAGCCCAGCCCGACTGCAATCGGCGTGCGCATATCGGGCTGACCCAGCTGAGCCAGGATGGAGCCGTCCTCGTATTCCACCATAGAATGCACCATGCTTTGGGGATGAATGACCACATGGATGCGTTCGACCGGCATGGCAAACAGCCAATGCGCTTCGATGACCTCGAGCCCCTTGTTGAGCATGGTCGCCGAATCCACTGAGATTTTTCTGCCCATGCGCCAGTTGGGGTGGGCGCATGCCTGGTCGGGGGTCACTGCAGACAATTGATCAAGCGCCGTGGTGCGAAATGGTCCGCCCGACGCGGTAAGCAGCAGCCGCCGCACGCCCTTTTCCGGCGCCACCGGCGCCTGCTCCCGGCCAGTCTGGGGCAAACACTGAAATATGGCGTTGTGCTCGCTGTCGATGGGCAGAAGTTGCGCGCCATGCTCGCGCACGGCAGCCATGAACAGGCTCCCTGCGGCCACAAGGGCTTCCTTATTGGCAAGCAGCACGCGCTTGCCAGCCCGTGCCGCCGCCATGGCTGCGGGCAAGCCCGCAGCGCCAACAATGGCCGCCATAACGGTCGTGACGTTCGCATCAGCCGCAGTCTGCTCGAGCGCGTGCGCGCCGACTCGTACTTCGGGAGACTTGCGCCCGGGGGGCCAAGCCTGCGCGAAACGCTGGCGGGCCGAGTCGTCGGGCACCACCACCACCTCGGCACGCGCATCCCACGCCAGCTGGGCCAGCCGTTCAATCCGGCTGAACGCGCTCAGCGCGTAGACGGACAGGCGCTCTGGATGACGGGCAATAACATCAAGTGTATTTTCACCTATGGAGCCAGTGGCTCCCAACACACACACACGCTGAGGCGTCATGGCGCGTAAACCCCCAATAACAATAAAGCGACCGGCGCCACCGGAAGCAAAGCGTCGATACGGTCATACACGCCGCCATGCCCCGGCAGCATACGGCTGGAATCCTTGACGCCAGCACGCCGTTTGAGCAACGACTCAAAGAGGTCGCCAACGATGGACAGTGCCGCCAGCAAGGCCCCCACCACTACCACCGCCCACCACGGCCAGCGCGCCGCCAGAGCATCGCCAAAGCTGCCAGGCAGCCAATAGCCCGCAACGACCCAGAGGGTTGCTGCGGCCACGCCGCCCAACGCGCCCTCCCAGGTCTTGCCGGGGCTGACGCGCGGCGCAAGCTTGTGACGCCCAAAAGCCTTGCCGACAAAATACGCCGCAATGTCGGCGAACCACACCAGGGCCAGAAGCGATACCAGAAACCAGGCTCCGTAAAGCAGATACAGCCGAACCAGCGCCGCCCATGCCGCGGCGACCGCCACCACGGCAAAAACGCCTGACCGCGCAGGGCCTGATATAGCGCGCATGCCCTCACGCGCGGCAGCACGGCCACTTTGCCGAGTGTCAAGGTCACGATCGTGTGCATTGTCCGGGGCGCACGCACCGCCGCGTATATTGCCGCGCACCACCAGGGTTGTGGCTCCGAACACCCAGGCCACGGCCGCCAGCGGCACCAGTCCATTGATGAGCAACGCCGACGCACCCTGCACGAAAGTTGAAGACGCGCTACCGCCCACCCACTGCGACGAAAGCGCAAGCGCACAAACAAAGAAGAGAACGCCTGCCACCACGGGCGCAAGCAGAGACGAAGACGGCAACACAAGGTGCAGCCATTCCCACAGGGCACAGGCGGCGGCAAGGCCCAACAGCACCAGCAGCGGCCACGGCGTGGATGCCAGAAGAGCCCCCGCCAGCACCACAAGCAAAACTATCGCGGTAATAACGCGCTGAACCAGCATTGAGACTCCGTGGTAACCGATTACCTGGACTGAGCCAACTGGGCGCTGGTGCGCCCAAAGCGTCGCTCACGGCTACGATACCACTCAAACGCCGCATCGATTTCCTTGACGTCAAAATCGGGCCAGTATTCGTCCGTGAAATACAGTTCCGTGTATGCTAGTTGCCAAATCAGGAAATTGGAAACGCGCTGCTCCCCTCCCGTGCGAATAAACAGATCGGGCTCGGGTGCCCACGCCATGGACAAGTGCTCGCCAAACGCCGCCTCGTCAATGGCCTGAGGATCGCTCGCCAGATCGGGGCGCGCCCGCAGCAACCGCTTCATGGCCTGCAGGATGTCCCATCGGCCCCCATAGTTGGCAGCAATGGTAAGGTTAAGCGTACTGTTGTGTTCAGTGCGTTTTTCAGCGGCGTGAATCAAGGTTTGCAAACGCGACTCGAACGCCGACAAGTCGCCCACCACGCGCAAGCGCACGCCCTGCTCTTCAAGCTTGTCGACCTCTTTTTCCAGCGTCTGCACGAATAGTCGCATCAACAACGACACTTCGTCTTCGGGCCGGCGCCAGTTCTCGGAGCTGAAGGCAAACAACGTAAGATACTCGACGCCGTATTTGCCGCAGGCTTCGACCACGCGCCGCACTGCCTGCACCCCACGAGCGTGCCCAGCAGCGCGCGGGAGAAAGCGCCTGGTTGCCCAACGCCCGTTGCCATCCATGATCACGGCGACGTGACGCGGAACATCGGCATTTTGCGGGATCGCCAGAGTTGAACTTGCTAACGTGGTCATGGAAGGTATTTCTGCAAGAGGGGCCCTGACCTATACCGTCATGATCTCGGCTTCTTTCTGAAGAACAAGCCTATCGATTTCCGCCACGTTTCTATCGGTGAGCTTTTGCACCTCGTCCTGCGCGCGGCGTTCGTCGTCCTCGGAAATTTCCTTGTCTTTGACCAGCTTTTTAAGCGTATCGTTGGCGTCACGACGCAAGTTGCGCACGGCCACCTTGGTGTCCTCGCCCTCGCCGCGTACTACTTTGGTCAGGTCGCGTCGGCGCTCTTGTGTAAGCGCCGGCATCGGCACGCGAATATTGTCGCCCATGGATATCGGATTCAAACCCAGATCGGAATCGCGGATTGCCTTTTCAACCGGCCCCACCATGTTTTTTTCGTACGGCTGCACACTAAGCGTGCGCGCATCGACAACATTGACATTAGCCACTTGCCCTACCGGCACGGGCGAACCGTAATACTCGACGAGCACATGGTCAAGAATACCGCTATGTGCACGCCCAGTGCGAATTTTTGCCAGATTTGCCTTGAGCGCGTCAAGGCTTTTCGTCATGCGCTCGTCGGCGGATTTTCTGACGTCTGAAAGACCCATTACCATTCCTTTCTCAAACGTGAACCAAAGTGCCCTCGTCCTCGCCCACTACCACGCGCTTGAGCGCACCGGGCTTATTAATGGAAAATACCTTGATCGGCAGCTTCTGGTCGCGGCACAGCGCAAATGCGGTCGCGTCCATGATTTCAAGACGGCGTACTATTGCCTCATCGAAACTGATACGCGCATAGCGAGTGGCCGAGGGATCCTTGTTGGGATCCGCGCTGTATATGCCGTCAACCTTGGTCGCCTTCAGAACAATCTCGGCGCCAATCTCGGCGCCACGCAGCGCGGCGGCCGTGTCGGTGGTAAAAAACGGATTACCCGTACCAGCCGCGAACACCACGACCTTACCCTCTTCGAGGTAACGCAAGGCCTTGGGGCGAATATACGGTTCGACCACCTGATCAATGTTCAGTGCCGACTGTACGCGCGTATCGACACCACGATGTTTCAGCGCATCCTGCAGCGCCAAGGCATTCATGATGGTGGCCATCATGCCCATGTAGTCGGCAGTTGCCCTATCCATGCCCTGCGCGCCCGGAGCGACCCCGCGGAAAATATTACCCCCGCCAATCACTATGGCCAGTTCGACCCCCAGCGCGGCAACCTCGGCGATATCTTCAGTCATACGCAAGATGGTGGCACGATTGATGCCGAACGCATCGTCCCCCATCAGGGCCTCGCCGGAGAGCTTGAGAAGAACACGCTTGAACGATCTGGAAGTCATAGAAATAGCTTCTTGGTTAAATGGACGGCCCAGCGAAAGTGCCCGGGCACGAGCTGCGACGCAGCCCGCCGCCTGTCACAGCCCCTCGAACTACGGCTCAGGCATTACCCGCCGCGGCCGCCACTTCGGCGGCAAAATCCTCCGACTTTTTCTCGATGCCTTCGCCCACCACGAACAAGGCAAAGTGCTGAACGGCCGCGCCCTTCTCCTTGAGCATCTGCTGGACGGTTTGCTTGTCATTCTTGACAAATGGCTGAGACAGCAGCGTAACTTCCTTGAGGAACTTATGCACCGAGCCTTCCACCATTTTGGTCACAATATCGGCGGGCTTGCCGGACTCGGCAGCCTTTTGCTCGGCAATCGAACGCTCCGCTGCAATCACGGCAGGGTCGACGCCCGCGGCGTCGATGGCGCGTGGCCTGGTCGCGGCAATATGCATGGCCAAGTCCTTGCCAGCCTCTTCAGGCCCACTGAATTCGACGAGAACACCAATACGCCCGCCATGCACATAGCTGGCGAGCTGGTTCGCGGTTTCCATGCGCACGAAGCGGCGCACCGAAATGTTTTCGCCGATTTTGCCGACCAACGCGGCACGCGTGGATTCAACCGTGCCATCGCCGAAGGGCAATGCACCAAGAGCCGTGACGTCAGCGGGTTGCTTCTCGGTAATGAGTCTGGCCAGGCCATTCAGGAACGCCACGAAATCGTCGTTCTTGGCAACGAAGTCGGTCTCACAATTGATCTCGACGAGCGCACCGGTTTTGGCGCCGGGGGAAATATACAAGCCGACCAGGCCTTCGGCGGTGACGCGACCGGCAGCCTTGCTGGCCTTGTTGCCCAATTTCACTCGCAACAGCTCCTGCGCCCGCTCCAAGTCGCCATCGGCCTCAGTCAGCGCCTTTTTGCATTCCATCATGGGCGCGTCGGTTCTCTCACGCAGTTCCTTCACCATTGATGCGGTAACTTGAGCCACAGTATTCTCCAATATTTAAAACACGCCCCAGCAGGGCCGGGGCAGGCTAACAGGGGCCCGCCCGACAATAGTCCGGGCAGGCGGCAACCGGGACTGACCCGGCACGGCGCGGTTATTCGCCGTGCTCTTCGTTGACCTCGACGAACTCTTCTCCGCCTTCGGTAATCCCTTCGACCACCCCGTTCAGGCTTTGTTCACGGCCCTCGAGAACCGCATCGGCCATACCGCGCGCATACAGCGCAATAGCCTTGGCCGAGTCATCGTTACCCGGAATGACATGAGCGATGCCATCGGGAGAATGATTGGTGTCGACCACACCTACAACGGGAATACCCAGGGTGTTGGCTTCGGCAACGGCAATCTTGTGATAGCCGACATCGATAATGAATAGCGCATCCGGAAGCGCGCCCATATCCTTGATACCACCAATCGACTTGTTCAGCTTGGCAAGCTCGCGCTCGAACATCAAGGCTTCTTTCTTGCTCATGGCTTCGGTGGCGCCCGCCGCCTGCTGCGCTTCCATTTCCTTCAGGCGTTTGACCGAGCTTTTGACCGTCTTGAAATTGGTCATCATGCCGCCCAGCCAGCGGCTGTCCACATAAGGCATGCCGCAGCGGGCTGCCTCTTGCGCAATCAGCTCGCGCGCCGCGCGCTTGGTACTGACGAACAGGATGGTGCCTCCGCGCGCCGCAACCTGACGCACAAACTTGGCCGCTTCCTGATACTGAGCAACGGTTTTCTCAAGGTTGACGATATGGATTTTATTGCGCTGACCGAAGATGTACTGCGCCATCTTGGGGTTCCAGTACCGCGTCTGGTGGCCAAAATGCACACCAGCTTCCAACATTTCACGCATTAAAGACATAGTAATTCTCCAAGGGTTGGGTCTTGCACCGGGCCTGTATCCTAAAAGCGCGAAAAGTGTGCAACAGGCTTACAATAGGCCCATGGCACAACTTGCGCGTAAGCTTCTGCGGACACCCTGTGGGTGGCTGGTGCGCGATTTTGCTTCTTTCTTAGTGTTCAGTTTTGCTCGCTTCTTTTAACTTGGCCCTTGGCCCCTGGCTCTTTACCCCCCTTTATCCGGCTTCATGCCTGGCAAAGCTTCGGTAAAACGCCAAAAAGCGCTGGTAAAGCTGCTGACGCCGGTAAAGCACGCCGGTAAAGCACGCCGAGCCATTAAGCAGCTGGCAAAGCACTATCAAAACATTAAGAAAGCCTATAATTCTACTATCTTTACACTACTTAATTCAAGTTGACATGATTGACCTCGTAACCGACCCTACCGACCTGGACAAAATGCGTGCCGCCTGCAAGGCTGCGGCGCAAACTCTTGATTTTCTTGCACCCCACGTCAAGGCTGGCGTTACCACGGGCGAGCTTGATCGACTGTGCATGGATTTCATCACTAACGAGCTGCACGTTACGTCAGCCACAGTCGGTTACGCACCTCCTGGCTACCCGCCGTACCCGGCCTCAATTTGTACATCCGTCAACCACGTCATTTGCCACGGCATACCGGGCGACAAGGTTCTTAAAAACGGCGACATCATGAACATCGACGTCACCGTCATAAAGGACGGGTGGTTCGGCGACACAAGCCGCATGTACTATATAGGCGAGCCATCCATCCTGGCAAAGCGTCTGGTGGAAACCACCTACGAATGCATGTGGATGGGCATTGAAAAGATTCGCCCGGGAGCCACGCTGGGCGATATTGGCCACGTTATCCAGACCCACGCCGAAAGCCAGGGGTTCTCCGTCGTGCGCGAATATTGCGGGCATGGTGTTGGCCGCAAATTCCACCAGGACCCCCAAGTCCTGCACTATGGCAAGCAGGGCACGGGCGTCGTGCTGCAACCAGGCATGATCTTCACCATCGAACCCATGCTTAATGCCGGACGCAAGGAAATCCGCCAGCTGGCCGACGGATGGACCATCGTCACCCGCGACCATAGCCTTTCAGCGCAGTGGGAGCACAGCCTTCTGGTCACCGACTCGGGCTACGAGCTGCTTACCGTCTCGCCGGATATGCCCGCCCAGCCAGTCTTCGTCAAAGCCGCCTAGCGCGAACGCCCATGGATGTCCTGGCTGCCGCGCCCACACTGAAAGAGCGCTTCAACCTGCGGCGCCAGGCAGCCATAAACAGCTACCGCAAGAGCCTGCGGCCCGAAGCACTGCTCACCGCCCTGCGGCGCGCTACTGACCAGGCACTGCTTGAAACGCTGCGGCTGACCCCGCTGCCGGACAGCGCCACTCTGGCTGCCGTGGGCGGCTATGGCCGGGGTGAGTTGTACCCGTACTCCGACATCGACGTCCTGATACTCCTGCGGCACGACCCCTCGTCCGCCGACACTGAAAAGCTGGAGGCGCTGATTGCCGCGCTATGGGATCTTGGACTGGATCTTGGCCACAGCGTGCGCACTATTGCCGACTGCCAGCGGGTAGCGGCCAACGACATTACCGTGGAAACCTCGCTAATGGAGTTAAGGTGGCTGGCTGGCGACAAAATCCAGTTGCAGACTCTTGTAGAAACCATGCGCGAACAGCGGGACGCGCAAACGTTCTTCCAGGCCAAACGCGCCGAAATGCAGCAGCGCCACGCGCGGCATGGCGACACCCCGTACGCCCTGGAGCCCAATTGCAAGGAGTCGCCGGGCGGCCTGCGCGACCTGATGGTTCTGCTGTGGGTATGCCAGGCCGCCGAAATTGGCCGAACCTGGCGCGAGATAGGACAAACCCAGCTGTTGACGGCACGAGAATACCGCGCACTGCGACGCGCCGAGCTGGCTTTCAAACGCCTGCGCATCGAACTGCATCTGTTGGCCGGACGGCGTGAAGACCGTCTTCTGTTCGACCTGCAGCCCGCGCTGGCGACGCTGTACGGCTTCGAAGCGACAAAAACACGCCGTCCCAGCGAACTGCTGATGCAGCGCTACTACTGGGCCGCCAAAGTGATCAGCCAGCTCAACACCATACTGATGCAGGCGGTCGAAGAGAAACTGTTTCCCCAACCTGACGCGGCTATTGAAGACATCGACGACGATTTTCGCATGGTGCACGGCCGCCTGGATATTGCCCGAGACGATGCCTTCGAACGCAAGCCCACCCTGCTGCTTCGCGCGTTCCTCGTCATGCAGGGGCGCCCCGACCTGACTGGCATGTCGGCCCGAGTAATGCGCGCCATGTGGCATGCCAGGACGCTGATCGACGCGCAGTTTCGCCACAACCCGATCAATCGCCACCTTTTCATCGAAATTCTGCGACAGCCACGCGGCATCGTTCACGCCCTGCGGCGCATGACCATGCTGAACATCCTGCCACGCTACCTGCCCGAGTTCCGCAGGATCGTCGGGCAGATGCAGCATGACCTGTTCCACGCATACACCGTGGACCAACATATATTAAGAGTCATACGCAACCTGCGCCGCTTTACCATGCCTGAACACGCGCAGGAGTTTCCGTTGGCCAGCCAGCTCGCCGCGGGCACCGATCGTTTCTGGATACTTTATGTCGCCGCACTTTATCACGATATCGCCAAAGGGCGGGGCGGGCACCATTCGATCCTTGGCGCGCGCGACGTGCGCAATTTTTGTAAAAACCACAATCTGGATGCGGCCGACGCGGATCTTGCGGAGTTTCTGGTGCGCGAGCACCTGACCATGTCGCAATACGCACAAAAGCGTGACCTTAGCGATCCCGCAGTCATTCGCGAATTCTGCCTGGTCGTGCAAACCCAGAAGCGGCTGGCCGCGCTATACCTATTGACGGTGGCCGACATACGCGGCACCAGCCCCACTGTGTGGAACTCGTGGAAGGGCAAGCTGCTTGAGGACCTGTATCGGCTGGCGCTGGCCGCGCTGGGCGGCTCACAGCCCGATACCAACACGGTGCTGGCGCAACGCAAGGCAGCGGCGGCCGCCGAAATACGCCGGATGGGGCTGCGCGACGAAAGCCGCGACGAGTTCTGGTCGCAGCTGGACGTGGCGTATTTCCTGCGCCACGAAGCATCGGAAATCGCCTGGCATACCCGCCACCTGTACTACCGGGTCGACTCGGCCACGCCGGTCGTCAAGGCACGCGTCATCGCCCAGAACGAAGGCCTGCAAATTATGGTCTACACCCCCGACCGCGATGATCTTTTCGTAACCATCTGCCGCTATTTCGGCCAGCACTCGCTCAGCATCCAGGACGCACGTATCCATACCACACGCCACGGCTGGGCCCTGGACAGCTTTGTCGTGCTATTGCCGGCGCACGACGACGACTACCGTTCACAGGCTGCGCTCATCGAGCACGAACTGGCGCTGCGCCTGGCCCGGCCCGTTTCCGCACCTGGGGTCCCGGCCGAGCCTCCGGGCATGACACACCGGCAGGCCTCGCGCCGCTCGCGGGTTTTCCCGATAGTGCCGAACGTTACCCTGCAGCCTGACGAAAGCGGCCATTCATGGCGTCTCGCCATCACGGCGTCCGATCGGCCGCGTTTGCTGTATAGTCTTGCTCAGGCTTTCGAGCAGCATGGCATCAGCCTGAAAATGGCTAAAATCATGACGCTGGGCGATCGGGTTGAAGACATTTTCATCGTCGAAGGCCGGGCGCTGGAGTGGCCACGCACCCAACTGATATTCGAGCGCGCGGTACTGGCCAGGCTCGACGAGACCAGCCTGTAGCGATAATGCGCGAAAATGGAACCCTTGCTCGCACACAGCCTGGGCATTGTGTCAACCAACAAAACACCATGACACTCACCTCTATCCGTACCCTTAACCTCATCGCGCTGCTTTGCGTGATCGCTGTCGCGCTGGCGCTTGTCTCTCAGCACGTGTTCGGCATACGCCCCTGCGCATGGTGCGTATTGCAGCGCCTGATTTACCTGGCCATTGCCGTCATCTGCTGGCTGGGGGTACTGCTGGCACGCATTGGCGGACTGCGCCGCCTGGCAGCTCTGCTGGCCACCGCCCTAAGCGTTGGCGGCATCGCCGCAGCCTGGTATCAGTATTCCGTCGCATCCAGGCTATTTTCGTGCGACCGGACCTTTGCCGACCGCTTCATGGTCCAAACCGGCCTGGATGCCCACATGCCATGGCTGTTTGGCATTTTCGCCAGTTGCATGGACGCCCGCGTACACGTCCTGGGTGTGGAATATGCCATCTGGAGCCTGATACTTTTCGGGCTACTGGCGCTGCTGAGCGTGGTTGCCCTGATAAGGCGGGCCTGAATCCATGTGGGTTGAAAGTGTGGGGAGTACGCCTGGCGTGAAGTGATGTCGGTGCGCAACATAGTTAGGGCCAAAAGCGCAGGGAACGACGATGCGCGCAAAAATGAAAAATAAGTGTAAAAACGGGAACGGGGCTAGTTGTAACACCATGACGGCGTTCCCTCAAGCGGCGTCGCCCTTTTATTCCACCTGGGAATATGTTGTTTTTTTGCCCATATTCCGTTGTTTTTTTGCCGCACCCCCCCTCAAAACGGGATAACCCTTATCGTTCCCCCCAACGGGGATCTATAAACTTATTCCTAAGCAAGTACAGGCAGTTACAGGCAAAATTCATAGCAGGTATAAGTAGCTGGCTGGGGATAGATCTAACGGCGTTCAAGA
>SCSG01000032.1 GCA_004322135.1 Burkholderiaceae bacterium | reverse complement strand
GATTGCCCCGGCTCTCATAACCTTAACTTCTCGAACCGCCCGGTGCGGACCCGCATGCCGGGTGGTGTGGCAGGGGTGCAGCCTATAAAGGCTGCCCCCTATGCCGATTATGTTCTTATTAGGGTATTCTTCGTCTTACGATGAATAAACCTCCTTATCCGCACCCTCTTATTGCACGTGAAGGCTGGCCTTTCGTGGCCGGCGTGGTACTTATTTCCGTGCTGGTCAGTTTCTGGTCGGGCTGGATATCCATCCCGTTCTGGCTGTTGTCCATTTTCGTCGTGCAATTTTTCCGCGACCCGGGTAGGGTGGCGCCTGACGGCGAGTTCAACGTGCTTAGCCCCGCCGACGGACGGATTGTTACGGTGGAGCAGGTCCGCGACGTCTACGCGGATCGCGATGCGCTTAAAATCAGTGTGTTCATGAATGTCTTCAATGTGCATTCGAACCGCTCGCCGGTGAAGGGCGACGTCCAGTCGGTAACGTATTTTCCGGGGAAGTTCTTCAATGCGTCACTGGACAAGGCGTCGCTGGAAAACGAGCGCAATGCTACGGTGCTGCGCACGTCGCATGGGCATGTCGTAACGGCAGTACAGGTGGCCGGTTTGGTAGCCAAGCGCATTCTTTGCTATACCCTGCCCGGGCAGACGTTGTACGCGGGGCAGCGCTACGGCTTTATCCGTTTCGGTTCACGCGTCGATGTCTATCTGCCCGTGGGCTCGCGGCCGCGCGTGGCAATCGGCGATAAGGTCAGTGCCACCAGCACGGTGCTGGCCGAGCTGCCGGAACAAGCCGACGTTGCGGCTTGAAGGAGGTTGCATGACAAATTTCCATATCGACGAGAACAAGCGTCGCCGCAGTATTTACCTGCTGCCCAACGCGTTTACCACAGCCAACCTTTTCTCGGGTTTTTACGCCGTGGTACAAGCCATGAACGGGCGCTTTGAAATCGCCGCCATTGCCATTTTTCTTGCCATGGTGTTCGATGGCATGGATGGCCGCGTGGCGCGCCTTACCAATACCCAGTCAGCCTTTGGCGAGCAGTACGATTCGTTGTCTGACATGACGTCGTTTGGCATAGCGCCGGCGCTCGTCATGTACGAGTGGTCGCTTCAGGGACTGGGGCGCTGGGGCTGGCTGGCTGCATTCATTTATGTGGTTGGTGCGGCGCTGCGCCTCGCGCGCTTCAACATCACGGTCGGCACCATCGACAAGCGTTTCTTCCAGGGCCTGCCCAGCCCGGCAGCGGCAGCGCTGGTTGCCGGTTTTGTGTGGCTTTCTGTGGACAATAAATTTGCGCTGGGCGATCGCGGTATTGCGTGGACGGCTTTCGTACTTACTGTATATGCCGGCGTTTGCATGGTTTCGAACGCGCCGTTTTACAGCGGCAAAACATTTGCCCTGGGCCGCAGTGTGCCGTTCTGGGTCATGCTGGTGGTCGTGGCGGTGTTTGTCTTTGTGTCCAGCGATCCACCGCTTGTGCTGTTTGGCTTGTTTGTGGTGTACGGGCTTTCGGGCTGGTTCCTGATGCTGTGGCGCTGGCGGCGTGCACGCCAGCTCAATCGCCTGCGTCAGGCGGGTTATGCATCGTCGGCGGATACCAGCGTGAAGGCAGCAGTGCCCTATATTTCCGACACGCTGGATGACGCGGGGGCGGGTGAACCGGGCGAGGACACCCACCCGCCGATTTTCCGCCGCTGAACGAACGGTCGCCCTTGCCGCTGAGGTTCAAGCACGGCGTTCAGTACGATCAAGGTCATGGCTTAGAAAAAAGGAAGCCGCCGTTCTTCATACATGGGGTCAGGCCCGGGGTGAAAGCGCGTGACATGAGAGCCATCGACGCCAAAGTACACATACATCAGCGAGTTCCACACACCGCTTTGAAGGTAGCGGTAGCTCCAGACGATTTTTATGTCGCCCGGCAGCCCGACCCCGTCTTTTATGGCGGGCGGCCCGAATTCGCACAGTACCTGCTGCGGCGTCCAGGTGCCGTGGCTCAGCACCTGGAAATGCTGGTCGGTGAGCAATTGCGTCACTTCGTCGATGTGACCGGTGTCGTCGACGTTGGTACCCCAGGCGAATTGTCCGAAAGGCTGTCGGCTCCAGATCATGCGTGTGCCGCCGTTGGCCAGCGGGCACGTATAGTTGGGCTGGCCGTAGTTGGCCTCTACCTGGCTTATGGGCGTGCCCGGTGGCGTCTGGGTCATGTTGGCGCAGGCACCCAGGCAGGCTAGTGCAATGGCCGCCAGACTGGCGCGCATGCCACGCTGCAAGGCTAATTTCATGAGGACTCCGACGGCGGGCTGAAGGTGAGACGGTTACAGGTTCGCGCCTCTTGGCAATGCAGTTATTGTAAGGGAGTGCACGTAAGGGCGCGTGCGCAAGCGACAGGCCTGCTTCAGGCAGGGCGGCAGCAGGTTTTGAACAATCCGTTATAATGCCAAGGCTTAGTGCAGACTACACGTTGAATTCGCCCTGGTGGACCCGCGTGCGGCAGGCTCTGGGCCAAAAATTTATTGTCATTCATTCCACGCCACGGCACCTCGGCTTTGGCGCATGTTAAAGAGGCGAAATAATGTCTGTATCCGACATCAATAAATCCGATATCGTTGCGCAGTATCAACGCGCGCAGGGTGATACCGGCTCTCCTGAAGTGCAAGTGGCGCTGTTGACGGCTCGCATCAACGGGCTGACCGACCATTTCAAAACGCACATGAAAGATCACCATTCGCGTCGCGGCTTGCTGCGCATGGTTAGCCGCCGTCGCAAACTGCTCGATTACCTCAAGGGCCGCAACCCCGATTCATACCGCTCCCTGATCGAAAAGCTCGGTCTGCGTAAGTGATACCCGGGGCTGGCTCCCCATTATGTATAACCGTGGGTGCTGCGACGATAATTCGCGGCGCACACGGTTTTTCTATTTTAAGGATAGTCCGTAATGTTTAATAAAGTGACCAAATCATTCCAGTACGGTCAGCATACGGTAGTGCTTGAAACCGGCGAGATTGCTCGCCAGGCGTCCGGCGCCGTGCTGGTGTCCATCGAGGACACAGTCATTTTGGCTACTGTTGTCGCATCCAGGAAGGCCAAGCCGGGACAGGATTTTTTCCCGCTGACGGTGGACTATGTTGAAAAGACATACGCCGCGGGGCGCATTCCTGGCGGCTTTTTCAAGCGTGAAGGCAAGCCTTCCGAAAAAGAAACGCTTACGTCGCGTCTTATCGACCGCCCGTTGCGTCCGCTGTTTCCCGAAGGCTTCTACAACGACGTTCAGGTCATCATCCACACCGTGTCGGTCAATCCTGAAATCGATCCCGACATTGCTGCCATGATTGGCGCTTCGGCGGCGCTGGCCATCTCGGGCATTCCGTTCAACGGACCCATTGGTGCTGCGCGTGTCGGGTATGTGAATGGCGAGTACGTCGTCAATCCCACCACCACGCAACTGCATGAATCCAAGATGAACCTGGTGGTGGCGGGTACGGAAGCGGCCGTGCTGATGGTCGAGTCCGAGGCGCAGCAGTTGTCGGAAGAGGTCATGCTGGGTGGCGTAGTCTTCGGGCACGAACAGCTGCAGATTGTCATCAATGCTATTCATGACCTGGTGGCGCAGGCTGGCAAGCCCGAGTGGGACTGGCACGCCGCGCCGCGCAACGACGCGCTTATCACGGCAGTCAGCGCCGCAGCCCAGGAAAGGCTGCAGGAAGTCTACCAAATTCGCGAGAAACAAGAGCGTACGGCCAAACTGCGTGAAGTCTATGCACAGGTCAAAGAAACACTGCTTGCGCATGCCGAGGCCAAGGGTGAGGAAGCTCCCGACAGTGTCGAAGTCGAAAATATTCTGTTTGATCTGGAAGCCCACATCGTGCGCGGCCGTATCCTTAACGGCGAGCCCCGTATCGACGGTCGCGACACCCGTACCGTGCGCCCCATCAGCGTGCGCCTGAGCGTGTTGCCGCGCGCCCATGGCAGCGCCCTGTTCACCCGCGGTGAAACCCAGGCATTGGTTGTGGCCACGCTGGGCACGCGCCAGGACGAACAGATTATTGATTCGATCATGGGCGAGTCGCGCGACCGCTTCATGATGCACTACAACATGCCGCCGTTTGCCACCGGCGAAACCGGGCGGTTTGGTGTGCCAAAACGCCGCGAAATCGGGCACGGCCGGCTTGCCAAGCGTGCTCTTATCGCGTTGTTGCCGGATGCCCAGGAATTCCAGTACACCATTCGTGTCGTGTCCGAAATTACCGAATCCAACGGATCCTCGTCGATGGCGTCGGTGTGTGGCGGATCGTTGGCGCTGATGGATGCCGGTGTTCCCATCAAGGATCACGTTGCTGGTGTCGCCATGGGTCTGATCAAGGACGGGGGCAAGTTCGCGGTCCTGACCGACATTTTGGGTGACGAGGATCATTTGGGTGACATGGACTTCAAGGTTGCCGGTACGGTGAACGGTATTACTGCCTTGCAAATGGACATCAAGATTCAGGGCATCACCAAGGAAATCATGCAGGTCGCATTGACGCAAGCCCGTGAAGGCCGCCTGCATATTCTTTCCAAGATGCGTGAAGCACTGGAAGGCTCACGCACCGAGCTATCCGAATTTGCGCCGCGCATGCTTACGGTCAAGATCAACCCTGAAAAAATCCGCGATGTGATCGGCAAGGGCGGCGCCACCATTCGTGCGCTGACCGAGGAAACCGGCACTCAGATTGACATCGGCGATGACGGCACCATTACTATTGCCAGCGCCGATCTTGATCGCGCCCGCGACGCCGAACGCCGCATCAAAGAGCTTACCGCCGACGTGGAAGTGGGTCAGGAGTACGAGGGTCCGGTGCTGCGTCTGCTGGATTTCGGCGCCATTATTCAGGTCCTGCCCGGCCGCGATGGGCTGCTGCATATTTCCGAAATCGCCAATTACCGCATCAATAACATCAATGACGTGCTCAAGGTCGGTCAGACCGTGCGCATCAAGGTTATTGAAGCCGACGACAAGGGGCGCCTGCGCCTGTCCATGAAGGCCATCGGCGGTATCGAAGCTCAGGGAGGCCCGCAGGGTCCGTCTGCAGCAACGCCTGATACGCCTGCGCAATAGGTAGCAGACAGCAGCACGATAGGCAACATTTGGCGCGGCTCGTCCGCGCTTTTTGTTGTGCTTGCCCCCGCCTGACCAGTGGCAAGGTGCCTTCTTTGTTGATGTGGGTGCGGTGTACCGCAATGCGCGCCTGGTGGGGCTCGACGCCGATGTGGCGCGCATAACGTGGTTGGGGGTACTTGATTTTACTGGTGCGTCCAGCCGGAATCGAACCGGCACGATCAATGATCGAGAGATTTTAAGTCTCTTGCGTCTACCAATTCCGCCATGGACGCGAGCCTGCAATTATTGCATGAACGATTATTCCCTGCATGCCGCCGTGCCGTTGGCTCCATGTCTGCAAGCGCATGATGCGCGCGTTATTGCGTTTCCAGCCAGGCCTGGAACATGAGTACGGGCCACAGGCGTCTTGAACAATCGTCCTTGCCGTTCAGGTGGCGCTCCCAGGCCTTGCGGATGGGGATGGGGTTGAAATAGCCTTCACGCCGCAGCCTGGCTTCGTCCAGCAGGCTTTCTGCCCAGTCGTGCAGCGGACCGCGCAGCCATGCCGCAAGCGGCACCGAGAAACCCTTCTTGGGGCGCTCGATAAGGCTGGCTGGCACGTGCCGGAACAGCACCTGGCGCAGCAGCCATTTACCTTTGCCGTCACGTATTTTCATGTGCAGTGGCAGACGCCATGCGAGCTCGATGACGCGGTGGTCCAGCAGTGGTACGCGCGTTTCCAGGCTGTTGGCCATGGCGGCACGATCCACCTTGGTGAGGATGTCGCCCGGAAGATAGGTTTGCGCGTCCATGGCCATCAGCCATTGTTCAAATGGCAGGCCTTCACCCGGCCAGGATTCGGGGTTGTTCAGTTGTGTGGTCGGCTCCCGAGAATCGGGTACGGCTTTTTCCGGTACGCGCCAGCGGCTTACCATTTTTCGGTAAAACGCTTCACGGCTGCCCGCACGCAGCAGGTCTGCGAATTTGTCCGCCTTTGCACCCGTCGCCGTCTGGCGCAGGCGCGCAGGGAGAAAGGGGTGCAGGCTGTTGAGGGTTGTGGCCATTAACGACGAGGAGATGGGTGCGCTGAGCACGGCGCCCGCGGTGCGGCGCGCGGCAACGGGCAGGCGGCTGAGCCTGCTCCAGGTACGCGGTGCAATTTTGTACGTGTTGTAGCCACCAAACAACTCATCACCACCGTCGCCGCTCAGCGCGACCGTGACGTGCTGCCGGGCCAGGCGGCTGACCATGTAGGTGGGGATTTGCGAGCTGTCGGCGAAGGGCTCGTCGTAAATGTGTGGCAGACTGGGAACAACTGCCAGCGCATCCTCGGGTGTAACGGTTACTTCAGTATGCGTGGTGCCGAGGTGTTCCGCCACGGCGCGTGCAAATGGTGCTTCGTTGTAGCGCTTGTCGCTGAATCCCATCGTAAAAGTGCGTATGGTCCCGCGGCCTTGCGCCTGCATCAGTGCCGCGATCACGCTGCTGTCCACACCGCCGCTCAGAAATGCACCAAGTGGCACGTCGGCCAGCATCTGCCCGCGCACGCTTTGTAGCAGCTGCCGTTCCAGCGCGTCGATTGCCTCGGCGTCGCTGCCTTCGAAGGGATGCGCCAGCCCCGTCTGAATGGCCTGATTCATGGACCAGTATGGGTGGCTCGCCGCCTCGCGTGCCCCTTGGAGATTGGCCAATGGAATTTCGATGTAGTGTCCCGGGGGAAGCTTGTTGATGCCCTGGTAAATGCTATAGGGAGCGGCTATGTAGCCGTGACGCAGGTAAAGGGCCAACACGTTGCGGTCGATTTGCGCGCGGCAAGCCGGGTGGGCCTTCAACGCCTTGAGCTCTGATCCGAACATGAGCGTATCGCCTTGCCAGCCCCAGTACAGCGGCTTTTCGCCGGTGCGATCACGTGCCAGCGACAGCACGCGTCGATGGCGGTCCCACACGGCGATGGCAAACATGCCGACGGCTTCCTTCAGGGTGTGTTCGAGACCCCACGTGCTGATGCAGGCCAGCAGCGTTTCCGTGTCGGAGTGGCCGCGCCACGACGGGGCTGCGTTTTGTAGCTGTTCACGCAGGTGAAGGTGATTGTAGATTTCGCCATTGAAAACCATGACGTGACGTCCGTCGGCCGAGTGCATGGGTTGGCTGCCTGCGGCCGACAGTTCCAATATTGAAAGACGCCTGTGCCCCAATGCCACGCCCGATACCTCATCCACCCACATGCCAGATTCGTCCGGCCCCCGGTGGCGGATGGTATTGATCATCCCCCGCAGGGGGTCGAAGCGGCCAGGCGCAGGGTGCCTGTCAACAAATCCGGCAATTCCGCACATGTGTTCGTGTGACCTCAAATGGCATGGTTATGAGGGATTGTATTCGCGTCGGAGTGACGGCGTTGTGGGCACGCCGCAGCGACTCGCTGTGGTGGTACAGCAATGTGAACATCGCCTGCGCGATTGCGCTGGGTGTTCTTTTCGTCGTTGAAATCGTGGCTGGCAGGCTGGCAGGTGTTTGTCTGGGGCAGAAGCCCCGCTCATTCGCCGTTAATGTGCAAGAGCCCCGATTCTGGCGGAAGCGGTGAGATTCGAACTCACGGACGGGTTGCCCCGTCGCTGGTTTTCAAGACCAGTCCATTCAACCACTCTGGCACGCTTCCCCGGTTTACAAATGGGGCTTTTACAAAGGTCGAAAGTGTAGCCCATGTGAATTCCCTTGTCACTTTTGGCCTGCACCTTTGATTTTTTTTGGGCAAATCGGGCGTGAAGGTGGGCATGTGGCCTGCGTATGAATGCATGAGCCGCTCCTTAAGGATGCTCAAGTACTCTACGTTTTCGTTCGTGCCGCTCATCGGTGATAATAGAATTCCTTTTGGAATGTAAGCCCATACCCATAATCCATGCGTGAGCCAGGTGTGCCGTGTCGCGGCCCTGGCTCCCATGAACAGGAGTCGTCATGAAAGCGGTGGAAATTTCCGTTCCCGGTGGACCCGAGGTGTTGAAGGTTGTCGAGCGGCCAATTCCCAGGCCGGGGGCGGGCGAAGTGCTTATCAAGGTTGCGGCGGCTG
Organism: Burkholderiaceae bacterium; assembly: GCA_004322135.1. Lineage (GTDB taxonomy): Bacteria > Pseudomonadota > Gammaproteobacteria > Burkholderiales > Burkholderiaceae_B > Eoetvoesia. The sequence continues at coordinate 58,318 of SCSG01000032.1, read as the reverse complement.
GTGTGAATCGGCCCGACACCTTCCAGCGCGCGGGCAACTACCCGGCGCCTCCCGGCGCCTCGGATCTGCCAGGGCTGGAGGTGGCCGGTGAAATCGTCGGAGGCGATGTGGCGGCAGGTGGCCTTGCTATGGGCAGTAAAGTGTGTGCGTTACTGGCTGGAGGAGGCTACGCCGAATATTGTGTGGCGCCGGCGCTGCAATGTTTGCCGATTCCCAAGGGTTTGTCCGATGTCGAAGCGGCGGGCTTGCCGGAAACTTACTTCACGGTCTGGAGCAATGTGTTCGACCGTGGCCGCTTGTCCAAAGGCGAGGCTTTGTTGGTTCATGGCGGCGCCAGCGGTATTGGTACGACGGCCATTCAATTGGCCGTAGCCATGGGCAGTACCGTGTACGCCACGGTAGGCAGCGACGAGCGGGTTCGCGCGGTCGAAAAGCTTGGAGCAGCGAAGGGAATCAATTACCGCAGCCAGGACTTCGTCGAAGAGATCAAGGCGCTTACGCAGGGTAAAGGGGTGAATGTCATCCTGGATATGGTGGCGGGCGATTACATCAACCGCGATCAAAAGTGCCTGGCCGACGAAGGCCGCATCGTCATTATTGCCCTGCTGGGTGGGCCAAAGGGTACAGTCGACTTCAGCCAGCTGATGCGCCGGCGCATGACGGTAACCGGTTCCACCCTGCGCCCTCGTCCTGTCGAGTTCAAGGGCAAGATCGCTGCGTCCCTGAAGCAGCACGTCTGGCCCCTGCTGGAGGCGAAGAAAATCAGGCCTATTGTGCATGCCACTTTTCCGCTGGCTCAGGCGTGCGACGCGCATGCCATGATGGAAGCGGGTGAGCAGATCGGAAAAATCGTGCTCGTGCTGAAATAGGGCTTTCATTCGGGAAAGTTATGCCTGGGCCTCAATACCACTTGTATTAGGCGGTTTGGCTTTTAACACGCTACAATAATCGGCTATTCTCTTTTTGTTCCGTACGTATTGAGCGGGCCGTTCAAGGTCGGTTAAAGGTCAGGCTGAAGTCTACATGGGTGTTTTTGATTCGAGTGCTCCTCAAGTGCGCAGGCGTCTGGTTATTGGCAATTGGAAGATGCATGGCAGTCTTTCCGGCAATGCCGCGTTGCTGGCGCAATTGCGCGAAGGTGAGGGGGTGGTGGGTCATTGCGACATCGCAGTATGCGCGCCGTTTCCATATCTGGCCCAGGTTCAGGGTGTTTTGCAAAGTAGTGCGGTGTCGTGGGGTGCCCAGGACATCAGTGCGCATACCCTTGGTGCATACACGGGTGAAGTAGCCGGTACCATGCTTGATGATTTTGCCTGCCGCTGGGTACTGGTGGGCCACTCCGAGCGCCGCTCCATGCACGCCGAAGGTGATCAGTTGGTGGCTGACAAGGCCAGTGCCGCGCTGGCTGTGGGTATTACGCCGGTTGTGTGTGTCGGCGAAACCCTGCAAGAGCGGGAGTCGGGCCGCACGACTGACGTTATTACGCGTCAGTTGGCGCCAGTGATGGCGCTGGGTGCCGCGGCCGTGGCAAAAGTGGTTGTGGCTTACGAGCCGGTCTGGGCTATTGGCACGGGGCGTACCGCTACGCCGCAACAGGCTCAGGACGTGCATGCGCACATACGCGCATCGCTCGCGGTTCTGGCTACGCCCGATGTGCGTGTGTTGTACGGAGGTAGCGTCAAGGCGTCCAATGCGGCTAGCCTGTTTGCCATGCCCGATATCGATGGGGCACTGGTTGGCGGCGCGTCGTTGGCGGCGGAAGAGTTTTTACGTATAGCGGCCGCATAGGCTTCGGAGTTTTCAAATGCATTGGTTGAATTCTGTTTTATTGACGATTCAGGTCATTACGTCAATAGCCATTATTGTGCTTGTCCTGCTGCAGCAGGGTCAGGGGGCTGACATGGGGTCCTCGTTCGGTGCCGGCTCGGCGGGTAGCCTGTTTGGTGCCAGTGGCGCAGCCAATTTCCTGTCACGTACCACGAAGTGGGTGGCCGTCATCTTTTTTGCTTCCACGCTGGGTCTGGCGTACGTGTCGCACCACACAACCAATTCCATTCTCGATGGCGGCATTATGCAGGGGTTCACGCAGAAGCCTGCGGCACCTGTTGCTCCGGCACCCGTTGCCCCGACGGGCTCGGCGGTTCCTTCTGCGCCCGGTAGTGCGGCGCCCTCGGGCGCAAGCCATCCTGGCACGGGCACTCCTTCCGGGACAAGTAGTTCCAAGGCCGGCGCTGTCTCGAGCGCTGCCGGTCCTTCAAGTAGCGCGGCCGTTCCCTCCGGTGTCAGTGCGCCGGGCATTTCCTCCTCTACGGGTCATGACGAAGGCAGCGGCATTAGAGCGTCTTCTGGTGGCGTGGGCTTGCATGCCAACGGCGTTAGCGCGCCCGCTGGTGCTGCGGCCGGCACTCAGGCACCTGCCCTCTCGGCGGAGCAGTCTGCGGCGCAAGCAGCCGCCAGTGTTCCCAAGGCGCCCGTTCCCCAAAGCGGAACCACGCCTGCCAGTGGAGCACCGGCAAAGTAGGAATAAGGGACGTACGCGCGTCATTGAGGCACGCCCCGCGGGAAGGTGCGGGGGTAGGATTAGCCTGATTCTGCCGATGGCAGGCGGTGGAATTTCGACAGGACATTCATGCTAGAATACCCCTCTTTATGAAGAGCGATGGCTATGAAGACGGCCTTGCCGCAGCTTCATAAAAGCAGTTTTGCAGTGTGATTTTGGTATTAGCCGACGTGGTGGAATTGGTAGACACGCTATCTTGAGGGGGTAGTGGCGAGAGCTGTGCGAGTTCGAGTCTCGCCGTCGGCACCATAGTTTAAGATCAGGCCGCTTCACAGCACAGCTGCAGAAATCCCAAAAACCCGCATATTCTCTGCGGGTTTTTTGTTGTCAGTGTGTATCAGAGGCGCCTATTCCGAGTGTGCCCTACGCTGGCGTGCGTACACTATGTTGGTTATAAAGGTCTTGCGGCAGAAGGGTTCGCCATGGGTTTTACCAATGCGTGCTGCCGGCTGAAGATGACCTGACGATCCAGGTGGCCCTAAGGGTGGCCTAAGTTTGCTCCCCTAACCTTGCAGGTAGTTTTACGTTGACAGGAGAACATTGTGAATCAGCTGTCTGCCCTTAATTCCACAGGACGGCGCACCGACGCATCCATTCAGGCCCTTGCCAAGGTTCCTGAAGTGACGCTTGGCTTTTGGGTGATCAAGATCGCCGCCACCACACTGGGTGAAACCGGGGGCGACGCTGTCTCGATGTCGTTGAATCTGGGCTACCTTATCGCCACGGGAATTTTTGCGGCGCTGTTCATCGCCTTCGTCATCGCGCAGGTGCGAGCCACGAAATTCCATTCAGCGCTGTATTGGGCCACTATTGTTGCCACCACGACTGTTGGGACCACTCTGGCTGATTTTGTGGATCGGTCGCTGGGTATCGGCTATTTGGGTGGCTCCAGCCTGCTTCTGGCTTTACTGCTTCTGTCTCTTTTCGTGTGGCACCACACCCTGGGGTCCGTGTCCATCAACACGGTGGATTCGCCCAAGGTAGAGGTTTTCTACTGGGTAACGATCATGTTCTCACAGACGTTGGGCACCGCGCTGGGTGACTGGACGGCAGACTCCATGGGTGCAGGCTATAGCGCAGCAGCGGTTCTCTTTGGCGGCTTGCTGGTGTTGGTTGCTGTGGCGTATTACTGGACGAATCTCTCACATACGCTGCTTTTCTGGGCTGCGTTTATTCTGACCCGTCCATTGGGTGCTGTGGTCGGCGACTTCTTGGACAAGCCTGTCGCCCATGGGGGCCTGGCATTAAGCCGCTATTCGGCTTCGCTCGCCCTTCTCGCATTCATCGTATTGGGTATCGTGCTGTTCAGGCAACAGGCGGCCAAGAGCGCTCACTGAGCTGTGCGCCACGCCGTTGCCTGCGCCCACGGCGTGGCGAGATGATGGAAAAAGGTAATGCCTTGGCTGGGTGCGGCTCCTGCGTTTGGATGTGGCTTGCTGATTACCCCAGAAGGTGCATGACCCCCACGTTGATGCAGTAGCCGCCAATAATCAGGAATATGAACAGTGCCGCCGCGAGCATCAGTGGCTTGAGGCCGGCCTGACGGATGGCGCTGACATGGGTGCGTAAGCCCAGCGCTGCCATGGCCATGGCCAGTATGCCAGTGTCGATGATTGTTATGGTGTGGACAATGTTGGTGGGCAGCACTTGCAGTGAATTGATGCCACTGACCACAATGAACAGCACGGCAAACCATGGAATGGCAATGGGCGCTTTCTGAGGTGCTGCCCCCGGGGTGCCGTTGTGAGGATGTCTGCGCAGTATCCCCGAAAGGATCAGCAGGAAGGGTGCCAGCATCATGACACGCAGCATTTTCTCGATGACGGCTGTGTTCGCCGCCGCGTCGCTGACTGCCTTGCCCGCAGCAACCACTTGTGCCACTTCATGGATGGTTGACCCGGCAAATACACCATAAGCGTGATCGGTCAGCGGAAGCAAGGTAAACAGCACGGGATAAAGAAACATTGACAGTGTGCCGAACACCACTACGGTAGCTACGGCGATGGACACTTTGTGCGCTTGTCCGTGCACCACAGGTTCCGTTGCCATCACGGCGGCCGCGCCACAGATTGAGCTGCCGGCGCCAATCAGCATGGCTGTTTGCTTGTCCAGTTTGAATACTCGGGTGCCAAGCTGGACCGCCAGGGTGAATGTCAGCCCCACCATCAGTACGGCGATCAGGACCCCGGCCAGGCCGATGTCGCCGATTTGCTGAAAGGTGATGTTGAATCCGAACAGGATGACACCAAGGCGCAACAGCTTGTTCTTGGAGAAGTCGACGCCCGTGGCGGTATGCGTGGCGATACGGGGGAAGAGGGTGTTGCCGATGGCAATGCCGAAGACAATTGCCAGCGTGAGGGCGCTGATACCCATGTGGTGTACCCATTCCAGCTGGGCGGCATAAAGGCTGGCTACCGTCAGGGCGCCGGTAAGCATCAGCCCCGGCCAAAGGGCCGAAGACGTGGGTGGCGCGGCGCGGGTTGGGAGTGCGGTAGCTTGATTCATGTTCGGATTCGATGCCGTTCCGGCACGTGGAATGAGTGGTTGACGGGAAAACTTCAGTGTTTGCATAAGCATATATGATGAAGTAATATGGTTCAAACGCATATATTTCACATATTCATGAGTTTTAGTTCTAATTTTCATGAACCTGCACCTGACCCGAATTTTTTTTCATGTTGCCCAGCAACGCAGTTTTTCGCGCGGGGCCGAGTCCCTGTCGATCAGCCAGTCTGCCGCCTCCAAGGGGGTGCGCGAGCTCGAACAGCAATTGAACGTGCCACTGATAGAAAGAGGGGTGGGCCAGGGGGGCAGGCGATCACGCGGCTTGCAACTTACTGAAGGTGGGCAGGCCCTGTTCGAGCATGCCCGCGGCATTTTTGCGCTGGAGCGTGCGGCGGCCGACGACTTGCGGGCTCGGGCCGAGTTGCGGCGCGGGGAATTGACCCTGGGTGCCAGCACGACGGTGGCGGCGTATTGGCTGCCGTTCTACCTCGCCCGGTACGCGCGTGACTATCCGGCCATTCAACTGCACGTGGCGGTGGGAAACACCCATTTCATTGCCCAGGGCCTGGCGGATTGCCGCATGGATCTGGCCCTGGTTGAAGGCAGCGTGGACGATCCGGGCATTACCTCGCGCTACTGGCGCGATGAAGCGCTGGTGGTGATTTGCCCTGGCCACTATCCGCTGGCTACGAGGTCCCCGCTGACACCCGACATGCTTGGCGACGAAACGTGGCTGATCAGAGAGCCGGGCTCGGGAACGCGCGAGGTAACCCAGCAGCTGCTGAAGAAGAGCGGGCTGGAGCCAATTCATCAAACCGAGATGGGGAGCAACGAAGGTATTGCACGCGCCGTGGCAGGAGGCCTTGGGGTAGCCATGTTGCCGTGGGTGGCGGTGCAGGACCTGGTTGCGCTGGGTAAGGTGCAAACCCTGGAACTGGCGGGGGCGGCCACACTCAGGCGCCCATTGTTCCGGTTGAATCGCACCGGGCGCCCGCTCTCGCCTGCCGCGCACGCCTTTTCGGCACTGCTGGACGAGATCCGTGAAGCGCCGCTAATACCGTAGAGCCAGCTTGAGGCCTGGACTGCTCAAACGACACGCCAGTTCCCATTGCAGTAGAGAATAAGAAAAGTTATCATTTGCATCTTTGAAAAGGGGAAATTCATGCAGTGGTTTGCAGTCGGTGCCCGAGCTATTCTCGGCAAGTGGGTGCGGCGCAGGTCAGCAGGAGCAGGAGCGCTGGCATTGCTGGGTGTTTTAGGGGTGTGTGCTATGGGAAACGCTGCCGCGCAATCAGCTGCCAGCCCTGCGCAGGCGACCGCGTCCGAGTCGTTTTGGACGCGCGACACGCTGACTGGTGACTGGGGTGGGCTGCGTACCGCGCTTGGGGACAAAGGCACCGATATTACGCTAGATTATGTCGGCGAGGGCTTCAATGTCATCTCGGGCGGCCTGCACAGGCAGGGCAGCTACGAAGGACGTTTTGAATTCTCAGTCGATAGCGACCTGGGCAAAGCCATCGGTTGGCGTGGTGCAACGGCGCACGTCACGGTTTTCAACATTCATAACGGTGGCCGCAATGTTGCGCAAAATGTAGGCAGCATTGCCGATCCGAGCAATATCGATGCGCTGTCCACGACACGGCTGTACACGGCGTGGCTCGAACAAAGTCTATGGGATGGTCGCCTCTCGATTCGTGCAGGCCAGCTCGCCGCCGATGACGAATTTTTCACCAGCCCTACCGCCGGAAACCTGATCAATGGAACGTTTGGCTGGGCGGGACTGATGTCCGCCAACATGACCAGTGGCGGCCCCGCGTACCCGCTGGCCACTCCGGGCCTTCGATTCAAGGTTCAACCTTCAGAGCAGTTTGCGGTGCTGGCTGCGGTGTTCAATGGTGATCCGGCGGGCCGGAACTGCGAGGATGATGCGCAGCAATGCGATCGGCATGGCACTAAATTTCCATTGGGGCAGGGCGCGCTTTGGATGGGGGAATTGCAGTACGGTGTCAATCAGTCTGAGGACGCTCCTGGCAAGCCCGGTATTTACAAGCTTGGCGCCTGGTATTCGAGCAGCCGCTATGACGATCTGCGATATGGCCTGGATAGCGACGACGCCGTCGTCTCGGTTTCTGATCAGACGCTGGATCGGCCGCTTGCGCACAAGGGCAGCTGGGGGGTTTACGGGGTGGCGGATCAAACCCTCTGGAAGGGTGAAACCAGCAGCCTGAGCGTCTTTCTGCGCGGCGGCTTTACGCCATCCAACCGAAACCTCGTGTCTTTTTATGCTAATGGGGGTGTCGGGATAAAGGGTTTGGTTGCGGGGCGCCCGAACGACCAATTAACGTTGGGTGTTGCTTACGCGAAGATCAGCCGCGACGCCGTGGCGGCTGATCGGGACGCAGGGCTTTTTGGTGGTGACCCTTACGCTGTGCGGCGTGATGAGATCGTGTATGAGCTTAATTACACGGCACAAATTACGCCCTGGTGGACGTTGCAGCCTGACCTGCAATACATCGTGCGGCCAAACGGGGGCCAGAACCCGGATAATCCTGGAACCAGCCTGAACCATGCGTTCGTCGTCGGGTTGCGTACGACGATTAAATTCTGAAGTGGGCGTTGTGCCGTCGACGGCGAGTGGACGTAGACGGCGAAAAATCGCGGGTTGCCCGAGCCGATGCGTGGTCGTCGTGCTGATGCCGTGGCCGCTCGCAGCCATAAATACGAACTGCAGTTTTATTGAATTATTTTCATTAAATAAGTATTTGACGTACGCGTTTACCCCTAAGATTTTTCAATGAAAACAAAGGGTTTGTTACGTTGCGGATTATTGCAATAAATGCTTGGATGTGCATAGATTCGAACCATGCAAATAATAATTTGCGCATAAACATATGGTTACGCCCTACATTTAGAATATTTATAGATACGGAAGTCATAAGACTGTCATAAAAAAATCGTATCCTTGCGCTGGTAGGTCGGTCGTGATGGTAGTTGCAGGCGGCTAGTTTCCAGATAACGTAGCTTATTTACAACGAATGGCGGGAAATTTGCTTCTTTCCGGGCTGCGCGATAGTCATCACGGCGGAATTTTGGTGCAATAGATAGAGCTCCCATCGGGGATGAAGTAGGCGGCAAGGTAATTCGAAGTTGTGCCGCCTAATTGCTTAAATTACGGAGAAACGTTACATGAAAAAGACTCTGCTCGCCGCTGCACTGGTCGCTGGCTTTGCCGGCCTTACCGGTGTTGCTCAAGCTGAAACATCGGTAACCCTGTACGGCCTGCTCGACAGCGGGATTGGTTATCAACAGTTCAGGGGTACCAACGAGGACACCGGCAGTTCCGTCAAGGCTAGAAACATAGGCCTTTTGAGCGGTGGCCAGTCAAGCAACCGTTGGGGCCTGAAGGGTACTGAAGATCTGGGCGACGGGCTCAAGGCGGTCTTCGTGCTGGAAAACGGCTTTGATATTGGCACTGGCACGTCTTCCAACAGCACTTCGACCGGCACGAACCGTTTCTTTGGTCGTCAAGCCACTGTTGGCTTAATGTCTGACGCCTGGGGCCGGTTGGACTTTGGTCGTCAAACCAATATCGCCACCAAGTATTTCGCATGGGCGGCCAGCCCGTTTGGCACCGACTATAGTCAGGCCCAGGTTGGCACAGCATTTAGTGCCGCCGCCAACCAGCGCTACGACAATATGATCATGTACCAAACGCCCAGTTTCTCGGGCTTCCAGTTTGGTGTTGGCTATTCGTTCAATGCCGATGGCAATCAGCAGTTCAAAAAGAGTGGTGGTGAACAGCCCAACACCCGTGCCTGGACGACCGGCCTGCGGTATACCAATGGCCCCATCGCTGCGGCGTTGGTCTATGATCAGTTCAAGTCTGCTGATACTGCGACCGTTATCGGTGATCGTGACGTGTCGGTCAAGTCCTGGAGCATTGGCGGTAGCTATGACTTTGAAGTAGTTAAGGTTTTTGCTGGTTTTGGTCAGACCCGCAATGGCTGGTTCACGCTCCCCTCTGCCCTTTTGCCTAGCAAGGTCGCGGGCTACTACGGTGCCGATGTGGGGAATCTGATTGCCGCAGACGGTGCGAAGATCAATTCCTACACGCTGGGTCTGAGTGCTCCGGTGGGTATCAATGGCAAGGTTCTTGCTGGCTGGACCATGGCTGATCCTCGTCGCAGCGCCAATGGCTCCGACGAACGGGGATCGAAGCAGAATGTCTATAGCCTGGCTTATACCTACGCGTTGTCCAAGCGCACCGATTTGTATGCTATTGGTTCGTATGCCCAGCACGTTGCGTTTGCCGACGATCTGAAGTCGACGTTTATTGGTGCTGGTGTCCGCCATCAGTTCTAATTGGTTCGCATGGCCTTTGGCCATGTACGGTGCGGTCCGGCTTGCCGGGTTGCCGCATCCGCAATAACGGGGTCACCCCGCAAAAAGCCACTCTGCAGAGTGGCTTTTTTTATGACGTGTTTCGTCTGGTACAGAATAGTATGCGATACGCCCTGTGGGTAATGACATCGACTCTTACGTCTGTGAAATACGTTTTTACCTTTCGTATGTAAAAGGCCACTATGTCGTGACTTTCGCTTTTATTGCGTGAAGGTTGGGTTTAGCATGTTCTCTATAAGCCGTACGCATTCATTAGGATGCTTAGCGGCTGCCTGGCCCGGTTTTCCGGGTTGAAGCAAGGCACCGGGCTCGGATGTGCTCACAACACCATGATCCCGATTTACTCAAACTACGGAGAATTGCCAAAATGAAAAAGACACTGCTTACTGCAGCGCTAATGGCCGGTTTCGTCGGCTTTGGCGGCATGGCTCAGGCCGAAACATCGGTAACCCTATACGGTCTTGTGGACGGCGGTATCTCATACCAGCGGGTCAAGGGGACCAATCCGGCTACAGGTGAAGACTACAGGGGTACAAAAACGGGATTTCTGAGCGGCGGCGAATCTGATAACCGCTGGGGCTTAAGGGGCACTGAGGACTTGGGTGACGGCCTGCAAGCGGTTTTTGTGCTGGAAAACGGTTTTGACTTAGGCACTGGTACGACGTCGCAATACAACAATCGATTCTTTGGACGGCAGGCAACTATTGGTTTGCAGTCCAATGCGTGGGGCCGCCTGGATTTTGGCCGCCAGTCGAATATTGCTTACAAGTACTTGTCTGACGTTATCAGCCCATTTGGCCACGATTTCAGCCAGGCCCGCTCTGGCGCCACGTTTAGCGCTACCGATAATGTCCGCTTCGACAACATGATCATGTACCAGACGCCTACGTATGCGGGCTTCCAGTTTGGTCTAGGTTATTCGTTCAACAATAGCGGTAATCAGCAGTTCAAGCTAAGTGGGAACAGCCAACCTAATTCGCGCGCATGGACTACTGGCCTACGCTACACCAACGGCCCCATTGCTGCGGCGCTTACCTACGACCAGATCAAGTCGGCCAGCACATTTGGTGACCCAGCCGACAACGGCGTCAACATCAATACTTGGAACATTGGCGGCAGCTATGACTTCAATGTCGTCAAGCTTCATGTTGGTTTCGGCCAAACCCGCAACGGCTGGTTGTCGCCCATTCAGTACGCCACGCTTGGTGGTCAGACCTATACCGATTCGGGTAATGCTACCGGCTACTACGCAGACAGTGGCCTGAGGGTCAATTCATACACGGTTGGACTCAGCGCCCCGGTTGGCGTCAATGGCGAGGTTATGGCATCGTGGGGTATGGCCGATCCACGTGATGGCGGTGTACATACCGACGTTCTGGGTACGCACAAGCAGAATATCTATAGCTTGGGCTATACCTATGCGCTATCCAAACGGACCAATCTTTACGCCATTGGTTCTTATGGCACCCATGTTGAATTTGCCAACGACCTGAATTCGACGTTTGTTGGTGCCGGCATTCGCCATCAGTTCTGATGGGGTTGCAGGGCGCGTGGCTTGGCTGCGCGTCCTGTGCGGTGTCAGTACAAAAAGCGCCTTTTTTAAAAGGCGTTTTTTTTGAATTGAAGAACTGTGCAAATTGAAGAACTGGGCAGTTAAAAATCCAAAGTTGCCTCAGGGACGGGTTTGGCGCGGGCCGGACTCGCCCCTTTCTTATACGCTGTAAACGAGCCTTGCCAACCTTCTTGCCGTTGCTGCAGTGGCGCTGTAGCGCGCGACACTCGCTGCGGCCGCATGACTGACTGTGTGGGCCAGGGCTCAGCGTCCGCCACTGGTTGCTGTGTGGTCAGGATGGCCTTCTTGATCGTCGTTGCCGCACAGGCCGTAGCGGTTTTAGCGGGCGCCGCAGGTCGACGCGCAGTTGGCGGCGGGCATCACGATTTTCCCGCATGCGATAGGTATGGGCCTTGAACAAATCGCCAAAGGTAAGCATGCCCAGAAGCTTGCGTGGCTGAGTGCGGCTGACCACGATCAGCCGACCGATACTTTCGTTGACCATCAGGTCGGACGCCTCGCGCAAAGAGTAGTCTTCGGTGACCACTATTGGGGGTCGTTGCACCAGTTGGCTGATGGGGGTCGTCACGTTGGCCGTTGGGTCGAGCAACTCGCGTATGGTCAGCAGACCTTTGGCCGCGCCGTCGGCGTCGACAATTGGGTAGCCGTGGTGGCGCGCATCGGGACCGCCCAATCGCAGCCATTGTTGAACTTGCTCTAGCGTGTCTTCAGCCTTGAGTGTCACCACGCTGCGGTTGTACACCTGCCCGACAGTCATTCTCTGAAGATAATCGGCGCTATATTCCAACGGCACAAGAACGCCTCGGCGCACAATTTTTTCGGTCATGATGGTGTTGCGCATGATAAGGGCCGACACCATGTACGCGGCAGTGCACCCCCCCAATAAAGGCAGTAACACGGCCGGTTGCCGGGTTGTTTCGAAGGCGAACACGATGGCAGTGAGCAGCGCTCGGGAAGAGCCCGCGAAGATTGCCGCCATTCCTACCAGGGCGGCGATGCGCGGATCCACTCCAAGTACTGGCAGGATGTGGGTTACGCCGATTCCCAGCAGGGCGCCAAATGAGCCGCCAATGATGAACAGTGGCGCCAGTGTTCCCCCCGACGTGCCGCTACCCAGTGCAATTGACCAGGCTGCGAATTTCAGCACGCATATGGTGATCAGCATCTGAACGCTGAACGTTCCCGATATGATGGCATCGATATTGTCGTAGCCAACCCCCATCGTGCGCGGCGCGTACCAGCCTATTACGCCAGCCACGAGTCCACCGATGGCCGGCCACCACATCCAGTGGACAGGTAATTTCGCAAATGCGTCCTCAATACCATATACCGCTTTGGTGACCCACACGCTGAGCACCCCGACTATGGCACCAAGCACAATGTAACTGGTCAGCGCCGAGCCGCTGGGTTCAAACACGGTTGGCATGGTGAAAACCGCGCTGGCGCCGTACGTGGCGTAACGCACGCCAGTTGCCGCGACAGTGGCAAGGGCGACGGGGATCAGTGAACGTGGACGCAGTTCGAACAGCAGTAATTCCACGGCCATGACCAGTGCAGACACAGGGGCGCCGAATACGGCTGCCATGCCCGCGGCCGCACCAGCAGCCAGCAGCGTCTTGCGTTCCGTGGCAGTGACGGAAAGAAGCTGTCCGAGCACTGAACCCATCGCACCGCCGGTGGAAATAATAGGGCCTTCTGCGCCGAACGGGCCGCCGGTGCCGATTGCAAATGCTGACGAAACAGGCTTCAGCCACGTAACCCTGGGTGGAATGTTCGCCTCATTCTGAAGTATTTGCTCCATGGCTTCGGGAATACCGTGGCCCTGGATGGCACGTGAACCCCAGCGCGCCATGGCGCCCGCAATCAGGCCGCCGATCGCAGGCATCACGATAACCCACGGGCCCAGATGATTGTTGGCAGGCGACAATACGAACGAGCCGGAATTTTTTGTAAAGGGACGATTGATGACGTCCGCCACGCGCCCGTAGAAGGTGATGTCTGTAATGATATTGATCATGAACATCAGCAGTTGGGCTATCTCTGCCGCGGCGACACCCAATATGACGGACAGGAGTCCGATCCAAAGGATTCGGCGGCCAAGCATGGTCGATCCGCGCGTGACGTGTGCGTCGTCCAGGGTGGCGTCCAGCGCCGGTGCGATAGGCACTGCACCTGGACTTCCTGATTTGATCACCGACGGTGTCGGGCGCACGAGCTTGCGTTTCTCCATTCAAAATCCCGGATTCCGGGCGAGTTGTTGAAACTCGCCCAAAAAATAGCTAAAAGTTTATTGGGTAGCTGTATCGGTGTGCAAGGATAGCCACGGCTATCGCTGCAGTTTGCACCTTGTGTGACAAGCCCGTGCATCCGAATTTACGTGCACAAACTAGCCAAACAGGGCGCCAGTGCAGCGTACTGAAGGCCCAGTTGAGTCAAATACGCCGCATTGCAGCAATTAATATTATAGACTCGTGGCGTCCGGTCTACATTTGCAGGCTTTGCGCAGTTGACGTTGCTTTGCCTAGACGTACGATGGATTTCAAGCGGTGTCGCTACCGATTGCTGACGTGAAGCGTTCTATTCAGATTACTTGAGTGCAGTTTGCTTCAGGTCGCTTTTCCAGGCGAGTAGCGCTCGTGCGTCCGGATTCCGAGCCGCCTTGATGGCGATAGCAGGGCATTGGCCACGTTGTTTTTCTGCGGTCGTGGACTTGTTGCCGGGCTGAAAAAGTTCAGGTGGAAGACATGTTCAAAATGCTACAATCTCATGGCTGACTCATTATGATTGGACGTTGGGCATGAATTTACAACAGTATTTTCCCGTACTGCTATTTATCATCGTTGCCACCCTGATTGGTTTCGCCTTACTGGGGATTGGCCGCGTACTGGGGCCTTATCGCCCCGACGAGCAAAAACTCTCGCCCTACGAATGTGGCTTTGACGCCTTCGATGACTCCCGCATGAACTTCGACGTGCGCTACTACCTTGTGGCCATACTGTTCATTATGTTCGATCTGGAAATTGCCTTTCTGTTTCCGTGGGCCATTGCCAGCAACGAGGTCGGGATGGTCGGGTTCTGGACCGTCATGGTATTCCTGGCGGTGCTTGCCGCCGGCTTTATCTACGAGTGGAAAAAAGGCGCGCTCGACTGGGAATAGGGCGCAGTATTGTATCCCTGGCGGTTGGCCCCGCCTTCTGGTTTTAGTGTAGAGCGCTGCTCACGCATGTCGCTTCACGAGTTATTAGGCAAAAATCATGGCTATTGATGGTGTTCTGAAAGAAGGCTTTGTAACCACAAGTGCGGATAAATTCCTGAATTGGGCTAAAACCGGGTCGCTCTGGCCCATGACGTTTGGCCTGGCCTGTTGTGCCGTCGAGATGATGCACGCGGGCGCGGCCCGCTATGATCTGGATCAGTTCGGCATTATTTTTCGACCTAGCCCGCGCCAGTCCGACCTGATGATTGTTGCCGGCACCTTATGTAACAAGATGGCACCCGCATTGCGCAAGGTGTACGACCAGATGCCCGAGCCGCGCTGGGTGGTTTCCATGGGCTCCTGTGCCAACGGTGGTGGCTACTATCACTATTCGTATTCGGTGGTGCGCGGGTGCGACCGCATCGTGCCTGTCGATATTTATGTGCCGGGCTGTCCTCCCACAGCCGAGGCTCTGGTATATGGTCTGCTGCAATTGCAGAACAAGATCAACCTGACCAACACTATTGCGCGCTAGGCTGGTTGTGCCTAGTCCCTTCACGATCCAGCTGCTAGCACTATGACACGGCTCGAAACGCTAAAGACCAATTTAGTTGCCCAGTTTGGCGAATCCATTAACTGCACTGAAGCCTTGGGCGAACTCACGCTCCAAGTGCCGGTCGAAAAGTGGATAGACACCTGTCGAACGCTGCGCGACCAGCCACAGCTGGCCTTCGCCACCTGCATCGACTTGTGCGGGGTTGATTACTCGGGGTGGGGCGCACCGACGTATCCAGAAGCCAGCAAGCAGTTCCCGCAGCGCTTCGCGGTGGTCGTTCATCTGCTTTCCATCGATCACAACTGGCGTTTGCGGTTACGCACATGGCTGCCCGACGAAGACTTCCCCATGGTGGCGTCTCTCATCGACATCTGGCCCAGCGTCAACTGGTATGAACGCGAGGCTTTCGACCTGTACGGCATTGTGTTCGAAGGCCACCCGGATTTGCGCCGCATCCTTACCGACTATGGCTTTATCGGCCACCCGTTCCGCAAAGACTTCCCCATATCGGGCAACGTGGAAATGCGTTATGACACGGAGCAAAAGCGCGTGGTGTACCAGCCGGTAACAATAGAGCCGCGCGAGGTCACCCCGCGCATCGTGCGTGAAGAAGGCTACGGAATAGAGCGTTGAGACATGGCTGAGATAAAGAACTACACCCTGAACTTTGGCCCCCAGCACCCAGCCGCGCATGGCGTCTTGCGTTTGGTCCTGGAGCTTGACGGCGAGGTGGTCCAGCGTGCAGACCCGCACATCGGGCTATTGCACCGTGCCACTGAAAAGCTGGCCGAGAACCGTACCTTCCTGCAGGCCTTGCCCTACATGGACAGGCTTGATTATGTGTCCATGATGTGCAACGAGCACGCTTACGTCATGACCATCGAGAGGCTGCTGGGCATTCAGGTGCCGCTGCGCGCACAATATATCCGCGTCATGTTCGACGAGATCACGCGTATTCTCAATCATCTCATGTCCATTGGCTCGCACGCGCTTGACGTGGGCGCCATGGCAGTTTTCCTGTATGCCTTCCGCGAGCGTGAAGACCTGATGGACTGCTACGAAGCCGCTTCGGGCGCGCGCATGCACGCCGCGTATTATCGTCCGGGCGGTGTGTATCGTGACTTGCCCGACGCCATGCCGCAGTATGGCGAATCCAGCAAATACCGTGGCGCCAAAGAGCTCAAGGCCATGAACGAGGCGCGCTCCGGGTCTTTGCTGGATTTCATCGAAGACTTCACCAATCGCTTCCCCACTTGTGTGGACGAATATGAAGTCCTGCTTACCGACAATCGTATCTGGAAGCAGCGCCTTGTAGGCATAGGCGTAGTGGATCCTGATCGCGCCAAGGCGCTGGGCTTTACCGGCCCCATGCTGCGTGGCTCGGGCATTGAGTGGGATCTGCGCCGGATGCAGCCTTACGAAGTCTATGACCGCCTGGATTTCGATATACCTGTAGGCACCAACGGCGACTGCTATGACCGCTATCTGGTGCGCATTGCCGAAATGCGCGAAAGCAATCGCATCGTTCGCCAATGTGTCGAGTGGCTGCGCAATAACCCGGGCCCGGTCATCATCGACAATTACAAGGTGGCGCCGCCTCCGCGCGAACGCATGAAAACCGGCATGGAAGACCTTATCCATCACTTCAAGCTTTTTAGCGAAGGCATGCACGTGCCCAGGGGTGAAGCCTATGCCGCCGTCGAACACCCCAAGGGCGAGTTCGGCACCTACATTATTTCCGATGGGGCCAACAAGCCTTACCGTCTGAAAATCCGCGCTCCGGGCTTCGTGCATCTGGAGGCCCTCGATGAAATGTCGCGTGGCCACATGATTTCCGACGTTGTCACTATTATCGGGACTTTAGATATCGTGTTTGGCGAGATCGACCGCTGATTCCACTCGCCAAGGTAAATACCAGGTACAAACTATGCTGCTTTCTGAACAAGCTTACCGAAAGATCGACAAGGAACTGACCAAGTTTCCCGCCAATAGAAGGCGTTCGGCCACGCTGGCGGCGTTGACCATTGCCCAGGACGAAAAGGGTTGGGTGTCGACCGAAGTTATTGAAGAAGTGGCCAACTACCTGCGTCTGGCGCCTATTGCGGTGCAGGAAGTCGCCTCGTTCTACAACATGCTCAACACCAAGCCTGTGGGCCGGTACAAGATCACGGTGTGCTCCAATTTGCCGTGTGCGCTGCAGGGCAGCGTCGTAACCATTGACCATCTCAAACGAAAGCTTGGTGTTGATTTGTCTGAAACCACCGAAGACGGCATGTTTACGCTGCAGGAAGGCGAATGCATGGGCGCCTGTGGCGACGCTCCGGTGATGCTTGTCAACGACAAGCACATGTGCGTGCGCATGGTTCCGGAAGAGGCTGACGTACTGCTCGACGCACTCAAGAAAGACGGGGGCGCGCTATGAGTGTTCCGGGCATACTGCAGCAGTTTTCCCACGGCCTGGTCATTGCCCCCAAAGACGACCCTTCGCGCAGCATGATCTTTCATGGGCGCCACATCGAGCCGCAGATCGTGGCGGGTCTGGACGGCACCAACTGGCGTCTGGACGATTACGTCAAGCGTGGCGGCTACGAGGCCTTGCGCAAGGTGCTTACCACGGGGATGAAGCCCGAAGATGTCATCGCCGAGGTCAAGGCTTCGGGCCTGCGCGGGCGCGGAGGCGCTGGCTTTCCCACCGGACTCAAATGGAGCTTCATGCCGCGTGGCCTGCCCGGCCAGAAGTACCTGGTGTGCAATTCCGACGAAGGCGAGCCGGGTACATTCAAAGACCGCGACATTCTGCGTTTTAACCCGCATATTGTTATCGAGGGCATCATCATTGGCGCCTACGCCATGGGCGTAAGCGTTGGCTACAACTATATTCATGGCGAGATCTTCGAAATATACGAGCGTTTCGAAGAAGCCCTGGAAGAAGCCCGCGCCGCCGGCTTTCTGGGCGACAAGATTCTGGGTTCGGATTTCAATTTCCAGCTTCATGCGTTTCATGGTTTTGGCGCCTATATTTGTGGCGAAGAAACAGCCATGCTGGAGTCGCTGGAAGGGAAAAAAGGCCTGCCGCGTTTCAAGCCCCCGTTCCCCGCGGGTTTCGGCCTGTACGGCAAGCCCACCACCATCAACAATACCGAGACCTTCGCGGCCGTGCCGTGGATCATCCGTAATGGTGCCAAGGAGTTCCTTGAAACCGGCCTGCCCAACAATGGCGGGACCAAGCTCTTTTCGATCTCGGGCGACGTCGAGCTTCCGGGCAATTATGAGGTGCCGTTGGGCACGCCGTTTGCAACCATGCTGGAGCTGGCAGGTGGAGTCAGGGGCGGGCGCAAGCTCAAGGCAGTGATTCCGGGGGGTTCCAGCGCACCAGTGCTGCCCGCCGACATCGCCATGGGCATGAATATGGATTACGACTCGATTGCGAAAGCGGGATCCATGCTGGGTTCCGGGGCCATCATTGTCATGGACGAAACGCGCTGCATGGTCAAGTCGCTGTTGCGCCTTTCTTCCTTTTACTTCGACGAAAGCTGCGGGCAATGCACACCATGCCGTGAAGGCACGGGCTGGCTGTTTCGCATGGCGCGCCGGGTTGAAGACGGCGAGGGCCGCGACGAGGACATGGAAGTCCTTGACTCCGTGGCCTCCAACATCATGGGGCGCACTATTTGTGCGTTTGGCGATGCGGCTGCCATGCCTGTTCGCAGCTTTGTTAAACATTTTCGCGACGAGTTCGCATACCACATTGAGCACAAGTGCTGTGTGGTGCCCAAATATTTGTAGGCTCGAGACAAGCAATGGTTGAACTCACCATCGACGGTAAGAAGGTTGAAGTGCCCGAGGGCAGCATGGTCCTGCAGGCCGCGCACAAGCTCGGGCTGTACGTGCCACACTTTTGTTATCACAAAAAGCTTTCCATTGCGGCCAATTGCCGCATGTGTCTGGTCGAGGTGGAAAAGGTTTCCAAGACCCTGCCGGCCTGCGCCACGCCCGCCACCAACGGAATGATCGTGCATACGGCATCGGCCAAGGCGGTGGCGGCGCAAAAAGGCGTCATGGAATTCCTGCTGATCAACCACCCGCTGGATTGCCCGGTGTGCGATCAGGGCGGCGAGTGCCAGTTGCAGGATCTGGCGGTTGGTTATGGTGCATCGGCTTCACGCTACAAGGAAGAGAAACGTGTCGTCGTGCGCAAGGAAATGGGCCCGCTGATTTCCGCCGAAGAAATGCAGCGTTGCATCCACTGCACGCGCTGTGTGCGCTTCGGACAGGAAGTGGGCGGGATCATGGAACTGGGCATGGTCAATCGCAGCGAGTTTTCCGAAATCACGTCGTTTGTTGGGCGCGCGGTCGAATCCGAACTTTCGGGCAATATGATCGACGTTTGCCCCGTTGGGGCGCTTACGTCCAAGCCGTTCCGTTTTACGGCGCGTACCTGGGAACTGGCGCGACGCCGTTCAGTCAGCCCGCACGACAGCGTAGGCTCGAACCTTGTCATTCAGGTCAAGAACGAACGCGTCATGCGTGTCGTGCCCTTTGAAAACGAAGACGTCAACGAGTGCTGGATAAGCGATCGCGACCGTTGGGCCTATACCGGCCTGTACACAGAAGACCGTCTCGCGCATCCCATGATTCGTGGAGAGCAAGGGCAGTGGCGCGAGGCGTCCTGGAGCGATGCGCTGCACGCCGTTGTCGAAGGGCTGAACCGCGTGCGCGACCAACATGGCGCGGCGCAAATTGGTGCGCTGGGCAGCCAGGAAGGCACGCTGGAAGAGCTGGCGCTGCTGGCACGTCTGACGCGCAGCCTGGGCTCCGAAAATGTAGACTTCCGCCTGCGCCAGACCGATGACGGTCTTGATCGCGCGATTCGCGGCGTGCCTTGGCTGGGCATGCCCATTACCGACCTGGGCGAGCTTGATCGTGTGCTGGTGGTGGGTTCATTTCTGCGCAAGGACCACCCGTTGTTTGCGCAGCGTCTGCGTCAGTCCGTAAAGCGTGGCACACAGGTTTCCTTTATTGACGGTGCGGCCGTAGACCCGCTGTTCCCGGTGCATGCCCGCCTGACCGTCGCCCCTGGCGCTTGGCCCAATGCGTTGGCCGAAGTGTTGGTGGCACTGGCCCAGGCCGCAGGTCAGCCCGTGCCAGATGTCTTTGGCCGGCTCGTTCCTTCGGAACAGGCGTTGCGTATTGCCGCGAGCCTGGCTTCTGGCAAGAAGACCGCCATATTGCTGGGCAACGCGGCTCTGGCTTCGCCTCTGGCTTCGCTGATCTGCGCCAATGCGCAGGCGCTGGCAGGCGCTGCCAACGCCCGGTTGGGCTTTCTGGTTGCAGGCGGCAACACGGTGGGCGGCTACGTAGCCGGTGCTGTGCCCGAGGGTGATGGCCTCAGCGCGTCCAAAATGCTGGCAGCTGGGTTAAAGGCGTATATTGTGTTGCATGCCGAACCGGCGCTCGATGCCGATAACGGCGTGCAGGCCATGCGGGCACTGAAGTCCGCCGAGTTCACGGTGGCGCTGACTTCCTATCGCTCGGCGGCCGAGGATTGGGCTCACGTCATGCTGCCGATTTCTCCGTTCACTGAAACGTCAGGTACATTCATCAATGCCGAGGGGCGCCCGCAGAGCTTCAAGGGTTCCACCGCACCGTTCGTCGATACGCGGCCGGCCTGGAAGGTCCTGCGCGTCATGGGCAATTTGTTCGATTTGCCGGGATTTGACGACGAAAGCTCCGAGTCCATTCGCGATAGTGTCCTGGTGGGCGGGGTCGA
This sequence comes from Burkholderiaceae bacterium, assembly GCA_004322135.1. GTDB lineage: Bacteria > Pseudomonadota > Gammaproteobacteria > Burkholderiales > Burkholderiaceae_B > Eoetvoesia. The sequence goes on along the minus strand of SCSG01000032.1, from coordinate 37,757 downwards.
ACCACAACTGTCCAACGAGATTCACGGCGCAATCGGCCTGGCTGGCGTTCAGCCTGGGCTGGAGCGTCTTGCCGACGTTCCCATTTATCGCAGCGATGCCATGGTGCGCCGTGCCGAACCCCTGCAGCAAACTGCCGCGTCGCAGCCGCCGCTCGCGCGCCTGTGTGCTGCGACGCTGACCAGTCTGGGACTGGAGGCCGGACGGATGTTGCGCATCCGTTCGCAAGAGGGCGAAATTGCGCTGGAAGCGGTGCTGGACGATACCGTGGCACCGGGTGCTGTGCACATTTCTTGTGCATTTGCCGAGACCGAGCCTTTGGGCAGCGCTTTTGGGCCGCTTTCCGTGGAGGGTGTCTAAATGGATTGGTTGACTGCGCTGGAAAACTATGGCGCTGGCCTGATAGGCACGACGTCCTGGTATGTGGTCTGGACGGTCATCAAGATTCTGGTGGTGGCGATTCCGGTTATCTTGTGCGTGGCCTATCTCACGTACTGGGAACGCAAGATGATCGGCTTCATGCACGTTCGGCTGGGTCCGAACCGTGTGGGCTTTGCGGGGCTCCTGCAGCCGTTTGCCGATGTGTTCAAGTTGCTGAGCAAGGAACTCGTCACGCCCACAAAATCCAATCGGGTGTTGTTCTTTCTGGCGCCTGTGGTGACACTCATGCCCTCACTCGCAGCCTGGGCGGTCATTCCGTTCAGCCCGTCGCTGGTCTTGTCCAACATCAATGCTGGCCTGCTGTTTGTCATGGCGGTTACCTCACTTGGCGTCTATGGTGTTATTGTTGCCGGCTGGGCGTCGAACTCGAAATACGCGCTGCTGGGTGCCATGCGCGCTGCCGCACAAATGGTGTCGTACGAGCTCGCCGTCGGTTTTGTCATGATCACAGTGCTGCTCGTGTCGGGCTCGCTCAACATGAACGCGATCGTGCTGGGGCAGGACCGCGGCTGGTTCGCCTCGCACGGCATCAATTTCATGTCGTGGAACTGGTTGCCGTTGCTGCCGCTGTTTGTCATTTATGTGGTGTCGTCCGTGGCGGAAACCAACCGCCATCCTTTCGACGTGGTCGAGGGCGAGTCCGAGATTGTTGCCGGTCATATGGTGGAGTATTCGGGGACAGCCTTCGCGCTGTTCTTCCTGGGTGAATACGCCAACATGATTCTGTTGTCTTCGGTGGCCGCCATCATGTTCCTGGGCGGTTGGCTGCCCATTATCGATGTGGCACCGTTCACGTGGGTGCCTGGCTGGTTATGGCTGGGCATAAAAACGTTTTGTGTGGTTTCTATGTTCATTTGGTCCCGGGCGACATTCCCGCGCTACCGCTACGACCAGATCATGCGTCTGGGCTGGAAGGTATTCATTCCCTTCACAGGTGTGTGGCTGGTGGTCGTGGCGATATGGATGCGCACGCCCTGGAACATTTGGTCTTAGGTGTACAGGGGCTAGATATGGAAGCAATCAAGGATTTTCTCGGCAGCCTGATGCTGTCTGAAATGATCAAGGGCTTGCGCCTGACGGGCAAGTATTTTTTCAAACGCAAGATTACCTTGCGCTATCCGAATGAAAAGACACCAGCCTCACCGCGTTTTCGCGGGCTGCACGCGCTGCGCCGCTACCCCAACGGCGAGGAACGCTGCATTGCGTGCAAGCTGTGCGAGGCGGTGTGTCCGGCGTTGGCCATCACTATCGAGTCTGAAGAGCGCGAAGATGGTTCCCGCCGCACGACGCGTTACGACATTGATCTGGCCAAGTGTATTTTCTGCGGCTTCTGTGAGGAAAGCTGTCCGGTTGACTCTATTGTTGAAACACACATTCATGAATATCACGGTGAAAAGCGCGGTGATCTTTACTACACCAAAGACATGCTCCTGGCCATCGGTGACAAATACGAGCCAGAAATTGCGCGTCGTCGCGCCGAAGATGCGCCGTATCGTTGATTCCCGGGCCTGACATGACATTTTCCGCTGTTCTGTTCTACTTATTGTCCATCGTGATGATCGTGGCGGCGTTCCGCGTCATTTCGGCGCCGAATCCGGTGACCGGCGTCCTGCATCTGATTTTGACGTTCTTTACGGCCTCCATGCTCTGGGTGCTTGCCGGGGCCGAATTCCTTGGCCTTGTGCTGGTGCTGGTGTATGTAGGCGCGGTCATGGTGCTTTTTTTGTTTGTGGTCATGATGCTCGATATGCGCATGGAGTCGCTGCGCAAGGGGCTCAAGATCTACCTGCCGCTAGGGTTGGGTATTGGCCTGATCATGGTCCTGGAAATGGCGTTCGTCATTGCCAAGCTGTGGTCTGGTGCTGGCGCCCAGGCTCCGGTTGCGGCCGATTATGACAATACGCGGGCACTGGGCACGCTCATGTACACCGATTTTGTGTTTGCGGTGGAAGTAGGCGCAGTTATTTTGCTGGTGGGGATGGTGGCGGCGATTGCGCTGACACATCGGCGCCGCCACGACGCCAAGTACAACAATCCCGCCGCTCAGGTTCGCGTGCGCGCCAAGGATCGTCTGCGCCTGGTAAGTATCCCGTCCCAAACTGAAGAACGGGCCGAGCCCGTCGCACCGGGGGAACAAAAATGATGACCATCACACTGGCGCACTATCTGGTGCTCGGCGCCATCCTGTTTGCCATAGGCGTGTTCGGGTTCTTCCTGAATCGTCGCAATCTTCTTATCCTGTTGATGTCCATCGAGCTGTTCCTGCTTGCCGCGGACTTCAACTTCGTGGCGTTTTCCACATGGTCCGGCGATGCTGCCGGCCAGGTGTTTGTCTTTTTCATCCTGACTGTCGCGGCCGCCGAGGCTGCCATCGGCCTGGCGATTCTGGTGCTGTTGTTCCGGAACCTGAGCACGATCAATGTCGAAGAGCTAGACCGCCTTAAAGGCTGAAGGGGTTACCGAAACTATGAGTTCAACCAGTCTTTATCTCGTTATCGCACTGGCGCCGCTGGTTGGTGCCCTGGTGGTCGGGTTTTTCGGAACAGGCTTCCTGGGAAGTTGGATAGGGCGCCGCGCTGCGCACTCCATTGCCATCCTGGGCGTATTCATTTCATTTGTCTGCTCGGTCATCGTGTTGCTTCAGGTGCTGGGTGGCCACACGTTTGATGGCACGATTTATGCATGGGACTTTATCGGTGCGGTCAAGCTTGAGATCGGCTTCCTGATCGATCCGTTGACGGCGCTGATGATCGTGGTGGTCTCGTTTGTATCGCTCATGGTGCATATTTACACCATAGGCTATATGGCCGACGACCCGGGCTACCAGCGATTCTTCTCATATATTTCGTTGTTCACATTTTCCATGCTGATGCTGGTCATGTCGAACAACATGCTGCAGTTGTTCTTCGGCTGGGAGGCGGTGGGGCTGGTCTCTTATCTGCTGATCGGCTTCTGGTATGAGCGTCCGACCGCCATTTTTGCGAATCTGAAGGCCTTCATGGTCAACCGTGTCGGTGATTTCGGGTTCATTCTGGGCATAGGCCTGTTGTTCGCCTACACGGGCACCATGCACTACGGCGAGATTTTTCACCAGACCGAAAAGCTTGCGGGAATCGGCTTTCCGGGCACGGACTGGAAAATGGTCACTGTGGCCTGCATTTCGCTGTTTGTGGGCGCCATGGGTAAATCGGCACAGGTGCCCTTGCACACCTGGCTGCCCGATTCCATGGAAGGCCCAACCCCTATCTCTGCCCTGATTCACGCTGCAACCATGGTCACCGCAGGCATTTTCATGGTGGCACGCTTTTCGCCAGTGTTCGAGTTGTCGTCGTCGGCGTTGTCGTTTGTCATGATCATCGGCGCCATCGGTGCGCTGTTCATGGGCATACTTGGCATCGTCCAGAACGACATCAAGCGAGTGGTGGCGTATTCCACGCTGTCGCAGCTTGGGTACATGACCGTGGCGCTGGGCGCTTCGGCCTATTCGGTGGCCATCTTCCATCTTACGACCCACGCGTTCTTCAAGGCACTGCTCTTCCTGGGGGCCGGTTCGGTCATCATGGCCATGCATCATGATCAGGACATCCGCAATATGGGCGGCCTGCGCAAGTACATGCCCATTACCTGGATCACGTTTCTGGCCGGTACGCTGGCCCTGGTGGGGACGCCGTTCTTCTCGGGGTTCTACTCAAAAGAGCACATTATTGAAGCGGCTGGCGCCGCGAATGTCTGGGGCGCGGGCTTTGCCTACTATGCCACACTGTTTGGCGTGTTTGTCACGTCGTTGTATTCGTTCCGTCTGTATTTCCTGGTGTTCCACGGCGAAGAGCGGTTCAGCAAGGCCGCTGCCCACCATGGCGATGAGCCTGGACACGCAGAGCACCACGGCAAGCCGCACGAGACGCCGTGGGTGGTTACGGTTCCGATGATATTGCTTGCGATTCTATCTGTAGTTGCGGGGGGTCTGTTCATTGACCCGTTGTTGTTCGACAACTTCTTCACGAACTCCATCGTTGTATTGCCGGTGCATCCGGCCATGGCCGAGATTGCCGAGCACTGGCATGGCTGGGTTGAATTTGGCTTGAGCGGCTTTACGGCGCCAGCGTTCTGGCTGCTTCTGGCGGGGTTCCTGATCTCGTGGTACGGGTATCTCATCAATCCGCGCTTCCCTGAGGCCGTGAAACGCAAATTCAATTGGCTCTACATCATTCTTGAAAACAAGTACTACGCCGATTGGTTCAACGAAGAGGTGCTGGCGCGTGGCGCACGCGCCATCGGCCGCGGCTTGTGGCAGGGCGGGGATCGCGGTGTCATTGATGGCTTCGTGGTGGCCGGTAGCGCGCGTGTCGTGAACTGGTTTTCAATAGTGGGCCGTTACCTGCAGTCTGGCTACATTTATCATTACGCCTTCGCAATGATTCTTGGCATCATGACGTTTCTAACCTTTTTTGTTCTGACGGTTTACTGATGACTAGCGATATGGCGTCTTTTACCTTTCCCTGGCTGACTCTTTCCATTTTCGTTCCCATTCTGGCAGGACTTATCGTCTTGGCCGTCGGGCGCGAAGGCAGCCCCAATCGCACGCGCTGGGTGGCCCTGGTCGGCTCGGTGCTTGGCCTGCTGGTCACCGTTCCGCTGTACACGAATTTCCGGTACGACACGGCCGACATGCAATTTGTCGAGAACGTGCCGTGGATCAAGACCATTTCCATGAACTACCATCTGGGTGTCGATGGCATTTCGTTGTGGTTCGTGCTGCTGACTGCCTTCTTTACCGTCATTGTGGTGCTGGCGGGCTGGGAGGTCATCACCAAGCACGTGGCTCAGTACATGGCTTCGTTCCTTATTTTGTCGGGCCTGATGGTGGGCGTGTTCGTGGCGCTGGACGGCATGCTGTTCTACGTGTTTTTCGAGGCCACGCTGATCCCGATGTACATCATCATCGGCGCGTGGGGCGGTCCGAACCGGGTGCACGCGGCGGTCAAGTTTTTTCTGTTCACGCTGGCCGGATCGTTGTTGACCCTTATCGCGTTTATCTATTTGTGGCATGCGTCGGGCGACTCGTTCGACATCATGACGTGGCAGCAGCTCAAGTTGGGCTATACGCCGCAGCTTTTTGTGTTCTTTGCATTGCTTGCGGCCTTTGCCGTAAAGGTGCCGATGTGGCCAGTGCACACGTGGTTGCCCGATGCCCACGTCGAGGCGCCGACGGGCGGTTCGATTATTCTGGCTGCCATCATGCTCAAGCTCGGAGCCTACGCCTTTCTGCGCTTTTCGCTGCCTATTGCCCCGGATGCATCGCACAGCCTGTCGGGCATGATGATTGCGCTTTCACTGATTGCCATCATTTACATTGGTCTGGTTGCCATTGTCCAGGACGATATGAAAAAGGTTGTTGCCTATTCATCCGTCGCGCACATGGGCTTCGTCACGCTGGGCTTTTTTCTGTTCAACACGGCGGGCCTGGAAGGCGCGTTGGTGCAGATGATCTCGCACGGTTTCGTGTCGGGCGCCATGTTCTTCTGCATAGGGGTGCTGTACGACAGACTGCATACGCGCCGCATAGACGCATACGGTGGTGTCATCAACGTGATGCCACGCTTCGCCACGTACTTCCTGTTGTTTTCGATGGCCAATTGTGGCCTGCCGGGTACCAGCGGGTTTGTGGGCGAGTTCACCGTCATCATGGGTGCGGTTCAGCATAACTTCTGGATCGGTCTGCTGACGGCGACGGCATTGATCTGGGGCGCTGCTTATTCATTGTGGATGTACAAACGTGTGACGTTCGGCGCCATTGCAAACGACAAGGTGCGCGCCATGCACGATGTGGGCAAGCGCGAATTCCTGATACTGGCGGTGCTGGCGGTCCTGGTCCTGTACCTGGGCATTCATCCCAAGCCATTTACCGATGTCATGCACGTGTCTGTGCAGAACCTGTTGCAACATGCGGCCATCTCGAAACTGTAAGCCCGGATAATCATGCAAAATCATTTTGAAGTCATTCTGGCTCTACCCGAAATCCTGCTGCTGATATTGATTGGCGTTGTGCTGATTTTTGACTCGTTCAGCAAATCCGAGGGGCGTCACGCGACGTTTCTACTTACCCTGGTGGCGCTGCTTGTAGTGACAGTGGCTGACGCGGTGCAGTGGAGCGACGGCGTTGCCGGTTCGGCGTTCAATGGCATGTATGTCGTCGACTCGCTATCGCATTTCCTGAAAATTGCGTCGTACGTCACGGTGGCTGCCACGCTCATTTATGGTCGCCAGTACGCCGAAGAGCGCGACATGTTAAGTCGCGGGGGCGAGCTGTATACGCTGTCGTTGCTCGCGCTGCTGGGCGAGATGGTCATGATTTCCGCGGGCAGCCTGCTGATCGTGTACCTGGGCGTGGAGCTTATGTCGTTCTCGCTGTACGCACTGATTGCGCTGCGCCGCGAGAATGTCGAAGCCACCGAGGCGGCGATGAAATACTTCGTGCTGGGTGCGCTGGCATCGGGGGTGTTGTTGTACGGCCTTTCAATGATCTATGGCGCAACGGGCGAGCTCGACCTGGCGCGTGTTATCCACATTATCGCCAGCGGCAGGGTGCATACATTGCCACTGGTTTTTGGCGTCGCATTTATTGTGGCGGGGCTGGCGTTCAAGCTGGGCGCAGCGCCTTTCCACATGTGGCTGCCCGACGTCTTTCAGGGTGCGCCTACGGCGGTTACGCTGCTGGTTGCCACAGCGCCCAAGCTGGCGGCCATCGTGCTGACATTGCGTTTGCTTATCGAGGGCCTGCACAGTGTGGCGCTCGATTGGCAGCCCATGCTGCTGATCCTTGCGGTGCTTTCGCTGGCGGTTGGTAACCTTACGGCTATTGCGCAAACCGATTTCAAGCGCATGCTTGCGTACTCAACCATTGCGCACATGGGCTATGTCATGCTTGGCCTGCTCTCCGGCGTGGTGGCGGGCGACCCGTCGGCAACGGGCGGCGCCTATGGGGCAGCGCTGTACTACATGATCATTTATGTCCTGACGACACTCATTACGTTCGGACTGATCATGCTGCTTAGCCGCAAGGGCTTCGAGTGCCAGAAAATTTCCGATCTCAAGGGCCTGAATCGACGCAACCCGGTGCTGGCCGGCGTGTTGCTGCTGGCTATGTTCTCGCTGGCCGGCATCCCGCCACTGGCGGGCTTTTACGCCAAGCTTGTGGTGCTGCAGGCACTGGTAGGCGCAGGGCACGTGGCCTGGGCCGTGGTGGCGGTGATGTTCTCCCTGATTGGCTGCTTCTACTATTTGCGAGTGGTCAAGATGGCGTACTTCGATGAGCCCGAGGGTGATCCGGCGGCGATAGTTTCCGGGGCAATTCCGCAGGGACTCATGTCTATCAATGGGCTCGCGCTGCTTGTCCTTGGTGTGTTGCCAGGCGGGTTGCTGGCCCTATGCGTACACGCGATTCAGACGTCGCTGGGTTTTTAAAGGACGGCGATGGAGCAGTCAGTAGCAATCTGGATTTTGATCATCCTGGCATTGGCGACTGCCAGCTTGCCTTTCTTCGTAGAGCGGCCTCTTCTCGTGCTGCCTTGGGCCCAAAAGGGTGAAGACGGTCGGCCAGGCTGGCTGCGCCTGCTTGAGTCGATTGTGTTCTTTGCGGTGCTGGCCGGACTGCACTACGCCATTCTTATCTGGGTAGGAGGGTCGTTGGTGATCCCCTCGGATAGTGCTTCGGTAGGCCTGTTCGTGCTGAAGATTATTGTGCTGGCCGTGGCGGTTGTCCTGGTATTGAGCTACGCTGGCTGGCGTGATTTGAATAAAAGTACACGCAAGCCATTCATTTCGCGCCTTCTTGAAGTGCTGGTGCTGTACTTCATGCTGGGAACACTGGGCTTTGCCTTCGAAATCAATATTGGCAATTTCTTTCCCAAGACCTGGGAGTTCTACCTTATTACCCTTTGCCTGTATCTGGTGCTGGCATACCCCGGTTTTGTATTCCGCTACCTTTTGCGCCGCCATTACCGCCACAGCAACGATTCCCCCGAGTGACTGTCGGTGGCTGAATCTGTGGGCCTACCCCCGTGGGCCGCACTCCATCGCAAGGCCGTTTTAGCCGGGGCCGCAGCGACCCGAGCAAAACTGCCCCGGCTAAAACGGCCGTTTAAGAACTCAACGGCCACTCAAGAGCCGACCGCCAAATCAGGCCCGAAACCAGTTAAGCACCCCATCCAGCCCGCTGACATTCAATGCAAAACCAGCTTGCTCCTGCACCGCCGGCTTCGCCCTGTACGCCACCGAATAGCCCGCCAGCGCCAACATTTTCAAATCATTTGCTCCGTCTCCCAGCGCAATGATCTGATCCCGCTTCGCTCCCAATTTATGCGCCAGTGCCCGCAGACAATCGGCCTTGCGCTGCCCATCCACAATGTCCCCCAGCACCCGCCCGGTCAGTACTCCATCGACTACTTCCAGCGTATTTGCATGGGCTTCATCCAGACCCAAACGCAGTTTTAGCCTCTCGGTAAAAAACGTGAACCCTCCTGAAACCACCATTACCCTTACTCGCACCCGCTTCGCCGCGGCAATCAATCGTTCCGCCCCGGCATTCAATTGCAGCCGCTCTGCGTAAACCCGTTCCAGCGCCTGGATCGGCACGCCCTCAAGCAAGGCAACACGACGCCGCAGGCTCTCCGAAAAATCCTTGATCTCGCCGCGCATTGCCGCCTCTGTAATTGCCGCGACCTGCGCCTTGCGTCCCACCTCATCCGCGATCTCATCGATGCATTCAATGTTGATAAGCGTCGAATCCATGTCCATCGCCAGAATCTTGCATTCATTGAAACGCCGGATTTCATCAAGGAACGCGTAGTCAAGGCTCATCGCCTCACATTGACGCGCCACCTCATCAGATTCATCGACGTCCACATCGATCAGCCGTGCCGCCGTATTGCCAAGAACCTGCACTCCTCCCGCCCGTGATATGGCGGCAATGTTCTCGATGCGTTCAGTATTCAGACTGGGCGATTGAAGTATGAGATAAGTCATCGAGTCGGCAGCATAAAGGCGAGAGTGAATAGTGGTAAACAGTGTAAAGGCCGTGCGGATCCTATGCCAGCGCCGTGAGCACGTCGCGCACCGCATCTATGCGCGCGCTCACGACGTTGGCCGTTGGGGCTCCCGCCGGCGCGGCAGGCTTGCTTCCACCCGCGGGCCTGATATCTATCTTGATCTTGTCCTGCCCCGCCAGCTTGACGTTGCGTCGTGTCTGAATCAGTTGAATGATGCGCAGCGGGTCGATATTCGGCTTTGCGTTGAATTGAATCATCGCTTGTGCTTCGGTGGCGTCGATCTTGACGACGCCCAGGGGCTCGGCGTGCAGACGTAAACGGTGCGTTGCCAATAAATTCCGTGCTGCCTCCGGCAGCCTGCCGTAGCGGTCTATCAACTCTTCCTGGATGCCAATCAGGGCATCCTCATCATTGGCGTGAGACAACTTCTTGTAGAAACTCAGGCGCGCGTGCACGTCGGGGCAATAGTCGGCTGGGAGCAACGCCGACGCGTGCAGATTCACTTCGCACAAAGCGGCAAAGGGCGAGTCCAGATCCGGTTCTTCGCCCGCCTTCAGCGCGCGGACCGCCGTATTAAGCATTTCCGAATACATCGAAAAGCCGATCTCGTGGATATTGCCTGACTGCGACTCGCCAAGGACCTCGCCCGTGCCGCGGATTTCCAGGTCGTGCATTGCCAGATAAAACCCCGAGCCCAATTCTTCCATTGTCTGAATGGCCTCGAGGCGCTTCTTTGCATTACCTGTAATGGCATCTTCGCCGGGGGTCAGCAGGTATGCATAAGCCTGGTGATGCGAGCGTCCCACGCGGCCGCGCAGCTGATGCAGTTGCGCCAGTCCCAGCCGGTCCGCGCGGTGGATCACTATTGTGTTGGCTGATGGGACATCGATACCGGTTTCAATAATTGTGGTACACAGCAGGACGTTATAGCGTTGCTGGTAAAAGCCCTTCATGACCTCTTCAAGCTCGCGCTCGGGCATCTGGCCGTGGGCCACCGCGATACGGGCTTCTGGTACCAGTTCTTCCAGCCGGGCAAGGCGGTTGTAGATTGTTTCGACTTCGTTGTGCAGGAAATACGCCTGACCGCCGCGTTTCAGTTCGCGCAGCAACGCCTCGCGTATGGTGCTGCCGTCTTCCCGCCGCACGAACGTCTTGATGGCCAAACGTTTTTGGGGCGCCGTGGCAATGACGGAAAAATCGCGGATGCCTTCCAGCGACATGCCCAGCGTACGTGGAATGGGAGTGGCGGTGAGCGTCAGCACATCCACTTCAGCGCGCAAGGCCTTGAGCGTTTCTTTCTGGCGCACGCCAAAGCGATGCTCCTCGTCAATGACAACCAGGCCCAGCCGTTTGAACTTGACGCTTTTGGACAAAATCTTGTGTGTGCCAATGACGATGTCCACGCGTCCGTCACCCAGGCCTTCCACGGCTGCGCTGACCTCCTGTGTAGAGCGAAAGCGCGACAACTCCACCACTTTCACGGGCCAGTCCGCGAAACGGTCCGAGAACGTATGTGCGTGCTGTTCAGCGAGCAGCGTCGTGGGGCACAGGATGGCTACCTGTTTGTTGTTGGCCACGGCCAGGAAGGCTGCACGCAGCGCTACCTCGGTCTTGCCGAATCCCACATCGCCACATACCAGGCGGTCCATGGGGCGTCCGGAAGTCATGTCGCCAAGGACCGCTTCAATTGCCGCAGTCTGGTCCGGTGTTTCCTCGAATTCGAACCCCTCAACGAATGTCTGGTAGTCGTTCAGCGGCAGCTTGAACGAGAAACCTTCGCGCGAAGCACGCAGGGCATATAGGGCCAGCAACTCGGCGGCGGCATCGCGCACTTGTTTGGCCGCCTTGCGGCGAGCCTTGTCCCACTGGCCCGAGCCCAGTTGATGCAGCGGTGCGTGTTCGGGGTCTGCGCCACTGTAGCGTGCAATGACGTGCAACTGCGCAACCGGTACGTATAGCGTGCTGTTGTTGGCGTATTCCAGATGCAGGAATTCCATGGCGCCGTCGCCCAGGTCCATATTGATGAGCCCTCGGTAGCGGCCAATGCCGTGCTGTGCGTGGACGATGGGATCGCCCTCACGCAACTCCGACAGGTCGCGCACCATGGCTTCGACGTCATGGGTGCCTTCCTGCGCGCGACGCTTGCGCCGCGTCGTCGTTCCTTGCCCAGGGTAAAGGTTGTTTTCGGTGAGCAGCGTCAGTTCGCCGGAGGCCAGGCTAAAGCCAGTATCCAGCGCCGCCACGGTCAGTGAGAAGCGGCTGTCCGAGAGGAGGCAATCGTGCAGGTTGTCGAACTGCGTGTCCGGCTCTATACCGTATTCGCGCAGCATGAGCAGCAGTGTTTCGCGCCGGCCGGCCGAATCGGCACACAGCACGATGCGGCCTTTGGGGTGCTTCAGCAATGACCGCAGCCGGGCCACAGGGTCCTCGGCGCGGCGCGCTACGGCCACGTCTGGCGCCTTGGCGTAGTCGGGGTGCGTGTCAGCGCCCTGGACGAGCGACAGTCGGCTGAAATTTTTTAGGCCCAGATAGAAGGATTCGACGTTCAGGAAGAGCGTGTGTGGGTCCAGAATGGGCCGCTCGCGATCGCTTTTCAGGAATTGGTAGCGCCCGTGCGTGTCCTGTGCAAAGCGTTGCATGGCGTTGTCTATGTCGCCCAGCGTCACTGTCAGTGTTTGCTCGCTGAGGTAATCGAATAGTGAGGCCGTTTCATCGAAGAATAGCGGCAGATAGTATTCAACGCCCGCAAAGGTAATGCCGTTTCCGATATCCTTGTAAGGAAGCGCGCGCGACGGATCGCCTTCAAAGATTTCGCGAAAACGCGTGCGGAAATGATTGCGCGCCGTTTCATCCATAGGGAATTCGCGTCCAGGAAGAAGTTCCACTTCCTTGACTGGGTATAGGCTGCGCTGGGTGTCGATGTCAAAGCTTCGTATGGATTCGATTTCGTCGTCGAAGAGGTCGATTCGATAGGGCAGCGCCGACCCCATCGGAAACAGGTCGATCAGTCCGCCCCGGATGCAGAATTCCCCCGGCGCAGTCACTTGCGTGACATGACTGTAGTTGGCCAGGGTAAGCTGGCGTCGGAGCGCTTCCTCGTTCAGTTTGTCACCTTGTTTGAACGAGAATGTGTAGGCGGCCAGGAATGAAGGCGGCGCAAGGCGGTATAGTGCCGTGGTGACCGGTACCGTCAGAATATCCACGTCCCGGAGCATCAGTGCGTGCAGGGTTTGCAGGCGTTCGGAAATCAGGTCCTGGTGCGGCGAGAAGCTGTCGTAAGGCAGGGTCTCCCAGTCGGGCAGTTGCCTTATGTGCAGCTCCGGGGCAAACAGCAGTGTTTCTTCAGCCACACGCTGCGCCGTCAGCGGGTCGGCGCAAAGCACCACCAGGGTTTGCCGCGTGGTACGCGCCAGGTCGGCCAGCAGCCAGGCGTCGCCGGATCCGGGCGGGCAGGGCACAGCGTATCGAAGCCCGGGTTTCAGGGCGCGAATCAACGAAGGGGTGGACGCAAGCGAAGGGCGGACTGCAGTTTTAGAGGCCATTTAGCCTATCATTATAAAATCTCTTTTCCATGACAAAGAAAATCATTGGTATTGTCCCCGCCGCCGGCACAGGCGAGCGTGCCCGGGGTGGTGCGCAACCCGCGCCCAAGCAGTATCGCCTTATTCGTGGCGAGCCCATGCTGCGCCTGGCGGTCAGGTCCTTGCTGGCCGACGGGCGCATCGATCAGGTGCGGGTGGGCGTTGCGCCGGGCGATGACCGGGTGGTGGCGGCGCTGGCGGGCCTGCCGCGCACCGTATGGAGCCCGTGCGGTGGCCCCCGCCGGGCCGATACCGTGGTGGCGGCGCTGAGCGAAGCCGCGTTGAAGGATGACGACTGGGTGCTGGTGCACGATGCGGCGCGCCCCGGCTTGCCTGCGGATGCGCTGGCCCGTCTCATTGATGCGTGCCTGGCCAGCGGCACGGGCGGCTTGCTGGCCCTGCCTGTCGCCGACACGGTCAAGCGTGGCCTGCGAATCGACGAGACGAGCCAGCGCGCCGGTCGAACCAGCGCCGCCACGAATACACGTCAAGGATTACATGCCGCCGGTTCGGCCGTTCAGGCAGCCAGTGGCGACCAAACCCGCGACCAGTTTGTCGTGCACGCGACGATATCGCGCGATGGGTTGTGGCTGGCGCAGACACCGCAGATGTTTCCTGCGGGTCCGTTGTTGCGGGCCCTGCTTGCGGCCCGTGCCGATGGGGCTGTCATAACTGACGAGGCCTCGGCCATGGAACGGGCTGGGTACAGCTCGATGCTTGTTGCCGGCTCAGCAAGAAATTTCAAAGTAACATGGCCTGACGATTTCGAGTTGATGGGGAAATGGCTATGAACATTCCGTTTCGGGTGGGTCAGGGGTTCGACGTACATGCGCTGGTGGAAGGCAGAAGACTGGTGCTGGGTGGCGTCAGCATTCCGCACACACATGGCCTGCTCGGGCATTCGGACGCCGATGCACTGTTGCACGCCCTGACCGACGCCCTGTTGGGCGGTGCGGGGCTGGGTGACATTGGGCATCATTTTCCCGATACGGATCCGGTGTTCAAAGACGCCGACAGCCGGGTTCTGCTGCGTGCAGCTTACGGGAAGGTTGTGGCGGCGGGGTGGGTGGCTGGCAACGTTGATGCCACCATTCATGTCCAAGGGCCCAGAATGGCGCCCTACACCCATGCCATGGTGGTCAACATTGCGGCCGATCTGGGCCTGGACGAGCATCAGGTAAGCATCAAGGCCAAGACGAACGAAGGGTTGGGATACGTGGGTCGCAAAGAAGGCATTGCTGCCACGGTGGCGGTGCTTCTGGCTAAAGCGTAGCGCCGCCTACCTGGCGATTGCAGGCGCACATGCCCTCGGTCTGCAGGCAGTCCAGCACCCTGAGGGTTTCGTCGGGGCTGCGCCCCACATTGGCGGTGTAGACCGACACATGCTGAATGACGTTGTCCGGATCCACCACGAAGGTAGCGCGCAGCGCCACCCCTTCGATGCGGTCGCGGATGCCCAGCTGGTCTATGAGTGATCCGTTGGTGTCGGCAAACTGGTAGTGAGCGAGTTTTGCGTGATCGGTCTGTGTCCGGCGCCAGGCCAACTTTACGTATTCATTGTCGGACGACCCGCCCATGAGGACAGCGTCGCGCTCTTCGAATTCGTCGACCAGTTTGTTGAAGCCCACGATTTCTGTGGGGCAAACGAAGGTGAAATCCTTGGGATAGAAATAGATGACCTTCCATTTTCCCGGAAACGAGCTTTCAGTGACCTCTTCGAACGCGGATACTCCATTTTCCTCGTGTTGTGTAAACCCCGGCTTGACTCCGATGACTTTGAATGGCTCGAGTGTGTCGCCTACCGTTTTCATGTGAACTCCCGACTTGCGAATGGCGTATTTGTGTCTACATTATGCCATTGGATTCAGGCCTCCTGCGGCAGGCCTTTGCCTCGGCTTCGCGGCAATTCTATGTGGGCTACCAGCCCGCCTGAGGCGCGTGAAAGCAGTTTCAGCTGTCCACCCACCTGACCCAGAAGGCGTTCGACGATGGCCAGCCCCAGTCCGGCGCCACTGACCCCGGTACGCGCCGATTCACCGCGCGAGAACGGGCGCAGCAACCGCTCGACGTCGGCCTCGGCGATCCCTGTTCCCTGGTCGGTGACTTCTATGACGACCAGGCCGCTTTCGGGCCTTGCGGCCAGGTTAATGTAGACGTTGTCGTCACTGGGCGAACGGCCATAGCGGCGGGCGTTTTCGATGAGGTTGCTGACGACGCGCTTGAGGTCGTGCGCCGTGATGCGCGCGTATAGCCCGCCTGTGATGGACGAGGTAAGGTGGCCGCCCAGCGACTCGGTGTGCGAACGTTCCCGTTCGTACAGGTCATGCAGGACGGCGGAAACGTCAATTCCCTGCTCGGGTACGGCGCCGGCCGGCCGCGCATATTCCATCAGTTGCCCGATGCTGTGGTCGATCTGGGCGAGGTCTTCGTCAATGGCCTGGCGCGCCTCTTCGCTGACGGTGCTCATTTCGATTTCCAGCCGCATGCGCGCCAACGGTGTGCGCAGGTCGTGCGAGATGCCGGCCAGCATGATTTCGCGGTCGGCTTCCGTTTGTCTCAGGTCGCGCGCCATTCGGTTGAACGCGATGTTCATGTCGCGTATTTCAAGGGGTCCTTTTTCGGGCAGCGGTGAAGGCGTTTCCCCGCGTGCCACCTGCTGGGCCACCTTGGCCAGCTGAGCCAGGGGGCGGTTGACGAACCGCACACTGACTGCAGAACCGATCAGGGCCAGGAGCAGGGCAGTCGCGCCCCAGCTGAACCATTCAATGCCAGCCGTCAGGCCCAGTTGCTCCCTGTCGAATACGAGCCAGTAATGGTCTTTGTTGATGTCAAAGCTGACCCAGATGCCGGGCATGCCGTTGACAGCCCACATGATTTGCGTATTGGTGCCCTGGCGCTTCTTGATTTCGGCGGCGACGTGATTCCAGTAGTTCGAGTTGGGCAGCGGCTCAAGCCTGTCTGAGTATTCACGTGGCTGCACGCGCAGGCTTTCTTTGGTGGCCAGATCGAGCATCAGGGCCGGTCTTACACTGGGCGGAGCATAGACCAGCGCCGATCGGGTGATGCTGACGGACGTAGCAACGCGTTGCGCCATTTGTATGGCGCGCGGACCTTCTTCCATGCTGAAGAACACCTGCAGCCAAGCCCCCAGACTGACCAGCATCAGTGCGGCCAGCAGCAGGAACGAGCGACTGAACAGGCCCAGCTTGAGGCGTGAAGTCAGCTGGCCGAAGTGCTGCAGGGAAAGCGACATTTAAGCTTCCCGAAGTGTTGCCTTCGGGGGGAGTTATCGACCGCCGTCGGGGACAAATACATAGCCCAGCCCCCAGACGGTCTGGATGAATACGGGCTTGGAGGGATTGGGCTCGATCAGCTTGCGTAACCGGGAAATCTGTACGTCCAGGCTGCGGTCGAAGGCTTCGTATTCGCGTCCCCTGGCCAGTTCCATGAGTTTGTCGCGGGACAGCGGGATTTTTGGATGGCGCGCGAAAACCTTGAGTACGGAGAATTCGCCCGTGGTAATGGGCACCTGCTCGTCGTTGCGCGTGAGCGTGCGGGTGGAGAGGTTGAGCATGTAGGGGCCGAACTCGATGGATTCGTTTTCCTGGCTGGGCGCGCCGGGGTGTTCTTCGGTGCCGCGGCGGCGCAGGATGGCGTTGACGCGAGCGAGCAGCTCGCGCGGGTTGAACGGCTTGGAAAGGTAATCGTCCGCGCCCATTTCAAGCCCGACGATACGGTCGATTTCTTCGGCCTTGGCAGTGAGCATGATGATGGGTGTGTTGTCGTGTCCACCTCGCAGGCGGCGGCAGATGGATAGGCCGTCTTCGCCGGGCAGCATGAGGTCGAGCACAAGCAGATCGAAGTGTTCGCGTTGCCAGATTTTCGACATCTCCTTGGCGTCTTCGGCAACAAAGACATTGAAGCCTTGTTCCGATAGATATCGACGCAACAGGTCACGCAGCCTGGGGTCGTCGTCGACAACAAGAATTTTGCGTGTCAAAGATTGGTTTTGTGTGTTCATAACTGAAAATGTAACAGCATCGAGAAGGCCCGTGAAGGGGAAAGTAACAAGATATTACACATTAAGCGTTTGGTACAACGTGCATTACAATTTCGGCCGTGCTCCGCCGCGCAATATTTGACCTTACTCCCAATGTGGATAGCCTATCATTACACTTGTAAAAATGGTAGAGATTTTTGTTGATTACGCTGAATGGCTCATAATTAATCCGCTAATTCAAGGTGTTTGCGTCCAGCGTGCCGTTCGCAAAGTGGGGGTGCCACGGCGCGCAGGGCTCTGGGTTCAACGCACTGTTCACGCCGGGATTCCGAATCGTAAATGTAAGCAGGCTTCAGATGCCTTGCCATCGTGTTGCATGGAGCGTGCCGCAACGGCGACGGCTTAAAATATTCTTTATGGATCTACATATTCTTGCGCTAGAGACGTCTTCCAGCCTGTGCGGCGTCGCCTTGCTGTCGGTAAGTGGCGGCCAGACACAGGTGCGCTCGCTGGGGCACGACGCCGTTGGCGAACACGCACAGCGCCTGTTGCCCATGGTGGATCAACTGCTGGACGAAGCGCATATCGGGCGCAGCCAATTGGCCGCGATTGCGTTCGGGCAGGGGCCAGGTGGCTTTACAGGCCTGCGAGTAGCTTGCGGGGTGGCGCAGGGCATGGCTTATGCGCTGGATATACCGGTGATTCCGGTGCCATCGCTCCTGGCGGTGGCCGAGCAGGATGGCGGCGCAGGTGGGGCGGTACGTGTAGTGCTGCAGGATGCTCGGATGAACGAGGTTTACGCGGCCGCGTACCGGCCCGTCGATGGCAGCTGGCACGTGCTGTGTGGGGCGGCTTTGTTGAACGTGTCTGATGTAGGTGTATGGCTCGAACAGCTGCGCTGGCGGCTGCGTGTCGAGTCGGCTGCGCCGCCGCTGGTTTCCATCCGGCTGCTGGGGGATGCGCCGGAGGCTTATCCGGCTCTTTCCTCCTTGGTCGTCACCTTAAGAGAAACCCCTTCGCTGCAGACCGTTCGGGGCGATGCGCAGCGTGCCACGGCCGAGGCGGTGGCACACCTGGCGCAACGGGCCTGGCTGGCGGGTGAAACCGTTGCCCCCGATCGGGCGGTGCCGCTTTATGTGCGGGACAAAGTTGCTTACACCACCGTCGAGCGGGAAAAAGGGCTGGGTGGCAATCCCAAGGCCCAAGCGCCGGTGGCCATTGTCCCCATGCAGATGGCCGATGTAAGCGAAGTGGCAAGTATTGAAGCATCGGTGCAGGCATTTCCCTGGACCGCAGGCAATTTTCGTGATGCGCTGGAGGCGGGCTATGGCGCGTGGGTGGCACGCCTGGGTGAGCGGATTGTGGGATTCAGTCTTGCCATGTTTGCGCCGGACATTGCCCATCTGCTGCTTATTGCCGTCCTTCCGGATGCGCAGCGCAAGGGGGTGGGCTATACGCTGCTGCGCCACTGCGAGTACGAGACAGTGCGGCATGAGTTACCCCGGATCATGCTGGAAGTAAGGCCGTCCAATGAGAGAGCCGTGGCTTTTTACGCTAATCGGGGCTATGTTCACATGAACACGCGTAAGGGCTATTACCCGACGGGTGGTGGTGAGCGCGAGGATGCCTGGATCATGGAGAAAGTGTTGAAAATTGCAGGAGGGCATGGGTGATGGCCGCCGACGGTCACGCCGACTGGACGCTTTCTCCCGTGCAACGGGTGTGGCTGCAAGAGATTGGTATTGAACCGCGCCAGTTACGGCGGTTTGCGCAGGAAGTGCCCCTTGCTCCGGCCGAGGCGCCGTCCATACGGCAGGGGGCGCCATCCGCGGATCAGGCGGAACACGCTGCCATGCCAGCGGCGGGCGGCGCGCTGCCCTCCCCGGGACAGGCGGGACAACACTCGGTCGTGCCACCTTCGCCCGAACTGGATGGACTGCGCTCCGTCGCGCAGATTTTGAAAGGTGGAAATATCGCTGGCAATGGTGGCCGTGCCGATGGCAGCGCACCCCGCGTGGGCAAGGCGCCCCGACGCGAGGCTCCAGTTGGGAGCATGGCGGCTTCGACGGCGGGTGTGCGGGCACCAAGCGCCGCACCGGGCACCGTGCCGCCGCCCGCCTTGCCAACCGAATTATCCGCGCTGCGCGATGAGGTGGCTGTGTGTGAGGCGTGCCCCCTCTATCTCGGGCGCACCCAGACGGTGTTTGGCTCCGGAGCTGTCGATACGGTTCAGTGGATGGTCATTGGTGAAGCGCCCGGAGGCCACGACGATCGCGTCGGCCTGCCTTTCCAGGGCCGTGCAGGCGAACTGCTGCATGCCATGTTGCGGGCTGTTGGCGTCGGGCCGGACGCTTCCGTGTTTTACACCAACCTTGTCAAGTGCCAGCCACGCGGCAGCCGCAACCCCACGCCCGAGGAAATTGCCGCGTGCCGGCCTTATTTGCTGCGTCAGATAACCTTGCTCAAGCCGCACCGCATTCTGGCGCTGGGGCATCTTGCCGCCCAGTCGTTGCTGCAAAACCCGCTGGATCTGGAGCAATTACGCGGGCAGGTGCATTGGCTGGACGTTGATGGCGCCACGCGGATTCCCGTCGTGGCCACCTACCACCCCGCCTGGCTGTTGTTGCGCGGGCAGGCCAAGGCTGATGCCTGGCGTGACTTGAACCTGGCGCGTTCAGTGTAGGGCCTGCCCGTGGCCGTGCTGGCCTATCTGTGTCAGCAGTGTGGGGTCGTTGCGGATGTTCATGCGGCTCCATTGCATGAACAGCAGCATCAGGATGGCCACCAGCAGGCCGAAGAAGGTGATGATGACGTTGATCGGCACTTCAAGCCACAGCATTGCGCTGTACAGGGCCAGCATGAGCAGTATGTTCAGTTGTTCATTGAAATTTTGCACGGCAATGGAATGGCCCGCCGACAGCAGGACGTGGCCGCGATGTTGCAGCAGGGCATTCATGGGCACGACAAAGAAACCCGAAAGCGCGCCTATCAGCAGCAGCAGGCCGTAGACGGCCCAGGCGGCATAAACGTGTGGCATGAGCAGCACTGTAAGGCCCATCACGACGCCCAGCGGCAGAACAGTCAACGCGCGCTTCAGCGGGATTTTCCCGGCACTGACCGACCCGACCACCGTACCCACTGCAGCGACGCCCATTAGTATGGATGAGCGCTCCAGCGGCAGGCCCAGATGGCGCGCACCCCACTCGATGACAATCAGTTGCAGCGTTGCGCCCGCGCCCCAGAAGAGCGTGGTTACCGCCAGCGAAATCTGCCCCAGCTTGTCTTTCCAGAGTATGACGACGTAATTGGCGAATTCAGCGAAGAGTTTGGTGGGGTTTGTCTGCTGCTTGGGGTAGCTGACGCCGGTGCGCGGGATAAGAAGGTTGCAGGCGGCCGCCAGGAAATAGACGACGCCGATGATTAGAATTGCAGCTTCGGTGCGGCTTTGTGCCACCGCACTGACCCAGGCGTGCGAAAGCAGGCTGGTGGATGCCGCAGGGCTGATCAGGAAGCCACCCAGTACGGTTCCCAGTATGATCGACAGTACGGTCAGGCCTTCGATCCAGCTATTGCCCTTGACCAGCAGGTCGGGCGGCAGCATTTCAGTCACAATGCCGTACTTGGCAGGCGAATACGCCGCAGCCCCGATGCCGACCAGGGTGTAGGCGACGAACACTTGCACCAGTTGCGCGTCGTTGTTCATCGCCATCATTTGCGAGGTGAACATGAGAATGCAGCCGGCAAGCTTGATGGCGTTGGTGGCAAACATGACCCGGCCTTTGGGGAACGAGTCGGCGAAGGCGCCCACGAATGCCGCCAGCACGACGTAGGCAAGGGCAAACCACCACTTCATCATGGGCACCAGCCAGTCCGGGCCCTGCAGGTCGGCGATCAGTGCAATAGCAGCAATAAGTAATGCGTTGTCAGCCAGAGATGAGAGCGCTTGGGCCGTCATTACGAGATAGAAGCCTTTTTTCAATCGACAGTCTCTGGTGTGGGTTGGGCGGGAAGTGTGAACAAATAACAAAAACAGTTAGTGAGTATAGCGTTAGCCACGCGGACGTATCGGAAATTTTCCGTAAATTACACATGGCTAGGGATCGCCCCTGCGGTGCGTTATCATACGAAACAGTTTCACGACGGCGTCGGGCGTCCGGCGTTCGGGGGCGGTGTGCATTGCACTCGCCAGCGGCCTGCCCAATCCGCTTTGTCAACCATTCATTGCCAACTTAGCGTTCCTATTGTGCGTTTGACTCAAATAAAGCTAGCGGGTTTCAAGTCATTTGTTGAGCCGACGGTTATCCCCACACCCAGTCAGCTGGTGGGGGTTGTTGGGCCAAATGGCTGCGGCAAATCCAACATTATCGACGCGGTGCGGTGGGTGCTGGGCGAGTCCAAGGCCTCCGAATTGCGTGGCGAATCCATGCAGGACGTCATTTTCAATGGGTCGGGTAATCGCAAGCCCGCGGCCCGGGCGTCCGTTGAGCTGGTATTCGACAATTCCGAAGGTCGGGCGGTAGGCCAATGGAGCGCCTACACCGAGATTGCCGTGCGGCGTGTACTGACGCGCGACGGGGCCAGCAGCTATTTTGTGAATAATCAGCAGGTCAGGCGGCGCGATATTCACGACATTTTCCTTGGTACTGGCCTGGGCGCCCGCGGTTATGCCATTATCGGCCAGGGCATGATCAATCGCCTTATCGAAGCTCGGCCCGAAGAACTGCGTGTTTTCCTTGAGGAGGCCGCGGGGGTGTCACGCTACAAGGAAAGGCGCCGGGAAACCGAGAACCGGCTTGGCGACACGCGCGAGAACCTGACCCGCGTCGAAGACATCATGCGCGAGCTCGATGCTCAGCTCGAAAGACTCGAGGTGCAGGCCGAAGTTGCTGGCCGCTACCGCAGTCTGCAGGAAGACGGCAAGCACAAACAGCAGGCATTGTGGCTGCTTCGGGAAGAAGCCGCGCGCGAAGAGCAAAAGGCCCGATTCCTGGCTATCGAGCAGGCGCAGAACGAGCTGGAAGAGGCTACGGCAGGCCTGCGTGCCACCGAATCCGTCCTGGAATCGCGCAGGCAAGCGCACTACGCTGCGGCTGATTCCGTGCATGCCGCTCAGGGGCAGCTTTTCGAGGCAGGAGCCTTGGTCAGCCGGCTCGAAGCTGAGATACGTCATGTTGTGGATTCCCGCAACCGGGTGCAGTCACGGCGCGGCCAGTTGCAGGCGCAGATGCAAGAGTGGACTGACCAGCAGACGCATTGCGCCGAGCAGCTGGCGCTGGCCGAGACCGAGCTGCAGGTTGCGGGTGGTCGCACAGAGGAGGCCAGGGCGCGCGCGGAGGAAGCTTCGGGCAGCTTGCCCGAGATGGAAGCCCGGGTGCGCGAGGCGCGCATTTCGCGCGACGAGATGCGCACCGTCCTGGCGCAAGTGGAACAGAATCTGGCCCTGGCTGCTCAGGCTGGACGTGATGCCGGTCATCAGGTCGCCGCGCTGGTGCTGCGGCGGGAGCGTCTTGAGCAGGAACTGCGTGAACTCAACGCGCCGGATCCGGCCGACGTCGAGCGCCTGGCTGGCGATAGTGCCGCTGTTGAACAGCAGGTAAAGGAATCTCACGAGCAGCTGGCCACGCTTGAAGGACGCCTGCCTGAACTCGATCACGAGCGCAGTCAGGCGCAGGCTGTCGCGCAGGAGGATGCGCGGAATCTTGCGCGGCTGGATGCGCGGCTGTCGGCGCTCGTCAAGCTGCAGGAAGACGTCCAGAAGCGGGGTGCGCTCCAGCCCTGGCTCGAGAAGCACGAATTGGATACGCTGGGGCGCCTGTGGCAAAAGCTGCATGTGGAGCCAGGCTGGGAAACGGCCTTCGAGGCGGTGTTGCGTGAACGCATGGCCGGGCTGGAAATTCGCCAGCTCGAGCACGCCAGGGCTTTCACGGCCGACGTGCCACCCGCGCGCCTGGCCTTTTATCAGATTCCCCCAGCCCAGCCGGCACCTGCCACGATAGCGGGTAAGACGGCACTATTTTCATTCCTGCGTATTACCGATCCTGATTTGCGTTCCCTGCTTGGCCAGTGGCTGCGCGATGTCTATGTAGCGCAGGATATTTCGGAAGCGCTGGCCGGGCGTGATCAATTGTCCGAAGCGGCGCGATACGTGGTCAAGGAGGGGCATCTGGTCGACCGCAACAGCGTGCGGTTTTACGCTCCGGATTCAGAACAGGCCGGTTTGCTGGCCCGCCAGCAGGAAATCGAAAACCTGCATCGGGAAATCAAGGCGGCACAGTTGGTGGCGGATCAGTCTGTCAGCGCGGCCGCGCATGCCGACGCGGCGTGGCAGCAAGTGTCGCAGGCCATGGCGCCGGCGCGGCTGCGTGTATCCGAGCTGACCCAGCGCTTGCATGATGTGCAGCTCGAGCTCTCGCGCCTGCGCCAGCAGGCACTGCAATCGGGCGAGCGCGCGGACCGCATACGACAGGAAATCGCCGAGATTTCAGCGCAGCAGGAAGAGCAGAACGCCAACCGCGAAGAAGCCGAGGGCCGTTTCGAGGCGTTTGACGCCGAGCTGGCCGAGCATCAGTCGCGTTTTTCCGATGCCGAGCTTTCGGGCGAGGCGCTGGCCGATGAGACTGAAGCAGCGCGTCTGCGGGTGCGCGAATGCGAACGCCAGGTACACGAAGCAGAGTTTGCCGAAAAGTCGCTGCGCAGCCGCATGGCCGATCTCGAGCGCAATCAGCAACTTGCCGCCGAGCAGGCCCGCCGCGCGGGTGTCGAACTTGAAGGCCTTCAGGGCGAGCTTTTCGAGCTGGATGCTTCCGCTGCGCAGGCGGGACTGCAGGATGCGCTCGAGCAACGCGCCGCGCGCGAAGAGTCTCTTAATCGTTCGCGCATTGAACTGGATAACCTTGCCGCCTTGCTGCGCACGGCCGACGAAGATCGGGTCAAGCTGGAGATGACGCTCGAGCCGCGGCGCGCGCACATTACCGAACTGCAGCTGCAGGAACAGGCCGCGCGTTTGGCGGTCGAGCAGTTTTCAGCGCAGCTTGACGAAGCCGAGGTTGACCGCGTGGCGTTGCGTGCCTTGCTGGAAGGACACCCGAAG
The DNA here is from genome assembly GCA_004322135.1 of Burkholderiaceae bacterium. Classification (GTDB taxonomy): domain Bacteria; phylum Pseudomonadota; class Gammaproteobacteria; order Burkholderiales; family Burkholderiaceae_B; genus Eoetvoesia. Next base: position 13,600 of record SCSG01000032.1, on the reverse strand, counting down.
GAGTGGAAGCGTGTTGACTGGCTGCAGTCGGAAGTGCAGCGCATCTCGCGCCAGATCGACGGCCTGGGTTCGGTGAACCTTGCGGCTCTGGACGAACTCAATGCCGGACGCGAGCGCAAGGGGTTTCTGGATTTACAGTACCAGGATCTGCGCAATGCGATTGAAACGCTGGAAGATGCCATACGCAAGATCGATCGTGAAACGCGCGAATTGCTGCGGGAAACCTTCGATACCGTCAACGGACACTTTGGCGAATTGTTCCCCAAGCTTTTTGGGGGAGGTGAAGCCAAGCTGATCATCACTGGCGACGAAATCCTGGATGCCGGTGTGCAGGTCATGGCCCAGCCGCCGGGTAAGCGCAACACCAGCATTTATCTGCTGTCTGGCGGCGAGAAGGCTCTGGCTGCCACGGCCCTTGTCTTTGCGTTGTTCAAGTTGAATCCGGCGCCGTTCTGCCTGCTCGATGAAGTCGACGCGCCGCTGGATGACGCCAATACCGAGCGTTATGCCAATTTGGTGAACAGCATGAGTGATCAGACGCAATTTTTGTTTATTTCCCATAATAAGATTGCCATGCAGATTGCCCGCCAGTTGGTGGGTGTGACGATGCAGGAACAGGGGGTTTCCCGTATTGTTGCAGTGGATATCGATTCGGCCATGCAACTGGCCGAGGTGTAGTGCAAAACAGGGTTAACGTATCGTGATGCGGCGGAACAAAAAATGAGTGAACTGCAACTCGGACTGATTTCTTTGGGCGTGGTGCTGATTGTTGTCGTCCTCTGCTTCAATTGGTGGCAGGATCGGCGCGTGCGCCAGCGTATGCAGGAGCATTTTCCCGAAGGCGAACACGACCCGTTGATGGGGGCGGTGGCCACGGGCCGTCGCGAGCCAGGAATGGGAACACTGGCACCGTCTGACGAAGCGGCGGGTCAGGCCGAGGATGAAGCCGAAGTCGATCCCACGTGTGAGGCAGTCATCGACGTCAGCTTTGCGCAGCCCGTATCGGGTGCGAAGCTGCACGAAGTGATCAGCGGCATAAGCAAGGTGGGAAACAAACCGGTCCGAATCTTCGCAGCCCCCGAGGGTAATGTGCATCGGGCGCGGTTACGCGAAAATGAATCGTATGTGTCGCTGCAATTGGCTGTTCTGCTGGCCAATCGCAGCGGTGCCCTTACCGATATCGAATGGTCGCATCTGTGGGCCGTGGCGCAAAGTCTGGCGGAACGTTTCGAGGGTTCGATCGAAGGGCCCGATCAGGCCAAAGTCCTGAACCAGGCGCGCGACCTTGATGCGCTGTGTGCAAGCCTGGATGCGCAAGTCGGTCTGGCCTTGCTTTTGAATGGTACTCGCCCGGTGGCGGACGTTGCGCGAGCGGTCAAGGACGCTGGGTTCCTGTCGTATGGGCGACAGCTGGCATGGATGTCCGAATCCGGAGTGCCGCGGTTCACCGTGCTGTTCGACGGTTCGCCTGTCGAGGACGTGCAGTCGGCGGGAGTGGACAGGCTGGATTTGCTGCTTGATCTGCCCAATAGCCCCAGCGACGGTCAGGCGTTCAGCCGCATGGCCAGTGTTGGGCGCGATCTTGCCAATCGGCTTGGCGCCGAGCTGGTTGATGATCAGGGCAAGCTGCTGGCAGACGGCGCCGATCAGACGATCGACGCACAATTGTTTGAACTGTACGCCAAGCTGGAAACCAGCGGTTTTCCCGCGTGCGGTGCGCGCACGGTACGACTTTTTTCGTGAGCGCTCTGGAAAAAGCACCGGAAACGGTGCGCGCACAGGTTCTGGCGTTGCGTCAGGCGATCGAGCACCATAACCATTTATATTACGTACTGGATGCGCCCCAGGCATCGGATGCCGAATACGACAGGCTGATGCTGCAATTGCAGGCGCTGGAAGCTCAGTACCCCGATCTCGTTGTGCCCGAATCGCCGACCCAGCGGGTGGGTGCGGCACCGCTTGCAGCTTTCGAGAGCGTACGCCACGCGCGGCCCATGCGTTCGTTGGGCAACGCCTTTTCCGAAGAAGATGTTCTTGCCTTTGACAAACGCGTGTCCAGTGTGCTGCGCGATGCCGGTTTGCTGCGGCCCGATGAGCCTGTTGAGTACGTGGCCGAGTTCAAGTTCGACGGCCTTGCCATTGGAGTGCGTTACGAACACGGCGTGCTGGCGCAGGCAGCCACGCGTGGTGATGGTCGCGTGGGTGAAAACGTGACCGCCAATATCCGCACATTGCGTTCCGTGCCGCTGAAGCTGCGTGGTGATTATCCGGCCGTGCTGGAAGTGCGCGGCGAGGTGTTGATCAATCGCGCCGATTTCGAGCATTTGAACGAGGTTCAGCGCACGCACGGCGATAAGCTTTTTGTGAACCCCCGCAATGCGGCGGCGGGCAGCCTGCGCCAGCTTGATCCGCGTGTCACGGCTCAGCGCCCATTGCGGTTCTTTGGGTATGGCTGGGGTGAGATCATTGGCGCGCGATCCCGCGCTGCGCCTTCGGAGCAGCCAGATCTGTTCAAACCCCCCGTGCCTGCGGGGGACAGTGACAACGTAGGAGCCCCTTGTGCTACTCACGCACAAATGCTCGACTGGTTCGAGTCCATGGGCGTGGCTGTTAATCACAACCGGCGCATTGTCAAAGGTGCTGCAGGGCTGTTGGAGTTTTATGCCGACGTGGGCAGGGACCGTGCACAGCTGCCCTTTGGCATTGACGGCGTCGTTTACAAGGTCAACTCGCTTGCCGCGCAGGAAGTGCTGGGCTATGTGGCGCGCGCGCCGCGCTTTGCGCTGGCGCACAAGTTTCCGGCGCAGGAAGAAACCACCATTCTCGTGGGGATCGACGTACAGGTGGGGCGTACCGGGGCGATCACTCCGGTGGCTCGCCTGAAGCCTGTCTTTGTGGGCGGGGTCACGGTTACCAATGCAACGCTGCACAATGAAGACGAGATACGGCGCAAGGACGTGCGGGTTGGTGACACCGTCATCGTGCGTCGCGCGGGTGACGTGATCCCGGAAGTGGTTGGGCCGGTCGTGGAGCTGCGTCCCGAGGGCGCGACTCTGTTCGTTATGCCCACCTCCTGCCCGGTGTGCGGCTCGGCGATACGGCGGCTGGAGGATGAGGCGGTCTCGCGTTGTACTGGTGGCCTGTTCTGCGCAGCGCAGCGCAAGCAAAGCCTCATTCATGCCGCTGGCCGCAAGGCGCTCGATATCGAGGGGCTTGGTGAAAAGCTTGTGGACCAGTTGGTTGACAGTGGCCGCATCAAGTCGCTTGCAGACCTGTTTTTGCTACGTGTTGAAGATCTGATCCTTTATGATCGCATGGGCCGCAAGTCGGCGGAGAACCTGGTTCAGGCTCTTGACAAGGCACGCCACCCTGGCCTTGGGCGCCTGCTGTTCGCCCTGGGCATTCGCCACGTCGGCGAGACGACGGCGCGTGATCTGGCGCGCCATTTCGGCTCGCTTGGTGCCGTGATGGAGGCTGATGAAGAGGCACTGCTGTCAGTCAACGATGTGGGCCCGGTGGTGGCGCATTCCATTCGGCAGTTCTTTGACGAGGCGCATAATCGTGACGTCATTCATGCACTGGAAGCGGCGGGCCTTAAGCCCGAACTCGAAAGTGGTCCCGAGGGGCAGGCATTGGCGGGAAAAACGCTGGTGCTTACCGGTACGATGCCGACGCTGACCCGTGATGAAGCGACCCGGATGATCTTGTCGGCGGGCGGCAAAGTAAGCGGCTCGGTGTCGAAGAAGACGGCTTATGTGGTGGCCGGTGAAGAAGCCGGGAGCAAACTCACGAAGGCACGCGATCTGGGTGTTCCGGTGCTCGACGAGGAGGGGCTGCTGGCGCTTTTGGGCCGGCAGGGGTAGGTAGCTTTGCGTCCCATAATGGAAAGGGCCCGGCTGCATGCAGTCGGGCCCTTTCCATTATGGTGCTTTCGGGAATGAAAGCAGCCGGTGTTATTTGATGGTGGCGGCTTTCATGAGTTGTTGCTGGTACTCGCCCAGTTCTTGCTGGCGCAGCATTTCGGTGATTTGAGGTTTGACTTCCTCAAACGAAGGGAATTTGATGGGGCGCGTGTCTTCGACTTCGATGATGTGCCAGCCAAACTGCGTATGCACGGGCTTGTCGGTGGTTTGTCCCTTTTTAAGGCTTTCAACAGCCTGGGCAAATTCGGGTACATAGTTGCTGGTTGGCGCCCAGCCAAGCTCGCCGCCGTTCTTGCCACTACCCGGGTCGATGGAGTCCTTCTTGGCGGCTTCGTCGAACGTGATTTTTTTGTTCTTGATCTGTGTAATCAGGTCTTGTGCAGTTTTTTCGTCTTTGACCAGTATGTGGCGTACCTTGTATTCAAGGCGTCCAGCCTGTTCCTTCTTGATGTTGTCGTAGTCAGCCTGGATTTTTTCGTCCGTGATGGGGTTTTTTTTCAGGTAGTCGGCCATGAGGGCGCGCACAAGAATACTTTGGCGGGCGATATCCAGTTCCTGCTTGACGTCGGCCCGCTTGTCGATCCCCGCCTTTTCAGCAGCCTGGACTGCCACGAGGCGGCCTATCATTTCTTGCTTGACTTGTGCGCGAAGATCCGGCGAGTCTTTGGCACCCTGCTGGGCGACCAGCAGAGACACGAATTGGTCCACCTGCTTTTGTGTAATGGCTTTGCCATTGACGGTGGCCACAGTCTGGGCGTAAACCGGGGCAGCGATGGCGAAAGCCGCGGCGAACATTACGAGTCGTTTCATTAAATTGCCTTTACTAAGTTGCCTTGGCAACGATTGCCAGTGCGTGAATGGGGTAGGGGATTAGATCGTGCATGCGATCATACACGAGTCGATGTCGTGCCAGCGGCGCCATTCCGTCAAACTGGCTGGAGGTGATCACGATGCGCAAATGGCGCGCCCCGCCCCGCGCGCCTGCATGGCCGCTATGGAGGTGCGACTCGTCGATGATGTCAAGCTGGGTGGGGTTTAACGCCGCCAGCCGTTCGTGGATTTGCTCTTGGAGTGTAGTTGTCACAGTTGCTTTCCGGACTTGCTGGGTTCGGGTACAGCGGCCGCAGGAGAGTCATCTTTGATGTAGCGCCCGATCCAGATGGACTGGACAACAACAAAGAGCAGCATTAGCGCCATCAGCCCGAACACCTTGAAATTGACCCATTGTGATTCGGTGAATTGGCCTGAGAACGCAACGTACAGATTCAATGCACCCGAGACAATGAAAAAAAGCGCCCAACTCAGGTTCAGCCTGTTCCACGCGGCGTCTGGCAACGCCACTTTGCTGCCCATGGCTTTTTGTATGAGGTTGCGCCCAAAGAGCCACTTGCCTCCCAGGAGGATTCCCGCAAAGAGCCAATACAGCACGGTGGGCTTCCATTTGATGAATGTATCGTCGTGCAGGAGCAGCGTTGCGCCGCCGAACACCACAATAATGGTCAGGTTGATCCAGTGTGTGGCTTCGATGGGTTTGCTGCGTGCCTTAAGCCAGATAATCTGTACAATACCGGCGGCAATGGCGGCCGCTGTCGCGGTAAAGATGTCGGAGAACTTGAACGCTACGAAGAACAGGATCAGCGGGAACAGATCGAACAGGAACTTTTTCATTGCGCGGGTTCGAATTTCAACGATAGCGAGTTGATGCAGTAGCGTATGCCGGTGGGCGGTGGGCCGTCGGGAAAGACATGACCGAGATGTGAACCACACACGTTGCACAGGACTTCGGTGCGCACCATGCCCAGCGAGGTGTCGCGCTCTTCGCGTACATTTGCCGGGTCAATGGCTTCAAAGTAGCTGGGCCATCCACAGCCGGCATCGAATTTGGTGTCGGAGGCAAACAGCGGCGTTCCGCAGCCGACACAACGGTATATTCCGTGCGCCGTAGTGTTCCAGTAGCGTCCGGTGAATGGCCGCTCCGTATTTTTTTGACGTGCGACGCTGTATTCGTGTGGCGTAAGTTCAGCCCGCCACTGGGCGTCGGTTTTTTGAACCTTTTCCATTTTGATCGACCTTGGTATTCATAACTGTAGATTTTACTTGGGTTGCGCGAAACGTGCGCCCGCTGTTGGTAGTTTCGTTCTTTTTTCTTGTCTACGCAGGGAATCCCCTAAAAGACTTTGTATCGTTATTTGTCGATAATCAAGGGTTCGTGTCAGGTAACTTGAGTCTGACGTACAGTTGAAGGGGCACCTCCCGCCGTTACTGACATACCGTTATCGCTGAAACGAGCTGGGTTATATATGTGTATAGCCGTACAGGCTGGGTCAGCTTCCTTGCTTTTTCGACATACGCGTGGGTCCCTTGGGCCCTGCATTGTGTCGGCTGTCATGAGGCAGCGGACTTTTCCTAACCTCATACATTTTTGGTGTTGTGATAAATGGATTCGACAATCATCTTTATCTTGCTGCAGGACGGTATCCTGAACGGCGCTGTCTATGCATTGCTGGGTTTGGCGCTAGTGCTTGTGTTTGTAGTGACTCGCGTTGTATTCATACCACAAGGCGAGTTTGTTGCTTACGGGGCGCTGACTCTTGCCTTCATGGTAAATGGCAAAATCCCCGGGACGGTGCATTTGCTGCTGATTGTCGGCGTTGTCGTGTTCCTGGTCGAGGTATTTTCCTGCATGAGGCATAACGACTGGAAAAAACTCCCCAAGACCATTGCCTGGACGCTGGTGCTCCCGGGCCTCTTGTTCATTGCGGCACCGTATGTGGTCAGTACGAAAACCCCACTTTGGATCGACGTGCTGTTTTCACTGGCACTGGTTATTCCACTTGGTCCGATGACGTACCGGTTGGTTTTTCAGCCCATCGCCGAGGCCAGTGTGCTGGTGCTGCTGATCATTGGTGTGGCCGTTCACTTTGTGCTTACCGGGCTGGGACTGGTGTTTTTTGGTGCCGAAGGCTGGCGTACTCCCCCGTTCCTTGAGGGCGAAGTCAAGTTCGGCGCGGTGACCTGGTCGGCGCAAACGTTTTTCGTTCTGGGGACTTGCGCCGCGCTTATCCTCATACTTTGGCTATTTTTCGGAAAAACGCTATATGGTCGTGCGTTGCGCGCCACAGCGGTAAACCGGCGCGGTGCTCGCCTTGTCGGTATCAGCACCAACCTGTCGGGCAGCCTCACGTTCACCCTGGCGGCGGCCATCGGGGCGCTGTCGGGCATGCTTATTTCGCCTGTCACCACCATTTATTACGATACGGGCTTCATCGTCGGCCTCAAGGGGTTCGTTGCCGCCATCGTGGGAGGCATGGTCAGTTACCCGCTGGCCGCGGCCGGTGCGCTGTTTGTGGGTATTCTCGAAGCTTTTTCGTCGTTCTGGGCCAGTGCTTATAAAGAGGTAATAGTGTTCACGTTGATTATTCCGGTGCTTATGTGGCGTTCGTTTGGCGCTACTCAATCCGATGACGAGGTGTAGGGCCATGATACGTCGACTACCACTTGTCGTTTTTCTTATTCTGTTGATCGGGTTGCCGGCGTTTGCTGCCACTCCGGAGTTCTGGATTACCCAGCTCAATTACATTGGCCTTGCCACGCTGGTGGTTTTGGGCCTGGTACTTCTTACCGGAGTGGGAGGCCTGACATCGTTCGGGCAGGCTGCATTTGTGGGGATAGGTGCCTACGCCACGGCCTACCTTACTACCGCAATGGGTTGGTCGCCTTGGGCGGCTCTGGTCCTTGGCCTGGTATTCACGGCTATCGTCTCCTATATCCTGGGAGCAATCACGCTGCGCCTTTCGGGGCATTATCTTCCGTTGGGAACCATTGCCTGGGGTCTGTCGTTGTATTACCTGTTCGGCAACCTGCAGTTTCTTGGGCAATACGACGGCATAGCCGGCATTGAGCCCATCCATATCTTCGGCATATCGCTTTCTCACGGGCGGCACATTTACTACCTCATCTGGTTTGCGGTGCTGGTGTCGATGTGGGCAACGAGTAACTTGCTCAATTCCCGTCCGGGGCGTGCCATTCGCGCGCTGAAGGGCGGCAGCGGCATGGCCGAGTCTTTCGGCATCAACATGCTGTCGTACAAGATCATCATCTTTGTGTATTCGGCCCTGCTTGCCTGCGTGTCGGGCTGGCTGTATGCCCACATGCAGCGTGCCGTCAGCCCCAGTCCGTTTGGGCTGGACTACAGCATTGAATACCTGTTCATGGCGGTGGTAGGAGGTGGCAGCAGCGTATGGGGTGCCTTTGTGGGTTCCGGTCTCATCCTTTTCCTCAAGGACCAGATCCAGAACGTGCTGCCGCAGATCCTGCACACCACAGCCAACTTCGAGCTGGTTGTATTTGGCGTGCTCATGGTGCTGGTGTTGCAATACGCGCGTGATGGCGTGTGGCACATCATTGCCGGATGGTGGTATGCGATCAGCCGCCAGAAGACGACGCAACGCAAGCTGGCGCCGCCTCCTGAAGCCACGGCGCTGCCTCAGCGTCAACGTCCTGAAAAAGGGTCACTGGTACTGCAATTGGAAGCAGCCCGAAAAGAGTTCGGCGGTCTGGTGGCAGTCAACGACATCAGCTTTTCACTGCATGCGGGTGAAATCATGGGGCTCATTGGCCCTAACGGTGCCGGCAAATCCACGACGTTCAACCTCATCACTGGCGTGTTGCCGTCCACCAGTGGAAAAATCAGCTTCCAGGGCAAGCGGCTCGACAAGCTTCGCTCACGTGAAATTGCCAAGCTTGGCGTTGGAAGAACCTTTCAGCACGTGCAACTGCTGCCCACCATGACCGTTATCGAGAACGTTGCGCTGGGCGCGCATTTACGCCGAAGTGTCGGCGTCGTTTCGGCCGCCCTGCATCTTGAGCGCAAGGATGAGTCCGAGCTTCTGTATGAGGCCGCCAAGCAGTTGCAGCGCGTTGGACTGGGCGATTACCTGTACGAGCAGGCCGGCAACCTGGCCCTGGGCCAGCAGCGCGTCATCGAGATTGCGAGGGCGTTGGCGGCCGACCCGGTTCTGTTGTTGCTTGATGAGCCGGCAGCAGGGTTGCGCTACAAAGAAAAACAGGAACTTGCGCAGGTACTGAGCCGTTTGCGTGAAGAAGGCATGAGCATTCTGCTGGTCGAGCACGATATGGATTTTGTCATGAACCTCACCGACCATCTTGTCGTCATGGATTTTGGTACCAAGCTGGCGGAAGGTCTTCCCGAGGAAGTGCAGAGGAACCCAAAGGTCATGGAGGCCTATCTGGGTGGTATCGATGAATCAGAGTCAGACGATGAACAGGCGTCCGCGCCCGTGACAGCAGGAGGTGCGGTATGACGACGCCCGCGAATCAGCAAGCGGTTCTGGATGTCAATAATTTGTCCACCCAGTATGGCAAGGTCCATGCGCTGGTGGGCGCCAAGATAACGGTTCCGGCTGGCAGCATCGTGACGGTTATCGGTGGCAATGGTGCGGGCAAGTCCACGTTGCTCAATTCGATCATGGGCTCCTTGCCGACAGCCGGTCGCGCCACGGGCGAGATCCGCTATCTGGGCGCGGAGGTGTCGGGCTGGGAAGTCGAGCATCGTGTTGGCCACGGCATGTCGCTGGTGCCCGAGCTGCGCGAACTGTTTGGCAGCATGTCCGTCGAAGATAATCTGCTGTTGGGCGGATTCCGTCTGTACCGCCAGAAAAGACCCGGCTGGAAGCAGAAAATGGAAGAGGTCTACGACATCTTTCCGCGCTTGCGCGAACGGCGCATGCAGGAGGCCGGTACGTTGTCGGGTGGCGAGCGGCAGATGCTGGCCGTGGCGCGTGCGCTGATGGCTCAGCCGCAGTTGCTGATGCTGGACGAACCCAGCCTGGGCCTGGCTCCGCGTATCGTGCGCGAGATTTTCCACATCATTGCGCGTCTGCGCAGCACAGGTGTTTCAATTTTGCTGGTCGAGCAAAACGCTCGCGCCGCCCTGCAGGTGGCTGATTACGGCTACGTCCTGGAAACCGGCGAGATCGTCCTGGAAGGTCCAGCCAAGGATCTTAGCGGCAACCCGAAGGTCATTGAAAGCTACCTTGGTCTTGGAAAAAAGGCTGAGTAGTCTCGCCGTGATGGGCCAGGCCCGCGCCTGGCCCATAGTCGCCACATGGTGGGCCTATCCTGTACGCTTGCGGTGCTCCGCTTACTTTGCCCAGTGAGGTTTTCTGTCTTGGGCACCGTGTAGCCGCTTTTACGCATTCAACGCGTTAAGCACTCCTTTCTTGGCACTGAGTTCGGCAGCTTCGAAATGGTCGATGATGTGCCCATGGTCCATGACATAAAAGCGGTCGGCCAATGGCGCCGAAAATTGCTCGTTTTGGTCGACCAGGACAATGGCATAGCCCTTTTCCTTCAGTGTCGTGATCATGCTTGCCAGAGTGCGCGTGACGACCGGGGTGAGGTCTTCCGATGTTTTGTTCAGAAGCAGTATGTTGGCGCCGCTGCGCAGGATGCGCGCGATGGCAAGGATTTGCTGCCCACCTCGTGAGAAGTGCGTGCCCAGTGAATCCCGGCGCTCTTCAAGGTAAGGAAGCAGCTCGTAAATTTCGGCCAGGGACATGCCGCCCCCGAGCGTGTCTTCGGTTGACGGCGGCAGCAGCAGGTTCTCTTCGCAGGTGAGGTCTGCGATGATGTTGTAGTCTTCGAAGCAATAACCAACGCCAAGATGGGTAATTTTGCTGGCGGGCAAGTGGATGGATTCGGCACCATGTATGCGAATGGACCCCGAGCGCTTGACTGTTAGCCCAAGCAGCGCGCGCAGTGCCGTGCTGCGGCCAGACCCGCGGCGCCCCAGCAGCGTGACAGCTTCGCCAGGAGCGGCATTGAAATTCACGTTGTGCAGGACGTGGGCATCGTCGTGCCACGCCTGCAGGTCGGTAACTTCAAGCGCGAGGTTTGTCATGTATACCGTTCCTTGGCCATCGGGTCGGGTGCCGCTGCAGGCTGGCGTGTGAGATTTGCTGGCCAGCCGCGTGATGTTCTGGGTGGAGAGGGATGTTTTGCGTGAGGCACCGATTCAGCATCACGCAAGCAGTATGGGGGCTTCCTTTTTAAATGAACATGCGGGTTTGTCATAGGGGTATGGAAAACCCCGAATCCGCATGGATAGTGGGCTTGCGCGGCCTTGCGCGATGCTTGCAGTGGGTTGGGCTAGCGCGTGGCGTTGCGCCTGTCGCGGTCTTGCGCTGCTTATTTGATGGGGGTCTTGTCTTTGTATTCGCACAGGTCGGCAATACCGCATTGCGGGCACTTCGGTGTGCGCGCCACGCACACGTAGCGGCCGTGCAGAATCAGCCAGTGGTGGGCATTGAGGCGGTATTCGGCGGGGACGGCTTTTTCCAGTTTGCGTTCGACTTCCAGGACGTTGTTGCCACGCGCAAGGCCAGTACGGTTGGCAACCCTGAATATGTGGGTGTCCACGGCAATAGTGGGGTGACCAAAGGCCGTGTTGAGCATGACATTGGCTGTTTTGCGTCCCACCCCGGGCAACGCTTCCAGCGCGTCACGGTCATCGGGAACCTCGCCGTCATGCAGGTCAAGCAAGATCTGGCAGGTCTTGATGATGTTCTTGGCCTTGGTTCTGAACAGGCCTATGGTTTTTATGTAGTCGGTCAGCGCGTCAAGTCCCAGGTCGAGCAGGCCCTGGGGCGTGCCGTGCTGCGGAAAGAAATGGGCTGTTGCCAGATTGACCGATTTGTCCGTTGCCTGGGCCGAGAGGATGACGGCAATGAGAAGTTGAAATGGCGTGCCGTAATGCAGTTCGGTCGTGGGGTTGGGATTGGCCGCTGCAAGCCGGGCGAAGATTTTGCGGCGTATGGCGTTGTTCATGACTGGGTGCCGTGACGGCGGGAACGCGCACGTGCCAGCGCCCGGGCAATGGTTTCCTGCTTGATGGCTTCGTTTGAAGCCGTAGCCGACAGGACGGGTTTGTTGGCCAGAGTGCGCGCCGCAGCTGACAGCGTTTCGTGGTGCGTGACGTCAAGGCGCTTCTGGCGGTGTTCGTAGTTGGTGCGCGCTTGTGCGGCCAGTTGCGCAGTCCAGTCGTGGCCCGCGGGCACCATGGTGATGCAATCCACTGGGCATGGCGCAACGCACAGATCACAGCCGGTGCAAACGTCGGCCAGCACGGTATGCATGAATTTGTTTGCCCCTACGATGGCATCGACCGGGCAGGCCTGAATGCAAAGTGTGCAGCCTATGCAGTGTTCTTCGTCGATAACGGCGCGCTGCAGCGGCAGATGCTTTCCGCAGTCGGTGTCCAGTGGCAGTTCCTCGCGGCCAAGTATCCGCGCAAGCGTGCGCACGCCTTCCTGCCCGCCGGGCGGGCAGCGGTTGATGGCTTCGCCGTCCATGACCATGGCCCTGGCGTAAGGCAGACAGCCGGGGTAGCCGCACTTGGTGCATTGCGTCTGCGGAAGCGCTGCGTTGACGCGGTCGATAGGGGAATCATCAGATGGCATGGGGCAACAAAAAGGGACCTCTCGGGTCCCAGTGCTTGGTAAGGAGAGAAGACGGCTACGCCGAATGGCGTATGAACTCTGTTATTTTAGGGCATATGGTCGAACGCCAGCGGCGTCCCGAAAATATACCGTAGTGGCCGCAGCCCGCCGCAGTGTAGTGCGATTTGAGGCGCGAGGGAATATTGCGGCAAAGGGTTTGCGCCACGTGAGTCTGACCTTGGCCGGAGATGTCGTCGAGTTCACCTTCAATGGTGAACAGTGCCACGTTGGTGATGGCTGAGGTATCTACAGTTTGCCCATCGACGGTCCACACGCCGCGTGGCAGTTGGTATTCCTGGAAAATCATCTTTATGGTGTCCAGGTAGAATTCGGCCGGCATATCCAGAACGGCGTTGTATTCATCGTAGAAGCTTCGATGTGCCTGAGCATCGCTTTCGTCGCCCTTGAGCAGGTCGAGATAGAAATCGTAGTACGAGCGCAGGTGGCGGTCGGGGTTCATGGCAATGAACCCGGCGTGCTGCAGAAAGCCCGGGTATACCAGACGACCCACACCAGGGTAGCGGGCTGGTACGCGGTCGATCACGTTGTCTTCAAACCATGAATAGGGCTTGGTGGTTGCCAGCCGATCCACCTGGGTCGGCGACAGACGTGTATCGATGGGGCCGCCCATCATGATCATGCTGCGCGGCAGACAGGGGTCTTTGTTTGCTGCCATGAGCGAAATGGCCGCCAGCACCGGCACGGTAGGCTGGCATACCGAAATGACATGCACATCGGGGCCGAGCAGGCGAATGAATTCCTGCACGTATTTCACGTAGTCGTTCAGATGGAAGGCCCCACTGGAAACCGGCACCATCCGCGCATCGACCCAGTCGGTAACAATGACGTCGTGCGCGGGCAGCAGGGCCTTTACCGTGTCACGCAGCAGTGTGGCATGGTGGCCAGACAGTGGCGCGACCAGCAGGACGGTGGGATCAGGCTTGCGCGAGCGCGGCAGAGTGCGTTTGAAGTGCACGAGGTTGCAGAACGGCTTCGACAATATCGTGCGTTCGGTAATGGCGGCTTCCTTGTCGTCAACAATGGTGCCGGCAATGCCCCACTCTGGTTTTTCGTAGTCTTTTCCCAACCGGTGCGCCAGCTCGAAAGTAGCCGCCACCTGACGTGAAATGGGCATGTAGGCCAAAGGACAATAGGGGT
>SCSG01000031.1 GCA_004322135.1 Burkholderiaceae bacterium | reverse complement strand
CAAGTGAGGAGACAAGAATGCGTAAGTCAGTATTGAAATGGTTTAAATACTCGGCCTTGGTAGGTTGCCTGGCTGTGGGGCCGTATGCCATGGCTGCCGGCCCAATAACGTTGAAGGCGGTAAGTGCTTTTCCGACGCAAACTGATTTTACCAAGCAGTTCAAGGAGTTTATCAACGAGGTTAATAAAGACCCGAACGTCGGTGTAAAAATAGATTTTGTAGGCGGACCAGAGGCTATCCCGACCTTCAATCAGGGCAAAGCGCTGCAAAGCGGTGTTATTTCAATGGTATATAGCTCGGTAAGTTATTTCTTTGGCCTTGCGCCCGAGGGCCATGCGCTGGTGGGAAGCAAGATCGATGCCGCCGAGGCGCGCAAGAACGGCGGGATGGAAGTCCTGAACAAGATGTACCAAAAAAGGATGAATAGTTATTTATTAGGGTGGTTCGCTTCGACAGGTAATTTCTTTCATATTTACACTGAGAAAAAGCCGGAGTTCGACAAAGATGGCAAATTAATTGGAAAAATGAGCATAAGGTCTAACTCACTATACCGTGATCTACTTAACGGGATGGGATTTGACCCCCAAAACATTGGTGTGCCAGATATTTACACGGCGCTACAGAGAGGAGCTGTTACTGGAATTACGTGGCCACTGGTCGGAATCAACGACCTCGGTTGGGGGGATTATCTGCATTACATGACCGAACCCGGCTTTTATACTAATACCCTTGCCGTCATGATTAACTTGGACGATTGGAAGAAATTGCCCAAAGAGACTCAGGAAAAGCTACAGGCCAAGGCTATCGCGTTCGAGCAACAATCTAACGTCGAGTTCAAGCAGTTAGAGCAAAAAGCGAAAGACAGCCTCATAGCAAAGGGCGTGCAAGTCGTTACCCTCAAGGGCGCGACGCTGAAGAGGCTTCAAGGGCTTGCGGAGGAATCACCATGGTCGGCTTTAGAGAAAGCCGATAAGCCCGCAGCGGCAGAACTGAAGAAGTATTTCGCACCCCAGTAGGCAAAGGGTATGGCCGGCTAGTGCGAAGACCTGATGGAGCGGGTGCCAGATTGAATTCGTGTTAAGTTTGACAGGGCCGTATGTTGAAATTGCAGCACTAGATTAACTGGCACTGCATCAAAGTGGAGCTACGGCAAATCAAATGCCTTTTTCCGCTGAGGCGCGAACGCGCGCCGCCGGATGCCGCCCCACGTGCTCAATCGCCAAATCGCTGAGCCCCGATAGGGTCTATTGAGGATGTTGGTATTCGCTGCATTAAACATAAAAGCGAGTTTAATGAATAGTGGTGCTCCTCATTAATGATGAGGAACCGCCGGGATGCCTGCGGCAGGTAGTGTTTTCCAGCCGGCGTTGTAGGCGAGTACTCTCGGGGCGGTTCAGAATCTGGCCAGCGAGGCACCAACAGGATTCGTTCGAAATTGGATTACTAGAGGAAAAATCGTGAAAGTCTACGAAGCCATTGCCCGCGGACTGTGGGACCTGGGTTGTACGGAGCTGTTTGGCGTAGTTGGAGACGGTTGCGTGTACGTCATCGACAGTTATCGCCGTGATTGCAACGGGCACTATGTACCAGCAGTTCATGAAGGTAGTGCCGTGTTGATGGCGCAGGGTTGGGCACGGGTGGCGGGGAAGGTCGGTGTGGCGGCAGTCACGCACGGCCCGGGGTTGACGAACACCGTCACGGCTCTGGTCGAAGGCGTCAAGGCGGGCACTCCCATGGTGCTGCTCGCCGGTGATACGCCGGCGACCGACCGCGAACACGCCCAGAACGTGAACCAGCCGGCGCTGGTCGCGGCCACCGGGGCTGGGTTCGAGCCGCTGCGCGGCCCGGAGACCGTGGCCGAGGATTTGGCGCGTGCGTTTTATCGCGCCAACATTGAGCATCGGCCGATCGTGTTCAACGTGCCGGTGGATTTCCAGTGGCAGGATGTCGAATACCAGAAGCCCTACCTGCGCCTGCCCGAGACGCGCAGCGTCATTGCCAGCAGCAATGACATGGATGACGCGATCGGCATCATCGCCTCGTCGCACCTGCCGGTCGTGATCGCCGGGCGCGGGGTGAGTGACCCGGAAGCCGAGGCAGCGGTGTTGCGTTTTGCGCGTCGTATTGAGGCGCCTGTGGCAACCTCGTTGCGGGGGAAAGGCCTTTTTGTGGATGATCCGTTTCATCTTGGCATCTCCGGAACCGCGAGCCACGAAGTGGCACTCGACGTCATTGGCCGCAGCGATTGCTTGATCGTGTTTGGCGCCAGCCTGAACAAATACACGTCGGGAGAACGGGGCTTGACCCGCGACAAACGCATTATCCAGATCAATCCGTTGGCAAGCGAAATCGGACGCTGCACACCCGTGACCGTCGGTCTGGTTGGTGACCCGGGTTTGACAGCCGATGCCATGGTCAAGTGGCTGGATGAAGCCGAGATCCCAGGCTCGGGCGCGCGCAACGACGACCTGCTGGCAGAACTCAAGAGCTATCACGAGCAGGCCCGAACGAAGCTCATGCATCGGACGCCGGCCGGAACCGTCGATCTTTACGAGCTGAGCTTTGCCTTGGAAGAGGCGCTACCGAAGGACCGTGTGTTCCTTACCGGCTCAGGGCGTTTCATGTTCGCGTTCTGGAATGTGATTTCGGTGCCGAATCCGCGCTCTTACGTCGACGGCAATGGCCTTTCCTCCATCGGCGTTGGCGAGGCCACGGCCATGGGCGCCGCCAAGGCGGCCGGAGATCGGCCGACCCTGCTCGTCACCGGTGATGGCGGCTTCATGCTCAGTGGTTTAAGCGAATTGGCCACGGCCGTGGCCGAGCAGTTGGACCTGGTGATCGTCGTCGCCAACGATGGCAGCTACGGCGCCGAGCACATTGCCCTGTCCATGCACGACATGGATCCGGGCCTCTCGCTGCTGCCGTCGCGTGATTTCGCACGCATCGCCGAGGCTTTTGGCTGCCAAGGGTTGACCGTGACCAGCAGCGCCGAACTGCAGACCGCAATGGCCGCCGTGGCCAAGCGCGATCGCAAGCGTCCGTTGGTGATCGACGTCAAGATCGACGCCGCGTCCGTATATGGCGGAGCGGCTATTGCGCGACCTTAGGAGGAATAGTGCTTACTTTGTTGCCCATGGAAGACTTACTTGGTTGGCTGCCGGTTTAAGGGACCAGTGCTTGAAGGGGTAAAGCCAGATTTCCTCAAGTTCAGCGTCAGGCATTAACATGACGGCATGAGCCTACTATCTTCCTACACCCCACGCCGAACTGGCACGACCGAGCAAATCCAGATCAGAGGCAACGTGTCATATCGCCTTCGACGCTGGCCGGCGCAAGCAAAAGCGAAGCCGGACGTCCCACCGCTTCTTCTCGCTCATGGCTGGATGGATGTGGGGGCGTCTTTTCAGCGTTTCGTGGATATGCTGGGCGTAACGCGAGAGGTCATTGCCCTTGACTGGCGGGGTTTTGGAGGGAGCGGAGTTGCGCAGCCTGGCGATAGCTATTGGTTTTACGACTATTACGCCGATCTCGACGCGATCATTGACCATATCTCGCCGAATGTTCCGATTGACCTTCTTGGCCACAGTATGGGCGGCAATATCGCGATGATTTACGCAGGAACATGTCCCGAACGTATCCGGCGTCTGGTCAATGTCGAGGGGTTCGGGCTTGCGCGTACATTACCGTCCGAGGCGCCGGCCAGGCTGGCGCGCTGGCTTTCAGAGCTAAAGACGCCGGTTTCCATCCGGACGTTTGCAAGTTTGCAGGATGTCGCCAGCCATCTGATAAAAAGCAGCCCGCATTTGGACGAACAGTTTGCTCTGTGGCTCGCGTCGGAATGGGCCGAACGCCGGACAGACGGTCGCTGGCACGTGCTGGCGGACGCGGCGCACAAGCGCGTGAACCCGATCCTGTACCGTTGTGACGAGGTCCTGGCTGCCTGGAACAACATTGAAGCCAGAGTGCTCTGGGTGGAAGGGGACAAGGCGGATCAAAACCTATTAAGCGGCGAGCGCTATTTGCGTGAAGAACTCGAAGCGCGCCTGGACGGGATAAAGTCGCTGGAGCGGCTGCGCATCGATGACTGCGGGCATATGATTCATTTGGATCAGCCGGGTGTTCTGGCCCAGGCGGTGGATAGTTTTCTTGGAGGCTGATCCTGTGGCTGGACTAAGTGAGCCTGAGGTCAAGTGTAAACGCTAATGGCCAGGCGTGGCGTGAAGCCTTATCTTAAAAAAACAGTGGCACCTTACTCTGGAAACGAGCTGGTCCCGTAAAAGTAAAGGACGTTCGAATCAAGAAAAGGTGCGGCGCAGGATATATGCTTGGCGCTATTTGCGACAGTCATTGTCATGTAGGGCTTGAGAAGAACAAAATAAAACAACAGGGAGATATTTGCATGCACGCCATTCGTATTGACCGAAGCAAGATGCTGAGCGCCGAGCCGCACTGCGGGCACAACCGCTATCATCCTGACATCAAACCGGTGCTCGAAGTCAATGAGGGTGAAGAAGTCGTGCTTGAAACGCGCGACGCAGTCGACGGCCAGATCAGACCCGACTCAACGGTGACGGACTTCGCCAAGATCGATCTTGGAGCGCTTCATCCGCTTACGGGGCCAGTTTATGTCAAGGGCGTGAAAGCTGGCGACGTCCTGGAAATTGAATTTCTCGATATCGTGCCGCAGGCTACGGGGTTCACGTGTATTCTGCCAGGTTTGGGTTTTCTGCGCGACATAATGACCGAGCCTTTTCTTGCGCACTGGAAACTCAGTGACGGATGGGCGACGTCCGAACAGGTTCCGGGGGTACGCATTCCAGGCGCGCCGTTCATGGGTATTTCGGCTGTTGCACCATCGCATCAGAAGGTCGAAGAATGGACAAAGCGGGAACAGAAAATAGCGGAACGTGGCGGGATGGTAATGATGCCGGATCCTGCTGGCGCCATTCCGGGGGGAGCATGCGGAGTCAGCGGACTTAGAACCTTGCCGCCACGTGAAAATGGCGGCAACTTCGACGTAAAGCAGCTTACCAAGGGGGCAAAGCTGTTCCTGCCTGTGTATGTCGATGGTGGTCTGTTTTCAACCGGAGACGGACACTTTGCCCAAGGCGACGGCGAAGTCTGCGTCAATGCGATCGAGATGGGCGCTACGGTTGCCGTTCGCTTCAAGCGTCACGCCGGACTGGCCTTGCAGCGCAAGTTTGAAGGCCCGGTATTTACATACACGGAGCCCATGCCCGACCTACGTTCAAACCTGTCGCGACAAATGCTTGGCGTGATGGGTATGCCCTTGCGTCCCGACGGCGATAGCGAGGGCGAGAACCTTAATCTCGCTGCCAGCAACGCGGTTTTGAACATGATGCACCTGCTGCAAGAGCGCGGCTTCAGCCAACAGCAGGCATACGTGATCTGCAGCGTGGCAGCCGACCTGCGCATCAGCAATGCCGTCGACGTTCCGAACTATGTGGTTTCGGCAGTGCTGCCAGAGGCGATCTTCGGCTAAACGGATAACGTCAACGTTAGAAGACGGCGACACCAGCGACTAGCACCAGGTCCGGCGAAATTGGTGCCGATTAGTGTGATTGCACTAGCGTCACGAATCCATTTCAAAGGCTGCTTCAAGTGCCGGTTTGGCCCATTCTGGCGTCTTCGCTGCATCGGCAAGCGCCGCGGGATAAATACGTCTGGCGGCATGCATCTCCAGCAGCAAAATCGGCTCGCCAGTTGCTTGGCCTAGTTCATACTGCGTACTGTTATCGTATATGCGTAAGTGTGCCAGAGATGGCATTAGGATAATCAGATTTTTCAGGGAAGACTCCCAGCGCTGACGTACCTTGGCTTCTGGGATGTCGTGGCCGCCGTTTTGGACACGCAGCTTGATGCGGTCAAGATGCAGCTGCGGGTCGCGTAGCCCGCAGTACCAGATCATGACGTCGTGCGTTTTGCATGCCTGCAGCAGATTCTGTGTGATGCTCTGTCCGCCCAGTGTGGTCTCAAATGCGAATGAGCGGCGCTGGGTTATGGCTTGGCGCAAGCGACGCGTACTTTCTTGCCAGGCGTCTATATTGGCTTGTTCTTGGGTGTGCCCGTAGTCAGACACCAGTGCCCTGGAAAAATCGTTCGGGTTATACCAAGGTAGGCTGGCTTGGGTAAGCAAATGGCCGCCGATGGAGCTCTTGCCGGCACCGTTGACACCCGTCAACACATACATGACGGGCCTGTCCGGCATTAATAGGTTTCCCCGGCCTTGACCTTACCGCCCAACGTTCCTGGGTTGCTCATCAGGGTTCTCAGTCGATTCCCCGTGTCAGGCATATCAAGCGTTGCAAGCCTGGCGTCGAATCGGTCCCTTAGGGCTTGCAGCGGATCATTTACCGCATTAGCCGCAGCGCGGGCCGCTTTGATGAGTCGGTCGTATTCCTGCGTAGACAGAATGACGGCTTCCGGTTCATTATGATTGGTAACCACTAGTCGGCCAACTCCGTTTAACGCGCGCATTACGCCCTTCCAGCCCTCACGTTTGATGGTTGATGCTGTTGCGGTCGGCAACTGCGGGATGGCTTCAAATTGTCCAGGCATTGTGCTCTCCGAAATGGTCCATTTGGTCTATTTTACCTAATTTTGATTTCTTGTATTTGCCTATGCCTGGTAGGGATAGATCGCCCGGATGAAACAATCGGCGAATTTTATTTCGTCGTCTGCGCAACGGCGTTGCAAATGCAATCCACGAAGTGATGACGCGGACGCTGCTGAATATCTGGCGGTTATCCGCAGAGATTCTGGCTAGCCTCGCAAATCACCGTTTGCGCACGTTGCGCATCACGTGATTGTCAATGAACGTCATCACGGTTTCGCCTTTGGGGTTTTTCGTCCAGTATTTGACGCGTGCTATACCGTAGTCGCGGCCCTCGCGCGGTGGCTTTGTTTCGATGACTCTCGCCGTTACGTCAAGTATCTCGTCGGGGTGTATGGGTTTTATGAAGTACAGCTCGTCTATGCCTGCACCGCAGATGAGGGGGTCTTCGATGAGGAAGCCGCCAACGACTGAAAGCGTATGTATGACAGTCAGCGATTGCAGGCCACTGACGATCAGTTCGCCGAACATCGAATCCTTTGCGGCTTCCGGATCAATGTGAAATGAGAACGGGTCGAAGGCATTCGCAAAGGCCAGTGCGCCATCCAGCGGGATTATGGTTTTGCCGATGTGGTATTGATGGCCGATTTCCAATTCGGAGAGATAGCTTAGGGGCTCGTTCGCACCCTCGATAATAGTAGGCCCCATCTTGTTCAACGTTCCGCCTTTTCTTTAATCGCCGTATGGCGCACTACTTTACGTATCCGTAGTTTTTCTGTCAACGATAGATATCAGCGGCTGTCCTCGTACCTGCGCATGTGTGACGGTAGTGGATAGCGTTACTGCGGTAGAGCGCCCGCATGGTTCTTCAACGTTCCAATTGCTGTTATGTTATGGAAAGTGGAGGATATACGCTGGGAGGTTGGCCGGTGAGTCGGCATGGGATCCCAGGGTGGTTACCGCCAGTTTCAGTGCGGCAAGACTCAAGCAAGGAACATCATGACAGATATAGCAATTCCCTACGGGGCGTATTGGTCAACGCCGTTTGTGCGTTGGCAGGGCAGTTTCTCGCATTTGCACAGTTTGAAATTTGCGGCACACGTGGCCAAGGACGCATTGCAGCGTCGCAAGCTGGACGTGGGCCTGTTTGATCATGCGGCGCTGGGCATGACGGTGCCGCAGCGCGGGTCGTTTTACGGCCTGCCGTGGGTCATGGCGCAGTTGGGCACGTTCAGTGTCACGGGCCCGACCATCAGCCAGGCCTGCGCCACCAGTACGCGCCTGTTGCAGTCGGTGGCATCGACGGTGCGCGAGGGCGATGCCACGGTGGCGCTCGCCCTTGCCACCGATCGGATCTCGAACGGTCCTCATCTGTACTACCCGGCACCAAACGGTCCCGGAGGCACGGGTGAGCACGAAGACTGGGTTATCGACAGCTTCAACTGGGACCCCTACACGGGGGTGAATATGTTGAAGACCGCCGAAAACGTGGCAGCGGAATATCGGTTGACCACGGCGCAGCAGAACGAGCTGACGCTGGTCCGCTACGAGCAGTACAAAGAGGCACTGAAGGACGACAGCGCGTTCTTGAAGCGGTTCATGGACTTGCCTTTCAGCGTGCCTGATTCGCGGTTCAAACGCGAGCAGACGGTGCTGAATGGGGATGAGGGCATTTTCGCTACCACGGCCGAAGGCCTGGCGAAACTCAAGCCTGTCGTGGAGGGCGGTACGGTTACCTTTGGGGGGCAGACTCATCCTGCCGATGGCAATGCGGGCATGGTGCTGACGACGCCCGAGCGCGCGGGCGACTTGTCCACGGACGCCAAAATCGACATTCGCCTGGTGTCTTTTGGCCAGGCGCGGGTCAAGCCGGCCTTCATGCCGGCCGCTCCGGCACCAGCTGCCCGCCGCGCGCTGGATGCCGCTGGCCTGAAGGCCAGTGATATGACCGTCATCAAAACGCATAATCCGTTCATCGTGAACGATCTGGTCATGGCCAAAGAGCTGGGTATCGATCCGCTCAAGATGAATCGCTTCGGTAGCTCGCTGGTTTGGGGTCACCCGCAAGGGCCGATGGGCATGCGTGCGGTGATCGAAGTTATCGAGGAACTGGTCATTGTCGGCGGGGGGTATGGTTTATTCGCCGGCTGTGCAGCGGGCGATTCCGCCATGGCAGTCATTGTCAAGGTGCAGGATCGCCGATGAGTGCTGTCTACCCTATGCCGCCTGTCTGGCCGACGGTGGTCCATATGCTGGCCGATGCGGCCTTGCAGGATCCCGATGGTCCCGCACTGGTGTGCGGTGGCGAAGCGCTCTGCTATCGCCAGTACGCGGCTTGTGTCAGCGGCCTGGCATGGCAATTGCAGCGTGATGGCTTGGGCGAAGGTGACCGCGTTGTGGTGTTCATGGCCAATTCGTTGGACGTGGCCATAGCACTCTTTGCCGTACAAGCGGCCGGCGCGCAGGTAGTGCCTCTGAATCCTGCTTACACGGTCAGTGAATTGAACCAGGTCCTGCAAAATGCCAATGCGCGCGGCATTATCTACGACGAGGCGGTTCAAGGGGTTGTTGACGGGCTGGAAGCGAAGTTCGACCGTTATTATTGCGTTGGAAACGGAGTTGGCACGCACGGCCCCGCGCAGCGCCTGACGCGTTGGCGTGATCAGTTGACCTTGGCCGATGCCTTGCCTTTGCCCAGGACCGAAATGCCGTCAATCCTGCAGTACACGGGCGGAACGACCGGCGTGCCCAAGGGTGTCAGTTTGCGGCACTCGGCCGTGTCGACCAATGTCAGCCAGCGTGAGGCTCTGGTGCCGACACATGCGGGGAAAGAGCGTGTTCTGGCGATTACGCCCCTGTTTCACTCCTACGCCATGGCCATGGGCTTGTACTTGGCCGCTTATGCGCGCAGCGCGCTGGTCATCGTGACGCGGTATCGGCCCGATACCGTGCTCGATGCCATCGCACGCGAACACATTACTCTGCTTCTGGGTAGCCCCACCATTTTCTCGGGCCTCATGGGGTATGAAGGGTTTGCCAAGGCTGATCTGAGCTCCCTGCGCCTGAGCTCCTCTGGGTCGTCAGCGCTTTCCGAAGAAACGTTGCGCCGTTGGGAGGCGTCCACCGGGTGTGTCGTGTGTGAGGGCTACGGCCAGACCGAGGCTGGCCCTGTGCTTACCTATAACCCACTCAATGGCCAGCGGAAAATCGGCTCGGTAGGCGTGGTAACCCCCGAGACCGAAGTCGAGATTGTTGATGTCCAGGACGGCGAAAAGGTGCTGCCTGTAGGTGAAATTGGCGAAATCCGCGCACGTGGGCCACAAGTCATGTCGGGCTACTTTGGCATGCCCGGCGAGACGGCACAGACGTTGCGCGATGGCTGGCTTTATACCGGCGATATTGGTCGACTCGACGAAGAGGGTTATCTGTTCATTTGTGACCGCAAAAAGGAAATGGTGATTGTCGGCGGCTTCAACGTGTACCCGCGTGAAATCGAAGAGGTGCTTTATCGCCATCCGGCAGTGAGCGAGGTGGCCGTCATTGGAGTGCCCGACTCCTATCGCGGTGAAATCCTGCAAGCCTATGTCGTCGTGGCCGATGAAAAGGTTGGCGCATCGGACCTCCAGGATTTTCTGATGCAGCGGTTGGTCAAATATAAATGGCCCGCACATATCCATATGGTGAATGACCTGCCTCGCACCAGTGTGGGCAAGATCGACAAAAAGCGCTTGCGCGCCATGGCGGCAGCGTAGTGGAGCTGGATCAGTACCCGCTTACGGCTGCCACCTTCAGCCAGGACTATGGCAACCGAGTGCCGGTTCGGGTGGGTGATGTCCGCCAGTGGTATATGCTCTGACTGTCCAAGCAAGTCATCGTCGGAACGTGAACAATTTCGCTGCAAGAATTCGTCTGCCCCGTAACGTGTGCCTGTTGATCGGTGCGCGTGCGACGCGCAGCCTCGGGCAGGGGGCGATGGTGGCGGCATTCACGCTATATCTCAACGCTTTGGGGTGGTCCGCCGCGTCGATTGGCGCCGTGCTGATGAGTGCCCTGCTGTTCTCGACCCTTCTTACGGCAATTGTTGGCCCCTTAAGCGACCATGGCCACCGGCGTACGTTCTTGTTGGGGTATGACTTGGTGCAGGTGTTCGTGGCGATTGTCGCGTTGGTGACTACGACACCGTGGTTGCTGGTTGCTGCGGCAGTAATCGGCGGGTTCGGACGCGGGGGTAACGGGTCTGCCGGGCCATTTTCGCCGATCGAGCAGGCGTGGATGGCCATAGAGTTACCCGTGTCGCGGCGTGGCAGCGTGTTTAGTGCCAATAGCGCGGTCGGCCTGATCGGCATGGGAGTTGGCGCGCTTCTTGCCGCGTTGCCGCCGCTGTGGATTGGTCGCACCATGGGTGCCGACGATTATCGGCTGTTGTTCCTGTTGCCGCTGGTGGGCGCACTCGCGAGCTTCGTGTTGTTGTGGCTCACGCGCGAGCCCGACGTTGTGGTGCATGCCGATCGTGACGAGGCGACATTGCGCGTGCATAAGGCGGAGAACCGGCTGCTTGCCAAGCTGGTGCTGGCCAACGCGATCAATGGTTTCGCGATTGGGCTGGTGGGCCCGCTGATTGCGTACTGGTTCGCGATCAGGTTTCACCGCGGGCTGCTCGAGATTGGCCCCGGCCTTGCCGTGGCGTTCCTGATCAGCGCCATTGGTGCCATCGTGGCGGGTGAGCTTGCCCGCCGTCACGGCATCATGACCACGGTGATATGGATGCGTGGCCTGGGCGTGCTGTTTTTGTTTGCGCTGCCGTTGGTGCCGTGGTTTTGGCTGGCTATGCTGCTTTATATCGCGCGGGGTGCCGTCAACCGCGGCACGGGCGGTGTGCGCCAGGCACTTGCGGCCGGGCTTACCCGCGCCGAGCGGCGTGGGCTGGCCTCAAGTGTGCAGAATATTTCCCTGCAGTTGCCGCGCGCCATTGGTCCGGTTATCGGTGGGGTGTTGTTTCACGCGGGTTACCTGGAGTTGCCATTTTTACTCGGCGCGGTGTTGCAACTTGTCTACCTGGTTTTGTACGTTCGCTTTTTCGGTTCGCATCCGGCTGCGCGACTACATTCGCGGGCGTAAAGGGCATGCGCCTTCGCGATCAATTTCCGAGCAGCGTATCGTCTCCGTGCTATGACGGAGCCCTTTGGGCTGATTCTTCCGCACGCCGCTCAATGCCATCAAGCCAGGCCGTGAAGATGGCGCCGGATGCGGCGTCCAGGCGTTCCCGCATTTGCTGCGCTTGCGTGCGCAGCGTGCGAGGGTCAACGCCGGCTTGGCCGAGCTCGTTTGCATGGCCCACCAGCCAGCGTTCTATGTGGCGCACGTCGACTTCCAGATGAAACTGCAGACCCAGCACCGTGTCACCCAAAGAGAAAGCCTGGTTGACGCCGACTTCCGTGCCTGCCAGCCGCAAGGCGTCGGGTGGGATGTCGAACTGGTCGCCGTGCCAGTGGAGTACCGGCGTATCGCCCAGTATCGCCAAGGGCGACTGGCGGCCCTCGGCCGTGAGTTGCAGCGGGCTGAAGCCGATTTCCTTGACGCCCAGCGGGTAGACCTTGGCACCCTGGCTGCGCGCGATCAACTGCGCGCCCAGGCATATTCCCAGGATCGGAGCACGGTTGGCGACGCGCTGTTGTATCAGCGCCAGTTCGTGGGCCAGGAAGGGGTAAATGCCTTCGTCGAAGGCGCCGATTGGGCCGCCCAGCGCAATCATCAAGTCTGACGCCGACGCGTCGATGGCAGTGAGGTCATCCACGGTGGCGTCGACGTAGCGCACGACGTAGCCGCGTTTGTGCAGTAATGGTTCCAGCGTGCCCAGGTCCTCGAAGTGAACGTGGCGAATGGCGATGGCGGTTTTGGTCATGATTTGGATCGTTGACGCTTAGATTTTATCAGTATGCACACCGTAATTGTGCCTGCGGCATGGCCGAACCAGAGTGATCCGCCATTACAGGAAACTGGAGTCGCTCACGTCCTCGTGGACTTCATGTACACCCGGAGCCGTCTTCAGCCTTTCGCGAATGGCAGTGTACTCGGCCGGCGACACCCGCGTCAGCGTAATCTGGACTTCGTCCAGAGCTTCTGAACCTTCGACCTGCTGCACGACGAATTGTTTGATTCTGCTGCTGTCGGCGCCCAGCGATCCGGACAGCACGTGCAGATTCAGCGATCCGTGGTCCACCATCAGATGCATTCGGCGCTCTTGCTTCGCGACGATATAGCGTTGCTCCAGCGGCTTGATGCCCGCCAGAATGATCAGGATGATGATGGTGGAGGCAATGGATGCCACGTACATTCCTCCACCGACGGCTAGGCCGATGGCGGCAACTGACCAGAGGCTGGCGGCGGTGGTAAGCCCGCGTATGACCTGGCCGCGCAACAGGATGGCGCCCGCGCCCAGAAAACCTATTCCCGACACCACCTGTGCCGCCATGCGTGACGGGTCGAGCACCACATTGCTGTGGCTGAGAATATCGTTGAAGCCGAAGGCGGAGATGATCATCACCAGCGTGGACCCCACGCATACCAGCATGTGGGTTCGCAGCCCCGCCGCCCATGACAACCGCTCGCGTTCGAAACCGATCATGCTGCCAAGAACCGCACCCAGCAGCAGCCGAACGATGAGTTCTGTATTACTGAGCATGTTTCTCCTTTGGCTGGTCGAAGCGTACGCTGGCGCTTCGGCCCGGGACAAGCCGCTTGCGGGTGTACAGATGAAGCGTTGGCGCGTCGCAACTTACCATCATATTTTGGCACAGTGGCGGATGTTGACAAATAGTTTTGCCAAGAGTTAACTGGTCTGAAGGAATGGTCGGGATGATAGGCGGTTCCTCGTCCTGCTTCGTGTTCCTTGAAGCGCCCCTTTCTTGTGTGCCACGTGCCGACTAAGTGCGAGGGCGTTGATGGCTAGGCATGTCATACGGAAATTGAAGAATCAAGCCGAATCTTGCATCTACGCGATACGGTGGTGTACTCATGGACGTACCTTGAGTCAGGTCGGTCGATACCCAAATGTATCAAGGGAACGCAAGACTGTATTTGCTGGTTTTGCCTTGAATAGGAGGAAACGATCATGGCACATATTAAGGAAAATGTACCCTATATTTTCATTCACCCGGCGTGGCGTGGAGCATGGTGCTGGGACAAGGTTCTTGATGTCATGCATGCCTGGGGAAGAGACGCCTATGCGGTAGACTGCCCGG
Organism: Burkholderiaceae bacterium; assembly: GCA_004322135.1. Lineage (GTDB taxonomy): Bacteria > Pseudomonadota > Gammaproteobacteria > Burkholderiales > Burkholderiaceae_B > Eoetvoesia. Next base: position 121,477 of record SCSG01000031.1, on the reverse strand, counting down.
GCCACGGCGAACGCTTCAACGAGATTGAAGATGCGCGTCTCATTGACTACCCGCAGGCCATAGTTGATTTCATAGAACAAAAGAAATTGGATCGAGTGGTGTTGGTCGGAAATAGTACGGGTGGCCTGATATGCCAACTAACAGCACAAGCTGTACCAGAGAAAATTTCACATGTTGTCTGGTATATGGCTTTTATTAACGAGAACGGACAGTCGATTCTGGATGCCTGTCCGCCAGAATATTCAAAAGTACTGCCCCAATTGAAGAACAACAGGTATCCATTGCCCCCTCGCGAGGTGATCCGCGCCAGATGGATGAACGGCATGACGGCCGAGCAGCAGACGGCTGACCTGGAAAGGTGGCAAGAACAGCCATTGCACTCCTTTACAGACAAGCCTGATCTTGACCGTTTCTATAACGATTCGCGTGTACAGAAGATCTCGAAGAGTTTTATTAATGGCGTAAAGGATATGTGTTTTGACTGGGATTACCGTAAGTCCTGGGATCCCCGACTATCTGGTCGGATCGGAAAAATGGGCACGGATTTTACATACGCCGAGATCCCATCGGGTCATTGTGGTTTCAATGACTCTCCCGAAGAGCTTTCGCTGGCCGTCATCGAACTTGCCGAATATGAGTACCGCACTGAGGCCTACGCACGCGAGGAATTGTGGAGGAAGAGTCCAAGTTATCTTCGTGGAAAACGCTGAATTTTCGTTCGAGAGGCGGAACTCATCTCATGCCGCTTTCCGTTTCTCGCCAAGCGAAAAAGCGTCGCATTCAAAATAGGCATCCCGTCGCGCACTTCTTCTTAAGGCGGTGCAATATAGAGTTGTAAGCTTGGTCGATTTGACGCAAATCGTGACTAACGGTTCCCGTGTCGCAACGTATCTCGTGGGAGCTCGCCAAATCGTTTGCGATAATTGGCGGAAAAGTTTCCAAGACCTGAGATGCCGTACTTCGAAACGATTTCAGCAACCGAGGTGGACGTGCCGCTGCTATGCTTTAGCTCCTCTCTTATTTTTTTCAATTTTATATTCCTGGCATACGCCATTGGTGTGCAGTGCAAATAGATTTTGAAGCCTGCGTATATCGACCGTTCGCTGACGCAGGCTTCTTTTGCAATCTCCTCTACCGTCAGAACAGCTTTTGCATTACTTAGTATGTAAGCCTGCGCTTTTTTAATATAGTGCGGTCTGGGCGCCGCCGATTCGCTAAGCAACTCTGCATGGTAGTTATGATTGAGGTTGACCAGTATAGTATTTATCAGCAGCGATTCGGCATGGGTCTGAATCATGGAATTTCTCAGACTGGAAGATGGCTGATTAAGTTGTCTCGTCATATGCGACATCAGCTGAACAGGCTCCAGATTGCCATATAAGCTGAGGTCAACTTTGGGCGAAAATTCCAACGGTTTATCCAGGCGCCGCTGCAGGAGTTGCTCTAGGAATTTTTCAACCCAGCTTCGCTCGATTGCCAGCACTACACTTTCGCAGTATCTGGACATCTTTAGCTCCAGTTCGAGAGTGGGTGATGCCATATGTGCGATGCCGGGCGAGATGCTGAAAACCGACTCGCCTACACGTACTTTCTGGTTCGCCGCATGGATCGGCACCTGGAACAAGAAAAGAGTTTCAACTTTACCTGGGTAAACGCGAACGTCCGCACCATGGTAGATATACATGAATGTCATACGACCGAACTCGGTTCTGCCGACGGTGACATCCAGGGATTGTCGAGGGTCAAGTAGCGTCAGCACGTGCGGCTTCAGTGCTTGACCTATATATTTCTTGGTTTCGTCTACATCGCTCGAGATGAAGCTGTGCTGATAGCTCTTTGCGCGACGTAAGCGTTTGACATTTTTGTACATCTTGATTACGTCAGAATCGAGTCCATTATGTCGCGCTAAGTTGGCGAGGCGCCTTTCATCCTAACACACGTAACCGCCCTGCAAACCGAGGGGTTCCACCTATAAGGCAAGATGGCGGAGCCTTATTTGTCAAAGAAATGCAAACATCGTTAGCCACATGCAGACATTTCATGGCACGACGTCCACAACAGTTTGGCTCGTGTAAGCTGGGTTACTCGCTTTTCGATTGTAAATGCGAGCTCAGTGTGAGCTTGTCACCAGCGTTGATCCAGGGGGAGTCGCAATGCCTTTTAAAAAATGGAAGGCCGCTATTAGAATAGCCGCCGGCATGTCTTTTTTGTTGGCGGGCATATTTGCTGCTAGCGGCGCGAGTGCCGCCTCCACGCCCGCAAACGGTTCTCAAATCGCTTCGACGTCAGACGTTGTGCAACAAATGCGTCAACTGCTTGCCAAATATTCGGTCAAGCCCAAGTTCAGTCCACCAGGGCCACCACTGGATGCCTCAAAATTAAAAGGCAAGACGATCATGCTCGTGTTAGTCGATGCGCGCATAGGGGCGATCAACGACGTGGCTGATGCGATTAAGGAGGCAGCATCCCTGGTGGGGCTCAAGACTGTCGTTTTTGATTCCAAGAGTTCGCCTGTGCGAATGCAACAAGGATTCAAGGAAGCGATTCTCAACAAAGCTGACGCCATCGTAAATATTGGTAACGTGGTCGAAATTATCGCAGGTCAAATTAAAGAGGCGAAAGAGAAAGGCATACCGACGGTAGAGGTTACAAACTCACCTCCAATTGCTGGCGTCGCCGGGCAAGGGTCTGATCCGAACACTTTCGGAAACGTATCGCCCGACACCCGTCTGGCAGGTGGACTGATGGCCGCGTCCGCTATCGTCAACACAGACGGCCACGCAAATGTGGTCATAATGAACACGTCTGAAGTGACGGCGTCATCGGTGTTGGTCGATGGCATGAAGACAGCCATGAGCAGGTGTACCACTTGCTCAATAGTCCGTGTCACTGACACCCCTTTGAGTGAATGGACTACAGCAATTACCGGCCTTACCACTACAATCGTGCGCAGCCATCCCGAGGTCAATTATCTGCTTCCGATCTATAGCGATATGGGAATTTTTGCCGCTGCCGGTGTTCAGCAGACCACGGCTGCTCACAAGGTAAGTATCGCATCATTCAGCGGCGTGCCTGCTTCGCAATCTTTAATCAAGAACGGTGGTGCTTATAAAGCTAACGTTACTGAGGATCTCGATTGGGAAGGTTGGGCCGTTGTCGATCAAGCCATGCGCGGCATGCTGAAGATGAAACCAGCGAACCCAATCGCGCCAATAAGATATGTAGAAAAACGCGATCTGCAAGGCGTGGATACATCCTCAGCATCTTCCATTTCGGCAGCCCTTTTCGGTACTGAATATAAAGACGGTTTTATGAAACTGTGGAACGTCAAATGAGTTTGGTTCTATAGCGCTAGAGCCAACTCCAGACGTGAAGAATTGCCTATGGCAATGAAGGTGCAGGGCCCATGGGTTTTCTTTGCTTGGATCATGAATCGCGAGCAAGGCTTAGGAGGTAAAGAATCGTGAATAAGCAAGCGCTAATCGTTGGCGCCGGACTAGCGGGGCTTACGCTAGCAGTCGCGCTACGGCGTTATGGGTGGGAAGTGTCAGTATTTGAGAAATCGGCGGCGCTTAGAGAAACGGGAACAGGTCTTCATACTTGGGAAAATGGGCTTAAAGTTCTTGAGCAGTTGGGTTTATATAAACGGGCGACCCGCGGAGTTCAGTTTTTGTCGTCGATGGAGCTATTGGATAATGATCATAAGCTCATCCACAGGATTCCTTTTTCCGACCAGTTGAGATTCTGCGTATTGCCAAGAGTACAGCTGCACACGACGCTTAGTGACGCAGCGCTAAAACTCGGTGTGCAAATACATACTAATATGGAAGCGAAGGGAGCCGATCCGAATGGTACTGTCACGTTCGTGGACGGACAGCAGCGCAGTGGCGATTTGATCGTCGGCGCTGATGGAATTAATTCCGTAATAAGGGATTCGATCAGCAACGACCACAGGATGGAAACAGTAGCTGACGGATCAATAAGAATATTGATACCCAGAAACGAGCAAGACTCGCCCGGCATAGCGACAGAATATTGGAATGGCACGAGACGAGTTGGGACAGCCACATCTTCGGACTCGTTACTCTACGTTTATCTGTCTGCAGTGACAGACGATGAAGTGGCGTTGGCCAAATCTTTTTCCATTGAGTCGTGGACTTCGTCATTCCCGTTTTTAAGACACGTTTTTGAACGCATACCGGGCAACGATATACACGTTAATAAAACTTTTTATTATGTCTATGTAAAGCGCTGGGTGGCGGGCAAGGTAGTTCTGCTGGGAGACGCTGCACATGCGATGACACCGAATTTAGGTCAGGGCGCAGCTAGCAGTATGACAAGCGCTTTGGAAATGGCGATACAGCTTAATAATAGTGAGTCTATCGACGATGGTTTGAGTAAATGGGAGAAACGCATTCGGCCGATGATAGAAATGACACAGATAATGGCGCGTGCATACGGTTCGAGTGCCACAGTGTGGCCAGCCGAATTGATGGGTATAAGGTCACACGTATTGACTGAAGTATTAAAGAGCGTGGATATCAACGAAATGATTAGCACAGCGGCTAGATTCGTTACGTCCACCAACCTATAGATTTCGGCCTGAAAATAGGACCGTGTTACGGTGAATTGGCTATTTGGATAGGCAAAACTGTACAACGTAAGCTCGTTTGAAAATCCGAAATGGCGAGCTGGCTGTTTTATTTAATTGATCTGAGGACAAGATGCCAGTCAAACTGATGGATCCCTCAAGTTCGCCTCCGGCTCGTGGTTTTAGCCATATTGCAGTCGGACACTCGGGACGCATGGCGTATATTGCCGGACAGGTGGCTTTATCCTCTAATTTCGAAATCATCGGGGGAGACGATCTTGCAGAGCAGACGCGAACCGCGATGCGAAGTGTGGAAACAGTCCTTCGTTTCATTGGCGCCTCTTGGCAGGACGTCGTACGTCGTACGATTTACACGCTCAAACCGATCGAGCAGGAAGTGATAACGGCAGCAATCGAGGACGTGCAAGATAATAAGGTGCATCCTGCACAATCGATAGTCGGAGTGACCGGGTTGGCCCTTCCTGGATTGTTGGTTGAAATCGAGGTGACAGTGTGCCTTCCTGAGTCAACTGGCAAGCAGGCGGCTACGTTAAACCGAGTGAACCCGCCAGGGTTGCATCCGACGCCTGGCTTCCATCATGTCGTTATTGCAGAGCCTGGTCCCGCCGTGTTCGTCGCTGGCCAGGTAGCGCTTGGAACGGACTTTTCTGTTATTGGCGGCTCCGACCTGGCAGCGCAGACCAAAGCGGCAATGCGCAATCTCGGAACGGCATTGAAATCCGTTGGCGCAGACTTCAGTGATGTTGTCCGTCGCACGATATATACACTCCACCCAACCGAGTATGAAGTCATCACTGCAGCCGTTGAAGAAATACAGGGTAACAAGCAGCACCCTGCAGAAACCATTGTCGGGGTGACGCAGCTTGCGATACCCGGCTTGCTTATCGAAATCGAAGCGACTGCTCGTCTCTGTCGGACCGGTGTCTTACCAGGCTCGTAGAGGGCCTGTGAGTATGCGGCAATGGTCTTACGGCCTGGATGCGACAAAAGGCCTTAAATGCGCTTGCGACGCAGCGTTTCCCGCGGCAACTCGCCAAACCGCCGGCGGTAGTTGGCGGAGAAATTTCCCAGGCTGGAAATCCCGTATTTCGACACGACCTCTGAGACGGAGGTAGTCGCTGCTTCGCCCAGCATGAGCTCGTCGTTGATTTTGTCCAGTTTGATGTTCTTTACAAACGTCATCGGCGAGCAATGCAGGTAGGTCTGGAAGCCGGCATATAGTGACCGCAGGCTTACGCACGCCGCTCTTGCAATGTCTTCTGGTGTCAATGCATCTTGCGCATTTTCCAGTATATACGCTTGCGCTTTCCTGATGTAGTGAGGCTTTGGTGTGGCTGCTTCGCTGATTAGCTCGGCACGGTAGTTGTGCTCCAGGTTGATGAGCATGGTGCTCATCAACAGCGATTCGGCCTGGCTCTGGATCATGACGTGTCGCAGGCTGGATGAAGGCAGATTGAGCTGCCTTGTCATATGCGACATCAGGCTTACCAGTTCCTGGCTGCCGCATTGGGTAAGGTCAACCCTGGGAGTGAATTCCAACGGTTTGTCCAGGCGCCGCTGCAGGGTCTGTTCCAGGAACCCTTCGAGTCGAGTTCGTTCGATGGACAGTACGGCATTATCGGAATACTTCGACATCCTGAGTTCCAGGTCGAGCGTGGGGGATACCACGTACGCGATGCCCGGCGAGACCTGGACGACCGAATTGCCCACGCGCACCTCTTGTTTGTTGATGGCCGTGGTGTGGATCGGGACCTGGAAGAGAAAAATGGTTTCGAGCTTGCCGGGGTAAACGTGAACATCTGCCCCATGGTCGATATACATGAACGACATGCGGCCGAAATCGGTCCGGCCTACCTTCACGTTCAGGGATTGCCTGCGGTCCAGCAACGTCAGGGCGTGCGGCTTGAGCGCCTGGCCGATATATCGTTGGGTTTCGTCCAGATCGCTAGAGATGAAATTGTCGTGATAGCTCTTTGCGCGACGCGTGCGTGTGGTATCGGTGTACATCCTGACCATCTCAAAATCGTGTCTCGTTGCGGTGCATCAGATTGATGCATCGGTATATATGCTAATACGCGTCGCCCGTCTATTGGCCAAGGGTTTCTACTTAGAAGGCGAGTGTCGGGATTATGTCATTCATCACGAGAGTGCAGGGTACGTCCGTACTGTGCAGGAATTTCCGCGCAAGATGGTTGCTGGCTACGAATGTGGCCTATGCTCAATGATGCGCTTCACGCGTGGAATACTGTATCTGCTGGAGGTTTTGAATGCGAGCTGCCCTCATACGTAAACACGGAGACCCGAGCGTCCTGCACTTGGAAGATATTCCCGTTCCCAGGCCAGGCAGGGGCGAGCTACTGATAAAAATGCTGTCCACGTCGGTCAATCATCGCGATGTCTGGATACGCAAGGGGCATCCTCATCCCGCCTACCACGTTGATTTGCCCACTGTATTGGGGGTGGATGTCTGTGGTGTGATTGAAGAGATCGGAGCAGATGTCGACCCCATGTTCAAGCCGGGCAACCGTATTATTGCCAACCCTTATATTCCCTGTGGGAAGTGTGATCATTGCAGGCGCGGCGAGTTTCAATATTGCCCCTATTTCACGGTTTATAACGGCAGCTATGCCGAATATGCAGTGATTTCCGCCAATAATGCCGTTAACATTAACGATGATGTTCCCATCACGCACGCGGCGGCCTTTCCCAACAGCTACATCACCGCTTGGCAGATGCTTGTTGGAAAAGCGAACGTTGGGCCCGCTGATACCGTTTTTGTCTGGGCCGGAACCAGCGGGCTGGGCAGTGCGGCAATCGAGATTGCGAAGTTGGCCGGAGCAAGGGTTGTCACAAGCGCGGGGACTGAAGCGAAGCGCGACATGCTCAAGGGCTACCACCCTGATCTGATCCTGGATCATTACAAACCCGATATGGTGAAGCAGATCATGGATTTCACCGACGGCAAGGGCGCATCCATTGTGTTCGAGCACGTGGGCAAGTCAAGCTGGCAAAGGACGCTTGAAATGTGTGCGGTCGGCGGTACGATTGTGACCGCTGGTGCAACTAGCGGCGATGAGGTTACCATGGACATCACCTACGCCTTCGTGAAGCAAATCAGGATATTGGGCTCAAGGCTGGGAACAATGAAAGATCTGGCCGACAGCGTGCGCCATCTGAATTCGGGCTACTTCAAGCCCTTGATCGGAAGGGCGTTGCCGCTGGAGGAAATCGTACAGGCTCACGAACTGATGGAAGCGGGGAAAATCATTGGAAAGATTACCCTGGAATATTAGTTGTAGCTGAATAAAAAGAATATTGCCCGCGTCATGCGGCATGAACCCAAAGGAACGAGGTAGCGGTGGGTACTGATACATCCAACACCACAGTCATGGCGTCATCCGAGCGCCAGCCGGCGCGTTTCGCGCCTTCAATGCAGCGCTATGCGTTGCTAATTGCCCTTGTCATTTTCATTGCCATTTTCTCGATCATGCGGCCGACGACGTTTTTCACTCTCGGCAACTTGGCGACGATTCTCAGTACCCAGTCGGCGCTGGTGATTTTGGCGATTGGCGTCACGATCGTACTGCTTGTGGGCGAGTTTGATCTGTCTGTGGCGTCGGTCATGGGGATGTCGGCAAGTGCGGTTGCCTTCTTTACGACCAACGCCAATATAGACCCCGTTCTGGCCTGCGTTATTGCGGTGCTGTTTGCGGTGGTGGTGGGTCTGGTCAACGCGCTATTCATCGTATGGTTGGGAATCAATTCGTTCATCGTTACTCTGGGCATGGGCACCCTGGTGACGGGGATTGCAGTGGGGGTGTTCGGTTCCATGACGCTTGGCGGCCTTCCGAATGGCTTCACCACTGTCTTTCAGACGCAGATTGAAGGCGTGCAGCTATCGTTCATCTACATGATCGTCATAGGCTTGTGCTTTTATGTCGCACTCAGCTTCATGCCGGTAGGGCGCAGCATGTTTTTCACCGGCAATGCACGCAAGGCGGCAATGTTGGCGGGCATTCGCACCGACCGGATACGGACGGTTTCCCTAATTCTTGCGTCAGTGTTGTCCGCATTGGCGGGGATTGTCCTTAGCGGCCAGACCGCTGCCGCATCTCCGACGATCGCCGATGCCTTCCTTTTACCGGCGTATGCGGCGGTGTTTCTTGGATCAACGGCCTTTACGCCGGGGCGATTCAATGTTTGGGGGACTATCTGGGCAGTCTATTTTCTTGCTGTAGGCACAACGGGGCTGCAGTTTCTCGGCCTGCAGAGCTGGGTGGTGAATGTCTTTGAAGGTGCGGTGCTTATCCTCGCTGTTGCCTTTGCCGAGATCTTCGCGCGAAGTTCCCGCCACTGATCACACTGCATTCTTGCAGAATGAATAGACGTGTGGCTTTAAATAAAGGAGTGAAATCGTGATAATGCTTAAAAAAAGAAAGACAGTCGTGAGCACGGCGGCAGCTATATTTTTGTCGGTGGGAATACTGGGTGTTGGTACGGCAAGTGCCGCACCCGATGACGGCGTTGCGCAGATGCAGCAGCTGATTGCGCAACATTCGGTTAAGCCAAAGTTCACCCCGCCTGGCCCGCCTCTGGATGCTAAGAAATTAAAGGGCAAGACAATCTCCATTCAGATGGTCGATGGACGTATCGGCGCCATACGGGATGTGGCCACCGCCATCCAGGAGGCGGCCGAGAAGGCTGGGTTGAAGACAACAATATTTGACGCGAGCAGCTCGCCCGTCAAGATGCAGCAGGGCTTTCAGGACGCCATCAACAATGGCGCTGATGCGATCGTGAACGACGGGGACGTCGTCAAGATCATTGCCAATCAGATAAAGGCGGCCAAGGATAAGGGCATTCCCACGGTTGAGGTGATCAATTCGCCACCGGTTGTTGGCGTGCCTGGTCAGGGCTCGGATCCCAATACGTTCGGCAACGTCGCTCCTGATGCGCATCTTGCCGGCTCCCTGGTGGCTGCGGCAGCTATCGTCAACACCAAAGGCAAGGCTCACGTCGTAATCATGAATACGTCTGAAGTCTCGGCAGCGTCCACGATCGTGAAAGGGATGAAAGACTCGCTGGCAAAATGCCCGGGCTGCTCGATTGTGCAGGTTACCGATACACCATTGGCGCAATGGACAACGGCAATCACGGGTCTCACCACCACGCTCGTTCGCAGCCAGCCCCAGGTCAACTATCTGTTGCCTATCTACAGCGATATGGGGCTTTTCGCCGCAGCGGGCATCCAGCAGGCTGGTGCCACAGGAAGAGTGCATATCGCATCGTTCAACGGCACGCCCGCGGCACAGGCGCTGGTGAAGAAGGGTGATATCTACGCAGTAAATGTCGCTGAAGATGACCAGTGGATTGGTTGGGCGGCGGTTGATCAGTGCATGCGTGGCATGCTCAAAATGGAGCCGGCAGATCCGATCGCCCCGGTACGGTATATAGGGACAAAAGATTTGCAGGGTGTTGATACCTCGTCGTCAACGGCGCTGTCGAAGGCGTTCTTTGGCGAAGACTACAGGGATGGGTTCCTGAAACTTTGGGGCCTCATGTAATGGAAAGTGTGTCTGCACCGTCGGCTGTCCGCGCTGCTGTCCTTGAATTGCGGCAGGTGGGAAAACGGTTTGGACACACTATCGCCTTGCAGGGCGTCTCTCTTGACGTCCTGCGAGGCGAGGTTCACGCGTTGCTCGGCCATAATGGGTCGGGGAAGTCGACCATAGTCAAGATCATAAGTGGTGTGATCAGCCCCGATGCGGGGTCTGTTTCCATCACGGGTCGGGACGGCAGGCCAGCCCAGCTTGGTGTGGTGCATCAGGATCTTGGGCTGTGCCATGACGCAACCGTGCTTGAAAACTGCTGCATGGCCAAGTATCAATCCTCGCGTTTTGGCAGGATCAATTGGGCAGCAGAGCGCCGGATCATAGAGCCCATACTCGAGTCGCTGGCGGCAGGGTTTTCAAGTTCAATGATGGTGCGTGATTTGTCACCGGCGAACCAGACTATCGTGGCCATTGCGCGAGCCCTCAAAAATGCGGCGCCGCGTGGGACCCTCGATTTGCTCATTCTGGATGAGGCCACCGCACGACTGCGCGGGCGCGATGCCGACAAGGTGCTTTCGACCGCTAGCCTCGTGGCCAGGCAGGGCGGCGGTGTGCTGATTGTGACGCACCACATGATGGAAGTGCTGCAGGCGGCCAACCGCGCCACGGTGTTGATGAATGGCCGGGTTGCAGGCGTTGTGAACGTTGCAGATACTACCGAAGAGCAATTGCTGGAATTGGCCAGCGGCCGTCGAGTGACGGCCTCTCGCTCTCAGGATGTTGCTCAGCGGCTGGATCACGACTCGCAGCGTGAAGTGGCAATCACTGTGTCTCATATGACGGGTGACCGATTTTCGTGTGGGAACGAGATTGCGATTGCAGCGGGCGAGATTGTTGGGCTGACCGGGGCGCCTGGTGCAGGGTTCGAGGAAGTGCCGTACCTGATTGCAGGTGTTGCCAACCGCGGCAGCGCCAAGGTGGTGGTGGCTGGCAAGCCGATACAGCGTCAAGGTACCCACGAGAGTCGCCGTCGTGGGGTTGGCCTGGTCCCGGCCGAACGACTGTCACAGGGCATATTGCTTCAGGCCAGCGTTCGCGAAAATCTTTCACCGCTGGCGCGCTCCCGTCATACGTGGGCGCGTCTGCTTTCCAAACGGCGCGAGCTTACCTGGGCCCACACGATCTGCCGCGCGTTCCAGATTGTTGCGGCCCACCCGGAAGTGCCGATTGCCACGTTAAGTGGCGGGAACCAGCAGAAGGTATTGTTGGCGCGCATTATCGAAGATCGCCCGAAAGTGTTGCTATTGCACGAGCCCACTGAAGGGGTGGACGAAATGACGCGGCGAGATCTTGCCTCGCTGATACGCAAGGTGGCCGACGAAGGCACCGCCGTACTCTATGTTTCATCCGATATTGACGAGGTTGCCGAGTGTTCGGACCGCGTGCTTGTTGTGCGCGACGGGGTTATCGCGGCGGAATTTCCCCGCGGGCCGGATATGGTGGGCAACATATACGCCGCCAGTTATCTGACGCAGGAAAGTGATCGGGATGGCAGCCGTCAGTAAATCATGTGCAATGTGTCTGGCCGTGTTTTCTCAGCAATTTCAAACCGGGCATTTTGCTATTTTTTCAGCGGTATTCAGTAGGTAGTTTCCCAGCCTATCGGAATAGGTTGTTTGTCGCACCCGGATTTCAGTTATTCACCATGTTATCGAGGAGCCTCTCATGTCACGAAAATTAATTAACCCCCCCGAACTGCATCCGGCACCGGGTTTCAGCCATATTACGGTTGTCGAGTCAGGCACCATGGCGTACTTGGCTGGCCAAGTTGCGTTGGCGCCGGATTTCTCTGTAATCGGCGGTGATGACCTTGGCGCGCAGACCAAGGCTGCCATGCGTAACCTCGGCATTGCGCTGAAGGCGGTGAACGCCACATGGAGTGACGTCGTCCGCCGCACGATCTATACCCTGCACCCCACCGAGTTCGGAGTCATCACGGCAGCCATTGAGGAGATTCAGGGAAGCAAAGAACATCCAGCGCAGACGATTATCGGCGTAACGGGCCTGGCGGTTCCGGGGCTATTGATCGAGATCGAAGCAACAGTTCGGCTTCCATCGTAACCATTTCACATGGCTTCCTCGGGGCCAGGAAAACAGGAAGGAGAGTAATCGTAATGCGCGCAGCAAGAATCTACAAACATGGTGGCCCCGAGGTATTTCAGGTTGAGGACGACGTCCCGGAACCCACTCCGGGCCCGTCCGACGTCTTGATTCGCCAGACCCGTACGTCGGCCAACCACCGTGATGTCTGGATCCGGAAGGGTCTTCCCGACGAGACGTTTCAAGTCGAATTGCCGGCAGTCCTGGGGGTTGATTTTTCCGGCGAAATTGTCGAAGTTGGCAAAGATGTCACGCAGTTTTCTGTGGGTGACCGTATTATCGCCAACCCGCAATTTGCGTGCGGACATTGTCATGCCTGTCGCGGCCAACGCCCGCAATTTTGTATGAACGTGGACATCGCCAACGGCTCTTACGCTCAGTTTGCGGTCGTCCGTGAGAGCCAGGCAATACGAATCAATGAATCGGTCAGCGCCGATGCGGCAGCGTGCTTTGCCAATATCTACATTACAGCATGGGAAATGTTGATTAACAGGGCTAAGCTTACGCCTGAAGATACTGTATTTATTTGGGCGGGGACTGGCGGCGTGGGCAGCGCGGCGGTAGACATAGCGAAACTGGTCAACGCAAAAATCATCACCACGGCTGGCCAGCCGCACAAGCTGGATATCTTGCGCAAGAGGACCTCGGGGCTTGTGCTGGATCACTACCGCGACGACGTCGTTGCTGAAGTTATGGAGGCCACCCATGGGGTGGGCGCAAGTGTTGTGTTCGAGCATACTGGCGCCGCAACGTGGGAGCGTTCCATGTTGCTGGCAAGTGCCGGCGCGCGAATCGTGAATGCCGGGCTGACGACGGGTCAGACGCTGAAGACCGACGCGGTCGTCATGATCATCAAGCAGCTCACGATGATGGGTTACAGCCTGGGAACAATGTCAGGAGCCCGGGCGGCGGTGTCCTTCCTGAACAATGGAAGCCTGTCGCCACTGATTGGCGAAACCGTCCCGCTATCGCGAATCAGTGACGCGCACAGAATGCTTGAAGAAGGGAAGGTGGCCGGGAAAATTTTGGTGAACCTAGAGGAATAGGTTCGGCGAGCAAGCTCAAAGTACAGCCTGGTCGATGGGGTGTTAGCCCCATCGTTTGATCGATGATCGCAATCTTTCGCAGAAAAATGACATTGAAGCGACGTCGGTGCAAGTTAGTACGCAAAGCGTACATAGAAGACGGAGCGGCAATATTGCCGCTCCTTTAAATAGAACTATTTTGCGTTTAACGCCGACAGTTGTTGATCCCACGTAGTAACCGTTTTGACGTTTGATTTGGTCATGGCGCTTAGTGGCGGGCGCACAATCGTTTTGGGTATTTGGAGGCCCGAGAGTGCGTCGTATGCACCGACGACGCCTTGCACGCCCTGTCCGACGGCATCGTTCTGGAAGGTTGCTGTGATCGTCCCTTGTTCCACGCCATGGATCCCGTAGTTATCTCCATTCATGCCAACGATGGCAATGGTGCGTCCTGAGGTTCTTGCTGCTGCCGCCGCACCTGCTGCAGAGGGATCGTTGTATGCAATGATGCCGTCAAGTTTGGGATGTGCACCAAGCAGGGCCGTAGCCGCCGTCTTGCCACCGGCTGCAGCATCCTCTTGATTGTCCTGCCGACCGACTACTTTCAGTCCCATTTTCTCGGACCAATATTTGACCCGCTGCATCAGGTATTCGATGCCCGGCACCGGGACGGCGAAACCAATCAGGGCGATCTGGCCACCGGGTTTTGCGGCCGCCATGGCTTTGGACATTGCCCACGCCTGCCAGTCACGACCTTGCATGACTTGGCTCACGTAGCCGTCTGGAAGGGGGTCGTTGGCGGTGTTCGTGACGTCGTATCCAATGACAACAACACCTTTTTTCTTGGCCTGGGCGATAACTGGTCCCAATGATTTAGGATCAAGTGGATAGAGCAGAATGGCGTTGACACCCTGGACGAGCATCTGATTGAAATTTCTGAGCTGCTGGTTTACATCACCGTTGTCGTTCTTGACGATGAACTTTCCTCCAAGCCGCTCAGTTTCGACCTTTGCTCCATCTTGTACAGCTTGAAGGTTTTGATTGCCTCCAACGGGGTTCATGAAGCCAATGGTGAATGACTTCAGTGCTCCGGCCTTGGGCGCCGCATACGTTTTCGGGAGCGTTGACTCAGCACCCTTGTAATCGCTCATCGTCACGGGCACTTCAGCCGCTGACGAACCCGAGCCGGTGGACGGTGCTGACAACGCAAGGCCCGGGCTACCGATCATCAACGCAGCGGCTGCACCAAAGACTAGTGCGCCACATGTACTGCGGAATTTCACTTCTGGATTGTTGTTGCGGAACATTGTCATCACTCCTTATTGTTTATGGCTGATTGAGAATTGGCCTGGGTCCTCTGGAGTCAAACAGAATCAGGTGCTGCTACTATCAGGGTCGTAGATTGAAAGACGCCGGCGGTGACGGATGTCACCTATTTTTCGCCGTGTCGGCTCAAGCCCTACGGCAAGAACGAGGATAATGCCGGTCACCACTTGCTGCCAGTAACTAGAGACCCCAGCCAACCCCAGGCCATTCTGGAGAACCCCGATGAACAGGACTCCGGCAGCTGTGCCAATGACTCCACCTACGCCACCCGTAAATGCGGTTCCACCCAGCAATACCGCCGCGGCCGCCTGTAGCGGCAAAACCAGGGTAACCCGCGGGCTGGCCGCGCCAAGCTGGCCGAGCTCGATCAGTGCGGCGATGCCGGCGCATACGGCGCTAATGGTGTAGACGCCGACCAGCGTTCGGGAAGTGCGTATACCCGATAGTCGGGCTGCTTCAATGCTGCCTCCCACTGCATAGACATCTCGGCCGTAATAGGTCCAGCGTTGTATGTAGAGTGCGATAAAGAACGTTGCAATCATGACCCAAATGGTGATTGGTATGCCGACGAACTGTCCGTATCCGATGGCGGATACGACAGGGTCATTGACGGCCAGCGTTTGCGTCCCCGACCATATATTCACGATGCCAGTGAATGCTGTCATGGACCCCAATGTCACCACAAAGAAATTCAAACCCGCCTTACCGATGAGAAAGCCATTCACAACTGCCCCGCATACCGCCGAAAAAATGAGCATGACGATGATTGCCAGCCAACTGTTCATTCCTCCTAGGAGCAGTGTTCCGAGCATATAGCCCGACAGGCCCATCTGCGAAGCGACGGTAAGATCGATCCCTGCGGAAATTACGACAAGTGTCATACCGAGCGAGACAACCCAAAGTACCGCACTGCCGGTGAGCAGGTTGCTGATGTTGGCGACAGAAAGAAAACCCGATAAGGTGGTCGAGAAAACGATAAAGAGGATAACGTCGATGATCACGACCGCAGCGTATCGTTCGGTGTTGTGAACGAACTGTGTCAGCCTGGTTGGGTTTTTATTTGCTATCGCCATTGTCTCGCTCATTCCGTTACGCCCGACATCATTGAAGTAACCTTATGCTCGGTCGCCTCGTGCCACGGTAGATCGCCGACAATCCTGCCCTGGAACATCACCACGACCCGATCGGCCAGCGCAAGCACTTCGTCGAGTTCGGTCGAGGCAAAAAGCACGGCAGTGCCGTCGGACGCTATGCGGCGCAGTATATCGTGCACTTGTGCCTTGGCTTTGACGTCCACCCCTCGTGACGGTTCGGCAAGCAGTAACAACTTTAGCGGCTTCGCCAACCACTTGCCGATCACGACCTTCTGCTGATTGCCGCCCGATAGTGTCGTTACCGGGCTGTCAGCGCCATCCATGCGCATGGACACGGATTCGGCAATGCGGTGCACCAGGGCAAGCTCCGGTCGTCGGCGAGGTAACCGGGCGCGGAGGTGATGTGCAGTGCTTGGAATCAACATGTTGTGCCTGACACTCATGTTCAGCAGCACACCCTGTCGTTTCCGATCAGCGGGGACAAACCCGATCCCGGCGCGGATGGCCGTGTCGATATCGGAGCGCGTGATATCCCGACCATCCACCAAGATCCGGCCACGCTCGACGGTACGCGAGCCGTATACCGCTTCGAGCAGTTCATTGGCTCCAGAGCGCGTAAGACCTGTTATTCCGACCACTTCACCCGCAGCAACAGATAGGGAAACGTTTTCGACACTTCCTGCTGTGAATAAGCCGTTGATCTGCAAGCGTGATGGTGCCCCTGATGCGTCTGGCACGCTGTGTCTTGGGAGTTTCGGAGTAGATGCTACCGACTCACCTATCATGTCGGTGATAAGCGTGTTGCGGTCGGCGTCGGCAATGAGTCGTGTTGAAACAGTTTTCCCGTCTCGCAGAACGGTCACTTCGTTGGCCAGGTTGTAGATCTCATCCATTCGATGCGACACAAGTATTGTGGCCATGGTGCCGCGTTGGCTGGCGTTTCGGATAACGCGGAAAACGGCTTGTACTTCGTCGTCGGTAAGCGCACTGGTTGCTTCATCGAGGACAAGAATACGAGCTTGCATCGAAAAGGCTCTGGCAATCTCTACCATTTGCTGTTGGTCTGGACGCAGCTGCCGCACCGTCACGTTTTCCGGCAGTTCGAGCCCAAGCGCGTCAAGCAGCTTGCGCGCGGCCCGGTACGCGCCTGGCCAGTCGATGGGGCCGAAGCGACGTCGCGGAAGTTTTCCCATCAGGATATTTTCCGCGACAGTAAGATCCGGAACCAGTGTGGTTTCCTGGGTGACGGTGGCGATACCGTTGCGAAGCGCATCGCGCGGTTCAGCAAAGTTTACGGGCTTGCCGTCGAGGTAGATTTCACCTGCGTCGGCCCGCAGTTGTCCCGTTGCGATGCGCAATAGCGTGGACTTGCCGCAACCATTCGATCCGAGTAACGCGTGGATACTGCCGGGTTGCCCGATTTTGAATGACGCACCGCGTAGTGCGTGGATGCCCCCGAAACTTCGGTGTATGCCACGCAACTCGAACAGGCTCATTGGGTCGTTTCCGTGGCGCCAGCGTTGTACCCGGTTGAGTAGAAGCAGCGGATACCGGATTCCACCCAGTTTGGCTCTCGCCAGTCAGGATGCTTGTTTCGGATCATGGGTCCGAGCTGCGCAACGATATCGTCTTCGGATACGCCGGAATTCTTGAGACGTTCAACCTGCTGTCCCATTTCTGTCAGGTAGCGCTCGGCGATTTCGACCAGTTCGGGCCCTCCGATCTCGCCGTGCCCTGTGATGACCGTTTTGGGTTTGAGTGCCATGATACGTCGCAGGACTTTGATCCATTTGTTGCCATTGACGTCGGCGTCGTCCGGCGGAAAATACGGAACAATTGGGAATACGCGGGTCTCGACCAGGTCTCCAACGAACACGATTCGCTCTTTAGGCAACCAAACGACCTGATCGCCCAGCGAGTGGGCCGGGCCCATCTCGATGAGTTCAACTTCACGGCCGCCGAGCTCGATTGTCGCGCTGCCGTCGTAGACCAAGTCCGGATCAACGAACTCGACGCCGACCAGGCACTTTGCGACGTTCTCGCCAAAGCCTCGGAACATGGCGAGATAGCCGGGACCTTTCGCGCGAAGTTCGTCCCGCTGCTTGCGATTGTAGAAAATGGTTGCTTTGCCGGCGAACGCCTGATGGCCGAAGCCGTGTTCAGGATGAAAATGAGTAATAGTTAGGAGAAGCTGGCGGCCATTGGCAATTTTGGTGGCCGCATTAAGAACCATTTCCGCATTTTTGGGGCCCATACCAGTATCTATCACTAATACAGACCGTTTACCTTCGACAATACCAATATTTGGAACTAGGGGAATACGATGACTATCAGGAATAATCCACACTCCATCAGCGATTTCGCAAATGCCAGCCAAATCAACAATCGGTGCAGAGTCCTGAGTGCTCTGTAACTCATCCATGATGCCCGTGCCTCCTGTGTTTCCCACCATATGACCATCTGCAACGCAAACATCCTTAGTGCAAAGGCCGAAGATGAATTAAAATTTGACCCCTCTTATCTATCAAGTCAAGTTTCCCCTATTAGCGATGTCCGTAACATGGATATATCGGGCTTATATTTGTACATTCCTGACAGGCTCAATGGCGATAATGGCGTACCACAATCACTGAGTGGCCAATCTTTGAGTGGATTTAATTGGTTAGCGGAATATTGCTTTTAAAACGCACTTTTTCATTCATTCGTTCAGACAGAAAGACTAGAGGCACCGTAAACGCCAGTCTATTGCCGGCGGGCTAGTGTCGCAGTATTCAGTACGAGCAGTACCATAACCGTCCGCTGTCGTCCTATACTAGACCAGCAAGGGCTAGGAGTTGAAGTTGAATCCCCCCCCGGGGCAACGTGTCGCCCATTGCGTATTTACATGCTCGTTCAAAAGTAATTCTTAGGAACGAGTCAGCTATGCAGCCCCTATTGAATACAAGAGGTTTCAGTCGTGATAAATAGCGCTGACTCTTCCTGCTGTCCTCTGGTGTACATTTTCGGAGTGGTGTATTACGCAATGCCCCCTAGGTAGGATCAACAGTCTTGTAGCCACGCTTTATACATGAAGAATCGAATACCAACCTATGCTCTCTATGGGCAGACGTACTCTGCCGCGGAACTCGACTATCTGTTTATAGAAACGATTGATGAGTCCCGCCAGCAACGCAAAGGAAACGTTGAGCCACACCGCCACAGCGATCTGCATCAGCTAGTCTGGATAGAACAGGGCTCGGTCGGAGCAATACTTGACGAAGAAAGATTGACCTTGCAATCTCCAGTGCTAATTTCTGTACCTTCTCCCGTTATTCACGCGTTCCAACTGCAAACGGGAGCGAAAGGTGTGTCCTTGACACTAAGTCAGAATTACGTCAAAGAAATATCGTCGCACTTTGAGGGGATGGCCGACTCCACGCTGGGATTGGCGCGTCTGATTCCACGAGAAGCATTTATTGAAAATACAAATCAGGTTTCTAATCTGTTTGGATATCTCTCCGCTGAATACCTACGAAATAATCCACAGCGTCGGGCAGCAATGTACGGCTACGTCATGCTGTTATTCGTCGAGATAGTACGGCTGTTGCATCTTCCAACTGAGGACACACCATCTATACTTACCAAACAACACGCGGTGTTTCGTGACTTCGAAGCCCTTGTTGAGGTTCACTTCAATGATCGTTGGCACATAGAGAACTACGTTAACGCTCTGGCAACGAATGAGCGGACATTACGACGCATATGCCACGCAATAACGGGACTTGCTCCGGGAGAAATCTTGCAGCGGCGTATTGCACTCGAAGCGAAACGAAGCCTTCTCTACACGGACAAAACGGTTGCCGAGATCTGCTACGCTCTAGGCTTCAATGACCCAGCACATTTCACGAAATTTTTTATACGCAACACCAATACCACCCCAACTGCGTATCGGCTGCTTCGGAAAAACCAGCTTAAAATATTCCGTTGATCACCGATTTTCTCACGTGTCGAACGTAGTGGTAATGCCCCGTCGATGGTGGCGGCGCTGATGCTAAGCAATTTGTTCACAAAAAAAGAAGTGCACGGATGGTTGACTGGCTGCTTTTCTACGCTACGCTCGATTTGCCCTTTGCGTCAATTCGTCGTGGAACAATCAGTGTGGCGTTCAGAACCTGTACGAGTTCGTTGCGTTGGTTGTGCGTTTCGCTGCGCAGTTTGACTACACCGCGATGCGGCTTTGAGCGTGACGGGATGATCTCGACGACTTCGCTGGTTACGTTAAGCCGGTCTCCAGGCCGTGTTGGTTGTGGCCAGGATACTTCACCACCGGCGCCGATGATGCCGCCGGCGAATGGCACGCTTTGCACGATAAGCCGCATGGTAATGGATGCGGTCTGCCAGCCGCTACATGCGAGCCCGCCGAATAACGTTTGCTTCGCGGCGTTATCGTCAAGATGGAACGGTTGTGGATCGTATACCGTCGCGAATTCGTGCAGGCGTTCTCTGGTTAGTTCGAATTCGGTGCTTGCAAATCGCTGGCCAACGGTCAGGTCGTCCAGGTAAAGTCGGTCTTCTTTATCGCTTTCAACCATTGTTGTCCTTTGTTGTCAGCCATTTCATGGGCCACGCGCCAGTACGCATATTTTGCAGCCACAACGTGCAGGTCAGGGTCTTGGCATCCGTAATGGCTCCTGTGCGGCAAGATTGCATCAACTCTTCCACTGTTGCGGCGCGCGCTTCCAAAAACTCGTCACTGTCGAGTTTCTGCTTTCCGGGAATCAGATCGCGTGCGAAGAAAATGTGGATGATCTCGGTGGAATAGGCGATGGCCAGGTGCATGGCACCAGCCCGCGCCCACTGGCCTGCGGTGAACCCGGTCTCTTCCAGCAGTTCGCGCTTCGCGCACGCCAGTGGATCTTCTCCAGGGTTTAGCTTCCCTGCCGGAAATTCCGTCATCACGCGGTTGACCGGGTGGCGGAATTGACGCTCCAGCAATACGTGGTTGTCATCCAGAAGTGGGATGATCACAACGGCACCTGGGTGCACGATGTATTCGCGGCTGGATTCGTTTCCATCGGGCAGTCGCACGGTATCGCGGCGCGCTTTCAAGAAATCGCCATTGAATAGCGTCTGGCTTTCCACCAGGGTTTCAATCAGATGGGCGTCGGCAGGTTCCGTCATGGTAATGGGGCAGGAGCAAATAATTAGCTTACCATTTGAGGGATGGTTTCGGCCGTGCGGGCCCGTACGTGTAGCCTCCAAGAGGCATTGGTTGGGCGCCGCC
The DNA here is from genome assembly GCA_004322135.1 of Burkholderiaceae bacterium. Taxonomy (GTDB): domain Bacteria; phylum Pseudomonadota; class Gammaproteobacteria; order Burkholderiales; family Burkholderiaceae_B; genus Eoetvoesia. The sequence continues at coordinate 100,445 of SCSG01000031.1, read as the reverse complement.
ATGTGGGCCCGCCGGGCGGTGGCGGCAAACTATGCCGCTTACCACGAACCATGGTGTTCCGGCACGCGGGCAACCAGTGGCATGGCGCACAGGATCACCGCTGCAGTTGCCACGTAGAACCACGCTTGCACGCCGCCGGGGTTTTGGGTGCCGGCAAGAACGGCCGTGGCGATCGAAATCGTGAGAATCGACCCGATTTGCAGTGAGGCGGAACGCAGCGCGGCGATGGTCGCGGACTTCTCCGCGGCGAGCTGCAGACCGGCGTTACGGCAGGCAGGATTGATGACTCCACTACCGGCGCCGACCAGAAACGCGGCGCACGCCAGCCACACATAGGGCGAAATTCCCGCTAGCGCTCCCGAGGCGAGCAGAAGAGTTCCGATGATGATGAGAATGCTTCCGCCATAGATAGGAAGTCGATACCCTGTGCGCCGTAGGGCCACCGCCGCCACCAGCGACAGCAGCAGTGCCGCTATGCCTTGTGCGGTCAGCAGCGTGCCCGATGCCAGCGCATCGAAGCCATAGCGGTTGGTCGCGTAGAGCGGCACCAATGCGATGACACCCTGGGTGACGCCTCCGAATAATGTGTTGATCAGATTGACCACGCCAAAGCCCGGGCCATGCACCAGGAGTGGTGCGATGAACGGTCGGGCCGTACGGGAAATGTGGCGTACAAACCCCCATAGGCTCGCCACGGCAACGACAAACAGCCCCACCACTATAGGAGACGATGTTGGCTGATGCGCGTCGCCAAGGGCAGTGGCCATCAACATGCCAGTCAGCAAACCCGTTCCCAGCAGCAGCATGCCCACGGCGTCCATGCCTGGCTTGCGCGTGCCCGCACGGGGTTTGTCGTGCGGAATATACCGGAATGCCATGACAAGGACGGCCAGTCCGATGGGCACGTTGACCAGGAATACGCCTCGCCAATTCCAGTACGTTACGAACACTCCGCCGAAAATGGGTCCTATCATGGCACCAACGGGGAATATGCTGCCAAACAGGCTGACTGCGCGATCGCGTGCAGATCCGAAATAATTCACGACGATCCCGGTGGCCGATGGCGTGAAGCCTGCACCGCCCGCTGCTTGCAGCGCGCGCAATACAATAAGCACGTAAATGTTGTTGGCGATCCCGCAACACAGCGAGGCCAGCGTGAAAATCAGAACCGAGGCCAGAAACACGCGGCGCATGCCATACCGTTCGGTAAGTTTGCCGCTGACGGGCAGCATCAGCACGAATCCGAGCGAATAGGCGGTGAGGGTCCAGCCGACCCAATTGATGGAAGTGTTCAGGTCATGCTGCATCGCATGCAGGGCTGTCGCGACTATCGTCGAGTCGATGGACATCATTAACAACGCCAGGGAAATGGTCGCAAAGATTAAACCCCTGGAAACCGGCTGTTTTGGCATGTGAATACAGTGTTCGGGAATGAAAGTGTTCAGACCGATCTTCGTATCGTACTGCATTGCGAAATATTGGCGGTGAGGCCGGTACAACCGCCGTCATGCACTCCCGGGTGCAGTACAATCTACACGTGAGCGTGGCGCCCTGCCAATGGCCTTGCCAACTGCAAACATCGCTGCCAGTATTGCCACTCGGTGACTGGCTTTGCCTGCACGCAAAGGGTATGTTCGCGTTCGTTTGCAAGGAGAATCTTAATGACCCAACGACTCGATTATTCAAAGGTTTCACCGGACGGTTTCAAAGCCATTTATGGTTTGCAGGCTTATGTGGACAACTCGGGGCTTGAACACTCTCTGATGGAACTCGTGAAGATGCGGGCTTCACAGATTAACGGATGTGCCTATTGCCTTGACATGCACAGTAAGGACGCGCGTGCGGCGGGCGAAACCGAGCAGCGTCTGTATGCATTGAATGCCTGGCGCGAGACGCCGTTTTATACCGATCGTGAACGCGCCGCACTGGCCTGGACTGAGGCGTTGACCCTTGTCAGCCAGAAAGAAGTGTCCGACGAGTTGTATGCCGAAGCGCGCGAGCACTTCAGCGAGAAAGAGCTCGTGGACCTTTCTTTTGTCATCATCGCCATCAATGGCTGGAATCGCCTGGCGATTCCGTTCCGCTCGACTCCTGGCATTTATCAGCCGCGTGCCGCGGCGAAGGCGCATTCCTGACTTTGAGGGTAGCGGTACTTGGAACGAGGCCGGCCCGAAGAGGCGGCCTTTCGATTACCCGTTACGGTAGCCGGGCCGTTTGCGCGGTTGTGTAGACAGACCACCCATACAGACAAGAAGACGGGGAATTGCATGGATCCACTGACTCACATCAAGGCGTTCTTCGACGAAGCGACCAATACGGTGACGTACGTCGTTTCCGATTCTGCCACCGGGCAGGCAGTCGTGATCGATCCCGTCCTGGACTATGAACACCGTAGCGGCAAGGCTTCGGCGTCTTCGGCCGACAGGGTGCTTGCGTATGCGCGCGACGCGGGTTTGGCCATTGTCCTGATACTCGAAACTCACGCACACGCCGACCATCTAAGCGCCGCACCGTACCTGCGCAAGCATACCGGTGCACGGGTTGCCATCGGTGAGCACATCCGGGAGGTGCAGCTTATTTTCAGGCCAGTCTTCAACCTTGACGATGTCTCGGGTGACGGCAGTGAATTTGATCAGTTGCTGTGCGATGGCGAAACCATCAGGCTGGGCAACACGACGATCGAGGTGCTCTATACGCCAGGCCACACGCCCGCCTGTGTGTCGTATCGTATTGGTGACTCAGTTTTCGTTGGCGATACATTATTCATGCCGGACTACGGCACCGCGCGTGCGGATTTCCCGGGAGGCAATGCGCGCACGCTGTATCACTCGATCCGCAGGCTGCTGGACTTGCCCCTGCAGACGCGCGTGTTTGTGTGCCACGATTATAAGGCGTCGGGGCGCGACACTTACGCCTGGGAAACGACGGTGGCTGAACAGCGCACACACAACGTCCATGTCCATGACGGCATGGAGGAAGACGAGTTCGTCGCGCTGCGCGAGAAGCGTGACTCAACGCTGGCCTCACCGGAATTGCTGCTGCCGTCGATCCAGGTAAACATCCGCGCCGGGTGTCTGCCAGTTGCAGAGTCCAACGGTGTCAGGTATTTGAAGATTCCTGTAAGTTTGGCCGCGGCGGCTCAGGGCGGTTGATTATCCCTGTGACTTCAGCCTAACGCCGCTAGCTGTCGGAAGCCGATGCTTCAAGCCGCTTTGCGGCCTTCACGGCCGCCGCGCGCCTCGTCGTAAGAAATTCTGCCAGTTCGTTGCGGACGGAGCTGACGATAGTGGACGGTGCGTTTTTGGGCGAACCTGCATTGTATGGGGGCTGGGGGTCGTACTCCAGCTTTAGCTGGATCTCCTTCGCAACGTCTTCTCCCAACAGATCTGCGACCAGCGTCAGGGCAAAGTCGATGCCCGACGTGACACCCGCACCGGTAAGCCGGTTGCGATCGTGCACGACCCGTTCGCTGACTGGCAGGGCACCGAATAACGATAGCTGATCGATGCACGTCCAGTGGCACGTGGCGCGATAGCCACGCAATAGGCCTGCCGCGGCAAGAACGAGCGAACCGGTGCAGACGGACGTTACCAGCCTGCAGCTTGGCGCCACACGCCGAAGGAAATCCAGAACAGTGTCATCGTCCATCAGGTTCAGCTGGCCGGGGCCTCCCGGTACGCAGATCACGTCCAGGCTGGGGCAATCGGCAAACGTTGTGGTGGGGAGCAAACGCAGCCCGCGGTCCGATGCGACCGGGTTCAGATCCTTCCATAGAAGGTGCAGGTCTACACCGGGTATGCGGCCCAGCACCTCGGCCGGCCCGGTAAGGTCCAGTTGGGTCAGCCCGGGGAAAAGAACCAGACCGATGCGTAACTTTGCCGTGTTCAAGCCGATATCTCCGTTCTGTGTAATGAAGAAACCAGTGTAACAACACTTGCTTGATTTCGGATGCATTCAATAGCGCCCAGTTGCAGGGCCGGCGTGCTTCGCCGACTGAAGCTGCTGCCAGTTTCTATTGCCCGGTCTGGTCAGGGCTGAGGTGTCTCCTCGGGCTTCGTGGGAAACAGCATGCTGGTGACCAGATTGTTGTCAATACTTTGTCCCGTTACCATACGAGCAAGAATTTCCGCGCCCAGGGATTGCAGCGAGAAGACGATGTCGGGGTTCACCTGTCTGATCTTCCTTAGATGCGTTGCCGTATTGGCCAGGGCCACGGTGCGGGTGCGCGCGCTACAAACTTCCCTGGAGGCCAGAATAATGAAGGCATTTTCCGAGTCGTCGCTGCGCAGTGCAAGCAGGTACAGCGCCTGGTCTGCGCCCGCTTCCTTCAGTATTTCGGCATCTGTCGCGTCGCCCACGATGATGTCGGCGTCTTCAGGATAATTATGGCTGGTGGCCGGCGGGACGATGACAGTGATATTGTGGCCGCGTTCGTGCAATGTCTGGTATACGTTCTGGGCCAGGGGGGTGACGCCTGCAATGATGATGTGATTTTTTCTCATGGGTTTGGTCAACTTGCCTTTAACCAGGCGCTGGATCTTTCCGCCGATGATCGGCCCTGCGATGACGCTGATGGAAGTGGCGAAGACGGTGATTCCCAGAATGATGATGGAGGCGGTAAACAACCGGGCTGGTATTGTTTGTGGTGTGATGTCTCCGTACCCCACCGTCGACATGGAAACGATGGAAAAATAGAATGCCGTGGCGACGTCTGTTATATGAGGATGGAATTCGTTCCCAAGGTACAGCGTACCCAGCACTGCATAAATCAATAACGATGTGGCGCCCAGTATGGCGAACAGGCTGCCGGCGGCGAGGCTGGATCGGTCGAATCGCCGCCAATAAAGTAGTAGCAGTGCGACGATGACAATAGTGTAAACCAGCAATCCCGTGTGGATATTCGAACGAAGCAAATAGTAGAGCCCGCTGCAGGCCAGCAGCAGCAACGCCGCACCCCATGCAATACGTGCGCGGAAGATCAGGCCGAGGGCCATGATGGCCAGCGCGGCACCGATCATCAGGCGGGATACCGCCAATAGGTTGGATGGATCAAGAAACGTCCACGTGACGCCCGTGTTCATCCAGTTCGTCCAGGACCATGGGTGCAGCGCGTAGGCCGCTTCCAGGCCCGGGAGAAGCAGGGCAACGCCGTTGACGGCAACCAGCGCGGCCAGGAGCCAATGCAGCGGCAACCTTGTGTGCCAGCGCTTTAGTTTGTTGTAGACGAGTCTTGTGTCCATTGGTCCTTTCGCCGTGTTGGTGCCCATGCCATTTTATCTGGACCTTCATGGCGCAGGTCATGAACGACGAGTCGCCGCTTGTTAAGGCATGAAAGCATGACTTATACACCGTATGTTGCGAGTGCGAGCTGCAATTGATGACTGCAGTTTATGGTGTATTGGGACGGCGGCCTCGCGCTTTACGTTGCTTTGCTTATCCACCCCGGCGGCGCGGGTGGCCGAAAAGAAGCGCCGAGATCCGAAGATTCGGCGCTGGCCTCGCAACGGCTGGCGACCCTTACGCTATTGTTCAGAGCGCTTCTGTGCCGGGAAAGGTGGATTGGCTGGGTGGTGGTGTTAACGTCCCGGCGCCCACAGGCGTGGCTTACCCTTTTTCTCGTAGGCCATGCCTTTGGGGTAGCTGATCAGCTCCAGTTGCATGCCCCAAGGCGTTTGCACATAGGTCACAGACTCGCCCGCAGCCGGACCTTCCTTGAGCGTGAAGGGGCCTGTGCCTACCTTCAGCCCAAGGGATCTGGCCTTGTCTACGGCGGCTTTGATGTCCTTGACGTAGAACGCGATGTGGTAACCGCCGTAATCGCTGTTTTTGGGCATGACTTTGTTCTGATCGGGTGAGGTGTAGTCGAACAGTTCGATGTTTGCCCCCCGACCGCAACGCATCATGGCGATTTGCTTGATGACGGCGCGCGGGTTGACGTTGACAAGTTCCGTCATGAAGTTGCCCTTGGGATCGCTGAATGGGCCAAAGCGCATGACCTCGACGCAACCCATCACGTCGTGGAAAAAGCTCACAGCCTTGTTGATGTCGGGCACCGTGAATCCGATGTGGTCGATCCCACGTACGCCGGGAATTTCTTCGCCTCCTTTGGCCAATGCGCTGACGCTGACGGTGGACAGGCACAACGCGGCGCACGCCGCAGCCATCGTAAGTTTTTTCATAAAGGCTTCTCCTTCAGGTTGGTGGTGGAACTGGGTTGCTTTACTGCGCCGCGCACCAGGTCGATTAACCCCAGCGCGTCGTTTGGGATACGGTTGCCACGCCAGGCCACGTGTTGATCGGGTCGGGAAAGCACCAGTTTGTGGTCGTAGACCGGGCCAGCTTGCTGCGCCGTAAGATCCAGTACCGCGAGAGGCACGTTGCGTGTTGCCGCCGCGGAGGTAAGTGCAGACACGTCCAGGGTAGGGTCGGTTCGCAATAGTGTGTAGCCTGGAGAAAGTGCGTCATAGAGCGACTTTCCCGCAGCCAGCCAGACGTGAGGTGTGCGGCACCCCGGCACGGTTGACGGCGTGAAGTCAGCCATGGTGTAAGCGGGTGGGGGCTCTCCGTCATACGCGATGAGCGGCGATTTGTCGTAAAAATATCCGAAGTTCAGGCCACCACAGCAATACTGCTGAACGTTCAGGTCGTAAAGCACCTTGCCGGTGGCCTTGCGTATGGCATCGCCTTCCGGCCCGGGCTCTTCGATGCGGGCGGGCACGGCTTCGCGCTGACGCTGCAGGGCGATGGCGTGATTCATGGCGAATTTCGAAACCTGTTCGGTTATCGGCAGTCGTTCCGCTTCGTAGGCGTCCAGCACGGCATCGCCTGCCCAGCCCTGTAGCTGCGCCGCCATCAGCCACGAGAGGTTTGCCGCGTCGGCTATGCCTGCATTCATTCCGTATCCGGCCATGGGAATCCACAAGTGGGCGGAGTCTCCACAAATGAAGAGGCGCCGGTCGCGGAAACGGTCTGCCACAAGTCGTCGGCCAATCCAGTCTTCCCGGGAGATGATCTCGTATTTGAAGGTTGAGTCGACACCCAGAATTTCACGAATGGCCCAGTCACGGTCGATGGAGTCGAAATCCGTCTCATCGGCGGCGAGGTAATTGTGCAAGAGCCACGTTTCGCGCCCATCGATGGCGTAGACGTTGCCACAGCGGCGCGGATTGAGGGCGAACGTACCCCATGCGGGCGGGTGTTTCAGCAGCCCCAGCAGTTCGGGTGCCCGGAAGTAAGTCGACTGGACGCGGCCCACCACATCCGTGCCGTGAAATTGCGCGCCAATCGCTTTGCGCACTATGGAGCGGCCGCCATCGCACCCCACGAGGTAATTGCAATGGATCCGGGTGGAGCTCCCATCGTCAAGATTGACGCCCGTGGCCCAGGCCCCGTTGTTGTCCTGCCCGGCGCTGTCGATGCGCAGCCTGTTCAGAATCCGAACGTTCGTGGTTGCTTCGGCATGGGCGAACAGAACGGGCTCAAGGAAGATCTGGTTGATGCGATGTGGCGGCTCCGGGGTTGGCCACCACGTGTCCGGGCCACCTGTCGCGGTATAACGATCACGCCGCGCCGGAATTGGAATTCGTGATAATTCCATGCCGGTTACGGTGGTGCGGTACGCGACGTCGTTTGGATAATCGGCGGGCAGACCGCTGTTGCGCAGTTTGGCCGCAACCCCCAGCCTTCGGAAGATTTCCATCGATCGTGCCGCGACGTGATTGCACTTGACCTCGGGAGGCTCGCCGCGATGGCGCGTTTCGGCAATCAATACCCGAATGCCACGTTGGGCCAGATCCATCGCCAGCGTAAGCCCGACGGGCCCGGCGCCGACCACCAGTACTTGCGTGTCCTCGTTTTTCGTCATGCAGTCAATCTCCGGTAGCTCCTGTCAATTCATGCGGCTAAGCGTCGTGATGAACCCGATCCTGACTTGATCCTTTGGTTGGCTTGCCGCCCCACCGAAATTGTTCAGCCTGCAGTAAGACGCTTTGGACATCGCCGCCCATGCTTCGACAGCGTTGCTGTAATACCATGGCTCGACGGGCTCGGGAAAAGGCGCCGGCATTTTTAGGAGAAATTAGAATGTTCCTGTGCCTGGCAAAAGTCAAGAAAGATGATGACTTGATGCCGTCCGTTATCTTGTCCTGACGGACTTCTCAGGACTAGCGTGGAGCCTGAGTTGAATTATATTTTTCCAGGAGATCGACAAGGTCGCTTTTTAGCCGGTCCAGTAACGGAGCAGGTATGGTGTCGCTCGTGCTCATTGCACGTAGCCAGGGGATCAGTCCACCCGTTGGATTGTCCGCACGTTCACTCACAGCATTGTGCAGCGACGTGATGCCTTCGCTTTTGTATTTTTCTGCCAAGTAATCCAACAAGTCTGCTTCCAGCTGCTGTGCGTTCGGCGAGAACATCCCTCCTGAACAGCACGCGCACGACATTCCATGGCGTGTGCTCCTGCCTATGCCATTCCATAATGTGATTATGGCTTGGTCGGTGTCTTCGGGGCGGCGATGTCCTGATTGTTGCGTCATATCATTTATTTCCCCTTCCCGCGTTTTATATTCGAGACGGCCTTGTCCAGCTGGCTTTGAACCTCACGAGTCTTGGAATCGGTGGTTCGTAAGGACCGTGCGCTTTCTTCAATGTCGAAGCCGCACTCCTTCTGCAGGATGTCTCGAGCGGCCAGCAGCTGCTCGCCGACGCGTTCCCTTTGGCTGGGGCCCGCGTGCCCGCTGGGCAAGATGGCAATAATGACGCAAAGAGGATCCTGCTTTCTCCTGAGGATCGGAATTACGCCGACCGTGTTCTGGATAATTGCGTCGCGGGTCCAGTAGATTTCGCTGTCTCTGATCGCGTCCAGCGTGCTGTTGATTTCCCGAAGAGTAGGAAATGCAATGCCGTCAGTTTTGGCCGCGGCGCGTTCTTTTCGCAGCAGTCGAGCTGTTTCCGACATTGGCAAGTGCGCAAGAAATACCCGACCTGTCGCCGACCCGACCAAGGGTAGCGCTGTGCCGACACGAAGGGTCGTCAGTGGTGGAGACCTCATCTCCATGCGAACCAAGGTCGGCCCCAACTCGGTCCATACGTATAAGGCGACGGTACTTTCGGTATTTGCCGCGAGTGCACCGACTATATCCTGGGCGCTACTGATGAAGTCGTGGCGACTTAATGCCGCCAATCCGATACGCAATGCGGTCGGGCCCAGATCGTACATACCGTTGGCAATGGATTGTTTTACGATGCCGTAGCGTACAAGCGTAACGAGATAGCGGTGCAGTTTGCTTGGAATAAGTCCGCTTTTGCGTGATAGCTCGCTTAGTCCAATAGGAAATCCCTCCTGTGTGATGATGCTGAGCACATCCAGAGCTGTCTCGACGGTTTGTATTCCGACGGGCTGGTTACTTTTGCGCCTGGGGCGTCCGCGCGCGGCTGCTAAATTGATCATGGGCGTGATGGTTGTTCAAGGTGATTCGATTGCCAGCCCAGCGCCGCTGAATTCCGGTTACTCAATCTTATTGACGAGCTCGCCCAGCTCTCCAATTTTTATTGTGACGACGTCATTCGGCTTTAGATAGTTCCCGCTTTCGGCCCCGGTGCCAGCAGGGGTACCCGTTAATATGACATCACCGGGGTATAGCGTCAACCGGCTTGATAGTTGTACAAGCTGTTCGGCCGCGGTGAAGATCATGTTTTGGGTATTGGAGTTCTGTTTCAGCTCACCGTTGATCCACAATTGGATGGGAAGTGATTGAATGTCGTCAATGTCATCCAGTGGAGTCAGCCACGGCCCCAGTGGACACGACCCGTCAAAACTTTTCTGTCCAATCCAGTCGTATTTAAAGGGCGAACGGAAGTCCAGCTGTTCGCGCTGCAGGTAGTCGCGCGCGGAAAAATCGTTGGCATTGGTGACGGCAGCAATGCAATCCAACGCGTTGTTCAGTGTCAGGCCGCGTGCGCGAGCACCTACGACGAGTGCAAGTTCGGCCTCCCAGTCCAGCTTTTTTGACGTGGCTATGACGCTGGTGCCCGTTCCCACGACGCTGGCCGACGACTTGATGAAGTGCCAGGGATTCAGACCGTTCTCATGTGGGTCCGGCTCCATTTTCTGATTTAGTGCCCGGGCCATATTCGCGACATGGTCCGTATAGTTTGCTCCGGCGCAATAGATTGTGGGTGGGCGCGGAACGGGCGCGGCGAGTTTCACCTGTGCAAGAGGGAGGCCGCCGCTTGGGGCTTTCTCTGCGAAAGCAATGAGTTTGGGGCGTACGGTCTTCCATTGCTCCAGGACCTGAATCATCGAATGCAAAGAGGCGTCTGCCAAAGCATCGGACAACTTGTAAATACGCTCGTTCACCATGATGCCGGCAATGATGTCGCTTCCTTCGTAATAGCTCAATAGCTTGTATGACATGATTCTTTTCCTCTTCTGGTTGTGCTTTGTTGAATTGCCACGTCGTCAGGCTGCCTTCGCGTGACTGACAGGCTGCACTGTTTGCCGACTAGGCTTTTTCGAGCGCCGGAGATGTGTCGAGCGTTGCACCGTAGTCCCGTCTTGCCGATTCAGGACTTATATAGCCCTCTGCCACATCGTGCGCAACTTTTTCCGCAGGGCGCAATCGCGGATCACCGTAACCGCCACCACCGCCTGAACGTAGTATGAACGCATCGCCCTTTTTCAGCCGTCGATGGGTAAATTTTGCGTTGGGCGGCTTTTCCTCCCATACCCCGTTGGTGCGGACGCTGACGGCGTTGCCGTCCCCGTCCATGCCACCGTTCAACCCCCATGGCTTACAGTGCGCGCGTTCGATTGTGGTGTCGAACGAGAAGGGAGTAAGTGCCTGAACAACCAGATCGGCACCGAGGCCCCCACGATATTGCCCGGGGCCGCCGCTGTCTTGACGGAGCTCGTATCGCTCGATCAGCAAAGGATACTTCGCTTCAATTTGCTCTACAGGGCTGTTGTGGGTGTCTCCATCGTTGATGCAGACGGTTACCGAGACGCCATCTTCGGTTGACTTGGCGCCCCATCCCCCGCCGAGAGGTCCGATGCTGGCAATGAAAAAGCGTCCGTCTTTTGGCGAGAAGCCATGCAGTGTGGCCACAACCAGGTCGGCATGGTGTCCGGCGATGACGTGATCGGGTAGCGCGGGCGCGAGTGCTTTGAAGATTGTGTCGATCACTGTCATGGGGAAGGTCATCCACCACCGCATCGGTGCGGGGCGCGTTGCGCTGATGACGCTTCCTTCCGGTATGACTACATCCAGGGAGCGAAAGCTTCCATCATTGACCGGATACCATTCCGGGGTCGTCAGACACTTGTATGCGACTTGCGCACATGCGATTCCCGTGGTTACCCCCGAGTTGTAGAAGCCGCTGACCTGGCGGCTGACGTCGGTGAGATCAATGGTGACGTGACCTGCCTTCACGATGACTTGTACTCGTATGGGAATAGGCACGCCTTCATTGACGCCATCGTCGTCCATGAAGGATTCCGCTTTATAGACGCCATCGGGTATTTTGCTGGCGTTGGATCGTGCGGCGGCATCGGTATGATCCATGATCGTCGCAATGGACGCCAGCACTTTACCCTTTCCATATCGGTCCAGAAGTTCCAGGAAGCGTCGCTCGCCTGTTGTGACGGCAGTGATCTGCGCGCGCAGGTCGCCCATTGCAAGTTCGGGCAGCCGCACGTTGATGGCAATGATGTCCAGCAGGTCCTGGTTGATCACTCCGGCGTTTCGATACTTGATGATGGGAATCTGCAGGCCTTCAGAATAAATGTCGGTCGTCACCTGGCCCAACGTGCCGCCGATATCCAGCCAGTGAGCCATGCAGCACGTAAATGCGACAATTTCTCCGTCGTAGAAAACGGGCAGTGTGAACGTTACGTGATTAAGATGGCTGCCTGTGACATAGGCGTCGTTGGTGACGATGATGTCGCCGGGGTGGATGTTCTCTATTCCGTAGTGCCGAATCTTGGCTTTGACGGTTTCTGACATTCCGCGGATGAACATCGGCAGCCCAAGCCCGATGGAAACGGTTTCTCCGCTTGCAGTGAACAACCCAACGGTGAAATCCAGCGCTTCATAAATGATCATGTTGTAGGCCGTGCGCATGAGGTTTGTTTTCATTTCCTCAGTCACGGCCAGAAGCCCGTTACGCACCAATTCGACAGTGATAGGATCCGCGATATCCTTTTCCGCACTCATTTCTACTCTCCAATTTCGATATCAAGGTTTCCAAAAGAGTCGATTGCGACGCGATCTGTTGGCAGCACGACGGTGGTCGATGCGTACTCCTCGATCAAGGCCGGACCTGAAATATGATCGCCATAACTCAGGAGCGCCCGATCATACACGGGGGTTTCGACGAATCCGGCATACTCGAAAAACACGTCCTTGGTGCGCACCAGCGCTTTCTCGGCGCCATTTCCGGAAGCTGTCGGGCTGGTTTCCTGTGGCGGTTTGGGCATCTTCCCAATGACCGAAGTCCTGACGCTGACGATTTGGACAGCCTCTTTGGGGGCGCAGGTACCATAACGCTGGAGGTGAACCTCATCGAAGGCGTGTTTAATGGCGTCCACATCACGATTATCGAAGAGTTGTTGTGGGAGCTCAACGGTTACGGCATGTTCCTGCCCGACGTATCGCATGTCCGCAAATCGCTTGAACTCGATGGATTTTGGCTGACTTGTCGCTGCCGAAACAGCGTCTCGGCCGGTTCCTTCCATCTCGCCATACAGGCGCTCAATTTCATCAAACACCGCCAGTGACAACGATTGGAAGCAGGACCGGACGTAGTCGTAGCGCAGATCACTGAAAAGCATGCCGTAAGCGGAAAAATGTCCTGGTGAAAACGGAATGATGACTCGCCGGATGCCAAGTTCCCGGGCGATCGCAGACGCGTGCAGGGGGCCTGCGCCGCCGTATACGATCATGGCGAACGCTCCAGCGTCCAGGCCCCGTTCTGTGGTGACGCCTTTTACTGCATAGGACATTGCCGTGACGGCGATCCGTAAAACGCCGTTTGCCGCTGTCTGGACATCGAGATTCAGAGGCTTGGCCAATCGATCGCTTACCGCGTCAACTGCGGCGCTTACATCAAGCTTCATGGTTCCACCCAGGAAATGCTCGGCATCGATCCGGCCTAATACCAGATTGGCATCGGTGACGGTCGGTTGCGTGCCGCCGCGGCCGTAACAGGCTGGCCCGGGTTCGGACCCGGCACTGCGCGGGCCAACCCTGAGCGCGCCGCCTTCATTCAGCGCGGCGATACTGCCTCCCCCAGTCCCCACCTCGAATATGTCGATCATGGGAATCTGAATAGGCAGCGCCTTTGCATAGCCGCCTATTAGTGCGCTTCCGGTAGTGAGTGGAACGCTATTGTTGATGACGCCAGCCTTTGCGGTGGTGCCTCCCATGTCGAATGCGATTACCTGTGTGAGCCCAAGCTGGCTGCAAATTGCCTGTGCACCGATGACGCCGGCAGCCGGCCCTGACTCCAGCATCCGTACGCAGTGTTGCTTGGCATCGCTGACCGGGAAAAGACCTCCTGTGGACTGGACCGCATAGAAGTCTCCACGAAACTTGTTTTGCTCGAGGTGCGATTCGAGTTCCTGCAGATACGTTCCCACCCTGGGGCCGACGTAAGCGTTTGCGGCGACTGTCGACGCCCGTTCGAATTCCCTGTATTCCCGAGAGAGTTCATGCGAAGTGGTGACAAAGGCGGAGGGGATTTCCTCCTCGATGATCTTCTTTACCCGTCTTTCATGTTCGTTGTTGTTGTATGAGTGAAGCAGAATGATGGCGACCGCCTCGACATTGCGTGCCCTGAGGTCCTTGGCAATATCCCGAACCTGCTGCTCATTTAAATCCTTGTGGACCGTTCCATCGGCCAGAAGCCGTTCCTCGACCTCGAACCGCATGGATCGATTAACCAGCGGTTCGTGCTTCGAAAAATAAAGGTTGTACGCATCTGGCCGGTTGATTCGACCGATTTCGTATATGTCACGAAAGCCCTCGGTTATGAGTAGCGCCGTCCTGGCGCCGCTGCGTTCAAGCAAGGTGTTGATGACAATGGTGGACCCGTGCAGGAAGACATCGGCTTTTTCAAACTGGATTTTCGCCATGCTCATGGCGTTCTGGATACCCTTTACCAGGCTGTCGTGGGTCGATAGTGACTTGCTGAAAAGTAATTGCTTTCCCGATTCGTCAAACGCAGCGAGGTCCGTAAAGGTTCCTCCGATGTCGACAGCTATGCGCAGCTGGCGTCCGGAGTCATGCATCTGCTTGGTAATGCTCATGGCGCTCTGAAAAGTGGTGCATCCGCACCTTTGGCTTGGTGCGGATACGTTGTTTACGAAAGGAATTATTCAAACTTCGGCGGCAACGCTGTCCTGGCGTTATGAAGCTATTTCGTCCAACGCTTTGCCCTTGGTCTCCAGCCCGAGAGTCCATACGGCGATTGCGCCAACTACGGCGGCGGCGCCGAACAGCAGGAACACGGAATTGATAGTGGAATGGGTAAGCATGGCACCCACGGCGATGGGGCCGAAGATTGATCCGATCCTGAGCCATGCGCTGGCGGCCCCGGCGCCGGTCGCACGCAGTCGCGTGGGATATATTTCAGGGGCGTACACGTAAATCCCAGCCAGCAATAGGCTGATGAATACCATGCTTATCGTTGCGCACACCATTGCGTAAAACGCGGGGATTGTTGTGCCTGCGTACGTAAGGTAAAGCAGCGGCACGGCCGAGCCGAGAAAGCCGAGTATGAACGTCTTGCGGCGGCCAATGTAGTCGATCAGGAAAATGCCGACAAGTATTGCTATAAAGCCGGCAATGTTGGAGATCATTCCGTAGCGCAGTGCGATCTTGACCGGCATGTGGTATTCGGTTCGATACAGCGTTGGCATCCAGACAAGAAGCCCGTAGCCAGTCAACGAAGTGCAGCACGTAATAATCCACACGCCGATCGTACGCGCAGCAAGCCCGTCGGTGAACAGTTGCTTGAAAGACGATGGCTTGCGCTTCGGTGGCGGAGCAACCGTCAGTGGGGGGAGCGCGTTTCGTACGTCACTGGGCAAGTGACTTTCCATGGTGGCTACGATTTGCTCTGCTTTTTGGATTTGGCCGTTGGCTGCCAGCCATCGTGGCGATTCCGGGGCGATGCGTGGGAGCACCGCCGCCAGTATGATTGGCAGGGCGCCGATGACGAACATTGACTGCCACCCGTAGGCCGGGATAGCCCATACCGCGACGGCAGCCGTCACGAGGGTGCCCAGCGAGAACCCCGACTCCAGGGCAAGAACGATGCGTCCCCTGGCCTTGGAAGGACTGAGTTCGTTCAGATAGGTGGCTGCGATTGGTACTTCGCCGCCCAGCCCGATACCTTGGAAAAACCGCAAGACCAGGAATATTGTGAGCCCCCACGCGAACGCTGACCCAAAGCTGAATACGGCAATGATGACCAGGGCAGATCTGAATGCTGGAATTCTGCCGAATCGCTCTGCCGAGGGGCCTACCAGTAAAGCTCCAATCAGTTGGCCGATGTACCCCACGGAAATAAGCAGACCGATTTCGCCGGGTGACAAGTGCCATTGCACGACGAGGACTGGCAGGACAAACGCGATGGCAACGGCGTCGAACCCATCGAAGAAGTGTCCTGTCGCGACGGCAGCCAAAAGTCTTGCGTGCCACTTGGATACCGGCAGGCGCTCAATTCTGGCCGATATCAGGGCTATGGCGTGTCTATCACCTGCGCCATCGTCATTGGCGTGTGTCGCGTTACCCACTGATGAACTTTGTGTGGCGTGCTCCATTTTGTCTCCTTAGTGAAATATTTCATTTTTATTTATGTACGTTGAAAATTGCTGCGGACTTCAGACTTCAGACTTCATCTGCTCTGCTGGCGACTTCTTTTTTGAAAATAGTGAAATATTTCACTTTATTTATTGGCGCAACAGAAAACAATTAATTTTCTGGTATTTATTAGATCAGCTTTCTATAGGCGCCGCAAGAAAAATTTCCTGCGCCAGCCGATCGGCAAGACATTGCGCCTGTTCCACGGAATGTCGTTACCATCACGTGTCACCATGCTGTCTACGTCTGTGGACGATGGGGTGACAGCAAGGGATGCGAAGCCGTCGTTCGCATGCGTTGCATGAGTCTCGTCCAGACTCGGCGTGAGCTTCATAGTTTGCTTTCAAGAAACGGGTGGCATAAATGCGTCTCACACATTTTGTTTGCCGGGTCTACTTTGCCAAGTGATGCGACATGACGGACTTGACTATCAAACCATAACGCAACCAATAGCCTCCTGGATGTTTGCTACGCCGTCGCGCTCGATCGCGGCCAAAAGCTCAGACTTGATGCGGCGAGCTACCGCTGGGCCTCGGTATACCAGTGCTGTTACAAGCTGTATAAGGGACGCGCCGTTCTGAATGAATTCGTATGCTTGGGCACCTGTAGAGACACCGCCAGCGCCTATTAGCATAAGCCGCTGACGGTCGATGCGACGATACCAGGCGCGTAAACTTTCGAGGGCGAGTGTTCGTAGCGGCCCTCCCGTCACAGAGCCTGTCGTCGAGCTGTGATGTTTGCCCGTTGTGGCAAACGGGCGGCGAATTATGACGCTCAGTGCGATGCCACGTACAAATGGAAAATCGCACGCAGTCCCAGTTAGCTCGTCAATTAGTCGTTCGTCGGTTGTAGCAGCCGTCTTTAGAAATGTTGGGGGCATATCGCCAATGTCCGCGAGTGCACGGAGTAGCGCTCGCAGATTGCTGGCTTTTGCGAATGGCCCGGAAATCGAATTGGGACATTGCAGGTTGATAGTCAGGTAGTCGGCCAAAGGGGCAGCTACCAAAGCAGCCTTCTGTAGCTCTTCGATAACTGCGGAGGTAGTGTTTTGGACTCCCGTGTTGGTCTCGACCAGACTCACGCCGAGGGGAGCGCAAGCATGGTAACGCCGAAGTCGTTCAGCGATGACCTTAATACCGTCATTTGGTACGCCGTAGTTAACGAGCAAAGACTGCTCTTGTGGCACGCGCTGTAGTCGTGGGGTGGAGCGGTTTCCGCCAGACGGGTTCGACGATATGGAGCCGACCTCAAGCGATCCGAAGCCGAGTTGGCCGAGAAGGTCCAGTGCGATGGCGTTTTTGTCCATGCCGGCACCCAATCCGATGGGGTTGGGAAATTTTAGTCCCGCACTGGAGATGGCAAGCCGCTCGTCTTCCAGCTTCAAAATGCGCTCAATCGTATTGCCTATGAGTCCCACTCGGGCCAAGGCACCCGCGATACGCAATGTGCCGGAGTGAGCCGCTTCGGGGGGAAGGTTGAACAGCATTGGGCGTATGGCGTGTTCGTAGATCATGTGTTGTCTCTGTGCGCCGCATTGCGGCCAGCAAGCATCCCTGATGTGAAAGCCCAACCCAGCCCATGGCCATGGCCCGTTAATGTGAATCCCCCTTGCCCCACACCTCCGGCCGCAAACAGTCCTGCGATAGGGGAACCGTCCTCACGTAACACCCGAAGGTAATTATCAACTTTCAACCCCACGGGTGTCACCAGAATCCATGCAGTGACGGGACCGAGCGCGTAGAAAGGTGGGCGCGCGAGCCGACAATCCGCGTGTAGGCCGTTCGCGTCGCCGACTGTTTGATACAGGCTATGCGCAGGCATGCGTAGAACCTCCGATAGCGCCTCTAGCGTAGGAGCCATGTGAAACAGATCAGGTCTTGCTTTGCGGTAGTCGTTTAAATAGGCATATGCCACGCCAGGCGCCGTCGAAATAAAGTGAGGCCAATTTGAAAAGAGAGTGGCAATGCGATGATCGAAGATAAGGTAGCCGCGCCCCTGCGGTTGCCGTGCCAGCAACACGCTCGGAGCCGCATCTTCACCTTCCGACTCCGCCACTTTGCGATCGTGTTGGCCAACGTCGTTAATGCCAGGACCGCTGAGTTCGTTGGAAAAACGTTGGCCATTTAGGTTCACGAGCAGGGCGCCGTTTTGGAACAACCCTCGGTCTGGGGCAAGGGCCGTGGTCAAGAACTGAAGGATGAAAGGCCTGATCAACGTGGGGCGCACGTGATTAATGGCCAGCTTGGCCAATTGCGCGAATAGGGCGTAGGGGGGAATACGCTGGACAAGAGTTTTCTTGGGTGGAGGCACGAAACGTATGTGGGTGAGGCCGGCTGCACTGAAATCGGTCCGCGGGACAATGTGTGCCCCTACTGCGATGGCCATTCGATGGCCGTCGCCGGCGCAAACCGGATTGATGGGCTGCACGCCATCGAGGCCAGTTGTCACGTAGGTGCGGAGTAACTCAGCGTCTCCGGCTACATCGCCAGAAGCTAGTACAACGGCGCGTCGTGCCGTAATTGCCATTGCCCCCTCAGCGTTATGCACTTTGACTCCGCAGACGAGTCCTTTCCGGTACACCAAGCTGTCTGCTTGGGTGCCGAGGATCAGTGTGACGGAATTCTTGCGGCAGTACCGTTCGAGATGATAAATATAAGAGCTTGAGTCAGGGATGACCTGATGTAATCGCGGCTTCCCGTGTGGCGGCTGCGGCATTGGCTGAGTGAATACAACACCGATCGATTCCAGAAGGTCAACCGCCTCCGCAGCGTGATTGGTGTAGAGGTCGCGCAATTCAGCATTGTCATGCAGGCCTAGTTGCTCGCAGATCGCGGCTAAGTCCTGGGCGTGCTCAACTGGTGAATCCGAGACCCCGGCTCGTCGTTGTAAGCGTGTGCCGGCTGCCATGATGGAGCCTACCGACATTGCTGTCGTCCCACCGAGTGTGGGGGCTTTTTCCACGACGCAAACCGTGCATCCTGTGCGCCCGGCCTCAGCTGCAGCTAATAAACCCGCGCCACCACCTCCAACGACGGCTACGTCGAACGTCATTTCGCGTACTTTCGATGTCATCGGTTGCCTCCGCGGCGTTTTGATCGGAAACGGGCATAGGTTCGATTCTGTTCGATATTAAGGTTGCCGCAAGGCTATTATCTATATCGCTGTTGTCTCCGCCAGCCGCCTTGCCCGTTGCCGGACCTTCCATGGCTTGCTGCATTTTTGTCTCGGTTAATGAAATATTTCATTATGATTCGTATACATTGACCGCTGCCGCTGCCTTCTGGACTACCGTGTTTATGCAGTGCTTCTTTTCGCTGTGCTAAGTAGTGAAATATTTCACTTAAGGAAAGTGCGCCACAGAACCTGATTGGTTCATCAATATTTATTAAATCAGCTTTCAACGGTCGCGGCAAGAAGGGATTTGCGGCATGCTAGTGCCAGTTAGATATACAGGCATGCCGAAGTAGGTACAATTTTTTGGCTGCTGGAAGTTAGTATGGATTGGGCTGGCGGCTGCCCGAGGAAATAAACGCGCCTCTATCTATGATAAAAGATAACACCGCATGGTCGGGCGCGTAGTGTTGGAGTTAAGTTTGGGTGGGTCCAATGTTAGAAAAATCTCTCCGGCCGGAGGTAGCCTTATCTTTTGGGGAAAATGGGTTATTAATGAAAAAGAATACAGTTGTGTTTGAGAAACCGCCCCTTGGGTTGCGGGAGCAGAACAAGCTGGAAAAGCTTCAACGTATTAAAAGCGCTGCCAAGGAGCTTTTTACTGAGCTTGGGTATGATGCCGCGACGACACGCGATATTGCCCGGCGTGCACGCGTGGGCCTGGGCACACTTTTTAACTATGCAGACGATAAGCGTGACCTGATATTTTTAATTTATGTCGATCATCTCAACGAGATCCAGCAGCGCGGAATCGAAGCGGTGAATCCGCGTAAGTCGCTCCTTGGCCAGTTGGTGGCTTTTTTTTCGCTCTTGTACGAAGATTTTGCCGGAAATCCAACATTGTCACGCATCTTGCTTCGTGAATTAACCTTTTACCAACACGGCAAACTTTCCGTTGAGTTCACCGAGAACCGGTTGCGTGTTGTCGACACAGTCAGGCAACTGGTTGCCGACGCCCAAAAACGTGGGCAGGTTCGATCCCGGGAGAACCCGTCCGTAATTGCCCTGGGCCTGTTTTTTGTCTACGCCGGCGCTGTGCGGCTGTGGATTTCGGAAGACAATCCCGATCTTGATGCGGGTCTGGCTGCGTTGCGCAAACAATTCAGGATTTATATAAACGGGCTGGATCCGGTACGCTGACTAGTCCTAGCCCTAGCTACGACTTTGACGCCGTTGTGACAACGTTTACCCAGCTATAGGCCTAATATGCGCTCGGCATTGCCGTGGAAGATTTTTTCCATGACGGTATCGCTATAGCCCAGCTCGTTCCATTCACGCAGCAGCCGCTCGTACGGCATACTGGGGTAATCGCTGCCGAACATGATTTTGTCCTGCAGCCTCGTACGCATGTCCACCTTCAATTGCGGCCAGAAATATTTAGGCGCCCAGCCCGACATTTCCCAGTAAACGTTGCCCTTATGCAGGGCGACAGCCGTTGTTTCGTCTACCCATGGCCAGCCGGGATGAGCCATGACTATTTTCAATTTTGGAAAGTCGGCAGCCAGTTTGTCGATGGCACTAGGGTGGGCGTGGCGGATCAACGCACCCATGCCGCCGGGCATGCCGGCACCCATGCCGGTTGTTCCAACGTCAATCATGACGGCAGCGCCCAGTTCGGAGATCTCTTCGAAAAGCGGATAGTATTGGGGGTTGTCCACAGAGAAGTGCTGCATGATGGGGTGAAAGTGAAAACCCATCATGCCGAACTCGCGTACTGCCCGGCGCGCCTCTCTGATGGCCAGTTCGCCTTTCGGGGGTTCGAGTGCACCCCACGCCTGAATGATACGTCCGCCGCTGCGTTTCCACATGCCATGTACGTATTCGTTCGAGCATGGTGGCGTGCCAACGGTGGTTTCGAGGTCAAGCGCAACCAATACTGCCTCTACGCCTGCCGTGGTGAAGTCCTCAATGACGTCCTTTTCGGCCTTTCCTTTCCATTCGCGGTTCCAGTATTTGGCCAGCGCATCCACGTACGGTTGTTGGCATGCTATCCATTCGGACGTATTGGGGTAACAATGCAGATCGATAACTCTCATATTGGTCTTCCGTTAAGGACTAGCAGGTAGCGGCGGAGTCATTTTTTTGCTTGCTCGGCTTCCATCTTGCGGGTGATTAGTTCCCGAAGTTTCTTCTTCGATACTTTGCCGAACGTGGACAGAGGGAAATCGTTCATGATTTCGAGCCGCTCGGGGAGTTTGTATTTTGCAATTTCCTTATCGATAAGGAAATTCTTCAGCTCCTCGAAGTCCAGCTTCGCGTTGTCTCGGAGCAGGATGCAAGCGCACATGCGCTCGCCCATATTGGGGTCGGGAATTGGCACACAGGCTACGTTCTTGACAGCAGGGTGTGAAAGAATCAGGTTCTCGATTTCTTCGGCACTGATCTTTTCGCCGCCGCGGTTAATGAGGTCCTTACGCCGCCCTTCAACCATGTAACGCCCAGAAGGATGCTGACGCATCAGGTCCCCCGACTTGTAAAAGCCGTCGGGCGAAAACGCGTTTTTGTTGTACTCGGGGACGCCAAAGTAGCCGCGCAGGGTATAGGGGCCGCGACACCACATTTCGCCGGTTTCTCCGAATGGCACGTCAATGCCATCTTCGTCCACGATACGAACTTCGTCGTCCGGGGAGACTGGGCTGCCGACGGTTTCCATGCGCACATCGTCGGGATCATCACGTCGGACAAAAAATAACATTCCTTCGCTCATGCCGAAGTTTTCCTGAATGAAGGCGCTTGGTATCAGCTTTTTGGACAGGGCGCGCACTTCGGGTTGTAGGCGTTGTCCGCCGCTTTGGATCACTTGCAGTGACGATAAATCGTATTGGCTTAGTACCGGGTCGTTAAGTAATCGTATCAGTAACGCAGGCACCACTTTGATGTGGGTGACGCCATGAGTCTGTACTGCGGTGCAGATTTCTTTGGCCCGTACGCTGGTCGACAGGACGACCTTGGCTCCCTGAAACATAAAACCCTGGATGCCGGGGCACGCTAATGGAAGATTGTGGGCAATGGGCAGGATTATGAGCAGCACGTGCTGAGGTTCGATGCCGCAGACCTTGGCAGCGACCTTGGAGTTGTATGCGTAATCGTTGTGCGTCCGCGGGATTAGCTTTGGAATTCCCGTTGTGCCGCCCGACAGCTGGAATATGGCGGGGTCTGTAGGGTCGATCCGGATGGAATCAAGAGGTTGCGCGGTGCTTTCGGGCGCGGCATCAATCAGGTTGCGTAGTGACTGGAAGCCTTTTTGGGGTGTCCCCAGGACAATACCGTACTTGAGGGAAGGACTGACCTTTTGGATGCGTGTCACCATGTCCTGAAAATCGAAGTCTCCCTGGCGGTCGGGGGAAACGCACGCGACGGCACCAGACAACGCGACGAATTGGCTGACCTCGAGGTAGCGGTGGCTGGGTAATGCCGCAATGGGAATACAACCGATTTTCTGTAGGGCAAAGTACAGGATCACGAACTCGATGACGTTGGGAAGTTGAACGACCACCCGATCGAGAGGTTTGAGGCCAAGACTGAGCAAGTTTGATGCCAGGCGATCTGTGGCTTTGTCGATGTCAGAGTACGTGTATGAACGCGTGCTGTCTATGAATGCCACGCGGTCAGCATAGCGGCTAAAGACCACGCTGAATTCCTGCGCCAGCGATTTGTCGGCCCAATAGCCCTTTTCACGATAACGCTTGGCATATTCAGGTGGAAACGGGACGACTCCATCAAGCATGATTTTCTCCCCGAAAAGGGTGGATTTGTCAGCGAAGAATTTGAGCTGACCGCGGGTGGTCTATATGTTTTTTATAGTGAACATGTTCAGTTTATAGTTATGAATTTTTTGTGTCAACGTGAATTGGGTAGTGAAAACGTGTACGTCCAAAGCCTGAAAAATCGCATCTTTTTCTTGCCATGAATATGGCCATGATCTAAAGTAGAACATGTTCATAATAATTAATATCAAATTCTTTCACTCGAAGGAGGCAACATGGGTCACGCGAAACCGGTGGTGTTGGTTACTGGTGGCGGAACCGGAATCGGGCGTGGAGCAGTGCTTGCGTTCGCGGCCGCTGGGTATGACGTTGCCATCAACTACAGCAGAAGTAAAGAGGCCGCCGCCGACACGTTGGCTGCCGCCCGGAAGTTGGGTGCCGAAGCCATTTTGGTTCGGTGCGATGTCAGCGATGATCCGGCGGTACGCGAAATGGTTGCCGAGGTTGAGCGGCACTTTGGGCGTTTGGACGTGCTGGTCAACAATGCGGGTACGACCTCAACGGTTGCCGCGAGCGATTTCGACGGTGTCACGGCAGAAAACTGGGATAGGGTTTTTGCGGTCAACGTGCGGGGCATGTTCCAGGTCACGCGTGCGGCCGTACCTTTGCTTAGGGCTGCAGGCAATGGCTGTGTGGTCAATACGGCCAGCATTGTGGGCTTGCGCCCGGGCCCTCAGCCTTTGGCTTACGCCACAAGCAAGGCCGCTGTAGTGAACCTCACGAAGGTTCTTGCCTACCATCTTGGCCCTGAAATTCGTGTCAACGCGGTTGCGCCTGGCTGGATGGAAGGTGACTGGATGAAACGCATGCTTAACGATAAATATGACAGCCTTATGGAGAGGCGTGCTCGGCACACGCCATTGAAGCGTTGCGTTACCGCCGATGACGTAGCTGAAACCATACTGAATCTCGCTCAGTCCAACAGGTTTGTTACCGGTGAAATCGTTGTCATTGATGGCGGCTTCTCCAGTTCCACCTAGCGTATTTGCCGGCAGTCGTCTGTATCTACAACTACGCTCATGAGCGCAGTAGAGTGATCTCGGGCCCACTCAGCTCAAGGTTTGCACCAGGCCAGATTGAAGAACAAGAATTCGAGGCAGCAACAACGACTGATGGCAATGACCATCTGGAGGAGACAGCATGAAATTTCTAAATCGTTGGTGGGTTGTAGTCGGGTCTGTATTTGGCTTGTTGGTGGGTAACGGGCCTATCATGCAATTTACATTTGGCGTGTTTTTACTTCCGCTAGGCAAAGAATTTGGGTGGAGCAGGTCATCGACTTCCCTTGCACTGGCCATCGGATTGACCGTGACCGCTATTTTTGTTCCCATTGCGGGCAGGTTGGTGGACCGGTACGGCATTCGCGTTGTTACGTTGGCGTCGATCACGTTGTTCTCCCTGGCCCTGGCGTCCGTAGCCTTTTTTGCGACGACGTTGACCAGCTTCATAATTATCTACGCGATCATGGGTATTGGCGCCGCTGGTCAGACGCCACTACCGTACGCGAAAGCCGTCTCGACCTGGTTTGATGAAAAGCGGGGCCTGGCCCTTGGCGTGGCCATGTCGGGAGTTGGCGTAGGTGTAGCTCTCGTACCGAAATACGCACAGTCGGTGATGGATCAATTTGGCTGGAGGGGCGCTTATCTGGGGCTCGCCATCCTTACGTTCGTTGTCGGTGTCCTGGCGGTCTTGCTTGCATCCAAAGAACCGTCACACCATTCGGTCAAGCAGTCTGCTGAAGATATTCCGGGGTTAACCGCCCGTCAGGCCTTTCGTACGGCGACTTTCTGGAAATTGGCCATAGCCTTTGTTGCCGTGGTGTTTGCCATGAATGGCGCCCTCGTGCACGTTGTTCCGATGCTTATTGGTCGCGGTGTTTCGGCGGACATTGCCGCGTCGTCCATGGCGTTTGCCGGAGTGGCTTTGATAGCTGGGCGGCTTTTGGCGGGTTACATGCTTGATCGCGTCTTTGCGCCGTATGTTGCCTCTGTGCTTTTTGCCATTCCTCTTGTTGGCCTGATCATATTATTTGCGACCACAACCTCGGGTTATGCCTCTGTTGCGGTCGTGTTGATTGGGCTGGGGCTGGGAGCAGAGGTTGACCTGATTGCGTTTTTGCTTTCCCGCTACCTGGGCTTGAAAAGCTTCGGAGAGATTTATGGATACTTGTTCGCGTCGTTTATGATCGGTAATGCGGTTGGGCCTTATGTCATGTCGCTGTCATTTGATATGACGGGAAGCTACCATGTTGGGCTGGCAATATTGGGGGTCGCCCTTTTGGTTGGGTCCGCGACGGTGCTGTCGTTGGGCGAATACCGCTATCCGCAGGTGAAGCGTCAGGGCTCGTAAAAACGACACGTTGTCATTAGCTGCCGGCCGAAGCCGGCGCTGGTTGTCGGCATGATTTGATCAGTTTCGAACGGCCTGGTTGACGTGTTGTTTCCGGAGTTCCTTGTATTTTGCATAGCGTTGCTGATACTCGGTGCCAAATACGTCATACGAGAGCACATCTTGGCTATGCGCGTCGAAGCCGGCCTTTTGCCAATCGGCCAGGTCGCTTTTTACTTGCTCGCTGACAATGGAAGAGGGGTGTGGGGGCTGCGCTGTTCCTTGTGCGTGTGCAACGACAAAGGTTCCGGGCGCCATCAGGCTTATTGCAACGGCGAGTGTAGAGGTCGAGAGTTTCATGATGTTTCCTTGATTCAAAGTGAATTAAAAAAGATTCGAAAGTGGTGTGAAGCGTGTTGACTACAGACTGTTGACTACGGGGCAGGTCAGGCCCGGGATGACCGATTGCTCCTCTAGGGCGGGTAGTATCGAGACTGTGGGCGCGCCATTTCCGCTGGGCGGTGAAATGTGTGCTTCATTGCGCACTCTCCAGGGTGGGGTAGTCGATATAGCCGTGCTCACCCTCTGAGTAAAAGGTGTCGCGTTCGGGAGTGTTGAGCGGGGCGTTGCGCGAGAACCGCTCGACCAGATCGGGGTTGGCCAGATACAGACTGCCGAATACGGCGGCGTCTGCCCCGCCGCTGATGATCAGGGATTCAGCGCTGTCTCGGTCGAAGCCGCCGCCTTGCAGGAGTGCACCGTCGAACAGCGGCCGCAGGAGCGCGCGATAGTCGAATGGGCTTCTCGTTCTGACAAGGTGCAGATACGACGGCTTCAGTGATCCGAGCCGCTGCACCAAATACTGGTAGGTTTCCTGGGGAGAGGCGTCGCTTGCGCTGTTGAAATTCATTTCGGGCGCGATCTTGATGCCGACGCGGTCGCGGCCCGCTTCGGCGATCATGCCCGCCAGCACCTCCGCGATGAAGCGCACTCGGTTCTCGAGCGATCCACCGTAGCGGTCCGTGCGATGGTTGGTCTCTGAAGACAGGAATTGTTCCGGCAGGTATCCGGAAGCGGCGTGCAGTTCGACGCCGTCAAAGCCCGCTTCGAGCGCGTGGCGCGTGGCGTGCTGGTAGTCCTGGACGATGCCCGGGATTTCCTCAGTCTCCAGGGCGCGGGGCACAACGAAATCTTGCGGTCCTGTAGCGGTGAATACCTTGCCGATCGCAGCAATGGCCGAGGGGGCGACCGGTGTTGCGTGGCCCGGCAGCAGGCTGGGATGCGAGATGCGTCCGCAATGCATCAGTTGCAAGAAGATCAGGCCGTCCTTGGCATGCACGGCTTGCACGACGCGTTTCCATGCTTCGATCTGAGCGGGCGAGTGGATGCCTGGCGTGCGTACGTATCCTTTGCCCATCGGCGCGGGGAAGGTGCCCTCGGTAATGATCAGGCCGGCACCCGCGCGTTGGGTGTAGTACTGTACCGCAAGGGGAGAAGGCACGCCCGACGCATCGTCGGCGCGTGATCGCGTCATGGGTGCCATGACGACGCGGTTGCGTAGCGTGTAATGGCCAAGGTGGGTGCTTTCGTAGAGTGGGTTCATGTCAATTCCTGTGTTAAGCGTGTAGGGAGATAATGAACTGATCCATTGGATAGATAAATACCTATAATTGAATACAGTGATCCACTGGTGGAGCAATAGAAATGGAAGTGCTGAGCTATATGCGGCTATTTGTCGAGGTGGCGCGTACGAAGAGTTTTCGCCGCGCGGCAGAAGCACTGGACATGCCGAATTCAACGCTTTCGCGCCATATTTCGGAATTGGAAAAGGCTATTGGTTTGCGGCTGCTGCACCGGTCAACACGCAAGGTCGAGCTGACGGACGCCGGCGAGGTCTATTTCAAGCGGTGTCAGAGCATCGTTGAGGAAGCGCGCATTGCCCACGAATCACTGCTGGATGTGGCAGAGCGTCCAAGTGGCACGCTGCGCGTCTCGATGCCTGTCGATCTTGCCACAGACTATCTGGCGCCCATCCTGGCTGACTTTGCCAAGGCTTATCCGCTGATTGCGTTTGAGTTCGACCTGACCCCACGGCGTGTCGATCTGCAGAGTGAACCGTTCGATCTTGCCATCCGTATTGGTCCGCCGCCTACTGCCCCGTTGATGCTGGTTGCGCGCCGGATTGCTTTGCTGTCGCGGTATTTATACGCGTCGCCAGCGTATCTGAAGGGCGCCCCGCCGCTGAAGCATCCTGCTGACCTGAAGCAGCATGTGTTGTGTATTGCGCAAGGGGCCGTACGGCACGGCGATGTGGCGCGGATATTCAACCGAGGTGGAGAGGTGGCAGAAGTGATGACGGCAACCCGCTTTGCGATGAATAGCGTGGGCTTGAGTCGCGCGTTGGCAAAGCAGGGTGTCGGTATTGCGGCACTGGACACCGAGCTGGCGCGGGACGATGTCGCGACTGGTCGCTTGAGGCGTGTGCTGCCCGACTGGAACCTTACGCCGGTTGAAGTACATGCGATTACTGAGACGCGCTTTCTGCCGGCCAGAACGCGGCTGTTCATTGAATTCGTCAAGGCAAGGCTGCAGGAATCGGAGCAGCTTGAGTTGCCAGGCAAAAAGCACGACTAGTGCGGCAATAATGGTCAGCCGTTGCACATCGTTGCAGCGTGGCGTGGGGTGGCGCTAGTATAAATATTTGGCGCTAGTATAAATATTTTGAGTCAACGGAATTCGACCGCAAGAAACGTATTTTCCGCGGCTGAATTCCTGCATAAGCTTGGTTTGTCGCTAAACCTTGCTGGAGTCGCCATGAATTCGATCCCACTTTCCAAACCGATGGCTACCCGCCCATGCTTCGCTGACGACGAACAGCGGTGGGCGGCCGTTCAAGCTCGTGACCCCGCTGCAGATGGCCACTTTGTCTATGCGGTGAGGACTACCGGCATCTACTGCCGGCCCAGTTCATCGGCCCGTTTGCCGAGGCGAGACAATGTTGAGTTTTTCGAGAGTGGAGCGGCGGCCGAAGCGGCGGGTTACAGGGCGAGTCAGCGGATGCTCGGCGACCAAACTGCTGCAGCGGCCAGGCATGCGGCTGTCGTGGCGAAGGCGTGCCGGGCGATTGAAATGGCCGATGTGCCGCCAGGGCTGGATGCGCTGGCTATGCAGGCGGGTATGAGCCCATTCCACTTTCATCGTGTGTTCAAGGCTGAAACCGGATTGACACCCAAAGCCTATGCGAGCGCACACCGTGCTTCCAGGCTGCGCGAAGAGCTGAACGGGTCCGGCACGGTCACCAATGCGCTCTATGAGGCGGGGTTCAATTCAAGCAGTCGCTTTTATGAAGCTTCGCAGGCCTTGCTTGGTATGCCCCCGCGCGATTATCGCAATGGGGGGCGCAATGCGCGGATCCGCTTC
Source organism: Burkholderiaceae bacterium (assembly GCA_004322135.1). Taxonomy (GTDB): domain Bacteria; phylum Pseudomonadota; class Gammaproteobacteria; order Burkholderiales; family Burkholderiaceae_B; genus Eoetvoesia. The sequence goes on along the minus strand of SCSG01000031.1, from coordinate 71,896 downwards.
GCGGTAGGGCAATGTTCCCTGGGCGCCATTCTCGTTGCACAAAGCCAGCGCGGAATTTGTGCCATTTTGATGGGTGACGATCCCGATGCACTGGTGCATGACCTTCAGGACCAGTTTCCGAAGGCCCGACTATTTGGCGGCGATGACGGCTTCGAGCAATTGGTCGCGCAGGTCGTGGGTTTTATTGAAGCGCCGGCACTAGGGCTTAATCTTCCGCTGGATGTGCGGGGAACCGCGTTTCAGGAGCGCGTCTGGCAAGCGTTGCGCGAGATTCCCCCTGGTGTCACGGTAAGTTACGCGCAAGTGGCAAACCACATTGGCGCGCCCAAGGCGGCGCGGGCTGTCGCGAAGGCGTGTGGTGCCAATTGCATTGCCGTGGCCATCCCTTGCCACCGTGTAGTGCGTCGCGACGGTGGCATTTCGGGTTACCGTTGGGGGGTAGAGCGCAAACGGGAATTGCTGCGGCGCGAAGCACAAGAGTAATGCGAGCGGTGCCTACGGCAATCGGATCAGGACGGGTAACCAGCCCGAAACCTGGGCCCATTCGACAAGTTCGAACACGGGGACAGCCAGGAAGTACGGTAGGGCATCACGCAGTGTGCCCCACAGGCCCGAGACGGAAACCGTTACGTTGTCGGCACTGCTCCAGTTGGCCAGGCGCGGGCCGAACCGCGGCACTTTGGCGCAATAGGCGTCGAACTGGGCTCCGAAAACCTTGCGCAATAGGCGCTCTTCTTCGTCGATGACGTTGTTGAAGACCGCATAGACAAAGAGAGCAAGCAGCGGCCCCAGCAGCAGACTGCCCGATTGGGCACCGATGCCTGCCACAGCCATCATCGAGAACCAGTAGAGCGGGTTGCGGCTGATTGAGTATGGTCCCTGGTCGATCAGTTCGGCGCCCTTGCGCCCGCCCAGATACAGCATGCACCAGCAGCGCCCCAGAATGGCCAGGAAAATGAGACCCAGGCCGATCCACTCTACAGTTTCGTGTGGCGGGGACTCGGCGGGGGCCAGCGAGGCGACGAAGGGAATCAGGCAAACCAGCAGCACGCCATAGATGGCCAGCGTGCGGCGGCGCTGTACCTGTACGGTGGACAGATGTTTCCAGATTTCGTCAAGGGTGTAGTCACGCCGGTCGGAGCCAGCTCGGGTGCGGCGACTGACGACCAGGTAGAAAAACAGAACGCTGCACAGCAGCCAGGCGATGGACGCGGCCCATAGGGTGTCACTCAGGTAGTGGGCACCCTCCAGCAATTGCAGCAGACACAGCGTCAAGCCGGTAACCAGCGCCATGCCCAGACCCAGCCAGCGCAGGCGCTGGTGGTTGAGCGCCCAGCCGGCAAAATACAGTTCGAAGAGCAGAAAATACACGCCGAAGATGGAGTGTTCCACCAGGTCGGGCTGCTCGGACAGTGCGGGGTGGGGCGCGATCACATTGTGGCGAAACGCCAATAGGGCCACGAATACGAGCAGGAGCAGCAAGAACAGCGCACCGAACGTTGCTTGTACGGATTTGGGGGCGTGATCCCGGCGGCTACGCAAAGCAAGGGCTCCGTTGATGAGGATCAGCACCGGCAGCGTGATCTGGCTGTCGAGCAGGTAGCCGATCGCTTGCCGCCAGGCACCACCCGCGAGCGGATTGGCGACGTCGGGCAGCACCAGGTGAGGTGATGAGCCTGAATGCTGGAAGCCGTACGCCAACCACCCCAACAGAGCCGTGATGCCGATGATTTGCGTCAACACATAAAAGAATGTGTTGCGATAGTGCATGTCGCTGGAATGAGGCATGGTAATCCTTGCACAGCCACATCATTTTGTGCCGTTGAGTGTGGCCGGCGTTACTAAACATTGCGGCCATGGATTGGTCGTCGGCGCATAGCATACGCTGTAATTGACAAACTGGGAACCAAAATTCGAACGACATGGTTTCCAGCGAGTTGTGGCGTCCAATTCCTGGGCCCTGGGGGGATCCTGTCTACGTTGGAGCAGCCGTTCGCGGGTAAAGTTTCGTGAGCGTGGGGTGACGCGGCACTGCTGGCGTCACACAGCGCCGCTGGAACCCGTGCCTTGCTGAAAAACGATATGATGGCTGGTCAGTTCAAAATGGAAACTTTTTACTCTATTGGTATTGCTCATGACATCAAGCGCCACTACTCCCCACGCCACAGCAACCGCTACGTCGTTAAACAGAAGGCCGCTCTGGGCCAAACATGGCGGCGCGGGCTCGCCGCTACTCGTATTACTGCATGGGCTGGGCTGTTGCGCTTCGGTTTGGGACAGGTTGATACCGTTGCTTGATGCTCACTGGCCGGGGAGGTGGATCGCCCCCGATCTGCGTGGGCACGGCCATTCTTTCCATCAGGAGCCATACACCTATTCCACGCTGGCTGCAGATGTTGCGTCCCTGGTGAAAGGGGAAGACGACATAACGATTCTTGGGCATTCCATGGGTGGTGCGGTGGGGATGCTCCTGGCCACAGGACAATTTGGCGTTACCGTGCGTGGGCTCGTGGCGTTTTCCGTAAAACTTGATTTTGATCAGGGCGATGTTGACAGGCTGCACAAGATCGCGCGTGGTCCTGTCAGGTGGTTCGACTCGGAAGAAGAAGCTATTGACCGCTATTTGAAGGTTTCCGGGTTGAAGGGGCTGGTTGACCCTGCTTCGGACATGGCGCGTGGCGGCGTTGTGAAGGTTGAGGGAAAGTTTTCTCTGGCGATGGATCCCAAGGTCAATTATGTCGTGGGTTCCCCGCTTGATCCGTTCATCGCGTCATTGAATGTGCCCGTCCACCTGCTGGTAGGCGCGGATGATAAGCTGGTGTCGTTTGAGCTTATGCGTCAATGCGACCCCAATATGACTGTCATCCCCGGCCTGGGGCACAACCTTCATGTTGAAGCCGCTGCCCAGTTGTGGCAGCACGTCGAGCCATTCGTCGTTTCGCGGTGACGCGGCAAGCGTAAATCCGAAGCCGTCACCGCTTTGCCGGAGCGAGGCGGCGGCTTCGGGTCAGTGGCTTGCGTCAGTCCAGGAGATTGCGCAAGGCGTATTGCATAATGCCGCCATGACGGTAATACGCGGCTTCACTGTCGGTGTCGATACGCACCGAGACGGAAAATTCGACTTTTCCTGCGCACACCTTGATTTTCTCGGGGATCTTGCCGGAGTTCAGTTCCTCCACCCCCTTGATGTCGAAGACTTCCGCTCCTGTCAGGCCAAGCGAGCTTGCATTCTGGCCGTCGAGGAACTGCAGCGGCAACACGCCCATGCCGATCAGGTTTGAGCGGTGAATGCGCTCGTACGATTCGGCGATGACGGCGCGTACACCCAGCAAAACGGTACCCTTGGCGGCCCAGTCGCGCGATGACCCCGACCCGTATTCCTTGCCTGCCAGAATTACGAGAGGTATGCCGGCCTTGATGTAGGCGCTGGATGCTTCGAAAATTGTGCTGACGGGCGCATCGTGTTGGGTGAAATCGCGCGTGAAGCCGCCCTCGGTGCCCGGTGCCAGTTGATTGCGTAACCGCACGTTGGCAAACGTGCCACGAATCATGACTTCGTGGTTGCCGCGGCGCGAGCCGTAGGAATTGAACGCGCTTGGCTCCACGCCCTGTCCGGCCAGGTAGGCGGCAGCGGGCGAGTTCTTGGCGATGGTACCGGCCGGGCTGATGTGGTCCGTAGTGACCGAGTCGCCAAGCAACGCCAGCACCCGTGCTTCCAGGATGTCGGAAACAGGTTCCGGGTTGCGTGGCATGTTTTCAAAATAGGGAGGCTTGCGCACGTACGTCGAATCTGGCTCCCAGTCGAAAAGTTCGCCCTCTGGCGTAGGCAGATCGCGCCAACGCTCGTCGCCCTTGAATACGTCGGCGTAACCGGTCTTGAACATGCCCGAGACGATTGCCGAGTCGACAACCGACTGCACTTCAGCGGCCGAAGGCCAGATGTCTTTCAGATAGACGTCTTGTCCCTTGCTGCCCTTGCCCAGCGGATCGTTGAACAGGTCTGTATCCATTGTCCCGGCCAGGGCGTATGCCACTACGAGCGGGGGCGACATCAGGTAATTCATTTTGACTTCGGAGTGAATGCGGCCTTCAAAGTTGCGGTTGCCGGATAAAACCGACACCACGGACAGGTCGTGTTCATTGACGGCATGGCTGACCTCGGGAATCAAGGGGCCCGAGTTGCCGATGCAGGTTGTACAGCCGAATCCCACCAGATAAAACCCAAGTGCTTCCAGGTACTGCATGAGTCCGGCCCGCTTGTAGTAGTCGGTGACCACCCTGGATCCTGGGGCAAGGCTGGTCTTGACCCATGGCTTGCGTTTCAGACCCTGCTCGACAGCCTTCTTGGCCAACAGCGCAGCCGCGATCATTACGGTGGGGTTGGACGTGTTGGTGCATGAGGTGATTGCGGCAATGACCACGGAGCCGTGATCCACCCGGCATTTGGTGCCGTCGTCCAGGGTAATGGACACGGGGTCGCGCTCGTGGCTTCCGGCCGACGTCTCGTCAGTGTGATCCGTTGAGGCGGCGGATTGGCTGGTGGAGTCGTTGAAGGCTGGTGTATCCGAGGCAGGGAACGATTCGGCAACCGCCTTGTCGTAGCCGTGCAGCTTGTGTGAAGCGCTAAGCGACTGCCCCAGAGCACCTTCGAATGAGCGTTGCGCATTGGTGAGGGAGATGCGGTCCTGTGGGCGTTTCGGTCCGGCAATGGATGGCACCACTGTCGACAGGTCAAGATTGATGCGTTGGGAATAGCGCAATTCGGCGTTAGGGTCGTGCCACAGGCCCTGCAGTTGGGCGTACGCCTTTACGAGCGCAATCTGCTCTTCGCTGCGGCCTGTAAGCGCAAGGTAGCGTAGCGTTTCGTCATCGATCGGGAAGATGGATATGGTGGAGCCGTATTCCGGGCTCATGTTGCCGATGGTGGCACGGTTGGCCAGCGGTACGGCCGCAACGCCAGGACCGTAGAATTCGACGAATTTGCCCACCACGTGGTTCTGGCGCAGCAACTCGGTAATGGTCAGTACAAGATCCGTGGCGGTTGTTCCTTCGGGCAGCGCGCCGGTAAGTTTGACGCCTACCACCTGGGGAATCAGCATGGAGATGGGCTGGCCCAGCATGGCGGCTTCGGCTTCGATGCCACCTACGCCCCACGCCACGACGCCCAGCCCATTTACCATGGGTGTGTGTGAATCAGTGCCGATGCAGGTGTCGGGGTACGCGAATTTTGTACCGTCATCGTCGCGTCTGAACACCACCCGCGCCAGATGTTCCAGATTCACCTGGTGCACGATGCCGGTATCCGGCGGTACGACCCTGAAGTCTTTGAAGGCACTTTGGCCCCAGCGCAGGAACTTGTAGCGTTCCACGTTGCGTTTGTATTCCATTTCGACATTGCGTTTGAACGCGTCGTTCCGGCCGAATGTATCCACGATGACAGAGTGGTCAATGACAAGTTCCACGGGTGCCGAAGGGTTGATCTTGCTCGGGTCGCCCCCGAGGTCGCGCATGGCCTCGCGCATGGCGGCCAGGTCGACCACCGCTGGAACGCCGGTGAAGTCCTGCAGGATGACGCGCGCGGGCGTGAAGGCAATTTCGCGATCAGGCTTGGCATCGGCTTTCCACCCCGCAAGTGCTCGAATGTCGTCGGCCGTAACATCGCGGCCGTTTTCCGTGCGCAGCAGGTTTTCGAGCAGGATTTTCAACCCGTACGGGAGTGTGGCAACGTCGATTCCCGCTCCCTTGACGGCAGCGAGACGGTAAATGCTGTATGACTCGGAACCAACCTTGAGTGTTTCCTGAGCCCCAAAACTATTCATGCTTTTCATTATGCGATCTCCTAAGAACCCTGCCTGCAAATCCCCACTCCGGCAGAATCATTCACCACAATAGCAGATTGACGCGAAGACACGTGCCTTCGCCATGCTGGCCTGAGTGGAGTTGGTGATGGTATGCACCAACAATGGCTCTCCCCGCGTCGAACTGCGTGGCAGGTAACCTGCCTAGTGTAGTACGGGGCATGACGAAGGTGGGTTCACCCGCTCGCGCCCATAGCTGATTCAGAGGGTGTATAGACAAGGTCAGCTGTTGTCAGTTTCCTGGGAAATCTTTTGTGAAGCTCCATGCTTTTGACGAGACTTGGTAAGACGCCCGCAAGCCCAATCAATCGGTCAACAGCAATTGGTGGACAAGTGGACATCCGTAGCGTTGGGAGGACGTCGGGATGCTGTTGTAGAAGCTCGGGTTTTATGTTGGTCAGGTTTGCGGTTGCCTTGAGAGCGGTCTCGACACTCTTGGCAGTTTGCATGCGGGTAGTGCGAAAGGCTTCTGGTGCGAATCGCATGAACCACTTGTTGTACATGTCAACAGATCGAGCAATGTCGTCTTTCCACAAATGGGGCTTGTCTAGGTTAACGGACATAGAGGTAGTTTGGAATAAATGTTTGGCGGGCGCACGTCGATACGCTTGGTTGTAACAGATAAATTCAAGTCTATCCCTGTCGGGTCAGCTAGCCCCTGCCCACGAAAGGCATTTTGGTGGCCATGACAGTGTGCGACAGGACGTTGGCCTCCAGCGGGAGGTTGGCCATGTACAGCACCGACTGAGCCACGATGTTGACGTCCATCAGTGGTTCGGGGACGATCTCGCCGTTGGCCTGCGGAACCCCTTTGGCCATGCGGGCCGCCATGTCGGTTCCTGCATTGCCTATGTCGATCTGGCCGACGGCAATGTCGTATTTGCGGCCATCCAGCGAAGCTGCCCTGGTCAGCCCCGTGACCGCGTGTTTGGTCGCTGTGTAGGCGATGGAATTGGGTCGGGGCGCGTAGGCGGAAATCGACCCATTGTTTATGATGCGCCCGCCGCGGGGCTGTTGGTCCTTCATGGCTCGAAACGCCTGCCGTATGCAAAGGAACATGCCGGTAAGGTTGACATTGACCACATCCTGCCACTGTGTCAGTGCCATGTCTTCCAGCAAGACTGATGGCCCGGTTACTCCCGCGTTGTTGAACAGCACGTCCAGCCGTCCAAAACGGCGCAGGCAGGTATCGAATAATTTTTCGACCGAGGCCTCGTCACGGACATCGGCCTGCACAGCCATTGCGCGCTGGTCGGCATTGGATTCCTGGATGACGCTTGCAAGCGGCTCTGACCGGCGGCCGGCCAGGACCACCCGGTAGCCGTCCCGCAGGAGTGCCAGGGCCGTGGCTCGACCGATACCTGCGCCCGCCCCGGTGACCAGGGCTATTCTTGACGGGTTCCCGTTCAATGTCGTGCTCCTTTTTGGATGACTTCCGTATCGGTCTTCAGCAGTTGCCTGAGTGGCAGGTCCTGCTGTGCCTTCCATGGCTGAAGGTCCTGTTCGGTTGCCAGTTCGAATTCGCGGAATTCAAAGCCGGGAGCCACCGTGCAGCCGACGAAGGCGAACGAGTCGGGTTGGGCTAGCTGGGCCGCGAACCAGCAGCCTGCCGGGACCACAGCTTGAAATATCGCCCCGTCGGTTTGCAGTGCGTTGCCCAGCTTGTGCGTGATATGGCGGCCATTTGCCAGCAGCACGTGCACAAGTAATAGGTGGCCGGCGTAGAAGTGCCAGGCCTCGTCGGCGGCGATGCGATGCCAGGCCGAATAGGCACCATCGGCCAGCAAATAATAGATGGCGGTCGACGCGCTGTAAGGGTTACCGGTGGCGTTGCGCCGGACGGTCTCCTGGCTGCGGTAGGTTTCGCGGTAGTAGCCGCCTTCCGGGTGCGGCAGCAGGCCGAACTGCCGGATGAGGCGTGATATCTGTGCAGTGTCGGACGCCGATAAGCCGCGTCGTGTCGGTTCCATGGAGTGGCTCGTGTCGTTTGTCATGGGGCGCGGTACCTGGTTCGCGTTCGTACCGGGTGCGTTTGCCTGTTGTGCCGCCGGATCGGAATAGGTCAGTTTAATCGGCATTCGTCGTTGGGAGTAATCGGCACCCGCGGTTGAGAATGGTCGCTTGCTATGGAAAAGGCGGCATACCCGATCAAGCTAACTGGCATCTGTCGGTCAGATGGCGGGTCGACCGGATTCCGGATGGTTCTGTCGTGATGTATCCTTTGGAATTTACTCGGGATTCATTCATAAGGAGCAATGCCCATGACCCAAGCTACCGCGCGCCATATCCTGGTTTCCACTGAAGAAGAATGCAATGAGTTGAAGACTGCCATTGAAAACGGCGCTGATTTTGCACAAGTTGCCAGAGATCGCTCCAGTTGCCCTTCCAGTCGTGATGGGGGCAACCTGGGTTCGTTCGGCCGCGGCCAAATGGTCAAGGAATTCGACGCCGTTGTGTTCAGTGCGCCAATCAACGTTGTGCAGGGGCCCGTAAAAACCCAGTTCGGCTATCACCTGCTTGAAGTCACCAGCCGTCAGGACTGACTGGGTCGTTTCGCCCTGTCGGGTTTGTGACCCGGTCATTTGGCGTTCAATGAGTATACTTTTACCTGAGGGGTAGCTATCGTTGCCCCAATGGAGAGGGTAATGCAGACAAGAGAAGCGGCCACGGCAAGCACCGTTGGCAAAATGAAGACTCAGCTCGAGCTTGGCGAGTGGACCGAGGCACAGAAGCTCATTCTTACGTGCAGGATGCTGGCCCTGGAGTCGCATTCTGAATCATTGGCGGGTCAAATTTCGATGCGCAGCACGAATGGCACGTTTCTGACCACGCCGATGGCGATCGGGTTTGACGAAATCGAAGCCCGGCACGTGATCCGCGTGGACGAGTCAATGCAGGTGCTGGAAGGCCACGGGATGGCGAACCCGGCCGTCAGGTTTCATTTCTGGGTGTATCGCCGCCGGCCGGACGTTCAGTGTATTGTCCACACGCATCCCCCCTATATTTCAGCGCTGTCGATGACAGGCCGACCGTTGCTGGTGGCCCATATGGACGCTACCCCCTTTGCGGACGATTGTGCGTTTTTGCCGGAATGGCCCGGATTGCCAATTGCCGACAAAGAGGGTGACATCATTTCGACGGCACTGGGCTCCAAGAGGACGATATTGCTGGCCAACCATGGGTTTTTGGCCGCCACTTCTTCAATCGAGGAAACCGCCTACCTTGCTGTGCTTATTGAGCGCGCCGCACGCAATCAGCTGATTGCGCAGGCTACGGGCCCAGTCAAAGAGCTGGACCCCGCCTTGGCCAAGGAGGCGCATGACTTCCTTCTTTTGCCTAATGTCGTCAAGGCCAGCTTTGCCATGTTTGCGCGCCGCACCTTGCGGCGCACGGGGTATCAGCTTGAAGGCTGAATTGCGTTAAATATCGTCCACCAGCACGTGGTACCCCAACTGGGCGGAGAATGCCTTCGCGGTGCGGCAAAGTTGCCTGACCGGTGCGGCGTCAAGCGCCGCGCTGAACCGCAGCTCGCTGCCGAGCATGGTCAGGGCCAACACGAGTGTTCCGTTGTGGTCAAACACCGGAGCACTGACTGAATTGACGCCGACCAGAAGATCGCCGATTACGCGTCCCACCTGCTCGGCGCGAGTGGTTTTGATAAGTTCTTTGATCTGCTTTTTTGTGCCGGGGTAAGTAGCGGCAGACTTCCCTTTTTGACTTGCCAGCTCTTGCTCGATGAATGGTTCGAGCATTTGCGTATCGCCATACGCAAGAAAAGTCCGTCCCGTCGCGGACGACAACAATGGCAATACCGATCCCGGCTTTACGTTTACGGTAACGGGACGAGAAGAGTCCCGCCATTGCACAATTGTTGGCCCGTTGTTGCCCCAGATTGCGGCAAATACGGTTTCGCCGGTACTTGCGTTCAAGTCGTCGAGCACGTTGCTTGCCAGCCTTAACGCGTCGATCTGTTCCAGGCAGGCCAACCCCAGCCTCAGGGCATTTATCCCGAGTCGATACAGTCCATTGGCATCTTGCTCGGCGTACTTCATTTCTTGGAAACTGACAAGGTAACGATGCACCTTGGCCGGGTGCATTTTCGCTGCCGCGGCGATATCTTTGAGCATCATTGGCCGTTTGTGGCTGCCCAGTACGTTTAGCACTGTCAAACCTGTTTCGATCGCTTGTACACCTGTAGACACTTACCCCTCCTTTTGAGGCTGGCGCGACGTTATTGTCGTAGAAAGCGGCCTGCTTGTCGCGCGCCTGCCCGTCTTGGCTTCGGGATAATTACTATAGACGTAATTTGATTACGAGATATATAATCAGCAAAAATTTATGGAGACATTACGGTTGCCGCCGTCGGTCAGACACGCGAACAGGCAACTGGTTTTGATCCAACAGATGATGGAAGCGGTCGGGTGCGCGGAATAAAAGCACAGACGGACGACACCCGTTTCGGTAAATCAGCCAGACGTGAATCCATACGGGCGGAGCCTTGCGATGACCAGCGAATCAAGCAATGAAATTCTTCCCACCTGTCCAGTCATGCACGGGTCGGGTGCGGCGCTGAAGTCGCCGACTGGCTGCCCGGTTAGCGAGCAGGCGGCCGAATTCGATCCGTTCCAGGATGCGTACATGGATAACCCGTCCGAGTTCGTGCGCTGGGCGCGCGAGAAAGAGCCGGTTTTCTATAGCCCCAAGCTCGATTACTGGGTGGTCACGCGCTACAAAGCCATCAAGGACATCTTCCGTGATCCCGTCACGTTCAGTCCGTCCAATGTGCTGGAGTCCACCGAGCCGCCTTCGCCGGAAGCAGCGGCCATACTGAAGCAATACGGATTTGGCATGAGCCGCACCCTTGTCAATGAAGATGAGCCGGCGCACATGGCCAGGCGACGGGTGCTGATGGCCCCATTCACGCCCGAACATCTGAAGCAGCACGAGCCTATGGTGCGCCGTCTGGTTACCGAGGCGGTTGACAGCTTCATCGACGATGGTCAGGTCGATCTCTTCAAGAAGTTGTTGTGGCACGTTCCATTTTCGGTGGCGCTGCATTTTCTGGGCATTGAAGACGATGAAGACCGCGAGAAAATGCATCAGTTTTCGATTGCACATACGGTGACGGCGTTCGGGAGGCCCAGCCCCGAAGAGCGGATATCCGTGGCCCATACGGTTGGGCAGTTCTGGCAGCTTGCGGGCGAGGTGCTGGAAAAAATGCGGCGCACACCGGATGGTCCCGGCTGGATGCGCTATTCAATCCGTCAGCAGGCGGATTATCCGGATGTGGTTACAGACAGCTATTTGCATTCGATGATGATGGCAATTATTGTCGCTGCCCACGAATCAACTTCCTTCGCGGCCGCGAACGCCATCAAGCTTCTTCTCCAGCATCCCGATGCCTGGCGCGATATCTGCGCAGACCCCGGCCTCATTTCTCCGGCTGTTGAAGAATGCCTGCGTCATAATGGGTCCATTGCGTCGTGGCGCCGACGGGCAATGCGAGACGTCGAAATCGAGGGTGTCCCGATTCCAGCCGGATCAAAACTGCTGTTGGTGGTGTCGTCCGCCAACCATGACCGTAGCCAGTTCAGCGATCCGGACTTCTTTGATATTCGGCGGGACAACACCGTTGAGCACTTGACCTTTGGTTTTGGCGCGCATCAGTGCCTGGGCAAGAACATTGGCCGCATGGAGATGCAGATCATCATAAGCGAGCTGACGCGCCGTCTGCCGCATTTGAAATTGATGCCGCAAACTTACAAGTACGTGCACAATCTGTCATTTCGCGGCCCGCGCAATCTGTTGGTTCAGTGGGACCCCGCCCTTAATCCTGAACGCACCGATCGTTCTGTGCTGCAGACGAACCAGGCTGTGCGGCTTGGCGGGCCCCTGGCGAAAAGTGTGGTGCGTAAGCTTGTGGTGGATTCCGTCGTGAACGTGGCGCAAGGCATAGTGCTTTTGCGTCTGGTGGCACCGGGCGGGCTGGCGCTTCCGCGCTGGGCGGCGGGCGCGCACATTGATATCGAATGTGGTGAAACAGGGCTGTCGCGACAGTACTCGCTGTGCGGCGACCTGAACGACAACAGCGCGTGGGAAGTTGCCGTGTTGCGAGATCCAGGCAGCCGCGGTGGCTCCGAGTGGATTCATCGCTATGCCACAGTGGGTGCCACGCTTCGCGTTCGTGGCCCCCGAAATCATTTCCGTCTGAATGAAGCAGGCGTGCGGCGGGTTGTGCTGATAGCGGGTGGGATAGGAATTACGCCCATCATGGCCATGGCTCAGCGCGCCAAATCTGCGGGAATGGATTACGAAATTCATTTCAGTGGCCGTTCCCGGAACACGCTGGCGTTTGTCGACGCGCTGAAGCGCAGCCATGGCTCGCGCCTGCACGTGTACGTCAGCGACGAAGGGAACCGAAATAATTTTGACGAGCTGCTCGCCAGGCCGGAAGCGGGTGTGCAAATATATGCTTGCGGTCCTTCGCGCATGCTCGATGCGCTGCAGGAAGTGGTCGATCGGCATGGCTGGTCCGAGGCCGCGTTGCACGCCGAACATTTCGTCAATGTTTCCAGCCTGCTGGACCCGGAACACGAAGTGGCATTCGAAGTCGAATTGAAGAACTCGGGCCTGACCTTGCAGGTCCCCAAGGACAAGACATTGCTGGACGTACTGCGCGCCTCCAATATCGACGTGCAGAGTGACTGCGAAGAGGGGCTTTGCGGCACCTGCGAAGTGGGCGTGGTGTCGGGCGAGGTTGACCATCGCGACAGCGTGCTTAGCCCCTCGGAAAAGCAGGAAAATACGCGATTGATGGCATGCTGCTCGCGTTGCTCGTCAAAGAAGTTGGTGCTCGATCTGTGAGGTCCATTCCTCGGACTTGGCGGGTTGCGCGGCAGAATAATCTGGACATTCTGTCCGGATTGGAAATAAGATCGTCGGCTAGGACTGCGCTTGCGTTCCAGGCGTTTTGGCCGTCGCTAATATAATACGCAGGTTTTTTGCATTAACCAGGAGACACTATGAAATTTTCAAAAGTACTTCGTTATTCTTCGGTCAGCGTGGCACTGATGGCTGGCCTTTATGTGGCGGCGCCTTCCGGTGCGGCCGAGCCAATACGGGTTGGTGCCGTGTTGTCAACGTCCGGTCCGGCCACGTTTTTGGGCGATCCTGAGGAAAAGACCCTGAAACTGTATGTTGATCGCATCAATGCCGAAGGTGGGGTGCTTGGGCGCAAGCTGGAGCTGTTTGAGTACGATGACGGCAGTGAACCCGGCAAGGCCAACAGCTTTACGAAGCGGCTTATTTTCCAGGACAAAGTTGACTTCATCGTGGGCGGGTCTACCACAGGAAGCACCATGGCCATGATTCCGCTGGTCGAGGCCAACAAGATTCCGTTCATGTCCATGGGTGGGGCCAATGTCATCGTTCATCCCGTGCATCCTTACACGTTCAAGATGCCACATTCCGACACTATGGCGGCCGAGAAGGTGTTGACCGACATGAAGTCGCGTGGCTTCACCAAATTTGCCCTGTTGTCCGATACGGGCGGGTACGGCAAGAGTGGCCACGCCGAAACGCTGAAGGTTGCCAAAAAGATGGGTATGACGGTGGTCAGCGACCAGAGCTACGGCGAAAAAGATACCGATATGACGCCGCAGCTGCAGAAAGTGAAATCGACTGATGCGCAAGCTGTTCTGATCTTCGGTACGGGCCAGGCTCCTGCCATCGCCACGAAAAATTATCGTCAGCTGGGAATTACGCTGCCGCTGTATATGACGCATGGTCAGGCGTCGGCGGTGTATATCAAGCTGGCGGGTGCCGCGTCCGAAGGCGTGCGCATGCCGACGCCAGCATTGCTGGTGGCTGATCAGCTTGCTAACAATGACCCACAGAAGAAGATCGGGCTGGACTACACGCACGCTTTCGAGTCCACCTACAAGATCCCTGTTTCGACGTTCGGTGGCTATGCTTATGATGGCTTGATGATGGCTCTGGCCGCCGTCAAGAAGGCAGGGACAACCGACGGACCCAAGGTTCGCGATGCCGTCGAGCATCTGAAAAATTTCGACGGGGTTAGCGGCGTTTACAATATGACCCCCACTGACCACATGGGTTTGAACCTGTCGGCCTTCCACATGGTGGTGATCAAAGACGGAAAGTTTGTCAAGATTGACTAGCGCGTTCCATTTGAACCGCCTGGTCGAGGCCGACCGAAGTTTGATGGTCGGCCTCGGCCGTAGTAAGGAAGCGAGTTGCTACTGAACTTTAACGATTACCGCTGCAGGGCCAGACGGCGGCTCCCGCGTATCGTCTTCGATTTCATAGATGGCGGCGCGGATGCGCAGGAGTGCATGCTCCACAATACCCAGGATCTGAGTCGGGTGATGCTGCTTCCGCATTGCCTGCATGATGTAACGTCGGTCGACACCACCATGACGCTGTTCGGGCAGACCTGGAAATCTCCAGTGGCGGTGGCCCCGACAGGCTTCAATGGCTTGCTGCGGCCGGGCGCCGATGTCATGCTTGCCCGGGCTGCGGCGGCGGCAGGTGTGCCGTTTATCTTGTCTACTGCCTCCAACGTTCGGCTCGAGCAGGTTGCATCCGAATGCAGCGGCGTCAAGTGGTTGCAGCTGTACGTCATGGGTAGCCGGCAAATTGCTGAAGGTATGATGCGGCGAGCGCGCCAATGTGGTTATACGGTGCTGGTACTGACAGTCGATGTGGCTACGGGTGGCAATCGTGAGCGTGATACCCGCAACGGCATGACGACGCCGTTCAGGCCCTCATTGCGCACCTTGCTGGATTTTGGCCGACATCCCTCGTGGGCGCTTCGGTTTGTAGGGGAAGGGACACCCAAGTTTGCCAATGTCGTGGCACCCGACGACGCCAGCCAGTCGCCCGAGTTGACCGCTGCACTGGCGAATCGTCAGCTGGATCGGTCTGTGGCGTGGGAAAGCCTTGCCTGGCTGCGCAAGCATTGGGAGGGGCCCATCCTGATCAAGGGCGTGTTGCATCCGAAGGACGCGAAGCGCGCGCTGGAGGCTGGTGTCAATGGCATTATCGTCTCGAATCATGGCGGGCGTCAGCTGGATGTCGTTCCTTCAACGATCAGCGCCTTGCCAGCCGTGCTGGATGCCGTGGGCGGGGCCATTCCGGTTCTCGTGGATGGGGGGTTTCGTCGAGGTGGGGATGTAGCAAAGGCTTTGGCGCTGGGCGCCAAGGCTGTTCTGGTGGGGCGTCCTGTGTTGTGGGGCCTTGCTGCAGCGGGAGAGCCGGGTGTACGCGCTGTGCTTGACACCTTCACGACGGAATTGCATCGGGCGATGACACTGCTTGGTGCAATCCGGGTGGATGACTTGCGCGATGATCATGTGGCGATCACCAGGAATTAGACCCTTTAAAGAAAAGAACCTATGGCTGACGTACTTCAATTCATTTTTTCCGGCCTGACAACGGGGTCCATCTATGCGCTGGTCGCATTGGGCTTCACGATTGTCTATAACGCAAGCCGTGTCATCAATTTCGCCCAGGGTGACTTCCTGATGCTGGGGGGCGTGTTTACGGTGGCGGCCACGCAGCTTGGCCTGCCCCTGTACGCCGCCATTCCGCTGGCTGTGGTGGCTTCGGTGGTGGCGGGGGCATTGCTTGAACGCCTGGCCATCGCTCCGGCGCGCAATAGCGATGCGGTCTCGCTGATCATCATCACGATTGGCGCCTCCATTTTCATTGAAGGTGTGGTGCAGGTTTTCTTTGGCCGGGGCCAGCATGGTGTGGCCTCGTTCAGTGGCGACGCGGCCATCCCCGTCTGGGGCGCCATGCTGCTGCCGCAAAGTCTGTGGGTCGTCGGCGTGGCGGCGGTCATGGTTATTTTCGTGGGCTGCTTTTTCCGGTTCACGCTGATCGGCAAGGCGATGCTCGCCATGTCTACGAACCGTGCGGCCGCGCAGCTTGTGGGCATCAACACCCGCATGTTGCTGTTGCTTTCCTTTTGTCTGGCAGCGCTGCTTGGTGCGGTGGCCGGAATCGTGGCGGCGCCCATCACTACAGTCATCTATGACCTGGGCCAGATGCTGGGCCTGAAAGGGTTTGTTGCCGCCATACTCGGCGGTATGGGCAGCGGCGTTGGAGCCGTAGTGGGAGGCCTGCTGGTGGGCCTGCTTGAAGCGTTTGTGGCGGCCTATATTTCGTCCGCGTACAAAGATGCGGTGCCTTTTGTCCTGATTATTATTATTTTGCTGGTTCGACCGGGCGGCATCTTTGGCGCCAAGTCGGTGGATCGCGTATGAAAACATTTATTCGTCCCTCTATTCTGATCACCATAGTGGTCATGGCACTTTTGCCACTGACCTTTGTCAATGGCTATATCGCCGATGTCGTCATTCGCATGTGCCTGGCGGCCACGGTGGCCGTGGGCTTGAATCTGCTCATGGGGTTTGCGGGCCAGATCAGTATTGGCCACGCGGCGTTTGTCGCCATGGGCGCCTACGTCAGCAGTATTGCGGTGAGCCGCTGGGATTTGCCGCCGTTGCTGGCGATGGTTGTGGGCGTCGTGATCGTAGCGGTTCTGGCCTATCTCATTGCCAAGCCCATCCTGCGCCTGCGCGGCTACACACTGGCCATGGCGACGCTGGGCCTGGGCATTATTGTGAACATGGTGCTCATTAACCAGGTGGCCTGGACAGGAGGGCCCGACGGCATGACGGTTGGGCCCATGCAGGTCGGTGGCTGGGTGCTGTCGGGCAACCTGGAATGGTTCGCGGTCGTGGCCTGCCTGCTGCTCATTGCCATCATCGTGTCGTTGAACCTGTTTGCCTCACCCGCGGGCCGCGCGCTGCGTGCGCTGGATGGCTCGGAAGTGGCGGCGATGGTGATGGGGGTGAATGTTTCGTCCTTCAAGGTCAAGGTGTTCGTGCTTTCGGCGGTCTTTGCCAGTGTGGCGGGAAGCCTTACGGCGCATTATTCGGGGTTCATCACGCCACAGCTGTCGGGTTTCATGCCGTCGATCGAGCTTGCCACGATGGTTGTCGTGGGCGGCATGGCCTCCACGTTCGGGGTCGTTCTGGGTGCGTGCCTGGTGGTGGGGCTGCCTCAGCTGCTGGGCGGCATCGAAGGGTTTGAGATGGTGTTTTTTGGCCTGGCGCTCATGTTGACCGTCATCTTCCTGCCACAGGGCATTGTCCCCACGCTGGCGCGTCGCTTTTCGAAGAAGGGAGACTGACCATGCTGGAAGTCAAGAGGCTGTGCAAGTCGTTCGGCGGGGTCAGTGCGGTGGATGACGTGACCTTCTCGGTCGAGGCCGGGAGCATCCATTCGGTTATTGGACCCAACGGCGCGGGCAAGACGACGCTATTCAATTTGATCACGGGCATTTATACCCCGAGCGCGGGGCAGATCCTGTTCAAAAACAAAGACATCACGGGTCTGCGGCCTGATAAGCTGGCGCGGTTGGGGATGAGCCGCACGTTCCAGAACCTGCAGATCTGCATGAACATGACGGCGTGTGAGAACGTGATGCTGGGCGCGCACCTTCGGCTGAACCACGGCATTCTTGCCGGCATGGCGCACTTGCGCAAGCTTGTACGCCAGGATGCCGCGTGTCGCGAGGAAGCCCTGGGCTTCATGCAGTTTGCCGGCGTGGGTCAGTATGGCGACAGCGATGCGTCGCAGATGCCGTTTGGTGCGCTCAAGCGTCTGGAGATAGCCCGCGCGCTGGCAACCAAACCTTCCATCCTGCTGCTCGATGAGCCGGCGGCCGGACTTAACCATACCGAAACGGGCGAGATCAGCGAGCTGATCAAGAAGATCGCCAGCTCAGGCCTGACCGTGGTGCTGGTCGAGCACGACATGAAGATGGTGATGCATATATCCGACCACGTGACGGTGCTTAACTACGGCACCAAGCTGGCGAGCGGCACGGTGGCCGAAGTGCGCCAGAATCCGGCGGTCATCTCGGCTTATCTCGGTACCACAGCACAGCAGGAAAAGTAATGGCAGCTACGCCCGCAACTCATTCCAACACTGGCGTCGACATGGCGCTCGAAGTCCATGACCTTGCCGCCGCCTATGGCCGCATCCAGGTGCTGCACGGGCTAAGCCTGCGCGTGAAGACGGGGCAGCTTGTTGCGCTGGTCGGTGCCAATGGCGCGGGCAAGACAACGCTGCTCAAGACGCTGTCGGGGCTGATGGCCACCACGCGCGGCACGATCACGCTATTTGGCACGACGGTAACGTCCACGCCGCCCGATCGGCGCGTGCGCATGGGTATCAGCCAGGTGCCCGAAGGCCGTCAGGTCTTTGCTCCGCTTAGCGTTGAAGATAATTTGCGCCTGGGGGCGTATACGCGCCATGACGCCGATCGCGCCGCGGATCTGGAGCGCATGTATCAGCTCTTCCCCATCTTGAAGGAGAAGCGCCGGCTGGCGGCGGGCACGTTGTCCGGTGGCCAGCAACAGATGCTGGCCATTGCGCGCGCGCTGATGGCCCGGCCACGCCTGTTGTTGCTGGATGAACCGTCGATGGGCCTTGCCCCGTTGCTGGTACAGGAAATTTTTGAAGTCATCAGCAATTTGAAGCGCGACGGCATTCCCACGCTTCTGGTCGAGCAGAACGCCCAGGCGGCATTGTTGGTGGCCGATTATGCCTATGTGCTGGAGACAGGCCGGGTCACCGTCGAAGGGACTGGCGCCGAGCTGATGCAGGACGACAAGGTTCAACGCGCCTATCTGGGTATGTAAGCGTTGTTGGCGTTACGCCAGTTCACCATTGGTGCCATAAAGATTTTGCCACACCGGAGTTTTGTCATGTCCGATCTCCTTATTACCGACATTCGTGCACGTGCCGTGAATGTTCCGCTTACCTATCCGGTGCGCACTGCTGTGGCGGTAGTAGACACCTCGCCACTGGTACTGTTCGATCTGGAAACCAACCAGGGTTTCACGGGACGCTCGTACGTGTTTACCTATACCCCGCTGGGGCTCAAGCCGGTGCGCGAGCTGCTTGAGAATCTGGCGGTGGTGTTAAGGGGTCAGGAAGTGGCCCCTTATGAGCTTGAACGCATGCTGCAGCGCCGCTTTCGGTTGCTGGGCAATACCGGCATTGTGAAGATTGCTTGCGCGGCGATCGACATGGCCGCGTGGGATGCACTGGCTCAATCACAAAGATTACCCCTGGTGAAGCTGCTCGGTGGTACGCCAAAGCCTATTCCGGCGTACGACAGCCACAGCATGGATGGCCCCAGGATTGGCCCGATGCGGGCCGAACGGGCCGTCAAGGAGGGCCTGCGCGCCATCAAGATCAAGATTGGCTACCCGACTCTTCAGGAAGATGTTGCCAGTGTTGCGCTTATCCGAAAGGTAATTGGCGACGATATCGAGTTGATGGTCGACATGAATCAGGGCCAGCCCCTGCCCGAGGCTTTGCGCCGGGGCCGCGCACTCGAGGAATTCAGGTTGTCCTGGCTTGAAGAGCCTGTTTTGCAGGAAAACTACGTGGGCTTTGCGCAGGTTCGCCAGGCGTTGACCACACCCATTCAGCTTGGGGAAAACTGGTTCAGCGTGGATGAAATGCACAAGGCCATCGTTGCCGGAGCTGCCGACCTGGTCATGCCGGATGCCATGAAGATTGGTGGCGTCAGTGGCTGGCTGCGCGCCAGTGCCCTGGCCGAGACCTATCAAATCCCCATGTCGGCGCATATTTTCGAAGAATTCAGTGCGCATCTGATGGCGGTCACTCCAACCGCGCACTGGCTTGAAAAAATGGGCCTGGCCGATGCCATTCTTAACGAACCGCTTCAATACGTCGACGGTGCGGCAAGGATTCCGGATCGCCCAGGCGTTGGCATGACCTGGAACGAGAAAGCGGTTGAAACCTATTTGGTTTAAGCCGCCGCGTGAATTCGGTGCTGTGCTTTTAACCGACCAGAGCGTTTTGCCGACACACGCCGTGTAGTGCCCGACGCTTGGGCTATTTGGCGGCGGCCTGCGTCGGCGTGCGCCGCGCAATCAGGTTCATGGCCTTGAAGCTGGCTACGTTTTCACCATTTTGGTTGATGGCTTCCAGCAATGATATGACCATGCCGCGGTCCGGCTTCGTGCGGGACGGACGGATTTCCAGGGTCGAAACACGCAGCCACAACTTGTCGCCGGGGCGTACCGGCTTTGACCAGCGCACTTCATCCACACCTGGCGAGGCCAGGCTGGCTACCGACGAAAGATAGTGGGCGACGAACAGGCGCATCATGAGGCCGACGGTTTGCCAGCCGCTGGCTATCAGGCCCTTGAATGGGCCGTTTGCCGCCATTTTGGGGCTGGTATGAATGGACTGTGGGTCATAGTCGCGCGCAAAGGTGATGATTTCGGACTCACTGATCCCCACAGATCCATATTCGTAAACGGAACCCGCTGTGTAGTCCTCGAAGTAACGATCGTCGACGGGGTGCTGAAATTCTTTCTGGGTCACTTTCTTACCTTTCGCAGATGCGTTTGTCAGCCGGAAGCGGCAATATGTAATATGCTGCAACCCTACAATTTATACACTACGTGAATCGAAAGTGCATGCGCAATGGGCTCGTGCATGGCTACGCGGCAGCCAATTTTTGGAAGAATGAAAATGATGGACACGAAAACGGCCGGCATGCTTGCGCGTTACAACGCCTGGGCCGATCAGACTTTTCTTGAGGCGGTGGCAAAGTTGCCGGAAGACGACATCTACCGGAAAACCGGGACTCTTTTCGGTTCGATAGTCGGCACGCTCAATCATAACTACCAGGTCGATCTTATCTGGCAGGCGCACTTGCTGGGCAAAGAGCATGGGTTCACGACGCGGCGCGATGTGTTGCATCCCAAGCTTGCGGACCTCGCCCTGGCGCAGGCCGAAGTGGATGACTGGTTGATTGCGTGGGCGGATGAGCAAACACCGGAAAGCCTGGATGAAGCCATTTCATTTCGCTTCGTGTCGGGCAAGGTTTCGACGATGCAGCGAGGCGCCATTCTACTCCACCTGTTCAATCACAAAAGCTACCATCGCGGGTGGGTTGTCGAAATGCTGTTGAGTGTGGGGGCGAAGCCCCCACAGACGGATTTGTCGGTTTATTTATGCGAGAGGTAGTAACGGCGCGATGGGCGGACTGGTCAGGTCCGCCGCTTGAGCTCTATTGGGGAAGTTTGTTGACAGGCTAGCCGATGCTGTGGGCGGTCATCAACTCGTTGCCGTGGCTGTGTCGCTGCAGGCGCTTGCAGGTTTGCTCGGGGTTGATCCACCAGATTGCAGCGGCACCGGCGGCAAGCAGCAGAATGCCCGTCAGCGTAAAGGCGTTGCCCAGGCCTTGTGCAAGCAAGAGCAGGTTGCCCGCTTGGCTTCCTTGGCTGGCGCCATACCCGGTTTGCTCAACAAGCCACCCGACCACTGAAGGCGCTATGATGCCGCCCACGGATGCGATTCCAACCAGGGTTGAGATGACGACCGCGCGCTGGCTTGGGTTGACGGCGTATGCGATGGCAGTTGGTGCCATGGGGAACACCAGAAATGCCCCCCAGCCGAGCGTCATTGCAGCGATGGCGGCTGTTCCGGATACGTGTGGCAGTATCAGTAGGCAAATGCCCGAAACAACCAGTGAGCCTCCGAAGAGTCCACCTACCGCCCAGCGGGCAGACGTGCCTTGGCGCATGAGGTGGCGTCCAAGGAAACCCAGCGCCAGGAGCAGCAGTGTGCCGAATACCCATGGCAGTGCGTAGACCAGGCCCACTTGTGATTGCCCGATTTTGAGTACGCCGCCAATGTATCGTGGCACCCAGGTTGTCATCGCCCCTTGGGCCCAGAAGCAGGCAAAGCCCGCAAAAACCGCAATCAGCCAGGACCGGCATTTGAAGACCTGCGCCAGAGGCACCGCAGCGAGCTTTTCCGTCGAGGAAGGTGTGATGGCCATGCCTTCACTGGCCGCATGAGCACTGCAGTAGGGACCGTCTCGACCGACGATGGCCCAGGCGATGGCCCAGACGACGCTGGCAATCCCCAGAATGCCAAAGGCCCAGCGCCAGCCCATTGCGGGAGAGGCGATGATCAGGGACAGGATGGGTGCGGCGATTGCTGCACCCACTGTTGGCCCGATAGCGATCACGTTGCTCGGCAAGGCTCTATCCTGTGCAGGGAACCAGTGGTGTGTAGCGTGCAAGGCCAGGGGTAATGCCGGCCCTTCTCCCGCGCCCAGGACAATGCGGCTGATCAGAAGTGCGGCCGCGCCGCCAGAGAGGATTGGGAATTGTGCTACTCCCCATATCAGCGCAAGTACCAGAAGTAGCCAGCGGCTTGACATCCGACCGGCAAAGGCACCGACCAGGATGGCGCTAACACTGAAGAGAAAGAAGAAGCTGCTGCCGATAAATCCGAATTGCACTGGCGTGAGTCCCAGCTCAGCCATTGCGGGTTTGGCCACCAGGCCCAGTACAGCTTTGTCGCCGAAGTTCAGGACCATGAATCCAGTCAGCATTGCCGTGACGAGCCACGCCTTGCTGCGCGTGGATAACGTGGTATTGGCGGTGGTGGCTGGTGGGATGGCATTGGTCAGGGTCGTCATCGCATTTTCCATTTAATTGAAATTGTCAGTACCGCGCCAGCAGGCCGAGTCGATCGTTGCGACTCGGGTCTCCCCTGTGAATAGGCGCGGGTGGATGCCGCTGGACGGTGGCTAGGCAGCCGCCGATACGGGTGGGCTGAAAATTACGTCGTACTCGCGTGCAACCTGTACTATTTCTGCCGGGTTCGACATGTTGTGGATGCGTCGGTAAAGGCCCAGCAGCTTGCCGGCAGGCGCGGCCCAGAATAGTGCGGTAACTGGGTCGCCCGAGTTGTTGAAAAACGCGTGCGGTATGCCGCGCGGCAGACGCACGATGTCGCCCTTCGAGGCGCAATCCTTCTCGCCGTTCAGCAGCAGGTCGATGCGGCCGTCCAGAACGAGAATGTATTCGTCCTGTTTCGGGTGCATGTGGGGAGGTACGAAGGTTTCTGCGGGAAATGTTGCGTGCCACGCAAAGCTGTCGTCGCTGGTCTGTTTGGGTACGTAAACTTGCCCGAGGATGTTCCAGGCAGTTCCATCGAGTCCGGTATTGGCTCGGGTGATGTCGGCGGTCTCATGCATAATATTTGTCTCCTTGTAATGTAGTCAGCCGGTCCAGCGTCGAAGCCACCGATGGGTTGCTCGACGAGAAGCGCGGTTTGAATTTTTGGCGCGCCTGCGTCAGATCTTCTTCGTCCCAATAGCCGATCAGAATGCCGGCCTCGGAAATGCGGGACTGTACGTCGGTTGATTCGATCGCCCCGTCCGGCACGGTGACGCGCTGGCGCGGCTGGCGCGCCCAGCAAAATAGGGCTTCGTGCAGTCGTGCGCGAGCTGCTTTATGTTCGGCCAAGTCAGACGTGCCCAGGTCGGTAAGCTCGTGAGGGTCGGTTTGCAGGTCGAACAGCATGGGTCGATAATTCTCGGCAAGCACATATTTCCAGCGTCCGTCGAAAATCATGCGCAGCCACGCATCGCGTGGTTTGGTGTTGAGTTCAATCCGCGATTCCTGGAACGAGTAGTCGTATTCGCTGATGACTGTTTGCCGCCAATTCGTGGGGGTAGTGCCGAACAGCAGGGGCCGCAGTGAGCGCCCGTCGATGACGTGAGGAACGGCGGGGCCGCCGTATACGTCGAGGAACGTGGGAGCCAGGTCGATGGCTTCGACCAGTTCCTTGCAGCGTGTGCCACGTGTGGCGTCAGCGCGTGAGTCTGGATCGTAAATGATGAGAGGTGCGCGGATGGCCGGTTCGTGAAAGAAATCCTTTTCTCCCATCCAGTGATCGCCAAGGTAGTCACCGTGATCGGCGGTAAAGACGATCATGGTGGATTCCATGAGTCCGCGCTCTTCCAGGAACGCAAACAGTACGCCCAGCTGGTCGTCAATTTGTTTGATCAGGCCCATGTAGCCGGTTATGACCGTATCGCGCACACCATCAAGCGCAAATGTGCGCGAAACGCGGTGGTTCATCATTGCGCCATATACCGGATGCGGATCGCGCCGCTCGCCTTCCGAGCGTATGAGAGGTAGTGCATCTTCCGGCTTGTACATGCTGGCATAGGGTTCAGGTGCGATGTATGGCCAGTGCGGCTTGATATAGGATAGATGCAGACACCACGGCTGCTCGCCTGCGTCGGCGCTGGCGATGAAGTCCATGGCGCGTCGCGTGATGTATGGCGTCTCTGAGTGCTCGTTGGGAATGCGCGAGGGCCGGTTCGAGTATTTGAGGAACCATCCTGAACGGATGGTTCCGTCTTCGTCGACAGTGGAATTGGTCCAGTTTTCCCAGGGGTTGTCGCCCTTGAAGCCTTGACGACGCAGGTAGTCGTTGTAGGACGGGTCGGGGTCGTGACCGGAGTACGGGTGAATCCCATCGTCGCGTTCGTACGAGTCAAAGCCACACTCGGAGATTCGTCTGCCTATTGGCGAGTTCGGGTCGATGCCCATACGGAGCATGCCGGCATGATCGGGACGCATATGCGTCTTGCCGACCAGCACCGAACGTACGCCCAATGGCCGCAGATGGTCGCCGATTGTCATTTCACCTGCCTTCAACGGCACGAAATTCCAGCTTGCGCCGTGCGAGTGTACGTAACGGCCAGTGTAATAGCTCATGCGGGATGGTCCGCATACTGGCGATTGGACGTAAGCATGGTCGAAGATCACGCCACGTGCAGCAAGGGCATCAAGGTGGGGTGTTTTGAGGGTTGGGTGACCGAAGCACGACAGATGGTCGGCGCGCAGCTGGTCACACATGATAAAGAGGATGTTCTTCACACTACGGGTGGTCATTGTCTGCTCCTGATAATTCTTGATATGAGCAAATTGTAGGAACCGGCCCATGATGACGGTAGTGTTTTATTTTGATATCCATTACCATGGGTTATCACTTTGGAGGACGGCCTTGCGTCTGCAACATATGTACCTCCTGCTGGCTTTGGCCGAGACGGGTAGCCTGCGTGCTGCAGCCGAAGTGCTCAACGTCAGTCAGCCTGCACTCAGCAAATCGTTACGTCAGCTTGAAGACGAGTTCGGCACGGCTCTTGTGCAGCGCAGTGCCAAGGGCGTGCGGCTGGCCCCGGCTGGTGAGCTGGTGGCCGCGCGCGCCGCGACTGTTGTGCGCGAACTCGAGCGTGCCAAGGAAGAGGTCGAGTGGCACCTCAGGCATGCCACGGCGCATGTAACCGTGGGCCTGTCGCCGGTCTCGGCAATTCTTCTCGCGCCGGGTGCAGTGGCGCGATTTAGCGCGCGGTGGCCCCAAGTGCGGGTGCGCCTTAAAGACGCGCTCTATCCGTTTGCGTTGCAACAACTGCGCGCCGGTGCGCTTGACCTGGCGATTGGCCCGTTACCGGTTGAGGGCGTTGGCCAGGACCTGATTGTGCAGCCGTTGTTCGATAGTCAGGATGTCATTGCCGCACGTCGAGGCCATGCGCTGGCTGGAGCGACGCGGCTTGCAGATCTGGTTGATGCGGCGTGGGTATTGACCGGGCCGACTGGTGGCCCGGGTGACCCGGCGCGATTGCGCTTTGAAGCACTGGGCCTCAAAACGCCACAGGCGCAGCTGGAATGCGAGTCGTTCTCGACGTTGTTGGGGCTAATGCTCATGCTGGACATTGTCGGGATCATGCCGCTTGGTTTCTTCGAGCGTTATGGTCCGCGCACGAACCTTGTTCAGCTGCCAATCGAAGATCCGCTTCCCAACATCACCATCCATGTCATTGCACGAGCCGACGCGCCGCTTACGTTGCCCGCGCAGCGCTTGCTCGACGCTTTTGTGAACGAGGCACGCGAGATGGGGGCGGTTGTTGATGGTTCCCCAGCCAGGTTGTACGAGTCACGCGAGCCCGGCGGCGGGTATTGATTCAGCGCGTGTGAGCTCGTGCATGGCCGGGTGACCATGGAAGTGACGCTGAACGGTCGGGACAGAAAGCTTGACAACCTGTTCCTCAGTGTGTGGGTTCTGCAGGACGACGCCTGGAAGATGACGGCGTGGACATCCATTCCCCGCGGGGAATAAGATCAGATGGCGTTTGGCCGTGGTCGAGGAAGTAGGCGATACCGTGGCGTTTCTGGCTTCGGATCAAGGCGTTTATTTCAATGGCGCCAAGATCGCGCTGGATGGTGGACTAACGGTAAATGCGCGTTGAGCGTGACTGACATCAGATCTCGATGACCAGGCAGGGGTTGAACGCTTTGTTTTCCTGCGTCCCGGGCCGGCGTGCGTAGCCGCGCGGATTCACCACAACGCGAGTTTCGCCGACAATATAGTCGAAGCTGTCATGCACGTGACCGTGGATCGCCAGGGCTGGTCGGGTGTCTTCGATCAGATCTGTCAGGTCGCTGATAAATGCGCCGTTTACCGCGTTCCCCTGGAATCGTTCGTGTATGGAGCCCGGCGTCAGGCCGTGGTGCGTGACGAGCACGGACTTTTTTCCACGTGTGTGCAAACTGCTTAACGTGTCGCGCAGCCACGTACGTGACTGCAAGTGATCGGCCAGGGCGTGTTCGGGCAGGAAAAATGGGCGCTTGTCCGGGTTGCTTGGGTCGATGTCGCGGTGAATCACCGAAAAATCGCGGACGAAGTGTTCGGAGTGGGCCATGGATTCATCGCTGCCCTGCTCGAAGTCAGCCCATAGCGTGGCGCCGACGAAGGTGAAGCCGTCGACCTCCACGGCTTCGCGCTCCAGAAGGTGCAGGTTCGAGGGGAGCACCCAGCTTTTGATGTCGGCAAGGGCGCTGGGCCAGTGCGCATCGTAGAACTCGTGGTTGCCCAGCACATAGATGACGGCGCGGAATCGGTGTGCGGCTTCGGTCAGAAATGTGGACAGTTCCGGCTTGTGCCGTGTCGAGCCGATGTCGCCTGCCAGTATCAGGATGGCTTCACTGTCGTGTGCCAGGGGTGGAATCGTAAACGGGTAGTACTCGATGTGCAGGTCAGACAAGATACGACAATGCATGGTGCGCCTTCTGAATTGAGAATCGGGCTGGGTCGACGGGGATGTTTGGCGCGGATTGGTTTCACCTGGGGTCAACAACTTCGCCTGTTCGCCTGACGATCTTGTCATGATACTAAATCGTTTGCGTGTGATTGAATCCGCAGGGTAGCCGTCAGACCGTGTTTTTGCGTTGTTCCACGCATGTTTTTGTGGCATGCGTGCGTTCCAGGCCCTACACTCTCACACATTGACACAGCCTCGGAGATATGGCGCCATGGACACCAAGGTCTTGGTTGTTGGAGCAGGTCCGGTTGGGTTGACCATGGCGGCCGAGCTTGCGCGCTACGGAGTGTCGGTGCGTA
The DNA here is from genome assembly GCA_004322135.1 of Burkholderiaceae bacterium. Lineage (GTDB taxonomy): Bacteria > Pseudomonadota > Gammaproteobacteria > Burkholderiales > Burkholderiaceae_B > Eoetvoesia. The sequence continues at coordinate 44,687 of SCSG01000031.1, read as the reverse complement.
TTGTCGACAAGGCCGCCACACGAACCGATAAATCAAAGGCACTTGTATTATGGAGCCGCACGCTGGAACTGCTTGAGCGGGCGGCGTGCAGCGAGACGTTTGTGGCTGCCGGCAGGAAAGTGTACGCCGCCAGCATCTTTGCGGGCGACAAGCAGATGGCGCGCATTGACCTGACTGGCGTTGACAGCACCTACGCCTATGCACTGATGTTGCCTCAGTCCGAGACCGAGCGTTTGCTGGAGACGCACCTTGAAGGCCTGGGTGTAGGCGTTGAGCGCAACGTGGAGGTAACAGGTTTCATTGAAACCGCGACTGGGGTTGAGGTGAACCTGGCGCATGCGGATGGCAGCTCGGAGCGAGCCAGCGCGAACTGGCTGGTGGGCTGTGATGGCGCACACAGCGTGGTCCGCCATGGCCTGGGTGCAAAGTTCGAAGGCGATACGCTTCAGTCTGATTGGATCCTGGCCGATGGTCATCTTGAAGGCTGGCCGCTGACTGAAACAGAACTGGCCATGTACTGGTGTGAAGATGGCGTTCTTGGTGTGTTCCCCATTCTGCCGGGGCGATTTCGCGTCATTGCGGATGTTGGGAATGCCACGGGACCGCGCGCGGCCGACCCGTCGCTTGAACAGATTCAGGCAATCGTCGATCGTCGGGGCCCAGGCGGCGTGACGCTGACTGATGCCGTTTGGTTGTCAGGTTTTCGGATCAATGAACGCAAGGTCGCCGCCTATCGCAAGGGCCGCGTTTTCCTGACAGGTGATGCGGCTCACGTTCATAGTCCTGCTGGTGGTCAGGGCATGAACACGGGCATGCAGGACGCATTTAATCTGGCATGGAAACTTGCGCTTGTTTGTCGTGGCGCCTTGCCGGCGGAGCCCTTGCTGGATAGCTATAGCGTCGAGCGCAGCGCAGTGGGTGAAAAGGTGCTGGCAGACGCGGGGCGGCTGACTTGGGTGGCCACGCTGCGAAATCCGCTGGCTCAGGCCATTCGCAATGTGGCCGTCCGCGTTCTGCTTGGGTTGCCGCCAGTGCATGATATTTTCGCCGGCAATTTTTCGGAAATTGCGATCGGCTATAAGCGCAGCCCGCTCAATGGTCCCTATGCACGCGGGGTGGGCAGCCCTGCACCCGGTCGGCGTGTGCGGATGTTACCGGGGAGGCCGCCCATTGGTGCCGGCAATATTCCGCGCTTTGCGCTATGCACCCAGGCTGGTGCCGAGGTGGATGCCTTGATTGCAGCCTATCCTCTGTTGCTGGAACCGCAGCCGTGGCCGCCATTTCGTGCAGACAGTTTTTGTCTGGTGCGGCCGGATGGGTACGTGGCTTGTGCCGTCAAGGATATTGGGTCTATTGGCAGGTACCTGAATGCGCTCGGTGGAACGTAATTGATTTTTCGGTGTTGAAGCGGAAGCATTTGCTACCGGCCCTCCTGTGACGTCTTTTCGAATCTGCAGTACGGGCGCTTCGAGCCACGGCAGGCGTTGCATGATCAATGTAGAGGTGAAATGTGGCGGCCAGGAATAGCCTGCTTTTGTGCCGTTACGCCTGGCTTTGTCCGGACCGGGGGTGCCGCGGCGTATCATGCTGCCCATGCTTGCATCGTCAAAAAAATGCGCTTATTCTCAATCAGCCCCCTTGGCCTTTCTCAAGGTTGAAGCCGTGTATGACAAAGGCAGGCAAAACGAAACAGCATTGCCGGAGCACATTTTTAAACGTTGTTTCCAATGGGAGTTGACGTGAACTACAGGAAACTTGGCCGCACCGGATTGTTTGTCTCGGAGCTTTGTCTTGGCACTATGACCTTTGGCGGGAAGGACGGTATATGGGGGCAGATCGGCAAATTGGAGCAGGCAGAGGCAGATCAGCTGGTCGTATGCGCCCTTGATGCAGGCATCAATTTCATCGACACAGCTGATGTCTATTCGGACGGACGTGCGGAAATCATTGTGGGACAGGCGTTGAAGAATTTACGCGTGCCGCGCGAGAACGTGGTGGTTGCCACCAAGGTGTTCGGCGAGACCGGGACCCAGGGTGTCAACTCGCGAGGCCTGTCCCGCCGCCACATTATGGACGGCGTAAAAGCCAGTCTGTCGCGTCTGCAGCTTGACTATATCGACGTGTACCAGGTTCATGGCTTTGATCCGGCCACGACGGTCGAAGAGACAGTTCGTGCGTTGGACAATCTGGTGCAGCAGGGCGTTGTAAGGTATGTGGGTGTGTCGAACTGGGCCGCCTGGCAAATCATGAAGGCACTGGGTATTGCACAGCGGCTTGGACTGGCGCGGTTTGAATCGCTGCAGGCGTATTACAGCGTTGCGGGCCGGGACCTGGAGCGTGAACTGATTCCGCTGCTTAATAGCGAGGGCGTTGGGCTGCTTGTATGGAGCCCACTCGCGGGTGGGCTGCTCAGCGGCAAGTATGGGCGGGGTCTTCAGGCTGGAGAGGGCAGTCGCCGTACAAAGTTCGATTTTCCACCGGTGAATATGGAACGCGCCTACGATTGTATTGATGCGATGCGGAATATCGCCAAGGCCAGAAGCACTTCCGTTGCGCAAATCGCGATTGCCTGGCTGCTGCATCAATCGACAGTCAGCAGCGTAATTATTGGTGCAAAACGGGTTGATCAACTCAAGGACAATATCGCGGCCGCGGCAATCAAGCTCACCGGTGACGAGCTGGCGGCCATTGGTGCCGTCAGCGCCTTGCCACCTGAATACCCAGGCTGGATGCTGGCTCACCAAGGTAAGGCGCGGCGTAAGCAATTGGCGGGGCCTGATGAGGCCTGAAGCACCGGTGGCGTGGCCTCGCATGCCACGCTTTGGCCAGGTCCGCTGCCGCGATCAAACAAGCCCTGCTGCGATATCTTCCGACAGGCCCAGGACTGTGAAGGTGGTGGGCGTGGGTGGAGAGGGTAAAAACTAGCCTTGATCAAGTGCGGCGATGTCGGCGTTGCGCCAATCGCCGGGCAACAGATCGTCCAGACTCCACGGACCGATCCGGATACGCACCAGGCGCAGCGTGGGTAGGCCCACTGCAGCCGTCATGCGCCGTACTTGTCGATTGCGGCCTTCGTGAATCGTCAGCTCCAGCCACGTGGTGGGCACGCTTTTGCGAAAGCGCACTGGCGGATCCCTCTCCCAGAGGGCCGGCGCGTCGATCTGGCGCACCTGCGCCGGCTGGGTTGGTCCGTCGTTCAGCGTGACGCCGGCGTTTAGTTGCCTCAGTTGTTCTGGCGTGGGCAGCCCTTCGACCTGTGCCCAATAGGTTTTTGCCACCTTGTGTTTCGGGTTGGCGATGCGCGCTTGCAGGCGACCGTCATTGGTCAGCAGCAGCAGGCCTTCGCTGTCACGATCAAGGCGCCCCGCGGGGTAGACGTCGGGAACTTTGACGAAGTCCTTGAGCGTTGCTCGCCCCTTGTTGTCGCTGAATTGCGTCAGCACGCCGAAGGGTTTGTTCAGTATCAGCAGCATGGGCCTGGCTGGCGGCGCCTTGGAGAGGCGGCGCATGGCCGGCCTGAGGCGTACGGGACGGGCGGAACGAGCGGCGAAAGGCATTCTATGGCTGCCGGAATGGACGTGAGCCCAGTGTAGCCGGATGGCGATAGAATGTTGGGGGCAATCGTGCTTCTTGGTGATTTGTCGCGGCGCGTTGCCGTTGCTGGGCAATTGTGTCCGGCACGTTGGGCCGCGAAATGGAAATCATCTTATCGTATGTGGGCGTTTCATGACTGGTACAACCTCCCGTGTCCGGCTGCTTCCCGATGTCATGGCCAGGGACTTGACCATCGTGTTTTGCGGAATCAACCCTGGCCTGAAATCGGCCGCGACGGGCCATCATTTTGTTGCGGGCAGCAATCGCTTCTGGCGTGTACTGCACCAGGCCGGGTTCACCCCCGAGCAAGTAAGCCCTGAGAATGGCCGTGTGCTTCTGGAGTATGGATTTGGGTTGACGACAGCCGTCAAGCGTCCCACAGCGCGTGCCGACGAGCTCTCACGCGACGAATTCGTGGCTGCTTCAAAGGCGTTTACGCGCAAGATGCGGCGCTACGCGCCGCGTTACGTCGCATTTCTTGGCAAGCCGGCTTTTGCTGTTTTGTCGGGGCAGCGGGAAGTGCAGTGGGGGTTGCAGTCGGTCAGCTTTGGCGGCGCAACGGCCTGGGTGTTGCCGAACCCAAGTGGACTGAACCGCGCATTCAGACTCGAAGACCTTGTGCGTGCCTACGGTGAGCTTCGCGCGGCTATAGGCTGACACGTTGTCGTCGTCCGGCGACGAATTTTATTTTCCCGGCTTTTCTTCAATAGAGTCCACGCGGTCGGGGTAAAAGGCAAGATAACCTTTGATTGGCTCCGCAGGTTCGTAGGGGTCTTCATACGACCATATGGCGTTGGCCGAGCGTTCGCCGCCAATAGGGATGCTGTAGTAGGCGGCATCACCCTTGTAGGGGCAGTGCGTGCTGTGTGCGGTGCGTTCCAAAAGCGACATGTTCACGTCTTTGCGCGGGATGTAGTGGACAGCGGGGTATGTGGACTCCTGCAGCGTCATCGTATCGTGCGAATCGGCAACAATTTGGCCGGCAACGGTTACGACAATTCGGGCTTTCCCTTTTTCGATGGTGATCGGATGGTCGGGGCCGGGGATTTTTTCAGGTTGAGACATGGCGGTTCCCTTTGAGCGTTAAGTGAAGGCGCGGTGCATGGCCTGTGGAATCGCTTGCCGGTAGCTGGCGGGCGGTTGGTGGCCTTCGCGTCCATTCATAAAAGTGTAGCGCTGAATGATGACGGGAAGACACCCTGTTTTTGCCGCCCACCGTCGGGGACAGATTGTCTGACGGGTCGTTACCCTGCGCAGCCTGTTCAGGCCGGCCGCGTTTTCGCACCCATTGCGTGGAAATATCCACAGCGCCAGATGGATGATTGACCTGTGTGGTATCCCTGTTTGTTATCAGGGTTATACCTTATTTTTGCCGCATAGGGTCTATATTGAAACTTGGCTGACGCTCTTTGTGCAGCACTTTTTGTTCCTGGAAAATGACATGAGCTTTCCTTCTTTTTTTGATCAAATCCCCACCATCACCCTGCGCGACCCCCTGGCAAAATTCCTGGGCGCGGTCGATGACGGCTTCATCCAGTATTCGTATCCCGAAGTGGTGAAGCTGACCGGCCATTCCTGCCCGACAGTGGCCGGCGCTTACCTGATGACGCTCAAGGGGCTGAAACAGATTTACGGCGACGAGGTGCCCGAGCGCGGTGCCATTCAGGTGGAATTTCGCGACAGCCAGCAAAATGGCGTGACCGGGGTCATCGCCAATGTGGTGTCGTTCATTACGGGCGCCACCACCGATAACGGCTTCAAGGGTCTTGGCGGCAATTATGACCGGCGCGACCTGCTGTTCTTTGAGCAGCCCATCGACGGCGTCATGAGGTTTCAGCGTCTGGATAACGGAGCTCAGGCAACGGTCAACTACAATGCCGGCGTGGTTCCCGCCTCGCCCGAAATGATGCCCGCGTTGCAACAAGCCATGGCGCCTTCTGCGTCGTCGCAGCAAAAGGCACAATTCGCCGGTGTCTGGCAGGATCGGGTTCGCCGTATTTTCGAAAGCATCGACAACCCGTCACTGGTCATGGTCGCCTGATTCATTCTTCTTTTTCGGACGTGTCAATTTCGCGCCATATCTGGTCGACGTAATTGATATAGTCGGGGCTTTTGCGCAGTTGCCGCGCGTCACGCGGCCGCTCCAGGGCTATTTCGATATCCAGCCGGATCTTGCTCGGGCGTGGTGACAGGACGATGATTCTGTCGGAAAGTGTGACGGCTTCTTCTATGTCGTGCGTCACAAAAACCACGGTACGCCGATGATGACTCCAGATGCGCAGCAGCTCCCGGCCCATGGCCGCCTTGGTCTGGCTGTCGAGGGCGCCGAAGGGTTCGTCCATCAGGAAGATGTCGGGATCGTAGGCCAGAAGGCGGCCCAGCGATACACGCTGACGCATGCCGCCCGAAAGCTGGTGCGGCATGTGATGCTCGAATCCCGAAAGCTTCAGAAATGCAATCAGCTCTTTAATGCGCTCGGCGGCTTTGTCCGGGGCAACATGCGCGAGCTCAATGCCGATATTGATATTGTCCTTGACACTGGCCCACGGGAGCAGCGTGTCGCGCTGAAACATGAATCCGATGCGTTCACGGGTTCGGCCGGCGGGCAGGCCGTCTATATGCGCGGTGCCGGCGTTGGCCGGTACCAGCCCTGAAAGTACTTTCAGCAGTGTCGATTTTCCGCAGCCGCTGGGTCCGACGATCGAGAGGAACTGGCCTGAGGGGATGTCCAGATTGAAGTCGTCGGTAACAAGCACCCCATCGCCGTTGGCGGCAGAAAAAGTTACGCGTACGTCCTGGAAGCGAATGTTGCCCGAACGAGTTCGGGCTGAATCACCCGGGCTGGTGCTGATTGCCGTGCTGAGCGTGTTTTCCGATGCGGTGATTGTCATGATCGGCGCCACCCCAGCCTGCGTCTTTCCACCCAGCCGACCGCCGAATTGGCAAGTGCGGCGATGATGACGAGTATCGTGATCCCCGCGAAGACGCCCGTTGTATCGAGCCTGCCTGCACTGTTTTCGATGTACCAGCCCAGCCCCTTGCTGGATCCTATGAGTTCGGCCACGATGGCGCCAATGAGCGCCGACCCGATGGCCAGACGCATTGCCGCAATAATCCACGGTTCGATCCACGGAATGAGGACCTTGCGGGTCACGTAACGTGGAGGGGCGCGCATGGTGCGGAACAGATCCACCAAGTCCGTGTCTATGGTTTTCAGCCCTTCATGGATGTTCAGGATAAAAATGAACACCACGATAGAAAATGCCATCATGACCTTGGACAGCAGATCGATGCCGAACCAGATGATGAACAGGGGAGCAAGCGCGACGCGCGGCATGCTGTACAGCGCCATGATGTAGGGCTCGGCGACGGCCGCACCGTATTTGAAGCGTGCCATCAGGATGCCGACGGGGACGCCAACGACAAAGGCAAGCAGCAATCCAAGGCCCGCTTCCAGAAGCGTGGTCCACGTATGCAGCCACAAGGAACCCGAGAGCGCCATGCTCCAGATTCTGGCGGCCACCTGGCTGGGCTGGCCAATCCATAGCGGGCTGACCAGCCAGGTGGCCGTTAACTCCCATATGCCCAGGAATATCGCGAGCAGAAGTATGCGATCCCTTACAAGAAACACCGACGGCTTCAATTGACGCCGCCGTACGCGCTTTTTTCCTGTTGTGCTGGAAGGGATTTCGTCTTCAAGTGCGCCCATCGTGTGTCGCCTGTGTAGCGCGCCAGCCAGGGGGCTTTGTTCAGAGCCCCTGGCTGGCGCGCTGCCGGGTGTGAAGCTGCCTTATTTTTTCAGGAAATCGGGGTTGAATTCGTCGTAGGTAAGTGGCTTCAGGGTCGAATCCATGGCGATCGTATCGTCCTGCAGATGCTTGAATTCGACAGGAGTGAATCGCGGCGCGGTTACCGTGGTTCCAATCAGGCGTTCAGCGCCCTGATTGATGAGGTCCGCACTGACGTTGGGGTAAAGCGTGGCAAGTGCCTTGACGCGTTCGTCTTTGTTGTGAACGGCCAAGTTGGCCGCCTTGAGCGTTGCAGTAATGACGCCCTTCAGCTTCTCGGGCTGGCTTTTTGTCCAACTGTCCAGACCAATCAGTGCCAGGCTGGCTGTTTTTGTGGTGCGCCAGTCGTAAACGACGGCAAGGTGGTCGTGCTCGGCTGTTAGTACGTCAAGGCCAGAGATCATGCCCGCGTCGATGCGCTTGCCCTGGATGCCAGCCAGATTGTTGAATGACGAGCCAATGCCGACGATTTCGGCGTCCTTGTTGGGGTTCAGGCCCGCACGGATGAGTGCCAGGCGTACCAGATCGTCGGTTTTGCTGCCCGGGCTGGTAATGCCGATCTTTTTGCCTTTCAGGTCGGCGATATTTTTGGCCGGGCTGTCTTTTGGTCCGAAAAGCACGTAGCTGGTTACGTCAGACAAGGGCACGACGACATGTGCGGGCAGGCCGCGGGTAGACAGGCGAATGACGTGTTCGGGCGAGCAGATGCATACATCAATGGCTTTGGCAGCCAGCGCCTGGACGGCGGGAGCGCCTCCTTTGAATACGACAAGCTCGGGATCCAGGCCTGCTTCTTTGTACAGGCCATTGTTGATGGCGATCGCGACAGCGATGGACTCGTTATTAAGCGGACCGAAAGTGCCGATGCGCAGCGGCTGTTGCGCCTGAACGGGAGCAATCGCGGCACATATGACTGCTGCGGCCAGCAGAGGCCGAAAAGCCGAGAATTTTTTAAGTAGAGTGGTGAGTTTTCGTTGCACAGACATACCGTATCTTCTTTGTGTTGTGAGTTAAGGCCAGGCAATCCCCGCGCGGCCCGAGCTCCCCATGGTAGTAGCCTGGCGGCTAAACGACCACGAATCATTCTATATAAGAATATGTGGTTTTCTTATATAAGGACACGACATCGGTATGTTATATGGACATGGGTTCAGGCACCGTTGGTTTCAGTGACTTCGGCAGCCGCTTCGTTGTTTTCCACGCCGGCCTCTTTGTTTGTGGCGGCCTCTTTCCAGATTCCCGTGCTGGCGAGATTCTCCGAGTAGCGTACCGGCGACCAGCGTATTGGCAGCGCGTTGGAAACACGTCGAATGGTGTTCAGCCGGAATTGCAGCAGCCGCTGTGCCCCGGCAAACGCCGCGACGTCGGGGCCGTCCCAGATAATGCGTGTTTCGCCCGCAACGTACAGCAGGTCAGCGGATTCGAAGTCGATAAAGAGCAGGCCGACACGCGGGTTGCACATCAGGTTGCCGATGGTGTTGAAAAGGAAATTCCCTGTGAAGTCCGGAACGGTTAATGTACGGTCGTCGTCAATGCGTATGAAACCTGGCCGTCCGCCGCGATGCGAAACGTCTGCGCCCTGTGACAGTTTGTCGTCGCCGTTGAGGTACGCCGTGGCAATGAAGAAAGTGTCGGCGTGGCGGAGCAGGTTTATGTCTTCGCTGGTGAGTCGGCTGGCTTCGGGAAGGGCGGCTGCCGGGCCTGGTTCATTTACCAGGCTGGGCTCTCGCGCCTGTATGTATTTGCGACAGTTGCCGTAGCTTTGATGCACGGCAAGGCTCATGTTCTGGTCGCTTAGCCCGGTAATAACCCCGTTGGCACGATTGCGCCGCCCCGTTGTGAACTGGATGCCCAGCGCACCCAGAAATGTGCCCACATGCAGTTGCCCATGCAGCGGGCTGTGTGGCGGTGGCGTGGCGGCAATGCGCATTGTTTGCTCATCGGGTGTCGTGATGAACCCGGGCTGTCTTACCAATATGGTTGGCCATGGCTGCCCCGCCGCATCGACAGCCCCGATAAGCAGAAACGGGCGCTCCGCGAAAAAAAGCCGATGCTGGTCGGGCATGTAGTCGCGGATACCCGCCCTGCGTGCGATGCCGTCCACGCGCGCACGCACTCCCACGCGGTCTTGCACGATGAGTTCGCCTTTGTGAAACGGGGATTCGACGGCGGTCCATCCGCGTAGCGGGGGAGTGTTTGGCATGGTACGGTCAGAAAAAAACGGTTAAGGTGTGTCGGGATCTGTTATTCGGCCAGCAGTCCGGCCTTGATGGTCATCATGGGGACGAAGCCTGGAAGGGCTTCCACGTTCTTTATCCAGGCACGTATGTTGGGGTAGGGGTCAAGTGATACCCCACCTTCCGGTGCGTGCGCGATATAGGCGTATGCCGCCACATCGGCAATGGTGGGTGATGAGCCCAGCGCGAATTTCCGGCCGCTCAGGTCGGCATCGAGCACTTTGAACAAGGCCGCAGCCGTTGCCATGGCGTGTTCATAATTCAATGGTGCATGAAACACCGTTACCAGACGAGCCGCGGACGGGCCGTTGTAGATGAGGCCGGCGGCCAGCGACAGCCAGCGCTGTACGTTTGCGGCGCCCACCGGGTCACGCGGCAGCCATTTCCCGTCGTCGTACTTGGTAGCCAGGTAAACCAGGATGGCGTTGGAATCGTGCAGCGTCGTGTCGCCGTCTTCAATGACGGGGACAAGCCCGAATGGGTTCTTTGCCAGGAATTCGGGGCGTTTGTGCTCACCCTTCGCCAAGTCTACCTTTATGAACTCATGCGGCAGGTCGAGCAGGCTTAAAAGTAGCAGAACACGATGGGTATGCCCGGACGGGGGCGCTCCGTAGACGCGAATGGGTTGCGCTGGTTTGGTTGTGGCCATTTGAATTCCTGTAAATGACGGTTGTAGAAACAGACTGTTCAGTGCGTGATACGGCTGCAGCCTGCAATTGAAGGATAGCTCTATTACGGATATAGTAAAAGATGGACAATTGATTATTAATAATCCACTATTAATGGACAATATGCGAGGGCGCGGTAACGTGAACAAGTTAAGCTCGATCAATCTCAATCGCCTGGCCGTTTTCGTTTCTGTGGCCGAGTCCAGATCCCTGACTGCCGCCGCCGTGAAGCTGGGAATCGCGAAAACGATGGTCAGCGCACATATGCAACGGCTGGAGGCCGAACTCGGCGTCAGCCTGTTGGTGCGCACGACGCGACGGCTAAGTCTTACTGAAGCGGGTGAGGCGTTTTACGTGGCCACCCGGCGAATTCTTGGCGAAATCGACGACGCCGTTTCACAGGCTGGCAGCACTTCAGCCGAGCCGCGTGGCACGCTGCGGGTCACGGCGCCCATTGATTACGGCGCGGCAATCGTGACTCCGGCTCTGGTTGCGTTGCGTGAGCGCTATCCCGAACTAAGGGTCGACCTGATTCTGGATGACACGCGCTTCGACCTGATTGCAGAGGGCATTGACGTGGCGATACGGCTGGGACGTTTGCCCGACTCGAGTCACCAGGCTGTTGTGGTGGGCCGCTACGTTAAGTGGCTGGTTGCCAGCCCACTCTTTTTGCAGCATCACACGGGTCTGCGTATGTCTTCGGACCTCTCCAGGCTGCCGTTCATTTCGATGTCGGTTCTTGCGCGGCCCCTGTCATTTGTCTTTGAAGGACCAGCTGGCGAAACATGCCCGGTGCACTTCAAATCTTCTTTCTCCGCGAATACGGCGAATGCGTGCCGGGCGGCGGCACTGGCTGGCGGCGGGCTGGCTGTGCTGACCGATTTTTCCACCAGGGAAGACATTGCCGCTGGGCGGCTTGTGCGTGTCTTGCCCAAGTGGACCATACCAAAGTCGGACATCCACGCCGTTTTCCCGGCCGCACGGCACCGTTCGGTAAAGGTTCGCATACTGATCGATGCCCTTAAGGAGCAGGCTGGGTTGGCTGCTTATGACCGAGCCCGGCTGGAAGCCAAGATTCCCCAGAGTTTCGAGGCGCAGGCGGATGGCAAGGTGCGCAGCCGCAAGCGAAGCGCGGCGAAAGCGCTCTGATGGCTAGTCACGAACGGAGAGATGTTGCGCGATTTCCCGTTCCACCCGTTTGTCGGGTATTAGCCATATTGCGGCGGCTATAACGTAAAAGGCGCCCGAGGCCCACTGCGATACGAATGACGAGCCGATGCCCAGCAGGTACAGCACAGGCGAGATCTTGCCCTTGATGTCCGAGCCGATGGCGTGGGCCAGCACTGACCCGGTGCCTTGCGATTTGATGATGCGGGATTGCAGCATCACATAAGCGATTGCGCAGCACAACAAATTTATGCCGTAAAGGAACAGCGTTACGGGTGCGAACTGGTTTTCGCCCATCCAGCCTGTCGTGAACGGTATGATTGAAAGCCAGAAGAGCAGATGCAGGTTGCTCCATAGCACTGACCCATTGACCGAGCTGACCAGGTGCAGCATATGGTGGTGGTTGTTCCAGTAGATACCCACGTAGATAAAACTTAGGATGTAGCTCAGAAATACGGGCGTGACGGACAGCAGTGCCGTGAACGTGGGTTCGTGCGGCACCTTCAGGTCAAGCACCATGATTGTGATGATGATTGCCAGCACCCCGTCACTGAAGGCTTCGACGCGATTTGTCCCCATTAGTGGACCCCGTGTTGAACGATGGATATGTCGAGGCGGCCATCCGGCGGCGTCCTGACTGGAGAAGGCGTGTTTTGCCAGGAACGCGTCAAAGCGCCAGCAACAGCCCGATGGGGATGCCGGCCAGCAGCAGCCACTAGACGATGTAGTAGATCGTCACGTTCTTTTTCTTCAGTTCCTTGCCTGCCAGGCGAAATTTCTGGATGTATTTGAACGAGCGGTTCAACCCGCCCGTGCGGTCGTTCTCATTGTTGGGAGACGTGGCAGCCGCCATGACATGGCGACCGAACCAGTGGTTGAGCGTTGCGGCCCAGCGGTACTTCATGGGTCGTTCGACGTCGCAGAACAGGATGATGCGGTCCTGGTCTGTCAGATTTTCGGCATAGTGGATGAAGGTTTCGTCAAAGAGGACGGCTTCACCGTCGCGCCAGCTGTACGGCTTACCGTCGACATTGATGAAGCAGCCGTCATCGTTTGGTGTGCGCAGTCCCAGGTGATAGCGGATGGAACCCGCATACGGGTCGCGATGCTTCATCAGCTTGCTTCCCGGCGGCAGCTCAGCGAACATGGCCGCCTTGATGCTGGGAATTCCGTCGAGGATTTTGGTGGTGACGGGGCAAAGCTGGCGGGCTGATTCGTGGCTGTCGCCATACCATTTAAGGTAGAAGCGCTTCCAGCCGCGGCTGAAAAACGAATTAAAGCCAAGGTCGTCGAGTTTCGCCGAGCTTCTGATGTGTTCCTGAAGGGTCAGTGCTTCGTCGCGAATGTCTTCCCAACGGGCAGTCAGCGCTTCGATTCCCGGGAATTCGCTTTGCGTGTGGTAAGGCCTGTCAGGTATTTTCGAAAACAGGTATACAAGCGCGTTGATGGGCGCCATGAAGCTGGAGTGGTCGGAAAGCTGGCGGAAGAAGCGAAAACGTACCTTGCCGCGGAAATGCACATAGAGGACGCTGGACGCAATCAACGCTACGACGATGACTTTGATCATAACAACACTTGAATCCAAGAGGGCTTTGGCATGCTGCAAGACGGTGCGCTGCGTGAGCCGGCGGGCGGTCCGATTCCCACTTGGCGGTCGGCGTGGCCACTTGGCAAATTATATCCCAGAGGACGGCCTCCACTACTTTAGCCGCATCGCGCGCCGCGCACGTGACGCGGCGCGTGTATTCCGGGGTGGGCGTCGCTGCAGCGTCGGCATTCTGCCTGCAGACGCTGCGGCGACGCCCTGTAACCCGGTGTTTTCGTCAGTCGATTGGTGCCGGTGAATAGATGGCGCGCGCCTGCATGGAAGCACGCAGGCCTTCGAGTGAGTATTGCACACCCACGCCCGACAGTTTGGAGCCTCCGAAGGGCACGCGTGCATCGGACCCCAGATGATAGTTGATCCACACTGTACCAGCATCCAGTCGTTCCGCCACACGTTCGGCGCGATCCAGGTCCTTGCTCCATACGGAAGCTCCGAGGCCGTACTCGGTGGCGTTGGCCCGGCGTATGACGTCTTCGGTGTCGGTGAATTTCAGCACTGGCAGGACTGGGCCGAATTGTTCTTCATCGACCAGCCGCGTGCCTTCTTTCAAGTCCGCGACAATTATTGGGCGTATGCAGTATCCGCCCAATTTCTCGGCGTTGTCGGGTTCTCCCAGTACTCGCCCACCTGCGGCGCGTGCGTCGTCAATAATGCCGCTCACCATGTCAAACTGAGTCTTGTTCTGCAGGGGTCCGAGCTGGGTTTCTTTGCTTGTGCCGTCACCCACCACGGTGCGTTTGGCGATGGCGGCCAGCGCCTGACATACAGGTTCGTAGATACGTTCGTGCACGTAGAGCCGCTTGATGGCCATGCAAATTTGCCCTGAATTGGCAAACGCGCCTCTGAACAGGCTGGGTGCAATCTTTTCTGGATCAACGTCGTCGAAGACAATGGCAGCGTCGTTTCCGCCCAGTTCGAGTGTGAGGCGCTTGAGTGTGCCGGCAGCGCTGCGCATGACGGCCCTGCCCGCGCGCAGGGAACCCGTGAACGATATTTTGTCGATGTCGGGATGTTCGGACATCAGTTGGCCGATCTCATTTCCGCCCGCGATAATGTTGACGACCCCGGCCGGAATCAGCGGCGTGATCAGTTCGCCAAGGCGCAGCGAGGACAGTGGTGTGTACTGCGAAGGCTTCAGGACGATGGTGTTACCGGTATACAGTGCATGGACGATTTTTGGCACGCCAAGCACAAGAGGCATATTCCAGGGCACGATTCCGCCTATCACGCCCAAGGGCTCGTAGTGGATGCGGACTGGCCTGTCGTTGCTGTCCACAAGGTGGTCGTCGTGCAAGTCGATGGCCATCAGAAAATTAAGCTGCTCGACGGAACGGGTGACTTCGTCCAGGGCACGCACCATGGGCTTGCCCTGCTCCAGTACGATCAGGTGGGCCAGTTCATCGCGGTTGTCTATTAGTGCTTTGGCAATGAGGCCGAGGATCCTGCGGCGCTCGGGGATGTCTCGTGCGGCCCACGCTGGCTGGGCACGGCGAGCCGCCGCTACCGCCTCATTGAGCTGGTCAGGCGTGGCTTCGGGGACCTTGGCACATACGAGACCCGTGGCCGGGTTGATGACGTCAATATAGTGGTCGCTGTCTACAGCGCGCCCGTCTATCGTGTTTACAAATCGATATTTACTGACATCGGAAGAAGTGGAGTTTGTCATACCTGTCTCGAAGATAATAGTTAAGGTGCACTGTCGTGCAGGCGCATTGTTGTAGTGGGTCGGCAGAGTGTCAGTTCCTGACTGTTTTGCGTTGTAGTACGCGGCTGCCGAGCACGCCAACGGTGGCTGGATGCCGCAGGCGTGCGACTGGGTCGCGGTACATGCCGGTGGCGGACCTTGTGTTGATTTTGGTCTCAGGTGCCTGATTTCCCGGGTAAGTTACGTGCTTTTAGCGTGTTGGCTTCAACGGTGTTGCTATCCTGAGCCCCAATCAAAATAGCCAGTGCTATGTTAGACCGGAGTCTTTGCCTAGTCAATTACGTCTAGTCACGTATTGAATCGGGAGTCACACCCGAAGTGGCTGCGGCACAGGCTTCAAAGTTTTTCTTCAATTGTTCGCTATCAAGGTGCCGCCCTATGAATACCAGTCGGCTGTAACGGTCTTCGCTTGGCTGCCAGGTCCTTTGGTAGCCGCCTTCGAGTAGCATGTGCACCGCCTGAAAGACGAGTCTTGCGTTCTGACCCTGGATGTCAATAATGCCCTTGGCCCGCAGGATATCCTGTCCCTTTCCCGCCACTAGGCTGGTCAGCCAGTCGCTGAGGCGTCCCTCCTCCATCGGGTGCCGGCATGTAAGCGAGATGCTGCAGATGTCGCTGTCGTGGTGATGATCGGCTGTGTGGGTATGCCCTTCGGTCTTGGCGTCGCTAACATGCGGATCATCGTGTTCGCCATGTCCGTGATATTCAGTCCCGAGTACGCGCTCGGATCCGTGTTCGTATCCGGACTCCCGTTGAAATGGATCCAGGAAATCCGGTTCCAGTTTGACGATGCGTTCCAGGTCGAAGCTATTGCGCTCCAGAATTTTTTCGAGCGAGATACTTGCCCATTGTGTGTTGTGTATGGGGGCTAGTCGATTGAGTTTTCTGATCCGCTTCGCGATCTGAGTCAGCTCGCTCGGTGTGACAAGATCGGTCTTGTTTAGCAATATCTGGTCGGCGAACGCGATTTGCTCCACGGCCTCGCGGCTGTCCGCAAGGCGTGCATCTATGTGCCTCGCGTCCACCACGGTAATGATGGAGTCGAGTCGGGTTTGTGCGAGCAGAGTTTGATCCACCAGAAAGGTCTGGGCCACTGGCCCGGGGTCGGCCAGACCTGTTGTTTCAATGAGAATGCCGTCGTACCGGCTGCGGTCAGTGCCTAGCAAGTGGTACAGCGTGCGGATCAGGTCGCCCCTGACGGAGCAGCAGACACACCCGTTATTCATTTCGAACAGCTCTTCGCTGGTATCCACAATCAGGTCGTTGTCAATGCCGATCTCCCCGAATTCATTGACGATGACTGCATAGTGTCGGCCATGATCGTCGGAGAGAATGTGGTTGAGCAAAGTCGTTTTGCCGGCGCCAAGGTACCCGGTCAGTACCGTGACTGGAATGCGCGTGTCGGGTGGAGTTTGCGCAGTGTCCGCAGAGTCGTTACCAGGCATGACAGCTTTACATCCACGGCATCAGTGAGACGTGTACCACGTCCTTTGCGCCTTCGCCGCCGACGGATTTAATGGCGTATCTGGCGTCGTCGAGCCCGAATCTGTGCGTGGTGAGCAACTCAAGCGGAAACCGCTTGGAAGCGAGCTGTTGCAACGCCAGTTCGCAAGCCCTGTAGCTGTGGCCTCGCGCACATTTGATGGTGATGTATTTGACCGTAATCTTGCCGAGTGGGAAATTCGGGAACTCGGCCAGTTCGCCCTGTACGAGTAGCGTGCCACCTTTGCGTTTGAGCGCCTCGACACCCAGATGCAGGGCCATGGTTCCCGCGCCGGCCGTACAATCTAGCGCCACATCAACGCCTTTGCCACCGGTGATTTCCATGATGCGGGCCAGCGGATCTTCTTTTTGCACGTCGATAACGTAGTCCGCTCCCAGCTTTCTTGCTACATCGAGGCGCGCCGCGTCCCGAGTTGTGCCAGTCACGATGATCAGTGATGCGCCAGCCTGTTTGCAGGCTATAGTTTGCGACAGGCCCTGTTGACCAGGCCCCTGAATGAGGACGGTGGAGTTGTATCCCACCTTGCAATCGAAAAGGGCCCATTCGATACCATTGGCCATAGGGGTCACCAGACCTGCTAACTCGGGTGTTACGCCATCGGGGACTTTGTGGATGACTGAGTTCCATGGCAGGTACATATATTGCGCGAAGCCGCCCCATAGGTGTGGCGGGTTGTTGGACGTAGTGTAGCCATAGCGTAGGCCTTTGGGGTTAGACCGCCAGTCGGTGAGTTCGCAATGGCGATATTCTCCCTTGAGGCACCATTCGCATTTTCCGCAGGAAATGTAGTGTTCGACGAACACCAAGTCTCCTTCCTTGAAGCCTTTGCGTTCGGTGAAGCTGGAGCCGGCCTTTGCGATATAGCCAATATTTTCGTGACCCATGATAACCGGGCCACCCGTGACTAGCGGCTGCTTGAGCATTTTCACGTCGGTGCCGCAGATGCCCGCGACTTCAACCTTTAGCAGCGCGCTGTCCGCTGGGATTTCGGGCATGGGGAATTCCTGCATCTCGATGGTATCCGCGCCTGTCTTGACAGCGGCTTTAACTTTATTCACGTTCTTTCCTTGGATGATTTGGTTGGGTTCTTCAAGATAAGCGCAGTGCGAGCTCGCGCGCCTTGTCTAGGTTCGCGAAGCTGCGCGGCGCGGCGCACATCAGATAGCGGTAGCCTTCGTGTATGACACGGTCGGCGTTGGATTGGCTTACATGGGGGTGACCTACAATGGTGTTGTGCTGTTTGCAGATGGACACGATTTCGGCCATGCAGTCCAGCACCGCCTTATGTTCGGTCTGGCGCGGGTATCCTAGCTCCTGGCTCAGGTCGCCTTCGCCGATCAGCACGACACCGATTCCAGGTACATTCTTGAGCATGTCCGGAAGATTCCGTATGCCAGTGGTATCTTCGATTTGGATAATCACTAGGATTTCGCCGTGCGGCGCCAGAGGCCAGACGTCGGCACGCTCGTAATATTCTTGCTGAGTTATGCCCCAGTAGCGTGCTGCTTGGGTAGGTCCGTCTCCGCGTATCCCGGCCGGCTCGTAAAGTGGTTTGTTTTTCAGGCGCGGATAGCGACAAGCCGCCACGGCGTTGTATGCTTCTTCGACAGTGCTGACGTGTGGCCAGACAATGCCGTAGCAGCCAAGGTCCAGCGCCTGCTTGGCGAGAAACTGGTTTTTTTCCACACCGTTCGCCGGCACACGTGCCATCGGTGTGATTTGCGGGGCGACAGACGTAGAGTGAGCTATCTGGCCTCGGTTGAGAAGATATTGCAGGCTGTTGCGCAGTGCTGCAATATCCCATCCGCGATGCTCGCCTTCGAACACCACACCTTCGTACTTGGACGTCTGCAACTCCACCGCCGTTTCAATTTCGCAGGGCGCGAACAAGGAAAAGGCGTGTTGTCTTGATTCAAGCGCCTGAATTACGCCGTTCAGGCGGGGAAGCGTTGACATACATGATCTCCTGGATTTTCATACTGGCGTAAGGGGTTGTGCCTCTCGACCGACGCGATCGTGGTGGGCGGCCAGCAGGGCGTCAAGGCGGGGATAAACGCGGCGCGCATTGCCTTCAAAGATTTTGTGGCGGCTTTGTTCATCTAGTCCAGTCAGCTGATCAAGGTAGCGCTTGGTGTCGTCGAAGTTGTGGCCTGTTTCAGGGTCGATGCCTTTGACTGCCCCAAGCATTTCGGAAGCGAACAGGATGTTGTTGACAGGGATGACCTTGGCCAGTAGTTCGATGCCTGGCAGGTGATAAACACAGGTATCGAAAAAGACATTGTCCATTAAATGGTCGGCTAGTGTGATGTTTCGCATTGCCTGACATAGGCCGCGATATCGCCCCCAGTGGTAGGGCACAGCGCCACCTCCGTGCGGGATCACGAGCTTGAGCGCGGGAAAATCCTTGAAGAGGTCACCCTGAATGAGTTGCATGAACGCGGTCGTGTCGGCGTTGATGTAATGCGCACCAGTGTGATGAAAGTTGGGGTTGCAACACGACGAAACGTGAATCATGGCCGGCACATTCAATTCGCATAGCTTTTCGTAAAGGGGGTACCACTGATGGTCGGTGAGTGGTAGATCAGTCCAGTAGCCACCCGATGGATCCGGGTTGAGGTTGACAGCCACAAACCCCAATTCGTTCACAATACGCTCGAGTTCAGGAATGCAGTGTTTGGGTGGGGCACCGCGAAACTGTGGCAGCTGGCCAACACCCGCGAAGTGATCCGGCAGCAATGTGCAGATTCTATGGATGAGGTTGTTTGAGACAGTAGTCCATTGGGCACTGATGGCTTCGCTGCCAATATGATGGGCCATTCCCGATGCGCGTGGCGAAAAGAGGGTCAGGTCACAGCCGCGCTGCGACTGCAGCTTCAGTTGTGGCTGCACACTTTGAATGAGCTCTTCATCGCTGATGTTCAGGTCGGCAGTGTGGGCTTGGCGAGCCGGATCGGCCAGCCCGGCAAGCTGCCTGTCGCGAAAGGCAGAAAGGGCCTTGGGCTCGGTGGTGTAGTGGCCGTGGATATCTATGATCATGGTCAGATGGTCTTGGTGCCAGGCTTTCTAGTGCTGTCCAGAAACCCCAGCAGGCGCGCGTTTGTGTCGGTTTCGTTTTGGCTGGCGACGGGCCTATCCCAGATCTCCGCCTGTGGAAGGCACTCTTTCAAATACCATGCCGCTGAAGTTGCATGCGATGCGTCCTGACCGGGCACGATGAGCGTGGGAATGTTCAGCCTGAGCAGGTCCTCGGGCTCGGCGCCGGGTACCGTGTCGCGGTCGAATAGCGTGCGGGCTATCGACGACACGATGAGCTTGTACTGGTCATGGTCTTGACGTACGTAGGCGCGTGCGAATTCCGCATCCCGGCCAATGACAGATGCCCACGGGCCTCCGCGTGGGTCAGCGCCGAACGGCTTGTGCTCTTCATTCACCAGCGTGACGACCTGCTCGAGGCCGTTCTGGTGTACGTAGGTCAGGTGCTGCGCGAAGCGCAGGTGGCTGTTGATGCGGTATTTAGCGCCGCCTACTGGCCAATATAGCGTCATACTTAGAACCATTTCGGGGTAGGCGGTGGCAAAGGCTATGACCGGGCAGCAGCCCATGCACCCGCCCATCAGATGGGCCTGTTTGATGTTGAGGTGCTCGAGTAGGCCTTTGCCTTGCGCCACATAGTCATGCCAGCCGACACGCTCGATCCGTCCGCCGGACTGCCCCGTTTCGCGTCGATCAAACACTATGCACGTGTGCCGCGTTTGTAAGTGTTCCAGTGGCTTGATTTTGGCGTAGATGCCAAGTGTGGTCCAGGTATCCAGCGTGGCATTGAATCCGCCCGGAGAAAACATGAGTAGAGGGGAGCCCGAACCCATCACGTTGTAGCGGGTTTCTATACCGTCGATATCGGCGATTGTCATGGTGTTGTCCTTATCGTGGTTCGGGGCGTGGACGTGCCCGGTGCCGTACCCTTGATCTGGCGCGCGGTGCGGACGTCTTCGGCATACCGGGTAATGGCATCCAGAGTTGTCCTGGCGACGTTGGCGTAGTTTTCGGTTTGCGAGTCGATGGCTGAGGCAGCGTACCCGATTGCAGCGTGCGCCATGCGTATGCGGCCATCCAGCCATGGTCCGCCGCCGAAGCCGCCGATGACGGGTATCGACACGGCCCTGACGACGGCCTCGCCTGCCAGGGGACCAGAATTGGTGAAGTCCAGCAGCGACGCGCCAGCGCTCTCAAGGCGCTTGGCCTGCTCTACAAAATGAGCCGTCATTTCGGGCGGTATCTGGGCGTCGGGCTTGGCGGCATCGCTGTACTGAATGCCGTATCGCAGCGCGGTTTGTGGGGTGATGCCGAACTGCGCAAAGACGGGTATGCCGGCATGGACGATGGCAGCAACAGTTTCGGGGAAATCGTTGGCACCATCCAGTTTGAGTATGTCAATGCCAGCTTCCTTCACCAGCCGTATGGCGGCACTCAGCGCGGCCTGCATACTTTCCTGTAATGGGCCGTACGGGAAATCGCAGCTGACCACCGCCCGCTTCACGCCGCGCCGCACTGCCTTGCAGACGATCAGCATTTCTTCCAGGGTGACTTCAAGCGGGTTGGAATGGCCCCATAGGTTGACGCCCACCGAATCGCCGACCGAGACGATGTCGACGCCAGCGCGATCTACGATTTGCGCCATTTGGTAATCCCACGCCACGACTCCCACAATCTTCTGGTGGTCGCGCTTCATTTGCTGAAGTAAGGGTATGGTGACTGGTGAATCTTGTGATCCCGTGATTTCCTCCATTCGTTCGGATTTGGTTGCCGATGGCGGGCTGGCCGCGCTGGGTGTTTGTCGAGACGCGTCGCGCCGGGATGGAATCTGCCGGTCCATACGTCAGCCTGCGAGTTTGCGGCTTGCGCTGGCGAACAGTTCTTCCACCTCGAACGGATGGCTGATAATTCCCTGCTCGTGCGCATACTGGGCCAGGCAGGCGATCATCTCGTGGTTGCGCCCGATGCCGTAGGGAAGAGGGTCGGCCTTGGTTATGTCCATGACGCGCTGATACGTAAGGTCCGCTTTGCCTGGGTTGGCGACCTGACCATTACGTAGTTGCTCTATATAGATTTGCTTGGCTTTTACAAAAGCGTTGAAGATATCGACGGCCACATTGGGGTCGGCTTCAAGCAGGTCGTCGCGTACGACCAGGGTATGGTTGATGGGATAGTGACCGCGTTTCACCAGCGCCTGGAAGCCGGTTTCGACGGCGTTCGGTATTAGCGGAACAAGAAGCGGGTTGGTGGAGGTAATGCCAATCGTGGCGGCTAGTTCGCCGCGAGCCAGCATGGCTTCGAGCGTGTCGCCTTTTTCCATTGAAATAATATTTGAGGTGCGCTGGAATTCCTGGACGTGTTCATCTCCGGACAGTACCCATGTGATCTTGCTTAGATCGACGCCGCATTCATGCTGGAGGATTCCACGGGCCCAGACACCAGTGGTGACAGTGTATCCTCGGTTTACCCCCACCCTTTTGCCTTCAAGGTCCTTGGGCCGGTTGATGCTGGACTGAGTGTTGTACAGAATAGCGCCGTGGTGAAATGCCCGCACAAGAAATATTGGCAGTGCCGTGAACCGTTTGCCGTGCGATTTTGCGCATAGATAGGTGGTAAGCGCCATTTCGGCAATGTCGAATTCCAGCCCACGCACCATGCGCCGGAACGCCTGGGTAATGGGGGAGACGTCCTCGAAATCTAATTCGAATGTCTTGGGTCTTACCGAGCCATTCTTAAGTGCCTGGGTGTGGCCCAGGGTCTGAATGGCGGTTTTGAGCTTGTGTCCAGCCATGACTTGCCCGTCATAAGAATAATTGGCTTCATTTTAGAGTGAGATCTGACTTTTTGCAATAAATTTGAAACTAAGTTCTTTAAGTTAGAACAATCAGTCCAGCGTGAGGGTGACCACTAGCAGCAGTCGCAGCCTACCTCGTTCGGCAGGATGATCGCGTTTTTCATCCACCGAAAGGGCAGATCGTCAGCGATTACCTGCGCGGTCGGCTTGAAGACTTTGAAGTGGTGGCGGGTGATGTCGCTGGTCCAGAATGTTACCGCCGTTTCCAGAGGCGGACAGCCCGGGGAGCCGCATGCCAACTCCGAAACGAGAATGGGAGCATTGGCACTCAGTTCGAATCGCTCGCGTGTCAGCGCTTTGACTCGTTCGATGTGCCCGAGGTGTGCAGCTTCTTTCTTGAAGGAACCTAGTTTCATGGTGGGAGACGGTCGGTGTCGTTGTGCGTCGGTCGCAACCGAAATATCTTTTCCAATTTACTTACCGTGCTGGACAGTGTCAATGCGGTGGACGGTCGGCTTTCATAAAGAGGCAGTAGGAGGTGCGGTAAGGGTGGGTGATGTGGCTGGAGGTGACAATTATGGCTGTGTATCGGGGGCGGCAGGGACAGTATCGGCGACAAGACGGGAAAGTAGTGTGTCGCTGCTGTTCGGTGCATGGGTTTCGGTAGCGGGAGCAGTTTTGCTTGCTCTTGATAAGGGGGGGCACATTTTATGGTTCTTAGGCATTGACAGCAGTTGTTGACTGATGTTATCTTAGTTTCACTAAAGGAACTGAGTTCTATACAATAGAATATTTTGTAAAAGGTTCGGTGTTCGCCGTGCCTTCGCCGGTACAGGCTCTGTATACAATGCTGGTTTGTGGGAGCACAGGGATGATGAAGCGTGAAGAGAACGAATTATTGACAAAAACCGGGCCAGGAACGGCCATGGGCGAACTTTTTCGGCGCTACTGGATTCCAGCGCTTTTGGCTGAGGAGCTACCTGAACCCGATTGCGCGCCGGTCAGGGTGCAGTTGTTATCAGAGCGTCTCATAGCGTTTCGTGACAGCAGTGGTCGGTTTGGCCTGATCGACGAGTTCTGCGCCCATCGTGGCGTATCGCTCTGGTTCGGACGAGTTGAAGACAACTGTATTCGCTGTGCTTATCATGGTTGGACGTATGACGTAACCGGCCAGTGCACCGAGGTGCCGTCCGAGCCTGCGGGTAGTAATTTTGCCAAGCGGATCAAGCTCAAGTCTTACCCATTAATCGAGCGTGGCGGCGTTTTGTGGACTTATATGGGGCCATCCGAGTTGCAGCCCGAACCGCCCGAATTCGAGTTCGCCACGGTAACTCCTGAACGGCGCTACGTGTCAAAGCGTTTTCAGGATTGCAATTTCCTTCAAGCCATGGAAGGCGGTATCGATTCCAGCCATGTCTCGTTCCTGCATAGCGGCGCACTCGCGCATGATCCCCTCTTCAAGGGGGCAAAGGGTAACAAATACAACCTTCAGGACTTCAAGCCTAGGTTCGAGGTCGTTGAGTCCGAAGGTGGGCTGTTGATTGGAGCTCGGCGCAACGCCGAAAACGGAAATTATTATTGGCGCATCACCCCATGGGTGATGCCCTGCTTCACCGCAATCCCCCCTCGAGGTGATCATCCTATTCATGGCCACTTCTGGATTCCCATTGATGACGAAAAATGCTGGTCGTGGAGCTACGATTATCATCCGACACGCGATTTGACAGTGGACGAGCGCCAAGCCATGAAGGATGGTAAGGGCATTCACATCAAAGTCATTCCAGGCACGTATTTTCCGCTGCAGAACAAAGGCAATGATTATCTCATGGACCGTGCAGCACAGAAATCCGGCGCTGCATATAGTGGCGTCGATGGCATTGGCATGCAGGATGCGTCACTGCAAGAAAGCATGGGGTTTATTCAGGATCGGACGAAAGAGAACCTCGTGGCTACCGACCGCGCGATTATGATGGCGCGCCATCGGCTGCAAAAGGCGGCTTTGGATGTTCAGAAGGGCATCCTGCCGCCGGGGCGCGATGTGGCTTCGCAGCGAGTGCGTTCGGTATCCGTGGTTCTCCCACCCGACGTGGCGTTCAAGGACGCTGCTAACAAAGCATTAATTACCGAGCCCAATGCGCCCGTAACGTCAGTGTGAAGGATGTCTTGGTACTTGCGCGGGAAGCTGGGGAGTGCTCGCGTGAGTCGACGCTGACCCATACACTGGTCGCCCGTGGATGCTCGATGAACGGATGCTTATGTTTTTATTGACAGGGTTTTAGTTGGCTGGTAAGTTACTTTTTGTCGCCACAAGAATTGATTTCCATAAGATAGAACAACAGAGTGGCAGCGGGGTTGAATCAAGGAGGCGTGGTCGATTCCTCGCTGTATGGGTAGTTGTTTTTGGAGATAAAAATGAGTGGAGAGCCGTATCCGTTTTTCAAAAAGGCAGTCGGGCTGGCGTGCGCTATGGTGCTTGGTATGGTGGCTTACACGCCCAGCTATGCTTTGGACAAGGTTCGGGTTGGCGCAACGGTAGCCCCCGATCTCAACGCCGTTGCCGTGTGTCTTGCCATAGATGACGGTGCCTTTGCCAAAGCCGGCCTTGGTGTCGATCTGAGTGTTTTCGCGCAGTCCAACCTGAAGTACGACGCGATGAAGGCGGGATCGCTGGACGTTGATGTCGGCATGGGCGCTATCAATGCCGCCCAGTTATATAGTAGTGGTGTTCCTATAGTTGTGCTGCGCGGCGGCACACGCGCTGCCATATGGGCAGTGATCGGGTTGAAGAATTCGACGTTTACCAAACCGGCTGATTTCAAGGGCAAGAAGTTTGCCGTTATTTCCTTTTCTGGCACTAATTATGGTGTTACCTATTTGGCGTTTAAAGCCGAGGGTGTTGATTTCAGGAAGGATGTTGAAGTTTCCGCGTTACCGCCATCCGCGATTGTTCCTGCACTGGTAAAGGGCGAAATCGCTGGTGCGACTACCTTCGAGCCGTTTTTGACCAATGATTTGAAAACGGGAGCCGTCAAGGTGTTGTTCCGGCCTGGCGAGATCTACGAAAAGAAGTACCATGAGCCCCTTCTCGCGGTTGTCGTGGCGGCTCACAAAAGTTTTGTGACCAACCATCATGAAGACGCCAAGAAGTTTATGGCGGTGCTCAACGCGACCAGGGACTCGCTAGGGGCGCATGCTGAAGCGGCGGCTGTAGCGTTCGTTAAGCATATGCCGCAGGCGAAGATGACGGTCCCAGAGGCCAAGGAGCTTATCGTCCAAAATCTGTCGGACGGAATCACGTCAGAGAACACACCGGCGTTTATCGAAAGTGTGCAGCATCTGTACGACAGGTTGTTGGCCGCGCATCAACTGAAAGAACCAGTCAGAGCGGCTGACTTCTACGTTATGCTTTGAAGTGTTGGAAGACAGAAAGATTAGTGCGTTGATGGGTGGCACGTTGTTCGTGACAGGCCGCCCACCCGTTAGAATCAGCTTCGCAGCTATCGAGGCCGGTCGTCTCGGGCGGGACAGCTTGGTCGGTCAGACCTGTCCAAGATAGGCGCGGACCAAGGTCGCGTTGCTGCGGCGAAGCAGGGAGCCGCGAATAGCATTGCAGTAGCCTGTGCAGTGTCTTGTTGTTGGGTAGTTCAGGTTGCGTGCATTGTGTGTTGGCAGGGTTTTGTTCAACTGGCACCTTACTTTCCAGTTGTCCCGAGAGTCGTATTCTGAGTGCCGGCATAGTGAAGCAGTTGCGGATCTGAATCAAGGAGATATGGGCAACCCCCCATTATATGGATATTTTTATGGAGACAAAGATGAGCAATAAGTCATACTCGCCTTTCAAGCGAGCAGCAGGATTAGCGTCTGCAATAGCGTTGGGCATGGCGATTTATTCGCCGAGTTACGCGCTGAACAAGGTGCGTGTGGGCTCAACGGTATCGCCCGATGCCGATGCCGTGGCGCTTTGTCTTGCAATCGATAATGGCGCGTTTACCAAAGCCGGGCTTGACGTTCAACTGCAGACTTTTGCTCAGTCCAATCTGAAATACGATGCCGACAAGTCGGGCGAGCAGGATATCGACATCAATATGGGCGCCATCAACGCGGCGCAGCTCTATAGTAGCGGGGTTCCCGTAGTTGTCTTGCGTGCCGGTACTCCAGCCGATCTCTGGGCGGTCATTGCCCGCAAAGACTCCAAGTTCACCAAGCCTTCGGATTTCAGAGGTCAGAAGTATGGCGTGGTTTCTTTGTCGGGCGTCAACTATGGCGCTACGTATCTCGCTTTCGAGACAGACGGTGTCAACCTAGCCAAGGACGTCAAGGTTTCCACGCTGCCGCCGTCGGCGCTGGTTCCCGCTCTAGTAAAGGGTGAGATCGCCGGTGCAACAACCTTTGAACCTTTTTTGACTGCTGCCCTTAAAACCGGCTCGGTCAAGGTCCTCTTCAGACCTGGTGCTGTCTACGAGCAAAAATACCATCACCCTCTGATTGCTCTAACTATTGCCACGAATAAGAACT
This sequence comes from Burkholderiaceae bacterium, assembly GCA_004322135.1. Taxonomy (GTDB): domain Bacteria; phylum Pseudomonadota; class Gammaproteobacteria; order Burkholderiales; family Burkholderiaceae_B; genus Eoetvoesia. The sequence goes on along the minus strand of SCSG01000031.1, from coordinate 18,076 downwards.
ACCTCAAGAACCATCGTGAAGATGTCAAGAAATTCATGCGGGTTGTCGAAGCGACAAGGTCCACGCTTGCGCAGCATAGCGCCGAGGCCGCTGTGGCGCTAGTCCACCATATGCCGGAGGCGAAGATGAATGTCGCGGCTGCCAAGAAACTCATTGATGAGTATCTGCCAAACGCAATCAAGTCCGAGAACACGCCCAAGTTTGTTGGTGGGGTACAGCAGCTTTACGACCAGTTGCTCGAAGCAAAGCAGTTGAAGAGTCCGGTCAAAGCGTCCGATTTTTGGATCGACTGGACTAGGCTCTAATTGTCATTCGTAGCAAAGGTGTTTGAAAACATGAAGGCTGTCGCTCGGCGAGTTTCGTTTAAGGTTGGTCCACCGGCCGCCACCAATGTCCCACGATTCGGAAGGTTTTGCTGGCGGCTGGGCAAGAAGCTGATCCCGCTTGTGGTGTTGGTGGTGATATGGCAGGCGGTGGCTTCCACGCAGCCTGCCTATATTTTTCCGCCGTTGGGAACGATACTGAAAGCTATTGTGTCGCTTGCCGATGACGGGTCTTTGTGGACTGGTACATTGGCGACTGCCCGTTCGGTGGCCATTGCCGCGATCATTTCTCTCGTTTTCGGGACGCTGGTAGGTTTTGCACTGGCAAAATATGAACGCTTTACCGCACCCCTGCTCAATTTTGCCCAGACAATTCCGTATGTGGTGTGGGCATTGATGTCTCTGATCTGGTTTGGCCTGACTAAAACGTCGGTGGTGTTCACGATTGCTGTGGCGGCCTTTCCGATCGTTGCATTTAACGTGGCGGCGGGGTTGCAAAATGTCGATCCCCAGTTGTTGGGGATGGCCGAATCAGTTCGCGCCAATCGGTTCATGCTTTTGCGACATATAGTCTTGCCAAGCCTGACCCCCTATCTTATTGGTGCCAGCCGTTCAATGTTGGGCATGTGCTGGAAAATTTCGGTGCTCGCTGAACTGTTCGCCGGGGGCGCCAGCGGGGGTGGGGTAGGCTACAACTTATACTCGGCCTGGGAGTTCAGCCGCCCCAATGAGTTGTTTGGGTGGACACTCTGGCTAGTCTTTTTGATGATGGTGTCTGATCGCGTGTTCATCACACCGCTAGCGGCGTTGGCAACACGCTGGAAGAAAAATTGAGAACGCCATGAGCAACATTCAGATCACGAACCTGACCAAGAAATTCGACACCAACGAGGGTTTGCTGGCGGTCATTGATGACGTTTCCTTCGATGTGGGCCAGGGTGAATTCGTTTGCCTCCTGGGTCCATCGGGGGCGGGAAAGTCGGTCACCCTCAATTGCATCGCCGGCCTGCTTGACGCCACGTATGGTGAAATAAGGGTCGACGGTGTTTCAGTGGCCGACAAGAAGCCCAACTATGGCTATATCTTTCAGCAGCCGCGTCTTATCCCATGGCGCACGGTCGAGCAGAACCTTTCGTTTGCGTTGCGCGCGGAAACCGGGCGGCCGGTGCCCAACGAAAAAAGGCGCATCGCCGATATCCTGGAACTGATGAGTCTGACAGGCTATGAAAAGTTCTACATACACCAGATTTCAGGTGGTATGCAAAGCCGTGTCAGCATCGCGCGCTCGTATATCCGAAATCCCGATTTGCTGTTGATGGATGAGCCCTTCGGAGCACTGGACGAAATGACGGCGCGCAAGTTGAGATCTGAACTGGTCTCGACGTGGATGCGAGATATGCGCACTGTTGTATTCGTGACGCACGATATTGTTGAAGCGTGTTATCTGGCTGATCGGGTACTTATCTATACACCCAAGCCCACGCGCATTGCGGCAGTCATTGATGTCGACCTTCCACGTCCACGCACGTATGGAAGCGATGAGCTTCACCAGATTGAATCCCAAATATTGGCCGTGTTCGAACGCTCCATAAGCCAGTTCACGGCAGAGTCTGAAACCGTGATTTGATGCGGGTGGTGTGTTGGCCGCCGCATCCGCTGTCGGTCAGGTTTGGGGTTGGCAGTTTTTCTTGTTCAGGCTGATTGCGTGATATTCGACGTATTCGGCTAGGCCGATTGGGGTGCGGACTCGGCCTATGCCGCTTTGCTTGGCGCCACCGAATGGCATATGCCGCTCCCCCAGCGGTGTTCGAGCGTGACTGTTGACGAACGTGACGCCCGCCTCCAGCCGGCTTGACAGCGCCAGGCCGCGGTTCGGATCACTTGTCCATATGGACGATGCCAGTCCGTATTCTGTGTCGTTGGCCATCTGCAGCGCCTGTTCTTCAGTGTCGTACGCCACCAGTGGTATGGCCGGGCCGAATTGTTCGGCGACGACCAGTTCAGCCGTTGGTGCCACATCCTTGATGACGGTGGGCTGTACGTAAAGGCCGTTGTTCCAGTTGTCCGGTTCAAGCCTTGATCCGAGCTCGCGCACGATTGCGCCTGCCTGTCGGCATTGCGCGATAAGGCCGAGTACGTAGTCGTACTGCTTGTGGTTATTCATGGGCGCGAAAGTGGACAGTGGGTTCAGACCATGGCCAACCTGGTACTGATCCACGGCAGCGCACAGTGCGTCGAAAAATGATGGCATGATTCTGGCTGGAACATATACGCGTTTGACGGCATAGCAGACTTGACCGGAGCGCGGGAAGATGCCTTTGATCAGTTCTGGCACGACCAGAGCGGGATCAGCGTCGTCAAGGATGATAGCGGGATCGTTGCCTCCAAGTTCGAGGTTGATGTTCTTTATCGACTCGGCGGCGGCGGCCATGACAGCCTTGCCTGTCTTTGTTCCCCCTGTGAACGAGATCTGGCGCACCAATGGGTGGTGGGTTAGAGCGCTGCCAACATCAGCGTCGCCATGCACTACGTTGATAGTACCTGGAGGAAAGAAGCCGGCAAGCAGCTTTAGCGCCTGCGATACAGCTAGTGGCGCAAAGGCGGACGGCTTGACGACTAGTGTATTGCCGGCCGCGAGTGCGGGGCCCACTTTACCCATGGTCAGGCCCATTGGCGCATTCCATGGAACGATGGCCGCGATGACGCCACGCGGTGCCTTTTCCACCCTGACAAGGCTGTCCTCATCCTCGAACTGCTCCGCCTGGAGGAAATCCTCGGCAATACTCCCCATTTCGCGCAGGCTCTTTATGCCGTTGTTGACGTCGCGCTGAGTCTCGCGCAGCAACATGCCCTGTTCGCGCACCAGGGTTGTCGCGAGCTGTGTGGAGACTTCTTCCATGGCTGCTGCGCCAGCCATCAAGCTCTGTACGCGTTCGTGCACAGGCATCAGCCGCCAGGACTGAAAGGCTGCATGCGCTGCACATACGGCATCATGCACGTTGCTGGCGGACCCCATTGCGACGGTACCGACCACGTCGGTCAGCTTGCCCGGATCGCGGACTTCAAGTTGATGCGGCGAGTCCACCTCGCGACCGTTGATCAGCATGTTCAGTTTAATGATCTCGTGCATGGCAGATGCTCTTTCAGGTTATGGATGTCGGAAATGGATGACTGGCTGGCTAGTGCATAACTGCGCCACCATCGACCACAAGAACTTGACCCGTGACAAAGTCGCTATCTGTTGAGCATAGATAAATTAACGTACCGCGTAGATCCTGTGGCGTTGAGTCGCGTTTGATTGCTCGCGTGTTGACGGTTTTCTGTGACGTCGCTGCGGACCAGTCAGGGTTCTTCAGAACGTTTTCGCTCATTACCAAGCCCGGCGCCAGCGTGTTGACGCGAATGCCATCGTTGCCGAGCTCTCGCGCTAGACTACGCGACATCGCGACGATTGCGCCCTTGGAAGTTACGTAGTGGAGCAGCATGGGAGAGCCTTTAAACACAGTACCCGACGCAATATTGATGATCTTGCCGTAATGTTGACTACGCATTGCAGGGGCAACCGCCTTTACGCATTCGAAGGCGCCACGTACGTTTACCGCCATCATACGATCCCATTCCGCAGATTCGATCTGGTCGAATGGCTTTCGAGATATGTTGCCGAACAGCGCCGCGTTATTTACAAGGATGTCGAGCTTGCCGAATTGCTTTAGCGTGGCCGAGACCATCGCTTGTACCGATTCGGAGTCGGTTACGTCGCAGTGTATAGCTAGTGCCTTTCCTCCATTTTTTGTGATGGCCTGCACCACGGAGGCTGCGCCCAGCACGTCGGCGACGACGACTGCCGCACCCTGAGAGGCTAGTGCGTGGGCGTATTCCGCCCCTATGCCCTGTGCTGCGCCGGTTACGATTGCAACCCGGTCTTGTAGTCTTGCTACATCACTCATTAATATGTCTCCTTGTGATAAGTATTTGCCTTGGAAAATCCGTATCTTTCCAAGCTTAGCCGCGCCAACCTATGCGTCGCGACACCTGCTCTGCGGTGCGGCGCAGCACTTTGGCGTTCGCTCCAGTTTCGTTGCGGTCGAATTGCGGGATTTCGCCCATAACCATCAGCGCCGCGCAGACACTGCCTTCGTGGTCATAGATAGGCGAGCAAATACCTGAGTATCCCGGAAAGATATTGCCGCGTCCCTTTGCGATGCGCCTGCTGCGGGTGCGTTCAAGCAGCGCGAGAATTTCATCGACGGAATCTACTTTCCAAGGGCTCTGCGCCGGCGCGGCCTTCAATTCTCTTTTGAGCAGTTCTTCAACCGCTTCGTGAGGTGTGCTGGAAAGCAGAACTATGCCAGTTGCGGAAAGAACGGGCAGCACCGTGCCTACGCGTACGCTAAGGGGGGACCAGCGCGGCCCCTCCTGTTTGTAGACGACGGTGGGACCATGGTTACCCCACACCGATAACACGGTGGTTTCTTGTAGGTTTTCGCGCAACTGGATCATGGCATGGCGCGCTTCCTGCAACGCGTCTATGCGCTCTAGTGCAGTAAGCCCCAGTTGCAGCGCCGATGGGCCGAGGTCGTACACTCCACCTATTTCTTTTTGTGCAATTAATCCAACGCGCATGTAACTGGCCAGGTATCCGTGGCATTTACTAGGCGTCATGTTAGTTACTGCGGCTAATGCGGTCAGGCTAAGCGGTTGATCGCTCACTTGAAGAGCGTGCAGCAGCTTGTAGCCGACGTCTACGGACCGTATCCCTTTGCGCGAGTTTGGTTCGGTCGCGTCGATAGTCTGAATGTTGGGCTTTAACCTTCCCACTACTGACAGACCCGTGTTTTTCGCGGCATTTGGCATTCGGCTCTTTCCAATTCATATCAAAACTGTTAAATTAATTCTACATTATTAAAATTGAAATTGATAGGAAGATTGCTATGGATATGTCTGCTCCAAAGAACTTTTGGTATGTTGCTGCGTTTTCCGATGATATAGGACACGAAATTGTTGCCCGCACAATACTGAATCAGCCGTTGGTCATGTTCAGAGCCAGCGATGGAAAAGTTGCGGCCCTCGAAGACCGTTGTCCGCACCGCGCTGTGCCGTTGTCGCTTGGGCGACTTGTCGGTGACGCTGTTCGTTGTACCTATCATGGCATGCAGATCGGCCCGGACGGATCCTGCGTGCACATTCCCTGCCAGGACCGCATACCTGCAGCAGCGCACGCCAGGGTCTTCCCCATTGTTGAACAGTACAAGATGGTCTGGATCTGGATGGGTGAACCGGCGCTGGCTGACCCGGCCAAGGTGCCTGACTTCCACTGGATGGATGACCCAGAGTGGGCGACATGTACGGGCTACCATTACATCAAGGCTAACTATCAATTGTTGAACGACAACTTGCTGGATCTGTCGCATGAATCGTATGTGCATGACGACACCATAGGAAACGATGCTGTGGCCCAGGCTCCGGTCAGCTCGGTTGTGAAAGACGGTACGGTGCGGGTGAGCCGCGAAATCCTTGACTGCGAGCCGCCGCCGTTTTATGTGAAGGCGACCGGGTTCACCACTAATATAGATCGGTGGCACACTACGGTTTTTCTGCCGCCGTCGTTCAACGTCATTGAAAATGGCTCGTTTCCGCATGGCCACACGCGCAGTGAAGCGCTGGAGCGCCGGGTCATGAATCTGGTTACGCCGGAGACAGACGTCACGTCGCATTATTTCTGGGGGATTGCGCGCGCGTATCAACGTGACGACGAGGCGCTGACAACCTATATTCGCGAGCAAATTTACCGTACGTTCAATCAGGACAAGGTTGTGCTTGAAGCACAGCAGCGCAACCTGGGCCCGGACAGCCCCTCGCCTTTTCCGGTTGCGTTGCGCACGGACGCCGGTCCGATTCAGGCGCGCAAGCTTATCGACGAGTTGTTGCGAAACGAGCGCAAAACGGCTGCGTAAAACCGTGTTGAGTTAACCGCTCCAGCCTACGCGTTGTGATACTTTTTTTGTTGCGCGTAGAAGCGCGCTGGCGTTGGCTCCGTTTTCGCTGCGGTCAAACTGTGGTACTTCGCCCATGACGGTCAGCGCCGCGCAGACGCTGCCTTCGTGGTTGTAGATAGGAGAGCAAAGGCCCGAGTACCCCGGGAAAACATTGCCGCGTCCTGTCGTTACGCGTTTGATGCGGATGCGTTCGAGCAATGCATGGATTTCATCGATCGAGTCTGACTTCCAGGGGTTCCGGGCTGGCGCGGCTTTAAGTTCTCTTTTGAGCAGTTCTTCAATAGCTTCACGAGGTGTGCTTGAGAGCAGAACCATGCCGGTTGCGGAAAGGACGGGCAACACCGTGCCCACGCGCACGCTAAGCGGCGACCAGTGTGGCCCTTCCTGTTTGTAGACGATAGTGGGGCCGTGGGTGCCCCAGACCGACAGCACCGTAGTTTCCCGCAGGCTTTCACGCAGCTGGACCATGGCCTGGCGCGCTTCCTGCAAGGCATTGATGCGTTTCAGCGCGGTAAGCCCCAGCTGTAGTGCTGAAGGGCCGAGATCGTACAACCCGCCCGTTTCCTGCTGAGTGATCAAGCCGACGCGCATATAGCTGGCTAGGTAGCCGTGGCATTTACTGGGCGTCATATCGGTGGCCACCGATAGTTCAGTCAGGCTGAGCGGCCGGTCGCTGACCTGAAGCGCGTGCAGCAACTGGTAGCCGACATCGACAGACTGTATGCCCTTGCGCGGGTTTGGCCCGTTTGTATTGGTGGGCGGGGCGCCGACTTTTGATTTTCGTGCTGCCAGTGGGTCGAGACCTTTTTCGGTTTGTGCCATTAGCTTCTTTCTGATAAATATCAAAACTGCTAAACTAATTTTATAGTATTAAAGTTAGATTTAATAGGAAGATTGCGTATGAATATGGCCGCCCCGAAGAATTTCTGGTACGTTGCGGCATGGGCCAGCGACGTCCGCCACGAAATTTTTCCCCGTACGATACTGAATCAGCCGCTCGTTCTGTTTCGGGCCAGTGATGGGAAAGTTGCTGCTCTGGAAGACCGCTGTCCACACCGTGCCGTGCCGCTGTCGCTTGGGCGGCTTGTCGGTGACGCTGTTCGTTGCACCTATCACGGTGTGCAGATTGCCCCGGACGGCTCCTGCGTGCATATTCCCTGCCAAGAGCACATCCCTGCTGCGGCACGCGCCAGAGCCTTCCCTATTGTTGAACGACAATCTGCTGGATTTGTCACACGAATCTTTTGTGCATACCGAAACCATAGGAAACGAAGTAGTGGCGCAGGCGCCGGCCAGCGCCGTCGTGAAAGACGGCACGGTGCGGGTAACGCGCGAAATCCTCGATTGCGAACCCCCGCCGTTTTATGTGAAGGTCACGGGGTTCACCACCAATATCGACCGGTGGCATACAACGATCTTTCAGCCGCCGTCATTCAATGTCATTGAAAATGGCTCGTATCCACATGGCCATGCGCGCAGTGAAGCGCTGGAGCGCCGGGTTATGAATCTGGTGACGCCAGAAACGGATGTCACGTCGCATTACTTCTGGGCCACTGCGCGCTGCTACCAGCTCGACGACGATGGGTTGACAGAGTACATTCGCGAACAGACATACCGTACGTTCGATCAGGACAAGGTCGTGCTGGAAGCGCAGCAGCGCAATCTGGGTCCGGATAGCCCTTCGCCGTTCCCGGTTGCGTTGCGCACCGATGCTGGCCCGATTCAGGCGCGCAAGCTTATCGATGAATTGTTGCTGAACGAGCAGAAGGTGGTTGAGTAGTCAGATCAGCGCGCTGAGCTTGCGTGCCGCCGCTATGACGGGTTCGATAAATCTTTCATCGTATCGCTCAGCGGGCATGGTCAGCGTGACGGCGCCAACCAGCTTGCCGTTTGCCCTGAATACGGGGGCGGAAATGCCGCCGACACTTTGCTCACGGTCTCCGATGCTACTGTAATAACCTTGTTCCCGGATGCGCGCGTACAGGTCCTTGTCTTCGTCATCGTCGTCACTCTGGTTGGCGCTGTTTTCGTCGGTTTCGAAGGCTTGGAGCACCCGCCCGCCCGCCCCACGCTTGAGTGGCAGCAGGTCCCCTTCTTTGATATGGTCGCGAACCGGGTGCGGTGAGTCCACGCGGTAAAGGCAGAAACGGGTTGTGCCTTGCCGGACATGGTAAGCGGCGCTTTCGCCGGTAATTGCAACTAGGTCCCGCAGTACGGGCTTCACGACATGTTCCATTGAAAACGACGCCGCATAAATAGCATACAGCCTTGCCACCTCATAGCTGAGTCCGTAGCGTCCGTCTTCAAAGCGCTGTATCAGGTTTGCGTTTATCAGGGAGGTCAGCAGGCGCAATGTGGTGCTTTTGTAAAGGCGTGTGCGTTCGGCAAGCTCGCTGAGAGTGAGCACCAAGCTCCCTTGCTGGAACGCGGCCAGCAAGGAAAGTGCGCGGTTCACGGCTGCCACCCCCTGACTGGATTGTTCGTCGGCGATGGATTGGAGTTTAGCTTTACGTGGCATGGAGAAGGAGTGATGGCAAAAATATGATTACATTCAAAGAATTAGGTAGAGTAGTTCGACCTTGTTACGGCGTTCTGTAGTATAGAATAAAGTAGCGAAGTGCACAAACTTTGAGCAGCGTCATGCTATCATTTCGGCACGGATTAGATATCTAAACATCTAGGCATCACTGGATACGCGCCCGTGTGTTTGTCGTGGAATAGCGGTCTAGTCTCTGCACTTTTTCTAACGGGTTTCCCTATAAAAGGAATAAGTAATGGCAAAGCTTCAGCTTTCGATTGCCGTCGGCAACTATGATCGTATGCGCCCTCTGGTGGACGGCGAAGTGCAGATCGATGGTGTGGACCCTGTTTTCATGCTTCAGGATCCTGAAGAGATTTTCTTTCGTGCGTTCCGGCATGCCGATTACGATATCTGCGAACTTTCGCTCAGCAGCTATTCGGTGAAGACGGCGGAGGGCAGCAGCCCGTACATTGCTGTTCCGGTTTTTCCATCGCGCACGTTCCGTCATGCATCCATCTACGTGCGCAAGGACCGGGGCATCAATGAACCGGCAGATCTCAAGGGCAAGCGCGTGGGGGTTCCCGAGTACCAATTGACGGCCAATATCTGGGTGCGGCTGTTCCTTGAAGAAGATTACGGCGTTCGGCCGGCCGACGTCACATGGGTGCGCGGTGGTTACGAGGACCCGGGCAGGATTGAAAAAATCACTCTGCGCCTGCCGGAAGGGGTTCGACTGGAAAATGCACCCGAGAGCGAAACGATTTCGGGCCTGCTTGCCTCCGGCAATGTTGACGCGGTGATTGGCCCGCGTGTGCCTTCATGCTATGGCCGTGGCGACGGCCAGATCAAGCATCTCTTCGACGATCCGCAGAAGACGGCTTCCGATTGGTATCGGCGCACGCACCTGTTCCCGATCATGCATACGCTGGGGGTGCGCCGCGAGTTGACCGAAAGGCATCCGTGGTTGCCTGGTGCGTTGACCAAGGCGTTCGAAAAATCGAAGGCACTGGCCCTGAAACGGTTGTCCGATACGTCGGCTACGAAGATCACGTTGCCCTTCGCCGACGTGCAATTGGCCAACGCGCGGGCACTTATGGGAGAAGATTTCTGGCCGTACGGCTTTGCCCCGAATGAATTCACGTTGAACCGGTTTCTTGCCCAGCATCATCACGAGGGTTTGTCCAGCCGGTTGCTGGATGCTCGTGAATTGTTTCATCCGGCCAGCCTTGAAAGCTTCAAAATCTGAAGCGCACACCACTACGGAAACCCAAATGGTTTCGACACGCCTGCCGCCTAAGCACGATGGTGCGGATCCCGCGCCAATGCTGAGGCATTGGCGTGAAGCGGTCCCGCACGATCGCCTTGCGCATCTGGTCAAGGATGCCACGCGGGCGATGGTGCGTGGTTTGCAACTGCGCCTGACGCAATATGACGTGTCGTTTGGCCATTGGGCTTTTCTTCGGATTTTGTGGGAGAAGGATGGCCTGACGCAAAAGGAACTTAGCGACGAAGCGGGGGTCATGGCGTCCACGACGTTCACCGCGGTGACCGCGATGGAAAAGTTGGGGTATGTCAAGCGGCGGCATTCACCCGGCAACAAGCGGAACACCTATGTGCACCTCACGGCAAAGGGCAGAGCGTTGAAGAAGAAGCTCGTACCGCTCGCTGAAGAGGTCAATGAAGTGGGCGTTGCGGGACTGACCCCATCGGAAGTAGAGATTGCCAGGAAGGTGCTGTTTGTCATTATTGAAAACATGGCAAAGGACGAAGCCGAGTCGCAAGACCCCGCTCGAAGAATTCCTTCCACTCGCGAGATGGGAAGCCTGATCGCCGCGCGCGGCGAAGAGCGCGACGGGGATTAGGCAGCGTTCGGCCTGTGCTTTCCGGTCATTCGCTTTATGACCCTTCGGACTTGGCAAGCGAGTGGTGGCGGTCCGTTTGTGTGATGCCGCTATCGCAAGATGCAAGATGTGTGATGGCGCGAACGTGTCGCGCGCGGAAGGCTGACTTGTTGCGTGGATCGTGTTCACAGAAGATCGATGTCGCGCTGCTGCGTGCTGGAGTCAAGGATAGCAAGGCAGATCTTCAAGGTGTCTTTCGCCCAGTTGCCGTCGTGCAGTGGCTTGTGGCCTTCGGCTACGGCGCGGTAAAGCTCATCGATGACTTCGGTGCGTGGCGTGGTGGCTGCGGGAATCACCCTTCGTTCCTTCCGCTCATGGCCATAAATGTAAATGGCGTCTGGCAGTGGCCGCAGGTCGGCGCCTTCGCATGAAACGATGATGGGTCCAAAGTGCTGGTAACCGGCGGCGCGCGTGTTGCCGACATCTGCCGGCGGCTTGTAGGTTGCTCCGCCGTATGTTCCCGCGTTCTTGAGTTGTGTTTCTTCGCTTTTCGAGGCCAGGGTTCTCAGGCGCTGGCGTGCGCCGCCGTATTCATCGGGATCTTTTCTGTTTCCCATTTCCCCTATCCACCCAGTCCATTCGTCCGAATCGAAATGGCCGTAACCGTTGTAGGCGAGGGTGGCGAATGCGCCACTGGCAAACCAGAGCATGGCGGTGTAGGCGCCTTCGGTTGGGCGCGCCGTATCCCAATTGCCCACTTGGGCACGCAGTCGAACCGCGGGGGAATCCGCAAGTAGCCGGACAATGTCCACCTGGTGCGCCGCCTGGCTGAAGACCGCGCCGCCGCCTTGCGCGGTGGCAAGCTCTTCGAGCCGTCTGGGGCGGTACAGATAGTCGGTGTAATTCAGTGCCTGAATCATTTTCACGGCGCCGAACTCGCCGCTTTGTATAAGGCTTCTTGCAACCAGGTAGGGGGTGTCAAAGCTGTGGCAGTGCCCGACAATTAACGACACGTGCGCATCGCTGCAGGCGGATATCATCTGGTCGCACTCCGCCAGGTCAAGTGCCATGGGCTTTTCCACCAGCACGTGCTTGCCGTGCGCGGCTGCGATTTTCGTATGTGGGCAGTGAAATTGATGAGGGCTTGCGATGTAGATGACCTCGACGTTTTTATCGTTGGCCAGTTCGTCGATGCTTGCGTACACGGGAGCGTGGAAATCTGTGGCGAACTGCCTGCGTGCCGCCTCACGCGGGTCGCAGGCTGCAACGGGCAGCACGCGTGGATCGCCAAGCAACGTTGGCAGCATAAGCGTGAAGGCTCGTCCCAGACCGGCCACACCCAGTCGCAAGCGTCGCGGTTCCATGAGGCTCAGGCCGGTCGAGTAGACGTTGCCATCTTAGGCGGTTGACGTCTGGGGGCTAGCTGACTGCTGTGCAGGCTGGTTTGTCGAAGGGACTTTGTCCCACACGTAGTGGGCCGGGAACGCACGCCAGTCGGTGTCTTTGGGAACAATGGCCTGGAACGAACAGACGCTGGCCGGGATAGTCAGCTCGCCGGTTCCTATGGCAGTTTTGCCGTTCTCGAAGTCGCGCACCGCCGCAAGCATGCGCTTGCGTAGTTCTACGACGGCCAGGTCGCTGGCGCCCAGGCGCTCGGTGGTACGGTCGGCGATGGGCCCCATGGTGACCCACATGGCGATGTCCTGATTTGGAAAACCGGTAATGCCGGTGAAGTTTCCGGCAGCCATGGCTTTACGGTCTTGCCAGAAGTGATTTTCGCGGTTGCGCAGCGGGCGGTAATACTCGTCCAGATCGACACCCAGCTGTTGCCCGAGAAACTTGCGCCAGGTTTCGGTTTCGGGTGTGGTGGCGGGGTTGCCCCAGGCGATGAAATAAAAGGCGGTGTTGACGTCGTCTATGGGTACGTTGATATTGGCGACGTTATACAGGTTGTTGGGCGGAACAAGGACGGTGGTGGGCGCGACAAAGACACTTGACCGCACATAGACCTTCGTGTCGGCGTCCTCGATTGGGCGGCGCAGGGCCGCGTAGCGAAAGCCGTAGCTGGTTCGTTCGACCTGCAGGCGCGGAGCCTTGTCGGTGGAAGGGCGTAGCCAGTTTTTGGAAGTGGCGGCGCCGGTGTTCACATGCGCGGGTACGAAATCGGACGAATGCAGGCTTGAGCTGTGCGCCGAATCGATGGCGCCTTCGAGGATTTGCGCCCAGTTGCACGGCAGCACCGCCTTGGCAATGGCGACACGGGCCTCGGCGACAGGCGCCCAGCGTGGTGGTGTGAATGCGGGGATGGCCTCTTGCGGGCCCATAAAGGCCCAAATCATTCCGCCCCATTCCGTAATCGGGTACGCCTTGTGCTTGACGTGCTGGGCCATGGTACTGGCAGCCGGCTCGGAAACCATTTCGACGACATTGCCGTCGACGTCCATTTTCCAGCCGTGGTACAGACACCGCAGGCCACAGCCCTCATTGCGTCCATACACCAGCGAGGCATGACGATGCGGACAGTATTCGTCCAGGACGCCGACGCGCCCTTCAGTGTTGCGAAAGACAACGAGGTCTTCGCCAAAAACCCGGGCGCGCACGGGAGCGCCATCGGGCTCGCTGACTTCTTCGGCGAGACAGACGGGAGTCCAGTGCCGGCGCATTAGTTGCCCCATCGGGGCATCGCCCTCGACCCTGCACAACAGATCGTTTTCCTGACTGGTCAGCATTTGGAATCTCCTTTCGCCTTATTGAAGCTCGAACCATAGACAGCCTGACTGTTGCGGGCCGAATTAATTATATTAGATATCTAATTATTTTCCAAGATGGAAATGCCCCGATGGGGTAATGGTTTACCCTCGTTTGTGAACATGTGGTGGAAGAAGATTCTTGAGGGCCGGTTGGAGACTTTAGACCGTAGGGATGGGCGGTAAACGCGGAGCGCTATGGCTTAATAATCACCCTGCGACGTTATAAGCTTAGGTATGCGTCGGCAATTTGACTGCCAGTCGTAAACCAGACCCCCGGCTTGGACGCGATGTAGGTTATCGCAGCGTCGAGATACTTAGCGCGAAAGGGATGGCCGGTGATGAATGGGTGTAGAGGTATTGCCATCACTGTTCCGCTCGTTTCACCTTCGTCATACAGCGTGTCAAACTGGTCCTTGAGAAGCTGTAAATAGTCCGGGGCGTTGTATCCGGCTCGCAGAAAGCAGTGTATGTCGTTTATCTCACCAGAATAAGGCATAGAAAGCAGTTTGCTGTCAGGTGTCTCTAGTAGATAGGGCTCGTCGTCGTTCAGCCAATCGCATACATATTGAATTCCAGCTGCTTCGAGTAGACGCGGCGTGTCCCAGGATTCAGCCAGCGCGGGTCCAAGCCACCCTCTCGGTCGTGTTCCCGTTGCCCGCTCGATAATGTCTAGAGTTTCTTGTATCGTCTGTCGTTCGACTTCGACTGGTAGGTTTGTCAGTAGTTGTGAAGTAGTAAGGCCGTGTCCCATAATCTCCCATTGTCGCCTCTTGAACTCTTCCACGATGTTAGGGTAGTGATTGCATACAAGGGCGTTCAACGCAACTGAAGGGCGGACTTGGTGCTTGTCAAAGATCCTCATCATTCGCCATAGTCCTGTCCGTACTCCGTAATCCCTCCATGAATGGTTGTAGACGTCGGGTGTGAGGTTAGCAAACGCCGTGTTGATTGAGGTAGAAGGAACGCCTGGCTCGTAGTATTCGATGTTGACAATCATATGGATGGCGATGCGTGAACCATTTGGCCAACGGATTGACGTTTTATTTCTGTCGATTTGACGTGGGATTGCATAATGCATGATGTAAGCCTCCAGAAAGACGCTGGCATTACCAGTGCACGATTCTTTTTTCTACATGGATAAAAATAAAATTCAACAGGTACCCAGCGACACCGAGCGTAAAAATTCCAGCATACATTTGTGAGACTTCAAAGGTGCGCTGGGCTTGCAGGATGAAGTATCCTATACCGCTATTGGCGGCCACCATTTCGGAAATTACGACCATGATTAGGCCGATTCCCAGGCTAATGCGTAGCCCCGTGAAGATTTGTGGGATAGTCGAAGGGAGGATGATCTTCCAAAGAATTTCGGTGGGACTTAAGCAAAAAGTTCGGCCGGTATTGATTTGAACGGGATCCACTAACCTGACGCCACTGTATGTATTTAGCAGTACAGGGAAGAACGTTGCGGCTGCAATTAAGAATACCTTCATCTCGGTACCTAGTCCGAGTAAAAGAATTGCAATGGGGATATAGGCGGGTGTCGGGATGGGGCGCAGCAATTCGACGATGGGCTCCAGAAGATTGTCGATGAAACGAAAATATCCCATCATGAGGCCGATAAAAATGCCCAGCATAGAGGCAATCAGATATCCTATGAACATGCGGTAAAGGCTGGAGCCCAGTTGCTCTGCTATGACACCGGAAACAATTAGTTTCCCCCATGTGTAAAAGATGGTGGATACTCGCGGAATGGACGGAGATGTCGTTACGCCCATGCGGACCGCTACTTCCCAGCACACCGCTAAAAAAAAGATGAGAGCAACACCTGTAAGCCGAGTGTGTACGAATTTTTGCAACTTCATTTTGTGCTCTCCTCGCTGTAGATTTCTTTATATAGACGATGTCTGTACTTCAGGAAATCGGGCAGGTCGAGTGTGACTAGCTGGTTTCGGGGATACGGTAAATCGATGTACATGTCCAGCGCGACACCAGATGGCGAGCGGTGTAACACGATGACTCGATCGGACAGGTAGATTGCTTCTGCTATGTCGTGCGTAACGAATACTATCGTCAGACCGAGGCTGGACCATAGTTTCAGCACTAGATCTTGCAGAGATGACCTAGTCATCGCGTCGACGGCACTAAACGGCTCGTCCATGAGCAGTACATCAGGTTCGCATGCAAGCGCTCTTGCGATTGCCACGCGTTGTTGCATGCCTCCCGACAATTGCCTTGGGTAGTAGTCGCCGAATCCGTCCAGGCCGACAAGTTTTATCAATTCAGAACATCGCTCGGCGATCTCGTGTCGTGACCATTTCTTACGGCTCTCCATCCCGAAAGCAATGTTGCCTGTGACGCTACGCCACGGGAATATTGATTTTGTGTACTGTTGAAACAGGTAAAGCATGCGGAACGGTGGTGCGTTGACTGGCATCCTGTCTAGCGCCACTTGTCCGCCATCGGGCTTCAGTAAGCCTGCAATGATCTGCAGTAAGGTTGATTTGCCGCAGCCAGACACGCCAAGCAAGGAAACGAAGCTACCGCGTTTAATGGAAAAACTGATGTTACTGAGAACGTTTCGTTTCGATTGCCCAGTTCCGAAATCCTTATGAATTTGGTTGACTGAGACGAATTCATCGGGTTGGGTAGAGTCCGTCTTAGCTGCGAGCTGCATATTTATGCCCCTTTTGCCGTTTTGTTACTGCAACGCAGTTGGAAATATGACGTCGTCTACTTTCATGTTGGCACTGATTAACCCATGATTTTTCATCAGATCCAGCAGGCGTTGCCATGTGGGTTTATCCACCACACTGTCCCAGAGGATCGGCCTCATTTGTTGAATGGTTTCCAGCTTTAGCCCGGTATACTCTGCGATGATTTTTTGTGTTTCTAGTGGATGCTCCCTGAGATAATCATTTGTTTTCCTCATAGCCTTGACGAATTTTTCTACTGCTACCTGATGAGTTCTCAGCCATCGTTCCGATGCCCAGAAGGCGCCAACGGGTTGGCCGGGTAATGCTTCTACCGCTGCGTAGGAAATCACTTTAAGTTTGGGATTGCGGAGCATTTTCGAGGTAAACGGCTCGACATTGAATGCCGCATCGATCTGCTTGTTGACCAGTGAGTCTTCCATATTGGGGAAAGGTAATTCGATGAAATTGACGTCCTTCTTGTCTATGCTATCTTTTCGTAGGACTTCCACCGCCGATAGCCACATCTGGTTGCCTATGTAGTTAACGGCAATTGTTTTGCCTTTCAGGCCGGCCATGCTGGATATGCCACTATCGGAATTGACGAACATGGCCTGGCTGTCCTTTCCGGCTTTTGCAGATACTTCGTTCTGCATAACCATTTTGAAGTCGAAACCCTTATCGCGCCCTTGGATTCCGTTGGAGGGGATGCTCAGAGCTATGTCGATTTTTCCGGCACTAACTGCTGGCAACAGTTGGGCACCTCCCCCCATTTGGGTGAAAGTGACTTTCAGCCCCTCGTTTTTGAAGTACCCGAGCTTGTCGGCCGCGTATAAGTTGGACAGGGCCGCAATTTTTAACGTTCCGATGTGCAGCCGGATTTCTTGAGCCGGCTTGATTGCTTCGCTCGCTGCAAACGAAGCCTCTGTGGCAAATACGCCTGCCGCAAGTAGCACTATTGCGGTTCCGAGCCAGTATTTTCTT
Source organism: Burkholderiaceae bacterium (assembly GCA_004322135.1). Lineage (GTDB taxonomy): Bacteria > Pseudomonadota > Gammaproteobacteria > Burkholderiales > Burkholderiaceae_B > Eoetvoesia. The sequence goes on along the minus strand of SCSG01000031.1, from coordinate 971 downwards.
TTTTGAAGCGTGGTTGGTTTCATTGCTTGTCTCCTTGTGTTATTTCTGTTGAGTGGGTTCTACATAATTTTGGCAACGCGCTGGAATGATATGCAGGCGTTGGTTGTATGCACCCTAGCTATTAGTTCTCGTCGATCCAATCGAGGACTTCGCTCGTTTGCAAAACGTCGCCATATTTCATGTTTATGTCCATCAATCCAATTTTGTGTGAAATTTGGCTACGATCTGCGGTACATTCCGTCGGGACGATGACTCGATAGTTGTAGGAAAATGCGTCGACTGCCGTTGCCCGAACGCACCCGCTGGTGGTTAGTCCAGCCACGAAGACGGTATCGATGCGGTGGTAAATCAACATGTCGACGAGGTTTGTACCGAAAAACGCACTAGGTCGCCGTTTTTGGATGACGACTTCGTGAGCGAGTGGCGCAACTTGTTCGACGATGGTGTTTTCCTCTTTGCTTTTAACTTCGCCTCCTTTCCATAGCCCATTTCCTGATTCGTTCGACTCAGTAAAACCTTTGGTGAAAAATACTGGGATCTTTTTTTCTCGGCACTTTGTCAGTAGTTTTGCCGTAGCGTCTACAGCCGGGTATCCGGTTTCTGAATAGCCAAGCCGGAACTTGCTGTCGACAAAGCCGTAGGTCATGTCGACTATGATCAAAGCAGGCTTATCGCCGAAACTACTCGTTCCGCCCATCTTCGCCTTTGCAAACATCTGGCGGTCTTGTTCATTTAAAACATCATCCCAAATTGCCATTTTCTTTTTTCCTCCCCTCCTTCTTCGTAGTGTTTGCTCGTGTGTCTAAATAAGCGATTACCTCTTGTACCGGCACGACGTCCGCAAACTTCTTTTCGATATCGGAAAGATTATTGCGATGGACGTATTCGTTACGGTCGCCGACCGCCTCGGCGGGCACGACTGGGTGAATGCCATATTGGATCGATTCCATTGCGACAGCCCTGACGGACGC
>SCSG01000005.1 GCA_004322135.1 Burkholderiaceae bacterium | reverse complement strand
CGCTTCCTCCCCACATTCGGTCGCCCTCATGCAGTTGCGCTTCACTTCGTTCGCTGTGATCAGCTTACGGCGGGACTTCCACCCGCAAGAGTGCGCCCATGCTGGGCGCACAACAAAAAACCCCGAATAATCAGGGCTTTATGTCGGAAATTATGGTCGGGGTGACATGATTCGAACATGCGACTCCTGCGTCCCGAACGCAGTACTCTACCAGGCTGAGCTACACCCCGACTTGCTGATGGTACTGCCAGCTGACTTCCAGGGAAAAAAGCCCGCCTTCCTGTTTTCAGCGGTCTCGTTCAACCGCGAAAGAGCAAAATTTTAACAAAGATTCGCGTTGTGCGGAAATGGGGAACGCAAACAGGGCCTCTTTGGCCTTTTCCGCTTCGGCGGCGGCCGCCTTGCGCGTGTACTCCAGCGCATCGGTATCGCGAATGGCGTGGGCAACCGCCCTGAAGTCGGCCTTGCCCGTCTTGATGGCGTCCTGAATCAGTTGCTTCTGCGCCAACGTGCCGACTTCCAGAACCCGAATCAATGGCAACGTGGGCTTGCCTTCCCGCAGGTCATCGCCGACGTTCTTGCCCAGAGTCTCAGCGTCGCCGCTGTAGTCCAGCACGTCGTCAATGAGCTGGAAGGCCGTACCCATGTGGCGACCGTACACCACCGCGGCTTCTTCCTGTGTTTGCGTCGCATGCGCGACGATGGCGCCCACCTGGGCGGAGGCTTCGAACAGCTTTGCCGTTTTATAGCGCACGACTTGCAGATAGCGTTCGAGCGATACGTCGGGGTCGTGCACGTTAAGCAGTTGCAACACCTCGCCTTCGGCAATAATGGTGGTGGCCTTCGAAAAAACCTGCATGATGCGCATGTCGTTGGCTTCAACCATCATTTCAAACGAGCGCGAATACAGGTAATCGCCCACCAGCACGCTGGCGGCATTGCCAAAAACGGCGTTGGCGGTATTGCGCCCCCGGCGCAGGTCGGATTCATCAACCACGTCATCGTGCAGCAAGGTAGAGGTATGAATGAACTCGACCACTGCCGCCTGAAGGTGATGCAGCGTGCCACGGTAGCCCAGCGCGTTGGCTATCATCAGCAGCAGTGCCGGGCGCATGCGCTTGCCGCCGGCACCAATGATGTAGTCACCAACCGTGCGTATCAAAACCACGTCGGAATTAAGGCGCGCGCGAATAACCTCGTCGACAGCTTTCATGTCGTCAGCAATGGGAGCAATTATTTCGGCAAGATTCAAAGGGAAATCCAGGTTTCAGACAAGCCCTGAAGGCTAAACAAACAGGCCGCGCTTCGACCCTGATGCGCATACCGTACGTCGTATAAAAAGCTGTCCGGCAAAATAGCCCGCCGATGACTCGAACCCCGTGGCAGGCAATGCAGGCCAAGGGTACGATTATACGGTTTCGCCGTATCGTACCGGGCTCCGACCCCACGCTCAACGCAAAAGGCCGGCTGGGCACGGGGCAATGGCAGCCCGCGAAGGCCGGGCCGACACAAACAGGCGGGTACTGAACACCGCCTCGTGCCACGGCCGCCCATGAGGGCCGAGCCTAAAATTGCGATAATGTCGCTTTATTATTCACGTTTACTGGAGAAGCACTTGATTCCCACTGAACTGGCCACGCTTGTCAGCCGCGCCGAACGCGTTCTGGCGCAACTTGAAGCCTGGCTGCCCCCCGCCCTTCCGGAAACAGACTGGTCGGCGCACGCGTTCAGATGGCGTAAACGGGCAAACCGGGGCTGGCTGGACGCCGTTCAGAACGTTTCGGTCATCCAGAGCGCCGATCTGCAGCACATAGACCGCCAGAAAGAAATCATCGACCGCAATACGCGCCAGTTCATCAACAACAAGCCTGCCAACAATGTGCTGATGACGGGCGCGCGTGGCACGGGCAAGAGTTCGCTCGTAAAGGCCATGCTGGCCGCGTATGCAAAGCGGGGACTACGTCTGATCGAAGTCGATAAGGCCGACATGGCCGACCTTGGCGACATTGTGGATATCGTCATCAAGCGCCCCGAACACTTCATCATATTCTGCGACGACCTTTCGTTCGAAGAAGGCGAACCCGGCTACAAGGCGCTTAAATCGGTACTGGACGGGGCCATCAGCGCGTCCAGCGACAACGTGCTTATTTACGCGACGTCGAACCGGCGGCATCTGATGCCCGAATTCATGAGCGAGAATCTGGAAGCCAAGCACTTGCCCGATGGCGAGGTGCATCCCGGCGAAACGGTTGAAGAAAAAATCTCGCTGTCCGAGCGCTTTGGCCTGTGGCTCTCGTTCTACCCGTTCAAACAGGATGACTACCTGGACATCGTGAACTACTGGCTCAAAGTACACGGCTGTTCAAAAACCAGTATCACAGCGTCGCGCACCGAAGCATTGCAGTGGGCCCTGGAGCGCGGTTCGCGATCGGGGCGCGTCGCGCGCCAGTTTGCCCGCGACTGGGCCGCGCGCCATGTCTAAACCGTTCATAGATGTCGCGGCCGGTCTCATCCTGCGTGAAGATGGGTCGCTGCTGCTGGCCGAGCGACCACAAGACAAGCCGTGGTCGGGCTGGTGGGAACTGCCGGGCGGCAAGCTCGAAGCGGGCGAAACGGTGCTGCAGGCACTGGCGCGCGAATTGAAGGAAGAGCTTGGCATCGATGTCACAACAGCAACGCCGTGGGTAACCTATATCCACGAGTACCCCAAGAATATCGTTCGTCTGGCGTTCTGCCGCGTGACGCAGTGGAACGGCACCCCGGCTGGCGTTGAAGGCCAGACGTTGACCTGGGTGGACCCGCACAAGGCGCTGACCGTAGGGCCGCTGCTACCGGCCACCCAGCCGCCACTGCGCTGGCTGCAGCTACCCGACCACTATCTCATCACGTCAATCGGCAGCACAGTCGGGCTGCCTGATTTCATTGAAAAGCTTTCAAAGGCGTTGCAGTCAGGCGTCGGTCTGGTCCAGTTTCGCGAGCCGGGCTGGGCGGAAAATGCCAACGAAGACGACGTGCGCAATGGCTTTCTCGCAGTGCTCGAATGCTGCCATAAATTCAGCGCCCGCTGTCTTGTCAATAGCGTCCACCCCGAAAGCTGGCGGGCCCTTGCCGATGGCGTGCACTGGCGCGCACAAGACGCCCGGCGTGAGGCCGCCGCTCTGGCAGGCAACAGCGCTCACACGAACGACATCAACCAGACAGACGGTTCCTACCTGGCAAAGAGCGCGCTGGGCAATGCCACCGGCGCCGGCGACCAGGTGCTCCACCACACGCCAAACAAGACGGCGACAACCTCTACCGCGGAAGCCTGGGCGCCCGACGCACATTTGCGGCCACACCCGCTTGTGGGTGTTTCGGCTCACAGCGCACAGGACCTCGCGGCAGCGCGCACACTGAACGCTGATTTCGCCGTGCTTGGCCATGTCCTCGAAACCCCATCCCATGTGGGCGAGCCAGGCATGGGATGGGAACGATTCGCAAGCCTCGTGAAGGGCTCGGGACTGCCGGTCTTCGCCATCGGCGGGCAATCCGGCGCCACGCTGGCCGTTGCCAGGGAGCACGGCGCACACGGCATTGCCGGCATGCGCGGGTTACTGAATTTTTTGCGCTGACCAGCCACCACCCAAAGCAGCAATAAGCTGCACGCTGGCCACCAGCCGGTCAGCCTTCATCGACAAATCCGAGGTTTCGGCGCTTAGCGCTGCGGTCTGAACCTGCACGACGCTGAGATAATCGATAAGGCCGCCGTTGTACTGGTTCATCGTCAGACGCAGCGATTCACGTGCCGAGGCAAGCGCCCGATCCTGTGCGACCTGCTCTTGCGCCAGAACATGCAGCTGCACCATGTAGTCCTCCACCTCGCGCAGCGCGGTCAACGCCGTCAGCCGATAAGCGGCCACCTGTGCGTCGTAGCCAGCCCGTGCCTGCGCGACCTGCGCCTGTCGGGCGCCTCCATCCAGCAACGTTACGGCCAGGGCGGGCCCAAGGGACCAGAAGTTGAATGGCGCGGTGAGCCATTGTGCCCACTGGCCGCTGCGATAACCACCCTGGGCGCTAAGGGTCAGATCAGGAAACCACGCCGCCTGCGCCACGCCGATCTTGGCGTTGGCTTCAGCCGTGCGCCGCTCTGCCGCCGCCACATCGGGGCGGCGCTCCAGCAACGACGATGGCAATGTCAGCGGTATGTTCGGCACGGTGCCAATGGCTTGTGTTGTCGACAACGTAAAGGCCGAAGGTGCCTTGCCAACCAGCACCGCCAGCGCATGCTCCAGTTGGGCCCGCTGCCAGTTGAGCGCCAATCTCTGTACCTTGGCATTTTCCAGCTGAGTGCGCGAAGCGGCGACGTCCGCCTGTGCCGCGACCCCGGCGTCATACCGATTCTGCGTCGTGCGCAGCGACTGTTCGTACGCCGCTACCGTTTGATCGTACAAGAGCTTCTGGGCATCCAGCGTTCTAAGCTTGAAGTAGGTTTGGGCCAGCGTCGATTGCATGCTTAGCCGTGCGTTGGCCACGTCCGCCGCGCTGGCTTGCTCTTCGGCACGGCTGGATTCGACCTCGCGCCGCACTTTGCCCCACAAGTCCGGCTCCCAGCTTACAGTGCCGCTTAGCATGTACTGATTGCCGGCACCGCCACCGTTCGACCCGTTGCCTGAACCAAACGAACCGGACGACCCTGACTGCCCGCCGCCAGATCCAGAACGCGTCATGGATGCGCCAGCGCCAACCGTAGGGAAGAAATTCGCCCGGGCAGACTGCACCAGGGCCTGAGCTTCGCGGTATTGCGCTTCGGCCTGTGCAATCGTCAGATTGGAAGCCAGTAGCTCGTTCATCAGCCGATCCAGTTCGGGGTCGCCATACAGCTTCCACCAGTCGCCGCGCAATGCGGCATCGCGAGGGGTGGCGGGCATCCAGCCCTGAGTCTCCTTATAGCTAGTGCCCACGTCCACAACAGGCCGAGTGTAGTTCGGCCCCACGGCGCAGCCGCCCAGCAGCAACACAATAAGCCCCATCGAGCAGGGTCGCGCCAGCTTGAATCCAGTTCTGGTTTTTGTACTCATATCGCACATTGTAGTAGTCATCTAAAACCCTCGACACCAACCCGTATTACCATGATCAACCTACTCCTGAGCCGCCGGCGCACCAGGCGGAGCCCGCCGCGCCGCACGCCGCGCGCGCCACCCATTGGTCCACAAACGCCAGCGATCCAGATACAGATACACGACCGGTGTCGTGTACAGCGTAAGAATCTGGCTAAGGATCAGTCCGCCGACGATGGTTATGCCCAATGGCCGACGCAGTTCTACCCCAGCGCCCGACGCAAGCACCAGAGGCAACGCGCCAAACAGGGCCGAAACCGTCGTCATCATAATGGGTCGAAAGCGGATTAGGCAGGCCTCGTAAATGGCATCGCGCGACGACAGCCCACGCTCGCGCTCAACCTGCAGGGCGAAATCCACCATCATAATGGCATTTTTCTTGACGATGCCGATGAGCAGGAACACGCCTATCAGGGCGATCAGCGTAAATTCCTGACCCAACATGATAAGCGCCAGCAGTGCGCCAATGCCCGCCGATGGCAGCGTGGAAAGTATGGTTAACGGATGCACATAGCTTTCATACAACATGCCCAGCACAATATACATGGTGACCAGCGCCGCCAGAATCAGCCAGGGCTGTTGCGCCAGGGATTGCTGCAGGGCCTTCGCCGTGCCCTGAAAACCACCCTGGATTTCGTTTGACGGCAAGCCGGTACGCGCCACCGCTTCGTTGATCGCTTTTGTGGCCTGCTCCAGCGTCACGCCCGGCGCAATGCTGAACGAGATGGAATCATCGGCGAACAACCCGGTATGCTGCACGCTAAGGGGTGCCGTACCAATTTCAAAGCGCGTGAACGCCGACAGCGGCACGAGCTTTCCGCTGGACGTCACGACATGGACGAGCTTGAGCGACTCGGCGTCCTGCGCGTAACGCTGATCCACCGCCATGACAACGTGATACTGATTCAGCGGACCATAAATGACAGACACCTGGCGCTGGCTGAACGAGTTGTTCAGCGTCGACGCCACCAACGACATATTGACCCCCAGGCGCGTGGCCGCATCCCGGTCAACCACCAGATTCACTCGGCGACCCTTGTCGTCAATATCCGTATCCACGTCGACCAGTTCAGGCAGCGCCATCAGCGCCTGTTGAACCTTGGGCATCCACTTCTTGAGCAAATCCAGATCGCTGCCCAGCAAACTGTAGTCGTACGCTGCCGACCCCTGCCGACCCCTGCCGACCCCCCACTCGAATATCCTGCTGCGGAACCAGAGTAAGACGCGCACCGGGCAGACCCAGGAACTTGCCACGCAGCCGATCCACCACCTGATCCGCACTGGCGTGGCGCTGTGCCATGGGCTTGAGCTGAATCATGAGAAAACTGGTGTTGCTGCCCCCGCGCCCGCCAGCGAAACCCGTGACACTCTCAATTGCCGGATCCTGCAGCAGAATATTGCGAAACTGCTCAAGCTTGGGACGCATGGCATAGAACGACGTACCCTGATCAACCCGAAAAAAGCCCAGCAGCTGGCCCGTATCCTGCTGAGGGAAAAATCCCTTGGGGACGGACGCATATAAGTAGAAGTTAAGCCCGATAGTCGCCGCCAGCAACAACATCATGAAGCGGCCGTGCGCCAACGCCCAGCGCAGCGAAACGCGGTACGCGTCCCACAACCGTTCGCCCACCCTGCGAATACAGCTGCGCAACACACCAGCACGGCGCTCCCGGGGGGGCCGAACCTTCAGGAAGCGCGCGCACATCATGGGCGTGAGGATAAGCGACAGCAAGAGCGACACCATGATCGTGGCCGACAGCGTGACCGCGAACTCCCTGAACAGCCGCCCCGGCAACCCACCCATTAGCAAGATGGGGATGAACACTGCCACCAGCGACAGGCTCATCGCGACGACCGTGAAGCCCACCTCCTTCACGCCCCGCAAGGCCGCGCGTTTAGGCGACACACCTTTTTCGATATGGCGCATGATGTTTTCGAGCACCACGATCGCGTCATCGACAACAAAACCGGTGGCCACAATCAGCGCCATCAGCGACATCGTGTTCAGGGTAAATCCAAACCACCACATAAGGCTGAACGTGGTGATGAGCGAGGCTGGCACGACGATAATGGGGATGAGCGCAGCACGCCAATCCCGCAAGAACAGCAGCACCACGAGCACGACGAGAATAACGGCAATGACCAGCGTTATTTCGGCCTCGTCCAATGAGGCGCGGATGCTGGGCGTGCGGTCCTGAGCGACCGACAGCGTAACCTGCGCCGGCAGCATGGCCTGAAAGGCCGGTATCTGGGCACGAATGGCATCGACAGTCTTTATGATGTTGGCGTCGGGCTGCCGGCGGATAATCAGCAGGACGGCCGTCTTGTCGTTGAAAAAGCCAAAGTTGTAGACCTCTTCAACCGAATCTTCAACCTTGGCAATATCTTTCAGCCGCACTGGCGCGCCATCTTTCCAGGCAATGATCAGCGGCCGGTACTGCGCCGCCCGGTTCATCTGTCCGCCTGACGAAATCGTCCAGTGGTAGCGGTCGTTCTCCACGGCTCCATTGGGCCGCATGGTGTTGGCGTTGGACAGCGCCGTGCGCACGGTGTCCAGCGGTATGCCAGCCGCGGCCAGCGCCTGGGGGTCGAGACTGACCACCACAGCTGGCAGTGAACTGCCACCCACGTCCACTTCGCCCACGCCATCCACCTGTGAGAGCTTCTGGGCAAGGACCGTGGACGCCAGATCATACAGCTGGCCCTGGGTCCGCGTTTTCGAAGTCAGCGCAAGAACCATCACGGGCGCCGAGCTTGGATTGACTTTGTGATAGGTGGGATTATTGCGCAGGCTGGAAGGCAGCAGCGTGCGAGCCGCATTGATCGCCGCCTGGACGTCGCGAGCCGCGCTGTTGATGTCGCGATCAAGGTCGAACATCAACGTAATCCGGGTCGACCCCTCGGTGCTGCGCGACGTCATTTCGGTCACGCCGGCGATCGATCCCAGCGACTGTTCCAGCGGTGTAGCCACGCTGGAAGCCATGGTTTCAGGACTGGCTCCTGCCAGGCTGGCCGACACCGAAATTATCGGAAAATCGACTTGCGGCAACGGCGCCACTGCCAGCAGGCGATAGGCAAGAACACCGGTCAGCACCATACCCAGGCACAGCAGCGTTGTAGCCACCGGCCTCATGATGAAGATCGCAAAGAACCTCACGGCGCAACCTCATCGCCTGCGTGGCCAGGCGCCGCTCTGGCTGCAAACCAGCGCGCGATATGATCAAACATCAGGTAAATGACAGGGGTCGTGAAAAGCGTCAGCACCTGGCTGCACAACAGCCCCCCCACCATAACCAGGCCCAGCGGCTGGCGCAGCTCGGAGCCGGCACCCGTGGCAAGCATAAGTGGTATGGCGCTGAACAGCGCCGCCAGCGTCGTCATGAGAATGGGCCGAAACCGCAGCAACGCCGCTTCGTGAATGGCTTCGCGCGGAGAAAGCCCGCGATGCCGCTGGGCATCCAGCGCGAAGTCGATCATCAGGATGGCGTTCTTCTTGACGATGCCTATCAGCAAAATAATGCCGATGACGCCGATCATGTCTAGTTCGCCACCCGCGAGAATAAGGGCCAGCAACGCGCCGATGGCAGCTGACGGCAGCGTGGATAGAATGGTGATGGGATGTATATAGCTTTCATACAGAATGCCCAGCACGATGTACACGGCCACCACTGCGGCAAGCAAAAGCCACAGTGTGCTGTCCAGCGATGCCTGAAATGCTCGCGCCGCCCCCTGATACCGAGTTTCAATGGAAGCAGGCATCGACAGCTGAGCCTCGGCCTTGTTGATGGCCTCGACCGCGTCGGACAACGCCGCGCCCCGGGCCAGGTTGAACGAAACCGTCACCGCCGGAAACTGACCGAGGCGTTCAATGGAAAGCAGCGTGTTTGCTTCGTGTACCTGCGCAACGCTGGCCAACGGAACCGGGGTCCCCGAGGTCGTTGCCACGTAGGTCTGTGACAACGAGGCTGGCCCCTGACGATACTGAGGCGCTACCTCCAGCACTACCCGATACTGGGCCGACTGCGTAAAGATCGTGGAAATAAGCCGCTGCCCGAAGGAATCGTACAGGGCCTCGTCGATGGCGGAATTGGTGACGCCAAGGCGCGCCGCCGAATCGCGGTTGATCGTCACCACTGTCTGCAACCCATTGTCCTGAAGGTCATCCGCCACATCGGACAGTTGCGGAAGCTTATTCAGGGCAGCCACAAGCTTGGGCGCCCATTCCACAAGATTGGCCTGATTCGGATCGGACAGTGTCATCTGGTACTGCGTACGGCTGACGCGGTCCTCGACGCTCAAGTCCTGCACCGGCTGCATGAAGACCTGAATATCGGGCACACTCTTCAATTCCGCGCTCAGCCGTTCAATCACCGTTTGCGCATTCGCGCTGCGGGCGCTCACGGGTTTGAGCGCAATCTGCATGCGACCAGTATTCAATGTCGAGTTCGTACCGTCGATACCGATGAACGACGACACGGCGTCAACGGCTGGGTCTTTCATGATGACGTCGACAGCCCGCCGCTGACGCTGTGCCATCGAGTCGAACGATACCGTCTGCGGCGCCTGACTGATGGCCTGGATGAGCCCCGTGTCCTGCTGCGGGAAAAAACCTTTGGGTACAAGCGCATACAGAATGGCCGTCAGCACAAAGGTTCCCAGCGCCACCCAAAGGGTCAGGCGTTGATGGGCCAACACAATCTGCAAACCCTTATCGTACTTGTGAATCAGCGTATCCAGCCACTCGCCCAACTTGCGCTGAAAACGCCCGTAGTGCATCTGCGATTCCGGCCACAGGAAATGCGCACACATCATGGGAGTAAGTGTGAGCGAAATCAAAAGCGACAACAGTATCGCCACAGCCAGGGTAACCGCGAATTCGCTGAACAGACGGCCGATGACGTCGCTCATGAACAGCAGCGGGATCAGCACGGCGATCAGGGACAGCGTCAGCGACACCAGCGTGAAGCCAATCTGCGCCGAGCCCTTCAACGCGGCCTGCAAGGCGCTCTCGCCACCCTCGATATACCGGGCGATGTTCTCGATCATGACGATGGCATCGTCAACCACAAACCCCGTGGCCACAGTCAGCGCCATCAGGGTCAGGTTGTTCACGCCAAAGCCGACCAGATACATGATGGCAAAGGTGCCGACGAGCGACAGTGGCACGACGACACTGGGAATAAAGGTGGCCCGCCAGCTGCGCAGGAACAGGAACGTGACCATCACCACGAGGAAAACTGCCAGCATCAGTTCAATCTGCACATGATTGACCGAATCCCGTATGGTCTGAGTACGATCGGCGGCGACGCTGATGTCCACACCAACCGGCAGGGCCTGCTTGAGCGTGGGCAACAAGGCCTTGACGCGGTCAACCACCTCAATGACGTTGGCCCCCGGCTGACGCTGGATGTTCAGCAGTATTGCCGGCGTATCGCCTATCCACGCCGCCTGGTTGATATTTTCAGCACCATGCACGACGGTGGCCACGTCCTTGAGCCGCAGCGGCGCACCATTTTCGTAGGAAATAATGAGGTTGTCGTAATCCTTCACATCCGCCAACTGATCGTTGACATTGATGGTGGTGGACCGCTGCGGTCCGTCCAGATTGCCCTTGGGCTGGTTGACGTTGGCACCGGTGATGGCGGTACGCACGTCGGCCAGCGTAAGGTTGTGTGAAGCGAGCGCCTTGGGGTTCACCTGAATGCGTACTGCGGGTCGCTGCCCACCGGCAATGCTGACAAGTCCCACCCCCGAAACTTGCGATAATTTCTGGGCAACGCGAACGTCGATGAGGTCGCGCACTTCGTACAGAGGCATTGTCGGCGACGTGACGGCCAGGCTGATCACCGGTGCGTCCGCCGGGTTGACCTTGTTGTAGATGGGCGGCGACGGCAGATCCGTGGGCAACAGGTTGGACGCGGCATTGATGGCCGCCTGCACTTCCTGCTCGGCCACATCCAGGGGCAGACTAAGGTCGAACTGCAGCGTAATGAGCGATGCCCCACCCGAACTGGTCGAGGTCATCTGGTTCAGGCCGGGCATCTGGCCGAACTGGCGCTCCAGTGGCGAGGTGATCAGGGCTGTCATCACATTGGGGCTGGCCCCTGGGTACAGCGTCGAGACCTGGATGGTGGGGTAATCGACTTCAGGCAGTGCCGACACCGGGAGCAGCTTGTACGCCAGCAACCCGGCAATAAGCAGTGCCACCATCGCCAGCGTGGTGGCAACCGGGCGAAGAATGAAAATACGCGACAGATTCACGGGATGCGCCTAGCGGCCCCGTTGCGTACGTGGGCCCGGCTTCTTTCCGGCCGCCTCGGCGGCCTTCTTGGCGACCACCGCTTCCTGCTCGGGCGTCACGATTTCAACCTCGGCACCTTCCCGCAGCCTGTCGACGCCATCCGTCACCACCTTCTGGCCCGCGTGCAAGCCTTTGGTGATGGACACGTTCGTGTCCTCCATGGTGCCAACAACAACAGGCTGGATATGTGCCTTGTTACCGTCGCCAACCACATACACGAACGCGCCAATGGAGCCCTGTTGCAGGGCCACGGACGGAATGACGGTTGCATTCCGTTCAGTGCTTACGTGCAGACGTACGTTGACGAACTGATTCGGGAACAAGGCGTCGTTGTCATTGGCGAAACGCGCCTTGAGCTTGACCGTGCCCGTTGCCACATCAATCTGGTTATCCACGGACATGAGCTCGCCGGTAGCGAGCTTGTTCACGTCACCACGGTCGTACAGATCGACACGCAGTTTTTTGTTGGCCCGCACCTGAGCCAATACCTGCGCCAATTGCGATTGCGGCAGGGTAAACACCACGGAAATGGGCTGGGTCTGCGTAATGACCACCAGGCCCGCGTCGGTACTCGACGTGGCAATCAGATTGCCCTGATCAACGTTGCGCAGCCCCAGGCGGCCACTAATGGGAGCGGTAATGCGCGTGAACCCAAGTTGCAGACGGGCACTGTCGACATTGGCCTGGTCGCTTATCTCGGAACCAAGATACTGCTGAACCAATGCCGCCTGCGTATCAACCTGCTGTTTTGCAATGGAATTCTGCTTGTACAGCTGCTGGTAGCGCTGCAAATCCCGCCGGGCGTTCGCCAGCAATGCTTCGTTCTGCTTTTGTTGCCCCAGCGCCTGCTCAAGAACGACCTGGTACGGACGCGGGTCGATCTGCATCAGAAGGTCGCCCTTCGTGACCTTCTGCCCGTCTTCGAACGCGATCTTCTCCAGCTCGCCGTTAACGCGGCTGCGCACGGTAACTGTGTTGTATGCCGTGACCGTGCCAATAGCCCTCAGGACGACGTCGATGGACGTCGTCGCGACGTCTGCGACCTTGACTGGTACTTTTGCGGTGGCGAGTGCGCCGTGCCCACGTCCACCAAAGACACCGCCGGCATCGCGGCCGGCCGGAGAACCTCCTAAGAGCCAGTACGCGGCACCTGCCAGCACGACCAGGGCGACAATGCCCACGATCCACTTGCGGGAACGCCGGTGTTGATTCAGTGTGGAGCCGAAATCGGGCATACGCGCTTCTCCATCTTCAAATTACGCAACGCCGTCATTTTCCCCGATTAACGCATCAGCAGACAAAGGAAAAGCGCACACTGAAATCCGCCGCAACAACTTCTTGCCGTCGCAAGCCAGCTTTGACATAAGCATTGTACGGCGCCAAACAAAGGCCGCTACGCAAATTCGCCGCGTCGAACGCGGGCTGCACGGCGGCCTGTTTCTTTGACGCTAAACGTTGCAGCGAGCCAGCTTGAACGGGATGTCGCGCGTAACCGGTTGAGGCCTGGATTCATTGTCCTGGGTGGAAAAGCGCACCCAGATCACATATTTATTGGCACTCATTTCGGGAAACACCCCCTGGTCGAGATCGACCCACACGCGCAACAGCTGGAAGGTCTTCCCCGTAAGCATCTCCTGGTAGGCCCCCTGCCGGGCCTCGAACGGGACCACATCGCTGGATTCACGCAGCAGGCGCAGGACCAGCTCCAGCCCACGATAAAGAGCCAGAAAAGGCTCTATCCAGGTCTTCAGGTCGCGTACACGAACTTCTTGCGGCTTGATCTGCCAGGCATAGAACGACGGAATATCGGCGGGAGACGAACCACCCGGAACCGACAGGCGCCCACGCAGGCTGGCCAGCCATTCATTGTCGCGCAGAACCTGCCCTATGCGGCCCTGGGCACCGAGCTCGGCCGACGCCATCTGCATCTGGCTCACGACTTCATCCAGCGCCTTTACATCGACGCCGGGATGCTGACGCAAGGCGCTGCACGCCACGCGCTGGCGTTCGAGGTCTTGCAGGACTGAGCTGCGTAAATCAGTACGATCGGAAATTTCGAGCAAGTCGAACAACGTTGCCAGAGCGATTTGATGATGGTTGACGTCATTGCCATTGGCAAAGAAAAAGAGCCGCCCGAAAAGGTGCTCGACCCTTAACAGCGTTCTGACCCGTTCGTTACATGGATACTCGTAAAGAATCACGCGACCAGTAACCCCCTTAGTGATTAGCCTGTTGAATGGTTAGTCCCTACCGCCTTTTTCTGACGCGCCGCCATACACCATGTCTCGTGCACAGCACGTGCCCGGGCGGCAAGAACTGCCAAAGTGGTGCCCGCACCGTTGAGCACGATGTCGTCGGCCACTTCGAGGCGTGCTTCACGAGACACCTGCGCTGACATAATACGCGCAATAGCCTCGGGCGTCAGCCCACTGCGGGCGCGCACCCTTGCCACTTGTGTGGCCGGATCGCAATCCACGACACAGATACGGTCAACCTTGCCGCGCCAGCGTCCCGACTCTACCAATAGTGGCACAACGTATACAAGATAACATCCCGTCGCCTGCTCGGTACGTTCTTGTGTAACCCGCCCTATCATTGGGTGAAGAATCGATTCGAGCTTATGGCGCGCCGCCGGATCATGAAACACCAGATCGCGCACGACGGATCGGTCCAGAGCTCCTTCGGGCGTCACCACATCGGGCCCGAAAGCAGCAACCAACGGCGCGATGGCCGCACCTGCCGGGGCTGTAAGTTCGTGAGCGATGACATCCGTGTCGATGACAGCTGCTCCCCAACCCTGGAAAAAACTGGCAACGCAGCTTTTGCCTGAGCCAATCCCTCCTGTAAGCCCGATTTTATACATGACCACCAACTTCGCCGCTCGACGGTTCAAAGTCCCAAATGTAACCCGGGAAGCCCCGTTAAAACAACAATGGCGCCAGCAGCCACGAAGGGACCGAAAGGGTAAGAAGAGGAAAAGCCAGCGGCGCGCGTACACCCGATCGCATACAAAACCGCCAGCACGCAGGCGACAAGCAGCGCCTGCGCCAAAGCCAGTGGACCCACCCACGCCCCCACGGCGGCGACCAGCTTGAAGTCGCCGTGGCCCATACCCTCGCGCCCGCGTACGATCCGGAAAACATAAAAAAGACCGTACAAAAACCCGTAGCCCACCATGACCCCCGCCACTGCATCGTGCAGCGTCACGCCGCCTCCGGCCCAGGCCAGCGCCAGGCCAAGCCACAAGAGGGGCAGGGTCAGCACGTCGGGCAACAGACCCGAGCGTGCATCAATGATCGCCAGTGCAAGCAGCACGACGACAGCCAGGGCCAACAGGGCACAGACCGGCGTAACGCCAATCCGGTTCGCCAGCACAAAGGCGCAAAAGCACGACAGGGCGGCTGTGGCCGGCACGAGCCAGTGCAACCGCTTGCCCACAACCATGCTCCTCGGACGCAGCCAGTGCCGTACGCCACCGCACAAAGCGATAAAGGCGGCGTCTTCGGGCGACTTGGCCGCGCACCGGCCAGCCGTCTCGCGCGTTAACGGCCTTAACAGGCGGGCGCAGCGCAGTGAGCAACCCGCGCAAAACCATCCCAGCACGGCGTACGCAATGGCAAAGACCAGTTCCCACCCATAAGCCGGTGTACCCACGTATAGGGTCAGCGACATGGCCCAAGCGGTAGCGCCAACAGGGCGGGTGACTTATATCTATTGAAGAACGACGTGAGGAACAAGGGTAGACTCCGGGTTGCCGGCGTACGACGGCCTGGCCGCAAGCGGCGCCGGCTCGTACGGTGGCGTAGATATTTGCGTAGAATATGAAGACTTCATTATTTGATGGAATTCGTCATGGCTGCACCCGCTTTGTTCAAGTCAGACTCTGTATTCGGCCTGAAACGGCTACGTGCAGCCGCGCACCCTGCCCTGGCAGCCGCTGTGCTGGCACTAGCGCTGGCGGGCTGCGCACAGCAACGCACCCCCGGTTATTACGAAACACCCCGCGACAACACGCTAAGCGACGCACAAACGCAAGCGCGCGGCAGCCACATATCTCAAGCCCCCTCACAACTCCAGCTGGGCTTTGGCGACACCCAAACCCCGAAGAAACCCGGCGCGCCTCAAGCAGCACCCGCGGCAGGCGCCACTGCCGGCCAGGAGCCCCCAACGACGGATGGACGCTCGGTGGCTGTACGCCCGTTGCAGGAAGCCAAAACGTTTCTTGGCACAGTGCCTTGCATGACCGGCGGGCTGGTGTGCACTGCCGCGCGCGTCACCCTGACGCTGGCCCCAAGCGGCGAATGGCGCTCGCGCACACAAATACTGGACACCAGCTACAGCGGGAAAAAGTCCGTGACGACCCAGGGCTGCTGGAGCCCCACCGGCATCCACCCGTGGCGCATTCTGCTGAAGTCGGAAGACGGCAAGCAGACAGCCAGCCTGACCTTCATCAACGACAACGTGCTGCGCATCAACTCCATTAACGAGATCAAACCAACGCTGGACTACCACCTGACCCGCCAGGCCAATATTGACGGCATTGTCGAGATGGCCAGCCGGCCAGCCCTGCAATGTGGAAGCTAGTGTCCTGCCTGGCTAATCAGGCAGGACATCAGCTGCGCAAGATCATTTGACCCTTACATGAGCGGTGTGCAGGTACATGCCGCGATAACGGGGGCGATAGCGATTCCGGTGGGCGCTGCAGGACGCAACGGGCCAGTTCGACAGCATTCCTGACCCGCATCTTCTGAAAAATGCGTGCGCGATGTGCCTCGATCGTGCGCTGTGACACGCCCAGTTCAGCAGCGATGACTTTATTTGGCGTGCCAACGGCCACATAATGCATGACGTCGAATTCGCGCGGTGTAAGTGCGGCGTACAACGAATCGTCGGGCGGGGATATTGCGGTCATGAGACAGTCCTCTCCACAGATTTTGCATGTAATCGTGGCAAAATTCTGTCACATAACGTCGCAGGTTGTCGCCTGTCACTTCTTACAGAGATTTAAATTTCCAGATTATCAATGAGCCGAGTGGTGCCCAGCTTGGCCGCCGTCAGCAAAACCAGGGGTTCACCCTGCTGGATCTGTTCGGCTGTGGGTGCGTTCAGGTCGCGCTGGCGACGCAACACAACGTAATCGACATTCCACCCACGGCGCGTCAGCGCTTCGGTGGCAGAACCTTCGATTTCCGCCCTGTCGATCCGGCCGGCCTTGACCTGGGCGCGCGCTTCCTGAAGGGTTGCATAAAGCCTGGGCGCCTCGGCCCTTTCCTGCGGCGACAAGAACGCGTTGCGCGACGACAAGGCCAACCCATCCGTATCGCGCACAGTTTCGTGGGCGAGTATGCGCACCGGCAGCTGAAACTGCCTGCACATGCTGCGCACTACCATGAGTTGCTGATAATCTTTCTTGCCAAAGACCGCCACACTGGGCTGCACGCAGGAAAACAACTTCAGGACGACCGTGCTGACTCCGTCGAAAAAGCCGGGGCGAAAGTGCCCTTCCAGAATACCGCCGAGGTCTTCGGGCGGCTGGATCCGGAAGCTCTGGGGCTCGGGATACATTTCGGATTCATTGGGCGCAAACAGCACATAGACGTCGCGCTCGCGCTCGAGCTTTTCAATATCGTCCTGAAGCGTACGCGGATAGCGATCGAAATCTTCGTTGGGGCCGAACTGAAGGCGATTGACGAATATGCTGGCCACCACGGGGTCCCCATGCTGACGGGCCATGCGCATGAGCGCCAGATGGCCAGGATGCAAATGCCCCATGGTGGGCACAAACGCGGCACGCAGCTGACCTCGCAGCTGGTCGCGCAGCTCTTCAATCGTATGGACTACTTTCAAAAAATATCTCCGTCCCGAACAGAGCCCGATCGCATAAGCTATGCCACCGCGCTGACATATGACAGCCGCAAATATATAGGCGCGTAAGGCTCCGCCTGAGTGATCTCAAGCAGGGATTCGCGCGCCAGTTCCAGCAGGGCCAGGAAATGCACAACGATGATGGCCACGGTGTCGCCGCTATCAATACGCTCGCTGAATAGCTCGGTGAATTCCATGAACTGCACACCGCTTAATCGACGCAAAATACGGGTCATGTGCTCGCGCACCGACAAATGTTCTTTAGTGATTCGATGATGAGCATTCAGACCCGCACGCCGCATTATATCGGCCCACGCATGACACAGGTCATGCACACTGACGTCGGGCAGTGAGCGCTCGAACTGTACGTCCATGAGGGCGTGCGTACGCTGGAAGTCGCGCCCGATTTGCGGCAATTCATTCAGTTTGCGGGCTGCCAGCTTCATCTGTTCGTACTCGAGCAGGCGTCGCACCAGTTCGGCACGCGGGTCATCGACCTCTTCGCCCGTATCGGACTTCTTCACGGGCAGCAGCATGCGCGACTTGATCTCAATAAGCATGGCGGCCATCAGCAGGTATTCGCCCGCCAATTCGAGATTCCGGCTGCGAATCTGCTCGACATACGACAGGTACTGACGCGTAACTTCTGCCATGGGAATGTCCAGGACGTTGAAGTTTTGCTTGCGAATCAGATAAAGCAGCAGGTCGAGGGGGCCCTCGAAAGTTTCCAGGAAGACTTCGAGGGCATCTGGCGGGATATAGAGGTCTTGGGGAATGGAAAACAATGGCTCGCCGTACAGACGAGCCAACGCGACGCTATCGACGACATCGGGCGTGCTGTCGGCCTTGGGATCAACCAAAGCATCCATCTCGGCCGCCGAAACACCGGGCTGTGCCATTCAGGCGCGTTCAGTAAGACTGGTAATAGTAGACATAGGGCTCCAGCGGAACACGCGCCGCGCGAAAGCCATCGTGCTGTTCGGCGTCGATGGGCTTGTCCCACAAGAGGGCACGCCCCTCGCGCTGCCGCTGCTCGGTGCCGGGGTGCTCCTGCTTGTACTGATTAAGGAACTTGGTGATTTCCGACTCGTACTGTTTGGACATGATTGTGCGCCACTAATTTAACTGCGTCGGTGCCAGTTTACAGCAGGTGAACAAAGTTAGAATGGCGCATGCTCACCGATAGCGAAACAAAATCCGCTGGCCACGAGTCGGGGAACGATTCAACCGCCATCCGAATGATCCCTTTCATCGTCGGGTGTGCGCTTTTCATGCAAATGCTGGATTCGACCGTCGTCGCCACGGCGCTGCCCGTCATGGCCGACTCGCTTCACACCACAGCAGTCGAAATGAATGTAACCATAACCAGCTATCTGCTGGCTCTGGCGGTGTTCGTACCCATCAGCAGTTGGGCCGCCGACCGGTTCGGCTCAAGGCGGATCTTCATTGCGGCCATTACCCTGTTTGCCGTCAGCTCGATTGGCTGCGCATCGTCGCAGAACCTGATGGAACTGGTCATTGCCCGCATTTTCCAGGGAGCGGCAGGCGCCATGATGGTCCCGGTGGGGCGCATCATCCTGTTGCGCATCACGCCCAAAGACCAGCTGCTCAAGGCCATGTCGTTCATCTCCATGCCAGCGCTGCTCGGGCCCATCATTGGCCCGCCACTGGGCGGCTTTCTGGTGACTTACGCGTCATGGCACTGGATATTCCTTATCAACGTACCCGTTGGGGCGTTGGGTATTGCGCTGGTCCTGCGTTACATAGACGACGACATCCCCGAAACCAAGCCCAGACTGGACTGGCCTGGGTTCATTCTTAGCGGCATCGCGCTGGCGGCGCTGGTTTCGGGCTTCGAAGCCATAGGGCGTACCGACATCTCGCGCATGAATACGGCCCTGCTGATCGGAACGGGCCTGGGCTGCGGCCTGCTTTACGTCTGGCATGCCAGACGCGCCGAAGATCCCATCATCGACCTGTCGCTGCTGCGCACGCAGTCTTTTGCCGTCTCGATACTGGGCGGCAATCTGTGCCGCTTCAGCGTTGGCGCCATGCCATTCATGCTTGCCCTGTTGCTGCAAGTGGGCTTTGGCATGACGCCATTCGCCACGGGCCTGATTACCTTTACCAGTGCGGTAGGCGCCCTCGGCATGAAGCTTATGGTCACGCATGTCATCGGGCGCCTGGGCTTTCGGCCGGTGCTCGTCTACAACGCCGTAGTTACGGGGGTGTTTGTCATTGTTTGCGGCTTTTTTCACCAAAGCACGCCCGTCTGGATGATTATTGCCGTGCTGTTCGTGGGGGGAACGTTCCGCTCGCTGCAATTTACCGCCATCAACACCCTGACCTATGCCGACCTGACGCCAGCCGACATGAGCCGGGCCAGCAGCTTCGCCGCCATGGCGCAGCAACTGGGCATCAGCCTGGGCGTTGGCTGTGCCGCACTGATCATGAACCTGAGCACCAACTGGCGCGGCGCGGCGCATCTGGAGCGGGTGGACGTCATGTGGGCATTTTTCATCATCGGGCTGCTGGCCGTGGCCTCGGCCGCGTCGTTCGCGCGCCTCCCGGCCAATACGGCCGAACACACCAACACGCGCCGCAGAAGATAAGGGATCAGGAAGCGCCCCCCGGACTCAACGCCGCAGCAACGGCACGTGCCGCGCCCAGGCGCAGTCAAGCATTGTCATCCAGCAGGATGACCAGCTTGCAATCGGGACGGATGGCCAGGCGGAAGGTGATCTGCTGATAATGCACCACGCCAGCGCCCGGACGCCTGAAGTCACGCCGGCCGCCTTCGCGTTCGACAACCGCCTGCCGCCCCCACCAATGCCTGAAAACTGGGCTGATGCGTGAAAGGTCGTCGACCAGTTCACGCACGTCTGGCTCTTCGGTATACGACGCGGCATCAGCCCGAAACTCGGCCACCACACGTCGAGCCCGCGACTCCCAGTCAACGACCAGCCGCTGGGCAGCCGGGTCCTCGAATATATAGCGCAGCAAATTGGGCTGCTCGGCACGGTCGGGCCAGCCATCGAAAAGACGCAACAGGGGTTCGTTGCGCGCCAGCACGTTCCAGCAGCGGTCAAGAATATAGGCGGGCGCCGTGATGCTGCGCACGCACTCAGCCAGACTTGAAGGCAGCGCTTCGCTTGGTTCGTGCCCATGCTCGGGGTCGGCGCTTTCCGCCAGCTCAAACAGATAATGGCGCTCAGCGCGCGACAGGTGCAAAACATGGGCCAGGCGCGCCCACACACTGGCCGACACCGATACCTCGCGACCCTGTTCAATCCAGGTGTACCAGGTGACACTGATGCCGCAAAGCTGTGCGACTTCTTCCCGTCGCAGCCCCGGCGTGCGTCGTCGCGTCCCGCTGGGCAGCCCGGCGCTTTCGGGTGAAACCCGTGCCCTCACGCTGCGCAGAAAATCGCCCAGAACTCTATGGCGAATAGGTGCAGTCTGGCCTTCGGAGGCGTGCGAGTCGGCGTCGGGAATGGGTTTATTCATGGCAGTGATGATCGCAACGGTCCTTTTTAACGCAATATACTGTAATGTCAAATTTTGTCCGATAATCGGCTGCCCACTTTACCTGGCGGGCGCCGCCAACGGCAAACTCACCTGCCGCCACTGCCTGGCAAACCAACAAAAGAAAAGCCTTCCTTGCATCATGATTCCCAACATACTGACCATTGCCGGCGTTGACCCTTCGGGTGGTGCCGGCGTCCTTGCCGACGTCAAAACCATAAGCGCCCTGGGCGCATACGGGATGGCGGTCATCGCCGCACTGACGGCCCAGAATACACAGACCGTCGCTGGCGTGTCGGCAGTCCCCCCCGATTTTGTCGCCGCGCAAATCAATACGCTGTTTGCCGACGTGCGCGTCGATGCCGTCAAGCTGGGCATGCTGGGCCAGCAGCCCGTGATCCGCGTCGTCGCCGAACGGCTGGCGCACTGGAAGCCGGCTTATATCGTGCTGGATCCGGTCATGGTGTCCAAAAGCGGCGACGCGCTGCTGGAAAAGACAGCAGTACAGGAACTGCGCGAGCACCTTGTCCCGCTGGCCACCATCATGACGCCCAACCTGCCCGAAGCCTGTGTCCTGCTCGGTGGCGGCCAGGTGGAATCGGTTGCGCAAATGCGCCGCGCGGCCGAAAGATTGCGACGCCTGATGAGCGACAGTGGTGAACGCTGGGTATTCCTGAAGGGCGGGCACCTGCCCGGCAACGATACCATCGACATTTTGCACGATGGCGACCGTATGCTGGAATTGCCAGGACACCGCATCGAAACAAAAAACACCCACGGCACCGGGTGCACGCTGTCGGCCGCACTGGCCGCACTGCTGCCGCATGCGGGGAACATACCCGAAGCCGCACGTCAGGCCAAAGCCTTTCTCGTCTCGGCCATCGCTCACGCAGACGAACTGCAAGTAGGCCACGGCCACGGCCCCGTCAACCATTTCCATGCCCTCTGGAAAGCCAGGTAGCACCCCAACACAGCTCACCGCGCCCATTGGGTCGTCAACCCAGCCAACCCGGTAAGTCAGTACAATACGGATTCATTGTCGTGTTAGCTGAAACCCCGCGCCGGCCCGCTGGCTGTGCTGCCTCTTACTTGTTTTTAACCAGATACCTCATGACTGCAATTGGCCTTTCCGAAATCGAACAAGCCCGCTTCAACATGATCGAGCAGCAAATCCGCACTTGGGAGGTGCTTGACCCGAAGGTCCTGCAGGCGCTGTTCACCGTGCGCCGCGAACGCTTCGTGCCGCCGGGATTCCAGGGACTGGCTTTTTCGGATATTGAACTACCCCTTAACATCAATGCAATCGACACCCGCGAAACCATGCTGGCGCCGCGTGTCGAAGCGCGTCTGGCCCAGGAACTGCAGCTGGGGGCCAACGACTGCGTCTTGGAAATCGGCACGGGTTCAGGCTACCAGGCGGCGCTGCTGGCGCAGCTGGCACAGCAAGTCACCAGCATTGAGATCGACAGCCGTATCGCCGCGTTTGGCGAACAAAACCTGCAACGCAACCAGGTCGGCAACGTCAAGGTCGAGGTCGGCGCGGCCCACGCCGGTTGGGGAACCGCCGAGTACGACGCCATTCTGCTTACGGGCTCTACCCCTACCGTACCGGACGCACTCAAGTACCAGCTGTGCATTGGGGGGCGCATGGTTGTAGTCGTGGGACAAAGTCCCATCATGACGGCCTACCGCATCACCCGGACCGACGCCGCCAGCTTCGACACGACCAGCCTGTTCGATACCGTCATCAAGCCGCTGCGGGGCACGGCTGTCTCCAAGTTCAAATTCTAGGTAATGCGCGCAGCTCCTGGATGTGCAAGCACCGTAATGGCCCTGGCACTTCTTGGCGCCACCGCGCTGGCCCAGGCGCAAGACGCGCCTGACCGTACCACAAGCCACCCGGCCCCCACAGGGCTGATGCAGGGCCTTTCCCGGCCAACCCGGACCGCGCCACAGGATCTGCTGTCCATCTGGAATGCCGCCCTGCAGCGTGATCCCATCTATGCAGCAGCCCGCGCGCAGCGTAACGCTGACCAGGAGAAAGTTCCCCAGGCGCGCGCCCGGCTTCTACCGTACATCACTGCGGGCACCGCGGCCGAACTGGACAACACCCGTCGTCTGCAAGACATGCAGCAGGGCGCGACGAACCGGCGTGCCCGATGGGCCCTGACTCTTACCCAGCCCATTATCGACTTCAGCAATTGGGATCGGCTCAAGCAATCCGAGTTCTTCGCAAGCTCGGCCGATCTGGGCGCGCAACAGGCCTACCAGGACCTGATCCTGCGTGTCGCCCAGACCTACTTCGACGTACTGGCGGCACAAGACTCGCTGCAGACCCTGCTTGCCCAGAAACAGGCGGTGGCCACACAGCTGCGAGCTGCAAAAAAAGGGTTCGAGCTGGGCAGCAAGACCATCACCGACACCTACGAGGCGCAGTCGCGGCTGGACCTGCTTAACGCGGCTGAGCTGCAAGCCCGCAATACGCTGCGCGTCAGCAACGACCGGCTGGCGCAAATTACGAGTGAGCATCCAGGCGCACTCGTAGGGCTGGCTGCGGACACACCGCTGCCGGCGCCGCAGCCCAACGCCCTGGGCAGCTGGACGGCCCAGGCCGCCCAGGCCAACCTGACCGTGGCCCGCGCGCGGCTGGCGGCCAGAATCGCGGAAACACAGATCGACATTGCCAAGAACAGCCACGCCCCGACACTGAGCCTGTACGCCCAGACGGGAAGCGCCAGCGACCGCGGCACGTACGGAGTACAAAGCGGGCCACGCTCGCTGGACACCGCCGTCGGATTGCAACTGTCCATTCCCATTTATTCAGGCGGAGAAATCTCATCGCAGGTGCGCGAGCACACGTCGCGCCTGATGCAGGCGCGCTACGACCTGGAGGCTGCCAGGCGCCAGGCGGTGCAGTCAACACAACAGTATTTCTCGGGAGTCACATCAGGTCTGGCCCAAATCCAGTCGCTTCAGGCTGCTGAGAAATCCAGCCGGGCCTCTCTGGAAGCCAACAGGACGGGATATGAAATAGGCGTGCGGGTGAACATCGACGTGCTCAACGCGCAGCAGCAGTTATACGAAACCCAGCGTGCGCTGTTCCGAACCCGGTACGACACGCTCATGCACAGTCTCAGGCTCAAGGCCAGCAGCGGCATCCTGACTGAAACAGACATTGTCGCCATCAACCAATTGCTTGAATCGGAGTCAGGGCGGGGCGGGCTTGGCGGCCGCAACAAAACCATCAAAGACTGATCCGTGCCGCTCCAGCCAGCGCCACGCGCATCTATCCGCGTATCTTGCTTACCAGCGACGTCGTCGAAAGCTGAAATTCGAACGGGATGGACACTGCCCGGCCGCCCCAGCTTTTGACACTGGCAGTCTCAGGCAGGGTTTCCATGTCGTAGTCGCCACCCTTAACGATAATGTCGGGCCGGAGCTGCTGGATCAGCGCCAGCGGCGTATCTTCGTCAAACATGGTCACTGCCGAAACGCATTCCAACGCCGCCAGAAGCGCCGCCCGATCTTCCTGCCGGTTGAAAGGCCGATCGGTGCCCTTGCCCAGACGACGCGCCGAACCATCGGTGTTGATGGCCACAATAAGCGCAGCGCCCAGACCGGCCGCCGCATCGAGATAAGTGGCATGGCCCCGATGAAGAATATCGAACACCCCATTGGTAAAGACCAGCGGGCGCGCATACGCGCCGCCGCGCACGGCGGCGACGCACTGGTCACGGTCCAGTATTTTCGACTCGAAGCGCGCCGCCACGAGCAATTACGCGGTTACCGCTGGGGCGGACTTGCTGATTTCCTTGCGGTAGTGATTCAGATCCTGCACCGTATTGAACGTCGTATCGAAAAGCAGCGACAGATTATGCAAAATGCGTGAACTGACCTTACCTTCCCATTCTTTGTTGAAGCAGATCTGGTTGTCGAGCCAATTTTCCAACCAGCCGGGCGACGGCAACCTGGACTGCACGGTATCGTTGGGGAACAAGCCCTTGTTGACGTGCAGGTTCGTTGGGTGCAGCGCCTGCGGGGTGCGGCGGGCCGAAGCCATAAGCACCCCGATCTTCGCGAATGCCAGGCGGGCCTGCTGTCCGATTTCGGCACCCTGACGCACCAAGGCCCGCTTCATGTAGCGCAGGTAGGCTCCAGCATGCCGGGCCTCGTCTTGTGCAATGACCTTGTAAATACGCTTTATGACTGGCTCGGTGTGCCAATCAGACGCGCATCGGTACCAATGGTTCAAACGTATTTCGCCGCAAAAATGCAGCATCAGGGTTTCAAGGGCCGGTGCCGGGTCGAATTCGAAACGCACATTGTGCAGTTCCTCCTCGGTGGGTACGAGCTTGGGACGAAAGCGGCGCAAATACTCCATAAGCGCCAGGGAGTGCTTTTGCTCTTCATAAAACCAGATGGACATAAAAGCGCAGAAATCGCTGTCATCATGGTTGTCGCGCAGGAACATCTCGGTAGCGGGCAATGCGGCCCACTCGGTAATGGCGTTCATCTTGATCGTATAGGCCTGATCGTCTGAAAGACGGCTACCATCAAAATCACCCCAAGGAATGTCGGATGCCAGGTTCCAGCGTACGGCTTCCATTGATTTGAATAGTTCAGGATAAATCATAGAGATCTCTCTTGTGTAATGTTTAAACCCCTGGTATTTCCGGGGCATGCCGGTCCTGGAACGACATATTTTTGCGAAGGCTGAAGCTTACCCGCTTGTACCCATGATATAGCCTCTTGTCACCGATCTGCAGGCCCGGCCTGCAGTAAGCCATCAAAACGTTACAGTGACTAGCGTAATACCCGATCTATTGTCCCGCAAGTGCCCAAATTGCAACACCAATAGCCACAGCGACAGTAGCGGCAAAGACCATCAGCAAACGATTGGTCTGCTCTTGCGCCCGGCGCAGGCGTTCGACTTCCGCCCTGATTTGCGGCATTGAATCCGTGCGCGCCAACGTGCTGTGGACGAGGCGTGGCAGCTGCGGCAGAATCTGTACCCACTGCGCAGCCTCTTTATCCAGACGCTGACGCAACCCCGCCAGCCCCACCCGCTCACGCATCCACTTCTCGAGAAACGGCTTGGCCGTCTGCCACAAATCCAGGCTTGGATCCAGATCCCGCCCCATTCCCTCGACATTCAGAAGTGTTTTCTGCAACAGCACGAGCTGTGGCTGAATTTCAACATTAAACCGGCGTGATGTCTGAAAAAGGCGCAGCAAAACCTGCCCCAGCGAAATTTCAGCCAGTGGGCGGTCGAAATATGGCTCGCACACGGCTCGCACGGCCCCCTCCAGCTCTTCCTCGCGCGTGCCTGCGGGAACCCAGCCCGATTCAATATGCAATTGCGCCACGCGACGATAGTCGCGCCGGAAAAAAGCCAGAAAATTCTGCGCCAGATAGTTTTTATCGTGCTCGGACAACGAGCCGACAATGCCGAAATCCAGCGCAATATAGCGCCCCAGCGTTTCGGGCGCATCGGAAACGAAAATATTCCCGGGATGCATGTCGGCATGGAAAAACCCGTCGGCAAACACCTGCGTGAAGAATATTTCGACGCCGGTGCGCGCAAGGTTGCTGATGTTAATGCCAGCCGCCCTGAGACTGTCGACGTGGCTTATGGGTATGCCCCGCATGCGTTCCATGGTGAAGACGGTGCTGGTCGTCAGTTCCCAGACGACTTCGGGCACCATCAGCAGATGACCCCGCCCCGTGTGGGGGCCAAAGTTGCGCCGCAGTTGGCTGCAGTTGGCCGCTTCGCGCACCAGATCCAGCTCGTCGTGCAGGTATTTGTTGAACTCGGCCACCACCTCGCGCGGTTTCAGGCGCCGAGTGTCGGGCGCGATGCGCTCGATCACACTGGCCAGTACCCGCAAAAGCGTCAGATCCTTCTCGATAATGCCAAGCATGCCCGGACGCAGCACCTTGACAGCGACATCGCGCCCGTCATGCATGACAGCGAAATGCACCTGGGCAATAGACGCCGACGCCACTGGGTCAACCTCGAAATGCCGGAACAGCTGATGCGGCGACGCACCCAACGCCGCCTTGACGCAGGCTGCCGCCTGATCGGACGGAAACGGCGGCACACGATCCTGCAATAACGCCAATTCTGTTGCCACATCCAGCGGGATAAGATCCCGGCGCGTTGAAAGAACCTGGCCAAACTTGACGAAAATCGGCCCGAGCGCCTCAAGCGCCAGACGCAGACGGACACCGCGATCCATACGCGGAGGGCGCCCAAGGCGAACCACGCGCAACAGGCAGTGAGCGACCGGATGCTTGATGCTTGAAAGCACCAGCTCGTCAAGTCGGTAGCGTAGTGAAATCAGGACTATACGTACAAAGCGAAGCAGTGTCAGCATGAGGAGTCTCGATGGCCGGCGCGGGCAGCAGCTTGCTGCTCCAGCCCAGCCACACTGTGCTCCAGCGCCGCCAGACGCTGCTGCATGATTCCAAGCCGCGTCTGCCATTCGACAAAGGCCGTGCGCGCGAGGAGCATGCGGCTCTCTTCGGTGAGGTATTCGCCGACATTGCCAGCAAGACGGTCGCCCGCCTGACGCGCCGCGCCAGTGAGCCGCCTGACCCCGTCCAACAGGCGCACAGCCGCCACATCGCCAACCAGCCGAGCCAGATCGTCTTCCACGTCCCAGCGCAGCTCGCGGGCGAGGTCCGACACAACACTGGCCAGGCCCGCATCACCGTCCACACGCATGATTTCGGCGATTGCGCTGGAATCGCCAGAGCGCAGCACACGCGGCAGTTGACCCAGCCGCTCCTTCGGGATGGTAAGTGTGACATCCGGCACCACAGCGGGGCTGGACGGCTGCACCCGACCGTCACTTTGCACCGAAAGACCAATCACCCAGGGGCCCACCACAAATCGCACCGTTTTGCCCGAATGACGCGCCAACCGGTCGCTGGCCCACGGCTCACGCCGCAGCAGCTTGTTGAGCGCGCTGGCACAAACGGACGCGGAAGCGGGAAACGATGGCATAGAAGACATGGCTAAGACTCGCGCCAGGCGCGAAGTGCGTGAAGGAAGCTTCGCCCATAAGTTTAACTGACAATGGAAAATGTTTAACAGGCCGCGCGGCCGTGCCGGGTCTGCAAATGGCTTGCGACTGCACAATAGAACAACGGGCCGGCCAACCCGAAGGTCAAGGCCAGCCCGAATTCATTTCCGCCACGACCAGCCGGCCGGCGCGGACCTCGTGCCGCCAGCGTACCGGCGGCTACCCCGCGTTATCGACGGGCAACTGCTGAATGCCCGCGAGGAGCCAGCCGGCGCCGTCCGCTTTGTACAGATTCCAGATTTCCTCGAAGCGGAACGCCTCGGTATCGGGCGATTCGCGCAGCATGCCCGAATAGCGCACGCTGGCCAGGTGGCCACCGGCAACCGACTCAATGCCCATGAGCTGGGCATTGAGCAACAGCACCTCGGTGGTTTCAGGCTTGCCTTCGCGTGCCAGGATCTGCGGCTTGAACTCGGCAAGGAGGTCGTCGGTCAGGTATTCTTCCAGATGGCCTAGATCACCGCTGTCCCAGACCGCCTGAATGGCGACGAACTGCGCCTTGGCCGTCGCCAGAAAGGTCGGCGTGTCGAAGTCGGCCGGGATGAACCAATTTTCGTCTACCGGCGGTGTGGTGTTCCCCGTGCCGTAAGACGTGGACGCCAGCGTGGTGGCGCCGTGCGGATCAGAGTGTGCGGGCGCGCCATGCCCCAAAAAGCCGGAACCCGAGGAAGACGGCGTGGCGGCAGTCTGCCCGGACGACTCGAAGGCTGAAGTGGCAGACTCGGCCGCCCGCCCGGGCCGCTGCCCGGACCAACCCCGCGCCCCAGAAGATCCCGCATCCTGATTGAGGCTAGCGCCCGCCCCCTGCTCTGCCGGCCTTGAAACAGGCAGGCCACGCAGCCGTCGCAAAATGAACATGAAGGCAAACACCACCAGCGCAATCAGCACCAGACTGGACAACATTTCAAGAAAGGCACCTCCGAGCCCCAGGCTGGACAACAGCGCTGCAATGCCCAGGCCGGCGGCTATTCCGGCAATCGGGCCGATAAAGCGCGACAGACCACTTTTGGCCACGGCACCCGTTGTTGCGGCGGCCGCGCCTGTCGCAGCGGTGCTTGCCGCAGGCGGCGTGCTGGCGCGCTGAGTGGTCGATGCGGCAGGCGGAGTCACGGCCTGACGCTGCTTTGTGATATTGGACGACTGGCGGCCAAAACTTGCCCCGCCACCAAAGCGTCGCGCCTCTACGTCAAATGATGCCGACATCATGGCTCCTGCTGAAACAACCAGCATGGCAATGGCAAGAACCCTGTCAAACCTTTGGCGCATGAAAAATCTCCTGTTACTACTGTTAGGTCGCGCGACACACCCGTGGCACATATCCATGCCAGCGGAACCTCGCCTTGCAGTCCGCAGACCCTTGATCTGCGGTTCGAGTACTGGCCAGCGAAGCACCCACGGCGATTCCTTACCAGAACCTGAATATTATCTTAAAATCACACAAATTTCGCACAAATGCGGTGAAAGACATCAAACGCAAGAAAATGTGTGTGTGCAAACACAACAAAGCCGCCATCAGGCGGCTTTGTCCAAGCTTCTTGTGCATCAACCCAGGTTTACCCCTTCGTGCAGCGCCACCACTCCTGCCGTCAGGTTGAAGTAGCGCACCCGGGACAGGCCCGCCGCCCGGAGCAGATCGGCCAGCGTTTCCTGATCGGGGTGCATACGGATGGACTCGGCCAGATAGCGATAGCTGCCTTCGTCGCCCGCTACCTTTTTGCCCAACCAGGGCAGTACGTGGAAAGAGTACCAGTCGTAGGCGGGCGCCAACGGCTTGGCTACGCGCGAGAACTCCAGCACCAAGAGTTTTCCACCGGGCCGAAGGACACGACGCATTTCAGCCAATGCACGATCTTTGTGCGTCATGTTGCGCAGCCCGAACGCGACGGTGACGCGATCGAAATAGCCATCGGGAAATGGCAGTTTTTCGGCATCGCAAACTGCGGCGGGAACCAGCACACCATGATCCACAAGGCGGTCACGCCCCACGCGCAGCATGGAATCGTTGATGTCAGTAAGCCAAACCTGGCCGGACGGCCCGACCTTTTTGGCAAATGACTTGGCAAGGTCACCCGTGCCGCCAGCGATATCCAGCACTTTCATGCCGCTTCGCACATCGGCGCGGCCAATGGCAAACATCTTCCAGACACGATGCAGCCCACCGGACATCAAGTCGTTCATAATGTCGTAACGCGACGCCACCGAGTGAAATACCTCGGCCACCTTGCTGGCCTTGTCAGTCTCGCTAACGGTTTCGAAGCCGAAATGGGTGGTCCGCGTACCCGACTGTTCGTCAGGTTGTCCGGGTCGAGAGGAATCTTGCGTCATGCGTTATCGTACCCCATTCAAGCAGGTTGGATTCAGGCAACCCAACCTTTTTACAGACCTGAAATACCAGGTTTTTCACAAACCTGAAATATTTTATTCATAAACTACGCACCCGACATCCTTCATTAAACCAGACAGGGGCTCTCCCGCCATGGGTACAACCATTCTTGTCGTTGAAGACGAACTGGCCATTCAAGAGCTGATCGCGGTCAACCTGGAATTTGCCGGGTACCAGGTACTGCGGGCGGACGACGCCGAGCGAGCTCGTGCACTGATCCAGAACGAACTGCCAGACCTGATATTGATGGACTGGATGCTGCCCGGCGCATCGGGCGTAGCCCTTGCCAGGCAGCTGCGCAGCGACAAGCGTACAGGCCAGATCCCCATCATCATGCTTACGGCCAAGGGGTCCGAGCATGACAAGGTCGAAGGACTGGAGGCGGGCGCCGACGACTACATCACCAAACCATTCTCGCCCAAAGAGCTCGCCGCACGCATCAAGGCCGTGCTGCGCCGCCGCGCACCGCACCACACCGACGAGACCATCTCCGTGGGGACCCTTTCACTTGACCCGGTCACGCACCGGGTAACCGATAACGGTGTCACGCTTGTGGTCGGACCGACCGAATTTCGCCTGCTGCATTTTTTCATGACCCATACCGAGCGCGTGTTCTCGCGCACGCAGCTGCTCGACCAGGTTTGGGGGGATCACGTGTTCGTGGAAGAGCGCACGGTCGACGTGCACATTCGCCGCTTGCGCAAAGCCCTGGAACCGCACAAGCATGAAAGCCACATCGAGACAGTGCGAGGCGCGGGCTACCGCTTCGTGACGCAGATACCGGTTGCATGCGGGTAAACTCGCGTCACCGCGGGCCGCCCAAAAGAAATGACAGGCCCACGCCACACGCCTGGGCACGCAACCCACAGGCGCACGCGGGCGATCCTGTGCAATTCGTAAGGTATAGTTGTTCCTTTGGCCCGACGAAGTCATGGGCTGATTGAACCACGCTTTACCGGCATGACCAAAACACTGATTTCCATGGGCCTATGGGGCCTCATAGCCTGGCTGATCGGGGAATGGATCGGTCCCGGCACCGGCTGGGCGCTTCTGACACTTGGACTGGCAAGCATGATTCTTGTCAGCGGCGTGCAGCTTCACCGGATTGGCAGGTGGGCCAAGGACATAAACGCCGCGCCACCTCCATCCGTGGGCCCGTGGGACGACGTACTGGCCGTCATATACCGCGGCCAGCGCAAACACCGTGACAAAATCGCCAAGCTTGAAAACATGGTCAGCGGCATCATGCTGGCGGCCGAAGCGCTTCCCGATGGCGCCATCACGCTGAATGAAGAAATGCAGATTACCTGGTGCAACAAAACCGCCAGCGAACACATCGGCATCAATCTGGAAAAAGACAGAAACTTCAGCATCTTCAACATTCTCAGGGCGCCGGAATTTGCCCGATACGGACGCCAGTCCTCGTGGCCGGAGCCGATACTCCTGCACCTGGCCATAGACGGCCAGGAACGATCACTGCGGCTGCGGCTTACTCCGTACGGGATCGGGCAATTCCTGATCGTGACCCACGACGTCACGCAGATCGAGAAACTGGAAACGACACGCAGGGACTTCGTGGCCAACGTGTCGCACGAGCTGCGTACCCCATTGACCGTGCTCTCGGGCTTTCTGGAAACGTTGCGCGACCTCCCCAATGAAGCCTTTGCCCCCGGGCAGCGTGAACACTACCACGCCCTCATGCTCGAACAGGCACAGCGCATGCAGGCCATCGTGGCCGATCTGCTGACACTTTCTTCGCTGGAATCAACGCCCATCGCCGCCGGAGAGCCGGTGCGCCTGGCCGACACCATCGAGACATCCCTCATTCAGGCAAAAGCCCTTTCGGGCGGCGAGCACGTCTTCGTCGAAAACATCGACAAAGACCTGTGCATACTGGGTGTTGAAACCGAACTCGCCTCCGCGGTTGGCAACCTGCTGACCAACGCGGTGCGCTACACGCCCAAAAGCGGCACCATTACCGTCAGTTGGTACCGGACCGAAACCGGCAACGCCTGCTATTCGGTGCAGGATACCGGCATTGGCGTCGCCTCGCAGGACCTGCCCAGGCTGACCGAACGCTTCTACCGCGCCGACCGCGGCCGCTCCCGAACGACAGGGGGAACGGGCCTGGGCCTGGCCATTACCAAGCACGTCGCCTTGCGCCACAATGCCGAACTGCACATCCGCAGTCGCGTTGGTGTCGGCAGCTTGTTTTCCATCGAGTTCCCGGCCACCCGCGTGGCGGATAATGCCGCGCACGTGGCGTGAAGGCGCCTCAGCGCAGCCGCTTTGGCACCTCACGAAGCGGGCCTGCTTCTAAAAGATATAAGGAAACACCCACAGCAACCCGGCGGTCATGACGACATAGCGCAGGAATTTTCCAAGGGCCATATAAAACACTGACGGCCAGAACGAAAGCCTGAACCAGCCCGCCACGGCGCACAGCGGATCACCCACGATGGGCAACCAGGAAAAAAACAACACTGCAGGCCCAAACCGGTGCAGCCACCAGCCAATCCGGACATGCCAGCGCCCACCCGCCAACCCCGGCGCGGCTGCCGACGCGACCGGCGCCACACTACCAGAACTCTCGCGTCGCGCGTTGCGCCTGCGCGTGGCTTCCCAGCGAACAAGCGCCTTGTGTGCCGCCAGCCCCATCAGATAGCTGATGGTGCCACCTATCGTATTACCCACAGTCGCCGTCACCACCGCTGGCCAGAACATGCTCGGTACAGTCTTCACATAAGCGAATACCACGGCTTCAGAGCCCAGCGGCAAAAGCGTGGCCGAAGCCAGACTGACCAGAAAAATGGTACTCAGGCCCACCTTGGGCAACGCCAAGATAGCCAGCAACCAGTGAAACAGTGACCGAGTCCACGCTTCCATAGGCGGCTAGTTTAGCCGTTCGCGGGCGCACGTGATGCGCCGGTTGTGAGCAAGCACATCGGCATGTGCCACGCGGTTCATGGATGCCTCTGACGCCGCCCACCCGCCGCGCAAGCGGGCAATTGCCTGTGTTAACCTGTTCACTTTGCTGACGCTCCGTCACGCCTTCCTGCTAACCATGGCCACCGATTATCTGAAACGCATACTGACATCCAAAGTTTATGATGTCGCCATCGAGTCTCCGCTGGAATTTGCACCGCAAATTTCGACTCGAATTCAGAACAAGGTCTATTTGAAGCGTGAAGACACCCAGGTCGTCTTCAGCTTCAAGCTGCGCGGCGCCTACAACAAAATGGCCAACCTCAGCGCAGAAGAGCTCAAGCGTGGCGTCATCGCCGCCTCGGCAGGCAACCATGCACAAGGCGTCGCACTTTCCGCCAAGCGGCTGGGCTGTCGTGCCGTGATCGTCATGCCCACCACAACCCCCATGGTCAAGGTCAAGGCGGTACGAGCCCTGGGCGGTGAAACCGTACTGGTGGGCGACAGCTTTTCAGACGCCTACGCGCACGCACTCGAACTGGAAAAAAAGGAAAAGCTCACCTTCGTCCATCCGTTCGACGACCCTGACGTCATCGCCGGACAGGGTACTGTCGGCATGGAAATCCTGCGCCAGCACCCTAACCCCATCGACGCGGTTTTTGTCCCCATCGGAGGGGGCGGCCTTATATCCGGCGTTGCCGCGTACATCAAGCAACTGCGCCCCGAAACCAAAATCATTGGCGTGCAAACTGTCGATTCCGACGCCATGGCGCGCAGCGTCAAGGCGGGCCGCCGCGTGGAGCTCAGCGACGTCGGCTTGTTCTCGGATGGCACCGCAGTCAAATTGGTGGGGTCTGAAACCTACAAGCTCACCAAACAGTACGTTGATGATTTCGTCATGGTGAACACCGATGAAATCTGCGCCAGCATCAAAGACGTCTTCCAGGACACACGCAGCGTCCTGGAACCGGCCGGCGCACTGGCACTGGCCGGTGCCAAACGCTACGCTGCGGCGAACAAGCTCAAAGGCAAGACGCTGGTAGCCATTACCAGCGGCGCCAACATGAACTTTGACAGGCTGCGCTTCGTTGCCGACCGCGCCGACGTTGGCGAAGCGCGCGAAGCGCTGTTCGCCCTGACCATCCCCGAAAAGCGCGGCAGCTTCCTGCGTCTGTGCGAAACCATCGGCAAACGCAGCGTGACGGAATTCAACTACCGAATCTCGGATTCAGCAAACGCCCAGGTATTCGTCGGACTGCAAATCACCTCGGCCGGCGAGCCCGAACGCATCGCGGGCATGTTCGTCAAGAAAGGGTTCTCGACGCTGGATCTGACGTCCAACGAAATGGCCAAGACGCATTTGCGTTATATGGTGGGCGGACGCTCCGCCCTGACCGAGAACGAAGTGCTGTATCGCTTCGAGTTCCCCGAAAGGCCTGGCGCGCTAACGAAGTTTCTGAGCTCGATGAGCCCCGCCTGGAACATCAGCCTGTTCCATTACCGCAACCAGGGCGACGACTACGGTCGTGTTCTGGTGGGCATGCAAGTGCCACCTGGCGACAAGAAAGCCTTCAAGGCATTTCTGGAATCGCTGGGCTATCCGTACTGGAACGAAACCGAAAACCCCGCGTACCGGCTGTTTCTTTAGGGCACCGGGTTTCTAGGTTTCGCTTTCGGTGAAGCTGCATACGGTAAAGACGGGCAGGCCGGTATCCTTAACAACCTTCAGGCCGCCCAGCTCGGATAACTCGATAATGGCGGCGGCTTCGACTACGTTGGCACCAAGTCGCTGCAGCAGCTTGGCGGCAGCCACCATAGTGCCGCCAGTGGCGATAAGGTCGTCGATAAGCAGAACCCGCTGGCCCGGCTTCACCGCATCGGTGTGCATTTCGACGGTGGCATTGCCATATTCCAACGTGTACTGTTCAGCCAGCGTGCGAAACGGCAGCTTGCCTTTTTTACGCACCGGCACAAACCCGAGATTCAGTTCGTAAGCCAGCACCGACCCTAGAATGAAGCCGCGCGCATCGATACCGGCAACCAGATCCAGGCGCTGGCGCATGTAACGATATACGAACATATCAATAAGGACGCGAAAGGTACGAGGATCCTGCAACAACGGCGTAATATCGCGGAATATGATGCCGGGTTTCGGCCAGTCGGGCACACTACGAATCGCCCTGCGAACGTACTCGACAGTATCAACGTGCATGTATATCGCCAAAAAACGAAGGGAAAGAAAACAGGCTCAACTATAACCCTAAACCAGCCGCCCGACCCGCGTGACGCAGGCGTGAAATGCTGGAAAGCCACGTACTATACAGTCCGGCATGCCAGTGGCGCGAAAGCCTTGTATTAATGCGCAACCCTGCCCTCGCGGCACCCGAAACCGGAAATCACAACGGAAATGCCGCTAGCGTTTAAAATCCGACTATGAAACCCGCCACCATCCCAGCCCGGGCTACTGCCCTGGAATCGGCTCGCCGAACATTTTCGGTGGAAATCAGTGCCCTGCAGACACTGCAGGGCCGTCTGGACGATTCTTTCAGCCGCGCGGTCTCGATGATTCTTGCCTGCGAAGGGCGTGTCATCGTAACCGGCATAGGCAAATCGGGCCATATCGCTACAAAAATTGCCGCCACACTGGCCTCGACGGGGACGCCTTCGTTTTTCATGCACGGCACGGAAGCCATACACGGCGATCTGGGCATGCTGACCAAACACGACATTGTGCTGGCGCTGTCATATTCCGGTACCGCGCCCGAACTCCTGACCATACTGTCGGTGGCCAAGCGCGCGGGCATACCGCTTATCGCCATAACGGGCAACGATCAATCGGAACTGGCCACCAACGCCACTTTGCACTTGAACGCGCACGTGCGGCACGAGGCGTGCCCCCTTAACCTGGCACCTACGGCCAGCACAACCGCTACCTTGGTTCTGGGCGATGCCATTGCAGTGGCCTGCCTCGAAGCGCGCGGCTTCAGCGCCGAGGACTTCGCCCGTTCGCATCCTGGTGGAGCCCTGGGCCGACGCCTGCTCACACACGTCAGTGACGTCATGCGCGTCGGTGATGCGCTGCCTGTCGTACAACCCCACACGTCCATGCCCGATACACTGCTTGAAATGTCGCGCAAAAGCATGGGCATGACGATCGTCGTCGATGAAACCCGTCGCCCGATCGGCATCTTCACCGACGGCGACCTGCGCCGACTCATAGTCCGTCATGGCGACATTCGTAGCCTGACCGTCTCAGAGGGCATGTCCCTCAACCCAAAATGTGTCGCCCCTGCTGCCATGGCTGTCGAAGCAGCAACGCTGATGGATGCACACCACCTCACCCAGGTTCTGGTCACGGATCCCTCCGGCACGCTGGTGGGCGCCCTGCACATGCACGACCTGCTCGCCGCAAAGGTAATCTGACTCATGAAAACACCCGACGTTCCACACCCTGCCGAGGCACTTATTCTGGTCAAAGTTGCGCCTGCCGTCATCCAGCGCGCACGCCAAGTGCGCCTTATGGCGTTCGATATCGACGGGGTGCTGACTGATGGCAGCCTCTGGTACAACGAAAGTGGCGAAACCATGAAGCGCTTCAACGCCCTGGACGGCCACGGCCTGCGCCTCATGGGAGAAAGCGGCGTTACGGTGGCGCTAATCACGGGACGGCAGGGGCTGATCGTGGCTCGCCGCGCCGCCGAGCTCGGCATCTCGCTTGTCCTTCAGGGCGTACGTGATAAGGCGCAGGCACTGACAACACTGGCGCAGGAACAAGGCCACACCCTGGATCAGATCGGCTACATGGGCGACGACATTATCGACCTGCCCGCGCTGCAACGCGTGGGCTTCGCCGCCAGCGTGCCCAACGCTCCCCCCTACGTCAGCCAGGCCGCGCACTGGGTTTCATCCGAACGCGGCGGCCATGGTGCCGCGCGTGAATGCTGCGACCTCATCCTGGCAGCCCAGGGGCGACTGCGTGCATTTTTCGGCCCCAACGCGCTGATTCTGGGCGGTGTCACGCAATAGACGACAAGCCATGAAAGAACGTGTCCCGGGCCTTGTCGCCATCTTCCTGCTCACTGTCCTGGTTGCCAGCACGTGGTGGGCGGCCGGCTATACCCAAAGGGCGGTCCAAGTCGAGCCACCAGCGCGTACCACGCACGAACCAGACGCATGGGCACAGAATTTCGTCATGGTGCGCACAGATCCGGCCGGGGACGCCGTGAATCGCCTCGAGGGCGAGTACATGGTGCACTTTCCCGACGACGATTCATACAAGGTCACCAAGGCGAAAGCCGTTGGCCAGCGCGCCGGCTCGCCCATTACCGTCGGCACGTCGGACACGGCCGTCATGGACAAGAACGGCAACCGCATCGTCATGACCGGCCACGCCCACCTGCACCGCCTGCCCGACAAGGATCGCCCGGCGCTCGACGTGACCAGTCAGCAGTTGACGCTATTGCCCAATGACGACGTGGCCTTCACCGACCTGCCGGCCCTGATCGTCAATGGCCACTCGACGATGCGCGGCAAGGGCATGAGGTACGATAACAAAACCCGTACACTGAAAGTGTTCTCAGCCAGCGATGTAAAAATATCGGGTCAAGACTCAGTCACACGGCCAGCTACCAAAAAAACCGAAACCAAACCATGACCCTACGCAGCACGACCACCTTGCATTCCTGGCTGATCGCATCGGCCATTGCCCTGGCATGCACTACTGTAGCCGCCCAACCCACCACGCCAACCCCCGCCAAACACTCGTCCCCCAGCCCTGCTACCGCGTTGACAACTCACTCCCCGACTTCGGCCACCACGGCCCAGCCGTCCGTCGCAAGCACATCGGAAGGCACGGCGGGCAAATCAGCTAAAGCCGCTGGTGCCAAAAAATCTGCCGACGAACCCGATACGCTCATTCTGTCCGACACCCTGAATTACAACGACGAAAAGAAGGAAAGCACCTTCACGGGCAACGTCATCCTGACCCGCGGCGATATGACCCTGCGTGCCGACAAGCTCGTCACCCACGAGGACGCGGACGGATTCCAGTACGGGACGGCCACAGTCAACCCGGGCAACCTCGTATTCGTACGTCAAGAGACCCCTGCAAAATTTCAGGTCATTGAAGCCCGAGGGCTGCGCGCCGAATATAACGGCAAGACGGACCAGATAGAAATGATAGGCAAGGCGATTGTGACAAAATTCGTGTGTGGCAAACCCTTCGACACCATCAGCGGGGATCGCGTCACATTCAACCAGAAGACCAACATCTATCAGGCTTTTGGCGGCGCAAACTCGGCAGCGCAAGGTGGGCGGGTACGTTCGGTCGCCGTGCCGACGGCCAAGTCCGAGGCCGCGGCTGCCGACTGCCAGAAAAAATCCGCGAAACATCCCGTGAAGCATCCCTAGCCCGGCGGCCCAACGGCAGATCCGGCGCGTAACGCTCAAAGATCCCCCAATTCATGTTTTCTTCCGCAACATCGCGCAACAACGCAAAGCGTGCCCCCAGCGACACGCACGGTTGCCTGCGCGCGACCGGCCTGCGCAAAACCTATGCCAAACGCACCGTCGTGCATGACGTCTCGCTGTCTGTCGAAAGCGGAGAAGTCGTCGGCCTGCTCGGCCCCAACGGCGCAGGAAAAACCACCAGCTTCTATATGATCGTGGGCATCATCCCAACCGACGCCGGGCGCATAGAAATCGACAACACCACAGTCACCAGCATGCCCATGCACAAGCGTGCGCGTCTGGGGCTATCGTATCTGCCGCAGGATGCCTCGGCCTTTCGCCGCCTGACTGTCGAAGAAAACATACGCGCCGTGCTCGAACTTCAGCTTGACGATGACGGCAAGGCACTTTCATCGCACCAGATTGGGGAACGTCTGGAGACGTTGCTGGACGAATTGCAGATCGGGCACCTGCGCCGCAATTCGGCCATTTCGCTCTCGGGCGGCGAACGCCGCCGCGTTGAAATCGCGCGCGCGCTGGCCACTCATCCTCGCTTCATCCTGCTGGACGAGCCTTTTGCTGGCGTCGACCCCATCGCCGTCATTGAAATCCAGCGCATCGTGCACTTTCTGAAAAACCGCAACATTGGCGTGCTTATCACCGACCACAACGTGCGTGAAACCCTGGGGATCTGCGACCGTGCCTACATCATCAGCGAAGGCAAGGTGCTGACCAACGGTCACCCCAACGAAATCATCGACAACGAAGCTGTGCGCAAGGTATATCTGGGCAAAAATTTCCGCATGTAACCGGCCCGGTCACGGTCTCAAACAAACCCTTACCGGAGGCCCTTGATTTAGTTTTTATTCGCTATACACTGGACTTATCACAACTACTCAGAAGGAGATCTGCTTAATTCATGAATTGCGCATCGTGCGCAACCCTGTCACTCATAGGAGAGCCCAATATGAACCTGAGCATCAGTGGTCGTCACCTGGAAGTCACCCCTTCAATACATGCGTACGTCAAGAATAAAATGTCACGAATCGCACGACATTTCGATAACGTCATCGACACACAGGTCATGCTTTCAATAGAGCGCCTAAAACATACTGCGGAAATCACCATGCGACTGCGTGGCAAGGATATCCACTGCGAGGCCACCGACGAAAACCTGTACGCCGCCATAGACTTGTTGGCCGACAAAATAGATCGCCAGGTCATCAAGTACAAAAGCAGGGTTCAGGCCCATGCTCACGAGCCTGCCAAACGGCAGGAAATCCCCGCAGAATAAACATCCGGGGTCCAGGCCAACAACAGCCTAAGTCGAATCAAGTCCAGGCCACTTCACGGCCAGTAACAATGTCATCCTGCCCGGCCTCAATCGCCACTACGATTGGGGCCTTGATGTTATTCAGGGCACAATGCGTATGAAACCGTACGTCATATAATGCACACCATGAACCTAATGTCGCGTATTTTGTCACCGCAAAACATCGTGCTTGACCTGGCCGCCACCAGCAAAAAGCGGGCGTTCGAACAGGCGGGGCTGCTTTTCGAAAACAACCACGGCGTGGCGCGCACGACTGTCTTTCAAAGCCTGATCGCCCGGGAGCGTCTGGGTTCCACCGCGCTGGGGCACCATGTTGCCGTACCCCACGGACGCATAAAAGGCCTGAAGGAGCCTTGCGCCGCCTTTATTCGCCTTGCCAGCCCGGTACGGTTCGATCCCAGTGACGGGCGCCTTGCCAATCTCCTTTTTTTTTTACTGGTCCCCGAAACCGCTACGCAACTGCATCTGGACCTGCTTGCCGAAATTGCCAAGCTCGTTTCCAGCCCCGCACTGCGTCAAGCCCTGACCACAGAAACCGACGTGGCAACCATTCACAGGTTGTTGACCAGCAGCCCCACTGAATAAATCGAGTCTGCCTTCATGTTAACCGTCCAAGAGCTAGTCACCGACAACGCCGACAAAATAGCGTTCACCTGGATCGCAGGGGCGGAAGCGGGCGGCAGGACCATCCCCAATCAGGGCATGCACGGTGCCGATCTTGTCGGCCACCTGAACCTCATCCACCCCTCACGCATTCAAGTCTTCGGCCCCGAGGAACTGCAGTACTACACGCGCTTCGAACCCAAGCGCCGCGCCCACCACCTGGAAGATCTGGTCGTGGGCGGCGTGCCGGCCATACTGCTTGCCGGAGGCCTGCCAGCGCCCGACGATTTGCGCGAGTTCTGCAAGACCCAGGAAATCCCGCTGCTTTCCACCAACACGGATGCGGCACAGGTCATCGACCTGCTGCGCATTTACCTGGGAAAGCGCCTGGCGCCAATCACGACCGTACACGGCGTATTCATGGATGTCCTTGGCCTTGGTGTGCTGATAACCGGCGAATCGGGGCTGGGCAAAAGCGAGCTCGCGCTTGAACTGATTTCGCGCGGGCATGGCCTGGTGGCCGACGATGCCGTCGAACTGTCGCGCACTGCGCCCAGCATCATTGAAGGCTATTGCCCATCCCTGTTGCAAAACCTGCTCGAAGTACGCGGGCTGGGCCTATTGGACATCCGCACCATATTTGGTGAAACCTCGGTGCGGCGCAAGATGCGGCTCAAGCTTGTCGTGCAGCTCATCCGGTCCAACACCGATTCATTCGAGCGCCTGCCCGTGCAGGATCTTACCCAGGACATCCTGGGCATCCCCGTGCGGCGCGTCATGCTGCAAGTCGCGGCTGGCCGCAACCTGGCCGTCCTCGTCGAGGCCGCCGTGCGCAACACTATCCTGACACTGCGCGGTATCGACACCATGGGCGAGTTCATCGAGCGCCAGGCGCTGGCCATCATGCAAAACAGCAAGCCCGAATAGCGTGACCGCAACCGGGCGCCGCGCGCCGTTGGCCAAGGTATACAAGCGCGGCCCGCTCACGGTATCCTTGGGGCTTACTCGACTCAACCCATTGACCGCCAGCCGGCAGCCGCGGCGGGCGCATTATAGGTAAAACCACCACTGTCATGCTGAAAGTCGTTCTGATCACAGGAATTTCGGGCTCGGGCAAGTCTGTCGCATTGCGCCTTCTCGAAGACTCGGGTTATACCTGTGTAGACAACCTGCCAGTACGCTTTCTGCAGGAATTCATTGCCAGTACGCGCGAGGACGGCCTGGAGCATGTCGCGGTGGCCATCGACGTACGCTCACCCGGAGACCTCGACGGGTTGCCGGAAGTCATTACCAACCTGCGTGCGGCTGGCGTTGAATTCCGCGTCATTTTCCTGGACTCCAACGACAATACGCTCATGCAGCGCTATTCGGAATCGCGTCGCCGCCACCCCCTCACAGACAGGCTGCAACGCGGCGGCAAATCGCCCTCGCTGCAAGACTGCATCAATACCGAACGCGAGCTCCTTGCGCCACTGCGCGAGCAAGAACACGTCATCGACACATCGGACCTCACGCCGGGGCAGTTGCGCATCTGGATGCGCGACCTGGTGCAGGCCGACCGGGCGGCACTGGTCCTTACGTTCGAGTCTTTCGCCTACAAGCGCGGGGTGCCGGGCGATGCCGACCTGGTCTTTGACGTGCGCTGCCTGCCCAACCCGCATTACGACCGGGCACTGCGCGCACTGACCGGGCGCGACGAACCCGTGGCTCAGTGGCTGGCCCAGTTCGGCAGCGTTGAAACCATGATCAACGACATTGCCGGCTTCATCCGCCGCTGGCTACCGCTGTACATGCAGGACACGCGCAACTACCTTACCGTGGCAATCGGCTGCACCGGCGGGCAGCACCGCTCGGTTTACATCACCGAACAACTGGCCAAGCGGTTCGCCGACCATTCGCCGCTGCTGGTGCGCCATCGCAACCAACCGCCCACCGAAATCCCATGAGTCTGTCACGCTCATCCATTGCGACTTTCGCGCTATGCAGCGCCGCCATCCTGGCGGGCTGTTCCACTACGGGACCCACGCACCGCGGCGCCTATTACCAAAATGACGGACCTGGCGCCAACCCTCCGACCGATATCGACGCAATTCCCGACGCCGTCCCGCGCATCGAAACCTATTCCAAAGCCGCCAGCAAACCCTATACCGTGTTCGGCAAACGCTACGTCCCCATTACGGACGATCGGCCTTTCCGGCAGGAAGGTATAGCCTCGTGGTATGGGCGCCAGTTTCATGGCGGCAAAACCTCGGATGGCGAAACCTACGACATGTACGCCATGACAGCGGCGCACCCCACGCTACCGATTCCCAGCTACGCCAGGGTTACCAATACGGACAACGGCAAGTCGGTCGTCGTGCGCGTCAACGACCGCGGCCCATTCCACAGCTCACGCATCATGGACCTTTCATACGTGGCCGCCGCCAAGCTGGGCATCATCGGCCCGGGCAGTGCGCCGGTCATCGTTCAGGCCATCACGAACTCGGA
Organism: Burkholderiaceae bacterium; assembly: GCA_004322135.1. GTDB lineage: Bacteria > Pseudomonadota > Gammaproteobacteria > Burkholderiales > Burkholderiaceae_B > Eoetvoesia. The sequence goes on along the minus strand of SCSG01000005.1, from coordinate 52,424 downwards.
CATCGCTCGCGGCATAGGCACACGTACAGCAAGCGCCGCAACGCCAACAGCCACACAATTGACGGCCAGCACCCAGACGCCAGAAGTCAGACCCGCTGCCTCGGAAAGTCGTGCTCCGGCCGCTGTCGCGACGACAACGCCCGACGCATTACGTGCGTTACCGAATTTCGAAGCGGCAATGGACGAAAGCCGTTCCAACCACACGCTCACAGCGAACAATGACTGGCACGACGCGATGGCGCGAAGCGACGGTCGCGTCGTTGGCAAGACCGTGGCCTACGACAAATCAGCAACCCCCACATCCGGAAGTATCTATCTGCAGTTTGGCGCATTCAGCGCCCCCGAAAACGCGCAATCGCTGGCACAGAAGCTGAGCCAAAAGATCGTGTCCGCCGGTACGGCCTCGGTTCGGATCAAGGCGGCCAACAATATGTACCGTGTACAGATGGGCCCCTACGCCAATCGCGCCGACGCAATCAGCGCCGCGTCGCGCATCAAGCAGCAAACGGGTACCGAGCCAACCCTGGTTGCCGCACGTTAGCGGCCGGCGCACTTACCGGTTACCTGCACGCGAGCGCTCCAGAGCCTGCGCGTAAAGCACGTCGCGTGGCAGCCCGGTTACTTTGGCCGCCACGCGCGCCGCATCGCGCACGCTGACTGTTTCCAGCAAAGCGTCCATTAATCGGCCTGTGGCGGCGTCCAGGCCCTGCCCGGGCGCCGCGTGCGCGGCCTCATGCACAATCAGTACAAACTCGCCCTGGCTCCGATGGCTATCGTCAGCCAGCCAGGCGGGAACCTGCTCCAGCGCAAGCGTAACCACCTGTTCGAATCGTTTGGTCAGTTCACGCGCGATGGTTACCTTGCGTGACGGCCCGCAAACGGCCAACAAATCGCGCATCGAGGCTTCAAGCCGATGGGGTGATTCATACATGACAACGGGCGCCGGCAAGGCACACCACTGTCGCAGCCACGACTGACGCGCCGCCGCCCGATGTGGTGCAAACCCTGCAAACACGTAGGCAGGATTCTCGTCGGACGTTGCGCCGCTGGCCATCAGGGCTGTAATAACGGCGCTGGCGCCGGGAATCGCCACGACGCCGTACCCGGCGTCACGCACGGCCCGCACAATACGCGCACCGGGGTCACTGATCCCGGGCGCACCCGCATCGGAAATCAACCCCACCCGCTCGCCCGCGGCCAGACGTGCCAGCAACGACTGTGCTGCCTGAGCCTCATTATGGCGATGCGCGGCAACCAGCGGTGTCGTAATGGCCCAGGCATCCAGCAGGGGCCGGCTGGAACGCGTATCCTCCGCCGCAATAACATCACACCGGGCCAGCGTCTGCCAGGCGCGCAAGCTAAGATCGCCGATATTGCCAATGGGCGTAGCCACCACATACAACGTGGACGATGGCCATGATTGCCCACCTACACGTTCAACAAGGCGATCCCATGTTGCGCCGGAGTCGATGAAATCGGACGAATCGTTCATGGTGCAAAGACACTGTAAGTCGAGAGAAGGCAAAAATCGATGATAAACGAAGAACACACAGCCTATGCCTATGCTCGGTGCGCTCAGGAAAAGGCTGTGCGCCAACGCAAGAAACGCTTGCGCACAGCCAGCCGGCGTGGTGACGCTTCAGCCGCCATGGCAACTGAGCCTGCATTGTCACCAACGCAGAAGTCGGGCTGGCGCGCAGAAGAACAGGCAGGCGCCCACCTTGAATCGGCCGGGCTCGTCATTCTGGAGCGCAACCTGCGCGGCAAAACCGGCGAAATAGACCTCGTGTGCCTGGACGACGAAATCCTGGTCTTCGTCGAAGTGCGACAAAGACGCTCAAGCCGGTATGGCGGTGCCGCAGCCAGTGTAAACCTTCGCAAACAGCAACGCTTGATAAAAACCGCGGCACTGCTGCTGCCCGCCCTTACCCGCCGTTGTCGGCAGGTACGCGCCCCGGCCTGCCGCTTCGACGTCGTCGCCATCGATGCCACAGGCCTGACGTGGATCAAAAGCGCTTTCTCCCTGCCCTGACGCGGGCCTAGCGCGTTACTTCCGATGACAATTTTTCCGGTAAGCCGTGAGATAATACGCGCCATGGACATGACTTCACGCATGGCGTCGCATTTCGACGACGCAATCGACACCTTCAGGACAAGCGCGCCGGCGTTGTCCACGTTGCTCTCGCGCGCTGTCGGCCTCCTGTTCGGCGCCTTGGCCAACAACAGCAAAATACTGGCCTGCGGCAATGGCGGTTCGGCGGCCGATGCCCAGCATTTCGTCGCCGAACTGGTCGGCCGATTCGAACGCGACCGCCTGCCACTGGCCGGCATCGCCCTGAACACCGATACCAGCGTCCTCACCGCGGTGGGCAACGACTACGGTTTCGACGCCATCTTCGAACGCCAAGTTGCCGCGCTTGGCCAGCCCGGCGACATTCTGGTGGCCATCTCCACCAGCGGAAATTCGGCCAATGTCGTACACGCCATCGAAGCAGCCCATGATCGCGAAATGCCTGTCATTGCGCTCACCGGCAAAGGCGGCGGCAAAATCGGCGAACTCCTGCTCGATTCAGATGTCCACCTGTGCGTTCCGCACGACCGCACCATGCGCATCCAGGAAGTGCATATCCTGCTGCTGCACGCGCTGTGCGACGGCATAGACGCACTACTTCTGGGAGACACCCTGTAATGACAAACACCCCCAAACAGTTTTCACGCGCCCTGATCGTGGCAATCGGTCTGACAAGTGCCACGCTGCTCTCAGGCTGCGGGGCCCTTGTTGTCGGCGGCGCCGCAGCGGGAACGGCCATTGTTGCCACTGACCGCCGCACGACGGGCGAACAGGTCGAAGACAAGGCCATCCAGCTGAAGATCGGCGAACAGATGCGACGCCTGTTCTCCAGCAAATCCGATGCCGTGCGCTTCGATGTCTCTTCCTATGCAGGCCGCGTACTGCTGGTGGGCGATGTTCCCACCCAGGCAGACAAAGATAGTGCTGGCCAGGCCGCCAAGGGGGTCGAAAAAGTCAAGCAGGTCTACAACGAGCTGCGCGTCGGCAGCGTTACGCCGTTTAGCGTGATCACCAACGACACGTGGCTTACAACCAAGGTTAGAGCCGCACTTATCGATACCAAAAACGTGCCTAGCCGCACTATTGTCGTAACCACCGAGCGCGGCGTGGTGTATTTGCAGGGCAAAGTCACCGAAACCGAGAGCCAGCTTGCCGCCAAGACAGCAGCCGGTGTAAATGGCGTCAACAAAGTAGTAAAATTGTTCGAGATCGTGTCGCGCGAGAGCCTTGTTGGCTCGCCGGCTCCTGTTGAAAACAAAAGCACCGCACCCGCGGCCACCCCGGCTTCGCCGGCTAGCAGCGGATCCGGCGCTGTCGAAACCATGCCGATCAAATGAAAAAAATCCTTATTGCCCTAGTTGCTGTCGTCGCCATCGCCGGAGCGGGCTTCTGGCAATTTTCAGGATCGGCCAAAACAGCTCCCGATGTCACGTTCGTCTCACTGACCGGCCAAAAAATTTCCACGCAAGACCTGCGTGGCAAGGTGGTTCTGGTCAAGTTCTGGGCTACCGACTGTGTCACGTGCATCCAGCAAATGCCCGACACCGTCCGGACCTACAACAAGCTGTCGCCCAAGGGTTACAGGGTGGTAGCCGTTGCCATGCAATACGACCCGCCCAACTACGTCGTGAACTATACCGAGACCCGCAAGCTACCCTTTACCGTGGCCATCGACTCGCAGGGCAAACTTGCCAAGGCATTCGGCGACGTGCAGCTTACTCCTACGGCCTTCCTCATTGACAAGAATGGGCACATCATCAAACGCTACCTGGGCAATTACGACAAGGTCGCTTTCATGAACACGGTTGAAAAAGCGCTGGCTGGCTAAACCGCTTCAAGACCAGCATACTACCCGGGGGTCGATGCATCACTCCCGGTTTTTTTATGCCACTTTATTCCCACCAGGCCATGACCACTTCTTCACCCGACACCTCCACTCATTCGCCCAGCGTCAAGGCTGACGTCCTGTCCGAGGCCCTGCCGTATATCCGGCGTTTCCACGGCAAGACAGTCGTCATCAAATACGGCGGCAACGCCATGATCGAAGAAGAGCTCCAGCGCAGCTTTGCGCGCGATGTGGTTCTGCTCAAGCTCGTCGGGCTGAACCCGGTTGTGGTACATGGCGGCGGGCCGCAAATCAACGATGCCCTCAAGCGCATGGGCAAGGAAGGCACTTTCATTCAGGGAATGCGTGTTACCGACGCGGAAACCATGGAAGTGGTTGAATGGGTACTGGGCGGACAGGTACAGCAAGACATCGTCATGATGATCAACGAGGCTGGCGGAAAAGCGGTGGGGCTCACAGGCAAGGACGGCTGCCTCATTCAGGCAACGAAAAAATTGCTTCCGGACCAGGACCACCCGGGCAAGTGGCTGGACATCGGCTATGTGGGTGACATTACCCGTATCGAGCCGGCCGTGGTCAAGGCTCTGCAGGACGACCAGTTCATTCCGGTCATCTCATCTATCGGCTACGGTGAGGACGGGCGCGCCTACAATATAAATGCCGATCTCGTCGCAGGAAAAATGGCAGAAATCCTGGGCGCGGAAAAACTCGTCATGATGACCAATACCCCAGGTGTGCTGGACAAGAACGGCAAACTGCTGCGCAGTCTGTCGGCGCAAACGATTGACGAGCTTTTCTCCGACGGCACCATATCGGGCGGCATGCTGCCAAAAATTTCATCGGCCCTGGACGCGGCGCGCCATGGGGTAACTTCGGTACACGTAGTCGATGGAAGGGTGCCACACTGCCTGCTGCTGGAAATCCTTACGGACAAGGGCGTAGGCACCATGATCAGTTCCCACTGACACCATGCGCAAGCTTTTGCAGCCAGTCGCCTCACATCCCACCCGCATCAATCCCTGGAAGCCCAATCGGAACAGCCCTGTCTGGCTTTTCGACCTGGACAACACCCTGCATGACTCGTCGAGGGAAATCTTCAAGATCATCGACCAGAGCATGACGGCGGCGGTCGCCGCCAGCCTGAACATCAATGACGAAGCCGCAAGTGAACTGCGCGCCAAGTACTGGAAGCGCTACGGCGCGACAGTCATAGGGCTGGTCAGGCACCACGGCATCAATCCCTACGAATTCCTGAACCTGAGCCACTCGTTCGACATCCCGCCTTTGGTCCATGCCGAAACCGCCTTGTCGTACAAACTTGGCCGCCTGGACGGACGCAAGATACTGCTGACTAATGCCCCGCTACAATACGCCCGCACCGTGCTTGCGACGCTGGGCATCCTGCCGCAGTTTGAAAGCCTCTGGGCCATCGACCGCATGCTGTTGCAGGGTCGAATACGCCCCAAGCCATCACTGGCACTGATGAAACAGGTGCTCGCAAGGCTGGGCACCCAATCTTCGTGCGTAACTCTGGTCGACGACACGCTCAAGAATCTGAAAAGCGCCAAGCAACTGGGCATGCGCACGGTTTATGTCTACCACCCTGGCACTCCCTTCTCGAACCGGCGTAGCGGACGCGACAGTTACGTAGACCTGCGCATCAACTCGCTGAGCGAGCTGCTGATTGGCCACCGGGCGCTACGCGGCTGACGCTAGCGCTTCATTGCCGCGTCATAGAAGCTGGCGTCGTAATATTTCATGGGGTCGGTCAAATTGCGCTTTGGTTGCCCCCACTTGCTGCGTAGCGCCAGGACTTCCTTCATACCCTTGACTTCGATGGCGGCATCGCGTTGTATGCCGGTCTTTGGATCAAGCAGTATCTTGTAAGCCGTCTGCGCCGCTGCGGTTGTGGTGCCAGGCATGTGCTTGACAAAAATGCTCAGCGCCTCGTCGTGATTGGCCGGGTTATAGAGCCATCGCACGGCCTGCACGTAAGCGCGGATGTAGTTTTCAACCTGGGCACGATGCTGCCGTGCCCACGATTGCCGCGCGCCGGCCACCAGCCCCTGGTAGGCCCCGAACATTTCAGACGCCACCCCAAGGACATTGAAGCCTTCGGCCACCGGCTTGACCTCGAATGGCGAGATCAGCATGGTGCCGTCCTGCTTTTTGGCAAGCAGATCCTTGTAGCGCTGCAGCACACCGCCATCCTTGACCACCTTGTAGTCGGGCTCGCGCAGGCCGGCACGATCGAGCATTTCGAAAAGCACTGCCGCGTATCCCGTGTTGCGGGCGTCCACCGACAGGGTCTTGCCGCGCAGCTGCGCAATGGTCTTGATGTCCGGAACCGTAACCAGCTTGAGGAACCCGCGGTCGGCACCCATGATGGCCACCAGATCGGGGCCCACCTTGTTCACTTCGCCCTGACCCTCGCGGTACGCGACCAGATTGTCAAAGGCCGTCATGGCAATATCAAACTTGCCATCGATGAGACCAGACATCTGAAACGACGAACTGGGTGTGGGCGTTATCTCGACCGCAACCTTGTGGTCAGCAAAAAAGCCTTTGTCCTGTGCAACCCATATTGGAAAATTGAATCCACCCGGAAAAACAATGACCTTCAAGGGTGCCGGCGCGGCAGTCGCCGTACCCGTCAACACGATGCAAAAAGCCAGGCAAAATTGAAGCAACCATTTCATGGCAATGTCTCCTCAGTGGCTAAGTAGTATTTAGTATTCCCGGCCGCACGATGCTTGTGGGGCACTATTGTCAACACAAAGCACTCTTCGGATAAATATGCTACGCCTACAGACCGCCGCGCCGCAATAGCAGGTGTATCAGCGGTGACTGCAAACCGGGCAAAGAGGGTCGCGCGCGAAGCGCACCTCGTTCCATCGCATCGTCAAGGCATCCAGATTCAACAGCCGCCCGACAAGCGGTTCGCCCACATGGGCAAGGATCTTTATGGCTTCGGCCGCCTGTACGCTGCCGATAATGCCTACCAGTGGGCCCAGGACCCCGGTTATGGCACAGCTCAGTTCCCGGGCCTGATCGGCCTCGGGAAAGAGGCACTGATAGCATGGCGAATCGTCGCGGCGCGGGTCAAAGACACTGACCTGTCCGGCAAACCGGATGGCCGCGCCCGACACCAACGGCTTGCTGTGCCGGAAACACGCACGATTTATGGCATGGCGCGTGGCAAAGTTGTCGCAACAGTCCAGAACAATATCCACACCTGCCACCACGCCGTCCAGGTCATCGCCAAGCAGGCGCCGCACCAGCGCCTGGACCTGAACATCCGGATTGATCTCGGCCAGCGCATGTTTGCCGGACTCGGCCTTGGCCCAGCCCAGACGTGACGTCGTATGCAGGATTTGCCGCTGAAGATTACTTAGCTCGACATGGTCGTCGTCGGCCAGAACAATGTGGCCAACCCCCGCCGAGGCCAAGTAGCAGGCGGCAGGAGAACCCAGCCCGCCCGCTCCCACAATGAGCACCCGCGCCGCCAGCAAACGCTCTTGCCCTTCGATACCCAGCTCGTCAAGCAAGATGTGACGCGCATACCGCAGCAGATGCCCGTCGTCCATCAGTTGACTTTAATCACCCCACTGGGGGTAACACGATAGTGCTCAACCTTCGTAGCCTCCGGATTTACCGGTTTCCTTTCGGTTTCATTTTTTTTTTCAGCCTTGCCAGCTGCCTGTCTGTTGCCTTTTTCGCCAGCCACTGCCTTGCCGGACTTGGCGGCCGCCACGACAGGATCACGTTGCTTTACCGGTTTGCCATCCAGGAAGTTGACAGCCTGGCTCAACTGGAAGTCATCACTGCCGCCAAATTCGAACATCTTGGCGTCCTTGTTGGGCGCTGTCTCGGATTCCGTGTCAGCCGAATCGGTCGACGCGCCATTGACAAGATGGTGCGCCAGATCGACTTCCCGCGGCAGACGGAACAGATTCCCCTGGGCGGTATCATCCACCACAATATCGGGAGTGACGCCCGTAACCTGAATGGACTTGCCGCTAGGAGTGTAATAGCGGGCCGTGGTCAGCTTGATGCCAGTGTCTTCGCTAAGCGGCAGGACACTTTGCACCGAGCCCTTGCCGAAAGTACGATTGCCAATAACCTTGGCACGCTTATGGTCCTGCAAGGCACCCGCAACAATTTCAGAGGCCGAGGCTGACCCGATATTGACCAGCACAACCATAGGCACCGTCTTGGTCCACCGGGGCAGTTTGTCTGCAAGATCGGATTCGCCAACAGGTGCGCCACGGCTGAAATCCACCTGCTTTGCAAAGTACTCGCGGTTGGATGACGGAATGCGCCCCTTCGTGGAAACCACCAGACTGCCTGGGGGCAGGAACGCAGAAGCCACGCCGATAGCACTGTCAAGCAGGCCACCTGGATCATTGCGCAAATCAAGCACCAGGGCTTTGGGCGTCTTCTTTTCGCTCAGGGCGCGCAGTTGCTTCACCATGTCGGAAGTGGTGTGCTCCTGGAATTGTGCAATGCGAATAAAGGCGATGTCGCCTGGCAACATTTTGCTGCGGACGCTGCGGACCTTAATCAGATCCCGAATGATCTTGAACGTGAGCGGCTTGTCCCTGCCCGCGCGTTTGATCGTGAGCGTGATGGACGTCTTGGGCTCGCCACGCATCAGCTTGATGGCATCGTTAAGCGACATGCCCTTGGTGGGCTTGCCGTTGATCTGCGTGATGAGGTCGCCCGACAATATGCCCGCGCGCGCGGCCGGCGTATCTTCGATGGGCGCAATGACCTTGGGCATTCCGTCTTCGCTGCCGATCTCAATGCCAAGTCCGCCAAAGCCGCCTTGCGTGATGGCCTCCATTTCCTTGAAGGCATCGGCGTCAAGATACACCGAGTGAGGATCCAAGTCGGTGAACAGGCCCTTGATCGCATCATTGATGAGTTGCTTATCGGTAACCGGTTCGACGTAGCTCGCCTTGATGGCGGCAAACACGTTGGCGAACTGCTGCAGCTCTTTCAGCGGCAGGGGCTCGCCACGCTGAGCCAGGGCCGAAATGCCCAGGCTCAGGAGAACACCACCCATCGCGCCCAATATCACCAAACCCAAACTACGTATTCTGCGAGTGCCCATGCACATTCCCGAAGTCATTATGTAATCGGCGCCACACCGCAACGCCTGGCCAACAGACAAATATTAACGAAATTAATGCGTTAACCACAATTGCGGATTCACCGGTAACCCATTATGCCGGATTTCCACGTACAACCCTGGTTCTACCTGTCCCCCGGTCGCACCTACTGTTGCAATGATGTCGCCGGCCCGCAACACATCGCCCACTTTTTTCAAGAGGCTCTGGTTATAGGCGTAAACGCTTAAATACTTATCGCCATGGTCAACAATAATAATATTGCCAAATCCCTTCAGCCAATTGGCATATACCACTCTCCCCGCCGCCACTACATGAACCGGCGTTCCCACTTTCGCGCGGATGACGACACCGCGCCAAATCCCGCCGTCGGGGCGCTGCAACCCGAATTTGCCCTGTATTTCACCCTCAACGGGAAGAGGCAGTCCTTTATGCAACCCGGTAAAGCCACCGGGCGGTGGCAACGCAACCGCCCCCTGCCCATGTACGGGCGCCGCGGACGACGATGCCGTTTCGTTGCCCTGGGCCTGCCCTGCCGCGCCCTGCTGTCCAGGCGGCGCCTTCTTGGCGTTCGCCGCCTCGTCGCGGGCCGCCTTGTCGGCGGCGTCGGCCTGGGCGCGGGCCTGTTCCACCTGCAGCCTGGCCGCACGTGCCTGAGCCTCATCGTGCTCACGCCGAGCGCGCGCCTGCGCCTCTTGCGCGGCGCGCTCGGCCTCCTGTGCCGCCTTGCGCTGCTGCTCGAGCGCGAGCCGTTTCTGCTGGGCGGCCTTGCGAGCCTCTTCGGCCTTCCGGGCTTCTTCCGCCTTGCGTTTTTCTTCAGCCTTTCGGGCCTCTTCCGCTTGGCGGGCTATTTCGCTGCTGAGACCGGAAATCAGCCCGCTCAACCGTTTATCATTGCGCTCCATGGTGCCCGCTTGGGCACGCTGCTGGCGTAGCTGATCCTCGATGCGGCCCAACACTTTTTCGCGTTCATGTTTCTGGGCCTGCAATTTTTCTTTCTGATCCGCGACCTCGCTCTCGACGTCGGCCAGCTCTTTCTTGCGGGCCTGCGCCTTGTCCTGAAGTGCGATCAGGCTGTCGACTGCAGCGTGCAAGGCGCTTACCGCGCCTGCCTGCGCCCGCGAAATGTATCCCAGGTAGCTCAGTTCACGGCTAATGGCCTGGGGGTCGTCTCCGGACAGCAAGGCGGCCCACGGCGACAAGCCGCTGGAGTACCGCGCGCGCAATTGCCTGGCAAGCTCGGCCTGGCGCTGACCCATGAGCTTCTTCTGGCTGGCAGTCTGGCTGGACAGCCGTTCCAGCTCATCGCTCACTCGCTCCTTTTGTCGCTCCAGTTCGTTCAGACGACGGTCTATGTCGGAAATGGCGGACTCGGAGTCTTTCAGATCGGACGCCGCGTCGCGGCGCGACGACTCCTGATGATCGATTTGCTTTTGCAAGGCATCAATGCGCGAGCGCAACTCGGCCTGCTGCTTTTTGGCCTCGGCTTGGCGCGCAGCCAGCGCCTGGGGCGTGTCGGCCCCCACGGCGGAGCCAACCCATAAAGCAAGCAGCACTCCCGCCAGCACACGCCACATACTAGCCCTTGGCCCTGCCCTGTGCAGCCACGGCGGCCACGGCCGCGGCGATCTCCGCCGGATCACCCAGATAATAATGACGGATTGGCTTCAGGTCGTCATCCAGTTCGTACACCAGCGGCTGGCCCGTAGGGATGTTCAGGTTGACGATTTCATCGTCGGGAACCGAATCCAGGTGCTTGATCAGAGCGCGCAGGCTGTTACCGTGCGCCGCCACCAGAACGCGCCGGCCCGAGCGCAGCGCAAGCCTGATGGAATCGTTCCAGAACGGTACGACACGCGCAACCGTGTCACGCAGGCACTCGGTGGAAGGAAGCTTCTCGGCAGCAACCTTGGCATAACGCGCGTCGAAGCGCGGATGACGAGGGTCGTCGAGCGACATGGGCTCGGGCGCAATGGCGTAGGCGCGACGCCATATAAGCACCTGCTCGTCACCATACTTGGCAGCGGTTTCTGCCTTGTTCAACCCTTGCAAGGCACCATAATGGCGCTCGTTCAGGCGCCAGCTCAGCCCAATGGGTGTATACATGGCGTCCATGGTGTCCAGTACAATCCACAAAGTACGTACCGCGCGCTTCAGTACCGAAGAATAGGTAAGGTCGAACTGGTAGCCTTCTTTTTTCAGGAGTTCGCCTGCCCGCTTTGCCTGCATGCGCCCGGTCTCGGTCAAATCGACATCCGCCCACCCGGTGAAACGGTTTTCCAGGTTCCATTGGCTTTCGCCATGGCGCATGAGTACAAGTTTATGCATGTCAGAAACCTACTTGAAAGTTGAATTATCGCCCTCATTTTATAATTGATGTCTCCGGCACTTGTTCCGGGCGCCAAATCAGGACAAATCGTGGATTTTCTTCTCAGCCAGAATAACCTTTACATTGTGCTCATCGCCTTGATTTCGGGGGGCATGTTACTTTGGCCGGTCCTGGGCAAGGGGGGTTCCAACGCAACTCAGGTTGGCCTGCAGGAAGCCGTACAGCTGGCCAACCAAAAACACGGCATTTTCCTTGACGTGCGCCCCGCCGAGCACTTCAAGGGCGGTACCATTCCGCAGGCCCGCAACGTACCGGCCAACGATATCGACAGCAAAGCAAACACTTTGCCCAAAGACAAGCCCATTATCGTATTCTGCGACCAGGGACGCGATTCATCCCGTATCGCCAAATTATTGCGCAAGCAAGGGTTTGCTGAGGCATTCAGCCTGCAAGGCGGGCTACGCACGTGGTCCGAGGCGGGCATGCCTCTAAGCAAAAAAGGCCAGGCCTGACGCCGGCCTTCACTCAGGAAAGTCATGTCCAATGTAATTATGTACTGCACTGCGGTATGCCCTTATTGCATTCGTGCTGAAATGTTGTTGAAACAGCGCGGCGTTACCGACATTGAAAAGATCCGTGTCGACCGCAACCCCGAGGAGCGCCTCGTCATGATGAAGCGCACGGGGCGACGTACTGTGCCGCAAATCTACATCAACGACACCCACGTGGGCGGTTATGATGACCTTGCGGCGCTGGATCGCTCCAACAAACTCATGCCGCTGCTTAACAGCTGACACGGCAGATCGCTTACCTGCCTCATACCACTCTTACAGGAACCCCCATGGCCGACCAGGATCAAAACAATCAAGGCAATCAGGACCAGACCAATCAGGACCCAAGCTTCGGCCTGCAGCGCACCTACGTTAAGGACATGTCGCTGGAAATGCCTAACGCGCCCCAGATTTTTCTGGAGCAGGAAGCCCCGAGTGTCGATGTCACGATCAACGTCGGCGGTCAGCGTCTGGCCGATACCATCTATGAAAGTACCGTCACCGCAACCGTGACCACCCGCATCGGGGACAAGGTCATGTACCTCATCGAAGCCAAGCAGGCGGGCATTTTCGAAGCGTCCAACATCCCGCCGGAGCAGCTCGACCCGCTGTTGGGCATCGTCTGCCCGACCATGCTTTACCCCTACCTGCGCGCCAGCGTCGCCGACCTCATCAACCGCACATCGCTGCCCGCCCTGCATCTGACGGAAGTCAATTTCCAGAATCTCTACGAACAGCGCCAGGCCGAACTGGCCAACCAGCAGGAAACAAAGGACTCCGGCATTATCCTTCCTCCAGGCACCAGCCGCCAATAAGCCGTGGTGACAACCCCGCCTCCGTCGCCTACCCGCGTTGCCGTGCTGGGCGCGGGAAGTTGGGGCACCGCACTGGCGGGGCTGGCCTGCGCCAATGCCGACACCCTGCTGTGGGCGCGCGATACCGCCACGGCCCGGGTCATCGACACCGTACACACCAACGCGCGTTATCTGCCGGACATCCAGCTGCCGACGACATTGCACTGCACGGATGATTTTTCCGCGGCGGTGGCGCACGCCTGCGCGCCCGACGCCGCAAGCGGGCTGATCATCCTTGGCGTGCCGGTGGCCGGACTGGCCGACCTCTGCATCCGGCTGAAAGAGGCACTGGCACGCCACCCCGCCAGAGGGCCGGCCATCATATGGATCTGCAAGGGCTTCCACCACGAAAGCGGACAACTGCCACACCAAATTGCGCAGGCAGCCCTGAGAGGTCAGCCACACTTAGGCTCCGGCGTGCTGTCGGGCCCATCTTTCGCGCACGAAGTGGCACTGGGACTGCCCGTTGCGCTGACTATCGCCAGCCGGCAACGCCACGTGGCCGACATCGTTACCCGGTCCCTGCACGGCGGAGCGGCGCGCATCTACACCAGTCAGGATCTTATCGGCGTCGAAGTCGGCGGCGCGCTGAAAAATGTAGTGGCTATTGCCTGTGGCGTATCGGACAGTTTAGGTCTGGGCACCAACGCCAGGGCGGCGCTGATCACGCGCGGGCTGGCCGAAATGCAGAGACTGGGAAAAGCCCTCGGCGGAAAAACCAACACGTTTTTCGGCCTGACCGGGTTGGGCGACCTGGTTCTTACTACAACGGGCAACTTGTCACGCAACCGCCAGGTCGGTCTTGCAATCGGGCAGGGGCGCGCTCTGGAGGCAATACTGAAAGACGGCATGACGGCCGAGGGCGTGCGCTGCGCGCAAGCAGCGCTGGCGCTGGGACGCAAGCATCACGTCGACCTGCCGATTACTGAAGCGGTCTGCCAAGTACTGTTCAACGACGTATCACCACGCCAGGCGGTGTCCAATCTGCTTGCACGCGAAGCCAAGGCCGAATCACCACACGCCACCTGACGGGACCGCGCACGCTAAGCCGGCACTTCGCTTATGCGCGTCAAGACCAAATGGCTGGACAGGCCACCTCACAGGTCCTTATACACCGCCTTCATAGCCGCATTGACGCCAGGCCTCGAAGATGGTCACGGCCACGGCGTTCGACAGGTTCAGGCTGCGCTGCTCCGGTCGCATGGGTAGACGCACCCGCTGGCCAGGTTCGAACATGGACATCTGCTGCGCAGACAGACCCGCCGTCTCGCGCCCGAACACGAATACGTCGCCGGGCAGAAATTGAGCGGTGCCAATAAGGCGCGAGCCCTTCGTGGTGATGGCAAACTGACGCGCAGGGCCGGCACCCGTACATTCCAGCGCCTGGGCCAAGCTGTCGTGAACACGAATATCGGCCCACTCGCGGTAGTCCAGCCCCGCGCGCTTGAGCTTTTTATCCTCAAGATCAAACCCCAACGGACGCACAAGATGCAGCCAGACGCCGGTATTGGCCGCCAGCCGGATGATATTGCCGGTATTGGGAGGAATCTCAGGCGAAACAAGAACGATGTGAAACATGCAACAACAACCCATTAAGAAATGAATGAAGGGTTCAAACCCGCAGTGTGCAGGGCAAGACCCCTTACCGGTATGGCGTGCGCGCCAGCACCAGACCCCACACCGCCACAGCGCCCGCCGCCTTGAGTTGCAGCGAAATACCATGCAAGGTGCTGCCGGTAGTCAGGACGTCGTCAACCACCGCGACCGTGGCGCCACCAACGCTGGCGGTACAGGTATACAGCCCCGATGCCTGACGCATGCGCTGTGCACGCGGCAAATGGGTCTGCCGCCCGCCCTCGTGGTTTCGCACCAGCAGGCCTGGGCGACACGGCAGCGACAGCCTGGGCGCCAGGTAGCGCGCGATCTCGGCAGCGGGATTAAAACCACGCTGCATGATGGACGCGTGACTGGATGGAACCGGAACAAGAATTGTATCCTGCGGAAGCTGCGGCCCATCTTCCATGACCGCCCTGGCCAGCATGGCCGCCAGAAACCGGGCATGGGAAAACCGCCGGCCAGCCTTGAACTGGCGAATGAGAAAATCACCGGGCAGGGCGTAGTCGAACGCGGCAACCACCTGATCAAAAGCTGGCGGCCGGCACGCGCAATCGGGGCAGCCAGCCTGCTTGTCCAGGGCAAGCCTGCACACGCTGCAACGCCCGGCCAAACTTTGCATGGACGCCACGACGTCGTCATGGCACCCCGCACATAGCGCCCCGCCCGACGCCGCTCCATGGCAAAGCGGGCACGCAGAAGGAATGCACTCGATCACGCGCGCCACCGCATTGCGACCCGCGCCGAGAACACGCCTGAACACCGGCGTGCGCGACGCATGGCCGGTCTGAAGATCTGCTGGCACGCCCGCGGTGGATTCGCGCCAGCGCCCCGGATAAGCCATAATAAGAACCTACATGAAGAAACCGATCAAAATCACGGCTCAATCTGAGCACGATTTATCGGCCACCGCCAGCCACAAACCGCAAATATGTCACAACCCCCGACCCTGCCAATCAGCCCGGCTCATGTCATCCGGCAATTCACCCGACGCAGCCCCCTGGATGAGGCCCAGTTCCTGTACGGTGAAATCGCGCAACGCATGCTTAAACGCCTGAGCTACATACGCATCGCACCTGCTACGGTGCTGGACTCCGGCTGCGGCGCCGGCCACGCCATAGAACCACTGCGCGCGCGCTACCCCAATATCGACTACACCGGGCTGGATGCCTGCCCCGCACTGCTTGAGGCCGCCATCGACCGATACGCGGCCAAGCCCAGCCTGTGGCAAAAACTGCGCAACAAGCCCACCCGTGCGCCACACTTCATGACCGCCGACATGGCCGAGACCGGGCTTCCTGCGGAAAGCCTGGACCTTGTATGGTCGAACATGGCACTGCACTGGCACCCCGAACCGCACCTAGTCATCAGCGAATGGCGACGCCTGCTGAGAGTCAATGGCCTGGTCATGTTTTCGTGCCTGGGGCCGGGTTCGCTGCAGGAAGTGCGGCTTGCCCTCGAACAGGCGGGGCTGCAAACCGCCACGCCCAGCTTCGTCGATATGCACGACTTCGGAGACCTGCTTATCCAGCGCGGATTTGCCGATCCGGTCATGGATCAGGAGATCCTGACACTCACTTACCATACAGCGGAAAAATTGCTTGCCGACCTTCGCATTCTGGGCGGCAACCCCGCCAAAGACCGCAAACGCGGACTCGCCAGCCGCGCGTGGGGACAGCGTCTGTCAAACGCGCTGGAGAAGCAGCGCCACATCGACGGCACCATTCACCTGAGTCTGGAAATTGCCTACGGTCATGCCTGGCGTGCGGCAGAAAGACGCTTCATACCACGAAACACGGGGACGCAAGAACGCATCCTTATTCGCGCTCACAAAAAGCCTTCATGACAGTACGCGAAGGCAACTCAACTGTGTTTCTTGCGTGACGCGTCAATACCCAGCTGCTTGAGCTTGCGATACAGATGAGTGCGTTCAAGCCCTGTCTTTTCGGACACGCGAGTCATACTGTGATTTTCACGGCCCAGATGGTATTCGAAATAAATCCTCTCGAACTCGTCGCGCGCGTTGCGCAACGGCTGGTCCAGCGCTATGCCGCCCAGCAAGGAATTACCAGGCCCGGGTACGGGTGCGGCGGGTTGGGCCACCGTCGAAATGGGAACGGTAGTAAGCGGCTGACTGTGATCAGGCACGTGCTCGGGAGCGCGCGCGGCAGCCACCGCAACGGGTGACACCACAGTGCGGGTCAGGCCCGCTGAAATAGCCTTGAGCAACTTTTGCAGCGTAATGGGTTTTTCAAGAAAATCGATGGCGCCGATTCGGGTGGCTTCGACGGCCGTATCCACCGTTGCATGCCCGCTCATCATGATTACCGGCATATCGAGCAGACCTTGCGAACCCCATTCCTTCAACAAGCTGACACCATCGGTATCCGGCATCCATATGTCAAGCAGGACAAGATCCGGCCTGAAGCGCAACCGGGCGGCGCGGGCCTGCGCGGCGTTTTCGGCGAGTTCCACCGTATGACCTTCGTCGTAAAGAATTTCAGACAAAAGTTCACGAATGCCTATCTCGTCATCAACAACCAGGATTCTGGCCATAAAGCATCACCTATGTTTTTTCCGCATTATCGTTCCCTTGCGCTTGCGCGTCCAGCACGGGAGAGGTTCTGGCAAGGCGTGTGAGCAGTATCGAAATACGCGCACCTCCCTCACGACGGTTTGCAATATCGATTCTGCCCCCATGCTCCTCGATTATTTTCTTCACGATCGCAAGACCCAGCCCGGTACCGGTTGCCTTGGTCGTCACGTATGGCTCAAACACCCTGGACAGCACCTGCGAGTCAAAGCCTGGGCCGTTATCCGATACGGTCAGACGCACTGCGGATGACTCGCCATCGTCTTCAATGTCAGAGTGTGTAAGTTTAGTCTTTACGTAGATTCTTGCATCATCCAGCGCCTGATTTTGCGTCGCCGCGTCACGCGCATTGGCCAACAGATTGTGAATGACCTGCCGCAACTGCGTGGCGTCGCCCTCGATTTGCGGCAAGCCCATATCAAAATTGACTTCTATTTTGACACTATGTCTATCATCGCGCACGACACCCTCAACAGGGTCCCAGCCATACAGGGTCAGTACGTCGGCAATGAGGGTATTGATGTCGATCGATTGCATCTGCGCCGGTGGCATGCGGGCATATTCGCGAAAATCATCGACCATATGCTTGAGCGAGGCCACCTGATTCACAATAGTATTGGTCGAGCGCTTGAGCATGGCCGCATCGGACTCGTTCAGCTTGCCGGCCAGTTTCATGGCAAGACGCTCGGCCGACAACTGAATGGGGGTCAGCGGATTCTTGATCTCGTGGGCCAGCCGCCGTGCCACTTCACCCCAAGCCACCGTGCGGTTGGCGGAAATGACTTCACTGATGTCGTCAAACACCACCAGGTAACCATTGCCGCGGCCATCCACGTTGAGATGCGTGCCTCGCGCCAGCACGGTCACGACATACAACCTGGTTCCGTTATCGGCGGGGGCCTCGATCTCGAGTTCGAACTGCTGCTGCCAGTAGGGCCGTTCCGAGCCCACCGCAGCGTGTGCGGCAAAGGCATGACGAATGAGTTGGGCGAGCTTGAAAGCACGATCGACGGTTTCAAGCGGCCGCCCTCTCACGGACCGAAGGTCCGCATCCAGGATGGACTGGGCGCCCTGATTGAACAGGCTCACGCGAAACCCCTCGTCGAACACCAGCACGCCTGAAGACAAATTGCTCAGCACCGATTCCAGATAGACATTGGACCGTTCAAGCTGCTGGCGGTTGTTTTCAACCATGTGGCGCGCTTCATCAAGCTGGCGCGTCATGGCATTGAATGAACGGGTCAGCTGGCCAACTTCATCGCGCTCGGGCGGCTCGGGCAACGGGCGGTAATCGCCGACCCCAACCGCCTGCGTGCCCGCCGCAAGGGTCAGCAGCGGCCGCACAAGGCGCCGTGACAACGCCAGCGCAACGACAATGGCGGCGAATACGGCCAGGATCAATGCCAGAGTCAGCGTTATGCCATACAGCTTGCGCAGCCCCTGACGCGACAAGGCCAGTTCCTGATAGTCGCGAAAGCCTTGCTGCACCAGATTGGCGTTATGTGCAATTTGTTCCGGCACGGGTTGAATGACCTGCAGCCAGCGCGCATCCGGCGACACTCCCAGCGCCGACGACGTGCGATCCATAATGTTGATGGGAACGACAACGCGCAAATGCAGGCCCGTCCCCGGCGGCGAGTGGCTATTGCGGTTTTTCTTGCCGTTGCCCGCTCCGACCTCGTCGGTCTCGGCCGCTGAATAGGATCGCGAAACGCGCAGCTGATTCAACACGTGTGGAGGCGGCACATCAGGAATGAGCTGGCTGTAGTTGGCCGTGGAAAACGCGATGAGCCGCCCACTACCGCTAAATACCATGGCCTCGGCAACGCCACTGGATTCGCGCAGGGTGGTGATGGCCACCGCCATATCGGCATCACTGGTGTTGGCAAGCTTATTGGAAATATCACGTGCCCGGGTATTCAGGTCGTTAAGCTGATTGTCCAGCGCTGCACGCCCAAGGTTCAGGCCGGCTTCCAGCGCCGTATCAACCCGCACGTTGAACCACGACTCGATGGAACGCGACATGAACTGCACCGACAATACATAGATCAGGGCTCCAGGCAACACGCCGATCAAGGCAAACGACAAGGCAAAGCGCGCCGTCAGCCGCGCCCCGAACTGGCGGCGTCGCAACTGGCGAATAAGGCGTGCGGCCAGCACCACCACCCAGAACACCAGTGTGATGGCGAAGACACCATTCAGCAACAGCAGGACGTCGTACTGCTGTGCGTAGCGCGAGGCATTGCCCGTCGACCATACGAGCAGGGCCAGCAGAGCCAGGGCGCTTGCCACCGCAACGCCCAGCGCAATACGCAAGCCCCATTTCAGGACGGATCGTGAGTAGCGTGGGAGATCGAAAATGAGAAATCTTTCCATGGAGTAGCCAAAGACCAGGCCTGGCTGTTGTAGGCATCAATCTGGAACGGGCGCGGCAGGCGCGAGGTATCAAGCCGCACGCGAATACGCCCATCGTACCGCTCACCGGCATTCAGATCGGAAATGTCGGCAACAGCCCAGCCACGAATATTTCGAATCGGCGAGAGCGCGTCCTCGAACGACACCTCGGGCAGCGAGAGCTCGCCCGTTCCTACCCGCCATTGGCGCGTCAGCGCGTTATACACGATGCGCCAGCTCTGGTGCTCGTCGACCAGAACCTTGTCGAACCACCACCAGCGTTTCGATATGATTTCCAGGTCGGCGGTGAAGTAGATGGGCACGCCTTTCTCTGCCGCATTGCGCAATTCGGAGCTCACCTGAAACTGTACATCGGCATCGATATTGAGTTTGCCTCCATGTACGACAGGGTCAACCCGCGTTACCCGCTCCAGGCCGTTTTGCGCCATAAGGCTTCCTGTCAGGGCGACGAGGAAAGCGCACAGCAAGAAAGAGAGCCATCGTCTCAGGGTCATCGTCGTGGGCCGCCCGCGCGATCACTCGAATACCGGACTGCAAGGCGCGCCCGTGCGCGACGCGAGGACTTATTCAGAGGATCCCTGGTTCTGGCGTAAAAACAAGGCATAAAAGAACCCATCGCTAAAAATATCCTGGCCATTGCGTGACACCGGCAACAGTTGCCCGGGAGCCGGCAGGCGTACCGCGTCGGGATGAGCTTTCAGAAACCGTAGCGCCTGCTGCTCACCTTCCTGAGGGAAAATGGAACATGTAGCATACAACAGACGCCCGCCGGGTTTCACGACCGTCCACAACGCATCGACGATTTTACGTTGTAATACGGCGGTTTTCGCAATATCGGCTTCCCGCCGCAGCCAGCGAATGTCCGGATGCCTGCGCACAATGCCCGACGCGGTACACGGAACGTCGGCCAGTACCGCATCAAAAGGCCGGCCGTCCCACCAGGCTTGCGGGTCACTGGCGTCGGCCACTTTCAGCGTCACGCCAGCGCCCGCCAGACCAAGCCGTTCAAGGTTCTGCCCGACCCGTTGGAGGCGCGTGGCGTCGCTGTCCAGCGCCGTCAGAGCGATATCGGCGTACTCAAGCATATGCGCCGCCTTGCCGCCTGGAGCCGCGCACGCGTCCAGCACGCGCATGCCGTCGGTCGGGTTCAACAGCCCAACCGCTTGCTGTGCCGATGCATCCTGCACCGACCACCAGCCTTCCTCAAAGCCCGGTAAATCGGTCACCCGTCTAGGTACCGCCAACGTCACTCCGGTAGCGCCCGCTGGCCACGCCTCGGCACCAGCCTGTGCCAGCGCCCCCAGCACCTGTTCGACAGACGCACGACGCACATTGACACGCAATGTCATCGGACCCGGCCGATTGGCGACGTCAAGCAGCGCCTGCCACTCGTTGGGGTACGCACGGCGCAATTGGCGTATCCACCAATCGGGATGATTCCACAACGCTTCGGGGTTTTGGCGGGCCTGCGCCAGAACGCTGTCCCGTTCGCGCGCGAAGTGGCGCAGCGTGCCGTTCAACAGGCCCTTGTACGTGCGCATGCCGCGCTGGCCGGCCGCTGTCACCACCGCCTGGTCAACGACCGTATGCACAGCGTAAACGGGCCAATCGGCCGGAACCACAGCACCGGCTTCACCCTCACGCTGTGCGCTCATGGCTGTTTCCAGCAACACCAGACAAACCAGCAGCAGGGCGTCGAACAGCGGATCGGGTGGCGTGCGCGGCACCAGATTCTGCTTGATCTCGTGAGCCAGGCCCGCGCGGCGCATGACGTGAAACACAACAGCCTGCGTCGCGGGGCGCAGGCCGGTCGGCGTGGCCGCCAGGCTTTCAGACAGTGAGTGCCCCTCTTTGACGGCGAGCACATTGCGGGCGCTGGCAAGCATTATGTCGGACAATGACGGGCGGAAAGGCTTGGAGGAAGGTAAGGACACGAATGCTAACCTGTTTGCCGCGTAAACGACGCGTCGATTTTTTTATACGGACTTTATCACCAATCGGCCCGCGGCCATGAAATGGTGTAACGGACTGTCAAGCCAAAGTAGAAATGTCCGCTTTGGACATTCTCACGTTGCACCAACAAAATGGTGTAACGGATTTGCACCAACACACAGATATAATGCAGGCTGCACAAATCAATTTTGCGCTATTTACGGCGCGACGGAGTAATACTTGTCCTATTCTTCCACTGCCGATGACCTGGGTAAACTGATTCTGCGTCTTATCCTGGGTATTCTCATACTGTTCCACGGAGTATTCAAAATACGACACGGAATAAGCGGAATCGAAGGGATGATTGCCGGGCACGGCCTGCCGGCCTTTTTCGGCTGGGCTGTATTTCTAGGCGAAGTCCTCGGCCCGATCCTGCTGATCCTGGGCTTTTACGCGCGGGTGGGCGGCCTGTTGGTTGCCCTCAACATGCTGGTAGCCTTTACCCTGGTCCATGGACCGCAACTATTCCACTTGACCGGCGGTGGCGGCTGGCAGCCAGAGCTGCAGGGTATGTATCTGTGCACCGGGCTGGCCATTGCCTTGCTGGGAGCAGGCCGCTTCAGCCTGGGCGGGAGAAACGGCCGGTTCAATTAACTAGTGCGCGGGGCGCCAACCCTGCACGAAGGCGGCAACAGGCTGCCGCCGCCCTCCCGCTTTCTGCAATTCCAGCAAGCGCAACACACCGTCCCCCGTTGCCAGGTCAATACCTTGCGGACCAGCTGACAGGACCTCGCCGGCCTGCGCATGGGCCCGCTGGGCCATCGCTTGCGCCACCCAAACCTTGACGGGCGCGTCCAGACCAGGCAAACGCACAACAGCCCCCGGAACAGGATTGAAGGCGCGAACGCGTCGAGCCAGCACAACCGCCGGCTGGGCGAGGTCGAGCAGCGCCTCTGATTTTTCAAGTTTGCGCGCGTACGTCGCCCCCTGCTCGGGTTGCGGACAGGGCTGGAGCCTGCCTGCAGCACAATCGGCAATGACTGCCACGACGGCCTGCGCGCCCATCACTGCCAGTTCGTCGTGCAGGCTTGCCGCCGTATGCGCTTGCGTAATGGGTAGTGAGCGCTTAAGCAGCATGTCGCCGGTGTCGAGCCCTTGATTCACCTGCATGATGGTGACACCCGTCACCGCGTCGCCAGCCTCGATGGCACGCTGTATGGGCGCTGCGCCGCGCCAGCGCGGCAGCAGGCTGGCGTGGATGTTAAAGCAGCCATGGGCCGGCAGCTTCAGAAACCAGTCTGGCAAAATCAGGCCATAAGCAGCCACCACGATCAGATCGGGCGCGGCGTCTGACAGCGCTTCGCGCGCCACTGCCGCTGCTTCGGCGTATTTACCGTCCAGACGCAAACCGGGCGGCTGCAGCACCGGAATACCCGCCGCAACCGCAGCCTGCTTGACTGCACTGGGAATAAGTTTAAGCCCGCGCCCCGACGGGCGGTCGGGCTGGGTGAGCACTAGCGGCACATCGTGCCCAGCCGCCAAAATGGCTGAAAGCGCCCGCTGCGCAAATTCGGGAGTGCCGGCAAAGACAACGCGCATGGGCTACACGCGCTCGGCTTCGCGCTCTTGTTTGCGGATCTTGGCCCGGATCCGGCTTTGTTTGAGAGGCGAAAGATATTCAACAAACACCTTGCCCAACAGGTGATCAAGTTCGTGCTGCACGCACACCGCCAGCAAACCCTCGGCGTCGAACTCGAAAGCCTCGTCCTTTTCGTTGTGCGCCTTGACATGAATACGGGACGAACGCCGGACTTCATCGTAAATCCCGGGCACGGACAGGCAGCCTTCTTCGTAGACCTGTTGCTCTTCGCTTTTCCAGGTGATTTCCGGATTGATCAGCACCAGCAGTTGGTCGCTGTCTTCGGAAATGTCGATCACCACCACACGTTCGTGCACATCGACCTGGGTCGCCGCCAGCCCTACCCCGGGCGCCTCGTACATGGTTTCAGCCATGTTGCGCACCAATTCGCGAATACGGTCGTCGATAACCTCGACCGGCTTGGCCACCTTGTGCAGGCGCGGGTCGGGATAGTGAAGAATGGGAAGCAAAGCCATTGAAATCAGTCCAATAATGTGCTTATCCCATTATACCAAGAGCGGGTGTGACTTTATGCCGCACTTGTGCTGCGCAAACCCACGGCAATGTGTCAAACTTGGCGAATGCACACCCCCCTGTCACCTGAAGAACTGGGCGCCTGGATTCGCCTGACGCTGGAGCCGGACCTCGGACCCGCGCAAGCGCGCAGTCTGCTGGCAACCCTGGGCATGCCACAAAACATCTACGCCACGCCATCCACGGCCCTGGCCAAGGTACTGCCGCAGCCGCTGGCCCGCCAAATCGCCCAGCCCGCCCAGCCGCAAATCCAGGAGGCCATCGCCCGCGTGCAAACCTGGCTGGCCGAACCCGGACACCATCTCCTGACTCTGGCAGATCCGGCCTATCCACAGGCGCTGCTCGATATTCACGACCCTCCACTTGTCCTGTACGTGAACGGCCGAACCGAATTGCTGAATCGCTCTATTCTGGCCATCGTGGGTGCGCGCAATGCCACGCCGGCAGGCATTGACAACGCCACTGCCTTCGCCCGCCACCTCGCCAGCCGCGGCTGGTGCATCGCCAGCGGGCTCGCAACGGGCATAGACGCTGCGGCACACCAGGGCGCCCTGGCTGCAGGCCACGAAGGCGGTGGCACCATAGCCGTGCTCGGCACGGGCGTGGACATCATCTACCCGGCAGCCAACCTTGACCTGGCCCGACAAATAGCGGCCGAAGGCGCTCTGATCTCGGAATTCCCGCTGGGAACGCCTTCAATTGCTTTCCAGTTCCCCAAGCGCAACCGCATCGTAGCGGGCCTGGCAAGGGGGGTTCTGGTCGTAGAGGCCGCACAACGCAGCGGTTCACTTATAACAGCCCGGCTGGCGACCGAGATTGGCCGCGAGGTATTTGCCATTCCCGGTTCGATCCACTCTCCGCTGTCACGCGGCTGCCATGCCCTGATCCGCCAAGGAGCCAAACTGGTCGAATCGGGCGAAGACATCAGTGAAGAGCTGGGACACTTGCCCGGCACTCGCACCGCGACGGCGCCTCCTGAAAAGCCAGTGCGGCGCCAGGCACGGCCAGGTGTGCGGCATGCCAAACTGATGGCGGCGCTGGGCCACGACCCTGTCCACATTGACACGCTGCGAACCCGCACAGGCCTGGACTGGGCCGCCCTGAACAGCCAGTTGCTGGAACTTGAGCTGGAATCGATCGTCACCCGGCTACCTGACGGACGCTTCCAGCAGCGATAGCACGCCTTCGGTACGAGCAGTGACCTGTGTGGTTAGTTTGATCGCTAAAATTCGGATATTAGCCAGACGGGACACTAGCGCACAGGCAGCGCATACATCAGCCCACCCTTGTTCCACAAAGCATTCAGGCCACGCGGTATTTTCAACGGGCTTTTCATGCCGACATTACGATCATAGCTTTCGCCGTAATTGCCTACCTGGCGGATAATGTCATAGGCCCATTTTTCACCCAGATGCAGATTCTTGCCAGCGCCAGGCGTCACGCCCAACAGCCTGCGCACATCGGGGTTCGGGCTTTTCAACTCCTGATCGACATTGGCTGACGTAATGCCAAGTTCTTCCGCATCGATCATGGCCATCAGACTCCATTTCACCACGTTGAGCCAGACATCGTCACCCTGGCGCACGAACGGCCCCAAAGGCTCTTTGGAAATGATTTCGGGCAGGACCTCGTAAGCGTCTGGATTCTTCAAGCTGGCAATGCGTATGGATGCCAGACCCGATGCATCGGTGGTGAACACGTCACAGCGCCCCGCTGCAAAGGCGCTGACCACTTCGTTGAACTGCTCGATGACTACCGGCTTATACGTGATGTGATTGGCGCGCGCCCAGTCGGCCAGGGTGTTCTCGTTGGACGTGCCCGTCTGCATGCAGATCGTCGCGCCATTGAGCTCTTTGGCGCTTTTCACCCCCAGGGACTTGGGCACCAGAAAACCCTGCCCATCATAGAAATTGATGCCGGCGTGAATAGCCCCCAAAGCCGTGTCGCGCTGCTCTGTAACGGTGGTATTGCGTGTCAGCACGTCGATTTCACCCGACTGAAGCGCCGTGAACCTTTGCTGTGAATTCAGCGGCACCGCCTTGAATTTGCTGGCGTCGCCAAATACGGCGGCGGCCACCGCACGGCACATGTCAACGTCCAGACCACGCCAATGCCCTTTTGCGTCGGGCGCCGAGAAGCCCGCAAACCCTGTGGTGACCCCACATTGGACATACCCGCGGTCTTTCACAATATCAAGCGTGTCGGCGTGTGCAAGCGGTATCCCTACCGTCAGCAACAACGCCGCCACCAACCACCACCGTGCACATTCCGCATTGAAGTAACGCATAACCCCCTGCCTTTCCGGAAGACCTCGCCGGATGCCGATTCAAACACCAAACACCATTAGCGCGTATAACTGCGTTGACCAAAAAGAGCTGAACCGATACGTACTTCGGTTGAGCCTTCTTCAATGGCCAGCTCGAAATCACCGCTCATCCCCATGGAGAGCCGCTGAACCTGCTCAAACCCCTCGTCGCGCAACCGATCGCGCCACAAGCGCAGCAGACGAAAACAGCCACGCACCGCCTGCTCGTCCGCCGAGTTGACCGCCAGCGTCATCAACCCCTTGACACGCAAAGTATCCATGGACTGCAACTGCCGCAGGAATTGCGGCAGTTCGTCGGGGGCAAGGCCAGCCTTGCTGGGCTCATTCGACGTCTTCACCTCGATCAGGATATCCAGCGTACGGCCCTCCGACCCCAGACGCTTATCCAGCGCCTGCGCCAGATCAAGCCTGTCGAGAGACTGCAGTTCGACGGCGTGTCGAACCGCGTCCCGAACCTTGTTCGTCTGCAGATGGCCCACAAGCACCCACTGCAGTCCCAGATCGGTCAGCGTCTGTGCCTTCTGACGCACTTCCTGCGTTTTGTTTTCACCAAAGCGGCGCAGGCCCAGGCCCACCGCCTCGCGTATTACCGACGCATCAAACGTTTTACTGACGGGCAACAGCGCCACATCGGCGGGCGCGCGCCCTGCTTTAACGCAGGCGGCGGCAATTCTCCGCCGAATCTGATCAAGACGGTCTTCCAGGGATTCTGGCATCGCTAAACTTGCATGTGAAGAATATAGTCTGTAGTGTACGACGCTGACACCATTCGTTTCGTCGCGCTTCGTCTCATGGAGCCCCCGACAAACGACTCACACCGACGTCAATCACGTCCTCGCCCGCCGTATCTTCATCCCTTTTATGGTGACCCAATGAACGACTCCTCCCACAAAATGTCGATGACCATACTGATGACGCCCGACATGGCCAACTTCGCCGGCAATGTTCACGGCGGCGCCATACTCAAGCAACTGGATCTGGTGGCCTACGCGTGTGCCGCGCGCTACGCAGGCACCTACGTAGTCACGCTTTCAGTGGACCAGGTCATGTTTCGTCAACCCATCCATGTGGGCGAGCTCGTCACATTCCACGCCGCAGTCAACTATACGGGCCGCACTTCCATGGAAATCGGCATCAAGGTAGTGACCGAGAACATCGTGCAAAGACTGGTGCGCCACACCAACAGCTGCTATTTCACCATGATTGCTGTAGACAAAAGCGGCATGCCTGTACCCGTCCCGCCGCTCGTGCCGGGCACGGAAGAGGAAAAAGATCGCTGCAAGGCCGCACAGTTGCGCCGCGAGCTGCGGCACGAAATGGAGCGGCGCCACCTGAAAATCAAGGAAGGCTGAAAGACACAATGTCTAGACCACCATGCCCGCCGCCGCCGTCTGATTTGTCGCGGCGTCGATAAGAATGAAGGCCCCGGTCGCCGGCACGCAGGCATATGGATCCAGCACCAACGGGTCGCGCGACACCAGCGACACCCGGCCGATATCGTTCATGGACAACAATCCGCCCGCACTCACCTGCGTGAGTTCATGAATGTCGCGAAGCGAATGCACTGTTTTTATTTTCGCCTGGGTCAGGCGAGTACCCTGCTTGAGCCAGTACGGACGCGCCAGATTGAGCGGCTGTTGATCGAGCCAGCAGATCTCGGCATCGAACTTCCTGGCGACGTTCACCTGTGAGTCAGCCTCGACAATAAGGTCGCCGCGCGACACATCAATCTCACGATCCAGCACGATGACAACACTATCGCCACCGCGTACCGCGTCGACATCACGATCGAACTGCCTCAAGCCCGCTACCCTGGCGGCGACGCCTGAAGGCAACACTCTGATTTGGTCGCCGACATGCAGCTGGCCACTGGCAAGCTGGCCCGCATAGCCGCGAAAACGATCGACCGAATCACCACCATGGCGAACAACCCACTGCACAAAAAAGCGTGTCGCCAACGCATCACTACCCGCCCGCGCAGGCAGACTCTCAAGCAGCGCAAGCAAAGGCAGCCCCGTATACCACGGCGCTTTCTCCGAACGGACGACAACGTTGTCACCCTTCAACGCCGACAGCGGAATGATCGTGAACGTGCCGATGCCAAGCTTTGCGGCCAGGGCCGTGTACGCCGCGTGGATCTGCTCGAACACAGACTGGTCCCAGCCCACCAGATCCATCTTGTTGACGGCCACCACAATATGCCGAATACCCAGCAGCGTGACCAATGCCGTGTGACGCTTGGTTTGTGTCAGTAGTTGTCCATCGCGGACCCGGGTGGCGTCGATAAGTATCACGGCGGCATCCGACGTGGTGGCACCAGTCACCATATTGCGTGTGTACTGTTCGTGTCCGGGCGCATCGGCCACGATGAACTTGCGTGCGGGCGTGGCGAAATAGCGGTACGCGACATCGATGGTAATGCCCTGCTCGCGCTCGGCCTCCAGCCCATCGGTAAGCAACGACAGGTCAATCTCGTTGGCCTGCACGCGCTTGTAGCGGGAACGCGTAATAGCTGCCAGCTGATCGGCGAAGACTCCTTTGCTGTCGTACAGAAGGCGGCCAATAAGTGTCGATTTGCCGTCGTCCACCGAGCCTGCGGTAATGAACCGCAAGACATCGGTCTCGGCCACGGGAGCCCACGATTCGTTTATTGCATTCATCAAAAATACCCCAGCCTCTTGCGTTTCTCCATGGACGCCTCGGATGTCTGATCATCCATGCGCGTCGCTCCACGTTCAGTGATGGTGGTCACCGCCGTCTCCGCGATAATTTCCTCAGGCGTTGCCGCCAGAGACGCCACCGGGCAGGTGCACGAAATATCACCCACCGTGCGAAACCGCACCGTGCGGATCTCGGGTCGCTCTCCTGCCCTGGGCGGTGTGATCGGCGTGACTGGCACAAGCATGCCGCCACGCTCCACAACCTTGCGCGGGTGAGCGTAATAAATGGACGGCAGATTCAGGCGTTCGCGCGAGATGTACAGCCATATGTCCAGTTCTGTCCAGTTCGAGATGGGAAAAACGCGCATGTTCTCTCCTTTGTGAACCCTGGTGTTGTAAAGATTCCATAATTCAGGCCGCTGTGCCTTGGGATCCCACTGGCCAAACTCATTGCGAAACGAAAACACACGCTCTTTGGCCCTCGCCTTCTCTTCATCGCGACGCGCGCCGCCAATGCATGCGTCGAACTGGAACTCGTCGATGGCCTCGAGTAACGTCGTTGCCTGGGCGGCATTGCGTGAATCATTTTCACGATGAAGTACCACCGTGCCTCGCCGGATGGAATCTTCCACCTTACGGACAATCAGCTTTTCGCCCAGCGCCGCCACATGCCGGTCGCGAAACTGGATGACTTCGTCAAAATTATGGCCCGTATCGATATGCATGAGCGGGAACGGGAATGCCGCGGGGCGAAACGCCTTCTGCGCCAGCCGCAGCAGCACCACCGAATCCTTGCCACCCGAAAACAACAACACCGGCCTTTCACACTCGGCCGCCACCTCGCGCAAAATATAAATGGCTTCGGACTCGAGCCAATCCAGATGCGTCCGCGAAGAAATTTCACCCATGTTTCACCTTGAAAACCGATTCAGACCGTTGGTTCGCGGGCGTGCCCGCGGAACAATACATTGACCTAGTGTCCTGTCTGGCTAATTCGGATCCTTAACTTCGGCGCCTGGGCTCGCCATGCGGCGTTGTAAATCCTCGCGATAGCTACGGCTATCGCTGCGGCTTGCGCCTTGCCTGACAAGCCCATGCATCCGAATCTAAGTGATCAAACTAACCAGACAGAACACTAGCGCGCCACAACACCGGGCACTTTTTCCAGATTGCCTTCATGTAGGCCACATTCCTTCGACGATGATTGTTCCCACCACCAGCGGCCAGCGCGGGGATCCTCGCCGGGACGGACGGCTCGTGTGCACGGCTCGCACCCAATCGATGGGTAGCCCTGATCGTGCAGTGGGTTATAAGGAATGTCGTACGCGCGAATGATGGCCCAAACCTGTTCACCAGACCAGCTGGCCAGGGGGTTGTACTTTTGCAGGCCGAACACCGCATCGTATTCGGAGTCGGCCAATTGACGCCGCGTGACTGACTGATCGCGATGCTGCCCCGTCAACCACGCCGAGTGCCCAGCCAGCGTGCGACGCAGAGGCTCAACCTTGCGAATGCCGCAGCATTCCTTACGCAGTTCGACACTTTCGTAGAAGGCGAAGCTTCCATGTGCCGCCACATGCCGTCGAACCGCAACTGGGTCGGGGTGCACCACCTGTATGGCAATGCCATAGCGTTCGAGCACCTTGTCCACCATGCCCAGCGTCTCGGGATGCAGGCGGCCCGTATCCAGCGTGAATACCGTGATGGGCAAATGCGCCTGAAAGATGGCATGCGCCAGCAGCATGTCCTCGGCGCCAAGCGACGACGCAAAAACCGCATCGGGGTGTCGGGTGGAGATGTCCGCAAGGCGGTTCTGTAAAGCCGCCCATTGCTGGCTGGCTTCGGGGCTTGGAGTGATTGTGGTTGACATCGGGTGTGCCGCAAAAAAACTTTCGCATTGAACGACGCGAAAGCCAGCAGGCCTTCGCCACAAGCGAATTCAGGACTCAAGTTTCCCCCGCAACGCACTGCAAGTGAACTACTTAATCGTTAGCTGTTTATCGCGCCTGGATATTTAGGGCGCATCTGTGGCAGGGCTATAACGCCAACCTGCGCCGGCTTTCAAAGCGGCGCCTCGATCCGCTGAACGGATCGTCGAATTCGATGGCACGCGCCAGCAGTTGCAGCGGATGTTCGTAGTCGTCATCTTCACGGCGTGCCCGCGGTACTGGATAAAACGGGTCGTTGCAAATGGGTATACCCAGGGCGCTCAGGTGAACCCGTAGCTGATGCTTGCGGCCGGTACGCGGCAAGAGGCGATAGCGCGCAAGGGTCCCCATCCGTTGTACCAATTCGATGCGCGTTTCACTATTGGGTTCGCCGGCCATTTCACGCACCATAAAGTGAGGCTGTGCAGTTTGCAGGCGACTACGATGCACGCACGGCAACATCAGATCGTCGTGCCACGGCGCGACGGCTTCGTATTCCTTGGCCACCCGATGATACTGAAACAGTGTCTGGTATGCCGCGCGGCTCGCAGGGGCCACGCAAAACATCATGACGCCCGCCGTCTCGCGATCAAGGCGATGGATCGGGCACAACAAGGGCAGGTTCAACTGGTCGCGCAGGCGCGTCAACGCGGTTTCACGGACATATCGCCCACCCGGTGTACTGGCCAGAAAATGCGGCTTGTCCACCACCACAAGATGTTCGTCCCGAAATAGAATGTCCAGATCAAATGGCACGGGCACTTCATGCGGCACGTCGCGGTAATACCACAGCCATTGCCGGGCCCGATACGGTGTATCAACGCGCTGGGACGTGCCGGCACCATCCACAATCACACCCAGTTCCAGACGTTCGCGCAGGATCTGCGGCTCCATGAAGCGAAAGCGTTCGACCAGAAACTCCAGCACGGTGACCCACGGCCCATCTGGCAAATAAACACGGCTGGGTGCCACACCATGGCACACCGGAAGCGGCGGACAACGTGCCGGCGCATTTTCAGGCCCGTCAGTCCGTGTATTCCTCAACCTGCTCATTGCACTCATTATTTTCGATAACCACCGGGCATCTCCTCGCGGTAAGGCCTTGTCCACCGGCCTCGCCACCATCGTAAACCTTCCACGTTCCAACAACGCGTCCGTGTCGACTGTCGCAATACGAGGAATTGTGTAACAATTTGTCTTATGGCCTATAATCTGTGCGTTTTATCCCGCACATACAATCGCCACGGCTCACTGACGGTTAATGAACAAAAGACTATTCCGTATAGACCTCAGGCGCCTCATCCTTTGGATGTGCCTGTTTTTTGTCCTCCTGGCGCTAGCCAACAGCCTGTTCGCTTCGTACCAGGTACAGAGGGAAACCCTGCTGCAAAACACGTTGAGCGTTAACCGGGTATACGCCCAGAAACTCGCCCAGATCACCGACTCCTACATTCATCAATCGCGGCGGGCGCTGAACGCCACCGCGACGGAGATAAAGGCAGGCGCAAACAACCTCGAAACGTTCCAAAACGAACTCGAGCACACCGCGCGCATAACGCCCCGCTTCAACTCACTTTTCTACAGTAATGCCTCCGGTCTTGTGCTGGCGGCGATTCCTGCCTCGGACAGGCTCAAGGGAACCACGCTTGTGAGCCGACCTTCGCTTGAGGCACTCTCCATTAGAAAACCGCTCATCAGCGAGCCCATCCTGGCGCCATCGGGCCGATGGCTCATTCTGCTGTCACAGCCGGTCTACGACGAAGGCGGCAACTACAAGGGCTTTGTGGGCGGCACCATGTACCTGCATCAGCCCAACACTCTGCAAACCATATTGGGAGAACACTTCTATAACAACGGTTCGTATACATTCGTCGTAGGCCAGCACGGACTGATCATTTACCACCCCGACAAAAGCCGGGTTGGAACAACTTACCAAAATAACCCCGCCGTGCGAGCTGCCCTGCACGGCGAGCATGGTTCCATGCTCGTGACCAACTCAAGAGGCGTCGAAATGCTCGCGGGCTACGCGCCAATCATGGCAGCCGGATGGGCGGTAATCGTCCAGCGTCCCGCCAAGGTCGCCATAGCGGGGCTACGCAGCCTGCTATGGCGCACCCTTTATTATTCACTGCCCGTCATATTGCTCAGCCTGTTGGGCATATGGTGGCTGGCGAAGCTGATTGCGCGTCCTTTGCGCGAACTGGCCGAAGTGGCCTCACATATCGACAACCGCGCAAGCTTCAACCGCATTCGCTACATTAAAGGCTGGTACTTCGAGGCTGCACTCATCCGCAAGGCGCTGCTCACGGGTTTCTCCGCCGTCACCACACGCATACGCCGCCTGCATCGCGAAACAGAAACCGACCCCCTCACCAATCTGGTCAACCGACGTGGCCTGGAGTCGGCCCTGGCAGACCTGAAGCAGGACGACGGACCGCTTGCCGTCGTCATGTTCGACATCGACCACTTCAAAAACGTCAACGACACTCACGGCCACGCCAAAGGCGACGACGCTCTGAAGGCTGTGGCCTCCATCACCCGAGAAACGGCCAGGGAAACCGATCTGGCCGCGCGTCTGGGGGGCGAAGAATTCGTGGTCCTGCTTCCTGACACGACGCTGGATGCCGCCATTACATTCGCCGAGCGCCTGCGCCAAAACATCGAGCGGATGATCATCGCGGAAACCGACCGAATCACGATTTCGCTGGGCATCGCCCACTATCCGCTGCATACCGACGACATGGATGCTGTGCTGCACCTTGCCGACATGGCGCTTTACGCAGCCAAAAAGGCCGGGCGGGATTGCATACGCGTGGCAGGCTCCAACCCCGTGACTGCCGTCGCAAACTAAGCCCGACGGCAAAAACTGCCGGTCACTCGCTGTCAGAACCCTCATCTACCTCAAGGCGGCGCACAACCTCAGGCCCAACAATCAATTCAAGTTTTTCGGTATCTACATCCCGATGCAGTGGTTCGAGCGGCGGCATGGTCTTATTGGCCTTGGACGACAACTCGTTGAAACGCACCGTCTTGCCATACAGGCCTTGCTTACCGGCCAGCGACGTCACCGTGTGGTTGTAATGATTGCTGGCGGAACTCAGGGTGTCTCCGAGTTTTTTCAGGTTCTCGGCGACCACCACCACCTGATTATAGATTTCACCAGCGCGGGTGCTGAGCTCGTAGGCCTGCTCGTTGCTACGCGCCGTCATCCACAAGTTGGCGACCGTTTTCAGGATCGGCATGAGGGTGGTGTGAGACACCAGAATGACATTGCGCTGATAGCCGTAGTCGAACAGCTCCCGATTGTGCTTCAGGGCCTCGATATAGGCCGGTTCAATGGGCATAAACATAAGCACAAAACTGGGGCTGCGCATGCCGATAAGATTGGTGTAGTCCTTTTTCGACAAATCGTCGATGTGGTTTCTCACCGCCCTGACATGCGCATCCAGCGCGGCCTGAACCTCGGCATCGGTTTCGGCGGCAATGGCCCGGTCGTAATCAATCAGCGACACCTTGCTGTCGATGACCATGTGCTTTTGGTCCGGCAGCTTCACGACAAAGTCGGGCTGACGCGCGTTGCCCTGGTCATCCTTGAAGCGCGCCTGCGGCTCATAATGGTCACCCTTGACAAGCCCGGCCAATTGCAGCGTTCTTTCCAGCTGCACCTCGCCCCAGCTCCCGGTGGACTTCTTGTCGCCCTTGAGCGCCGTTGTGAGGGTGCTCGCCTCTGCACTCATTTTCATGCCTATGGCAAGCACCTGCTTTATCTCGGCGCCCAACGACACATTGCCCTTGACAGCTTCATCGTGAACCTGATTAATACGTTGCTGAAAACCCTGAATTTGCTCGCGAAACGGTTTGAGCATGGCATCGAGCGATACCTGGCTGGTCTGCGCGAAGGTCTTGCCTTTTTCTTCAAGGATCTCGTTAGCCAGATTCTGGAACTCAGTCTTCAGGACCAGCCTCGACTGTTCAAGCGACTGCTTGATCTCTTCAAAATTGGCGAGTTTCTCGTTGTGCGTAACCTGCAACGCCGTGAACTGCCGGTCAAGATCGGCAAGCTTGACGCCCGCCTCCTGCAGTTCACGCTCGCGCCCAGCCAGACGCTCCTGCATCTCCTGCAACCGCTCACGCAATCCACCCACGTCGGATTCGAATCGAACCCGTTCCCGATCGGCCTCGTCTTTCTGGTCATCCAGCACGGTGCACCGTGCCAAAGCCTGGTCAAGCTGCGCCCGCAGCCTGGACTCTTCCTCGTTTTGCCGTGCGGCCAAAGCCCGACCCGCATCCAGCTCGGAGCGCATGCTGGAAGCCATCTTTCTGTACAGGAGCAGCAGCACCACCGCCAATACACCGGCCAGAACCAGTACGCCCACTAACACAACCGCCGCGTTGATCTGCTCCACGCTTGTTTCCTTGTAATGGCTACAGCCACCTCGTCACACTGACGCAATTGTCCACTACCCTGCCGCTCGTCTTCATCGGGCTCATTCGCCACTACTATTTTTTCTTCACGCCAAAGCAATTGTCCATGGTCGGAAAAGACCCTTCGCGCACGCCCCTGGCGTACTCTTCGACAGCGCCGCGTATGACCGCACCGACATCGGCAAACTGCCGGGCGAATTTGGGAATACGGGTGCCGGTCAGCCCCAGGATATCTTCGGTGACCAGTACCTGTCCGTCGCAATCCGGTGACGCACCGATTCCAATCGTGGGGATGGACAGCCGCGCAGTAATCTCGCGCGCGAGATCTTCCACTACGCCTTCAACTACCACGCCAAAAGCGCCAGCCTGCTCGTGTGCGACGGCGTCCTTCAAAATGCGTTCGGCCGCTTCCGATGTTGTACCTTGCGCCTTGAACCCGCCCATTGTATTCACGTACTGGGGCATCAGGCCGACATGTGCCAGCACAGGAATGCCGCGATCAACCAGGAATCGAACGGTCGGCGCCAGCGCGGCACCGCCCTCCATCTTGATGCCATCGGCGCCACTGCTGCTCATGGCCATGCTGCAGTTGCGAAAGGCCTGTTCCGGCGACTCCTGGTAGCTGCCAAACGGCATATCCACGATAACGCAGGCGTGCTGTGTGGCACGCACCACCGCCGCGGCATGAAAAGCCATTTGCCTGGCCGTAATGGTAAGTGTGTTGGGCAGCGCATACCCCACCATGGCCGTCGAGTCACCAACCAGGATCATATCAAGATAGTCGTCCAGCAGGCGAGCAATCGGTGCGTTATATGCAGTAAGAGACGCTATTTTCCTCTGTCCCTTGCAAGCCATCAACTGCGGCACGCTGATACGTTTCACGTCGGTGTGCACACTCATTTTCTTCTCCTGAAATCGTCGCCCCTCGGGCCACCACCCCGCGTCAACCACGGCGGTACGAAGGCTTATCACAACATACGTATAATCAAACCAGTCAATTCAATAACACAAGCCACGGGGGTTGCACAACAATCAGCATACCCTTCTCGGGGATTTTGGAGAGCACCATGGCCAATATTCAGCATCCTATTACATTTCACGACGGCAATAGCGTACCGCAGCTGGGCTTTGGCGTCTGGCAAATCGACAACGATATCGTTGCCGCCACCATCAAGACTGCCGTGGAAGTCGGCTACCGCCTTATCGATACTGCCGCCATATACGGCAACGAAACCGGTGTGGGCGATGGTATCAGGCACTGCGGCATCGACCGCAGCGAGCTCTTCATCGCCACCAAAGTATGGAACGACCGTCACGGATACGACGAAACTCTGGCGGCATTCGACGAAAGCATGCAAAAGCTCGGGCTGGACTATCTGGACATGTACCTGATCCACTGGCCCGCACCCAAAATAGGCTTGTACGTGCAGACCTGGAAAGCGCTGATACGGCTGCGAAGCGAAGGACGCGTCAAATCGATAGGCGTATGCAACTTCAACATCTCACATTTGCAGAATCTGCTTGACCAGACCGGCGTGCTGCCCGTGCTCAACCAGATAGAACTCAACCCGCGGTTCCAGCAGCCGGAACTGCGTGAATACCACGCGGAAAAGGGCATCATCACCGAATCTTGGAGCCCGCTGGGCAACGGCCTGCTCTGGGACGATCCCACCCTCACGGCCATCGCACACAAACACGGGCGCACCGTGGCACAGGTAATCGTGCGCTGGCACACGCAACTGGGAAACATGGTGATCCCGAAGTCTGTCACTCCCAGCCGTATCAAAGAAAATTTCGCCATCTACGATTTCACGCTCGATGATGACGACATGGCCGCTATCGGCGCCCTGCACGATCCCAACGCCCGCCACGGCCCCGACCCCGAGCGCTTCCGCCTGCCCAAGGCCGTTTGACGCCCGTCCACCCAGGACGGCCTGTCACGAGCGGCCCGCAGCACCGGCGTGGCGCCCCACTGCTATACGGGTGCTGATTGCTGCGTGGTCACCTTCCCCGAACGCGTGATGCTGTTCATGAACAGCGCCGCCACGGCCGGGAAAAACGCAAACACAACAAACAGGGCCAATGCGGCGGCCCGTGCACCCTGCAGCCCGCCAGGCTCGGTAAAGCCGGCGGCATTGGCCACCATGCCGCCCAGCGTGGCACCCAGCGCCATGGCATAGAGCTGGACCGTGATGATCGCCGACGATGCGAGGTTTTGTTCGCCGGCCGGTGATGCCTTGAATATCCGCGTCAACAAATGAGGCCAGCATATGCCTATTCCGACACCCACACCCAGCAGCGGCAACGACAGCCACCAGACGGCATCACCGTTGATATTCAAACCGGACAGTGGCACCAACACTGCGAGTATTGCAAGTGCCACTGCCGATACCCATGGTCCGGCTCGCAGCAGCCAGTGCGCGGCCACGTGGCCACGGCTTGAACTGGCGAGCGAGCCCAGCGTCCACCCCAACGACATCAACGCCGTCATATAGCCGGCAATCAGGGGCGCGTAGCCATGAATGGTCTGCAGAAAATAAGGGACAAAGACTTCAACGGTAATACCAATGCTCAACAGACAGACGCAGATATACAGGCTTCCCATGCCACCCTTTAACGCGTACCCACCGGTTGGCATAAGACGCACCGACGCGGCCTTATCAGCCCGAGCCACTCCCAGTCCGATGAGCAGCCCCAACGCTATCCCCAACCCGTTCCAGAACACACTGTACGACAGGCTGGCCACCGACATGACCAGCACCGACACCACAAGCAGCGCGATCTGGATCATCGGAACCTTCACCGCAACGCGAGGCTGAGACGGCTTGACGGCTATCTGCGTTGTTATCAGCCAGAACAAGCCTGCACAAGCCGGCAAAACAGCCCAGAACGCCCAGCGCCAATGGCCAGTCTCGGCAAAAATCCCGCCAATGGCCGGCCCTGCCAAGGTCGCCACGCCCCACATGCTGGATGTCAGACCCGTGGCCAGTGGCCACAACCTTTCTTCAAATACAAGGCAGATGGCCGAATAACTAAGGCCCAGCAACAATCCACCGCCAAACCCCTGCCCCGTCCGCCCGACCAGCATCCAGCCCATGGTGGGCGCTGCCGCGCACGCCGCGGTGCCTAGCGCAAACAGGAAAATGGCCACCAGGAATGCCCGTCTGGGGCCAAATTTGTACGTAGCCTTGGGCGACAGCGCCGAGCCAAGGATGGACGCGACCACGAAGAGAGTCGTGTTCCAGGCGTAATACTCCAGTCCGCCAATATCCTCGACGACTGACGGCAGTATGGTCGTGGCGATGTAGACATTGACCGCATGAAGGGCAACGCCGCCCGCCAGAGCGATCGAACGCAACCCATTGCGCCCCGATAGCAGTTCGCCCCAGGACGCCGCTTTGGTATCTTGCATAAATTAACCCGATCTATCTGCTGGCTGCTATGAACAGCGGCCCTCACTGTCGTTCGGATAAAACCGTTCGAGAATTTCCACGATTTCTTCCGCCGTTTCGACAATTGTCATCAAATCTTTGTCCCTGGCGCTGATCATGCCTTCTTCTATCAGGAAATCGATATTTATTGCTTTTGACCAGAACTCTTTTCCGACCAGCACGATCGGCATCGGGTCCACTTTTTGAGTCTGTGTCAACGTCAGCGCTTCGTACAGCTCGTCCAGGGTACCGAAGCCTCCGGGAAACGCCACCAGAGCACGTGCGCGCATCATGAAATGCATTTTGCGCAACGCGAAATAATGAAAGTGAAAACACAATTCGGGGCTGATATAGGGATTGGGTTCCTGCTCGCGCTGCAACGTAATGTTGAGACCAACGCTCATCGCACCTACGTCATAGGCCCCGCGGTTGCCCGCCTCCATGATGCCGGGCCCCCCGCCCGTCACGACAACGAAATGGCAAGGGCTGTCGCGCTGAAAGCGCTGCGAGATCAAGGAGGAAAAACGCCTGGCCTCTTCGTAATAGCGCGAGTACTCAATACGCTTGCGTGCCCTCCTCAACTCTTGTGCCATCTGTTCATCCTCGGGCTGCGTGCGCGCCCGCTGTTCGGCGCGCTCCAGTTCCTTCAGCGCCACGGCGCGCGAAACCATGCGCGCGCTGCCAAACAGCACAACAGTGGAATCCACTCGGTAATGATGCAGATAGTGCTCAGGCTTGAGCAACTCGAGCTGCAGCCGCACGGGGCGCAACGCCGCACTCGTCATGAAGGCTTCATCTTCGAAGGCAATCCGATACGGCACACTGGCCGTAAGCCTGGCGCGCATGGCCCCAAGCTGCTCGTCCGTCAGCTCGTCACTGCGCATGGCTCTTCCCCTTTTCTCAGTCACTTTCAGCGGCCCGATATTCTGTGCAACAACGCATAACCCGCCTCATGTTCTGCCCCGTTTCGCCTACCCCGGCACCGACACCCAGACTCCAGACATCCAGACACCAGCGATCCGGATGCCATGCGGTATAACAACGCTTTGCCGGGCATCAATAATGCGGTGGTTTTTCGTGTGTGTACGGGTCGCCACCACCCGGCGCCTCGCCCAGACGCCTTGCCATAAGCTTGCACAGGGTCTGTAGGTCATCAAGCTGCTTCTGCTGCCGGTAGACCGCCAGACTCAATTCCTGGGTCAAGTCCTCCTGGCGCGTCAGCTTGATTTCAAGGTCTATGAAACGTTCTTCGTCAGTCACCAATACGGCCCCGCACGGAAAAAATACAGTTTAGCTCAGCAGACCACAGTGAGCCGCCACTAGTACCACCATTCACCGGATTTCACTCCGAGCCTATTTCGCCAGCATGCTGGCCAGCATGAAGCCCGAACCCGCACCTGTGCCAGCTCCGGGCCAGGTCGACGCCCCACACAGATACAGGGATTTGACCGGGGTGCGATAGCGCGAATAGCCTGCGACGGGTCTGAAAATGAAATTCTGGTCCAGGTGATGACTGCCCGAAATGCTGTCACCCCCTACGAGGTTTGGATCTTCACGTTCAAGGTCCAGAGGCGAAAACACACGCCGTGCCAGAATTTTTTGCCGCAGGCCGGGCGCGTAACCCTCGATAATATCCAGCACGCGGTCAGCGTACGCCTCACGGGCACCATCCCAGTCTTTGGCGCCAATGCGGCCCAGCGTATCGCCGCTGATCTGTGCTGGCAGAAGGCGCACCTGCACCCACAATATGTGCCGCCCGTCAGGTGCGCGCGATGGGTCAATTGCCGTAGGCTGACCAACGATAAGCACTGGCTCGGCAGGCAGCAGGCCGTCGGCCGCCTCAGCATATACACGCGACATCATTGCAAGATCGGGAGCAATATGAATGTACGCGTACTGGCCAAGCTCGGCGGACGCACTCCAGTCTGGCAGACTGCTTAACGCCAGATGAATCATCATAGTGCCCAGACCAGGGCGGAACGCCTGCACTTTGGACTCGAACGCACGCGGCGCCTTGCCCGCAGGCACCAACCCGCCAAACACCAGCGCCGGATGTACGTTGGCAATCACCGCACGCCGTGCGGTGAGGGTACGGCCGTCGGCCAAAGACACCCCCGTCGCAGCCCCATTGCCGATGCCAATGGCCTTGACCGGCGAATCCAGCAAAAGCTCGCCGCCGTTGGCCTTGAGAAGGCCAACCATGGCGTTGATAATAGTGTTGGCACCACCCTGTCCGATAACCATGCCAAACGCCTGATTGCCCATGGACTCCAGGTAGGGGAACAGCGCTCCGCCCGCCGCATCGGGGGCAAAGTCCACATGCATTCCCCACGTCGCCATCAACGCCCTGACCTTGTCATTTTCAAAATTGGCAGTAAGAAAATCGCGTGGCGACGAAACCATGAGACGCACCAGGCGATACACACCCGCCCTACCCAACTGACGCCAGGCGCGCCACAGCGCCCCGGCCGTCCGCCAGGAAGGCATAGGAGCCCCCAGAATCCCAAAGATGTGCGGCGCAGTTTCCTTGAAATCGGCCAGCATCCCAAGCCAGGCATCGGCATCGTGGCCGGACAACTTTCGTATGCCCGCGACGGTCTGCTCGACGTTCACCCCAACACCAAGATGGCCTCCGTCGCGAAACACACTGGCAAAACAATGCGGTGCGGGCAGAAACCCCAGCCCCTGATCCGCGAGTTCCTTCTTGTATCGGGCATGGAATGCCGAACCAGCGAACATGGACAGGTTCATGGCGCCCCAATCGTGCTTGAACCCAGGTAGCGTGAGCTCCTGGGTCTTCACAGCACCACCAGGTTCTGCCCGGGCCTCAACCACAGCCACCTTCCAGCCCCTGGCCGACAGGTGCACCGCCGCCGCCAAACCGTTGTGCCCCGCCCCTATGACTATCGCATCGTATGCCACGGTCGTATCTCCTCCAGTTCGAGTGCAGATAATGCCATCATGCGCGGCGTGTCACAAGCACGCGTCACCGACGCGTCTCGCCGCGAAACAGAACCAGCGCGAGAAGGCCCAGCAAAACCGCAGCACACCCAAAAATAACCAGATCCACCTCAATGCCCAACGGCAGCATGGCTCCAAAGACCAGGCTGCCCACCCCAAATCCGACAAACAAGATGAACGCCATAAGCCCCACCGCCTGACCACGCTGCGGCCCAAGGTCAGTCACAATTCCGGCCAGCAGTGGCTGGGTAAGGTCGTACCCGAGCGACAACAACGTGACCAGCACCGGCGCCATGGCAATGTGGATGGGTAGCGTCAGTGCCGCAGCACTGATTCCGGCCAGGATCAGCCCTGCGGGAATAAGACGGCTGCGGCCAAGCCGATCGGCCAGACGACCAATGGCCGGGCCAAACAGAAAGCCGGGGATTCCATAGCCCAGCAACGCCAGCCCGATGCCAATCTCACCGACCCCATAACGCCGGGAAAAATAGACGCCAAGCCACGTGAATACGCCCGAATGAAAGAGCGCATTCAGGAATACATAGCCGTACGTCCGACGTCCGCGCACCGTGCCCAGCAGGCTCCAGTAGCCCACGACTATCTCGCCCAGCGGCTTCCTGATCGCACTACGGCGATTGCCCAGCAAGGACACATATTGCAGCAGCCCAACAAAGGCAACGATCGTGACCGCCGCCACGCCGAAAAACAGCCCTTGCCATGAGACAAGCGGCTCCAGCAGGACGCCTGCAACCGAACCTCCGGCCATCCCACCTGCCATGGCGCCAAACAGCCATCCAATTGGCCTGCCGCGCTCAGCATAGGGAAAGAGGTCGCCGACAATCATTACGCCCAGTGGCACGATACCCCCAGCCCCAAGCCCCGTTGCCAAACGCAGCAGGGTCAATTGCGTGGAGGAACTCGCCAAACTGGTCAGCGCCGTCAGGACAATGAACAAGACGAGCGTTGCCACGATGACGGGACGCCGACCGCGGCGATCCGACACCGGCCCGTAAAACAACGTTCCCACGCCGTAGGCAATGAGATAGGCCGGCACGGCCAGGCCCATCGTCTGCACCGAAACTCCGAACACCGTTGCCAGCCTCGGGATCAACGGCGCGATCATATAACCCTGGAAAAAAATAAGAAAAGCTATTGCCGCAAGCAGCCACACAAGGTGTTCACGACGTCTTGAATTTTTTAGATCATTCACAAAACTTGCAGAAACATCAGCCATCCGTAACGCCCCGGAATACATTCCGAATCAAAAATCCGTCCTCAATCGACACTTCAACAGATTACTCCGATCACGGCCCGCAGACGCTTGCGACTGCCCGCTGGAACCTGGATCACCCCGCCTTGCGAAGGGTAAAAAGAAACGTCATCCGGCCTGTTTGCCCGTTCGACCACAGCGTGGCTCAGGTTTCAGCAAATGATCAAATACAGACATCGCAACTGTGGACATTCAGTTAGCGGCAAGTGGAGGGAGAGTAGTATATTTACAGAGGCCTCTTAGCCGCAGCAAAGAGGCTGTCGTGTCAAAACTTTCTGGCGTCAATCTAAACCTGCCCATCCGCCGACGTTGGAACACAGTTGTAAATGGCGCGATCATTCAAGTGATACAGGGGACACAGGTACCCCAGGAAGGTGATTATGGCTACAGAAGCCGTTTCTGTTATTTCTCAGCCAGTGCGACCGGCCGAAGAGCAAGACGAGCTCGCGCACGTTTTCAGCGTTTACACCATATGCTCGACAATCTGGCTGGTGTTCGCCACAGCAGTTGGCGTTCTCATTGCATTCAAGCTCGTCTATCCTGAATTGGCTACCAGCTCTTCTCTTGCCTTTGGGCGATTGCGCCCCATCCACACCAACGACACGTTCTACGCATGGGCCAGTCCAGCGCTCATCGGCCTTGCCCTGTACATTGCGGCAAAAAGCTCGGGCGTACGTCTTTACAGCGTGAAGCTTGCCTGGGTAACGCTGGCGCTGCTCAATATCGCCGCCATCATCGGCACCGTGGCGCTGGAACTTGGCTACAACAACGGCGCACAAGAATATCGCGAATGGGCCTGGTGGGTCCGCGTGATACTTGCCGCCGGCCTCGTCACCGCCGCATGGAACATGATCGTGACCGTCGCGCGGCGTGAAGGCAAGGATATTTACCTTTCCAACTGGTACACCATAGGCGGCACGCTCTGGACCATCATCATTGTCGGAGTCACGCTGGTACCGTGGTACCAATACGGCCTCGGGCAGGTCGCCGTACAGGGCTACTACATGCACAACGCCGTCGGCATGTGGTTCACGCCGCTGTCGCTGGGCGTGTTCTACTACGCGCTGCCCAAGGTCATGAACCGGCCCATTTATTCCTATTCACTGGGCATTTTCGCGTTCTGGACCAATCTTGCGTTCTACCCATTGCTGGGGGCGCATCATTTTCTGTTCAGCCCTCTGCCATGGTGGCTGCAAACAACGGCCATCGTTGCCAGCGTTGCCATGCTGGTGCCCGTCTGGGGCGGCAGCGCCAACTACCTGCTGACCATGCGCGGACGCCCGGAACGCCTGAACCGCACTTCGGCCATGTTCATCCTGGTCGGTGTGCTGGGTTACCTGCTTGGGTCCACCCAAGGTACTGTCGAGGCCTTCCGTTCATTGCAGGAAGTCTGGCACTTCACCAACTACACCGTTGGCCATTCCCACCTGACCATGTACGGCTTCGTCACGTTCGCCATCTGGGGCGGCATTTACGCGTTGCTCCCTCGCGCCACTGGCAAAGAACCCAATAACCTGCTCATGGGCATCCACTTCTGGCTTGCTACGGTGGGCATGGTGGTCTATGTGACAGCACTTTCCATTGGCGGCACAATACAAGGGCTGGACTGGATTCATAAGGCGCCGTTCATCCAGTCTGTGGTCGACATGGGTCCATACTGGCTATGGCGCTCGATCGGCGGCTCACTCATGTTCCTGAGCCACTTGGTATTTGCATGGAACGTATGGGTCATGACGTACAAACGTCCGTCCATTGTGGGACAACGACCCAGCCCAGTCGTAGTAGGAGCCTAAGCAAATGAACAAACTACTTGCCATTGCCGGCGGCTCGACACTCATGTATGCGGTACTTTCCGTGCTGATGGCCATCCTGCCGGGCATAGAACTTTCGGCCGTGCCGCCCGGACCGGGCGTGAAGCAACTGACTGAACTCGAAGCGCACGGTCGCGAGGTGTACATCAGCGAAGGCTGCGCTTACTGCCACACCCAGCAGGTTCGACCGCTGGATGCCGACAAAGTCTTCGGACGTCCTTCAGCGCCAGGCGACT
Source organism: Burkholderiaceae bacterium (assembly GCA_004322135.1). Lineage (GTDB taxonomy): Bacteria > Pseudomonadota > Gammaproteobacteria > Burkholderiales > Burkholderiaceae_B > Eoetvoesia. The sequence goes on along the minus strand of SCSG01000005.1, from coordinate 7,866 downwards.
TTGCATTCAGTACGCCAGAGCTGCTGGGATCTGAGCGCACTGGCCCCGACCTTACCAATATCGGAATGCGTCAACCCAGCGACGTCTGGCAGTACATCCACCTTTACGACCCACGCGCCGTCGTACCGCAGTCGGTCATGCCATCATTCCCGTGGCTATTCGACGTCGTGGACAAGGCGCCCAAGGGCGTGCAGGCTGTGCCACTGCCAAAGGCCTACGCGCCGGCCCACGGCGTGGTTGTCCCAAGCCCCGACGCCCAAGCGCTTATTGCTTACCTGATGTCGCTCAAGCAGGCTCCGCTGCCCAACTCACAGGCCCAAGGCGCCGAGCCTGCGGCACCCGCCGTAGCGGCAGCAACGCCGGCGCCCGGCGCCCCGGCGCCCGCAACGGCGGGGCAGGCCGTAGCATTCGATGCGGCCCATGGCTCTAACCTTTTCGCCGCCAACTGCGCAGCCTGCCACGGCGCACAGGGCGCGGGCGTACCGGGCGTGTTCCCCTCATTGGCGGGCAATGCCGTCGTAAACGCCACCGATCCCACCGAGCACATCACCGTGGTACTACACGGCTTGCATGGCAAGGCCATTAGCGGCACCACGTACGCGGCGCAAATGCCCGCATTCGGGCCCCAGCTGTCCGATGCCGATATTGCCGACATCATCGACCATGAGCGCACGTCCTGGGGCAACCATGGACCAACCATAACAGCGAAGGACGTGGCGGCAGTTCGCGCCAAGAAGTAAAGGAGTACTAATCATGCACCATTTTGCAGGACCGCTACTAGGCAATGCGCTGCTGATCGGAATTACGGGGCTGGGGGCACTGGCCTGTTTCGTCGCAGCCATTGTAATGATCATCCACCCGGGCGAGAAAAACAAAGATCACCCGAAATACCGCATATTGCGTGACGACCGGTAAAGGTTTGAACATCATGACAGAACACCGCATACGCATCTATCTCGACAACGACTCCGAGCCCATCGCCGACTACGAGCCGCCCGTGACCGTCAACCTCGACACCTTCGGGCTGCCGGACGGACAACACAACCTCCGTATAGAAGCGCGCAGCCACAGCGGACGCACCGGAACGCGCGAAGTGCCATTCCAGGTGCGCAATGGCCCGGGCATCACACTGACAGGCATACATGCGGACGCAATCGTGCATGGCAAGCTTAATTTCATGGTGAATGCGTTCGAGGCCGAAGAGCCTTTCGAGCCGCGGCGTGCTGAGTCACCGTCGCCAATACCTGTATGGCTCTGGGTACTATTCCTCGCCATCATGGCCTGGTCGGCGTGGTACGTGGCGGTGCTGTGGACCCCTCCACCGGCCTTCGCGCATACACCCACCTACGTTCAGGGAACGATGTGGCAGCATCATTGACGGCGCTGTTGCTATCATCGACATGCCGCTGTCTGTACCATTGACATACAGGCAGTCTTTCAAGCGCCAAAAACGTACCCCAGGGGGCTGGTTGCCGATCACACCAGCCCTCTTTGTCTGCGCAATTGCGCAAGCTTCCATCCAGCACACACAGCGCGGCTAAAAAATAATGAAGAAAGGCTGGGCAAAGGAACAGCGATTACAAATTTCGTAAAGATAATAATTCTTATTTGTAATAAAATAAGCATTCTCTATAATTCTTGTCCTTTTACCGTGGCCTCCACGAAGCCGACAACGCGACAGCGCCCTGCAACGTAGATCTGCGTGGGGTCGCGTTGTGGCTCTGGCCCTCATTCAGGAGTTCTTTCCATTATGGTTAAATTCGATCGCCGCACGCTGCTGCGTAACGGAATAGTGTTGGGATCATCAGCCATATTCGGCTCGCAAATCATGCGGCTGGCACAAGCCCAGCAGCAGACTCTAACGCTGTACAGCGGACAGCACGCCCAGATCACCACGAATATGGTCGACGCCTTCACCAAGGCAACCGGAATCAAGGTAGAGATCCGCAAGGGCGGCAGCGCGCAGCTTGCCAATCAGATCATCGAAGAAGGTGGGCGCTCGCCCGCTGATGTCTTCTACTCCGAAGAAAGCGCCCCGGTGGTCAAGCTCGCCGAAAAAGGCCTGCTGGCGCCCGTCAACCCCGAAAGTCTGAAGCAGGTACTGCCCGGCTACACCGCCAAAGACGGCACGTGGACAGGCATTACGGCGCGATGCCGAGTCGTCGCCTACAACAAGAAAATGGTCAAGGAAAGTGACTTACCACCATCAGTACTGGATTTCGCCACAGCCAAATGGCAGGACAAGGTTGCCTTTGTACCTACAAGCGGTGCATTCCAGGAACAGATCATCGCCATCAAACTCCTGAAGGGCCGGCCCGCAGCTCTGGAATGGCTCAAGGGTCTTAAAAAATACGGCCGCATTTATAACGGAAATATGGCCGCCATGAGGGCAGTCGAACGTGGCGAGATCGCGACGGCGTTGGTCAACGACTACTACTGGTTCGCCGTTGCCAGGGAAGTGGGTGCCGCAAACATGCAAGCCGCACTACACCACATCGGCCATCAGGACCCGGGTGCCCTGGTCACCGTATCGGCGGCGGGCATCCTGAAAACATCAAAAAACCAGGCGTTGGCTCAAAAGCTGCTGGCGTTCATGGTGAGCGCCGAAGGGCAAAAAACCATCGTTTCGACAACGGCTGAATATCCGCTGCGTCCCGGTGTCCAGTCGCCATTCGCGCTAAAGCCGTTCGATCAGATTGATCCGCCACACATCACCCCCGCCGAATTGGGCGACGCGGCCGATGCCCTCGCACTGCGACGCGAAGCTGGACTTGCCTGATTCTTCCCCATGACCCAACGCAGCACACGGCGAACAGGGCCATCAATCTGGTTCATCGGCTCGGCCGCTGTCCCAGCCCTACTGATTTCCTTGCCGCTGGTTTACGTCGTGCTGCGGGCTACTCAGGCTGGCACTACAGGGATCGGCGCCGAGCTGTTCCGCGCCTATACCCTTACGCTGCTCACCAACACCATCGTGCTGGCCGTCAGCGTAACCGTAGTAGCTAGCACGATTGGGCTGGCTGTCGCCTGGTGCGTCGAGCGCACCGATCTTCCGGGCCGGCGTTTTTGGCGGGTGCTGGCTGGGCTGCCGCTGGCAGTGCCGGCGTTCGTGGCCGGCTACGCGTGGTCTTCCGTCAGCCCCATATTTCAAAGCATGCAGGGGGCCATCCTGATTCTGTCCCTGTCAAGCTACCCACTCGTGTACCTTCCGGTAGCGGCCGGTCTGCGGGGCTCTGACCCAGGTTTTGAAGACGTGGCCCGGTCTTTGGGCGACGGTCCCTGGCGCTGTTTCTTCCATGCCGTGCTACCGCAACTGAGGCCGGCACTGGGCAGTGGCGCCCTTCTGGTGCTCACGCACATGCTGGCCGAATTCGGAGCGCTGTCAATGCTGCGCGTCCAGACTTTTACGACGGCCATATTCGACTCGTACGAAGTACAGTTCGACAGTTCATCGGCCGCCTTACAGTCAGCCGTACTGATGCTCTTATGCCTGCCTGCGGCGTACGGCGAAATGCGTCTGCGCGCCGGCAAGAGGGTGTCGCGGGTAGGACGCGGCAGCGCACGCGCGGCAACACAAGTGCGCCTGGGAAAAATGAAATACTGGGTGCTTGCTGGGTTCGTGCTGCTGGCGATCCTTGCGCTGGGCGTACCCACGGGCATTGTCGTGTACTGGCTGAAAGTCGGGCACTCTGCCGGCCAAGGCTATGCCAATATTTGGCCTGCCATCGTGGGCTCGGTGTCGCTATCGGTATCAGGTGCCTTACTTACCAGCCTTTTTGCCATACCGCTGGTGCTGCTTTCGATTCGCCACAAAGGCAAACTTGCCCAATTCGCGGATCGCCTGCCCTACATCATCCACGGACTGCCAGGGGTAGTTGTGGCGCTTGCGCTGGTATTCATGGCCATTCGCCTGGCTCCCTCGCTGTACCAGGGCACCGTGGTGCTATTGCTGGCGTATGCTATTTTGTTCCTTCCGCTTGCCCAATCATCGCTGCGTGCGTCGGCCGAACTGGTGCCTCCAAAGCTTGAAGCCATAGCACGTGGTCTGGGGCGGCGCCCATTCATGGCGTTCGCTACGATTACCCTGCCAAATATCGCACCGGGCATCGGTGCAGCAATGGCGCTCATGGTACTGGAAATCGTGCGCGAGCTTACGGCAACACTGATGCTCGCACCCATAGGAGTCATTACTTTGGCAACAGAGGTCTGGTCGCACACCTACGATGCCGAATTCGCCGCGGCTGCACCATTCGCCGCATTTCTGGTTCTGGTCTCCGTGATACCGGTGTATGTCTTCACCAAACGGTTCCTGCAATTCGGAGAATCCAAATGAGCCGCATCCGCGTCGACCACGTCTACAAACATTACGACAACGTCCCGGTTCTGCAGGACATCAGTCTGGGCATCGAAGACGGCTGCGTGCTGTCGCTGCTGGGTCCTTCTGGCTGCGGCAAAACCACGCTGTTGCGGCTGCTTGCCGGGTTCGACTATGTGGACGCCGGCCAGATTGCCCTGGGTGAGCGCATCGTGGCTTCTCCCACGATTCACGTTGCCCCCGAGCGCCGAGGCGTAGGCTACGTTCCGCAAGAAGGTGCACTATTCCCGCACCTGACCGTGCTCGGCAACGTGCGCTACGGCCTATCCAGGCACAAGCAATGGCGCGCGCGCGTGGACGAAGTACTAGCACTGACCGGCCTGACTGGGCTGGAACAGCGCTTCCCCCACGAACTGTCGGGTGGGCAGCAGCAGCGTGTGGCCCTGGCGCGCGCGCTGGCACCCAACCCCGCGCTCATCCTGCTTGACGAGCCTTTCAACGCGCTGGATCTGGATCTGCGCCGCGGCATGTGCGAAGACGTCATCGCGCTGTTGCGCCAGACGGGCACCACCACGGTACTGGTAACGCACGATCCGGCCGAGGCGTTTGCCGTATCTGACCGGATTGCCGTCATGCACGCCGGGCAGATCATGCAATGCGCCGAACCGAACATCATCTACTGGCAACCAGCCAGCGCTTCCGTGGCACGCCTGACAGGCTCCGCCATATTTCTGGATGGCACCGCGGACAACGGATGCGTTGCCACGTCCATAGGTCAGTTACCGCTATACCCGTCACCGGTCGCCTGCGCTGGAAAAGTTCGCGCCATGCTGCGCCCCGAGCAAATATCCATTGGGGCGCCCGGACAAGGCGTACCGGCTCACGTCATGAAGCGGACGTTCCGAGGCGACCATGTGGCACTGCGCGTAAAGATCGACGGCACACTTGAGCTGGGCTTGCGCACATCTTCCTGGGCGGCGCAGGCGGAGGGCGCCGAGGTGTCCGTATCCGTACGTGGGCGATGCGTGGCGTTCGTTGCAGGCCGCAACCCGCGTCATGGCGACTTTGCAAAACAGACGGTAAACACTACTCCACACGCCTCAGCCGACGCAACGGATCCTGCTTGTAGTACGCTGCCAGCATCCCATACCATTCAGGAAGTCCCTTGAACAAAGGCTCGGGGTTGACGAAAAAAGTCTCGGTGCTCACGGCAAAGAACTCCGCGCCGTTAGCGGCCGCGTAGGGATCGAGCGGCAGGCTCCCATACCACGGGGCCGCTGTGTCGGATTCCGGGTCGACATCCCGCGGAATTGCATTTTCAACACTGGCAAGTGAACGGCGAAACTGCCTGAACGCTGTTCTGAACACACGTCGCCAATCTTCTGGCTTGATGGGGTGAATGGCCAGGCTCGGCATTCCGGATGTGCCGCCAGCCTGCAGATCCAGTTTGTGCGCAAACTCGTGTATGACTACATTCGACTTGCGGGAGGTACCCGGCCCTGCATCTTCCCACGACAGGACAACCGGCCCGCCGTCCCAGGCTTCGCCCGACGCAGGCTGCAGGTATTCGTGCACCACACCTCCCGCGTCCACGTCTGTGCGCGGTATCAGAAACCCGCCCGGGTACACAACAATCTCGGTCCAGCCTTCATACAAAACGGGGTCGAGGTTGAGAATTGGCAGGGCCGCCTGGACTGCGATGGAAAGCATTATTTCATCGGTCATGTCAAGGCCCCGCACGCCACTGAACGTCTTGCTGGCCAGCAGCCAGGCGGTACGCTCACGCAAGTCTTCATTCTCCTGCGCGGACAGGCCATTCAAAAAGGGGTGAGCCTGCACGGTCTGCCGCCAGACTCCAGCGGTAATTTCCGCCAGTTGGCGAACTACTTTGCGGCGCGGCGCGCCACGGCCGGCAAGCCACCTGAACATGGAGTTTAGTAGCGACCCATGAAGTCGCGCTTGCCGATCTCAACCCCGCTATGGCGCAGAATGGCGTAGAACGTCGTCACATGGAAATAGAATTGAGGCAGGCCAAAGGTCAACAAATAGGCTTGTCCCGCAAGCTTTCTTTCATTTGGCCTTCCTACGTGTATCGTAACGACGCGATCTTCCTGGCCGTCGATTTGCGACGGCTTGATGCCGTCAATGAACGCCACCGTCTTACCGATCAATGCATGCAGGTCGGCGAAACTCTGTTCCTTGCCATCGTACTTGGGCACATCCACACCGGCCAGTTGGGCTGACACACCCCGCGCAAAGTCACAAGCGATCTGAACCTGAACCGTCAGCGGATACATATCGGGGAAAAGCCGTGCGTGCAAGAGCGCGTTGGGGTCAATTTTCCGGGCGGTGGCGTGTTGTTCGGCCTTGCCAAGAACGGTATCCATGGCACCCAGCATTTGTTTAAAGGCCGGGACTGAGGCAGCGTACAAAGAAATAGTCATAGCATTTCCTGAATAATTGTGTGCAGTGATTATAAGCATTGGCGAATACGCTTGATGTGCACCAACAAGAATACGCGAGCCACTTCAAATCCCATCCTCAATCCACACTCCATCAACCCTGATTGAAGAAACCGCGCCATCATCATTACGGCAGAACGGGACCGACGCACCCCTATTGCAAGTATTGCAGCCTCAGACCATCGACTCTATCCAGAGACGTAAAACTCACCGACGCTAGCCGTGCAATAAGAGACCATCTGGAGAGCCAGAGGCCCTTATCCTCGCCTCACAGCGCCACTTGGCTATCGTCTACACCAGAGCCACCACACACTTGCAAATCACAAAAATTATGATAGGATTGATCAAGTATGAGCAAGTTTAAGTAAGTATTTTTACAACATAAAAATCAGCTGGTGAGACAAAATGCCCAAGCGCTGTAATACCGATTCCACGCGCCCATCCTCAAACGACGGGGACATTTTCGTACCGATTAACGAAGCGGCGAAGCTGCTTGGAGTATCGTCGGCCACGCTACGGCGGCTGGAATGTGACAACAAAGTTAAGGGCTACGGCATACATGTCTACTACACGCCGGGGGGGCAACGCCGCTATCGTACTGATGAAATAAAATTCTTTTATCGGGATCAAGGCTTCTCTGGGCAAATCGGGGTAGGAAAAAGGCCGGTTGTATTAGTCATCGACTGTATATCAGCCTTCACCAACAAGCAGTCACCGCTACACAGTGACTGGGACAAAGAAATCGAACAAATCAACCGTGTAATACGAGCGGCACACACGTCCAACAGCCCAGTAATTTTTTCGCATTCCTATTACGACGAAAAGGATCAGGGTTTGAAGTTATGGACCAAGAAGATTAAGGGTATTGAGGCTCTGGTTATGGGCTCCAGTGGTGTCTCTCTTGATCCGCGCGTGATCACAAAGCGTTCTGATATCCATATATATTCCAAATACGTTTCGGTCTACTACCAAACTGACCTCCTGAACATACTGCATAAGTACGAGTGCGACACACTATTTATCTGCGGCTTCTCAACCAGCGCGTCCGTCAGGGCTGTCGCAATGGAATCGATCCAATATGGCATTCAC
>SCSG01000030.1 GCA_004322135.1 Burkholderiaceae bacterium | reverse complement strand
AATTTCCACTGCTTGCTCCTGGGTCAACATAGTCGGCGGCCAAAAAACCACCATATTCGCCCAAGTGGGTCAGTTTTACTCCGGCGCAGGGGGTCAGTATTACATCGGCGCTAACAAATAACGCCTCATCGATCATGGGTAAGGATAAGTCTTGGGGAGGTAAATAGGAGGACATCAATACTCTCAAACAAAAATAAACGGGAAGCAGGCAGGTTCGATGAACTTAGCGTGCCTAACGCAGCCGCTCGCCACGCTCATTGATAACAACCTCGCCATCCTCTTTGGTAAAGGCTGCTTGTTGCGGCTCTGGAAGAATATCCAGCACCATCTCCGAAGGTCGGCATAGGCGCACTCCCAATGGCGTCGCGACAAAAGGTCGATTCAACAGGATGGGATGCACTTGGATCGCATCGAGCAACTGTGTATCCGTGAGGGTCGCATCGTCCAAGCCTAGCTCTAGAAAAGGCGTGCCTTTTTCACGTAGGGCTTGGCGTACGGTTAATCCGGCGCGTTCAATAAGGTCGACAAGCACTTCACGCGATGGTGGAGTTTTCAAATACTCGACGATGGTGGGCTCGATGCCCGCATTGCGGATCAAGCCCAGCGTGTTGCGTGAGGTCCCGCAGTCGGGATTATGATAAATCGTAATGTTGGGCATGGCGTTCCTGAGTAAACAGCTATCGCTCTTTCTTTATCGCGACAGCATGAGGGTTTCATAACTTTAACATTTCGAGTATTATTGAACAATGGAAACGAAAAATATAGTTCGAGCGCTGGCCGCTATCGCTCATGAATCTCGATTGGAAGCGTATCGCTACCTGGTGCAAGCAGGGCCGGCGGGGTTACCGGCCGGACGCCTATCAGAGTTGGTAGGAATTGCGCCCTCCTCGCTTTCCTTTCACCTAAAGGAATTGCTCAACGCGGGATTGTTGTCCTCCCGCCAAGAGGGGCGTTTCGTTTTTTATTCCGCTGAATATGAAACGATGAATTCGCTTCTAGCCTATCTTACCGAGAACTGCTGTGGCGGAAACCCATGTTCGCCGGTAAGCATCACTGCTTGTACTGCCATCGAAAAGCCTGTGACTACCCCTTAACTGATGTACCCGCCGCTGAGTCGGCGACATTTCACCGGGAAACAGCCATACCATGTCGGATAAAACCTATCACACGCTCTTTCTATGCACGGGCAATTCCGCGCGCAGCATCATGGCGGAAGTGCTGCTAAACACTTTGGGTCATGATCGATTTAAGGCGTATAGCGCGGGCAGCCACCCCGGCGCCCAAATCAATCCCCTTACGATTGACGTGCTGCAATCAACGCAGTTACCTGTGGATGGGTTACGCAGCAAAAGCTGGGATGAGTTTGCCCGGCCAGGCGCGCCGCAGATGGATTTTGTGATTACCTTATGTGATAGCGCTGCTGGTGAGGAATGCCCCTTGTGGCCCGGTCAGCCCATTACCGCGCACTGGAGCTTTGCAGATCCATCCGCTTTTAAAGGTACCGACCAAGAAAAGCATCAGTTCTTCGACAAGATATTTCGTCAGATCGCGAACCGTATCAGGATTTTCACTAGCCTGCCATTGGCCACGCTAGACCGTGTGGCAATCAAACGCGAACTAGACGCGCTAGGTGATCAAGTCGCCAAGACAAACGCCACCACGTCAGAATAAGGGCACGATATACGTGTGTTCGTGCAAGTAGACATCACAACACCTCTTTTACGGCATCAAGCCTTTCATTTTCGGTATTAATTCCATCCCCCCTTTTCTTCTTGTATATGAACATCCTTTTTCTATGCACGGGCAATTCCTGCCGCTCCATCTTGGCCGAAGCCACGTTTAATCACCTCGCCCCGGCAAACTGGAGGGCGATGAGCGCCGGCAGCCAGCCTACAGGCCAAGTCCATCCTCGGTCGCTAGCGTTGTTAGCGCGCGAGGGCATTTCCACTGACGGCTATATGAGCAAGTCTTGGGATCACCTGCCGCTAACCCCGGACGTGGTGGTGACTGTCTGCGCCAGTGCGGCGGGCGAAACCTGCCCTGCCTACTTGGGGCCGGTCATACGGACTCATTGGGGCGTCGAGGATCCCGCCCACGCTACGGGCACGGACGCACAAATCGACGCGGCCTTTGAAACGGCGTATCGCATTTTGCGCACCCGAATCGAGGCCTTCTTAGCGCTGCCGCTAGCCGACTTGCAAAGCGATCCCGTTCGCTTGAAAACGCAGTTGGATCACATTGGCAGTCTTTTGCCGTAGTGCGCCATCACTATCAATGAGCGGATGTTGATGTAACGCTCTGCACCTTGACGCCCTTGCCATGGGCGCTTTTCCCAGTTGTTGTAAAGAGGACCTCACGTGCTTGCTGCACTATTGATTTTTATTGTCACCATTACCCTGGTTATCTGGCAACCGCGCGGCTTGAACATCGGCTGGAGCGCCTTAATCGGTGCTGCGCTGGCACTCGCCTTTGGTGTGGTGAGCCTAGGCGACATACCGGTTGTATGGCAGATTGTCTGGAATGCGACCGCTACCTTCGTGGCGATCATCATTATCAGCCTGTTATTGGATGAGGCAGGCTTTTTCGAATGGACGGCACTGCATGTAGCCAGGTGGGGTGGCGGGCGGGGCCGACTGCTATTTGCACTCATTGTCCTGCTGGGGGCTGTCGTTTCTGCGTTCTTTGCCAATGACGGCGCCGCCTTGATTCTGACGCCTATCGTCATGGCCATGCTATTAGCGCTAGGCTTTACGCCGGCTGCCACACTGGCGTTTGTGATGGCGGCTGGCTTTATTGCCGACACCGCCAGTCTGCCTCTTATCGTGTCCAATCTGGTCAATATCGTTTCCGCTGATTTTTTCGACATCAGCTTCGCACGCTACGCCGCGGTCATGGTGCCGGTGAACTTTGTTTCCATTGCCGCTACCTTGCTGGTGCTGATGCTGTATTTTTACCGCAGTATTCCGGTTCGCTACGACGACAGCCAGCTTAAGCTGCCCAAAGCGGCCATTCGCGACTTGGCGACGTTTCGTGCGGGCTGGATTGTGCTTGGACTGCTGCTGATCGGCTTTTTTACGCTAGAGGGATTCGGCATTCCAGTCAGTGCGATTGCGGCTCTGGGTGCATTGGCATTGCTTATCGTTGCCGGGCGCGGGCATGTGATCAGCACACGCAAGGTTGTACGGGAAGCACCCTGGGCCATCGTCATTTTTTCGCTAGGTATGTATCTGGTGGTCTATGGGCTACGCAATGCCGGACTCACCGAAATGATCGCTGGCTTGCTCGACTATCTGGCCGACCATGGTTTGTGGGCAGCAACCTTGGGCACCGGAGTGCTGACCGCCCTGCTTTCGTCCATCATGAATAACATGCCAACGGTGCTGGTGGGAGCGCTTTCTATCGAGGCCAGCCAGGCAACCGGGGTTATCAAGGAAGCCATGATCTATGCCAATGTGATCGGTAGCGACCTCGGACCCAAGATCACCCCTATCGGCAGCCTGGCCACACTCCTATGGCTACACGTCCTGGCGCGCAAGGGAATGACGATCACGTGGGGATATTACTTTCGAGTCGGCATAGTGCTGACCTTGCCGGTTTTGCTTTTTACCCTTGCAGCCCTGGCGCTGCGGTTGAGTGCAATTTAAGTAAAGGTAAGTATGGCTCCACATATGTTTAAAGCTACGTGCTTCAAGTATGGAAGTAAACTTAAGCTATGCCACTACAAATCACCTTGCAATCTACCTTGACCTGTCCTGAATGTGGGCACATTAAAACGGAAGTCATGCCCACCGATGCTTGCCAGTGGTTTTACGAGTGCGAACAGTGCCATGCGATGCTGAAGCCCAAGCCCGGTGACTGCTGCGTTTATTGCTCGTACGGTTCTGTACCATGCCCACCTGTTCAAGAGCACGGAAAACAGAACGGTTGTTGCAGCTGATATCACCCCCCCTATCGGTACCCCGGCAACGCTTTTATGGTTGTGCGTCCTGGCGCGCCGACATCGAATGGCTGGTCCACGCGGCCAACCAAAAACTGAGGGTTAAGAGCGTGGCGCTAGCGGCGATAGCCCAAACCACCACGCCATAGGACTGGGTGCTTGACCAGAGCCATGCCGCGGCAACCGGGGCAAAGGCTCTGGCAAGTGTGCTGGGAAAGGTCAATAGGCCATTGATCGCGCCATAGGCTCGGCGGCTGAGCATTTCGGGTACAACCAGTCCTCGCACGATGGTAAAGATCCCGTTACTTGCGCCATAGACAACACACAGGGTCGTGATAACCCACATGCTCGACGGCCCTAGCGCCAACACAATGAAGACCAAGGGAAATACAGCCACCACAAAAGTGCCAATACGTCGCATGGAGGTTCCCGAGCCAAAGATGCTGATCAGTATCCGACCCGCCACTTGAGCTGGGCCGATGGTAGCAATAGCCCAAACCACATCGCTGGTAGATAAACCGCCCTCTAGCAGCAAGGGGTACATGTGGAAGGTGAAAGCGGTAAATGCGCCCGCGTAAGCCGTCAGCGCTAACATCAATAGCCAGAAAACCGGCTTGTGAAACGCTGCCTTGACCGCTTGCTTATCCGTTGTACGCGGACTCTCCTTATCTGGATGGCTAATAAAATGCACCTCATCCTTTTCGGGCCGAATGAATCCGAAATAGGCCGCCGCGCAAATCAAGCCATTAACCAGCGCCAATACCAGCAAGGCATCACGCCACCCCCAGTGATCCAACAAGAACTGCACCAGGGGAATAAATACGGTGCTGGCAAAGCCGCCCCATAGCGTTATGGCAGTAATGCCCGCTCGAGCCCTGCTCGGCCCGACCCGGCGAGCCATGACCGCAAAGGCCGGTTCGTATAAAGCCGCCGCCTGCAAGGCGCCAAGACCTGCAACCAGCAGATAAAATCCCAATATGCTATCGACCTGCGACCACCAGGCCAGCAACACGGCGGCCATAAGCGAGGCGCCGCCCATAAGCACCCTGCCGTAACCTTTATCGACCGCCACACCCACGGGATAGGCCAGAAATCCTGCCAACACCAGGCCCACCGTAGCAGCGCCATAGACATCGGTCTTGGACCAGCCCAGTTCGGCCATCATCGCTTCGGCGATTAAGGGAAAGCTGTAGTACAACGATCCCCATGCGCATATTTGGCCAATACCGAGCGCGATGGTGAGCGCACGTGGGTTATCTGCTGCTGGCGCGCTGCTGGATGCGCCTAGTGCATCTACCTGAATATTAGACATGGCGCGTTTATTTCACGGCGGCATCAGCAGATTCATCTTGTAGCGCTTGCGCCACCTCAAGCGCCGTTGCTTTGGCGTAACGCATGACACCGATCAGGGTCGCAGAGGCAAAACCAGTCCATTCGCCATAACCCACTAACCATAAACCGGGTACTTTGACCGACTGAGTTCCGGAAAGCGCAACCTTGCCCTCCTGCGTAACAATACCCAGTGACTCCAGGTGCGCCAATGCTGGGCGAAACCCAGTGCACCAAATGACCGCATCAAATGCAGTTTGCGATCCATCCTGCCAAATCACGCCATTTTCTGTGAACTCCCGAAATGGTCGCACAGCGTTAAGCACACCACGCTCCCGCGCGGCTTTGACCGGATCCACCATCACCACATCGCCTAGCCCACCAGGTGGATCTTGCAATACCCGCCCTTCTTGCTGTGCCTTCCATTTGGCCGTGGCACGCTCAAATAACACCCGTCCATCCACCTCGTCCGGCAGGAAGATTGGTTCGGTTTGTGTGACCCATGTGGTTTTGGCCACGCGCGATACCTCTGCCAGAATCTGCGCACCCGAATTACCGCCGCCTACGATAAGCACGTCTTTGCCGGCAAGTGGTGCCGCGTTGCGGTAGTGCGCTGAGTGGATTTGGAGCCCGACATAAGCGGCGTGATTAGGGTAAGCCGGAATATAGGGATGGCTCCAGGTGCCCGTCGCGCTAATGACGGCGCGGGCGCGCCACTGGCCGTGATCCGTCTGTACAACAAAGTCGTCATCCTCACGCAGAACGTCTGTCACTACAACCGGACGCTCAATCGAAAAATCGTACCTCTGTTCGTACTGAGTTAAGTACCTAATGACATCATCGCGTTTTGGATAGCCTTGTACAGGCGGCATCCCCCAACCCGGCAAAGAACTCCACTGAGCTGGAGAAAATAGATGCAAGGAATCCCATGCATGAACCCACGCGCCGCCCGGTGCGTGACCATTATCCAAAAGCACAACGCTTAAGGAGGTGCGCCGTAAAAAGTACGCGACAGCCAACGCAGACTGGCCACCGCCCACAATTAACACGTCACAGGTGCCTCCGTTTTTAGTTGTCACTACGTTTTCCCCTTGCTGATTGTGACTTTGCTCTAGCATAGACATTGTGCCTGATCGTAATTGTGCAGTTTAAGCGCTGCAAGCCGTGGCTGGCCGACAGCACAAAGATGGCTCAGCCTGGTCGACAAATTGGGTATTGCATACACCCGTTTCAGGCAAAACGAGCTCAGAGTGTTGCGCAGACGCCCAGTCGCCGACCAAGGCAGCCGCTACCGAGCGAACCTGCTCGTATCCGGTCAGCATCAGGAAAGTCGGCGCCCTGCCATAGCTTTTCATACCGGTAATGAAGACCCGCTCATCGGGATGGGCTAACTCTTGAGCACCATGTGGGCGCACGGTGCCGCAACTATGTTCATTAGGATCAATCAACGGCGCTAACTGAACTGGGCTGCCGGTCGCAGGGTCTAGAGCCAGGCGCAACTCGGCCAATAGTTGCAGGTCGGGGCGAAAGCCCGTGGCGACGATCACTTCATCTACGGGTGGCAAGGCGTGTTCCTGACTATGCACGACAAGCCCTTCAGGCGACGCGGCTATCCTATTGATCCTGATGTCTTGATAAAGTTCGATGGCGCCTTCGTCCAGAAGCTGACGTATTTTCAAGCCCAGGATGCCTCGCTGTTCCAGTTGATCGTTTTCACCTCCTCCTAGGATGCGATCCAACGAAGTGCCTCGAATTGCCCAAATCACACGGGTACCAGGCGCTACACGCGCCAGCGCAACCAGATCCTGCAGAGCGTTAAAGGCAGAGTGCCCCCCACCCACTACGAGAGTACGCCGGCCGCTATAGCGCTCACGGGCGCTACCCAAAACATCAGGGATGCCGTAAGCGATGCGCCCACGATTTTCTTGCTCGCCCAATGCCGCAAGGCCATTTACCCCCATCCAATTAGGGGTCGCGTAGGTTCCAGAGGCATCTATCACGGCACTGACCAGCACATCATGCTCGCCATCGGGGCCGGCAACGCGCAATAAAAAGGGAGCCGCGTTACGGCCTTGCGTTTTCATGACGTCGTGATCCGCCTTGGTGACTGCCAAGACACGACTGTTCAAGCGTAGGTATGGCGTAATTTCAGGCAATTCAGATAACGGCTGAAGGTATTGTGTCAGTAGCTCATGGCCAGTGGGATAGACATCCGGCTGCGGCGCGGTCCAACCGTTGGCGATTAATAGGTGTTCTGCCTTCTTGTCGATATTAAATTGCCAGGGAGAGAACATCCTGACGTGCCCCCACTGAGTAATACTGGCACCAGCCTGGCTCCCCGCTTCGAAAATAATGGGGGTTAGGCCCCTGCTTAGTAAATGCGCTGCGGCGGCAAGTCCAACAGGGCCAGCGCCAATAACGGCGACGGGAAAATCATTTTGATTCATGAGTGACTCCTGGTAGTGAACATAAGTGACACGTCTTTATCGCAAGCGCTGCATTTAAGTTGGTGGTGACAACATTTTGGCTAAAAAAAAGGCTTGGCCCCTTGGGTTATAAAAGTACAGGGATCTTCATGCTAGCTCGGTAATGGTTTGGGGCAAGCTGTTCGTTTGCGTATCGCATCGTGCTTGCGCCGCCCGTGCGAGCTGCCTTAGTAGCATCAATGAGGCTTGCCGCACTTCTGGGGAGAGGCCCTCAATCATGGCCCGCTCCTCAGCAATCAGATCGGCTCGGATCGCGCTGTAGAGTGCTTGTCCAGATGCGGTCGACTGAAGCTGGATCGCCCTACGGTCTTGAGCGTCTTCGATACGAACGACGTAGCCTTTGCGCTCCAACGCGTTAACAACCCGACTTGCCGTACTTTTATCCAGATACATTTCTTCAGCGAGCGCTTGAAGTCGTAGCGGTCCCTGCTTAACCAGTGTTTCTAATGCATAGCATTGCGTGACGGATACGTCATAGCAGCAAATGTGGCCACGATCCCGAAACTGATAGACGCGTATGAGCTCGTTGAGGGCTTCATGCAAGGCCTCTGCATCACGGGTCAGTAAATCAGCAGCAGGCATGGCGGCCTCTTAATAAGTTGTCACTAACAACTATAAAGCAACTTTCAGTTCAAGACAACTATGGCTTGAGCAATTTAACGATGGTTACCCCAGTGGCAGCCGCAAGGTTGATCAGGGCACGCATTTACTATCATGTTCCCTTCCACGTACCTAACCGGAGTCTGTCCGCTTCATTGGACGCCAGTTTCATTAACGGCGTGCGCCATACAATTTTTCACAAGCAGCCTTACAGCATCCCAGTTCGCTCTAGGTCAGCGATCATCGGTTCCAGATAGGCCAAAACCTCTTGGGGGGCCAGAAAATACCAGAGTCGCCTTCAGATATTGACTCAGGCGCCACGGCTGTATACGCATAGGGATTGCCAGTAACTTATATGCCAAGCAGAAAAAAACTCCTACTGACACAGCAAAAGGCAATCCCAATAATCATAGCTTACCAACCCTTTTTTAATCGAAACCCTCGATTAAGGGTATCAGCCTACGAACTGAACCCTGATTAGCGCACTTCTCCTAGGGCCATGATCTGGCGGGATACACTTATCGAGCCGTGGTAACCCATTCTTGTCCATTTTAATTATGAAGTGCTCAGGCAAACAGGCATCAAAATATAGATCCTCGGCGCTAAAGATTAGGTCATAGCTTTCTCACATATTTCCAGCTCCCGCCCTCGATATCCCGGATCTTAATCCCCTCAGCAACCAGGAAAGCAGATTCGTACTGCTAAAACATTCAAGGTGGCCTACCAGAGACCAGAAGCACCGTAACCCAACGGCCAAAATTGGCAGCGGTCAAATAGGCATATTCCACAATCCCACCACCTGGTCAGCAACAACCGGGCTCCGACTGCCTAGGATCTCGAGAAAACACGATGCTTACGGAAATCAAACCGGCTTGTCCTCCATTCTCTCCGGACAAGCCTATATATCCGAGGCCAAGTTAAAAGCACATTTATTCACATTAAGAGACCGTACGCTAGCTCAGAACCATGAGAACACGTTGAGCACCTTAGAAGCCATAATGGAGGATCACAGAGACCCGTATTGGTGCGATTCGGTTTTATGGAGCACAACGCTATTCGATTGCAATGATTATGATTACATGATTACCGAACTCGTGTTTACCGAAAATCCTAGCGAAATAGCGGGTTTCCATCAATCTAGGCCTGTTTAAACGTGTGTTGAGGTCAAGCAAAGTGTGTTTTAAGGTCAAGTAGAATGTGTGTTCAAGTCAAGTAAAACGTGTGTTAAGGTCAAGTACCGACTTTAAAGACTGCCTTTCTTTCTGGTTGCCGTATGCATCCCTTGATCGTGAATCATCCAACGTCAGTTTGCCTATACTTTCTGAACCTACCGAGATCGGCATTCCGCAAGCGCCGAGCAAACTTAGCAAAAAATGACTAAACGCAAAACGACAGAGCACAATTTATCAACCTTAGATGCACAGGCCGAAGCGACACGGCGAGCCGCAGCTGAAACCACGAATAGCGCCACGAAAGATCTAGCTTACGCCGCTGCCGCAACCCTTGACTCGATCGCCCGCAGTCAAAAGCGCAAGCTTAACTTGGAGCCAATACTCGAATTGCACGAGAGCGCATCCGCTCCAGAGGTTAATCAAGCTCGCCAGCGTCGCGCAGTACGCCGAGGTCAAGACGTGTACTTGCCTTCTTGGCGGGAAGCCACAGTCGGTATGCCGAACCTCTTGCTCCGGTCTGCCCTATTTTCATCCAGTGCGGCCGGAGAAACCCTATTTGACGCCCCTATTGCATCGCAAGGCGATACTGTGCTCAGCATGACCGGATTCAAGCTATCCGATTATGATCGCAGAGTGTTCGCCGCATGCTTGAATTACTACCGCGAGGATCGCCCGCTATCGTCCAGTGTTGATCCGAAATTTGTAGAAATCTCGTTTTGGCAACTTTCGAGAGACCTACAGGTCGCATACGGTGCTAACGTTCACCGCGCGATACGCGGAAGCCTTATTCGACTAAACGCTGCACATTTGCGAATTCGGGTTAAACGCCAAGAAATCCCCATGCCACGATTAATTGAAGTCGCTTTCGAAGACGGATATGCCGGGAGTGATACCACAGAAGAACTATTGCGAGGGAGCGACCTAATCGCTTTCCGGATATTTGACTCCATGGCCAATTTATTCGGCCCAGCCGATTGGAGTTCGGTCAGTGCAACGGCACTTCACGATTTTTCAGGACTACCATCTTGGCTTACAAGTTTCTATAGCACTCACGCAGGCCCATACCCAGTCAAATTCAGCGAGCTATATAAATACAGCGGTGTCACCTGTGAAACACGCGAGTTCCGTCGTCGGCTAAAAGTGGCGCTAACGAAGTTACAGAGCGACGACGTTTCCCCAGCGGTCCGTGTCGCTAACTTCGCGCTGGAGAAAAATCATGTGACTGTTGAGCTGACTAGGTGGAAGACCTAGCATCCAGGCCATCCACTATTGCTTCTAAGTACCACTACTGACGACCAACCGGTGAACAGCACCAGAGGACGGGCCAGGCGCTGTAAATGGAGCCTCTTGTTCGCTAGCCAAAAATCAGATTCCTACTCATACCCATCCTGGGTTTGGGAAAGATTACATTATTTGGATCCAATGACTTTTTCGGCTGGTCACAGTTTGGGTACGCTAAGCACTTACAAGAAACTACCAAGCCAAAACCAACTGCCAATCAAGCCCTCATGCTTAGACGTAATTGAATGTTGTTCAAAGCGGTGAACGCCACGGCACCAGCCCGACGTGGAGTTCTCATGGATTTCAGTGTTGCGATGGCTACAGATACCCAAGGATAACTTCTATATCGGGACTCATGAGCTCTGTAGCCGTGCACAACCTAATATACGGCTCCCCATTTCCCGCGAACCGATCAGAGTACCGGTTGCACTGCCATCCTTTGTAGCGCCTCCAGCTCCACCTCGTCGAAGCCAGCAGCACGCCGAGCATCAAGGTTAAAAGGTCCTCGCAAACGTGGCGCCTCATACTGTTTGGCCAGCACCTCATAAGTGCTCACGGCATCGCACTGCTGTTGCGCACAAAGCCGTTTGTACCAATGGTTGCCGATGGCCACATGGCCGACCTCATCGCGCAAAATGATATCCAGTATGGCCGCACTCTCCTCATCGCCCGCCAGAGCAAGACGATGCCGGATCTGCGGTGAGGCATCCAGACCGCGTGCTTCCAGCGTACGGGGCACAAGCGCAAGCCTTGCCAACAGATCGCTCTGTGTCTTCTCAGCCATTTCCCATAAACCATTGTGAGCAGAGAAATCCCCATATGCGTACCCCAATACCTGCAGGCGGCGCGAGAGCATGTCAAAGTGCGTCGCTTCTTCAAACGCCACCGTACACCAGTCTTGGTAGAACGCCTCAGGCATACCCGGGAAACGCCAGATAATATCCAGCGCCAGGTTGATGGCATTGAACTCGATATGTGCCAGTGCATGCAGCATTGCAACACGGCCCTCTACCGTTGACATAGCGCGGCGTGGCACCATTGTAGGTGCTACGAGCTCAGGGCGCGGGGGCCTACCTGGAAGGTCGGGCAGCGGACTCAGGCACACATCGATATCGATGTTCACCGTAGCATGCATCGACCAGACTGCCGCGCATTTCGCCTCAGCATCCTGCAATGCCAGCGCATCAAGCGCCTGCCGGCGTAATTCCCCTTGATTTTTTGTTGTGTAAGCTTTTTCCATTATGTGACTGTATTAACCTAACGCGTACTACCCGATCATGTCTGGTCGGAAGCGGATCCAAAGCGGAAATTGCCCATGCACCTCGAATCCTACTTATTCTTACGTATAAAACAGATTTGGGAAACTCATCGATGAGCCCGAATAGATTTAATGAATCGCAGCCAAGGATCTGGGCAAGGCCCCCATTTTGGTGCCGAAAGGCCGAGATCGACTTCATCTGCGAAAAGGGCGAGGTTCCATCCTCCAGGATGAACAGTGCTGCCGTAGATAATTCCATCCAGACGACCAGTTTCAAATACGAAGTCCCGAAGGTATTCAGTGACCACTTGTGACGGCAAGTAGTCTACATGAACCCGTTGATCGCGTTCGATCGGCATCATAATGTCGGTGGCAAAATGGTGCAGAAATCGCAACCCAAGTCGGTAATTCCGGTCCGCACCCGAAAAAATCCCGGGCACCCTAGGTAACCGACGAAGGTCAAGTACTCGCAGAGCGCGTGCAACGCTCCATTTACCCATTCGAGCATGCATCGCCCGTGTTTCTAGTAGCGCCGTCTTCTGTGATGACGCAAGGTAAAGCATCGGAATGCCTGGTGGATTCATGCGATTGCTTTGCAAAGCGTACTCTACAGGCGGTGGTCCGAAACAGGCTGCAGTGGCCTTAGCCCCCTTGCTGATATCTGGGCGAGCACGCCACAACATCGTGTCGACCGACACTTCACCGATAAGCCCCATCTCTTCGCTGATATGCGCAATTTCGCGAAGGAGCGAAGCTGGCGTGAAAGAATCTCGATCTTCAATTCCGTCAGAATGAAAGAAAAATCGTCTTTTATGCTTTACAGTTTCACAGAAGTGCTGCCAGCTAAACTCAAGCGCCACGTCGCGGTCAAGTGTTCCCCAGTCGTATTCACACCAAGTATCGTCAGTAAGTTGAGCTAACAGTGCACGTAAGAGCTGGTCCTTACTATCGCGGGGCAAAGATAGACCGATCTCATCGACAAGAAGATCATAAGTATCCCAAGTTGTTCCTTGATAGCCACCTTCCGCGGTAATGTAGGGTAATTGTTCAACCGCAGAACCCCAGTATTTAGTTAAACACGATTCGATATAGTCACAGAGCTCCGAGAACTTGGAAGTTGGCGCATCATTTCCTTTGCATGCGTCACACCCAGGCAGACCATCTGCATCCACTATCCAGTCCTGTAAATCGCGGTCATCAAAACAGAAACTGCAAATGCGGTTAATCGGCATTGGAAGAATTTCCCAGAAGAAAGATTTCAAGCAAGGTCAATAGCTTTTGTGAGCCAGTCAATTGAACAAAAGTGAAGCAAGTCTGAGCCGTGCCCACCTCTCAACGCCATTCCCACTAGCGCATGCGGAGGGTTGTCGCCGTTTCTCGTTTTCATGTATACAGGGCCTCCACTTATACCATTAAGCTCATATTGGATATCTCCCTGCACCATTTTCATCGTGTGGGTATGTGGATACGGGCCTGTGCCGCAATAATGGCCCGCGAAATGTATGCCTTGAGTAACAATGCGCATATCTTCGTAGTCAATCGAACTCTCTGTTCCCTGTTTAGGAAAGCCAGAAGCGATCAGTGGCGCATTGAATTGCATCTTTAAAGCATTCTCCATCGATTTACTAAACCACTCACCGGTAGGAGGCAGCTTCACGCTTCGGGCTCGCACCTGACTCAGTACGTCTGATTGAACGGGGCTTACCTCTAGCACGGCAATATCAAGGCTTCCATCTTCCCAGGTACCGAAGAACTCCCCTGAGCTGTTATCGATTACTGCGTAGCCAATAGACGAAAACTGGATATAGTCCTCCGTGTTGAGCGGACGAGTCCCAGTTGGCGGCTCTATTGGAATCATAAGCCGCGCGGCTACTTCCTTGGCTTTGGGTAGAAATACATCTGCATTGGAAGCGTCAGGTACTAAACAGTGGCCTGCTGTCACGAGAAATACTCGTTGCTCTCGCTGTACAAAGAAACCGGTCCCGTGTGTACTTGGGAATTCCGGCGCAGAATCACTGTAGGAAATAAGCACTACAGTGCAGCTGGGCCATGGTGCATGCGCGAAGGAGACAAATTGGGTGTCAGTCATGGCAGTTAATAAGTCTCGTGAAATGAGTAATAATGTTGCGAGCCGCAATTTTGTAATTCGGTATGATCCAAGGGATTGTCAACCCCCCTCGCTTGATTGCCTGCTCAATACCGATATGACATTCCGAGCAGGACTGTAACGTACCTGACAATGCATGTCAGGTACGTTACAGTCTGCCCATGTGCTGCGCAGCGACCGCACATTCATTTTCTTATTCCCGCAACACCTCCCACCCGGCCTTGGTTTATGCTCTTCGCCGCAGCTCGGACAGACTTGATACACGGCTGCCGCCGTTCCGCCTACGTCCTCGGCCTAAAGGCTAACTCATCTCAATTGAATACGCTTCATTGCCCCTTACCCCAGCTCCCCTTCGCTTCATTAGCGTTGAATACCGTACATGCCTTTAATGCCACCGAGTAATTGAGTCCATCTTCCTATACTGAAGATCAACATACTCAAGAACATGAACGCATGCCCCACCGCCCCACCCCATCCTCGATAAGAAAATCGCTACTCCTGCTGCCACTAGTAGCGGCATTGTCCGCGGTATCGCTTCCCACCCGCGCAGCGGACTACCATGTCGTAGTGCCGGCACCCGGCAAAGCAGCACCTCATCCTGCAATCAAGCTTGAGCTGAGCTCGGCAACACTGCCTGTCGGCTGGATAGGCGATCCGTTTGTGGGGTTTGATTTCAATACGGCATTACGTATTACAGGGGATCCAGAGTTGGATATGAGCCAAGTAATCTGGTCGGTGTATTCAGGTTCACTGCCTTCCGGACTATCGCTTACCAGAGATGGCAGTTTGTATGGCTCGCCTACCGAAATAGGAGAGTCGGGCTTCCAGGTGCGAGCAAAATACAAAACCAAGGTGGTCTTGGGTACCTTTCAAATAGCCGTGAGCAAAGAGAAGCACCTAATTAATATGGCTGGTGTGCGCTCCTGGGAGGATGGAACTAGTGCACAGAGCTGCCTGGATTATCGCCAACCCACCAAGCCCTATAGCTATGCGGGTGCCACCGGCGATGGGTTATACCGTATCGCACCCAACGGCCAAGCCCCGTTTGATGCATATTGCGATATGAGCTCCGACGGCGGCGGCTGGACACGCGTAGCGTTGCAGTATGAAGCAACACCAGTGGTTTGGACGGGGCAGCAAAACGGTCCATCTTATTCATTAACAGAAGACCAAATTCCAGCGCATACGTATACAGGATTTGGAAGGGATAATCTGGCGAAGTTTGTGGATTATGTTCAATTTAAGTACACCACAAACGACATTCCGGTGACGACAATTACCAGCCCAAAAACTGGTCATGCTTACCAGATCCATCGAAACGCGGCTTATAACTATAGTTGGCACGATCCTGAATCATCTATCGAGTCCACCGAGGTCGAGTGGTTCTCTACGCTAACGTTTGATCGCATAGGTAGCAACGCTTTTACTTGGGCATTTTCTCCAGAGTTCTCTCTTCCCGAAGCTAGAGGGTTTTCAATGAGCGGTAATTATCTGAGGTTTCAAGCCGATTCTTTTGCCTGGTCGGTGTGGGTCCGTTAAGCGTCAACCTGGGCTATCACGCAATAATTAACACCAAAACAGCCCATCATGCCTGACTGATTTTCCTATACGTGTACTACCACTATGGAGTAGACGTACATGGATTCAAATTGGGCTCTCGGTGTATCGAGCACCGCCCCCCGCAGCATCGACATGATCACACCCGGCGGCCAGCGCAGCGTAGTCGATCTCGAAGCGCTCACCAAAGAAGGCATTCCCGCCTCGCAGAAAACAAAACGCTTGGTCTTTGAGGGGGAATTCTCTTCTTGGCAACCAGGATCAGCTGAGGACTATCTCAAGGGCTTAGGGTTCGCTCTGCCCGAGGAGGTTGTACACCGGCATGAGGTGTTCACCATGGTCAACGAACGACGTTGGACTATACACGTGCCTTCGTTGGTGCTCATGCGTGCATTCTTCAAGCCGAACCCGCTAGTTTTCCCGGCGATATACACCCCGATTGGCGTCGACTACATCTCTTTTGTGGACTACTCCGCAACCCCGCCAAAGGTCGTGGTCGACGGTCTATTCTGCGGTAATGGGTATGTCACAAAGGTCTTCTCGACAGATCCCGATGTTAGCCAGGGCCAACCATTACGTTGGATACAGCTCTCAAAATCGGCAAAAAGAGCCTCGCTGAGCGCGTATCAGCATGCGGTCACGGGCTGGCTAAATTTGTCGTTACCGTCAGGTCGCGTCCGAATGGTCTTTCACGGCCCAATAAAGGGCAAGCACCTTTATGCAACTAAAGC
Source organism: Burkholderiaceae bacterium (assembly GCA_004322135.1). Taxonomy (GTDB): domain Bacteria; phylum Pseudomonadota; class Gammaproteobacteria; order Burkholderiales; family Burkholderiaceae_B; genus Eoetvoesia. Next base: position 70,633 of record SCSG01000030.1, on the reverse strand, counting down.
TTCACTAATCTCGGTGGACGTGGACGAGGAGGACAGCATAACTGGTGCCGGCGAAAGGTTTGCATTTCACCCCACAGCGAACCCTCATCGAGAGCCGAAAACATCGACACGCAATTTAACGGTTCCGGTTCACCCTCATGGTGGGTACGAGCTCACGGATGGTGAGTGGGAAGCGATAGAGCCCATACTTAAACGGAAGTTTAGCAACCCTATACATTCTCAGCGTGAGCTACTCAATGTCATCTTTAACAAGCTGGTTAGCGGTATACCCTGGAATAAAACACCAACGGGCGGCTTCAAGGTGACCACAGTGACCTCTACTTTTCACTATTTAGTGTCATCGGGCCGCATGGATCAGGTGTTGGCTTACTTGGAGGAGTCCAGGGAAGCTATAGCGTGAACTCCCGTTTGGTGCCCTTGCATCGCGAAGAGCCTATCTACTGCAACAGCTTACCGTTACATCGCCAAGAATTCACAATTCAACAATCTCGCAACAACATGAATTAACACTATATATTGTGGTTGACACAAAATAAACAACAACATATAGTTATAAAAAATAGGAAGCTGTGTTTATAAACAGTTTCTTTAGCTACTCCATAAGAAGGAAGAGAATGCCCACCCAGGAAGCCAAAATTGCCCCATCCGAGGAAATCATAGACGTATCTGATCGCCCGCCTAATGAGGGGCTCAGTGATGAGCAGCTTGCTTCTTGCTTGGCAGAGGCCGCTCGTGGATCAGGGAACGTGCTCATCCTTGCTAATGGATTCACAGTACGTGCTCTGACCGAAGAGTCCAAATCCACAAGATGGGTAAATATAGGCACTGGCGAGTTCGGGTCAGAATCCAAGAAAGCTACTGGACCTCTTCTGCGGAACAAGCGGCTTCTCTGGGCACACACATCAGAACTTCCGACAGTAGTCGATGCAATTTCTTCGAGCCAAATACAGGTAGCCACTGCAAAGCTCATCAATACTTGGCAGGACCAAGCCACTCGTCTGACGGTCAAAAAAGGTAGGCAAGAGGTTGAGGCATCACCGGCCACTCGGCAGGAGGTTGCATCCCTCGCCGCTTGGCGATGCCAGTTTCCCGGCTGCGGGGAAAATCTTCGAGAGCATTTTCCTACGGGACAACGAGGCAATTATGGCTATTTTGCCCATATCGTTGCATCCTCACCGGAAGGCCCTCGTGGCGATATCGAAGACTCTCCTCGGCTTGCCAATGATCCTACCAATCTCTTACTTTTATGCGACGGCTGCCATCGACTTATTGACCGGATCAGCCCTGCAGAATATGGCGTAGAAAGGCTGCGTGATATACGAACTGCAAGCATCGCTGAAGTATCGCGCTTGTTAGATTCTTTACGCTACCGATCAGTAAGACCCATATTTATCTTAGGCAACATCACAGGCCAGGTTGCCTATATTTCCCCTGCCGATATTGCCGAGGCGCTATGGAGTCGGAAGCTAAGAAGCGTCAAGGGAGATGCAGAATCGTTCTTTCACTCGGGCACGTATCTGCATAAAGTACATACAGCCACTTATTGGAACGCCCTATTTGAGGTGCTACGCCAAGACATACCGGTTCTACAACGCTATCTCAACGGTAGCGGAAAAGGCGGCGCATCGAGAGAAGAGCTGGCCATTTTCCCACTTCACTCTACATCAGTACTCATACTGGCTGGACGCATTCTGGGCGATAACGCCGGGATACATCTGTTTCAGCCCCATCGCAACAAGAACGGAGAGAATGCTTCCGTGACGAGATGGGCTTGGCCTACGCAAGCCCAGACGCCGGCTCCCGATAAGTACAAAATGCGTATTTCACGGGATAAGATCGCCAACAGCAACGAGGCATGCCTTCTGATCTCAATCACATTTTCAATCGACCACACTCGTTTGCCAGAGCATTGTTATTGCGACGGTCAGTTGCAATTGCCCACGGTTGAAGTTTTTGTCGATGAACCGAATAGCGAGGCCATCTCCCACCCAGAGGATTTAGCTCAATTTGGCACACGATTAAACGATGCTCTACGGAAGCTCCAGGACGACTTTGGAATCGAAAAAGTCCACTTGTTCGTGGGGGCTCCAACAACTGCGGCCGTTGTCGTAGGGCAAAAAATGCAAGCGCGGCACCAAGCTACCTTTGTCTGCCATGAGGCCATAGGCGGACCCAAAGCACCTTTTTTACCGACCATAGAGATTTCCTCAACCCAAGTCCAAGAGCTCGCTTCAGGGGCCACTTGTTCCCTTCAGCCCTAAAGGAATTTTTCATATGACACAAAATCCCCCAAAGCTTTCCGAGCGACTCATCAAGTCTTTATCATCAAGGAGCGAGGCCCATCAATGGGAAAAGCTCATGGTCAAGCTATTAGAAAGGCTTGAGTTGAACCAGCAGGAGCGTGACGATGCAGAGCGCTTATACATACAGTTGGGCAATCATATTTCCAATAGGTTGGAGCTGGATCGAAGCAAGGTTCATGTTTATCCCCAGGGTTCCATGCGGACCCAGACAACCATTAGCCCGCGGGGTAATCAAAAGTTCGATTTAGATATCGTCGTAGAACTTTCAGGGTCAAAATATGCTCATCCAGATCCAGAGATTATGTTCGCTGAATTCGGAGAGGCCCTACGCGGAAATGAAGGGGTCACAGGAGACCCCTTCGCCCACAATCGATGCTGGCGGTTGCCCTATCCATATAAACCGTTCTACTTCGATGTAACTCCGGCCATACCCGATGTCTACAGAAGCACTGGAGCTCGACTAAAGGTGCGTGACCCTGTTACCCGCTGGAGCCCATCAAATCCTGAAGAATTTGCGACATGGTTTTGCGATCGAGCAGCTATACGTTTTTCTTTCCAAACTCTGGTTTATGACTCAGTAATCAAGGCGAATCGCAATGTCGATCCCCTACCTGACGAGAAAATTGGACTTGATGACATCTTGCGGCGCACCATCCAACTGATGAAGCTTCATCGCGACAACATGTACTGGGCGCTAGATGACGATCGCAAAAAAGCAAAGCCTATATCCGTTATTCTCGTGACCCTCGCTACCCACGCGTTCGAAGAGCTTTATCGAACCCGCAACGGACAATTTACCTCACCCATTGAAGTAGTTCTGGCCGTTGTCGAGGAAATGCCGAACTATATACATACAGCCGCCGGGAAGTTTTCTGTACCCAACCCTGCCCTGACTCAAGAGAACTTCGCCGACAAGTGGAATACTGACGGTGGTAAACGCGCAAACGAGTTCCTGCGCTGGCATAAGCAACTAGAAAACGATCTCGAACAACTTTTATACCAATCCAGCAAAACACCTGATCAAGACCGCATACGCAGCGTTTTCGGTAATGCGGGCGTGGATGCATGGAAAGAAAGTCAACCCTTGGGAATTCTTGGCGGTTTACTCGCTAACGCGGCTGCTGGGGGTGAACCACACTACCTAAAAGCTCCCATTCCGACGGGCTCTGGGGGCACTCTCGGTTGACTACAGGAACAGTTATAGAGCCTTATGATGAAGCAATCGGCCAGGTAGACGCCTGGCTGGCTGCCCATGGTGACGGTTACGCTAAAAAGGCGCCTAATCAACGGCGCACTTGGATCCTAAAGATTGATCGCAGTCTTCTGAAAAACAAACCCGTACGGTTGATCCTGCCACCCAACTTTCCAGCAGAGCCTGCAGGGATTTACGTTGACACTTCTCTTTTCTTAGAACTACCCCATGTGGAACGCGATGGGCATGTTTGCCTTGGCATTGAGCCAATCTCTGACGACTACATTAATCCAATTTCAGCGGTCCTACGCGTTATTCAGAAATTCGAGAACGAATGGTTTCCTCAATGCCAGGATGCCTCGCTAGTAGAGCAGCAGTTTAACGATGAGGCTCTCTCATATTGGAATAACTTCTGCACTGCACAACGAATAAGGATCGGTAAGTCCTTAGCGCCATCGCGTACCTATGTCGAATTTTCACCCATATCAACCTGGACCGAAGGATCAGTAGCTTCCTTTGGTCACAACAGAAAAAACCAGCGCCAACTCGTGCGACAGATCGTTAGCATGGAAAAAAAAGGTGCGTTTCCATTAGCCAAGCGGCATGGGTGGAATACAGGATCTCTTATTCGAGGTCACGCGATATTTATCCCTTTACCGGAGGGTAGATCCTGGACTCCGAAGACTTGGCCGACTAACTTTACCGCACTAGAGCTTCTCGTAGGCCAACTGACTTCCGATGGGGTGCATCTCACCTCTTGGCTACAACGCCACCTGCAAAGCAAAAATCCACAACCTATCAAAGATGAAACGGGCCGCTTGGTACCAGAGGAAGTGGGAATCCGCCCCCTACTAGTATTCTTCGTTCAAAACTCTGTTCTATTTGGCTACCAGCTCGCCCCGGGCTTTATTTTGAAAAACAAAGGGATCGAGCTCATTCCGATATCCCCAACACGAATAGACTCGTCTTGGAGCCTCACTCGGGACCATGCGCCAACGCCATTCGCAGCCAGGCGACAAAAGAAAGTTCTTGTAATCGGCTGTGGCTCGTTGGGAAGCCCTATAGTTGAGCTTTTAGCCCGCGCCGGCGTTGGCATCCTAGACATTATCGATAGCGAAAACTTCGAGAGCCCGAATACAGCTCGGCATGTTTTAGGCCTGTCGGACCTAGAGCAATCTAAAGCAAAAGCTCTAGAAGCTAGGTTACGTAAAGAAGTACCGGAAATTTCCATCACGGGATATGACGAAGACATCACATCTTGGATTACAAAACCATGCCGTCATGACTATGACTTAATTGTAGAGTGCAGCGGTGAATCTTACCTTCGCACCGTTATAGCGCACTGGCGCGCGCAGTCATTTGGCAGTGCTCCCGTGTTGCACGCTTGGGTGGAGCCATTTTGCTCGGCAGCTCATGCCGTTCTGACCCCAGTGAGCAATCCGTGGCCGGCCGCTGATCCAGCAGATGAGCTAGTTAATGCGGCCGATTTTTCAGGCCAAAACATACGGATAGACTTGCCCGCCTGCGGGGCAGGATTCCATCCTTACGGCGCGGCCGACGTCTGGCAAGCGGCATCTTTCGTGACCGAACGGATTCTTGCTACTTTAGACGGCCGCTGCACAACAGAAACCATATGGAGTTGGGTGCGCTCAAAAGCATTTTATGACAATCTAGCCGTAAAACCCGACTTACGCCCTATTGTTCCTGTAGAAGGCAGTTCTTTTGATTCCGTTATGCTGACCAGAGATTATCGCTCCCTTATTAGGGCCCAATGAAAAACACTTCGCTTCAATATCAAATACCTCAAGCATCCTGGAAACTTGAAATCTGCTCGCCCGTCATCGATATCTTATCGAAACATGTCCAGCACTCCAGGCTTGCCAAGGAATCGGTTGGTCAGCTTTACGCGAAGGAATTAACCACAGATATCATTCGTATAGAGGCGGCCACTCTCTTGAAGCCAATCTCGGCTAGGCGTACAAAAGTTCAGTTTTCACCGGCCCAAGCCATGGCTGAACGAAAGAATATGCATAAACAGGGATTTCATTGCCTTGGTCTTTGGCACTCCCACCCAGAGCCTGATCCTACGCCATCTTATGAAGACATACAGCTGGCCGCAGACTATGCTTTAGCTGCTAAAGCCCAGTTAAACGGAATTGTGTTTGCCATCCTCGGCACCTCACCATTTCCATCTGGATTAACCATTTGGGTGCACGATGGAAAGATGCTTACACAAGCGGTACCGTTTTCGGCCGCAACCCGTAAATTTGATAAATAGCACAGAGCGATTATGAGCAGGCTAGATACACGACTTGAAAGTGAGGGAGCGGAGTTTTTAGTACTCGGACAACTTCTAATCCATCGGATTCCAGCATATAAAACCTATACCAATATGCCGGGCTATGACTTGGTAGCCACAAACCCTGAGCGTAATAGCTCAGCGCGTATCCAGGTAAAAAGCCGTTGGAACACTGGTGCTAGGGATTTTCCAATCCAGAACTTCGATTGCGAATTCGTTGTAGCGGTATTTCTTAACCGCGGCTCTAAGGATGGCAAGAAGGAAGTGATGGATCCAGATTTCTACGTCTTGCCGGTGGACATTGTGGGCGCTCTACCTCGCAGCGCGAACTGGAAGAAAGTGAGCATGCGCAACGTCGAAAATCTAGAACAGTATCGCGAAGCCTGGCATCTCATTTCGGACTTCATGGCTTCTTCAGTCCGACATGAGGTTTCACACTTTGGCGGAGCATGACTTTATGCAAGCAACTCCACCACACGCTTCATAACCCAGTTCAGTTCTGGCGGCTCCAAATCCCACACGCCGGAGCGCATTTTCGTTTCAACGCCCTTTCGTGTGCGCTCAAGGTTAAACTCTCGAGTCCAACTCGGGTTTTCCTGTTCTTTGCGCAGAATATACGTTTTTAAGTGCTGCGCAAGGTCTTCAGCGTTTTCGTACGCCTCCTGGTGCTCAGCGTCGCTGGCAAGATTAGAGTATGTGCCGTCGGGCATAAGCCGCACAGCCAGCTTTGGCATGGCGCCTGTTAGCGCGGCAGTATGTATACGGCGTGGGAAATCATCGGGTATAGCGGCGCTCATTAGCATTCAATCCGTGGTTGGTCCAACTTCTGATTGTTTCGTAGATTGACGCACCAGGCAATGGAAATGAGTTTGGGAGCAGCATGTTGTGCGAATGGGTGAGCAGCAAAGTAGTACAAAAGGCAGATGTACTACTTTACTGCTCATGATTGCTGCGTAATGTCAGCTAGATCGATATTCGCTTTTCGCATTACTAAATCGCCGTTGCCGTGCAGCGTAAACGCGAGTTTGTCGCCAGGCAATAAGCCTAACGCCGCCCGGATCTCACGAGGCACAGTAACCCGACCGTCCGCATGAAGCGTTGCTGTGTCAGTCATTTTGATCAAGCCTTTGATGGTTTTCGAAACACACTCCCGGATGGTTAGTCGGGCAATTGTAAGTCCGGTATGGCCAATCAGGTTATGGCTTCGAAGCATGCGCTATTATTCCTAGTAGGCAACGTCGCAGTCTAAGTTAGGGGAACACAATGCGTATGCACAACCCGCCTCATCCAGGCAAAGCGCTACGTGAATTTCTCGGAGGCCTGACCGTCACCGAAGCCGCTGCTCGACTCGGCGTTACTCGTACTGCGCTATCGCGCATCCTCAGCGGTTCCGCAGGTATCTCAGCCGACATGGCGTTGCGGCTTCGCGATGCTTCGGGCACCAGTGCTGAAATGTGGATCAACATGCAAACACAATACGACCTTTGGCAGGCCGAGCAAAAACCCCGCCCGACCATCATGTCGTTTCGTTAGCCCGCGCACGCTTAAAAACACCATCAACAAGGCTGAGGCACTAGAGACCCATTGCGTTAAAGCACGCTTAATTGCTCCCCCAAATAGCTAAGAAAGCAGCATACCCGCCGATAATAACTATTATATGCAGAGGCCCTGTCATACGAGCTAGAGCGAACTTTCTCTAGCGTATTAACTCGGCAGCAGCATGTTTTTTTCTGTTGTTCAAGCTCAAGCGCAGTTTTCGCTCTAGACCAGAACTTTAATGTAACTCGAGCAAAGCTAGGGCGACATTCTAGAACAGAACTTTAATGTCAGCCGGTTTTCCGAAAAACAGGAAAACCCTTATAAATCAATGGTAGGCTAGTTCAGAACTTTAATGTCACTCACCATTGCGCAGACAGAAAAGCATTGACGCCGAAATATCCGGCGACGGTAGCGGCCGGATAAGGTACGGGAATAACCGTGTCTCCGGGTCTGTCGGACAGACGCCTGGATCCGGCATCCCACGCGAGCCCCGCGTTAAGACCTCCATTTGTCTCGCGCCCCCAGCGCACACCCCATTCGCGCAACTGAGCGCGCGGCACCTCAAGAACCTGTACATCCAGTAGAACCATGTGATCCCACCCCACGGGGCTCGTGAAATCGAGCAATTGCGGATAGCGTTTACTTAGTGCGGTAACCCTCTCACGATCACCGTCGGACAGCTCATCACCTTCAACCAGCAATTTGTCCCCAACCTCGGAAACCCGCGCATTGGGCACACGCTCCAACACGCGGCGCAGCTCTTGTTGTATTCGCCGGGCTCCTTCTGGGGCCACCTCGACCTGATAACGGTGTGTCTGGCCATCGGCGGACCAAACATGTACCGCACTGGCCCCTTCGTGCCGGGCAAACACAATTACTTCCTTTTCTTCCGTTGTGACGGCATTGAGCACGTGGCCGTCGCCGACCGCCACCCGCGCCACGTCCGGTATGGCCAAAACCCTGACCTCACCCACCTGCATCCTGATGAGCGTCTCCTGGCGTGCGTGCACCGGCTGCAGCAACAGAAAAGAGGCGGCAATGAGCAACAGTGCGGCACGGCAAAAAATACCCATACCCAACTACTCCGTACGAATTTGCGCATGCCCGCCATGCGACACGGCACCATCAGGCATACCCGTATTTTCTGGCTGCACCATTGGCACGTCTGCAAAGGTAAAGCCGGCGGGCACCGCAGCCTGCGCATTCTGGCGCGCACTCAACCAGGCACTGACCAGGTCAGGCGTGTACGGAAGATCGAACACCCCGTTACGCGCAACGGGGCGCGCCTCGCTCGGACGCAAGGCCGGCAGACTTCTGGCTGACTGATTGCCGTAAATAACCTGCGGGCTTCTGCGCTTTGCCGAATTTGACGCCGGTACTGTATTCACTCCGATAAGACTGGCGAGATCACCCCGTACCGCCTTTTGATCCGCCCGATTGTCGTCAGGGCGCCGCAATAGCGCTGTTATTGTGCCGCCTTGTCTTGCCGCAACGAGCTTGACGGCATCCTCCGGGGAGGTATCCAGCGTAACCGTGGAGTATGCCCCCGCGCCACGAGCGTCCGCATGATCACTGCCGGACCGCGTCTGCGTACCCGTGGCCAACACCAGCACCCCTTGCAATAACGGCGCTGTCATGCGCCGGCGCTGATGCTCGAATGACACATACAAATCAATGAGGTCGCCAGGCTCGAGCAAACCGGATACCGAATTGATGGCATCCACCGGCATGGTGATCGCCCGGCGGCCAGTGCCAAGCTGATCTGAAAATGGCGTGCTGCGCGCCTGGGCCGTATGGACAGGCAAGATAAGATCGCCGGCCCGCAGCGGTGCCACCAGCGTTTGACCGACCAGTCCCGGAAACCCCTGCGGGGCGATGCTGTCACTGGACACCACAGCGGCAGGCAACTGGCGGATTGCCATATGTTCTGTGTCCAGTTTGGTGCCAGCCGGAAGGTCAAACGCCGCCACAACGCGTTGTATTTGTGGCACCCTGGCGTCGTGCTCGATTTGGAGAATGCGGCCCTGAATATGCTGCTGTGCCGCCCACGCTGCAAGCAGGCCTGCGAGCAGTGCAACACCGAGCATGACGACAGAACGATTCAACATAGGCAAATACATGACAGGCCTCGCGAAAGCGATTATTCGGTATGACTGAGAAAAATGGTGCTTCCGGATTTCGACGGCAACAACATGACCACGAGGCGTGACGAACCCCTGCGCCATGCATCGGTGCCGGACCACCATGCAACCCGGCTTTCTGGTTGCCAGCCGGTACGTCTTAGATTCTGCTGGACATAGGCCGTGATTTGATCGACGGACATTGATGCGCCATACACCTCGTGAGTCGTACGTGATCCACCGGCCGTCGACTCGTGACTGAATCTCAGCAGCGCGCGGTGGTCAAGCCACGCGAAATTACGGCTGGAACGACTCTGAAACAACCCGCGAAGCTGAGCCTCGTCGACGCGCAGCACTGACACGCGCCCGCGCGACCCACTTGCATCGGGCTGAATTTCGGCGACCCAGTGCCAATTGGCCCTGACCCCGGTTAATAAAACTCCACCTTTGTAGGCAATAACGCGCTGGAAGCGATCGGCGTGCATCGCCATGGCTTCGGTCGCATGCAGCAAGGAAGACGGCGACGTAAATTCACGCCAATGTGCGGGTACGCCGTGCAGGCGCGCCGCCTGTGTCGATGACCAGCGAAATTGTTCAAGGCCGGAGCCCGAGAGCTCATTCAACGCCACACCGCTGGCCACGACCGGCAAGCCAAGGGGCGCCAGCAGCAACAGCGCGCGAGCCAGAAAGATCAAAAACACGTTCATCGTTCACCCCCCACCGCCAAAAGATGATGTTCAGGCACGTGGCCTTGCAACGGCCCCAGCCAGTCCAGAACCGGCGTTAACCGCCTCCAGGCCTTATCGACACCGGCCATACCTGAGGAAATTTGCCGCGCCAGCGCGTAAGAATTTTCTGCGGCGCCGCTCCAGCCCGTGTCCGACTGCGCGACGCGATCCTGCACGGCGCGATCATCCGGGGCATGCCCTGCCCCAGACAAAATGGCTGTGTGCCGCACTAGTCGCGGATAGTAGGCATCGAACTGGCGCAACAACGACCCGACCTGATTATTCGACCCCAAGGGTTTCGTTGCCGCTGAAATACTTGGCGCGACGGCCACCGATGCAGAAATAATGCCCGCGTCTTCTATTTGCCACTCGCGCCGCAAACTGGTGACGCCCGCATAGGCACCGCCGGGCTGCGCTTGCGCCGCCAGCCTGGCACTGCGCCGAATGACCAGTTCGACCTCTGAGCGTCCCGAACTTAACAGGCTGCCCCCACGCCGATCATGCCACTGGTGGGTGGCGCCGGAGAAATACGATTCGCGCAATGTTTCCAGCGGTGAATAGCCCGGATCGCGGGATAACGAAAACGCCGCAAAGCGGCTGGCATGTGACGCCTGCAGTGCCATGTCCTGAAAGCGCGCTAGCCACGCACAACCAACAAAGAACACTAACAGGACAAGCAGGGCCACTGCGCCTTCAAGTAATGCCTGCCCAGACTGACGCGCCAGGACTCGGCGGCCAGGGAGCAAGGCCTGCCGGGACAAACGACGCGCATTGATGCTAATCATGTGCCGAACCATCAAGGCTCGCCACCGCACCAGCGGAGTCCAGCCGAGCCTGCCAATAGGGGTGAAACAAATTTGGAAGCTCGGTGCGCTGGTCTGACCGAACCTGCGGACGCTCGAAGAAGGTGATGGCTGCGCTGCGCGTAATGACTGCCAATCCTTCAGGGCCAGGATGCGTCAGCTCTAGCGACAACCGCAGCGGCGTGCCTGCAAGCGCATCGTTCGAACCCACATCGAAGTAGGTCGCAAGCCCGCGCCCTGGCCAATTCGGGCGCGCAGCCGCTGCCCTGGAATTTGCCAGCGGATTGGCATCGCCCGACACGATGTCCCACTGCGTTGCAGCCTGCACCCACCTCCAGAAATCCTGTGCGGAAAAGTCGTCAGGAGGCTGATCGACGTGCGGGACGTCGGCGACCGACCGCGAGTCGGGGGGGATCCATCCCCAGCCCATGGGATATTCACGGTAATAGCATCCTATCCAGCGGTTGGAACGTAGTGCGTGAAAGGATTGGGTGTCCATGGATTGCCACCGTCCCGATGGGTCAAGCTGGGTAATGCCACGCCGCCGCAACTCGTGACGCAGCCACGGACACCGCGGCTGCACTACCCAGGGATTGCTGGCCACACTATTGCGTGGAAGCAGGAATTCATACATTTGCGCGGCCGACTGGATAAAGGGCCGCAGCCACTGTTGCGCCTGATATTGACGCACATACCCATCCCAGTTCGACCCGCTCAGGGAAAGATCAAACTGTGACGATTCAGGATAATGCTGTTGGAGAACGGCCCGTGCCGCAGCCAGCCTTGCGTGCGGCACGCTGGCAACAATTTCGTGCTGGGCTGCGACAAGCACGTCGTGAACAATCCGGTCATGGCCGGCATAAGCACTGGCCAGTGCTCCATGCGTTACCGCAAGGGCCTCGAACCCGGTCGCCGATCGTGCGGCCAGGTAGGCCGCCCCATGATCGGGGCCAAACAACATGGCAATAAGGTGCGCGGGCGGATTACCCACGGAAAGCTGACGCGCCTCGTGGCCGCCCAGCGCCGCCCATGATCCCAGCGTAACCAGATGGGCCATGGCCACCTGATGCCCAACCTGAGCGCGATTGAGAAGCGACAGCATGTTCAGTGCGCGCGCCTGCACCAGTGCTGCGCTGTATGCGGCGGCATCCAGCCCATGCAACTGCCTGGCCTTGGCCGCCACAACCTGCCCTGTCGCAAAATAGCGCACGAGAGCCACGGCGGCCAGCCCCGCAAGTACCATACCGAGCACCAGCGCCTGACCCTGCTGCCGGCGCGGGGATTGGGCCACAATCGGCCTCATTGCCCTGCTCCTGCATTACCTGTAAAGGACTTCAAGCTTTTCGATGCTGCCTGCGCGGCCGCTGCTTCGGCCGCTGTTTGCGCCATGCGGGACTGTTCAGTACCGTCTTCTCCTGCCAGTTCTTTGGCCATGGCTGCGGTCTGCGAGCGGATTACCTGACCGAATGTCTGGTACACGGCGATAGCCGCCACAGCCACCAGAGCGACCACAATTATGTATTCGGTCATGCCCTGGCCTGACTGCCTGAAATAAGCCTTACGCATTGCCGCCTCCTGGAACGATTTCACCTCACGATGCCGCAGTGTGAATCAGGCAGGCCCAGGCAACAATTCGCAAATGCCGAGCTGGGCGAATTTGCGTGGATACGATGGGCAAAAAAAACCCCCTGCACAAACCGCAGCCCAAAGGCGACCGGTTCGATCAGGAGGCTTTCGATATTGGCGCCAAGATCACTGGCGCCACGATGTTTGTACTAAGATGATTCTGCAGCAGCGCGTCAGCCGACAACATGCGTGCCGGCAACGCAATCGGGCAGCGTTTACATACCTATCAGATTAAACCCAAGAACGGCTACGGCCAGGTTATTGAGCCGATTTCGTGATGGCATGACCAGCGTTAGAGATATCTTCGCCCGCACCTGCCACCGTGTTCGCGCACCCCACCAAAGTCGCGCATCCGATTGCCGCCAACACCATCAGAATCTTTAGCCGCATAAGGCCTCCGTTTTCCATTGAACATTCAGGATTTAACTATAAAAATCTTCGTGTCGCCACTACATGCCGCTACGCATGCCCCAACGCTGATCGGCATGGAGCCGGCCATATATCGGTGGCAGCCACACGTCGCATCGGGGTCATCCTATTTTGCGCTATCAGCGTAACGCTTGGCACTGGCCAGAATTTCGTTGCGGGCTGCCTGCGGGCCTTCCCAGCCCTTGACCTTGACCCACTTCCCCTTTTCAAGCTCTTTGTAGTGCTCAAAAAAATGCCGGATTCGGGCAAGATCTTCTTCGGGAAAATCCTCGGGCTTCTGAATATGACGATACGGAGGGTAGATTTTATCGACAGGCACGGCCAGCAGTTTGGCATCGCCACCTGCCTCGTCATCCATCTGCAACACGCCAACGGCACGGCAACGGATCACAACGCCAACCTGAACGGGGAACGGAGCCATAACGAGAACGTCAACGGGGTCACCATCGTCTGAAATTGTCTGAGGAATGTAGCCGTAGTTGGCGGGGTAATGCATGGCTGTCAGCATGAAACGGTCCACAAACACGGCTCCGAATTCTTTATTGACTTCGTATTTGACGGGATCGGAATTCATGGGAATTTCGATAACCACATTGAATTCGTCGGGTAATTTCGCGCCGGCGGGCACCTGGTCTAAGCTCATGATTACAGCCTTGAAGAATAAGTTAATGGAGAGTCGATGAATCGGTATGCGTCACCCGCGACCACGCCCCCCTCGGGGGTTGTCGGAAGTCTGCGACAAATCAATGCCGGGAATGGGCGCACTGTCGAAATATTCATCCAGATCGGAATCGGGCGCCGGCGGCGTCGGTACGGAGCGAGCGGACGGCGCATCGGCCGGCGGTGCGCCAACGCCATCGGGATTAAGATAATCGGCAGCGCTGGCCGCAATGGGCGCCAATGGCACGGAATCAATCGGCACCGCTTCGGGCATGGCCGCAACATCAATCAACGTCGGATCGCCTCGGGTGTCCGCGGCTGGTAGCACGCCACTGGCCGGCAACACAGGAAGCACCCCCGCAACACTTGCACCCAGGCGCCAATGCTTCATGGCATCACTGCTGCGGCCCAGACGGTCATATAAATTACCGAGCAGCGCGTGAATACGCACGTCGCTGCGAATCTTCATGCTTCGCAAGAGGTAGCGCTCGCCAGGCCCCCACAGCTGTCCAGTAAGGCACAGGTTCCCCAAGGCGGCAAGCAACGCGGAGTCGCCGGGATGAGTCTTCAGCCACGCTTCGGCCTTGCTAAGGCGTCGCGCCACCTGCCCGGGCGGACACTGTGAATAGGCATTAAGCACGCGCGCATCGAGCCCGACGTTAAGCGACGCTTCAAGGATGCGGCCCGCTTCTTCATGTTGCCCGGCCTCTTCATGCAAAGCGGCCGCCGCCAACGCAATATCGGGCAACGTCTTTTCGTCCGCGCGCAGCTCACCCCAAATGGTCTTGAAGCCACTCAGGCCGGCCGAACGCAAGCGCGAAGCGACTGACATTTCGATAAACTGCGTGGCCTGTTCCTTGTCGATGGCGCCACGGCGTTGCAGCAAACGCGTAAGCTCGTAAACATGAGCGGCGTCGTTCAACTGCCGGTAAGCGCGCAATAAAAGACGAGCGGCGTTTACGTGACGAGAACTCGCGTTGTACAACGGCTGCAGAAGCTCGAGTGCTTCTTTGGGGCGATTCTGATCAAGATATAGTTCGGCGGCAACCGTGGCCGAAGCTTCTTTCAGGCGGGGCTCGGTGCCGGAAGCTTCACGCGCGACTGCAAGCGCTTCGTCGCGCCGCTCGTAATCGCCCAATTGATGCGAAGCCTGCGCCCGGGCCAGCCCCGCAAGCACCTTGGTGTTGGGCGAACGCGTCCTGTCGAGCAGCCTGGCCAGATCCTGATCAGCCTGCGTGTACCGACCCTCCAGCACATTGATCCAGCCGGTTTCAAGCAGGTCGTGGTCACGTTTTTGCGCCCGCAGGCCACGCCATGAACGAAAACGCTCGGGCCCCGACACAACCCAGGCCACCACACGCAACACAATGTATGCCACAACAAAAATCGCCAGCACCAGCAGCACGGCCAAGGCAAGTGAAAGCTCGATGCGCCAGGGCTGCGCAATAATCAGCACATTTCCGCTGTGCTCGCGCAGGACCACCCCCAGGCCCACAGCCACCACCAATACCAGCAAAGTCCAGAACCAGGTCCTCATGGCTTTATTCCTGCTGCAAGTCAGGCTGACCGTTGCCTGGCTGCGCCGGCGCAGCGTCACTTGGCTGATGGGAAGCCGCCTCGGGCACAGCCTGCTTAGCGGAATTTTCCTGTGTCAACGCCTGCGGCTGCTGCGCCTTCTCGCTGGCTTCGCGCAGCGCGTCGAGAGCCTGCACGCTGTTGCTCACCGTTGGCAGCTTGACGACGATGGCTGTAGCAGCAAGCTGGCCGGCAAGCTTTTGCGCCTCGCGAGTCGGTGCCGCGGTGGTGTCGTAATGCGTGTTCAATACCTGAATCAGGGTCTTCATTTCTGAATCCCACACAGTAGGCTGATGCATCATGAGCGCCAACTGCGCTGTCAAAACGCGCAAGCGAAGGTTTTCTCGCAATTGCGCAGCCTGGTCCTGCGACATCAGCAGGGCGGAAGAGTCCTGAACGCGGCGTACGCTGATGAGACTGGCCATCTCGTGGCGCACCGTCGCCCACCCCTGCTTGGCCCATTGGGTCACGGCGTCCAAATTCCAGGAAAAAGCGCCGTCGGAGGACGACGAAACAACCGCCGGTTCCTGCTGCCCTGTCGCATTGCGCGCGGACGTATCCACGCCGGGCGCAGCGTCATCCGGAACCAACAGTGGCGCGGTACTGACGAGCTCGCCTAGTTTATCCAGGCGAGTCGACAACTGGGCCACGTCGACAACTGGCACCGCACGCAAACGATCCAGGTCGCCGTTGATGGCCTGTTGCAACGAGGCCAGACTGGGCCGATTTGCTCGAGCGAGCTGCGCCTGCGCAGCTTCAAGCGCAACAATAGCATTGCTGGCATTACCGCCCAGCGCCAATTGTTGGTGCGCAATCTGCACAAGATGGTCAACATCGTTGATCAGGAGCAGGTCGGAGTCCTTGTCGGTAAGCAATTGGAAAGCCTGGTCAAGGCCCGCTACCTGATCGTGTGTATCGTCCAGCGACGACTGCAACGTATCGATTCGGGATTTCTGCTCGTGCACCAGCGCCAATGCCCGCTGGGCGCTGCTTGCCGCCTGCTGAGCCGATGCCAGGCTGTTTTGTACCTGAGTGTTGAATTGCGTGCGGGCCTGGACAAACAACTTTTGCTGATACCAGAGTCCCGCGCCCAGCGCAATGGCTATAAGCAGCACCACGATGAAGGCAATAACCAGAGCCGGGCGGCGCCGCGCCCGGTTGGCCGGAGCCGGATGCGCGGGCCTGGCAGCGCCTGAGGCCACTTTGTTCGCAGCAGCGGCCTTATTGTCGGCCGACTGGATCTCGGTTTTAGGTTCAGTCATGGCGAGATTGTAATCCTTGGTGTGCGCTTATTGGGAGGCAAGCCGCCTCACCGTCTCAAAAATGGCATCTTCCGCAGGTAGGCATATTTTTACCCTTGAAGAGAAATCCGGCTCCGAATCCACTTCGGCAAAAAGCCGCAGACGGTTCGCCACGCGCTCGTGAATTGCGACAAAACGTGCACGACGCCAAAAAATCTGCAACGCGGCGGCCAACAGGTTCCGATGAAACGCTTCCACGCCCTCGGAACTGGTAAACAGGCCAACAAGCACCCGTTGAGACCGCAACCCGACTGCCAAGCCTTCGCGCTGATTCGCCGTCCAGCCGGCCGCGCGACGGCCATAGACCGGACAACGGCGCACGATCGCCCCCTGTTCCTGCAACCGATCACCCAGCCATGTCCGTCCGCTTTCACCGCAAACGACAAGGACATGCCTGAATGTCCGGCCTGTGGCCTGCAGTACACGCAACAACGCCTCGGAATCCTGAGAAGTTTCTCGCGGTGGATGCACGATACACGAATCGGGAATAAAGCCCGCTTCGCGCAAAGGCCTGGCACTGGCTTCTCCGACGGTTGCAGCCAGCGTGGTCGCGGGCCACGACACGCGGCCGTCACTGTGCAGTGCAAGGTGCTGAAGATAAAGGCGTGCAGCGTTTGCGCTGACAAATATGATCAGGTCGCACGCCCGCGGCAAAGGGCACTGCGCCAGGTCAATGGGCAGCGGAAATATTTCAAGCGCAGGCATCTCCAGCGCCAAAAAGCCACTGTCGCGCAAACGCGCCGCCAACCCCTCGTTGCGGCCTTCGGGCCGGGTCAGCACAACCAGTGGACTCGTCGCCGCGTCGGACATCACTACCTTCAGGAAGCCGACACGTTCGCGGCGGCAAGTTTGGCCAGAATCGTGTTGGCCCCTTTTTCGAGTAACTCTCTGGCCACGGCTTCGCCCAACGCCACGGCGGACCCAACAGGGCCGGAGGCTTGAGCGCGAACTACTCGGGACCCATCGGGATCGGCAACCAAGGCCTGCAGCGACATGGACACGCCACTGACTGCGGCATAGGCCGCAAGCGGCACCTGACACGACCCACCGAGGACCCTGGACACACTGCGCTCGGCCAGCGCGCAGGCTGTCGAATCGGCGCTAGCCAGGGGCGCCAGCAAGCCGTGCATATCGTCGCGCGCAAGCAGGACTTCAATGCCCAAAGCTCCCTGGCCAGCCGCCGGCAGGCTTTGTTCAATGTCGAGATAACTTCGGATGCGCGTAGCCAGCCCCAGACGCTTCAGGCCCGCGGCAGCCAGAATAATGGCGGCGTACTGGCCTCGATCGAGTTTGGCCAGCCGCGTGTCCAGGTTGCCGCGCAGCGGTTCGATGCGCAATTGCGGGTACCGGGCGCGAATCTGCGCCTCGCGACGCAGGCTGGACGTACCCACAACGGCACCGGCAGGCAGTTCGCCCAGGGAATTGAATTCGTTGGAAATGAACGCGTCGCGGTGATCCTCGCGTTCGAGGATGGCAGCGAGCGAGAACGGATCACTTAATTCGACCGGCACGTCTTTAAGCGAGTGAACGGCCAGGTCGGCCCGGCCATCCAGCAGGGCAACCTCAAGCTCTTTGATGAAGAGCCCCTTGCCACCGATCTTGGACAAGGTCCGGTCCAGAATCTGATCGCCACGCGTCGTCATTTTCAGCAGACTGACGGCGCACGCCGGATAAAGCTTTTGTAGAAGACGTTGTACATGCTCGGCCTGCCACAGCGCAAGCCTGCTGGCTCGCGTGGCAATGATTAACTTGGCCGGAATGTCAGGCATGATTTTATCCAATGAAGTGATTGATGACGATGGCCGCCACGATACCTATAACAGCGAGTATGAACAGTCCCTTGAGCAATGTCAGGCCCGATTCCGCCTGATTTTTGTTGCCCGAAGATTTAAACAGACTCATGAGTGACCCCTTTATTGGCAACCTTACTTTTGCGCGCGGCAAACCACTTTCCTAGCGCCACGACTACAATGGCGCCGACGATTTCAGCTGCGATACGCGCTACCTGCGGCAATTCGCCCACCCAGTTCGTGACCGCAACGTCAGTGACAAACATGCCACCGGCTATCCAGCCCAGCAATGCCGCGCCGAACGTGACCACAACCGGGTAACGGTCGATCAGTTTGAGCACCAGCGTACTGCCCCAGACGATGATGGGGACACTCAGCAGCAAGCCGAACACCACATACCACAGTTGATGGTCAGCAATGGCATTCTGGGCCGCTGCCGCAATGGCAATCACGTTGTCCAGACTCATGACCAGATCGGCGATGAGAATGGTTCGGACGGCAGCCCAAACCGAACCCGCGCTTTTGACGTCCCCATGATGATGACTATCGGGCAAAAGAAGCTTGACGCCGATCCAGAGCAGCAACAGGCTTCCGGCAATTTTCAGATAAGGAACGCCCAGTAAAGCCAGCGCAAAGGCAATGAGCAGAACACGCAGGACGATGGCTCCAGCCGTTCCCCACACTATCCCCTGAATGCGCCGCTTGTGCTCGAGTTTGCGGCACGCCAGGGCAATGACCACCGCGTTATCGCCCCCCAGAAGTATATCGATCAAGACAATCTGAAACAGCGCACCCCAATGAAGGACTTCAATAAACTCAAGCATCTATGTTCTCATGATGTTTTTATTACCTGAAAAGGCCGGGACCCCGCGCCCGTATGGCTTTCTTCCACCCTGCGCCGCCGAACACCAGGCCGCACGCAGGCAGAAGCTTTGACCACAGCTTTCAAACGACCAGACCCGCGCGCTGGCCGCAGTGCAGGTGCTTGATCATTATAGTGAATCCGTCGGACCGATCCCAAAAAGCCGGGCAAAAAAAGATCCGGCCAATGGACCGTACGCCGCAGAGTTGGACATTGTTCCAACCCGCAGGTACCGGTCCATCAACCGGGTCTTCTTCTGTTCTTCGAACGACTTACAGGACGGACTTAAGCAACTTGCCCATCTCGGAAGGATCACGGGTCGTGCGGATGCCGCACTCTTCCATGACGGCCAGCTTGGCATCGGCCGTATCAGCGCCGCCCGAAATAAGCGCACCGGCGTGACCCATGCGCTTGCCGGCCGGGGCTGTAACCCCCGCGATGAAACCAATAATGGGCTTTTTCATGTTGTCTTTGGCCCACCGCGCCGCATTCACCTCGTCGGGGCCGCCAATTTCACCAATCATCACCACCGCGTCGGTGTCGGGATCATCGTTGAACAGCTTGAGCACATCGATGTGCTTCAGGCCATTGATGGGGTCGCCGCCGGTGCCAACTGCACTGGACTGCCCCAGGCCGAGCTCGGTAAGCTGGGCAACCGCCTCGTAGGTAAGCGTGCCGGAACGGCTGACTACGCCAACGCGACCCTTGCGGGAAATATGACCCGGCATGATGCCAATCTTGAGCTCGTCAGGCGTAATCACGCCAGGGCAGTTGGGGCCAAGAAGCAGGGTCTTCTTGTTGGCGTCGCGCATGCGATTGCGCAATTCCAGCATATCGCGCACGGGAATGCCTTCGGTGATGCAGATAACCAGATCCAGGTCGGCGTCAACGGCTTCCCAGATGGCCGCCGCCGCACTGGGAGGTGGAACATAAATCACGGATACGGTCGCGCCAGTTTTGGCCTTGGCTTCCTTGACGGTACCGAAAATGGGCACGCCTTCGAAATTTTCGCCCGCCTTCTTGGGGTGTACGCCCGCAACGAAGGCCTCTTTGCCGTTGGCGTACTCGCGGCACATGTGGGTATGAAACCGGCCAGTCTTGCCGGTTATCCCTTGAGTAATGACTTTGGTGTCTTTGTTGATCAGAATCGACATTTACAAATCCTCGGCAATATTCTTATTTCGCAGCCGCCACGACTTTTGTCGCAGCCTCGGCCATGGTGTCAGCACTAATAATGGGCAGCCCCGAATCGGCCAGCAATTTCTTGCCCAGGCCTTCGTTGGTCCCCTTCATGCGCACAACCAGCGGCACGCTCAAATTGACAGCCTTGCATGCGGCAATGACGCCTTCCGCAATAATGTCGCAACGCATGATGCCGCCGAAGATATTGACCAGAATGGCACGCACACCTTTGTTCCGGAGCATGATCTTGAATGCTTCGGTAACCTTTTCGGCCGTCGCACCACCGCCCACATCCAGGAAGTTTGCCGGCTGGCCGCCAAACAGCTTGATCGTGTCCATGGTGGCCATGGCAAGGCCGGCCCCATTGACCAGGCAGCCAATATTCCCTTCAAGCTGGATATAGGCAAGCTCGTACTTGCTGGCTTCGATCTCGGCAGGATCTTCCTCGTCGAGGTCGCGGTACGCCACGATCTCGGGATGGCGGAACATGGCGTTGGAATCAAAATTGAATTTGGCATCCAGTGCGATGATGTCGCCTGACCCGGTCAGGACCAACGGATTGATTTCAGCCAGCGACGCATCAGTTTCCCAGTAAACCTTGTACAGTTTCTGAAGTTCGGAGGCCGCCTTGGCAACCGAACCGTCCGGTACGCCAATACCGCGTGCCAGCTTGGTCGCTTCCGCTTCGGACAGGCCGACTTCGGGGTCAACAAACGCCTTGAGAATTTTCTCTGGAGACTTCTCGGCGACTTCCTCGATCTCCATGCCGCCTTCGCTTGACGCCATGACGCAGACGCGCTGGCTGCCGCGATCGGTCACGATACCGACGTAATATTCTTTTTTGATGTCGGCGCCGTCTTCAATAAGCAGACGGCGCACTTTCTGGCCTTCCGGCCCGGTCTGGTGCGTAATCAGTTGCATGCCCAGGATTTCGGACGACAATTGGCGGACCTCATCAAGCGAACGGGCCAGCTTGACCCCACCGCCCTTACCGCGACCACCCGCGTGAATCTGCGCCTTGACCACCCACACTGGGCCGCCCAATTTCTTTGCCGCGGCGACAGCCTCGTCAACGGAAAAAGCAGGAAACCCGCGAGGCACTGTAACGCCAAATTTCTTTAGCAGTTCTTTGCCTTGATACTCATGAATTTTCATTTGTTACCTGTCAGAACGTAAGAGATAATAGAAACCTTGCCTTGCTGGTGGCCGTATTGATGACGAGTGCGCATTACTGCCGGGCCTTGACGCCAGGGCCGGTGTACCACTTGGGATAAAACTCTTTCACCGCCTCACCATCTGCCCGCAGCGCATGGCATCCCTCGATCTGGAATGGCCGCTTCTCGGGGAGCCCGGGATCGCGCGGCTTGTGCGGCCTGCCTGCACGCGCCTGAATAGCTGTGGTAGGAAACAAATGCGACAGCTCGGTCATGTGAGTGCAGCCCGCCGTGCGGCCAAAGCGTTTTTTGACCGCGTCGCGAAAACCACGCAGCAGGTTCATACCCACCAGATCGCCATAATCGGGCGCTATGGCGAAACAATACTGGTCGTACGGTGCCGCATCGTACGCTGCCACCGCTGCCTTGATTGTGTAGTCGTCATCGATCGTGATGCGCAGATACATGCGATGCACCGGTGTTCCCGCCGCGTGTATGGCACCACCATGCTTGGTGAAGTCGTATGCCTTGACGTCCAGAAGTTCAGCATCAAGATCCCACAGCCCATCGTCCCGCATAAACGCCTCGACACGTACGGTGCGTGTGTGCATGGGTTTACGGGCAACGTCGGGTAAAGGCAATGGCATGCGAAACGTGAAAATAAGCTATAAAACCCTACAAGTATAACGCAGACACACTGCCGGACGCGCTACACCCGTCGCACGCAAGACACGACAAAGCGCCTGTACCGGGCTCAATGAACCCGGTACAGGCGCTTATCGTCCGCGCCGGAGCCTAGGCCGCTTCGCGCAGGGTCCTGGCCGCCTGAACCATGGCCACCAGCGCGGCCTCGGTTTCGGGCCAGGCCCGCGTCTTCAGGCCGCAATCCGGATTCACCCACAAACGTTCATGCGGCAGGCGCGCCCCCGCCTTTTTCATGAGGTTGACCATCCACGCAATATCCGGCACGTTGGGCGAGTGAATATCGTAGACGCCAGGGCCGATATCGTTCGGATATTTGAAGTCTTCAAAGGAATCCAGCAGTTCCATGTTCGAACGCGACGTCTCGATCGTGATCACGTCCGCATCCATCGCGGCAATGGCAGGCATGATGTCGTTGAATTCCGAATAGCACATATGCGTGTGAATCTGAGTCTGTTCGCCAACCCCCGCTGTGGACAGCCGGAAGCAATCCACTGCCCAGTCCAGGTAGGCGGGCCAGTCGTCACGCCGTAATGGCAGGCCTTCACGAAAGGCCGGCTCATCGATCTGGATGACGCCAATACCCGCTGCTTCCAGGTCGTTGACCTCGTCGCGCAACGCCAAGGCCAACTGGCGGCAAGTGAGTTCGCGCGGTTGATCGTCACGCACAAAAGACCATTGCAGCAACGTGACTGGGCCAGTCAACATGCCTTTTACCGGCTTGTCAGTCAGGGACTGCGCATACGCCGACCAGGCGACCGTCATCGGCGCCGGGCGGGAAACGTCGCCAAAAATAAGCGGCGGCTTCACACACCGCGAGCCATAGCTCTGCACCCAGC
The DNA here is from genome assembly GCA_004322135.1 of Burkholderiaceae bacterium. Taxonomy (GTDB): domain Bacteria; phylum Pseudomonadota; class Gammaproteobacteria; order Burkholderiales; family Burkholderiaceae_B; genus Eoetvoesia. The sequence goes on along the minus strand of SCSG01000030.1, from coordinate 47,529 downwards.
CAAACTGGGTGAATGCAAATCCGGCCAGCAATTCGCCGAAGTATTCGACCATGTCGTTGCGCTCGGGCTCACCGTGCACCAGAACGTCGAGGCCGATTTTTTCCTGAAAGCGCACGACGTGTTCGATTTCCTCACGGATTGCCTTTTCATATGCCGCGTCAGTCAGCTGACCCGACCGCCAGCCGTGCCGCAACGAGCGGATTTCAGTTGTCTGCGGGAAAGAACCAATGGTCGTCGTCGGATAGGCCGGCAGCTTCAGTTCCTTCTGCTGACGCGCGATACGTTGTGGGAAAGGAGCGCGGGTTCGCGACACTTTTGCCGATTCATGCAGACGCTGCTGCACGGCGGGATTGTGAATGCGCGCGGACTTCGCCCTGGCCTGCAAGGCTTGACGCTGCGCCTGCAAGGCCTGCTTCGTTGCGGCGCTCGGGGCGCCGTTCAGGGAATCGGTCAACCAGCGCAGCTCGTCCAGTTTCTGCGTGGCAAACGACAGCCAGCCCAGCAATTCCGTGTCCAGTTCCTTCTCGCTGGCCAAATCGACCGGTACATGCAGCAGCGAGCACGATGGGGCCAACCAGAGCCTGTCGCCTAGCTGTTCACGTACCGGCAGCAATGTTGCCCTGGCCTGATCCAGGTCCGTGCGCCATACATTGCGTCCATTGACCACACCGGCTGACAGGATTTTGTCATCGCCCAGAGCGGCCACGACTTGCGTCAATTGGCCCGGCGCGCGCACCAGATCCACATGCACACCCTGCACCGCCAACTGGCCAACCAGGGGAAGATTATTTTTCAAGCCACCAAAATACGTTGCCAGCAGCAGCTTGACGCCCGTGCCCGACAACGCCTCGTACACACGGCCAAACGCGACCTTCCACGCCTGCGGCAAGTCCAGGGTCAGGATCGGTTCGTCAATCTGAACCCAGTCGACATTGAGTTTTGCCATGCGCTTGAGCACTTCAACGTACACCGGCAACAAAGCACCCAGCAGCGCCAGCTTGCCCTCGTCGCTTGCACCACCGGCAAAGGCATCGCCCTTGCCCTGCCAGAGCCAGGTCAGAGGCCCGGGAATGACGGGCTTCGCCTTGTAGCCCAGCGCCGACGCCTCACGGACCTGATCAAACAAATCCTCACGCGCTATGCGATATGTCTGTCCCAGTGCAAGTTCAGGGACAATGTAGTGATAGTTGGTGTCGAACCACTTCGTCATTTCGCAGGCGGCCGCGGGCGCACCCGACGGGGCCCGGCCACGTGCCATTCTGAACAGAGTGTCCAGATCCACCGCCCCGTCGGACGGTTGCGCAAAGCGTGGGGGGACGGCGCCGATCAGGGCCGACCACTCCAGAATCTGGTCGTACCACGCAAAATCACCTACCGGCACGTAGGTGGCGCCCGCCTCGGCCTGCACGGCCCAATGGCGTGCGCGCAATTCGCGACCCACCGCCTCCAGTTCGTCGCGTGACTTGCGCCCGGCCCAGTAAGCTTCAAGCGCCCATTTCAGCTCCCGCTGCGCGCCAATACGAGGAAATCCCAAATTATGAAATATGTTCATGTTAAATCGATAGTAATTGAAAAAACCTAATTTTCAACATTGTGCCTCAATCGCGAAATGAATCAAAATCAAATACAACATCTATAAAATGAGTTAATCTCATACTGTGGTGTCACCGGCATTCGACCGACAATCGACTTGGTGCCGTAGCCTCATGCGCCGACCACCACGAGTGAAACCTGTCACGCCCACCGACCCACTTTTATTGACAACGAACGCAGCCATGCTCGAAATCCGCCACCTCGAAACCCTGACGGCCATACGCGAAGCAGGCAGCTTGCAAGACGCTGCCGAACGCCTGCACGTCACACAGTCAGCCCTGTCGCACCAATTGCGCGATCTGGAAGTGCGCCTGAAGGCCCCACTGCTCAATCGCCGCACCCGGCCAGCCCGCCTGACCACCGCCGCACTGCGTATCTTGACGCTGGCCGACGACATCCTGCCCAAGGTCAAAGCCACAGAGCGCGAATTGCAACGACTGTCGACCGGACGCACGGGGCGGCTGCACCTTGCCATTGAATGCCATTCATGTTTCCAGTGGCTCATGCCCTCGCTGGACGCCTTTCGCCAGGACTGGCCGGACGTCGCGCTGGACCTTTCGGCGGCGTTCTCTTTCGCACCGCTGCCCGCGCTGGTCCGCGGCGACCTGGACGTCGTCATCACTTCGGATCCACAGGCCCTTGATGCCGTAAAGTATTTGCCACTGTTTCGCTACGAGCTGGTGCTGGCGGTGGCTGCGGCCAACCCGCTGGCGCAATACAAGCACATTGAGCCAGCACAATTGGCGGATCAGGTGCTGATTACATACCCAGTGGACAAACAGCGCCTTGACGTCTACACCGCTTTCCTGGACCCCGCAGGCATAGAACCAGCGGGAATTCGCAAGGCCGAGCTGACGCCCATAATTGCGCAACTGGTGGCCAGCCAGCGAGGCGTGGCGGCGCTACCCAACTGGGCGCTGACCGAATACCTGAATCAGGGATGGCTGCGCATTTGCCACCTGGGTGAGCATGGCGTCTGGCGCACGCTTTACGCCGCAATACGGCAAGAAGATGTTGAAGCCCCGTACCTGCAGGCATTCATGGGCAAAGCCCGCGAAATCTGCTTCAAAACATTAAGTGGGATCAAGACCGTACGATAACTGGCGGTTGGTGACTTTTACGGGTACTGGCTTCGTGTGGCCCTACTCATCCAAGGTACCGCTGTCCTGCTCGCCCAGAATACGGCGAAGACAATCGGAAGAAAACCCCCTGGAAGCCAGAAAACGGAACTGCCTGGCATAGTCCGCCCTGTCGGCAGGCGCGCGGTTGAACTTGTGCTGCCACACCGTACGGGCGCGTTCGAACTCGGTGCCACGCAGCTGCTCGCGGATCTGGGTGATTTGATCATCTGGCAGGCCGTGCTGACGCAACTCTTGGATGACCAAGGCCGTGCCTTTGCGCGGCGCACGCCGATGAATCAGACTTTGCGCAAAACGCGCGTCAGACTGCCAGTTTTCGCGTTCGAGCGCGTCGAGAACCTGTTTGAGTTCGTCGGGATTGTCGGCGTCGACATAGGGGGCAAGCTTGCGCGCAAGTTCGGCCCGTGAATGTTCGCGTCGCGACAACAGGCCAACGGCCCGCATCTTCAGGGACAGGCCACTGCCGGCTGTTCGGAAAGACAAGGGCTTTGGGTTAGTACGAGCACGCTTGCCTTGCCCCGAACCCCGGCCGGCATCCGGACCATCGCTTTGGCCGGAACCCCGTTCCGCGCCAGGGACGGGTGACATCTGCTCGAAACCATCTGGATCGTGTTTGCCTTGCATGATGCAACGCCCGGGCTTTGTAAACCCTACTTGGCGGCCTCGTCTTCGTCTTCAGCGGGTGCGGCGGATGATGCCTCGGAGCCGGCCACGCTGACGGCAGCGGGGGCAACGTCGGCTCGGGCAACAATGCCTGTTTGCTCGCGAACCCGATTTTCGATTTCGATGGCCATTTGAGGATGCTCCTTCAGGTACTCGCGTGCATTATCCTTACCCTGACCAATACGGGTTCCTTCGTAGCTGAACCACGCCCCGGCCTTGTCGACGATATCACCCTGAACGCCAAGGTCGATGATTTCGCCTTCGCGCGAGATACCTGTACCGTACATGATGTCGAATTCGGCCTGCTTGAAAGGCGGTGCCACTTTATTTTTGACTACCTTGACGCGAGTTTCGTTGCCCACGACCTCGTCGCCCTTCTTGATGGAGCCAATACGGCGGATATCCAGACGCACGGATGCATAGAACTTGAGTGCATTGCCGCCCGTTGTGGTTTCGGGGTTGCCGAACATGACGCCAATTTTCATGCGAATTTGATTAATGAAAATAACCATGCAATTGGCACGCTTGATGCTTGCCGTAAGCTTGCGCAGTGCCTGACTCATGAGACGGGCCTGCAGGCCGGGCAGGGAATCGCCCATGTCTCCCTCGATTTCAGCCCGAGGCACCAACGCTGCCACCGAATCGATTACGATAAGATCGACCGAACCCGAGCGCACCAGTGCATCGGTGATTTCGAGTGCCTGCTCGCCGGTGTCGGGCTGGGAAATGAGCAGGTCTTCCAGATTGACGCCCAAACGTGAGGCATACTGGACATCGAGTGCGTGCTCGGCATCGACGAACGCACACGTGCCGCCGATTTTTTGCATTTCGGCGATGACCTGAAGCGTAAGCGTAGTTTTACCGGATGACTCGGGCCCGTAGACCTCGATGACACGCCCGCGCGGCAAGCCGCCAACACCAAGCGCGATGTCCAGACCCAGCGACCCCGTGGAAACGACCTGAATATCGTGTTCGACGTGATTGTCGCCATAGCGCATTATTGAACCCTTGCCAAACTGCTTTTCGATTTGGGACAAGGCAGCAGAAAGGGCCTTGGCCCGCTCGGCAACAGCAGCTTTGCTAGTTTTATCATCCATTTAGGAATCCTTGACTAAGTAATGGTAATTACGCAACCGGGTTTTGGTTTTGCTAATTATCACACCAATTATACTGTATAAATAAACAGATAAAGCAATTCTTTGGCGATCACTGCAGCCAGCCCCCATCCTCGAGCTCCCCGCGGGCGCCAACACGGCGTAAACACACGGTAATCGGGCAAGTCGTACGGAGCACCGCCACAAGTGGTACAGGCGTTTGTACGGATGGGCGGTCGTGTCCAAAACACCGTTCAACCAACGCCACCCTGCCCCGCCATTTTCAGCCAACCCTCACTACCATCATCGCTATCGGGGCCGCATTACAAGCTTCATCCAGACCCTCCGGCTGCACCATTCAAGCCGGCCCACAGCTTTATTTATGGCACATGGCTTTTTTTCAGGCGGCCGTCAGCCCCACACCCCTAGAATACGATGCATAGGTTAAGGCAGTGCATCGAAAGTTGTACTTAATCCCCATTAATCAACATTCAGGTACTGCTTTTCCTGTCTCACTTGTGTTGCGTTCCCCGCGAACTTTATAGCGCAGCACAGTGTGTCCCCTTTATTGGCCCGCTGCGTCAGCAGCCGGGCCAATTTTTTTTATGCCGAACAGGGGTCTGGCCACCCGATATCGACGCACATAGCCGGAAGCGGTAAATAAAAGATTTACAATCCCCGCTTGCCGCCAAGTCGATGGCGGCCCGCCAGGCCTACCTGGCGCGACTGGCCGCACGCGGCATTCTTCCCAACCTCCCACACCCGCAAAGTCATACGATCCATGTGGTTTAAAAATCTCAAAGTTTTCCGTCTTTCCCCGTCATGGTCAATCAGCCCCGAAGCGCTCGAAACCGCCCTTGAAAAACACGCTTTTCAGCCTGGCGGCAGCCAGGAAATGCAAAGCCTGGGCTGGGTCCCACCACGCGAAGGCGGCAATCTGGCATACACGTCGAACGGTCAGTATCTGCTTAGCCTGCGTGTGGAAAAGAAGCTGCTGCCTTCAACGGTCATCAATCAGGTCGCACGTGTCCGCGCCCAGGATGTAGAGGAGCAACAAGGATACAAGCCCGGCCGCAAGCAAATGAAGGAAATCAAGGAGCAGGTCACAGATGAACTCCTGCCCAAGGCCTTCCGCATCTATCACGATACCCGGGTATGGGTGGATACTCGCCAACACTGGCTTGTCATCGATGCCGCTGCTGCCGCCAAAAGCGACGAGGTGTTGAGTATGCTGGCCAAAGCCCTGGAGCCGTTCCCCGTCATGCAACTGCACGTTGAAACGTCGCCGGCCTCAACGATGACGAGCTGGCTCATTGCGGACGAGCCGCCCGCAGGCTTCAGTGTCGACCAGGATACCGAACTGCGCTCCACCAGTGAAAGTCGGGCGGCCGTGCGCTACGTACGCCAGAGCATTGAAACCGAGGAAGTACGCAAACACGTGAAGGCCGGGAAGCAATGCACGCGCCTGGCGCTGACTTGGGCTGACCGTGTGTCTTTCGTCCTGACCGACGGCCTGGACATCAAGCGCGTTACCCCGCTCGACGTTCTGAAGGAAAACCAGGGCAGCACAGCCCAAAACGAAGACGAACAATTCGACTCGGACATGGCGCTCATGACGGGCGAACTTTCCCGCCTGATAGAAAGTCTGGTCGATGCCCTGGGCGGAGAAAAAAAGGCAGCCTGAGCCGCCTTGCCTTACCCCGGTGCAGTCCCGTGCGTCAATCTATGCCGTGAAAAACGCTGTCATCCGGACCAACATGGGACGGCGGGCTCCATGTGACATCGCGCAACGAGTGTTGCACAAGCCCTTCCACGCCCAGTAATACGGCAAAAATGGCCATGCGCACCGGAATGCCATTGTCGGTCTGGCGGAAAATCGCCAGGCGGGGATCTTCATTCAGATCCGTGCTTAAATCGTGCGCACCTTCGCGGCTATCGCGAGGCAAAGGATGCATGACCACCACGTCCGGCCGGCAATATTTGTCGATTATTGCCTTATTCACCTGAAATTCGGCGGTATAGCCCTGCATTTTTTCATCCGCAAAGCGCTCTTTCTGAACTCGCGTCGCGTAGATGACGTCTGCGCCCGGCAGGCCAGCTTCAAGCGACGCTGTCTGTTCAATGACGTGGCCTCGCTTGCTTGCCTGCTCAATAATGTACTCAGGCATTTCCAGTCCCGCAGGAGCAATCAGGGTGAACTTCAGGCCGCGATAAAGGGCCAGCAGTTTGATCAGCGAGTGAACTGTGCGGCCATACTTGAGGTCGCCCACCATGGCAACGCTTGCACCGTCCAGCAACTTCCCCAGGCGGGAGAATTCGGTCAATATGGTGTATAAGTCCAGCAATGCTTGGCTTGGGTGCTCGCCCGGCCCATCTCCGCCATTGACGACCGGAATATTCGTCGCACGCGCAAATTCGGCAACCGAGCCCTGCTCCGGATGGCGTACGACCATGGCATCGACATAGCCACTCATGACGCGGCTCGTGTCGTAAATCGACTCACCCTTGGCCATGGACGAGAAGGTGAAGCCTGTGGTGTCGCACACCGAGCCACCCAAGCGGCAGAACGCCGCGCCAAAACTGACGCGAGTACGAGTGCTGGCTTCGAAAAACAGGTTGCCCAGCACGGCCCCTTCAAGCACCCGCGAAACTTTCTGCCGACGCGCAATAGGCTGCATCAGGTCAGCGATACGGAACAGCTCTTCAACCGATTCACGCGAAAACTGATCAACCGAAAGCAGCTGGTGTTTACCACCCGTAGCAATTCTATTGCGCAACGGCCCGGACTGTGCGCTTTGCGCATATTTCTTCAGAAGCGCTTCGTTATCCACGATTTCAGTCACGAAACGGGTCACTACTTCGGGCATGCCTCGAGCTTCCTGCGACCCCTCCGGCAGTAGCCAGGTATCCAACGCACGACGTTTGACGCCAATACGCGCGGCGAAAACGTCACGGGTGAGGTTGAGCCGACGCATCGCATCGCGAAGGAACACCTGTTGAGAAACTGACATAACACCTCCATAAAATGTACGCTTTGCGCATATTTTATGGAGGTAGCAAGAAAATTACGAGGGCTTCAAAGTAATTTGGGCAAAATACAACGACCGCCACCCAGAACCCGCCTGTCAGATCATCCCCCAACCAGGACGCCCGCTACCCTTAACGCAATTGAACGACATCCCGCGCAACTGGGGCGCGCGTGCTGAAACGGCCGCGATTTTGCTGCGAATATGGCGCCATTTCATCGCTGGCAGAGGGGTCATCGGCGTTTGACGGCTGGTAGTTGACGCTAGCCGCATAGACGAGCAGCCAGCAACCCGCGAGAAAGGACGCAAGGCCCAGGCAGTAAGCAATGATTGTGCAGGTAAGCGGCACCCAATGCGTACGCCGCGTATACCCGGCAACCGCCTGATTATGCAGACTGACCTGCGCGAGGTAGGCCCAAAGCAGGGAAAGGCCGCTAAACAGAACCCCACTACTGAAGGCCAGCAGGGGCAGGCGCAACCAGCCTGGCGAAAAATCGGTCGAAATGATTCCCAACGCGCAGCACACGACGAACAGCAGTCCGAGTCCGTTAAGCCAGGCCAAATACCGGAATCCAAGCATCAGCATTGACGACAGGGATCCGAGCGAATCATAGCGTGCGGATGGGTTCATGAAAGCCTGGATAACGAAGATGACGACATAAGCTGACTAACGCCGTCCAATTATTTACTGCCATTGGCAGGCTGGGCATCGACGCCGGCAATTTCGCGCGCTGCCGCCGTGGCGTTTTGCTCGGTACCGACTCCAAACACCAACTGATCGGAGGTGACGCCCGTCGTGTAACTTGGTGCCGCCAGCATAGTGCGGCCAACAACGAGTGCCAAACGCTTATTGGGGTTCTGTGCCGTAACAGACATAACTTTCTTGTGTCCGACTTCGTTCAAAGAGAGGGCCAGCAGCCCTTCACCCTCTTTGTTCGACCCCGCCCTGATACCGACAAGATCCTCACGTGTAACGATGGGCTGGGGATTCACATACAGTATGCCTGACTGAATTTTCACGGCTCTCCAGCCCGGATGTTGGGTCGTATCAGCAAGAAATACGGCAACGGCAGCACCCTTGCTGGACGCTTGCAATGTCGTCTCGGGTTTGGTGGCCGTAGTCGTTTCGTTCGCCGGCATGGTTTGACACGCCGCCAGTATCACCAAACCAAGCGGTGCGACAATACGGACCAACACGCGCACGATTTTCATAAAATGCCCCGCCTGTTAGTTATAGAACCACTGAAATTCTAACAGGAAGCCTTCAATCCGAACGGACGATTTATCATTTTGTGCTGCAAAACACAGCAAGGCGTTAGCAAGATATAATGCCAACAGTGTTTTATTTGGCAACTGCGCCAAGGTGTGCCAACATAGCAAACCAGTTAACAACGCGGTCATACGAATCGCACGATTCAAGCATATTTTGGGAGGCCGTAATGGCTGAATACAAAAAGAAGTTTTCGCCCGGCCTGGTCACAACCATTATTCTCGTGTTCTGGCTTATCGTGTTCGGCCTTGTCATCTGGCACGGACAAGCAGGCATCCACGAGCACGACAACGTCGTCAACCACGCGGCAGCAACGAAGTAGCGCTTTTCAGGGCAGCGCCGCGTACCGTAATGGTTGCGCGGCCATGCATCTGGCCATTGGCATCCAATAGTTGCACCTTGTGCCTGCCAGGTTGCGGCGCCCACATCAGTTGTTCGCCAGCGCCCACCAGTTCCCCGTCTATTTTCCACACGGCGCGGCTAACGCCGCTTCCCGCCCCACCTTTTGCGTGGAGCAATAGTTTCTGATTCTCCGGCGGAATATCCGGATCCAGAGCCACAATCGTGCCATCAACAGGGGCAACAAGACGCAACATGGCATTTTCGCCCGGAGTGTCGTGACGCCGGCGCACCACGCTCACAGCGGTATCGCCCACGAAATAATCATCACGGGCAGGCTCCAGCCCCCCATCGAATACGACAAACCGTTGCACGACTTCCACGGGTGCGGTTGGCTGCTGACTCTCTGTCTTGCGATGGAGGTAATCCATGATGTCGTGCCAGGTTGGCCCCGCTCCTGAAACTCCCGAGACATCCCGCATGCTGGCACCACTGCTGTTACCAACCCAGACGCCCACCGTATAACGCCCCGACCAGCCCACACACCAGTTGTCACGCATGTCCTTGCTGGTTCCCGTCTTGACCGCTGTCCAGAACGCCGTGGCCAGCGGACTGTCCAGCCCAAAAGTACGAGCACGTGCATGGCGATCGGACAGGACATCGCCAACAATCCACGCCGCGGCGGGCGACATCACTCTCGTGGACGGCGCGAGTCCATCCACACCCGGTGCGAGCCTTGTCGGCCCATAGTTCCCAAGGTTGGCCAGCGCCCGATAGGCATTGGTTAGCGTCAGCAGCGACACATCGGCGCTGCCTAGTGCCAGGCTGTAGCCGTAAAAATCACCCATTCGATTCAGCGGCAGACCCAGTTGTACCAGACGCCGCTGAAAAGCATCCGGGGTCACCAGCACCAGCGTGCGCACGGCAGGGATATTCAGGGAAGACGCGAGTGCGGTGCGCACGCTGACCCAGCCTGAAAAATGCCGATCATAGTTCTGCGGCACGTATAGTCCATTGCCAGTGGGCAAGCCAAGAGGACTGTCATGCAGCAACGACACGGCCGTCAGCCGTTCTTGCTCAATGGCCTGAGCGTAAAGAAAAGGTTTGAGAGTAGAGCCGGCCTGCCGCAGTGCCTGTGCATGATCCACCCACGCCGACCTGGACAGGTCACCCGACGACCCCACATAGGCAAGGATTCCCCCCGTGGCGTTGTCAAGTACCACCACCGCCGCGTCGCTGACGTTGCCCGACTGCAAGGCCAGCAGATGACGCCGTAGCGACTGAATGACAAAGCGCTGCAGATTGGCGTCGATGCTTGTCACAACCCGCTCGCCGGGCCGCGGATGCCGCTGCTCGACAAACCACTGTGCAAAGTGCGGCGCAAGGCCCTCTGCGTCGGCACGCACGGCAGATAGCCGACGCAAACTGGCGCGCACAAAAGCGCGCAGATCCAAACACTCGCCCGGCTGGCTCATCTTGCGAAGCAACAGACAGGCGCGCCGCGTCAATACTTTTTCGCTTGCGTTCGGGCCACGCAGCATGACGGCGGCAAGGGCAGATTCACGCCCATCCGACCCGCTTGCGTGCTTTTGAAACAGCACCCGCGACAACGCGTCAACACCAACGATCTCACCCCGGAACGCGACAAGGTTCAAGTACGCCTCAAGAATTTGCGACTTGGTCCAACCACGCTCCATCTTACGAGCGAGCGCCATCTGATCGAGCTTCTGTGAAAGGCTTCGACCGTGTGGGCCGCGCCGCCGCTGTCCATCGACCAGCCCGGTCAGCTGCATCGTCAGCGTCGAAGCGCCGCGATGCCCACGTGCCACAAGATAGTCCCACGCCGCCGCTGCGATCGCCCGCCAATCGACGCCGGCATGCTCATAGAATCGATGATCCTCCGACTCCAGCACCGCCTTTTGTAAGGCGGGCGAAATATCGCTCAGCGCAATCCAGTCGCCGCGCCGTTCCTGGTAATCGGACCGTGTCCGCTGCAACGACTGGCCACTTCGATCCAGCAGCACAATGTCCGACGCCTGATAACGCGCGCGCACCTCGTCGTACGACGGCATGGCGGCTGCCACCGCTGCATGGACGAAAAACAGCAGGCATGCCAGGCGCCACAGCACTCGCCAAGCGTTGGCGCGTGCAGGCACTGCACGCCGTTCCATACCCAAACCCAAAGCGAACACGTCGCCGGATCTCATCCGCCCTCCCCGGACTTCAACGCTGCTTCTGCAGAGCCAGGGTCGGACGCCGCCGCATGCACGGCCATGCCGGCAGTATTGGGCCACGCCCCATAGACATCGGGCTGATACAGCGCTTCGATGCGCGTCGGCGGAAGCTGGAACTGCCCTGCTGTATTGAGGCGAACCGTGTACTCAATGGTTGTTACTCCCTGAGGCAGATAGTCGTAATAAGCACGCATTGAATCAAATGTGCGCTCAATGAAACTGGGAGGGCGGTCATAACTGCCATCACGATCCTCCTTCTGCGCCATGGCAGCAATCGCGGAATCCCTGCCCAATCCACCGCCCATGATGATCGCCCCTGCAGGAATGGGATCGTTCAGCACGGCCCACGTCGTAGGCGTCTGCGCCGTAATACGAAGCTTCACCCTGTACACGTCACCCCGCGACCACTGTCCTGGAACGGCCTGGGTTACCGGTACGACCTGCCGCTGCAAGTCGTACCCCGCCATAACGGGCTTTACCAGCGGCACGGCCGCCAGCGAGCGCACCGTCACCCAGCCTCGGCCCGAGCCCTGATGTTCGACGACCAGCGTTTGCGGCGCACTTCCAGCCCAGGGCTCGAAATATCGTGCGACAGGCACAGGTGCCTTTATGGTGAGCATGTCGCCTATTCGCGCCGACTTCACGGCTTGATGCTCCACCACTCCGGTAGCCGGCCACTGATAGGTTTGGATAGCGCCGCCTGGAGTCAGACTTAGGCTGGTTTTCCCCGAAACAGGCGCACGCTCGTAGCGACGGGAAAACCTCTCCATGGCGAGGCTGGCCAAAAGGTTGGCAGTAGTCGTACGCCACGCTCCGTTGACCTGACTTGCCATCAGCCCTTGGGCGAGGCGCGGTATATCGTCGGCCCACCCGGGCTCGTCCATCACCGCCAGCATAAGCCTGGCCACATTGACTTGCGGGCCCGACATCAACCACCACCAGTTATCCTGCGCGTCATCAGCCAACACCAGGCTGGTTCCACGGCTTGACAACCGCGCCCGCAGAATCTGAACCGCCTGCGCTTTCGACGCGGCGCTGTCCGGTATGGACGGCACACGCTGCAGCAGCGTCATCCAATCAATGACAGCGGAAGTCGGCCAACGATTCGGAGCAATCACAATGCTGTCCAGCATGCGTGCATTGACCAGACCTTCGCGCGACAGCGCCTCCAGAACCAGCAGCTTTCGCACGTCCAGATCATTTTTCGGCGCCCAACGGTTACGCACAATCTTGCCGGTAGCAAACGCCAACAGTCCTTGCATCATTTTTGTACGGATCTGTTGTGGAATCGAAAACGGCCATCCAAGGGACTGCGCTTCGTCGCTCACCACCAGCAAATATGCCGTAAGCACTTCACTGCCATGCGATGCACCGGGAAAATAGCCCGCCAGTCCGTCGCGATCAAGGTAGTCGGGCAACTGAGCAACGATCTTCGCCCACTGCTCCGTGCTGCGCATGCCAATCGCCCTGGAGCCCAGCTGTTCAAGGCATGTGTACGGATACGCACTGAACCACTGGGAAACGCCAGGCAGGGTGCCTCCCAGCGTCGACTGCAAATAAATCTCGAGCCCACCTCGTGGACGGCCTTGAGCGGCCTTCTGACTTCCCTCGGGCGCCTGCACCGCAAGGCGTATTGGACGACCTTGCTCTACTCCTTCAAGCGTGCTCTGCCTGACGGAAATGGGCACACCCGGCAAAAGCTTCTGTCTCACAGCCACTCGATCGGCAGCAAGAATGCCTGTCGTTATTGCCGTTGCTGCCAAGACCCCAACACTCGTGTTTCGCGCCTGATCCACCGTCGCAGCCGGAATCGCTGCAGTCCGAACCGGATCGCCGCCCAGCTCATGCGCCTGCAAGATCCATTCAAGTGCTGAGGTGCCATCGGGCGAATTGCTTTCCGGCACCTGCACAGGCCACGACACTGTCCGCGCCATGCCCGCAGATACCGTCACCTGCCGCGCGGCCAACGATTCGGCAGGCAGGCCTACGCCGGAATAGCTGGCGCCAACCTCGACATACATCTCTCTCCGCGTCGTATTGCGCACGCTAAGACTTGCCTGATACCTGTCGCCTTCACGCACCAGCGCCGGCAACCCCGAAATAACCTGTAAGTCCTGGCTCACGGCAATTGTGGCGCTACCGGTGCCAAAGTCCTGTGCCCCATAATCGGCGATCGCAACGAGCCTGAACGACGTGATGGAATCATTCAGCGGCACAGTCAGGCGCGCCATACCCTGCTCATTCAACCGCACTACCGGTTTCCACAACAACAGCGTGTCGAGCAACTCCCGGGTGGGACTCGTGCCGCCACCGCCGCCCGCAGCCACCGCCTTGCGACCATAATGGCGCCGACCCACAATCTGCATCTGCGCCGTGGCCGTCTGCACACCATAGCTGCGGCGCTGACGCATGGCATCCAGCAATGCCCAACTGGTATTGGGTGCCAACGCCAGCAACGCTTCGTCTACTGCGGCAAACGCGACCTCGCCGTTGGCTGCAGGCCTGCCATCGGGCAACAGCACCTGAATCGTCACATCGGCCTTGCCGCGCACCTGATAACGCCCCTTGTCAGCGCTCACCTTCACAACAAGCTTATCCCGCCCGTCCGCGACGCGGATCTCAGTCAATCCAAGTCGAAACGCGGGCTTGGACAAATCGATGAGTCCGGTCGGGGCACTGTATTTACCTCGCGCCCCACCATACGCCTGCAACCAGGCGCCAGGCTGCTTCCAGCCCCAGGTAAAGAACGAATACCACGGCACTTCGTGCAACCTGCCGCGCAGCGCCAATACCGAAACGTAAACGTTCGGGCCCCACTGCGGCTCAATAGGAATTCGCACACGCGGATCGTTGCCCTTCAGGTCAACAACACGAGTCGCCAATACCCCCTCACGCTCTATTGTCACCAAAGCAGTCGCTTCGCGAAACGGCATGCGTACCTGGAACACGGCCGTTTCGCCAGGTGCATACTCTTTTTTCTCGGGGATGAGATCCATACGATCATCATTCGCTCCGCCAAACCACAACTCATCGGCGCCCACAACCCAGACTGTGGACGTTGCGCGAGACTCGCGCCCCTTCGCGTCACGGGCCGTTGCCACCAGTTCGATGCTGCCCGACTGTTTTACGTTGGCGTGGCACGGCAACATCCCTTGCGCATCGGTCGTACCGTGACACACGACACCAAGGTCGTGCATCTCGGTATGACTGTCGTAAGAATAAAAGCCACCCACCAGGCGCTTGCGTGTGGAATACGTTGTGCGGCTTATGGCGCGCACAGACATCTGCACACCGGCCTGCGGCTTGCCGGACGGCGACAGTGAAAGGCCCGTCACCACAACGTCCTGCCCCTGCTCTACCCAACTGCCGGAGCGTATTCCCGCGACAACGCTGGAAGGCCACACCGTGGCCGTCTGGCTCAGCGTCTGGATTTCACCGTTCGGATCGGCAAACGTGGCTTCGAACAGAAGCTCGCGAGCGCGCTCATTCGTCGCGGGCAAAGAGTTGACCGCCACGCGGGCACCACCCTGCGCGTCCAATGTAGCGGGCATCTTGTCCAGAAACACCGACCGTGTACCAACGTCACGTTGTTCGGAAATGTCGCTGTCGCCATCTTCAGGATCAGGCGCATTGAACGAGTAATCATCGTAACCATCAAAGCTTACCCACTTGTCACGCGCTACGCCAGAAAGGCTTATCGGCAGGCGTGCTGCGGACCCGCCCGATACATACGAAATCTGCACATCGGCATTCAGTGATTCGGGCGCCACGAGCCAGGCCGAATCCTGTGCCGCGCTGATCTTCAGCGAACCGCTCAGCACTGGCAGCTTGAACTGTTCAATCTGAAATTGACCATCTGGCGGCGTATAGCCTTTCTTGCCCTTGAGCGTCACGGTATAGACGCCAAGCTTGGCAGTCTTGGGAACCTTGAACTGGCTGACGGCGTCAAGTCCGCCCGAGGCCGTCTTGCGCCAGGTCAGCGGTTGTTCGACGCGTTCACCTGAACCCTGATGTTCAATCACCAGAGTGCGGGGAAGGCCGGCATCGTCGGGCAAGGCCAGGCCATCACGCGTCTGCGAGCGTATATAGTGCTTCATGGAGACCGTTTCGCCGGCACGCAGCAATGTGCGATCAAACACCGTATGGCTTATCAGCGAGGGCGTGGGTTCGGTGTCGGTTGGCACATTGAACCGCCACGACTCAATGCCGCGGTCCCAGCCGGACAGGACAAACGAGAAATCCGCCTTGCCATGCGCCAGTGGATGAGAAGCAGGAATCCGTGCCGAAACGTAGACACCACTCAGGCCGGTGCTGTCACAGTGCTCGGGCGCGTTCAGCGCTTTCATATGATGCCAAAGGCCCTGCGCGTCAGTCTTGCCTGTGGCAAGCGTGTTGCCGTCGCAATCCAGCACGTTCACCGAAGCATTGGGAACCACCCTGCCGCCATCCAGCGTCGTAACCCAGACCAGCGCGTCATCACGACCCCGCTTCAGGTGCACCCCCAGATTGGTAACCAGCGCGGAGCTGCGCACATACATGGGCTTGCGGGATTCCAGCAGCGAAGCGCCCAGCCGCGCCGACTCGATTTCGAGCACATGGTAGCCAGGCTCTTCAACAGGCACGCCAATCACCTCCAGAGGCCGCGGGTCCACCTTGTCCAACGCCGGGAGTGTCAGCTCGCGCACATTCTTCTGCGATGCCAGCGCAGAAAAGCCACGTTCGTCAACCGGTGCGCCCTTATCCGAACGAGGCGCCTGGTCACGCATGATGCGTTGCAGCTGAGCATCAGTCCATGAACCTTGCTCCAGCCGCATCAGCCGCGCGTACCAATGAAGTACCTCAACGTCATCCTGTGTGACATGGTCGCGAACTGTACCCGCCGATACAGCAAACTCTTTGGCACGCAGGCTGGCCTCTACATTGCGCACCGACAACGGAACGCTCGGCGTATCGCCATCGCCCCCCATGGCCGCAGGCGAATAGGCAAACCGTTCAATAACTCCGAAAGGCGCGGCGGCGAATTTCACCAGCGGCGGAAACGGTGCAGTGGGGACAGAAAGAGGAAACTGGTCTGCATTGCTCAGCGCGCGCCCCGCGTCATCCTTCATGCCTTGCGGCAATTCAAGCAACATAGTGGCCTGCGCCGGAAATGGCCCCGGGAACCGCACACGATCTACCGTGCCACGGTAGGTCGAATTCTTGTCCATCGTCGGCGACAGATCGACAGACGGCGTCTTCAGTCGTATCTTCGCAGCTAGTTCGCTGGGCACAGGAGCACTGAATTCCAGCGTGATCGGTGACACGGGAGTGCACGGCGCATTGGCATTCTCGCGCAGGCAACTGAACGAAGCGGCAAAAGGTTGTCGCACCGTGTATTCAAATATCTGCGCCTTGTCTGTGGCCACCCCCGAAGGTGTGGCAACCCCCGCCCCCACCACCAACTGCAACTTCGCATCAGCGGGTAAACGGCGCTTGCATTGCACGAGTTGAACACTGGCATTGCGTTGTGCATCGGGAATGTTTGTAGCATCCAGAATCGAAGTGCGTTGAGCCGCAGCATCGATGAGGCGCACCGGGATTTCCTCACCCAGCCCTTCCGCCTGACACGTTACATGTGACGCCACTGAGGCAGGATCTACCTTGCCGTTAAACCGCAATACGAATATCTGAGCTTCATCGACTTCCGGGCCGTATGGGCGGGTGAATACAACATGCGGGCCACCTGTGGAGAAAGCGAATTGCGCCGTACCGCGCAGCGGCTCACCGGACAGCGTCCGAAATGCCGAATCAACGCTCGCCCGGCATTGCACTCCCGGCCCGGGCCTCTCGGTAAACACATACGTCCAGTGCCGCGCGTCAACCCAGCGCCCCTGCCCCCGAACATCCGGATCATCGCAATGGACGAGCATCGGCGCCGCCGCCTGATCGTCACCCGCCGGAATGACCGGAACGTCGAACACTGCCTTCACACTTTCAACCACGGCGACGCGGCCTTGCGGCGAGAACTGCGCGATTTGCGCCGCCCCCGAAACGGTGGGCGACAAAAAAACTATCAGCAGCAGCAAAGCACGGCGCACCATGGTAATCCCCTCCCAAGTTTGCGGGCCATTTGCCGTGCAGTTTACCTACATAAGGGGCGGAACAGGCAAACCAAACAATAAAATGAAGCCGGCTAGGCAAGGAATCCGCGAGTATGCGATAATTTTTGACTTCGTGCCCCTCTAGCTCATGCCTGGTTAGAGCAGCGGACTCATAATCCGTTGGTGCCGTGTTCGACTCACGGGGGGGGCACCAGTAGACTCAAATAGTTACGCTGATTTCTTGGGCCTTCCCCCGCAGCTACCCGACTCTGCCGCATGGCTGCAGCCTGTTCACAGAAGCTAGGCCGACGCACGATGACGAAAATCACATCAACAAAAATCCAGCTCATCGAAAAAAAATTCGCCAAGCCCATTGGAGGTTCTGGTGTGACCGGTATCGATATTATTGTGGCAACCCTGCGCGATACCGATGGAGCACAGGGCCTTGGGTTCTCTTACGTGATCGGTGGAGGGGGTGCTGTGGTCGCACAACTCGCCCAGGCGCAAATTTCCCGGTTCCTGAACGAGTCCGTATTACGAACACCACCTGACCATTGGGCCGAGATAAAAAGAAGCTTCAACAGGACCGGTGACGGCCCGAACATGCTGGCGCTTGCCGCGCTTGATGTTGCGCTGTGGGATCTGACCGCACGGCGCAACAATGAGCCGCTGACGCGCACGATGGGTGGCGACATTTTGCCTGTACCCCTTTATGCCAGCGGCGGTTTCGCGCCCAAAGACAATCCGCAAACCAGCGCCGAACTAGCAGTCAAATATATTGAATCGGGCTACGCCGGCGTGAAGCCACGAGTAAATGCCGATAGTGGTGACGAGGCGATCTTGCGTGCAGTGCGCAACGCCATCGGGACGGATGCCCAACTGATGGCCGATGCCAACGAAAAAGGTAATCTTGAGACGGCATCAAGACTACTCGCCCAGGCTACTGAATATGAACTAAGTTTTATTGAAGAACCGCTGCCCTTTGCCGACGTCCTGGGCTATCGCCAGCTTGTCTCAAGAAAGACTGGAGCGGCTATTGCCACGGGGGAGCATCTTCAGGGCCTTGATCGCTTTGCGGTCTGTCTGGATGATGGCATCGTCGGCGTCATCCAGCCCGATCTTGCGATGGCAGGCGGTCTGACGCCCTGCCTCGAAGTCGCCCGCATGGCTGCCTCAAAAGGCGTGACGGTTGCCCCCCACTTCCTGCCTGGATTGTTCGTACAACTTTCGGGCACCTTTGAAGGGCAGCTTCTACTAGAAGAATTTCCGATTCTCGAAGACGCTTTCGAAGGATGGCCTGAGCGTGACAGGGACGGAACCCTTCAAGCACGAAATTGTGCGGGGCACGGCTTATCGCTGAAGGTTTAGCCTAAGCCCACAGGCACGTGAGTTGGCGGCGCCGACGTGGTATTGAGCCACGGTAATCTGCACTCGTGACATTCGAGCAGTCAAGTTCACGTTGCACACAGCACAACCCTCGAAGCTCCAGAAAGCTGCAGCACATAGCCACGCCACCGCCGCTTTACGATGCCCTGTGTGGGGCGTATGATTTTGCCAGGATATGTACTTACATGATGGCAGGCAGCAGCGACCACTTTCAGGCATAGTGCTCCAGCGCGTGCAATGCGCCATACCGCGCCAGTTGCCAAGGGTGTCGGCCTTCAGACGGCGGCCACACGCTCGAACGAAGGCCTGCACAGCGCCGCACATTTGATCGCGTCCCGAGACGGACCAATTCTGCTCCATTGCAAGACCAACGCCAGCATTCGCGGCATCCTTATGACGCGGTGCCAGCGCACGCCCAGGCATGAACCCGACGCAAACACTGCCAGCAACCATACGAATCTCATACCCTCATCAAATGCACTTCGGTGCTAACCACACTCACACTAAACAAGGCAAGTAACGATGTCATCCAACCAAAAAATCCTTCCTCCTGTTCCTCCGTTCACTCTGGAAACCGCCACGCTGAAAGTCCGCATGGGCGAAGACGGATGGAACAGTCACGACCCGGATAAGGTGGCAATGGCCTACAGTGAGAACACCCGCTGGCGCAATCGTGCCGAATTTGTTCATAACCGCGATGAGGCGCGCGCGTTCCTTGCCCGTAAATGGGCGAAAGAACTGGACTACCGCCTGATCAAAGAGCTATGGGCCTATGGCGACAACCGTATTGCGGTGCGCTATGCCTACGAATGGCATGACGACTCGGGTAATTGGTTCCGCTCGTATGGCAACGAAAACTGGGAATTCGACGCGGACGGCCTGATGGCCGTGCGCCATTCCAGCATCAATGACGTCCCCATCAAAGAGTCTGAGCGCAAATTTCATTGGCCCCAAGGGCGCCGGCCCGACAACCACCCAGGGCTGTCCGAGCTAGGGCTTTAAACCCGCCTATTACACAGCCCGCACCGCCTTGCAGGGGCGGTACGGGCCGCGTGAAACCAACGAGTCACGACAGCACACTACGCCGCTTGCTTGTGCTCCTGGGGAAAGTCATAGAGGCGTGCGGGGTTATCCACGAGAAGGCGTCTGCGAAGGTCCGCGTCGTCACAAAAACGGAACATCAAATCAACAAGCCCGCCATCGTTGGGCATGTCTTTGGAGATGTTTGGATGAGGCCAGTCTGTCCCCCACAAGACACGGTCGGGCGCAACCTTGATCAGCGCCTGCGCAAACGGTATGGCGTCATCGAACGGCCGACGCCCCACTGACACACGCTCGGAACCGCACACCTTCACCCAAGCCAGCGGATTATGCATGAGTTCGAGCAATTGCAGGAAGGGCTGTTGTTTCAGCCCCCCTTCCGCACGCACACGCCCCATGTGGTCGATGATGAACGGCACACGAATGTGATTTATCAGGTCGGTATAAGTGAGGATCTCCTGGGCATCCAGATGCAGGACGACATGCCAGCCCAGTTCTGCAATGCGGTCGAGGACACGGTGAAATACGTCGAGGTCGGGCGCGCCGCCCAAATGGGCGACAAAATTGAAACGCACACCACGCACACCCTTGTCGTTCATGTCGGCCAACTGTTTATCGGTAACGGATCCGTCAACAATGGCCACGCCGCGGTAACGCCCCTTGCCTCGCTCCAGGGCGTCTATCATGGCCGTGTTGTCGGTGCCATGACAACTGGCCTGAACAATAACCCCACGCGACAACCCCAGAAAATCGTGTAGCTGCACCAACCTTTCGAAGGGGGCATCGGGCGGCGTGTAACTGCGGTTGGGGGCATACGGGAATTTCGTGGCGGGGCCAAATACATGGCAATGCGAATCGCACGCGCCGGATGGTGGCATATGCGAAGGCTTCACCGGATTTGGATCAGGAGGCAAGCATGATTTCATGGTTATCTATA
The DNA here is from genome assembly GCA_004322135.1 of Burkholderiaceae bacterium. Classification (GTDB taxonomy): domain Bacteria; phylum Pseudomonadota; class Gammaproteobacteria; order Burkholderiales; family Burkholderiaceae_B; genus Eoetvoesia. The sequence continues at coordinate 26,727 of SCSG01000030.1, read as the reverse complement.
CCCAATATTTAAAACGTGTTGTGGCAATAATAGTAAAGGCCCCGCCCTGTGCCGCCTGTCTCGCGGGCCGATGACTCAGCCCGAACTGCACGGGAAGCAAAGGAACGAGGCCAAACCAGCGGCCCGCTGTGTCAGGCCTGTTCAGCCGTGGCCATGTCTACAATCATTTTTCTGACGCGAGACGGTGCGGCATCGATGGCCAACCAGGTTTGCTGGAGTACCCCCGTGGCGTCCTGTTCACGCTGTACGGCCGTGACAATGACGTTGTCTTCAGCATAGGTCTGGTTCAGGCCAGCGAACAAGTCTTCCTGCAACTTGACGTCATCGACGCGGAAATTACGTATCTGCATCCAGAAGAAGTGTGTGGCAGTTTCAGTTTCTGGAGTCAGGAACTTGTAACTGTACACACGCAAGCCCTTGTTCATGAGCTCCTCGGTGTGCTCTTGTCCGGCGTCCATCGTAACGACATCCACACGCGACACACAGGGCGCAAAGAAGTTGTAATACTGGCAACGGTCAACGTTACCGGCAAAATTGCCGTTCTTTTTATCGATGGGAGGCGGCGGAACATTGTTGGACCACCGCGAAGCCACCACATAGCCAGGCCCCTGGTCGACCTTGACCGGGACTTCACTGGTGGCGGGGTTGCCAATAGTGCGCAAATGCACGTAGGTTGTGTGGGCGGGATCGGTCAGGTTCTCGGCGATATTCAGGTAGTTGCCTTTATGATTCTGATAGCCGCCGCCGACGACTGCCCAGCCGGGCTCACCGAATTTAAGAACCTTGTGAATCTGATCGGGATCGGCCTTGGCCGGATCGCCCATCCATATCCAGATAGCGTCATAACGCTCAACCAGCGGGTAGCTGTGCACTTTGGCCGTAGCGGGGATTTTCTCTTGGCCAGGCACGTGTGTGCACGCGCCCGAGCAATCAAACTCGAGGCCGTGATAGCCGCATTGAACGTTGTCACCAACCAGATGCCCCATGGAAAGCGGCAGCAACTTGTGTGGACAGCGATCAGTGAGCGCTACAGGGGTACCATCATTCTTGCGAAAAAAAACGATGGGCTCGTCCATAATACGACGTTTGAACAAATCACGGCCAACCTCGCTGGACCACGCCGCAACATACCATGCGTTCTTCACATAAACCGCCATCCCTGCTCTCCTTTATAGAACCACACTACAACCTGCACACACGATACGCTGACTACCGACACATGCCGCACACCGTGCGGCGCAGGCCAAAGGCCCGAATGCGGACCAACGCGCCCACGCCAAATCGACATGAGCACACGTATGCGCTACTGTACACATAAATGGATTATGTATCTTCAAACTCACATGTTCAAGGCTAAAGGCCAACTAGCAGATATGCATAAATCGGAGATCGGCACGCGCGGCGTTTAAGTACGACGCGCCAATCGATACACTTATGGATTTGAAGCAGCTCAAATATTTTTCGCACGTCGCCGAGCTTGGCAGTTTCACGCGCGCAGCGGCGGTATTGCTTATTGCGCAACCCACACTCAGCCGGGAAGTCCGTCAGCTTGAAGTCGAGCTAAAACAAACGCTGCTCGTGCGTAACGGCCGGGGCGTCGCAGTGACCGACGCCGGCAGGCGCCTGCTTGCCCATAGCCTGGGCATCCTTCAACAAGTAGAACGTGCCAAACTGGAACTGGCCGAAGCCGAAGGCGAGCCAGTCGGCAACGTCTCTGTCGGCATTCCACCCAGTGTCGGGCGTGTGCTGACAGTACCGCTGGTTACGGAGTTCCAAAAACGCTTTCCCAAGGCAAATATCCGCATCATCGAAGGGATGTCCGCCCACATCGTAGAGTGGTTATCGACAGGCAGGCTGGATCTGGGTCTTATCTACGATCCGGCTCCAAACCCCGAAATCGACATCTCGTCGCTAGTCGAAGATCAGCTCTATCTGATCGGACCAAACTCCCCCGCTACAGGCGCAAGACCCCGAAAAACCGAGGTGTCCCTGGCCAATTTGCCCAATTACCCACTGATCATTCCAAGCCGCCCACATGCTGTCCGGATGTACGTCGAGACACAAATGGCGCACGCGGGGTTGAAAATGAACGTCGCATGGGAAATTGACGGAATCCCGTCCATCCTCGATCTGGTGCGGCAAGGCTTCGGGTATGCCGTGCTGCCACTTATGGCAATACGCGGCAACGGGTCAACCAACAGCCTTTTCGCGCGGGCCATCAACAACCCGACTCTGGCAAGCGTCCTGGCCCTGGCTTCTTCTTCACGGAGGCTGTCAACACCGCTATCGCATCAGGTAGAAAACGTGCTGCGCGAGCTGGCACAAACACACCTGCTGCCCACACGCCCCCGGACATTGGCCAGTACCCGCATGAAACGCGCTCAATAATTCAGAGCGCCGGGGCGGGCCAACACCCAAAGGGCAAATCCGCCTCGCTTAATGGACGTTGGCGAATTCGTCGAATTCGACGTTGTAGAGCTGGCCGTCAACTTTCTCGACACGCCGGATATAGATGGTCTGTACCATATCGCGTGTCTTGGGGTCGATGGATACGACCCCACGAGGGCTCTTGATTTCCATACCCCTGACTGCGTCCATGACACGATCGCCACCCAGCTTCCCGTCGAGCTTCTTGGTCGCCTGATAGATGATGGCCATGCCGTCATAGCCACCTACGGCCAGGTAGTCGGGTCGACCACCATCGGGTTCAACCTCGGAGTACGCTTTCAGGAACGCGGCGTTTTCAGGCGACTTGTGCGCAATGGAATAATGAAATGAAGTCACCAGGCCCAACGCGACGTCGCCCATCGCTGGCAACGTGTGATCATCGACCATATTGCCGACCGCGACGATCTTGATGCCAGCCTGCTCCAGGCCACGCTCGCGGTAGCTCTTCATGATGGCAATTCCCTGCTCGCCGCCCGGCACAAAAATAAACATTGCGTCGGGTTTAAGGTCTTTGATGCGCTGAATATACGGTGCGAAATCAGGGCTGCTTACGGGAACGTGAAGCGACTCGAGGACTTTTCCTCCGCCTTCGACGAACACCTTCTTAAATGCGTTTTCGCTATCGAAACCGGGCTGATAGTCGGAAACCATTGTGACAACTGTCTTTATGTTGTTTTTAAGAGCCCAGCTCGCCATGGGCGCAGCAATCTGTGGCAGCGACATCGAGGCCCGCACGGCATACTTGGACTTCAGCGTAATGCCCCCGCCAGCGGCATTCATGATGACCATCGGCACTTTGGCCTGGTCGGCAATGGCACCGACAGCCCCCACTTCAGGGGTGAAGGCGAACCCCGCGAGGAAGTCCACGTGATGACGCACGACCAGTTCCTGAGCAAGCCGCTTGGAGACTTCAGGCAAGGGACCCGTTGTGTCGCGTTTGATGATTTCGATCTTTCTGCCGGCAACCGTATCGCCGTGCACCTTCATGTATGCCTGCATCCCGATTTCCATCTGTTTGCCATAAAGAGCAAACGGGCCGGAAAACGGCGCTATGAGGCCGATCCTGATTGGTTCCTGATCCTGGGCCTGGGCCTGGGGCGGCAGCACCGTAAAGGCCAGAACGCCGGCCATTGCCGTCATTTGCAATAATCGTGTGATTTTCATTGAGTTGTGTCCCCATTCAATTCGTCAGTTACGCGACAGCCTGCCCTGGCTCAGCACAAACCTTGCCAAACCCGCCGCAAAGAGAGGTAGCCACAGCAGAAGCTGCATTTGTTTCAATGCATTAGCGTCGTTTCTGCGATCGGGCTGCCGGCCTTATCCTAACAGCGAACATCAGGGGAAACAACGTATGGATTGCACTACCAGATATGCAAAAATGACGTGTGTCAGCGCGGTTTCGCCATAAAACATAAAATACGGCGTCTGCCATGGCAACACGAAAGTAGTCAGCCATTTCACATACTTTTAACCTCGCCGCCAATAACGCCTATGTGCCCCGGACCCAGCCCAGTACAGCAACCTCCAGTAACTGCCCCAAAGGACATAGACACGCTCGACCTGTTTAACTCGTCGCCGACGTCCATGTGGTTGGAAGATTACAGCGAGCTGCGCTCATTGTTCGATTCATGGCGCGCGGCTGGCGCCATTGACCTGCGTAGTTATATCAACGCCGACCCGCACCGTATCGAACAATGCTCCAAATGCATCCGGGTGCTGAAAGTGAACCAAAGCACCCTCAACATGTACGCCGCCCAGTCTCTCGAAGAGTTGACGTCGCGGCTTGACGATGTGCTGCGTGACGAAATGTTTGATGCGCACCTCGAAGAGCTTGAACAACTATGGCACGGCGATAACCGCTTCCAGAGCAAAAGCGTCAATTATGATCTCAATGGCAAGCGCCTCGACATCCTGCTCAAAGGCGTCATTTTGCCTGGGCACGAAGACACTTGGGATCGCGTGCTGGTTGTAGTAGAAGACATTACTGAGCTCGAAGACACCCGCCGACGCGCCAACGCCAGTGAGCAATACGCGCTCAGTCTGTTCGAGTACGCTCCAGTATCGCTGTGGGTGGAAGACTTCAGCAGCATCAAGGAACTGTTGGACGAGTTGCGCGAACAGGGCATCAGCGATTTTCGCACCTTTACCGACGTACACCCCGAATTCGTCCACCGTTGCATGACGGAAATACGGGTGCTGCGCGTCAACCAGCATACGCTGAGCATGTTCAAGGCACAGGATGACACTGAACTGCTTTCACGCCTGCCCGAAGTCTTCCGTGACGACATGTACCCACAATTCCGAGAACAGCTAATCGACCTGTGGGACGGTCACCTGTTTCAGCGGCGTGAGGTACTCAACTACGCGCTGGATGGCAACATCGTCAATATTCATCTGCAGTTCTCCGTGTTTGCCGGGCACGAGGAAAACTGGGATTTGGTACTGCTGGCACTTACGGACATCACGGCCCGCAAGAAGGCGGAGGCATATCTGGAATACCTGGGCAAGCACGACGTTCTGACAAAGCTTAAAAACCGCTCGTTCTACGTTGATGAACTGAACCGGCTCGAGCGCAAAAGCCAACTGCCCATCTCAGTGATCATTATCGATCTCAACCAGCTTAAAGAAACCAACGATAATCTGGGCCACGCCATCGGGGACAGCCTGCTCCAGCGTACCGGCGAAATCCTGTTGCAATCGGTCGACAAGCAATTCCAGCCAGCCCGTATCGGCGGAGACGAATTCGCAATACTGATGCCCGGTGTGGACGAAGACGGTTGTCACTCCCTCATCGACAACATCCGCGAACTGATCGAACTGAACAATCAGTTCTACAACGGCCCCTCGCTTAATCTTTCCATCGGCTCCGCCACATGCTATACACCTGGCCGGCTGGACGAAGCACTGCGAGAAGCCGACTTGCGCATGTACCGGGACAAACGGCAATACTACGAAAAATTGGGTGACGACCGCCGCAATCAAGGTACTATCGACCCGTCATGACCGAAATCTCGATTCTGGACCTCGTACGTATTCGCGAAGGCAGTGACGCGCGCCACGCTCTTGATCACGCCCGTGATCTGGCACGCCACGCTGAAGGTTGGGGCTACCGCCGCTTCTGGATGGCCGAGCACCACAATATGTCCGGCATCGCCAGCGCGGCAACGTCTGTGGCCATCAGCCACGTTGCCGCAGGCACCACCAGCATACGTGTCGGTGCTGGCGGCATCATGCTGCCCAACCATTCCCCCCTGGTCATTGCCGAGCAGTTCGGCACCCTGGAAGCACTCTTCCCGGGCCGTATCGACCTGGGGCTGGGCCGAGCACCCGGCACCGACCAGCCGACCTTGCGCGCCCTGCGACGCGCGCCCTCCAGCGCGGATTCGTTCCCCCAAGACGTGCTCGAACTACAAATGTACCTGGGGCCCGTAATGGAAGGTCAACGCATACGCGCAGTGCCCGGCGCAAACAGCCGGGTACCGCTATGGATACTCGGCTCGAGCACGTTCGGCGCGGCATTGGCTGCGGAGCTGGGCCTACCCTACGCATTCGCCTCGCACTTTGCCCCCGACGCCCTGGACCTGGCACTTCAAATCTACCGCGCACGCTTCAAGCCGTCCGAACAGCTCGGCACTTCCTACGCCACCGTAGGCGTCAACATCATCGCAGCCGAAACCGACGACGAAGCCCGACGCCTGGCAACAACACAACAAATGTCCGTCGCCGATATTTTCCGCGGGGCGCGGGGGCTGAGCCACCCGCCCGTCGACAACATCGATGACTACTGGACGCCCATGGAAAAGGCCCAGGCCTCACGCATGCTTGCCTGTTCTATCGTGGGCTCGCCTGACACAGTACGCAAGGGCATGGAACAGCTGCAACAGCGTACCGGAGCAGATGAGTTCATCATCGTCTCCGATGTATTCGACCACGCGAAACGACTGCACTCGTACGAGCTGATTGCCGAAATCGCCCGGGGCTGATCCTCCTGCCCTACGGCTCGGACCATTTTCCTTACGAATTGTTGAACGCCAGACGCTGCTGGACGATAACCCTGCGCACAGGCAGGGTATGCACTAATGTGTATGTATTGACATAGAAATAGTGCGACTCCTATCATCTGAGCATACAAATCGAAGCGTCCGACACCACGACGTCGGTGCCGCCGCCAATTTGCACGGGCGCTCACACCCCGAACCCGCTGGCATCACACCCCAACCATCCCAGCAGTTACACAGCGTCGCAGCACGATCCAGACTGTTGAAGCATAAACAATAAACGAATTGAGGTCGTCAGATACCCCAAAAAAACGACGCATAAGACTTCAATCTTCACCAACACAAGCAACTACCACATGACGGAGACATTCATGTCCAGTTCAATAGACTTAACCGAAGGCCTGGGAAAACCTCAGGTGGGAAAGAATCTTGCAATTTTGATGTTGTGCATGGCCGTGCTGGGCGAAATGTGCCTGGCCGCCGATTTCTATGGCTTTGCCTCGGTTCTGTCGCTGGTTTCAGGTGACCTGAAATTGAGCGCGAGCGAGGCTGGACTTATCCAGGGAGCGTTCGGCGTCTCGTATGCGCTGGGCCTGCTCTACTGGGCACCCCAGGGGCGCAAGATGTCGTCGCGCACACTGTACCTGATCGGCCTGGGTGGTAGCGGCATACTGATGATCGTCCAGTCATATGCCAACACATTCGCGGAACTGATCATACTGCGCCTTATCGTGGGCTTCTTCGACTCGGCGGTCTGGATCGGGTCAATGAAAATCATCATGCAATGGTTTGTGCCCAAACGGCAGGGACTGACGATGGGCATCATTCTAGGTGCCTACTCACTGGCCATCACCGCCGATTTTGCGCTGGGCCTGCCCTACGCCATGGGGAACAGCTGGCGCGCGTTCTTCATGGTTCTGGGCATCCTCACTTTGGTGGTGGCAGTCGTGGCACAGATAGTCGTACGTCCCGGGCCCAATGTGGATCCCCTGAGCAAAGCTGCACACGGGGCGGGAGTCATCGCGCAAGTATTCAAATCCAAATGGGTCTGGGTGGGCATACTGGCCATTTTCGGTGACCTGTTTTCGATCGCTGCCTGCGCAACCTGGGTCATCCCGGCATACATCAAGGCGCAAGGCATGAGTCCTGCGATGGCTCCAACCATCGGTACCATCATGGGACTGTCACAAATCCTGTTCCTTCTTATCGGCGGCTATCTAAGCGATAAGCTGACGCGCCCCGGCATAATCAAGACGGGTGCCACGCTGACGCTGATCTCGGCGCTGCTGTGTCTGGCCGCAACAATATGGCCCATGCATCTGACTGTACTGATGCTTATTGCTGCGCTGTGCGGTCTCGGTGTTTTCAGCGGCGGCGCCATCTTCAGCCTGATCGGCGAAAAGTACGGCTCGGATCTTGGCCCTTCAGCCGCCGGCTACGCGGAAATGGGTGGCATGCTGGCAACGTTCGTGGCGCCCGCCCTTATGGGTGCCTTACTTACCATGACCGAGTCGTTCACCGCCGCGTTCTGGTCATTCGTCATCGTTGAAGTGCTGGTCATCATTGCGCTTGGCGCCCTGCTGCGACCGGGCAGCGCACAAGCGGCACACTGACCAAATAATTACAGAGGTGTTTTCTATGGAAAAGAACACTGTCACACCTGTGCGGCCGGCGGGTGCCGGCGCGCAACCCCTTTATTTCAACCCGCGCCGACTGGGCCACGTAAACCTCTGGGTCAACGACCTGAAGGCCTCCGAAAGGTTCTACAACCAGGTGTGCGGGCTGAATGTCGAATTCACCGAACCGGATCTCATCGCCACATTTTTGGGAACCGGCCATACGCCGCACGATCTGGGCATGATGCAGACCACAAAAGGCGTAGACCGCTATGGTCGCAACGGCTTGCTGCAGCTACCGGGTTCCGTGGGCTTGAAGCCGGGGCTGAACCACCTGGCCTGGGAGCTGGAAAACGAAGCGGACCTGGTGCGGGCATGGGCCGTAATGAAGCGGGACAACGTTCCCATCGATATGACCGTTGACCATCAGGTAGCGCACAGTGTGTACATGTTCGACCCAGATGGCAATTACAACGAGTTCTACTGCGATACCGTCAAGGACTGGAGGAGCGTGCTCAAGGGGGACATGGAGCTCATCACCAGTCACTGGGATCCGGAAGCCTCCGAGCCCTTCACTGAAGGGCGCTACGAGACCAACCCGGCCCTGCGCTACGTCGAGTCCGCGCCCATCCACCCGCAGCGCATCACTCACGCCGTCCTGGAAACAGACAAGATGGAGGCCATGACCGATTTTTACACGCACATCGCCGGCCTGAAGGTCGTACGGCAAACCGGTAGCTCGGTGTACCTGAAACCTTCACTGGACGACTACAGCCACGCACTGGTGCTGGTCGAAAGTGCTGAGCCGGCGTTTCACCACGTTTCGTTTGAACTTGCCTCACAGGATGACCTCGAAGGGGCGCTCACGCGGCTAAGACAGGACGACCAGGACATCACCATGGATATCGATTTGCCATGGAAGCGCTCCTTCATGCTGAAGGACATTGATGGACTGCAAAGCGAGTGGTATGTCACCCGGCGGGCCGAAATCTCTTTGGACCGGCGCGGTAACACGCCGCTGGCCGCTTCAGTCTAAACGACATCAGGACAATACAATGGGCAATGCACTTACCGCCATTATTGCCGGCGGCGGACTGGGGGGACTGGCCACTGCCGCGGCATTGGCCAGAACCGGCTGGGACGTTACCGTCTACGAAAGACAGAACGAACTACGTGCTACCGGTTCCGGCATTTATATCTGGGAAAACGGACTCAAGGTACTCGAAGCACTGGGCGCATGCGACAAAGCGTCCGATGGTGCTTTCCAGGGCACACACTTTGAACAACGCGACAATCAAAACCAGATCATTGAATCGGCAGCCATCCCGGCTGGCCGACGGCTGATCACCACCGAAAGAAGTCAGCTGCTGGCGTCCTTGCGCGACGCCGCACTGGATGCCGGCGCCCGCATCATGACTGGCACCGAAGTAATTGGCGCCACACCGCGAGGCGAGCTGCAATTCTCGTCCGGTGCCACCGCTCGAGCCGACCTGGCTATCGGCGCGGACGGCGTCTGGTCAAAAGTGCGCCAGGCGCTGGGACTGGAACAAGTACATGAGCAATCGCTGGAAGGCGCCCTGCGCACCATGATTCCGGCGATGAAGGACGACATCCCGGCTGCTGACGCCAGCAAATACATCGAAAACTGGAACGGTACGCGCCGCCTGTTGATTACCCCCGTCAACGACAGGGTCACCTACCTGGCACTGACTTGCCCAAGCACCGATCTCAAAGCAAAAAACACAACCGTCGACAAGGGGCTCTGGAGCGCTGCTTTCCCTCAATGGGCCCACCTGATCGAGCGCATCGGGCGTGAAGTTTCCTGGGGTGTGTACAGCGTCATCAAATGTCGAGCCTGGTCATCCGGTCGAACCGTCATCCTGGGCGATGCCGCGCATGCGCAACCACCCAACCTCGGACAAGGTGGCGGGATGGCCATGCAAAACGGCCTGGCACTGGCTACAGCCTTGTGGGGCATCACGACACAACAGCAAATCCCCGATGCACTCGAAAAATGGGAGCAGGAAGAAAGAGAGATTGTCGAACACTGCCAAAAATGGTCGACGCTGTACGGTGAAGTCACATTTTTGCCCGACGATGTCCGCGCTACCGTCATCAAAAGCGCCATGGCCAATCCATGGGTAGCAAACCAGATCTTTCGCGCCGCCAACCATATCCCTACCGGCTTCGAGACATTTGCGGCTTCAACGACAAGTTAACCTATAATTTGCCCGACCACGAAACCCAGCCGCCTTACTCATTCGATTGGCGCGGACGTACTTACACGACAGGGTCCTTCCAAACCTTTTGACTTCTCACGCATGCCCACGAAAGCGTTCGCCATGCCCGATTCAACACTGGAACGCAACGTTGCGTTCCAGATGGCGTCAATCATCTATCAGCTCGATCAGGACCTGCGCGACACAACCCTGCGCGAACTAAACCTGACCTACGCGCACTTTCGTGTCTTGCAATACCTGTACCAAAAAGACGGCCAAAAAATTGGCCATCTTGCCAAGGCCATCGTCGTACGCCAGCCCGTGCTTAGCCGCGTCATCAGCCAAATGGAGCAACGCAGGCTGGTCAAGCGCCGTACCGACCCCGCCGATAGCCGGCTGATGAGGGTGCACCTGACAATCAACGGAAAAGCGCAGTACGAAAAAGCGTGGCCAAGTGCTCACGCCATGATCGAAAGGACGCTTAGCAACTTCAGCCCGCAAGAGCGCAAGACGCTGCAGCGTCTTCTGGCCAAAATGGCCAGCGGCATTTCGAAGGCGCCTCATGACGCCTGACGACCTGGAATTACTCGTAACCCGCGTCATGCCTTACGGCAAGTACAAGGGGCGGCTCATGGCCGACTTGCCTGGCCACTATCTGAACTGGTTCGCCCGCAACGGGTTTCCCCAAGGCGAAATCGGCCGCCTTCTCGAACTGATGCAAGAGATCGATCACAACGGCCTGAAGCCCTTGCTGGACCCACTGCGCAAGCCCGCGAAACACGCCTGACCCAGAACCGGATCCTCCCCGCTGCAATCGTCGAGCTCGCAGCGCACGCCAGAACGGTTCAGCGCCCGGCGCCAGCCACGTGATGTGCGGCAGACTACACAAGCGGGCGAAACGCACAATCCACAACCGCGACAGGTGTATCCCAGCCCGCTGGCATCCCCTAAATTTCATATGCGAAACAACAATTTATTCGTAAAGTGATAATTTGTCGTGATCAGGCACCGCCTCAAGGGGTAATCCCTAATCAACTTGGTATAACATTCAGGGTCGCGACCACCGCGAAACATTAAGCACGAAAATGCCAAGCACCCATTCCACTGATGTATTGCCGCGCCCCACCGGCAACTCCGCATTCTCGACACGAGAAGTTCGCTCCATCGTGATTGGGCTCATGCTGGCCATACTGCTCGGAGCGCTGGACCAGACCATCGTTTCGGTTTCACTGCCCCTGATGGCAGCCGACCTGCATGGAGTGGGCCTGTTGGCGTGGGTCGTTTCGGGTTATCTCATTACTGTTGCGGTGGTCACGCCCATTTATGGCAAGTTGGGTGACCTATACGGGCGACGCGTCATGCTTTCAAGCGCAATTGGCATCTTCCTGGTTGCCTCGACGGCGTGTGCCCTGTCAACCAGCATGCCCATGCTCGTCAGCAGCCGTATCTTGCAGGGCGTGGGCGGTGGCGGCCTGATTTCTGTCGCACAAGCCGCCATCTCGGACGTCGTCTCGCCCCGCGAACGTGGGCTCTACCAGGGCTACCTGAGTGTGGCATTCGCCGTGGCAAGTGTGGTGGGGCCCCTGGCCGGCGGCCTGCTGACGGAATTTCTGTCGTGGCGCTGGGTATTCTGGATCAATCTGCCACTGGGCGCTTTCGCGCTGCTCATCTCATATCGGGCGCTTTCGCGCCTCCCGGTACCACACATCAAGCGACCAATCGATTACTTCGGAGCGCTGCTCCTCATTGTCGGGGTAACTCCACTGCTTATTGCGTTCACCCGCAGCGGCCAGGGCGTGCCTTGGCTGGAACACAATAACCTTCTCCTGTTCGCCATGTCGGCCGTGACCATAGCAGCGTTCATCCGGCAGGAACAACGCACCGAAGAGCCCATCATCCCGCTGTCGATACTACGCAACCCCATTGCGGCACTGTCGTGCCTGATCGCGCTGCTTGCTTTCCTGCAGATCATTTCGCTTTCGGTGCTGATCCCGCTTCGCCTGCAAATGCTGACGAACGCTGGCGCGGACGGCGCCGCCTTCCAGCTCATCCCGCTGTCGCTGGCCATACCAACAGGCGCATACGTAGCGGGCCGCATCATGGTCCGCACAGGCGCCTACAAGCCGATTCAGATAGTGGGCACCGTCATTACGCCCTTGAGTATTGCTCTCATGGCTTTCGTCGACGTGCAGGCGACGTTTCTGAACGTGGTGATCACTACTGTGGTGGGGTTGGCGATCGGACTGCAACTACCCACCTCGACCGTCGCAGCACAAAATGCCGTGCCACAGCGCCATCTGGGTATTGTCACGGCAATCAACTCGTTCAGCCGGTCCCTGGGCGCCGCGATGGGTGTCGCCATACTGACAGCCGTGCTGTTTGCCGCGCTTCAGGCGCATGCACCCGCTTCTTTCGCCGCAATCCCTGGCACCGACATCATTCGGCAGATGGTCGGCAGTGTCGGCGTGCCGCCGGATACGGCCATACGCGCTCAGCTTTTCGGAACGGCCACTGCGGCATTCAAGGATGTATTCCTGCTCTCGACGCTTCTGGCGGCCCTTTCCATTGTCGTTGGCTTTCTGGTGCCCGCCAAGCCGCTCAGCGAAAAGGTGCCTGTCGCGGACATGAGCGACAGCATCTAAGCGCAGGCACCCGGCGGGTGCCCGTACTACACGGCACCCACTGCGGACGCTTGACCCGTTACTGCCCTTCCAGGAAGCTTTTGAGCTTGTCGGCCCGACTGGGGTGCCGCAGCTTGCGCAACGCCTTGGCCTCGATCTGGCGAATGCGTTCACGTGTCACGTCAAACTGCTTGCCCACTTCCTCGAGCGTCTGATCGGTGCTCATTTCAATACCGAACCGCATGCGCAGCACCTTGGCTTCGCGTGGGGTCAGTGAATCGAGAACTTCTTTGACGACGTCACGCATGGAGCCGTGCAAAGCCCATTCAGACGGCGACAACGTGCCGGTATCCTCGATGAAGTCCCCCAAATGGGAATCGTCATCGTCGCCAATAGGCGTTTCCATAGAGATAGGCTCTTTGGCGATCTTGAGGATCTTGCGAACTTTATCCTCGGGCATATCCATTTTCTGCGCCAACGTGGCCGGATCAGGTTCGGCACCAGTTTCCTGCAGAATCTGGCGATTGATGCGATTCATCTTGTTGATGGTTTCGATCATGTGCACCGGGATGCGGATGGTACGTGCCTGGTCGGCGATGGAGCGCGTAATGGCCTGACGAATCCACCACGTGGCGTACGTGGAGAATTTGTAGCCACGGCGATACTCGAACTTGTCCACGGCCTTCATCAATCCGATATTGCCTTCCTGGATAAGATCGAGAAACTGCAGGCCACGATTGGTGTACTTCTTGGCGATGGAAATGACAAGACGCAAATTGGCTTCAGTCATTTCGCGCTTGGCCTTGCGGGCCTTCGCTTCGCCCGTGGCCATACGCTTGTTGACGTCCTTGAGGTCCTTCAGGGGAAGCACGACGCTGGTTTGCAGGTCGATAAGCTTTTGCTGAAGTTCCTGAACGGCCGGCACGTGGCGCTCGAGTGTCTCGGAGTATGGATGACCTGCAGAAACTTCGTGCAGCACCCAATCCATGTTGACTTCGTTGCCCGGGAATGCCTTGATGAAGTAGGCGCGCGACATCCCAGCGCGATCCACGCAGATATGAAGAATTTCACGCTCGATCTTGCGCACTTCAGCCACCTGGTTACGCAGCGTATCAGCCAGCCTTTCCACCATCTTGGCGGTAAAGCGGATGCCCATGAGCTCGTCCAGAATGGCCGTCTGGGCCTCGATGTAGTCACGCGCCTGATAGCCTTGTGATTCGAAGGCCTTGCGCATCTTGTCGAACCAATGTGCGACCGCTTCGAATTTTTTCAGTGACTTCGTACGCAGGTGTTCGAGCTGCTTGCTGCTCATGCCCCCTGCAGGGCCGTCCTCGTTTTCGTCGCTGTCGACCGATACACCCGCGCCAGCGTACTCTTCGCCTTCTTCGTCAATCAGGCCATCGACAACCTCGTCGATCTGCATGTGACCGTCACGTACCTGCTGGATATGTGTAAGGATTTCATTGACCGTCGTGGGACACGCCGCGATGGCCATGACCATGTGCTTGAGGCCGTCTTCAATGCGCTTGGCAATTTCGATCTCACCTTCGCGCGTAAGCAGCTCTACCGTGCCCATCTCGCGCATATACATGCGTACGGGATCGGTGGTGCGGCCGAAATCGGAATCAACCGTAGTCAGCGCGGCCTCGGCCTCGTCTTCGACGTCGTCGTCGCTGGACGCCACGGGCGCGTTGTCGTTGAGCAGAAGGGATTCGGCATCAGGCGCCTGATCATAGACAGCAACGCCCATATCGCTGAAGGTGCTGATGATGCCGTCGATGGCCTCTGCATCGACCAAGTCGTCGGGCAGGTGATCGTTGATCTCGCCATAGGTAAGGTAGCCGCGATCTTTGCCCAGCTTGATGAGTACCTTCAAGCGGTTGCGGCGTGCTTCCTGTTCTTCGGCAGTCATCTGGCTGCGGGCAGGAACATCCTTGTCGCTTTTGCCGCGCTTGCCACCGCGCTTGGGCAACGGTTTGAGGTCCGGAATAACTTCGACCTCGACGTCATTATCGTCATCGTTGAAATTGGGTGCGTCATTATTTGCCGACTTGGCGGGCCTGCCCGGGCGACGTCCGCTGGGCACGCCACGGCCAGCAGCCTTGGCCTTCTTGGGAGCAGTCGCCTGAACTCCGGCCTCGACCTGCGCCGCCAACCTGGCAACTGCAGCTTTGGTGCTGGTGGGGGTCTTGGCGCCGACAGCCTTTGCTCCAGCCGCCTTAGCGCTGGGGGCCTTGACGGACACCTTTTTAGCCACTACTTTTTTGGCTGAAGATTTGGCGCCGGTGGCCACATCGGCCTTGACACGTTGAGTCTTGGCTGCCGCCTTGGCGGTAGTTTTGACCACCGCGGCACTCGTCTTGGTTACAGTCTTTTTCGCAGCTTCACTCCGAGCTGCCAAGGAGGTTTTACCAATAGCTTTGGTCATAGTCGCTTCCGTAAGCGCAAAAGCACTTGATTAGTTATAACGCCAACAAGTGTTGCGGGGCAAAACTAACTTGTCACAATAAAATCAATGCATAGCGCAAAGCACCGACGTAAAGCGCCAAACCCTGTGGATCAATAAATCCCTGGCTATAGCAGGGCTATGAAGGGTTCACGTCCTAGCCGATACCTGGCTCTGCTTGCGCCGCAGCGTGCACCGAACCGCGCCCTGGCCAAAGACCAAGCGCGCTGATTATGCCGCTGATAGCCGCAAATTGCATTATCATCATGTGAAACGTTCTATTTTACAACAAGTTGACACTATGAGGCTCGCTGAATCAATGCCAGGCGCCGCGTCAACGTCTGGTATCGCTGGCGAGACGCCTCATCGGGCAGGCCCGATTGTATCAACGCCGACTGCTCTGCCTTGATCGCATCCAGTTCAATGCGGCTCAATGCATCATTCCATTCCGATACGGGATCCGGTAAATCGTCCTGGCCGATCAGCTCGGCACTTAAAGAGCCAAGCAGCACGGCAAGTTCGGAACCCGGCTCAGCCGCCTGCAGCAACGCACCCACATGGTGCGCACCGCTGGCGCTTGCCAGTGCGATCAAATCCCGTACAAGTATCAGTTGGGGGCTCTGCTCCAATATTTCAAGCTGTTGGTCTCCCATGGTAGAAACCAACTGCGGGTGCGCAAGCAACAGACGCAATAAACGCTTTGCCATAGGCGTAACGGTCCGCGACCGACGCAGGCTACCGGAATGCCGCGGCGCCCCGCGCCCCGGCTGAGGTGCAGGCTCGTGATCGGCATTCCGATCAAAATCGGGCGGGGCCTCGTCCAGATAGCTGGGTGGCTCGCCGCGTTCAGAGCCTTGCTGCCGACCCGGTGCCGCCAACTTACCCTCGTGTGGCACACGAGCCGGCCCGGCAACCGGCACTTGCGCCAATTCTTCCGGAGTCAACTGTACAAGACGTGCAAACTCCCGTTCAATCTGAACACGCAGCGAACCTTCGGGCATCAGGGCGAACATCGGCTTGCCCTCATGCACGCAGGCAGCCCGGCCTTCGGCCTCTTCCATGGGGTGCCTCGAGGCCAATTCATCCAGCATGAAACGAGATAATGGCACCGCTTCGGCAAGCGTGGCGCGAAACGCCGCTGCCCCATACGCGCGTACGTAAGAGTCCGGATCGTGTTCGGGCGGCAAAAACAAAAATCGAATGGACGCGTCGTCCCGCAACAAAGGCAGACATGTCTGCAAAGCCCGCCACGCCGCCCGCCGGCCCGCCTTATCGCCATCGAAGCTGAAAACGATCTTGTCGCTCGTACGCAGCAACTTCTGCACGTGATATGGCGTAGTCGCAGTGCCCAGTGTCGCTACGGCATTGCCTATGCCAAGCTGTGCCAGCCCCACGACATCCATATACCCTTCCACGACCAGCACGCAGCCTTCGGACCGGATGGCGCTGCGCGCTTCCCACAAACCATACAATTCGTGCCCCTTCGAGAACAGCGCCGTCTCGGGGGAGTTCAGATACTTGGGTTCGCCCTTGCCAATGATCCTTCCGCCAAAGCCAATGATGTGCCCACGCGTATTGCGAATGGGGAACATGACGCGCTCACGGAACCGATCGTAGCGACGACCGTCTTCAGCCTCTATCACCAAACCGGATTCCACCAGCAATACATCTTCATACTGGGGAAAGACCGCAGCCAGACCACGGCGGTCCGTTCCGGACCATCCCAACCCGAAATGGGCGGCGATCTCACCATCAAGCCCACGTTGCTTGAGGTAGCGAATTGCGGACGCACTCGTCTTGAGCGCGCGCGTGTAGTGCTTTTGCGCCAGGTCCAGAATCTGCTGGTGGCGTGATATTTCTTCTTTGTGCTGCCGGGACTGGGCAACCTGCCGTGGGCTGCGGGTTTCTTCGGGCACCGTCATGCCGGCCGAGGCGGCAAGATTGCGCACCGCTTCGGGGAAACTGGCACCAGTATGTTCGATCAGAAACGAAATGGCAGTACCATGAGCACCGCATCCAAAGCAATGATAGAACTGCTTGGTGGGGCTGACGGTAAAAGACGGGCTCTTTTCGTTATGGAATGGGCAAAGGCCAAGTAGATTGGCCCCGCCTTTGCGCAACTGTACATATCGCCCGACGACTTCGGCCACATCGACCCGGGCGAGTAATTCCTGAATAAAGGACTCAGGGATCAATCAATACATGCGCGGGGGCAGTTGTTGGCTGCGAATGCGCTTGTAGTGACGCTTGACGGCCGCAGCATGCTTGCGCTTGCGTTCAGCGGTGGGCTTTTCGTAGAATTCGCGCGACCGCAGCTCGGTCAAAAGGCCAATTTTCTCGATGGTACGCTTAAAGTGGCGCAGGGCCGCTTCAAAGGGCTCGTTTTCTTTAAGACGAACGATAGGCATGTAGTCTTAAGCCTTATATATGGTTAAAAATTTAAAACAGGCGCATCAAGGCGCGTACGCTGCAAACACAAAATAGACGTGGATGCACGAGCTTATGGGCCCGTGCTGCACTCCACTCTATATTAGTTGTATCTGATTAGCCAAGCATTCTACCATGAAATAGTCACGATGAACGGCCCTTCCTGAGCCAGGCCTCCAGCTGATGTGGCCTCAGGCTGTCATAATCTTCGAACGGCTGATGGATCCAGGGATTGGTGGGTAACTTCTCGACATAATAGTCAGGCGAAACCTTGGCGTGCCCCTTCCACCACAAGACAGCGCTTCTAATTTCCGTGATGGCCGGAAACTGCTTGTGCAGATGCTCGCTGACACGGCTGAAAGTCAGACCCGTATCCACCATGTCGTCCACCAGCAACACTTTGCCATCCAGCGTGCCGCGAGTAATGGTTATGAATTGCGCAATGTCGAGCCCGCCCTGCAACGTGCCTGCCGCCTCGCGATAGCTGCTGGTGGCCAGGATGCCCAGGGGCAAGTCGTAGATGCGCGACAGTACATCGCCAACTCGTACGCCGCCGCGTGCAAGACAGATGATTTTTTCAAACTGCCAGCCCGATTCGTGAATGGTCAGCGCAAGGCGTTCGATAAGGGCATTATATTGATCCCAACTTATCCAAAGATCTCGATCCGTGCTGGGTGGTACGGCCATGGAGCTTCTCCTGTCGTTCCTGTCAACCGTTGAAGGGGTGGCGTAACACAATGGTTTCCAGACGATCGGGGCCTGTAGACACCATGTCGATAGGGACGTCGCACACTTCGGCGATACGCTGCAGGTATTTGCGTGCGTTGACCGGCAACTGATCGTAGTCGGTAATGCCCACCGTGGACTCGCTCCAGCCGGCCATCTCTTCAAATACCGGCACGGCTTCCATGGCTGCCGCTGCGCCGCAGGGTAGTACGTCCAGGAATTTGCCCTTGTAACGATAGCCCACTCCTATCCGTATGTCGCCGACTCCGTCAAGAACGTCGAGCTTGGTAATGCATAGGCCGGACAAGCCGTTGATCATGACCGA
Organism: Burkholderiaceae bacterium; assembly: GCA_004322135.1. GTDB lineage: Bacteria > Pseudomonadota > Gammaproteobacteria > Burkholderiales > Burkholderiaceae_B > Eoetvoesia. The sequence continues at coordinate 7,901 of SCSG01000030.1, read as the reverse complement.
GCGTTTCATGGCCGCGCCATCAAACCAGCCACAACGGCGGGGGCGCCCCGTGACCGACCCAAATTCCTTGCCAACACTGGCCAGACGCTGGCCGATTTCACCCGTTAGCTCGGTAGGAAACGGGCCCGATCCGACACGAGTGGCATATGCCTTGGCAATTCCCAACACGTAGCTCAACGTCTGCGGCCCCACTCCAGCTCCGGCCGCAGCAGCACCTGCGACGCAGTTGCTGCTTGTGACAAAGGGGTAGGTGCCATGATCGACATCAAGAAGCGCACCTTGGGCGCCCTCGAACAAAAGCCTGCTGCCGGCCTTTTGCGCAATATGCAAATTGTGGGAAACATCTGCCACCATGGGCGAGATCTCGCTGGCAAGCGCCATGGCCTGATCACGCACGGCACTGGCGGCAATGGCCGGTGCATTCAGATACTTGGTGAGAACGAAATTGTGAAAATCGAGCACGTCGGCAAGCTTGCTTTCGAATACAGCCGGGTTGAAGAGATCTTGCACGCGCAACGCCCGCCGGGCGACCTTGTCTTCGTAGGCCGGGCCGATGCCGCGGCCGGTAGTACCGATCTTGCCTTCGCCTTTGTGCGCCTCACGGGCCTGGTCGATGGCCACGTGATACGGAAGGATGAGCGGGCACGCGGGCGAAATCTGTAGACGCGATCGTACATCAAGCCCCGCCTGTTCAAGTTCGACTATCTCTTTGAGCAAAGCCTCGGGCGACAGCACGACGCCATTGCCGATATAGCACGTCACTGTGTCGTGCATGATGCCCGATGGAATCAGACGCAATATCGTCTTTTTACCATTGACCCACAGCGTATGACCCGCGTTGTGGCCACCCTGAAAGCGCACCACGCCCTGAGCTGACTCGGCCAGCCAGTCAACAATTTTCCCTTTGCCCTCGTCCCCCCACTGGGTGCCGATAACCACAATATTCTTGCTCATGTCATACGTTAAAAAGTTTTCAGCCCACCGCGCGGGCCAAGTACGTTAAACAATGCGGCAAACACGCCCGTCAGGCCTGTTTGATCGCCCTTGCCCGCCACGTCCCACCTTCAAGGACAAGCTCGCGATCGACCGTGAATTCATCAACATCATGGGCTTCGCCGGGCAATGCCTGAACCACAATTTCGCCCGCGGCGCGCAGAACACGCAACGCCTCGAGCAGTGCGGGGTCGCTGCCCCACGGTGCACGGATGGCGTTTGCCAAGGGAGCAGGTGCCAGCCCCGACGACAGCGTGCGCAAATCCAGGCTGAAGCCCGTAGCCGGCCTGGCACGGCCAAAAGCCTTGCCAATCCCGTCGTAACGCCCACCCCTTACCAGGGCATCGTGCCAGCCCTGAGCGTAAACCGAAAAGACCACGCCCGAATGGTAGCCATATCCACTGCCCATGTCTGCAAGATCGATGCTGAAATCAAATGCAGGCAAGGCGTTAACAAGAATCTGCAAATCCGCCATGGCCGACCGTATTGACGGCAAATCAGGCAGAACATCCAGGGCACGCGGGATAATTTCGGTCCCGCCGTACAACGTGCATAAATCCAGCAACGCCCTGAGGCTGGATTTGTTTATCTCGGGAATCCGCCCACCCAGCTTGGCCAGGCCAGGCGCATCCTTGGTGCTCAATAGGCCACACACTTCGTCAGCCAGAGGAACCAGTGCCGGGTCCGCTTCAATAAGGCTGCGTACCACACCAGGATGATTGAGATCGACGCGGGCCTGCCCCACCCCGGCCCGGTGGACGCTTTCCAGTGCAAGCTGAATGATTTCGATGTCGGCCTCGACACCAGCATGGCCGAACAGCTCGGCGCCAATCTGCAGCAGCTCACGATCGGATAGCAGGCCTGCAGGGCGAGCATGCAGCACTGAACCGCAATAACACAACCGGGTGACCCCTTTACGGTTGAGCAAATGCGCATCAATACGTGAAACCTGGGGGGTTATGTCCGCACGCACACCCAGTGTGCGGCCGGACAGCTGATCCACCAACTTGCAGGTACGCAGGTTCAGATCGCCCCCTGTTCCGGACAGCAGCGAATCCAGATATTCGACCAGAGGCGGAGCAACCAGTTCGAACCCGTACGTGCGATACAAATCAAGCAAATCGCGCCGCAACTCTTCGATGCGACGCGCTTCGGCGGGAAGGATATCGGCCAGATTTTCTGGCAACAACCAATGGGACATCATGCAGCCCTGGAAAAAACCCTTGAACGCAATAATCAAACAAAAAGCGACTTCGGGCGTAAGCCCGCCGTCGCTTGCGGTTAAGTCAAAACTTACGGCGTATTGTACCTTGTTGTTGCTTCAACCCCAAACAGGGGGCCGATGCGACACCAGCCACAGGACCTATTTGGGTGCAGGAGCAGGGGTACGATTCCCGCCTGATGTGTTCCAGAACTTGAAGAACTCGGACGTGGGGCTAAGCACGATCAGATCGTTTCGCTTGGAAAATGCATCTTTATAGCCTTCCAGGCTTTTGTAGAAGCTGTAAAACTGCGGATTCTTGCCATAGGCATTGTTGTAAATAGATGCGGCTTTGGCATCGCCCTCGCCCTTGATGGCCTGAGCCTTGGCGTACGCTGCCGCCACCAGTTCTGCGCGTTGACGATCGGCCTGTGCGCGGATCTTCTCGCTGTCGGCGGCACCAGTAGCCCGTAGCCGGTTGGCCTCTTCTTTGCGCTCGGCTTCCATGCGCCGGTACACCGACTCGGAAATCTCGGGAGCGAAATCGATGCGACGCAGGCGCACATCGACAATATCAACACCAAGCGGCTTGGCCCGGGCATCAACGTTCTGAAGCATTTCCTTCATGATGGCGCCACGCTCGTTGGAAACGACCTCTTTCACTGTACGCACGTTGACCGAGGCGTTCAGCGCATCGCGAATCTGCGCGGAAAGGCGTTCTTCAGCGGCACGCGTATTGGACCCGAACGTCACGTAAAACAGGCGTGGATCGACAATGCGCCACTTCACAAAAGAATCAATAAGCAGGTTTTTCTTTTCTGCCGTCTGGATACGTTCAGGATCCTTGCTTTCGATGGTCTGCAGGCGCTTATCCAGGAACACGACATTTTCAAATGGCGGTGGAAGCTTGAAATACAGACCAGGCTCGGTAATGGTTTCTCGCACTTCGCCCAGCGCGAAGACCAAAGCGGAGTCGCGCTCGCGAACAATGAATACGCACGACGACAAAATGACCAGAATGATAACCAGGCCGACCAGGTAAGGTAAGGGACGATGCATGGTGACCTCCGGTTAGCGCGAAAAACGATTCGCAGACAGCGAATTCGGAGAAGCCGGGCCACTGCTGTAAGGGCTGCTGGGGCGGCTTGAGTGGCTGGCTGCAGCACCAGAGGCAGCCTTGGCCGGTACGGAAGTACTGCCGGCTGCCGCTGCGCCTGCGGCGGCAGCCGTGGTCGAAGAGGTGTCGGTACTTGTGTCCTCGCGCGAAACCTGCTGAATAATTTTATCCAGCGGCAAATACAGCATGTTGTTGCTGCCCTGAGTATCAACCATGATTTTCCCGGTATTTTCAAGAATGGTCTGCATGGTGGACAAATACATACGTTCGCGGGTTATGGCCGGCGCCTTGGCAAATTCGGACTCGATGCTTGTGAAACGTGCCGTGTCGCCCTGGGCATCGCCTATTACCTTGGCACGATAACCTTCAGCTTCCTGAACCATGCGGGCCACCTGGCCCTGCGCTTCTGGCAGTACCTTGCTGGCATAGGCATTGCCTTCGTTGATCTGGCGCTCACGGTCCTGGCCTGCCTTGACGGCGTCGTCGAACGCTGCCTGGACCTGCTCGGGCGGCTGTACGTTTTGAATGGCAACCGTGCTTATCTGAATACCAGTCTGGTAACGGTCGAGAATATTCTGCGCGATTTTTTGAACCTGGGTCGCGATTTCGGTACGCCCCGAATACAGGACGGAATCCATGGGCTGCTGTCCGACAACTTCACGCATGGCGGTCTCGGCTGCCTGGCGAACCGATTCATCGGGATTGCTGGTCTTGAACAGATAATCGGGCGCGCCGTTGCTGTTCAGGCGGTACTGCACAACGAACTGCACATCGACGATGTTTTCATCGGTGGTGAGCATGAGGGATTCGGGCAAAACCTTGTTGCGCGCCGAACCGCGAAAGCCCACTTCAAAAGTACGCAACTGGGAGATATTGACGGTCTGGTCATTTTCAATGGGATACGGCAGGCGCCATTGAAGGCCTGGGCCCAGTGTCTTGGTGTATTTGCCAAATTTGGTAATGACTGCTACCTGCCCTTCCTGGACAATCATGAAACCGCTGAGCAACCACAGCACCACCACCGCGGCGACTATTCCGGCAACAAGCTTGGGTGAACCGTTGGGCAACGTCAGTATTGGCTTCCCGCCGCCACCGCCACCGCTACCACCACCTTGCCCGCCGCCACGGCGCGGCTTGCGTCCAAACAGCCCGCTGATGCGGTTGTTGAAATCACGCCAGACCTCGTCGAGATCCGGTGGGCCGTCGGGCCGGCGTGGGGGCTCGTTGTTGCTGTTATTACCGCGTCCCCAGCCGGGGTCATTCAGATTGAAGACTTTGGATATTAAACGCATCATTTCCCGCGATCTGACCGGATTCAACAATAGCCCCGCGCAATCCGTCTAGGCCGGCACGCCTCAGGGCACTTACAAATACTCGTGCAATGGTACCATGTTCATCACGCTCGACTCGCGGCTCGTACCCCGTTTCGTCTATCTTGTTGTAGACCAATATGCGCGGTATTTCGTGGGCGCCGATCTCGACCAGAACCCGGTCAACCTCGGCAACTTGTTCATCGCGCTGCGGGCTGGATGCATCTACTACATGCAGCAGCAAGTCGGCGTGTACGGTTTCTTCCAGGGTCGCCCGAAACGCCGCTATGAGCGTTGGCGGCAAATCACGAATGAACCCGACCGTGTCCGAAACGACCACCTGCCCGGCACCCTCAATCCAAAGCCGCCGAGTGGTGGTGTCCAGGGTCGCAAAAAGCTGGTCGGCGGCATAAGCGCCCGCCCGGGTAAGCGCATTGAACAACGTAGACTTCCCGGCATTGGTATATCCCACCAACGACACGGACAAAACGCCACTGCGCATGCGTGAACGCCTCTGTGTCGTACGCTGACGCTGTGCACGCGCCAGACGCTCTTTCAGCACACGGACCTTGTCAACGATTATGCGCCTGTCCATTTCGAGCTGCGCTTCACCCGGCCCGCGCATGCCGATGCCGCCATGTTGACGCTCGAGGTGACTCCACATGCGGGTCAGGCGTGTGGACAAATGCTGCAGCTGAGCGAGTTCGACCTGCAGCTTGCCCTCATGGCTTTTCGCCCGAAGGGCGAAAATATCGAGGATGAGTGCGACACGATCGACAACCCGGCGACTAAAGCTACGCTCCAGGTTGCGCTGCTGGGCCGGGGTCAGGGCCTGGTCAAACAACACGATTTCCGCGTCAGTTGAATCGGCCAGAAGCACGCCCTCTTCGAGCTTGCCCGAGCCGATAAAATGGGCTGCATCAGGACGCGCCCGACGCGCAACCAGCGTCGCAACGATTTCAGCCCCGGCGCCCCTGGCCAGCATCACGAACTCGGTGGCATGGGCCTGATAGTCGGGCGTGCCAAGATCCACACTGACAATCAGCGCCTTCATGACCCGCACACAAATGAAATACCCGCTGGCGCATAACACACAGCGGGCGTCTGATGGGGCCGAGGATACATGAAATTATTCAGCGGCTTGTTCATCCGTCTGAAAGGTAACCGGGCGAGAAGGAACGACGGTAGAAATGGCGTGCTTGTACACCATCTGTGTAACTGTATTGCGCAGCAGGACGACGTATTGATCAAACGACTCGACCTGGCCCTGCAATTTAATTCCGTTGACGAGGTAGATAGAAACGGGCACGTGATCCTTGCGTAGAGCATTAAGGAATGGATCTTGTAGTGTTTGCCCTTTATTGGTCATTGGCTTTGCTCCAATTGTGTTGTTATTTAAGATGAAACACCTCAAACTTATACTTTACAGGGTTTTCCCGCGCTTTGCCACGAAAGCATGTCAATTTGGTGTATATTTTTACGCTACTTTTCTTACCGCGCGTTACGCAGTATTTCGGTCAGCCCATTACATAGACGCTCGCAATCACTTTCAGTTCCCACCGTAATACGCAAAAAATCGTGAATGCGTGGCTGGGCAAAGTGACGCACAAGAATATGGCGTTGACGCAAAGAAGCAAAAAGGCTGGCACCGGCAACACCCGGATACCTGGCAAAGACAAAATTGGCCTGACTGGGCAAAACCTGCATCCCCAGGCTGCCTAGCTGCTGTACCAGATGCGCACGCGTACGCACGATCCGATCACACGTCGATCTGAAATAATCAACGTCTTCAACGGCTGCCTGTGCCGCCGCCTGGGCAAGACGGTCAAGCGGGTACGAGTTGAAGCTGTCCTTGACGCGCACCAATCCTTCAATAATTGCAGCGCCCGCTACGGCAAAACCCACCCGCATGCCGGCCAGCGAACGCGACTTTGAAAAGGTATGAATCACTACCAGATTCTCGTGGCGGCCAAGTGCGGCAATGGCCGACTCACAGCCAAAATTCACATAAGCCTCATCGACCACGACTGGCGTGTCGGGATGAGCCGCCGCGATAGCCTCGATATCGGCCACCGACACGCTCATGCCTGTTGGCGCATTCGGGTTGGCAAAAATAATGCCCGCTGGCGCGACGGCTCGTGCCGTAGTGTAGTCGCTGATGGAAAGGGAAAAATCATCGGCCAGCGGAATGATTTCGTAAGGCACCTGATATAGCTGGCAAAATGTGCTGTAAAAGCTATAGGTAATATCCGGCATGAGCAGGGGCCGCGTTCCGTGCAAAAACAAGGCACGAAATACGTGCGCCAGGACTTCGTCGGAACCGTTACCAACGAACACCTGACTGGGCTCGACACCATGTTGCCGTGCGATGCTCTCACGCAGCGCCCGCGACTCAGGGTCAGGATACAGGCGCAGGCGGTCATCAGCCTGTGCCCCAATCGCCTCGATGACTCGGGGTGAAGGCCCGTAAGGGTTTTCGTTGGTGTTCAGCTTCAACAGACCGTTGACTTTCGGCTGTTCGCCTGGCGTGTAAGGTGCCAGGTCAGCGATCCGGTCACTCCAGAAGCGGCTCACTCAAGCCTCCTGAATATAGGGGTTGTGCGAGGATTTGAATTCGATGCGCAGCGGCGTGCCGTCCAGCTTGAACTCGGTGCGAAAGCGGGTTTCAAGATAGCGCCGGTACGAATCGGACACTGCGTCAAGCGCGTTGCCATGAATAATGATGAGAGGAGGGTTCTGCCCACCCTGATGAGCATAACGCATTTTCGGACGAAATATGCCCTTGCGCGGTGGCGGCTGCTGTTCGACGGCAGCCAGTAGCGCACGGGTAAGTTTGGGCGTGGAAAGTTTGGCAAACGCCGCGGCATGTGCCAGGTCGACCGATTCAAGCAGTGCCTTGACACCATGCCCATCAAGCGCCGAGATGGTATGCATTTTGGCAAACGACAAAAATCTGAGCTTGCGATCGAACTCGCGCCGTATGTTGTTGCGCTTCTCACTATCCAGGCCGTCCCACTTGTTGATGGCCACAACCAGCGCCCTGCCTGTTTCAAGAATGAATCCGGCGATATGTGCATCCTGATCCGAAACACCCGATTGCGCATCAAGCATCAGCACCACGACGTTACAGGCTTCGATCGCCTGCAGCGTTTTTATGACCGAAAATTTTTCGATTGTTTCGAACACCTTGCCACGGCGGCGCAAACCCGCCGTATCGATAAGCGTATAGCCACGACCACCACGATCGAAAGCAATTTCAATCGCATCGCGCGTCGTACCA
>SCSG01000004.1 GCA_004322135.1 Burkholderiaceae bacterium | reverse complement strand
AGGTACGAGAGAAGCAGAGAATTCGCTCATTAAAATAAATGTCCATTTACCAAAATTAATGGACACTTATTTTGATGAGACTCCAACGAGAGCGCTAGACGGTACTGGGCGTACGCTTACGTTCCTCGTGCCAGGCGAGGACGGTCATTTCTGCTTAGGCAGTGCCGCGATAGCCTTGCTCAGCCTGGCGTTCGGTGCCGGCGGATTTTCGAGCATCTTTAACACGGCAGCGCTATCTCTTTCCGATAGGACGATGCGCTCGGCCTCCTCGATCACCGCCTTGGCTTCGCGCAAAGCCGGCTGCAACACGAAGTCAGTCAGATCCGTGTTTCGCAGTGCGGCGGCTCGCACGAGTGTCGCCTTCTGCTCAGGCGAGACCCGCAGGTTCATCCGCTTGTTGTCATCTACAGCGACTCGGGGCATAACTCTATACTCCTATGTACTCATTTAAAGCGTACATCCGAAGCAGTTTTACGTCAATTCGTGAGTATTCAATACGTACAAGTACCGAGGCTCGGCAAGGATTTGTTCGCTAGGGCTCACTACCACCTATCAAGAGGGGCACGCGTCACGGAAATCAGCACCGTGACACCCACGTTCTCATTTGCTCGGCTTTGCGATGGTCGATTGATGCGCCTGCTTCAGTAGCCAGTCGCAGAACGTGCGTGCCTTGGACGATAGTGTGCGGCTTTTGGGAAAGACGATGTAATAGGCGGATGACTGGCGAAGTGCTGGCTGACCCTGCAACACGGGCACCAATTGGCCGCTTGCGAGCTCAGCGCTGGTCATGATTGAGTTGGCGAGCATCACGCCTTGTCCGGAGAGAGCGGCCTGCATTGCGAGCGGGTACTCATTGAAGTGGGGCCCCGACGTTGGCGGTTTCACATTCTTCCTCGCGCTCTTGAACCATTCCTCCCACGACATGAATGGATGATGGATCAAGGTGCACTTGCGTAATTCTCCAACCGTTTTTGGCAAGCGTCCGTGACGATATTCCGGACTGCAGACCGCCATATAGAAGAGATCATCCAAGGGAAGCCGATCCGCACGCATTCCTGGCCAGACACCGAGGCCGAAACGCAAGGCGAGGTCCACATCATCGCGATTGAAATCGACCAAAGCAATGGTCCCGCTGAGGTTGATTTCAAGATGTGGATGGCGTCGCCGGAAGTCAGCTAGCCGCGGCACCAGCCAGGTCGCAAGTGAAGGTGGCGCACTGACGTTCAGTGTCTGTGGCCGGTCATCCGCGCGCACCTCAGCAACGCCCTTCGCAATGAGTGCAAGCGCCTCGTTCACCACAAGGTAGAGTCGCTGGCCGTCCTCGGTCAGCAACATGCTGTGGCCTACGCGGCGGAACAATTTTGTTCCGAGTTCAGCCTCTAGCGCCTTGATCTGGTGGCTGACGGCGCTATGCGTGAGGAACAACTCGTCCGCAGCACGGCTGTAGCCATGGTGGCGCCCTGCGGCTTCGAAGATGCGTAGTGCCTTGAGCGAAGGCAGACGGTCCGACATGGGCAAATGTTAGTTCAGTTCACATATAGGGTCAAAAAATCTCGTTGGATTTTAACGCCGTGCGGGCATATCTTTCTGATTCCTGTTTGACGAATTACGGAGCCCAAAATGGACTATTCCAATTGCACCGCTCTCGGTCCGCAGCCTTGCCCTGAACGGGTGGCCGAACCGGCCAGCGTTACGTTGTGGGTGCCGGCTGGCCTGGCAATGGGTTCGGCCGCTGCGCTGGGCTTTGCGCGGTTTGCGTACTCCCTGTTGCTACCCGAAATGCGGCACGGATTGCATTGGAGCTTTGCTCAGGCTGGTGCGCTTGGTACGGCGATGGCGGTGGGTTACTTGTTCGGATCACTGCTGACCGTACAGGCGGAGCGCTGGCTCGGCACGGCTCGCGTGTTTGTGCATGGACTTCTTCTGACCGCCGCGTCACTGCTGGCTATGGCCCTGTTCCGCGACTATGAGGTGCTGCTCATGCTGCGCTTCATCGCGGGCTTCGTAACGGGTTGCGTGTTTATCGCGGGCTTCAGCCTCGCGGCACGCGCGGGTGCTACCTCGGGCCGCAGCAGTCTGTTTACCATCATTTACGGCTCTGGCGCAGGGATAGGCATGGTCTTGAGCGGCGTGCTCCTTCCTCCCGTGCTGGCCTCGGGATGGAACTGGGCTGGCAGTTGGATAGTACTTGGGCTGTTGACGCTGATTACTATCGCGTTGGCGATTCCGGCGGTGAGGAGTGTTCCCCCGGTTGCGGCTGCGGCGGCGGACGGCGCAAACGTCTCGCTGAGCCAGCTGCGTCCGATCTTGTTGGCCTATTTCCTCTATGGGGCTGGCTACTACGCGCTGATGACGTTTGTGATCGCGTACCTCCACGCCGCCGGCTACGGTCAGACGCGCATCGTGGACTTCTGGATCGTGGCGGGACTGGCGGTTAGTGCTTCGATGGTTTTGTGGGGGCCGCTGCTTGGCCGGATGCGTGGCAGCAGCGGGGTAGTCCTGACCACAGGTGTACTGATCGCAAGCGCGCTCGTTCTACTGCTGCTGCAGGGTACTGCCGCAGTCATGCTCTCGGCAGTTTTGTTCGGGGGATCGCTGATGGCCAGTGCGTTCGCGCACCTCGACTACGCGCGCGGACTCGTTCCCTCACGTGCGTGGACACGGATCATCGCGACGATGACGGTCATGTTCTCGCTCGGGCAGACAGCGGGCCCACTACTTTGTGGCTCGATCGCCGATTACGGCGGAATGCGCATAGGGATGTTTTCTGCAATCGGCCTGCTGGTGCTGTGCATTGCGCTTGCGTCGTTACAACGCGAATCGGTAACGCAGTGACCTTCGCGATCTCTCGTACCCACAGCACTTGAAATTTGCTCTCAATGAAGCTCTCCTATCGCTATCAAATATTGTTGCTGGCTCTGACAACCTTCGTCGCTGGCGCCAACGAGTACATCCTCGCCGGGGAACTGGACCTCGTTGCACGCGGTCTCGGCGTCTCGATAGGATTGGCGGGTCAGCTCATTACTATCTACGCACTGGTGTACGGGCTGTGTGTGCCTGTGATGGTGGCCCTGACAGGCCATATCAGGCGCCGCACGGTGCTCGTTGCAGCGACGGTCGGTTATGCGCTCGGAGGCGTTGCGTGAGTGCAATCGGCCTGTCGTGGCTCCCATGGCTGTTCGCACTGCTGGAGATCGGAGCTCTGATGCTGTTGTTGGCCCTACATCGCGTGAAACCCAGCGTTCAGATTGCCGGTGCATAGCGTATTTTCAACATTGGGTGGCTGTGAAAGCGCCCAGGGGGGTTCCAATCATGAAAGTTCTTCTTGTCCACGCGCATCCCGAGCGCACGTCTGTGACGCATCATCTTGTAGAGGTTGCCGCCGAGGTGCTCAAGGCTCAAGGCCACGAAATCATACGGTCCGATCTGTACGGCATGGGCTGGAAGGCCGTGTTCGACGGCCGAGATTTTCCTCAGCGGGCCAACCCGAACCGCCTGTCCCTCATGGAGGAATCGGAGTATGCCTTTGCCAACGGCAACCAGACCCCTGACGTTGAGGCGGAGCAAAGAAAGCTAGTGGCGGCCGATGCGGTGATTTTGCTGTTCCCGCTGTGGTGGTACAGCATGCCCGCAATCATGAAGGGATGGGTGGATCGAGTGTGGGCCTATGGCCTGGCCTACGGTTATCGGGGGGCAGGCAATACGTACCGCTATGGCGAAGGCGGTTTCGCTGGCAAACGTGCTCTGCTGGCGGTCTGTGTCGGCGGGCCGGAGAAAGACTATTCGCCGCGTGGCATCAACGGGCCATTGGAGCAACTGCTCTTTCCCATCACGCACGGGACGTTGTTCTTCCCCGGCATGCAGGTGTTGCCCACCTTTGCTGTCTATGGCGCAGCTGCCATCGATGCCCAAGGCATGGCCGAAGCCGCCGCAGCTTGGCGGGGTCGGTTGGAACGGCTGTCCGACGACGAACCCATCGCCTTCCGCCCACAGAACGGGGGCGACTACCCAGACCGGCACGTGTTGGCGGACCATGTTGCGCCGGGGCAGTCAGGGCTTATGGCGCACATTGCCGGATCTGTCGTGCCTAAGGATGACAACAACTCGTCCGCCGCAGCGTTCCTTGTCCCTTCACATTTTATTGGAGATGTTTCATGAGCAGCACACAACGTTTGCCCTACCAAAGCCTTTCACCCGAGGCCTATCGAGGTCTGGGTATCACCAAGAAGGCTCTGGCAAACAGCAGCCTTGGGAAACAGCTGATTGACCTGGTGTATCTGCGAACTTCACAGATTAACGGTTGTGCATTCTGCCTGGAGATGCATACGGCATCCCTGCGTGCAGGTGGCATGCTGGATGCGAAGTTGGATAGCTTGGGAGGCTGGCGCGTGAGCGCCCATTTCAGCGAGCGTGAACGTGCGGCGTTGGCCTGGACGGAAGCTCTGGTGGACGTGGCCCATAGTCACGCATCTGACGATGACTTTGAACTGCTTGAGGCGCAATTTAGCGATGTAGAAATTGCCGATCTGAGCTTCGCCGTCGCACTGATGAGTGCCTTCAATCGCTTGGCGATCGGTATGCGACAATAAGGCGTAGGCTTCTGAGAATCTGAGACCCATAAATTTAGGAATTTATGGGTGTCTTGCTTTCGATCGCAGCCGTCTTCCCCTGGGCTCGACGCCCACGCGCGAGTCGCGGGCAAGCACTAGTTCGGCCAACCGTTCCACTGTCTCTTCGAACGCCGGGTCGTTCTGCGAGACGTAAAGCCATTTGCCCAGCACGTCATGGGGGTGTAGCGCTTTCGTTTCTTCCATAAGGCTGGCTTGACGCTCGTGCGAGGTACATACCAGCAGCCCGTTCCATGGTTCCTCGCCGCGATCGGCGACGCACAGGCAAAGCATGCCGTCCATATAGGCTGTTTCACATCCGAACATGCGCGAGCGAAGATAGCCCGGATCGAATTCGAACCGATCGAAGATCCAGACGAGAGGGTTCTGGCGTCGAACGGGGGCTTTGCGCTCGAAAATGGGAAGTGGCTTGGGCATGGGTGTTCTTGTACTGTCTAACCACGATGATAGCTGCATCCGATTCACAACTGTTAAATTTTTGGGATGGGCGCTTGGTTATTTCGTGCAACAAGAACGTCCAAAGGCTCATGATGACGCCCTTTGGATGGGGCCCGTACAACATCGACGCTATATTGCGGAAACGTTGGCCTGCCTGTGTGCCTTGTCAAGTTCCTCGACGGCATCGTCCGGCAGCACGCACTCGGCCGCAGCCAGATTCTCGTGCAGGTGGGCAATAGATGATGTACCCGGAATGGCCAGGATGTTGGGTGAGCGGCGCAGCAGCCAGGCCAGGGCGACCTGCATGGGTGTGGCTCCAAGACGCGCGGCGATGTCGGACAGGATTGTGGACTGCAGCGGCGTGAACCCGCCGAGCGGAAAGTAAGGCACGTAGGCAATCCCGTCTTGTGCAAGGCTGTCGATCAGGGCGTCATCGTGGCGGTGCATGACGTTGTAGTGATTTTGCACGCAGACGATCTTGCAGATTCTGCGTCCTTCGGCAATTTGTGTAGGGGTGACGTTGCTTAGGCCGATGTGACGTACGAAACCCTGACGTTGCAGCTCTGCCAGTGCTGTCAGAGACTCTTCAATGGACCCCTCGGCGGGATCGTGAGTGTCGAACATGAGGCGCAGGTTGACCACGTCCAGAACGTCCAGACCCAGATTGCGCAGGTTGTCGTGAACCGCGCGAGCCAGGTCTTCGCTCGACATGGCCGGAATCCATGAGCCGTCATTGCCGCGTATGGCACCGATCTTCGTGACGATAACGAGATCGTCCGGGTACGGGGATAGGGCTTCGCGGACGAGTTGGTTCGTGATGTGCGGGCCGTAGAAATCGCTCGTGTCGATATGGTTCACGCCGCGCGCCACGGCTTCGCGCAGCACGGCCAGCGCGGCATCCCGGTCTTTGGGGGGGCCGAATACGCCCGGTCCTGCGAGTTGCATGGCGCCGTAGCCCAGCCGCGCTACCGTATGGTCACCGAGGGCGAAGGTGCCGGATTGTTTGATGTTGGACATGGTGGTTTTCCTTTAAACGCAAGTTGATGAGTAGTAGAGTAGGCGTTTTCCGCTGCCGCGATAACCCCATGTAATTTGCACGGCTTGTGCGGATTTTCGAACAGTGGAGGGGTGGACAATGAAGGTCAATCTGGAAGATCTGAACGCCTTCCTGGCGGTAGCGCGTGCCAAGGGCTTTCGTGAGGGAGCGCGTGCCAGCGGTAACAGCGCTTCGACGCTTAGCGAAGCGACGCGCCGCCTGGAGGCGCAGTTGGGCGTGAGGCTTTTTAATCGCACAACGCGTAGCGTCGTTCTGACCGACGCAGGCAAGGGTCTACTGGCACGCATTGGCCCTGCCTTGGGCGAGGTGCAGGCTGCGGTCGACGTGGTTAATGGTTTTCGTGACAAACCTGCTGGTACGCTACGCCTTAACGTGCCGGTCAGTGCGTCACGGCTGGTATTGGGTGACATCGTGCCTCCATTTCTCGCTGCCTATCCGGAAATTCAGGTAGAGATCATTACCGAGGAAAGCTTTGTCGACGTGATTGCGGCGGGGTGTGACGCCGGTGTTCGCTATGACGAGAGGCTGGAGCAGGACATGATTGCGGTACCGATTGGGCCGCGTGTTCAGCGCTTTGCCTGCGCTGCTTCTCCGACATATTTTGAACGGCGTGGCCGGCCGAAGCATCCCCGCGAGCTGCTGAGCCACGCCTGCCTGCGTCATCGTTTCGCCAGTGGGTCGATGCCCCCGTGGGAGTTCCAGCGCAATGGCAAGGTCGTGCGCGTGGATCCGGCCGGGCCGCTTGTGGTGCGGGCAGGTGGCGGTACCGATCTTGCTGTTGACGCGGCCGTCGCGGGTTGCGGCATAATTTATCTTTTCGAGGACTGGTTGCGTCCGCATCTTGACCGGGGCAAACTTGAGCCGGTGCTTGAGCCCTGGTGGTGGCAGTTTTCGGGGCCGTTTTTGTATTATCCCGGGCGGCGTCTGGTACCTGCCCCATTGCGGGCTTTCATCGATTTCGTCAAGGCGGGCAGCGACCGCAAGCTTGTGGATCGGTAGGCCGCGGCACAAGCGGTGGTTGTTCCGTGCGTGTGGTTTGGTTGTATGCCGGCGACCGGATAAAGGAGTGTGATATGGCTGATCTTTTTGAAAATCCGATGGGCCTTATGGGTTTCGAGTTCGTCGAGTTCGCCTCACCGAAGCCGAACGTGCTGGAGCCCGTGTTCGAACAGCTGGGCTTTAAGAAGGTGGCCGTGCACCGCTCCAAGGACGTGGCGCTGTATCGTCAGGGTGGCATTAATTTCATCATCAATAATGAGCCCAAAAGCGTCGCATCGTATTTTGCCGCCGAGCACGGGCCCTCGGCCTGTGGCATGGCCTTTCGTGTTGGGGACGCGCACAAGGCCTATGCCCGTGCACTGGAGCTGGGGGCGCAGGCGCTGGATCTGCCGACCGGCCCCATGGAGCTGCGCTTGCCGGCGATCAAAGGAATCGGCGGGGCACCGCTTTATCTTATCGACCGCTTCGCGGAAGGCAAGGCTATCTATGATATTGATTTCGAGTTTCTTGATGGCGTGGACCCACATCCGGTCGGGCTTGGCTTCAAGGTAATCGATCACCTCACTCACAATGTGTATCGCGGACGCATGAGCTACTGGGCTGGCTTTTATGAAAAGCTGTTCAATTTCAGGGAGATTCGCTACTTTGACATCAAGGGCGAATATACCGGCCTGACGTCGCGCGCGATGACGGCTCCCGATGGGAAAATCCGCATTCCGCTGAACGAGGAGGCCGGCGGTGGCGGCCAGATCGAAGAATTTCTGATGCAATTCAATGGTGAAGGCATTCAGCATATTGCGTTGCTTACCGATGATCTGCTGGCCAGCGTCGATGGCTTGCGTGCTGCTGGCGTGAAGCTGATGAAGGCGCCTCCCGCCACCTATTACGAAATGCTGGAGGGCCGTTTGCCCGGGCATGGTGAGCCGGTCGACCAGCTGCAGCCGCGCGGCATTTTGCTAGATGGCAGCAGTGCGCATGGCCAGAAGAGACTGCTGTTGCAGATTTTCTCCGAGGCGATGCTGGGGCCGGTGTTTTTTGAGTTCATTCAGCGCAAGGGTGACGATGGCTTCGGGGAGGGCAACTTCAAGGCGCTGTTTGAATCGATCGAGCGTGACCAGATACAGCGCGGCGTTATCAGCGGGAGCTGAAGGCGGGGGCGCGCCGTTGCGCGACGGGTGTTAGGGCATCAGGCTGCCGCGAAGGCCTGGCACGATCCTGCCAGCTGAGCCAGGCGGTCAATGATTTCAAAATGGTTGACGCCCGGGATCATGACCAGTTCCGGTGTCTTCCCGTTTTCGGCCAGGATGGCGGCAAATTGGCGTGACTGGCGGATGAACTCGGGGCTGTCGTTCTGCGCATAAACGATGCTGACCGGACAGTGGATGGTGGCGCAGGTGGCGATCGGGCTCAACGAAAGGGCTTCGTGCTCGTTAAGGTCAATGTACTCTCGGCGCGCGCTGAGCAGTACCGGCTTCATGTCGTAGATGCCGCTGATGCACAGGCCGCCTTTCAAGACATTTTCGGGTAAGCCATATGGTGCCCAGTCCAGCGCAAGGAGCACCGCACACAAGTGCGCCCCCGACGAGTGCCCCGAGATGAAGATTCGGTCCGGATCGATGTGCAGGTCTTTGGCGTTGTGGTAAACCCACGAGACGGCTCTGGCCAGTTGATCAACGATTTCCGGCAATCGTACCGAAGGCAAGGCACCGAAGTCGGGCACAATATATGTCGTCCCCGTGGCCGTGAATGCGGGTGCCGCGAACGAAGCGTCTTCCTTGCGCCGCCAGCGCCAGGCCCCGCCGTGGATATGGAAATGCACGGGAGCCAGGGGCAAGTCGGCTGGAAATACATCCAGCCGCTCGTCGGGGCTCGGCCCGTACTGAATGTTGGGCTGGTAATGGCCACGGGCGCGAACCAGGTTGTTCTGCTTCTGGCGGTGTTCGAGTATTTCGTCGGCATTGGGCGCCCACGCCCTTTGGTCGAAGGCGTGATCGAGCGCCTCTTGGTCGTAATCCTGGAATACCTTGGGTTTCATGGTTCACCTGACGGCTCCGTTGTCATATCCCAAGTGTATGGCAAGGGAACTTATATCGGTAATTGAATGGGTGTTTCACCAGACAGTTCAACTGAGGTGGCCTGCGTGTGCGGTACTATGCCGGACGCGAGTGGGTCAACGGCCGCCCAGGGATTCGATGTTGTTGTAGATCTGTATCAGGAGTCGTTTGAGTTTTGCGACATCGTCGGACGAAATGTTGGCAAGTGCGATCCGTTCGTACAGGTCTGCAAGCGGGGCGACGCGCATGCCCAGATCGCGCCCCGCATCGGTAAGCACGACATGCACCGACCTTCGGTCTTCTTCGCCTTGTTTTCTTTTTACCAGGCCTTTCTTTTCCATCGAGGCGATCAGCCTTGAAAGCGTCGAAATGTCGGTGGAAGTGTATTCGGCCAGATGGGTCATGCGCTGCGCGTCGATGCGCAGCAGCGACGCCAGAACGCGGTACATCGGCAAGGTGAGTTTGAATTTGACCAGTTCCTGCGAGAAGGTATCACCGATGCGCACACCCGCGCGGTTAAGCAGATACGGCAACGCTTTCTCCAGGGCATAGTCGTCCAGCTTGAATTCGCTTGCGGTTTTCATGTGGGAGTTATCTTTAGCTATTTTGTCCAGGTAAATTTTACCGACTTAATCGGGGTTGACGTGGTGACGGTGTTCAACGGCAGTGCGCACTGAAGTTCTGACATTCGGGCAGGCTCAGATGCCAAGATGCCGTTGGCTTAGCTCAGGATGCGATTGAAGCTCTTCGCTGGTTCCCTGCCATGTTACCCGCCCCTTCTCGATTATGTAGTGCCGGTCCGCAATCTGCAGCAGGGTGTCGACGTTCTTGTCGATAATCAGTATGGACTGTCCTTTTTTCTTCAGCTCCCAGATGCACCTCCAGATTTCCTCCCGGATGAGTGGGGCAAGCCCTTCAGTGGCTTCGTCCAGTATGAGCAGCCGCGGGTTGGTCAGCAGCGCGCGTGAGATGGCCAGCATCTGCTGCTCGCCGCCCGAAAGTTGTGCACCCATGGAGCGTCGGCGCTCGTGCAGGCGCGGGAAAAGGCGGTAGGCTTCGTCAAGGTTCCATGGGCCTGGCCCGCGCGCGGTGGCGACCAGGTTCTCTTCGACGGTAAGGTTTGGTGTGATGCGCCGGCCTTCCGGTACCAGACCTATGCCAAGCCGGCAGATGCGGAAGGGCTGCAGTCCTGCGATGGACTTGCCGTCGAACAGTATGCTTCCCGCTGTGGGCTGGATAATGCCCAGCAGCGTGTGAATGGTGGTGGTCTTGCCCATGCCATTTCGTCCCAGCATGGTGACCACCTCACCGCGTGCCACCGATAGTGAGATCCCGAACAGCACGCGGCTGTTGCCGTAACCGGATTCCAGGTCGCGCACGTCAAGCATGCTGGAACCTTTGTCCTTCCCGCTTCGTCCCCAGATACGCTTTCTGGACTTCGGCATTGGTCCGGATTTCGTCGACCGAACCGGTGGCAATGACGCTTCCATACACCAGAACAGAGACCCGGTCGGCCAGGCTGAAGATGGCGTTCATATCGTGTTCGATGAGCAGGATGGTGTGCTCTTTCTTGAGCGCTTCGAGCAGCTGAATGATTTGAACGCTGTCTTCAACCCCCATTCCGGCAAGCGGTTCATCCAGCAGGAGCAGTGTCGGGTTCGAGGCAAGGGCCATGGCAATTTCAAGCTGCCTTTGCTCGCCGTGGGCAAGGTCGCCCGCCACGACGTCACCCCGTGGTAGCAGGCCGACGCGTCCGAGAAGTTCGGCCGCAGGCGTCCTGAGTTGCGGCTCTTTGCGCGCGTTGGACCAAAAATGAAAGCTGTGTCCCTGATTGGCCTGGACGGCGAGCATCACGTTTTCCAGGGCGGAGAATCCGTTGAAGATGGTAGTGAGCTGGTACGAGCGGGCGATTCCCAGGGCGGTGCGTTTGTATACGGGAAGTTTGGTAATGTCCTGTTCCCGGAAGAAGATGTGGCCTTCGCTGGGCAGGATTTCGCCGGAGAGTTGATTCATGAGCGTTGATTTGCCGGCACCGTTGGGGCCGATGAGGGCGTGGGTTTCGCCCTCGGCCACTTGCAGGTTCAGGGCGTTGCTAGCCAGCAGGCCGCCAAACCGCTTGGACAGGTTTTCCACCCGCAGCAGGTCAGTCATTGTCGCCTCCACGTCCAGTAAGTATGCCGTACAGCCCGCGTCGGGCAAACAGCACAAACAGGAGCAGAAGAGGGCCGTATACGATTTGCCAGTGTTGGGTATAGCTGGACAGTACGTCTTCGAGGCCGAGGACAGCGCCCGCCCCCAGTATCGGCCCCATTAGACTGCCCGACCCACCGATGACGACCATGGCGATGATGTCGCTGGAGCGCACCCAGTGCATGAATGCCGGGCTGATGAACTTGCCGTGATTGATCATCAGCGCGCCAGCCAGACCCGCGATGGCGCCGGAGATGACGAAAGCAGTCAGCTTGTATTTGAAGCAGGAGTAGCCCAGCGCCGCCATGCGTCGTTCGTTCTGGCGGTTGCCGCGCAGAACCATTCCGAAGCGTGAGTCCACAAGGCGCCGAAGAAAGAAGTAGGACAGCGCGAGGATGACGAACGTAACGTAGTAGAAGACCACGTGGTTGTCCAGATTCAACAGCCCTGCGGTGCTGGATCGTTGGGTCAGGCGCATGCCGTCTTCGCCGCCGTACGCATCCAGATTGATGAAGAAGAAATAGATCATCTGCGCAAAGGCAAGCGTCAGCATGATGAAGTACACACCGCGTGTGCGCAGCGCGATCAGTCCGATGACCAGCGCAACCAGCGCTGACACCAGCATGGCTGCAGGCCAGGTGACGAACGCGCTGGTGGTGCTGCTTATGGTGATCGGCCAAGTCATGAGAGGCGAGTCGTTCAATGCGTGGTCGGACAGGATAAGCACCACATAGGCACCGACCCCGGCGAAGGCCGCTTGTCCGAAGCACACCAGACCGGCAAAGCCCAGAATGAAGCCCAGGCTGACGGCTATGATGCCGAAAATCATGATGCGCGTGACCAGCGTTACATAGAACGGCGCATCAAGGATGTGCGCAAGCACGGGAAAGAGCGCCAGCGCCAGCATGATTACGAGCAGAAGGACCCACGAAGGAATTCGTGGAACGGCGGCGAGTGTATTCGAATGTTTGTACAGCTTTTGCATTGGCTTATCCGTTGGCAGCGAACAGCCCTTGGGGGCGCCACGCGAGAACGGCCGCCATGAGCAGATAGACCGAAATGTCGCCGAGCAGCGGCGGGAACAGCAGGCGGCCGAACGTGTCGATCAGGCCGACGAGAATGGCTGCCGCGAACGCACCGCGAAAAGACCCAATTCCGCCGATGACCACCACAATGAGCGCAAAGATCAGCACGCTTTCGCCCATGCCTGCCTCAACCGCCAGTATTGGGGCGGCCAGGGCGCCGGCAAGTCCGGCAAGCGCAGCCCCGACGCTGAAGGCGCACGAGAACACGACATTGACGTTGATTCCCAGCGCGCCGATGAAGGTGCGGTTGCTGGCGCCAGCACGCACCAGCATGCCGGTACGGGTTTTGGCGACGATAAGATACAGGAGTAGTGCCACCAGCACGCCGACGGCCAGAATGACGAGTCTTATGGTGGGATAAGACACGTTGCCGAAGATGTGTACCGATGTGTTCAACCCGGCGGGCAGCGTGACGTTCAGGGGTTCAGCGCCCCAGATGATGCGCGTAAGTTCGTTGAAAAAAAGGATGAGTCCCAGCGTTGCCAGCACCTGATCGAGGTATGGTCGCCGGTAGAAGGCCTTGAGCGCCACGCGCTCAAGGACTGCTCCCACAAACCCGGTAAGGATCATGGCCAGTACTACGCTGACCCAGAACGCGCCGATTCGTTGCAGGACGGTGGCGAATAGGTACGCCCCAATCATGTAGAACGAGCCGTGCGCGAGATTCACCAGATTCATGATGCCGAATACCAGGGTGAACCCCGCAGCGATGAGGAACAACATGACTCCGAACTGCAGGCCATTTAGCGTCTGTTCGATAAACAGGGAGGCTGTCATGGTGTTTTTTGGCGGTGCGTATCAGGGGTTTGCTTTGGACATCTTGCACTGGCTCGCGTAGTGGTCTTTGTATGCGGTGGCGACAGTCTTGACCACCGCGTTCACCAGGTTGCCATCTTTATCTTTCTCGACCTTGAACAAGTAGAAGTTCTGAATGGGGAAATTGTTGGTGTTGAATTTGAAGTTGCCGCGTACCGACTGAAAGTTGACGCTATGCAGCGCTTTGGCGAAGGAGTCCGCCGAGCCGAATTTGCCACCGTTTTCCTTCAGGGCCGCGTCGATCAGGCGTGCCCCGTCATACCCTACCGCTGCCCGGGTCGACGGGAGCCTTTTGTAGGTTTTCACGAAATCGGCAACGAATTTCTTGTTGAGTGGGTTGTCGAGCGTTACGCTCCAGTAACCCGTCGACTGAACGCCCAGTGACGCGTCGCCCATTGCCGGCAAGGAATCCTGGTCGGGGATAAAGGATGAATACACGGGAATCTTGCCCTTCAGACCGGCCTGATCCATTTGCTTGAAGAAATTGACGCCCATGCCGCCTGGATAGAATGCGAATAAGGCATCTGGGTTGACGCTACGCATTTTTGCAAGCTCGGCCGAGTAGTCGAGCTGGCCCATCTGAGTGTAGATTTCGGCGGCTATCTTGCCTTTATAGGTTCGTTTCAGCCCGGTTACCATGTCTTTACCGGCGGCGAAATTGGCCGCCATGATGTACAGGTTCTTGACGCCAATGCTGTTCAGGTAGATGCCCATGGTTTCCGGCCCCGTATCGTTCTGGTGCGAAACACTGAAGAAGTGGGGCGAGCAACCCTTGCCGGCCAGTTCAGATGGGCCAGCATTGAGGCTGAGAAAGATTTTTCCTGCATCAAGTACTTTTGGTACAGCGGCAAGCAGCACGTTCGAAAGGTTGATGCCGGTCACGATAGGGACCCGGTCGCTTTCCACCAGCTTTTGTGCCGCCTGGGCGCCAGCATCTGGCCTGCCTTGATCATCCATGGTGATGACGTCTGCCGAAAGTCCACCAAGTTTGCCATCGAGCGAGCTGACGCCAAGCTTGAAACCGTCGAGTATGTCTCTGCCTAGTGTGGCTTGGCCGCCGGACAGGCTTGCGATGAAGCCAATTTTGATTTGGTCATTGGCGGCGTGGGCTGAGCCTTGCATCAGCGCCAGGCCGAATAGTGCGGTGGCGATTTCTTTCAACATTTTGTTCTCCTTGGGTGGCTGTTTCGCAAAGGATGTGTTGTGGTTGCAGGGGTGGTGCCCATGCGGGAAGGCTCGTGGTGACTTGTACGGCAGCTTTCTTGTATGTATAGATGCTATGGCCTAACTCTTTTGTTGTAAATGAAATTTTATTGGGGAATTCACTTAGTTGGATTCCAATTTATTTGAAAGCATTCTTTCGGTAACGTCTAAAGAATATTGATATTTTCTTTACTCCGGCTGTTAGCCGCTTGGGTTCTGGTCGCCAAAAAACAATTTGAAAATACATATAAATTTGATCGACACGGCCTGTGCCGGTTGCGCGGCTTGCGTATGTGTAGATCGAACTCAGTCGAGCAGGGGCCGCACGGTTGTGTAGGTGCCGCAGTGGAATGTCAACGGTGTGGCTTGCGAGTAGGTGTACCGCTTCACCATGCCGTAAAAGACGATGTGGTCGCCCATGGGCTGGTGTTCGAGCTGCTCGCATTCGAAGGTGGCAAGGGCGTCCTTGAGCGCGGGTATGCCTTCGAGGCCCTCGGTGAATTCGTCCGCCAGGCCGTCGAACTTGTTGATCTGGCGGCCGCAGAAGTGTCGGGACATCTCGACCTGATGGGCGTGCAGGACGTTGATGCAAAAGTGAGAGGCCCGTTCGAATGTCGGCAGGCTGCCAGCGTCTTTTCGAAGGCTCCACAGCACGATAGGGGGGTCGAGCGAAACCGAGCAGAAGGAGTTCGCCGTAAGCCCTTCGAGCTTGCCATCAAGGCCGCGTGTCGTGATGACGCATACGCCGGTTGCGAACTTCCCAAGGGCGTTGCGCAGGTCGCGCTGGTCGTGCGCCGTCGTTGGGCCGCAGCCCGGGGAGGGTGAAACTGGCGTGGCTGTCGAGTGTGTTGCCCGAAACATGGCTTTCTCCGTGATCTTCATCAGTCAGGGCCGTGGCATGCCGGTGCTTGAGCCTACGGGATAAAGCACCAGGATTTACAAATAAATATTCTTTGATAATGCAAATTATTTTTTTAGTTTATTCCAAAACAAGGGGGCAGTCATCAGTTTGTTTGACGGGGTTTACCCTGACTAGATGGCCTGTAAGTATTTATTAACATACAAAGGTTCTGTGTCGAGGGGACTGCTATGGGGGATTCCTGGTCGCTTTAGGGTTTACACCAAATTTGACATTAAATTGAAATTTCTATTTGAAAATACAAATAAAATAAGCTAGATTAGCTGGTACGTTTTAATTGTTCCTGAAAATGTCGAGGCGCTCCATGGATAACACTGAAACATTCGGCTTTCTCCCGCCGGAGGCAGCCTGGTTCGATACGCCGGCGCGGCGTACGTCTGTTCCGCAGGCACCCGAATGTGCGATTTTGCTGGGTCGCGCGCGAGATCTGGCCAATGGCTACCTGAAAGAAAACGCCCGAAAGACCGAAGAGGCCCGGCGTGTGTCGGAGCACGCAACCTCGCTGTTCCGCGAGGCGGGTTTTTTTCGTCTGATGCAGCCCGCGCGGTTCGGCGGGTATGAGTACGGTTTCACACCGTTCATCGACATCATCAGCGAGCTTGCCCGTGGCTGTCCCTCGTCGGCGTGGGGCTGCTCGCTGGGCGCCATACACCAATGGTTGTTGGGCACGTTTCCCCTACAGGCACAGGAAGACGTCTGGCGTGAAAATCCGGACGCCATTATTTGCGGTTCCTACGCGCCGGTGGCCGAGGCCGAAAGGGTGGACGGTGGCTACCTGGTTTCGGGAAAATGGCATTGGTCATCCAATATCGACAATTCCGACTGGGCTCTGGTTGGGGTGTTCTTCCCGCCGGATGACGAGGTACCGGAGCGACATGCCGGCTTTCTTCTTGTGCCCAGAACAGAATGGGTCGTGGACGACGACTGGTTTACTGCGGGTCAGGCCGGCACCGGCTCCAAGACAGTCTGGATCGAAAAACCGACGTTCGTGCCGCGGCACCGCAAGCTGACTTTCGCGCAAGCTTCCTCCAACAACCCTCCAGGAGCGCGCGCCAACGACAACCCTATCTATCGGATTCCCTTCCTGTCGGCGGTGCCGGTGTGCCTGGTGGCCCCTATCCTGGGTGCTGCGCAGGGGGCCATTGATGAGTTCATGGCAATGGTTGGGTCCAGGGTGACGCGTGGCGCCGTGTCGGGCGGAGGCGGTCGCCTGAGAGAATTCTTTCCCGTGCAGTCGCGTCTTGCGGAAGCGACAGCGCTGCTCGATGCCGCGCGCCTGCTGATCTACCGGGACACGGCGCAAGTCGAACAGATGGCCGCGGCCGGCCTGCCCGTCGACGTGGACGCTAGAATCCGGAACCGGCGTGATCACGCGTTTGCGGCGCGCATGGCCCGGGACGCCATTGATGCCGTGTTTGCCAATGTCGGTGGGAACGGGCTGGCGCTGGATCAGCCTATTCAGCGGTTCTGGCGAGACGGCAATGCTATTGCAAAACACATCAGTTTGAACTGGGATGCGGTTTCGTCCATGGTCGGACAGCAAATGCTGGGCCTGGAGCCACGAGGCCAGTATTGAACCTTCATTGTCGCATTCGCATCACACCAAAAACCTGGTTGCACCATTCGAACACAAAGGAG
This sequence comes from Burkholderiaceae bacterium, assembly GCA_004322135.1. Taxonomy (GTDB): domain Bacteria; phylum Pseudomonadota; class Gammaproteobacteria; order Burkholderiales; family Burkholderiaceae_B; genus Eoetvoesia. The sequence goes on along the minus strand of SCSG01000004.1, from coordinate 250,571 downwards.
ACGTCATCATGCAAGGGAAAATCGGACTCGAAGAACATTTCGCCATACCGGAAACGTTGAATGATTCGGCCGGGTTCCTGCCGGACAACAGCTGGAAGGAGCTTAGCAAGCGACTGCTCGACATCCAGGAGATGCGGCTCAGACTCATGGACGAACACGGCATGGAGATGATGCTGCTCTCGCTGAACGCGCCTACGGTCCAGGCTATTTACAATACGTCCAAGGCCTGTGAAATTGCTACGCGGGCCAATGATTTTCTGGCCGAGCAGGTTGCCAAGCGTCCCGACCGGTTCCAGGGCCTGGCGGCGTTGCCGCTGCAGGACCCGGATCGCGCGACTCGCGAGCTTGAGCGCTGCATCAAGGACCTTGGGTTTCGCGGTGCGCTGGTCAACGGGTTTTCTCAGGTCGACGATCCCGAGAATGTCGCGTATTACGATGCGCCGCAGTTCGACGGTTTCTGGAAAGTCGTGCAAGAGCTGGACGTGCCGTTCTATTTGCACCCGCGCAACCCGCTGCTGTCACGTGCAAAGATCTACGAAGGGCATCCCTGGCTGCTTGGTCCTACCTGGGCATTTGGCCAGGAAACGGCCGTGCATGCGTTGCGTCTTATGGGATCGGGCCTGTTCGACCGCTACCCTCGGCTGAAGATCATTCTGGGTCATATGGGCGAAGGCCTGCCATACAGCATGTGGCGCATTGACAATCGCAATGCGTGGACCAATGCGCCCAAGACCTATCCCGCCAAGCGCAAGATTGCCGAGTATTTTCAGGAAAACTTCTACCTGACGACGTCGGGCAATTTTCGTACGCAAACGCTGATCGATGCCATCCTGGAGATTGGTGCCGACAGGATTCTGTTTTCCACGGACTGGCCGTTCGAGAACGTTGACCACGCGGCGAACTGGTTTGACGCAGCGTCAATCAGCGAAGCCGACCGGCTGAAGATCGGGCGCACCAACGCGGCAACCCTGTTCAAGCTGCACGATGCAGGCTGAACCTTTGGCGTCGGTCTGGCGGCGGGTCCAACGCCCGCTCTCAGTGTGGTTTCGGACGTAACACGCACTCAAAATTCGGGGGCGCTATATGCTTGAGCTTTATCATTTCTGGAGTTCGGTTTGTTCAGTCAGGGTACGTATGGCCCTGGAAGAGAAGAACGTTGCGTGGACCAGTCGCTATGTCGATCTTTTCAAGTTTGATCAGCTGCGTCCCGAGTATCTGAAGATCAGTCCGGACGGGGTGGTTCCCGTGCTGGTTCACAATGGGCACGCCATACACGAATCGGAGATCATCAACGAATACATCGACGCCGCATTTCCGGGACCTGGGCTGGTGCCATCAGACCCTTTGCAGGCGGCGCGCATGCGAGAGTTTGTTAAAACCTGCAATGACGGTTTCGATGCCATCGTCAAATTGACCATGGTCAAGTACATTCTTCCAAAGTTACGCAACCGCTGGGGGGATGACGTATTGCGCGAACAGGTGGCGCGGCGGCCATCCAGGTTCCTCAGGGACATACATTCACGCGCAATTCGCGGAGAAATCAGCGAAGCGGAGCTAGCGGAGTCTTTGGCCGATATCAAGCGCTTGCTTGACCGTCTGGAAACGACGTTGAATCCGGGCCCGTGGATCGTCAACCAATTTTCCCTGGCCGATATTTCGCTTGCACCCTTCATGTTTCGTTTGGCGGCGTTGGGTCAGGATCAGTTCTGGTCGGCGGATGAGCGGCCCCGAGTCAACGCCTGGTACGCGGCCATTTCGAGCCGTCCCTCATTCAAGGTAGCTGTTTCGTGGCCCGATGAAGGTGGCGGTGGATACGAAGAAGTGGGCTTGACTTCGCAAAGCCTCAAGGAATGAATCGTGTTCCCCCTCAATCGTTCAGCGCGGTTGAGGAGTGATCGGCTCAGAGCAAGGTTTCCCGTCCTCTCTGCGTGATGTGACAAACCTGTCGCCGATCCGCACAATAACTTTTCGGCCGCTCTTGGTAAAAGAAGCCCGCGTGAAACACGCGGGCTTGAGGCCATTACTGATGTGAGCGCCGTGGGCGGTTGTTTATTCGATGACTGTACGAGCGAAATTCAGGCGCTCCATGATTGGGGCATCGGAGAAGTGGAACAGGTCGAATTGCGTTTCAGCTTGCAGGGACCACGACACCCAGGACGGAACGACGAACAGGTCGCCGATATCGAGTTTGTGTTCAGTGCCGTCGAGCACGACGGACCCGCGCCCTTCGAAAACCTGGAAGACGGATGATCCGACGACCCGGCGCGTTGGTGTGGCGGTGCCAGGGCGCAGGCGGTGGAATTGGGCGCGGATGGTCGACATGACGTCGCCCCCCGTCGTTGGGTTGACGAAGCGCACAGCCGCATGGCCGGGTTCGAAGACACCGGGGAAACCTTCTTTTTCAAGCAGAAGCTGTTCGGCCAGTGCGCGGTCGGTGTGTTCCCAGCGATAGGCGCCAATGGGTGTGTTGGGAGTGTCTTTCACACCTGAGAGCGGGCGCAGGCCGGGATGGCACCAAAGCCGTTCGCTACGTGAAAGGTCGGGTGTGGTTTCGTCGGAAAGCTTTTCGGAGCCGAACTCGAAGAAGCCGACGTCGTTCTGATATGCGAACGGAACGTCCAACCCGTCGAGCCAGGCCATGGGCTTGTCGGTGATGTTCTGATGGCCGTGAAAGCACCAGCCCGGGGTCAGCAGGAAGTCGCCGCGGCTCATGCGGACGGGGTCGCCATTGACGACGGTCCAGACGCCTTCGCCATCAACCACGAAACGAAACGCGTTCTGGGCATGGCGATGCTCGGGGGCGGTTTCCTTTGGTCCCAGATACTGGATGGCTGCCCACAGAGTGGGGCTGATGTACGGGCGCCCGCCAAGCCCCGGGTTCCCCAGCCCAAGCGCGCGGCGTTCGCCGCCGCGGCCCACGGGAACGAGATCGCCCGAACGTTTCGCCAGCGGGTAAAGCTGCGACCACTTCCAGATGTAGGGGATGGCTTGCGGCGCCGGGTGCATGGGCATCAGCGAGCCGAGTTGCGTCCATAGGGGCATGAGATGCATGGCCTCGAAGTCGGCATAGAGCTTGCGCAGCTCGGCGGTGTCTTCGGGGGCCATGGAGTTGTGGGCGGGGGCCTTGTCGATGACGGAGGCGTCAGAGGTGTTGGTCGTCATATCGCTGCTTCCTTTGGTAGGTGGCCCGGGCACGAACGACACCGAGCCTCATTCATATAGACGTTACTACAATTCTACCGCAGCGGGTGGCATCGCTGGCGTAAACATCGTTTGTGAAGTGGGTGTTGGCGGCGGGGGTGCCGGGCCTGATCGCGCGGAGTGGGGCAGGTGGTTCGCATGTCATAATGGCCGCTGATCATTCGTTGCGCGCCCGCGCGCGTTGTCTTTGATATGAAAAGGGCTCGTTTCAACTATGGCAGATCTTTCCGCTTTTCCGATTACCGGGAAATGGCCGGCACAACATCCGGATCGAATCCAGCTTTACTCCCTGTCCACGCCCAACGGCGTGAAGGTGTCAATCATGCTGGAAGAGGCGGGCCTGCCCTACGAGCCTCATCTTGTCAGCTTCGATAAGCAGGATCAGAAGTCACCCGAGTTTCTTTCGCTTAGCCCTAACAACAAGATTCCGGCCATTCTGGATCCCAACGGGCCGGGGGGCAAGCCGCTTCCCCTGTTCGAATCAGGCGCGATTCTCATCTACCTGGCCGAGAAATCGGGCCAGTTCTTGCCGAAGGATCCCGCCAGGCGCTATGAAACCATACAGTGGCTCATGTTTCAGATGGGGGGCATTGGCCCCATGTTTGGCCAGGTTGGTTTTTTCAACAAATTTGCCGGTAAAAACTACGAAGACAAACGTCCGCGCGATCGCTACGTGGACGAATCGAAACGTCTGTTGAACGTGCTGGAGCAGCGGCTGCAGGGCCGCGCGTGGATCATGGGCGACGATTACACGATTGCGGACATGGCCACCTTTCCCTGGGTGCGCAACCTTGGCGGTTTTTATGAGGCTGGCGAGCTTGTAGGCATTGCGAATTTTCCGAATGTCGGACGGGTCCTGGAGTCGTTCCTGGCCCGGCCGGCTGTCGTGCGCGGCCTGCACATTCCCGAGCGCGGGTAGGGCGCTTAGGGGTTTTTGGCCTGGCGTTATCATATTGGCTGTGCGAAAGTGGGGCGTACGTAACGTTGCCCCATTCGCGTTTTGCTGACAAGGTAACACCATGACTGAACCGGCAGTTGTCGCGGAGGCACCGCGCCTGACTTCACTTTCACACGGGGGCGGCTGCGGCTGCAAGATAGCTCCGGGGGTGCTGTCGGAGCTTCTGGCCAATATGCCGGCGGCCCATGTCTACCCCAATCTGCTGGTTGGAACGGAAACGTCAGACGATGCGGCGGTGTATCGGCTCAATGCGGAGCAGGCGCTGATCGCCACGACCGATTTTTTCATGCCGATAGTCGATGACCCCTATGATTTTGGGCGCATTGCCGCTGCCAATGCGCTGTCCGACATTTACGCAATGGGCGGCTCACCCATCATGGCCTTGGCGATAGTCGGCATGCCGATCAACGTCCTGCCCAAAGCAGACATTGCACGCGTTCTGGAGGGAGGGGCCTCGGTGTGTACCCAGGCGGGTGTTCCCATTGCGGGTGGGCACTCCATAGATTCGGTGGAGCCCATTTACGGACTGGCCGCGATGGGGCTGGCGCATCCCGACCATATCCGGCGCAATCAGGATGCGCGGCCGGGTGACGTGCTGATTTTGGGCAAGGCCCTGGGTGTGGGGGTTTTGTCGGCCGCGCTTAAAAAGAATGTGCTGGACGAGGCTGGCTACGCCGCCATGCTGGCCAGCACAACCCAATTGAATACACCGGGGGTGGCGTTGGCCAGCCTGCCGGGTGTGCATGCCATGACGGATGTGACCGGGTTCGCGTTGCTGGGTCATGTGCTTGAGGTCGCGCGCGGTTCGGGTCTTGTTGCCACCATTCGTTCTGCCGATCTGCCCTGGCTGCCGGGTGTTCAGGCGCTGGCCGGGCAGGGGGTCGTGACGGGGGCGTCGAAACGCAACTGGGCTTCTTATGGCGATTTTATTGACTTGGCCGCCAATGTCGACGACGTTCTGCGTGCCTTGCTGGCCGACCCGCAAACGTCGGGCGGGCTTCTGGTTGCCTGTGCGCCCGATACGGTGGCCCGGGTAATGGATATTTTCCGTTCGGAAGGCTTCGGCCGCGCCGCCGTTATTGGCGAATTCAGTGCCGGCACGCCCAAGGTTCGTGTCGTCTGAATTGATGTAGGCACTTTTTACCCGTTTTACCCCTGGCATCGCTGTTGTCTCGTGCAGCATCAGGTCTTTTTGCAGTATATTCACCGTTATATCGCTGACTATATAACGATTGCCATGTCAAAGAGTGAGCCTCGCCTGAAAGGGCGGCTGGAATTGGAAACGGATCTGGGAGCCTTCCTTGGGGGCACCCGGATCAAATTGCTCGAGGGTATCGCGCAGCATGGCTCCATCACGCAGGCAGCCAAGTCTGTCCCGCTGTCGTATAAGGCGGCCTGGGACGCGGTGGATGCCATGAATAACCTGGCGGACCAGCCTCTGGTTACGCGCGTGACTGGTGGCAAGCACGGCGGTGGAACGAACTTGACCGGATATGGCCAGCGTGTCGTTGCCCTGTACCGTGCGCTGGAAACCGAGTCTCAGGACGCCCTGGATCGCTTGGCTCAGGGGATGCACAAGGGCGAGGCCGTCAGCTTCGAGCAGTTTCGCAATCTGCTCAGGCGCTTCTCCCTGCGCAGTAGTGCACGCAATCAGTTTGCAGGTACCGTGGCCGGGCTCGTCATGGGCGAGATCGACTGCGAAGTACGCATCAGGCTGGATGACGTCAATCAGGTTGTGGCGGTCATCACTCGTGAGTCGGCCGAGACGCTGGAGCTTGCGTTGGGCAAAGAGGTCTACGCCCTGATCAAGTCGTCGTCGGTGCTGCTGCTGACTGACCCCGCCGTACATACCAGTGCGCGCAACCAGCTTTGGGGTGTCGTGGAACGTGTCCATGGCGGCCCCGTCAATTCCGAGGTTGTTTTAAGCCTGGGTGCAGGCAAGTCGGTGTGTGCCGTCGTTACGTGCAACAGCGCGAACCGGCTGGGGCTTGCTCCCGGTGAGCGGGCGTGCGCCTTGTTCAAGGCCTCTTCCGTCATCGTATGTCTTTGATTCAATAACAGGAGGAAGAGGAAATGTTTGCGGTCTTCCGAATGCTTGCTGCGCTTGCCGCCATACTGGTCATGTCTGCATCGGCCACGGCCGATGAGGTCCAGGTTGCCGTGGCAGCGAATTTCACCGCGCCCATGCGGGTCATTGCCGCCCGGTTTCAGAAAGACACGGGCCACACCGCCAAGCTGTCGTTCGGAGCAACCGGCAAGTTTTATGCGCAAATCCATAACGGCGCGCCGTTCGAAGTGTTCCTCGCCGCCGACTCCAACACACCCGCCAAGCTGGATGCCGAGAAGGCCACAGTGCCGGGTACCCGGTTTACCTACGCCAAGGGAACCCTGGTGTTGTGGAGCAGGAATGACAGGCTGGTCGATCCCAAGGGCGAGGTGCTGAAAGCCGGCGGCAACGTTACACATATGGCCATCGCCAATCCCAAGACCGCGCCGTATGGCGCTGCGGCAATACAGACGCTGACCAAACTGGGGCTTCTGGACAAATGGAAAGATAAATTCGTTCAGGGCGAGAACATTTCCCAGACCTATCAGTTTGTGGCAACAGGCAATGCCCAGCTTGGCTTTGTCGCGTTGTCACAGGTGTTCCGGGATGGAAAGGTTACTGGCGGCTCGGCGTGGATCGTTCCGCCGAAATATCACGACCCCATCCTCCAGGATGCCGTGCTGCTGGCAAAGGGGAAGGACAATCCTGCTGCAAAAGCGCTGCTTGCGTACCTGAAGGGTGACAGGGCCCGTGCCATTATCCGGTCATTCGGATACAGCTTCTAGGGATGAGGCATGATCAGCGCGGTTGACCTTTCGTCACTTTGGCTTTCGCTGTGGTTGGCCCTGGTGGTGACGGCGATCCTGCTGGTGGTGGGCACGCCGATTGCCTGGTGGCTGGCGCGCACGCCCTCGCGCTGGAAAGGTCCGGTGGGCGCCGTGGTGGCGCTGCCGCTTGTGTTGCCGCCGACGGTGCTGGGGTTCTATTTGTTGGTTCTCATGGGCCCGAACGGGCCTGTGGGCAAACTGACTCAGGCACTGGGGCTCGATTTATTGCCATTTACTTTTCCAGGCCTGGTGGTTGCGTCGGTGCTGTATTCCCTGCCTTTTGTCGTTCAGCCCATTCAGAATGCTTTTGAGGCGATGGGGGAACGTCCGCTGGAGGTCGCCGCCAGCCTGCGCGCCACGCCCTGGGATGCGTTCTTTACTGTTGCCCTGCCGCTGGCGCGCCCGGGCTTTCTTACCGCGAGCATACTTGGGTTTGCTCACACTCTGGGCGAGTTCGGGGTGGTGTTGATGATAGGCGGCAATATCCCGGACAGGACCCGTGTGGCGTCGGTGCAGATTTACGACCACGTGGAAGCCATGGAATACGGCCAGGCGCATTGGCTGGCCGGCGTGATGGTGGGCTTCAGCTTTCTTGTTCTGCTGGTACTGTACACGCGCCGCCGCCGGCAAGGGTGGTCGGTGTGATCGAAGCACGCTTTGCCCTTGACTACCCTGGCTTCAGTCTGGACGTGGATTTGCGCTTGCCCGAAAAGGGGGTGACGGCGCTCTTCGGCCCTTCGGGATCGGGTAAGACGACGATACTGCGCTGCTTTGCGGGACTGACCCGTTCGCCTCGTGCGCGTCTGGTGGTTGACGGCGGCGTCTGGCAGAATTCTTCCACCGGCGTTTTTCTTGCGCCACACAAGCGCCCCATGGGCCTCGTGTTCCAGGAGGCCAGTCTATTCAATCACCTGTCCGTCCGCAGGAATTTGGCTTATGGCATGAAGCGGTCGGGCAACAAGGACAGTAGAGGGTTCGATGGCATTGTGGAACTGCTGGGTATAGGGGCTTTGCTGGACCGCCTGCCTGAACGGCTCTCGGGTGGCGAGCGCCAGCGGGTAGCCATCGCGCGCGCGCTGCTGACCAGGCCGCGGCTGTTGCTGATGGATGAGCCGCTGGCCGCGCTGGACGTTGTGCGCAAGCTTGAAATCCTGCCCTATCTGGAAAGGTTGCATGGCGAGCTGGACATTCCCGTGCTGTACGTCAGTCATGCTCCCGATGAAGTGGCGCGCCTGGCCGATTATCTGGTCCTGCTGGAAGCGGGGAAGGTGGCGGCGGGAGGGCCGCTTCAGGAAACGCTGGCGCGCACGGACCTGCCTGGCGGCTTTCTGGGCGATGCAGGCGTGGTGCTGGAAACGACGGTGGCTGCTCACGAAGATGACGGTTTGACCCGACTGGATTTTGCGGGAGGGCAGTTGTATGTGTCGCAGCGCCCCGAAGTCGTGGGGATCCGTTTGCGCTGCCGGATTCATGCGCGTGATGTCAGTATTGCGCTTGCAGCGCCCTCGGGCAGTAGTATCTTGAACGCTTTGCCGGCCATCGTGCGGGCCGTGGTTCCCATGGTCGAACCGGGTCAGATGCTGGTGCGGCTGGAGCTGCATGGCGGCGATACGCTTCTGGCCAGGGTGACGGCGCGCTCGTGCCGCGCACTGGCCATCGCGGCCGGCGCCCGTGTTGTGGCTCAGGTGAAGTCAGTGGCGTTGCTGGGCTGATTGTTGCGGGCAGAAACGCGGCGTCGGTAGGGCGCTTTGGGTATGATGGGTGGCGCGACGCGGAGGGCGTCGGAGACGAGGATGATGGGGGGCAGATGCGCGATAGACACAGCAGGTCGATGTCACTTGCCCGGTATCTGAAGCAGTTCCGTTCCGTGCTTGCCGTGGGTCGGGCTGGCAGTGCTGCGCACGCCGCACAATTGCTGCCCTTGTCTTCGTCGGCGATTGCGCGCGCGATCCGCGAGCTGGAAGGCCAGCTTGGCGTGGCGCTGTTCGAACGCGCGGCGCGAGGGATGCTGATGACGGCCGAAGGGAAGCTGCTTGCGCGTCGCGCCGAGCGGGCATTGGCCCAGCTTGCGCTGGCCGAGACGGAAGCCAGCAGTCTTGCCGACCCGGGTGCGCGGGCAGCCTGGCAGATGGCGGGCCGGTTTTCAGGCTCCTGCGCTTATCGGCATTTGGCGACATATGTGGCTTTCTGTGAGACGGGCGGCGAGCTTGCCGCGGCCGCCCGACTGCGTGTGAGCCAGCCCGCCGTAAATCAGACTTTGCGTCAGCTGGAGCATATGCTGGGCAGTGTACTTTTCTACCGCTCGGTGCGGGGCGTGCGCCTGACTGAAAGCGGCGAGGCGGTGCTGCGACGCACCAAGCTTGCCCTTGCGGAGTTTCGTCATGCGGAAGAAGACTTGATGGCACTGCATGGCAAGATGTCGGGCCGCATCGTCATCGGGTCGCTGCCCTTGTCGGCGGGTGTGCTCGTGCCGCGTGCGGTGGACCGTGTTCTGGCGCTGCATAAAGACCTTAACGTTACGATAGTCGATGGAACGTACGGTGCACTGATGCATCAGCTGCGCCATGCCGACGTTGATGTGGTGGTGGGCGCGTTAAGAGGTGAGCTGACTGCGGCCGATGTGGTGCAGGAGCCTCTGTTCGAAGATACCCTTTCAGTAGTTGTACGCCAGGGACACCCCCTCGTGGGGAAGTCGTTGGCTGGCTTGCGTGATCTGGTTGGCGAGTCCTGGATTGCGCCCCTGACCGGCACACCAGCCAGGGCCGCCTTCGAGCGCGCTTTCGCGGCCGATGGCGTGGCCCCCCCGCACGCTTCGCTGGAGGTCAATAGTGCCGTGGTATTGCAGGCCCTGCTGATGGATAGCAACAGGCTGGCCCTGCTTTCCCGCCGGCAGATCATTCGCGGAGTGTCTGCGGGTCTGTTGCAGGTGTTGCCTGTCGAGGTCAGGGAAACGGGCCGGTACATTGGGCTGACCATGCGTGCCGACAGTGACCTGGGCGCCAGCATGCGGTCGTTCGTCGCCGAATTGCGTGCGCTGTGTCAGGAAACGGATTAGGGTGGGGTGGACGCTGGTTTTACTATAAGTAAAACGCACTTACGTGCGCGGAATGGCGCTAGCCCGGCTGGCGTGTCCGTTGGCGTTGAAGCGGAAGCCAGGCTGCTTTGGCTACGCTATAAGTTAATCGCACGGCAAAAAAGACAAAGTCACTGGCGTGGTTCCGCTTGGGTTGGCATACTGACCTGTATTGATCATTGTTTTGTAAATACGGGTAAGTTATGACTGAAAATACAGGAAATCCTCGCGCTGGTCTCGTGGTCAGCGCCCATTCCGCCGACTTTGTCTGGCGTTCGGCTGGCGCCATTGCTGTGCATGTGCGTCAGGGTTATCGCATGAAGGTCGTTTGCCTGTCGTTCGGCGAACGCGGCGAATCTGCCAAAATCTGGCGCAAGGGCCCCACCACTCTCGAGGCAGTCAAGGAGGCGCGGCGTGAAGAAGCGCAGAAAGCAGCCGACGTCCTGGGTGCCGAAATCGAATTCTTCGACCTGGGCGACTACCCCATGCGTGTCAGCGACGAAGCGCTGATGCGGCTGGTTGATGTGTACCGCGAGTTGCGGCCGTCTTTTGTCCTGAGCCACTCGGTCAAGGACCCCTATAACTTTGATCACCCACTGGCCATGCACGTGACACAAGAGGCACGCGTCATCGCACAGGCTGCGGGCCACAACCCTGGCCAGAAGGTTCTGGGAGCACCGCCGGTGTACGCGTTCGAACCCCATCAAACCGAGCAGAGCGAGTGGATTCCGAATACTTTTCTCGACATCACCGAGGTCTGGGACCTCAAGCGCAAGGCCATTGAATGCATGGCCGGCCAGGAACACCTGTGGGCGTATTACACCAGGGTGGCTCAGCAGCGTGGTGTACAGGCCAAGCGTAATATTGGCATAGCGGCGGCGCGCAATATCGAGTACGCCGAGGGTTATATGCGGCTTACGCCGACTGTCGTAGGAGACCTTTCATGATACGGGGAGTTGTTGTACGCAATATTCCGCGCGCAAGCGCGGCGGACATAGACGTTCTATGCAAAGCCGGTTCGGCCACCGTGCACGAAGCACAAAAACGCCTCGGCCTGCTGGCGCCGTACATGCGGCCAATCTGGGAAGGCGCGTCGATCGCCGGTTCGGCCATCACGGTGCTGACCGCGCCGTCCGACAACTGGATGGTGCACGTTGCGGTCGAGCAGTGCCGCGAAGGCGATGTGCTGGTTGTCGCCCCCACATCCGAGTGCCTGGACGGCTATTTCGGCGAGCTGCTGGCAACGTCACTCGCGGCGCGTGGCGTGCGTGGTCTGATCATTGATGCGGGCTGCCGCGATACCAAGGCGCTGAAGGAAATGGGCTTTCCTGTCTGGTCCAGGGCGGTTTCGGCACAGGGTACGTCCAAGGAAACACTGGGCTCGGTCAATGTACCGGTTGTCTGCGCGCAGCAAATCGTCAACCCCGGCGATGTCATCGTTGCCGACGACGACGGCGTCGTGGTCGTTCCGGTTGCTACGGCGGTCAAAGTAGCGGTGGCTGCACAGGCGCGGCTTGACAAGGAAAACGTTACGCGCAAGGTTCTGGCAAGTGGCACGCTGGGGCTCGATTACTACAAAATGCGCGAAAAACTTGAAGCCAAGGGGCTGCGCTACGTTGATTCACTTGAAGATATTTAACGAGTTTTATCATGCAAATTCGTATTCCCTGTGTCCAGATGCGTGGCGGCACGTCACAAGTGCGTAGCGCCGCACTGATTCGCACGGCGCGCTGGGTGCTTGACGGCAATGTGCATGTACCGCAGCGGGTGTGGCCCGACAAAAAGGCGGCGTAAGGCGTGGCGCGGCACGAGCTGGTTCTTCTTCCCGGCTTGTTGTGCGACGAAGCGGCCTGGGCCGGCCCCAGAGCGGCGTTGGCCTCGCGTGCGGATACGTTCGTTCCGGAATACAAGAACCAGGACACCATCGGCGGCATGGCTCGAAAAGTGCTCGACGCTGTGCCATACCGAACGTTTTCGCTGGCCGGGCATTCCATGGGTGGACGCGTCGCGCTGGAAGTCGCACGCCTGGCGCCCGAGCGGGTGCAGCGCCTTGCCCTGCTCGATACGGGTTACCAACCTATCGCGGGCGGTAACGCCGGGGATATCGAACGCAACAAGCGCCTGGCGCTGCTCGCCACTGCACAAGAGCGCGGCATGCGCGCCATGGGCACGGTGTGGGCGGCGGGCATGGTGCATTCACAGCAGTTGGAAACCCCTTTGTTTGAAGAGATTCTCGCCATGATTGCGCGGTTCACCCCCGGGCAGTTCAGCGGTCAGATCAATGCGTTGCTTGCGCGCCCCGATGCCACGCCAGTGTTGCAGGCGTTGGCCTGCCCCACCGTGCTTGTTTGCGGGCGTCAGGATGCCTGGAGTCCGTTGGCCCGCCATGAGGCCATGCTGCAGCTATTGCCTGCCCACGTAGGTTCGCTGCGCGTGGTCGAGGACTCTGGCCACATGACCGTCATGGAGCAGCCACAAGCTGTGGCCGGGATCCTCGCGCAATGGCTGGAATCCGCGCCTCACGCCTGACAGCGCGTGTTCGGCGCGGGTAAGCGTGTTTGTTTAATTGGGAGGAGTCTGATGAGTGTCGTGGAATTGAGTGCCGAGCTGTATGCGGTTCAGAGCCTTTGCAAGGACCTCGTTGCGTGGTCGGCCTACTACAGGGATCGGCAGGATCATGAAGCGCTTGCGGCGCTGTTTACCGAAACGGCGCAGTTGACGCGACCCGGTGGAATCCTGCTGAATGGGCGTGCTGAAATATTGGCCTCGTATCGCGACGGGCCAGCTGGCCGCATTACCCGGCATCTGATAAGCAATACCGTATTCCTGGAAACGACCAGTAAGTCGGCCAAGTCAGTCAGTTATGTGCTGCTGTGGAGCACCAGCCCCGATCAGCCAGCTGAAGCGTCCGGCCGCAAGGCCAACCCGCGCCAGGTATTGGGTGAATTTCGTGACGAGTTCGCCAAGACACCGCAAGGGTGGCGAATTGCTCAGCGTGAATCCCCGTTCATTATGTACAAGGAATAGAAAAGTGACGAATGTGCCCGCTGTATTGAGTTCGATTGCACTGGTAGGTTTTGGCGAGGCGGGGTCGTTGCTCGCACAGGGCTGCGTGAAGGCCGGTGCCAAAGTTGCCACGTACGATATCAAGGTGCTGAAAGCCGAGTTACGTCCCGCGTTGGCGGAACGCGCCGCGGCGCTGGGCGTGGTGTTGCACGATAGTCTTCAAGGTGCCGTGTCCGGAGCGGATCTGGTCATATCGGCGGTCACGGCCAGTTCGGCCCGGGATGCGGCTGAGGCGACGGCGGGCTTTCTGAAGCCCGGCCAGTATTTCATGGACATCAATTCCGTATCACCCGGTACCAAGGGCCTTGATCGCAATGCCGTCGAACGTTCCGGGGCGTTTTATGTAGAGTCCGCCGTTATGGCGCCAGTGCCGCCGTATGGGCTCAAGGTGCCGATGCTGCTGGGTGGCGCACAAGCCGCCGTGCTGGCGGAAAGCCTGAATCGGTTGGGGTTTCATACTCGCGCCGTAGCCACCAAAGTGGGTGTGGCTTCAGCCATCAAGATGTGCCGCAGCGTCATGATCAAGGGAATTGAGGCGTTGACGGTCGAGTGCCTGACTGCAGCGCGGTCCTACGGCGCCGAGCAGGAGGTGCTTGCGTCGCTGGCCGAGACTTTTCCGGGGATGGGCTGGACCGATCGTCAGCCCAACTACCTGATCAGCCGCGTTGCCGAGCATGGGCGCCGTCGTGCGGCCGAGATGCGCGAAGTGGCTGAAACATTGCGGGACGTGGACATCGACCCGCTTATGGCGAGTGCCACGGCGCAATTGCAGGATGCATTCGTAGACCGCATGCGGGATCTGGGCTTGAAGTATGACGCCAAAGAAAAATTTGAGTGGACTCGACTTGTTGATACGATGCGGCGCAGCAAGGACGCGGCCTGAGGGGCGGCAAGCTATGTGGCATCATGCCGACCATCGGGCTTTCGTGAAGCCCTGGCTGGCCGCTTCTTCGCTTCGAAAAATTCGTTCGTCTCCCCCATCATTTTGCTGAGCAGATAAAGAAGCTGCTTTCGTTCCTGTGGCGCCAGTGCCTTCAGAAGGTTTTTCTGGACCTGTATGACGCTGGGCTTGATGCGGTTATACAGCTCGTGGCCTGCCGGTGTCATGTAGATGGCCCGCCCACGGCGCGACCGCGGACTGCTGCGCCGCTCCAGCCATCCCTGTGCCTCCAGCCGTCGTACCATTCCGCCAACCGTGGCCTCGTCCCAATTCAGCGTCGCGGCCAGTTCGCGTTGCTGCAGGCCGGGCTGAATGTGCACGGCCAGAAAGGCGGCGAGCTGGCTTGCCGTGATACCCATATTGCCCATCTCGGCATCGAACGTAGCCGTTGCGAATTGGCCGGACCGCCGCAGCAGGTAACCGGGTGTTCCATACATTTGCGTGAAAGAATCAAATTTCATTTTTTCGACGGTGCCGTGTCAATAAGACTAGTTTGCGTACTGGTGTGGCAGTGCTGGTTATGCCGCGACAATTCTCCTTGACAGGAAAAATATGCCTCGCTAACATTTAGAACAATGCATACTTAGTTTAAACTGTCCCGTAAAGTTTTTGCACGGAAAAAATGGACTTATTGCAGTGATGCATGGTCAAGAAAGGGAGCGCACCGAAATGCAGTTTGAAGAGTCATATATCACGGTTGACGATTGCCGCATCAGGATGCGGCGCGCGGGAACGGGGCAGACAATCCTGTATCTGCATGGCGCAAACGGGGCGCCAGTCATCCAGCCGTTCATGCAAGAGCTTGCCCAGGACTTCAACCTTCTGGTGCCCGAGCATCCTGGCTTTGGCTATTCCGACGAGCCGCCGTGGCTGGAAAATATTCACGACCTCGCTTACTTTTATCTTGATTTCCTCAAGCATCAAAAGCTGGATTCCGTGCACGTCATCGGCAGCTCCATGGGCGGGTGGCTGGCCATGGAAATGGCGGTGCGCGAGCCTTCGCGCTTCAAGTCGCTGGTTCTCATTGACGCGGCAGGAGTTCCTTTGCCCGACGCGCAGCCAGGAGACATCTTCCTTTGGAGCGCCGAACAAATGGCGCGCAATTTATTCTACGACCAGACCCTGGCCGATCGGGTCCTGGCCAATCCACCCACCTCCGAGCAAGACAAGGATGCGCTGCTGAAAAACAAGCATACGGTGGCGCGCCTTGCATGGCAGCCGCGGCTGCATGATCCCTTCCTTTCGAAGTGGCTGCATCGGCTGGACATGCCGGTCAAGCTTGCGTGGGGCAAGGATGACAAGGTCATGCCGCTGGCTTTTGGCCAGGCTTTGAAGAAACTGATCCCGGGTGCCACGCTCGACATCTACGAAGCCTGCGGTCACCTGCCGCAGGTCGAACACCCCGCCCGATTCTGCGCATCCGTTAAAAGCTTTATTGAAGGAGTAAGGTAGCCATGAACGTCATGTTGTTCCATCTGATGGCTTACGCCGACCTTGACTTCGAAGCCACCAAGCAGTTTGAGACGGTGTGGGTGAACATGCCCAACAAGTTTTACGATCCGGTGAAGGGGCACAAGCTTTATACGCGCTACCTCGACGAGCTCACGTATGCTGAAGAGCTTGGCTTTGATGGGGTGGCGGTAAATGAGCATCATCAGACCGCATATGGGCTCATGCCTTCGCCGGTGGTGATGGCGTCCGCATTGGTACAGCGCACCAAGCGGGTCAAAATCGCGATCCTGGGCAATGCGCTGCCTTTGCGCGAACACCCCATGATGGTCGCCGAAGAGCACGCCATGCTGGACGTCATGTCGGGCGGAAGGCTGATCAGTGGATTCGTGCGCGGCATCGGCGCCGAATACCATACATTCAATCTGAACCCCACCATTTCCCATGAACGCTTCCACGAGGCGCACGACCTGATTGTTCAGGCCTGGACGCGACCTGGCCCCTTTGCCTTTCACGGTCATCACTACAATCTGAACTACGTCAACCTTTGGCCGCGCCCCTTTCAGAAGCCGCACCCGCCCATATGGGTGCCCTCCCAGGGCAGCAAGGAAACCATAGACTGGGCATCGCACCCCGACCACCGCTACACCTATCTGCAAACATTCAGTCCGGCCAAGACGGTCGAGAAGTACTTGCAGTCTTATCGCGACACGGCGGAGGCGTATGGTTACGAAGCGCAGGACAGCCAGCTTGGCTGGGCGGTCCCCATTTACGTCGCCGACACAGACGAGCAGGCGTTGCGTGAAGCCAAAGCGCCCTTTGAACTATTTCGCAATCGCCTGCTGAAGATGCCGTTCGAAATGCTGCTGCCTCCAGGCTACACGTCGCGGGATTCACTCAAGCGCGTCATGGCTGCCAAAGTGTCCTTGTCTCAGGACATCACGCTCGAAGCTGCAATCGATGCGGGCATGATTGTGTGCGGCAGCGCCGAGACAGTGCGTCAGCGGCTGGAGTCTTTCTGGAAGACCATGCATTTCGACAATTTGCTGACAATGCTGCATTTTGCCAATTTGTCCGAAGAGCTGACGCGCCGCAATATGGAGCTTTTTGCACAGAAGGTGTTGCCTGCGTTGCAGGCCCTGAAGGCCCGTCCCAGCAAAGCCGCATCGGCTTAAAGCCCAGCCCGCCGGGCCGTGCCCGGTGTGGCGTATTCTGACTTCGATGTGGCGCTGGTTGGCAGGATGATGCTGATTTGGCCCGCTGTCAATTGCAAGTCACGCCGTGTTCAGGTGGAATAAAAAAAGCGCTTGTGCCCCGAAGGATCACAAGCGCTTTTTATTGTGTGGCTATTTCGAGGCGGCGCGAATCCAGCCTTGATTAAGCCGCCTTGCGCAACTGGTTGTGCGGGTCGATGACGAATTTCTTGGGCGCGCCCTGGTCGAACTCGGAATAGCCTCGTGGTGCGTCGTCAAGCGAGATGACCTGTACGTTTACGACCTCGGCGATATTGATGCGGTTCCAAAGAATAGCCTGCATGAGTGCGCGATTGTATTTCATGACGGGCGTCTGGCCGGTGAAAAAGCTGTGCGATTTTGCCCAGCCCAAGCCAAAGCGCACGCTAAGTGCGCCCTGTTGGGCGGCCTTGTCGTGAGCGCCGGGGTCTTCGGTTACGTACAGTCCCGGTATGCCGATGCGCCCGGCCGGCCGGGTAATGTTCATGAGCGAGTTCAACACGGTGGCGGGCGCTTCGATTTGCGAACCGCTGTGACCGTGACCGCGCGCCTCGAAACCGACGGCGTCAATGGCGCAGTCGACTTCGGGCGTGCCCAGGATGGCAGCGATCTGTTCGCCCAGTGGGGTGTCGAGTGAGACGTCCACGGTTTCGAAGCCAACCTTTTTGGCATGCGCGAGGCGCTCGGGATTGAGATCGCCCAGAATGACCACGGCTGCACCGAGCAGGCGTGCCGCGGCGGCGGCCGCCAGCCCGACAGGTCCGCCCCCCGCGACGTAGACCGTGCTGCCTGGGCCCACGCCTGCCGTGACGGCGCCGTGAAAGCCGGTTGGAAGGATGTCGGACAGGCAGGTGAGGTCGCGAATTTTTTCGATGGCCTGTGCTTTATCGGGAAACTTGAGCAGATTGAAATCGGCGTAAGGCACCATGACGTATTCGGCCTGACCGCCAATCCAGCCACCCATGTCGACGTAGCCGTAGGCGCCGCCCGCGCGGGCAGGGTTGACGTTCAGGCAGACGCCCGTGTTTTGCTCTTTGCAGGTGCGGCAGCGTCCGCAGGCCACGTTGAACGGTACGGAGACGAGATCGCCCTTTTTGATGGTCTCGACGTCACGGCCGACTTCGAGGACTTCGCCGGTGATTTCGTGGCCGAGGATCAGACCCCTTGGCGCCGTTGTGCGCCCGCGCACCATGTGCTGGTCGGACCCGCAGATATTGGTGGTAAGAACTTTGACGATGACGCCATGGCCCGCTGTTTTGCCCGAGGGCGTGACGAGTTCGGGGAAAGCGATAGATTGGACTTCGACCTTGCCGCGTTCGATGTAGGCGACGCCTCGGTTTGATGCCATGAGTTTGCTCCTGAGTGATGGTGACGGCCGGTTCTGATTGTGGCTCTTTGTTATGTACAGTACGCTGAGTGTTACTGTTTGCCAGCGAAAAATCAATAGGGTGTTATGCGTGTTGACGCCGCGGGCGATGTTGCCCCGCATTTCACGGCGCCATTGCGGCGAGGCTTGGTGCGCGTAGGTGTTCAGCGCGAGGCGGGTACCCGCCGCGTCTGCATGAACTCTTCAAACGTTTCGCCGCGCATGCTGGCATAGACCTCGAGGTTGGTTTTGTGGACTACCCGCGCGAATTTTTCCAGCACGAAAAAATTTGCGCCATGTTTTACCAGACCAAGCCAGTCCTGCTTGCGCAGGAGGTCTTTTTCCGTGTCGTTCAGCTCGGCCTCTTGCATGACGGCTTCCGGGTCTGCCTGGTAGCGGTCACGCCAGTCCTGGCCGATCATCTTCCACAGGAAGCGGTTCAGGTTAAGTGTTCTGTTGCTGGTGCGGATGTCGAAGGCGTACGTGCCGCCCAGCTCTTCCATGCCTTTTACTTGCGGATTCATAGCCGGTCTCCTTAGGCGGTGGCGGTAGCCTTGTGGCTGGCTGCTTGCGTGGTGGGTTCTTCACCCTCTTCGAAGAGAGCCACAGTCATGGCCGTAGTGGTGGCCAGGTAATAGTTTTGATGCAGTTTGCGAATATGCTTTGGCATGGCGCCCCGCATGGCCAGCCACATGATTTGTTCGACACTTTCGGCGCCGCCCAGGCGAACGAAGTCGGCGTGTGTCATTTCGGTGAGCTTTTCGGGTTCGAATTGCAGCAGACGCAGGAATTCGTGGTCCCACTCTTCGTTGTTAAAGCCGGTGCGTTCGCCATGGATCTGGTGAGACAGGCCGCCCGTGCCGACGATGACGACCTTGAGATCTTCCGGATACGATTCGATGGCGCGGCGCAGGGCCTGGCCAAGTTTGTAGCAGCGGCGTGGCGTAGGCAACGGGTATTGCAGCACGTTGACAGCCACCGGCACGACGGCGCCCGGCCAGTCGGGTTCATGCGGCCACAACAGCGGCAGCGGCGAGGCACAGCCATGGTCGATGGGCTTTTCCTGAAAGATGGTCAAGTCGAATTCGTCGTTGACCAGCGATTCGGCGATATGACACTGTAGATCGACGTTGCCCTTTATGGCGGGGAGCTTGCGCAGGCCCGCGCCTTCGTCGGCAATGGGAAAGCGTTTGCCTACGCCCAGTGCGAACGTGGGGTACATGTCGAAGAAGAACGTGGTGGCGTGGTCGTTGTAGATAATGACCATGGCGTCCGGCTTTTTCTCGGCCAGCCAGGCCGCTACCGGCTTGTAGCCGTTGAACAGCGGAGCCCAGGCCGGGTCGTTCTGGCGGCCCTTGTCGTATGCGACGCCGATGGTGGGCACGTGTGAGGTGCCGATGCTGCCGATGATTCTTGCCATGATGAGTCCTGTGGGTTTCGAGTAACCGCCGGGCGGTTTGCTTGGTCGGCATGGTTTGGCCGGATTATGCGGTTTATTGGAATTTTGGATCCCATAACGGTCAATACCACACCTATTGGGCAAAATATACTCTATTTGGATCCATTTTTGGATACTTTTTGCTATGATGAAAAATATGGCGCAAGGTCGTGGTTACAGGCGGTCCTTGCTGTCCTGCAATTTTCCTGTCGGATGTTTTCCATGGCACAGTCCCCTTCCGTTATCGTGCGTCTTCGTGAAATGATCTTGCGGGGCGAGTTCGTGTCGGGCGAACGCATGCCCGAGGCCGAACTGGCTGCGCGCCTTGGTGTTTCGCGCACGCCTGTGCGCCAGGCGTTGCCTGCCTTGGCCCAGGAAGGCTTGCTGGTTCCGGCGGGCAAGCGTGGTTATTCGGTGCGCGCTTTCACACTTCAGCATAGTCTGGACGCCCTGCGTATCCGGTCCGTTCTGGAGGGGGTCGCGGCGCGTACAGTGGCGGATCGTGGCGCGTCGCCGGCATTGCTTGCTGCCTTGAAGGCGTGCCTGTACGAGGGTGATGCCATTCTTGCCGATCACGCGTTGCGGGAAGAAGATGAATTGCACTACGCGGAGATGAATGCGCGGTTCCATTCACTGATCGTACAGGCGGCCCAGATACCACTGCTTGAAAGCCTGACCGATCGCTGCAATGTGGTGCCCTTCACGGCGCCCAAAAGTATTGCGTTTTCCCAGTCCAGCAAGGAAAAGATGTTTGATTTCCTCTTTTACGCGCACGGGCAGCATCACAACATTGTCGAGGCCATCGAGGCGGGGCAGGGCGACCGGGCCGAATTCCTGTTCCGCGAACATGCCTACACTCAGGAAAAAAGCCAGACAGCCAATCCTGCGGTGGGGGCGATCATGGCGTTGCGCGCAGAGGCCGCATAGTTCGTTTGGCGCCCGATTTTATTTGTTGACCGCCACGGAACGAAAAGTTGATCGCCAGGGGCGCAATCGACCCGGTCGCGAAATCCGCGTGGGTGGCAGATGGGGTTTATTATCTGTTTAACAGATTGATAAATAAAGGCATTCTCTAATTTTTGGCATTCGCCAGAATAATATTTCCTGGATCGAGCCCTGGGTTCTCGAACTTCTCCGGGCCCCTGTCTACCTGTGTTTTTTGCGCGGGCCCACCCTATACTTCTTCATATAGATGCCACGCCGGTCAGGGGCCGATTTTGCACGATGGCGTGACCATAGAAAACCACGATCGCGTTCCGGGTTTGGCCGTTGTTGCGGGCTTGCCGGCCTGCCGGGACAGTGGTGCTTTTTAGGAGATGAAAATGTTTTTGAGAAACTGCTGGTACATGGCTGCCTGGGATTACGAGCTGATCGATGGCAAGCTCTTGTCCCGCAAGCTGCTGAACGATCCCATCCTGTTTTTCCGCGGAGCCAGTGGCAAGATCATTGCGCTGGAAGATCGCTGTTGTCACCGTGGTGCAGCATTGTCGCAAGGTCGCCGCGAGGGCGATGACCTGCGCTGCATGTACCATGGGCTGAAATTCAACGCTGCTGGCAAGTGCATTGAAATCCCCGGCCAGGAAATGATTCCGCCCAAACTTGGCGTTCGAAGCTATCCCGTCGTCGAGCGTCAGCATCTGGTGTGGATCTGGATGGGTGATCCGGCCCTGGCCGATGAATCGACCATTCTGGACTTCCCGTACCTGACTGATCCGGGCTGGCGCGGCCAACCGGACTACATCCATTACGACTCGAACTACATGCTCATTGTCGATAATTTGAGCGACTTTGCGCACTTGGCATGGGTGCATACCCATACGCTGGGCGGCTCGGAAGAATATGCCTACAAGACCAAACCCGCCTCGGTCGAGCGCCTGGACGATGGGTTCAGGGTCACACGCTGGAGCATGGATAGCGCGCCACCTCCGTTTCACCGTAAAGTCATTGACAACGACAACAACGTGGATCGCTGGAACATAGGCCACATGCAGGTGCCCGGGATATTCTTTCTGGAAAGCGGGTTTGCCCCTGCGGGATCCGGTGCTGAAAAAGGCAATAAGGAAGGGGCCAAGGTATATCACAACTGTCAGTTCATAACGCCCGAAACCGAAAGGTCCACGCATTTCTTTTTCAGTTATCTGCACGGCTTTGACGTTGATGACTACAACGTGACGTTGTCTTTGCATGACAGCCTGATCGAAGGCTTTTTGGAAGACAAGGCCATCATCGAGCGTCAGCAGACAATGCTGGATGAAGATCCAAGCTTCAAGTTGCTGGCGATTGCCGCCGACGGATGCTTGTCCCATTTCCGGTGGTTGATGGACAAGTTGATCGCGAAAGAGCAGCAGCAACAGCCGGCTCAGCAGGTACAGCAGGTTCAGCGCAGCAAGCCTTCGGCGACGTTTGCATAAAAGAATGAATGTCGTGCCGCGCGACGGTGGTCGCGGGGCGCGACACGGAGATAGTGGTAATGAGTATGGCACCAACAGAAAAGCTGACGGTGAAAGTCGCCAGTTATATGGCGGAAGCCAAGGATGTGATTGTGCTGGAGTTGCGGGACCCGAATGGCGGCGCGTTGCCGCGGTTCGAGCCGGGAGCGCACATAGACATGGCGCTGCCCAACGGGTTGGTTCGGCAATATTCGCTTTTGAACGACAGCCGTGAGACGGATCGTTATGTCGTCGGCGTGGGCCGGGCTGCGGATAGCCGGGGCGGGTCTGTCTACGTGCACCAGAAGCTGGCGGAGGGCGCGCAGCTGCAGATCAGCCCGCCGCTCAATAATTTTCGCCTGGATCCGGCAGCGCAAAGCTATTTTTTCATTGCGGGCGGCATAGGCATAACGCCCATTGTGTCCATGATTCGCTGGTGCGAAGCCAATGGGCGCAAGTGGCACCTGGCGTATGCGGCGCGCAATCGGCAACGTGCAGCGCTGTACGAAGAGATATGCTCGTTCGGCGGCGAGCGTGTGCATTGGCACTTTGATGATGAGCAGGGCGGCTATTTGCAGGTTGGTGAACTTGTCGATGGACTGGGCGCCGGAGAGCAGATATATTGTTGCGGGCCGCAGGCATTGATGGAATCGGTGCAGACTGCCGTGGCGGGCTGCCCCGATGTTGCGCACTTCGAGTGGTTTTCTCCACCCGAGTCGACAGAGCCGCAGCCCGAAGCCGGGTCGTTTGAAATTCAGCTGCAACGCAGCGGTGTTTCTTTTACTGTGCCGCCCGACAAGAGCATTCTGGAAGTGCTTGAGGAAAACGGCTTCAGCATTCCGTTTTCCTGTCGCGAAGGAACCTGCCGGACTTGCGAGACGGGTGTATGTGCCGGCACTCCCGAGCATTTTGATTATGTGTTGTCCTCGCAGGAACGTGCAGAGGGCAAGTCGATGATGGTTTGTGTGTCGCGATCAATCGATCCGGTTTTGTGTCTGGACCTGTGAGCTGCCTATGTGACGGGCTTTCGCAAGTCAATGAAGTGGTTTTAAATGTTCAATAAATAAAGTCAATAAATCGAGGAGACTACATTGCGTACTTTATTTCGCTTGACCGCTGTTTTTGCGAGTATCTTGATGACGACTGCGGTGTATGCGCAAGTCAAGATCGGCGTTACGCTTTCCGCAACGGGGCCGGCTGCGTCGCTTGGAATCCCCGAGCGCAATACGGCGCACCTTCTGCCCACCAAGATAGGCGGGCAGGATGTTCAGTACATTATCTACGATGATGCGTCGGATACGACAGCCGCCGTTAAGAATGCGCACAAGTTGATTAACGAAGACCACGTTGACGCAATTATCGGCTCGTCGATAACCGTCAATACGCTGGCCATGCTCGACGTTATTGGGCCCGCTCATGTGCCGACCGTCAGTATGGCGGCGTCCAAGCGGCTGGTGTCACCCATGGATGCGAATCGGCACTGGATGTTCAAGACGGTGCAGAACGATTCGCTGCTGATGACGGCCACCGTGAAAAATATGGCGGCCAACGGCGTCAAGAAGGTGGCATACATCGGCTTTGCCGACGGCTATGGTGACAGCTGGCTGGATGAGCTGCGTCAGATCGCTCCGAAACACGGTATTACCGTAGTAGCCAACGAGCGCTATGCCCGCACCGATACATCCGCGACGGCCATCGTGCTGAAGGTCATGGCGGCCAATCCCGACGCCGTGTTTATCGGCGCTTCGGGGACCCCGGGGGCGCTGCCTCAGACCGAGCTCGTCAGGCGTGGCTTCAAGGGCAAGATCTATCAGACTCAAGGTATCGCCAACCAGGACTTCCTGAGGGTTTGCGGGAAAGACTGTGAGGGCACACTGCTGGCGGTGGGGCCGGTGCTGGTTGCAACCCAGTTGCCGGACAGCCATCCGGCCAAGGCCATTGCGCTGGACTACATCAAGCACTACGAGGATAAATACGGTAAGGGGACGGTGTCGCCCTTCGGTACTCACATGTGGGATGCCGGCAGGCTGCTGGAGCACGCTATTCCCATTGCGCTTAAAACTGCGAAGCCTGGCACGGAGGCATTCCGGTCCGCGGTACGTGATGCGCTAGAGCAGACCAAGAATCTGCAGGTTGGCAATGGCGTACTGAATATGACGCCAACGGATCACGCCGGCTTTGACGAGCGCGGGGTCGTCATGGTCAAGATCGAAAATGGGACGTACAAGCTAGTTCCCACCAAGTAACGCAGGGGGCGGTATTTGTGGCTGGATGACAGCTTGCTTCGGTCCGAGGGCCGGGGTCGGCGGCCAGCCGGTTACCCCATTTTGCGTGTAGGGGATTTGTGGTATACATTGATTAGATCGGGGATCGAAGAGGGTTTTCGGTCCCCAATATAATTAATGGCGGCGAAAATCACTTTTGACCGGGGCCAGAATCTCGACGGGGACAAAATGGCGTCTATTTACTCCACTGCGCGTGTGCGTAACAGAAATCTGTCTTTGTACTGGCAAGACACGATATCTCGCACTTTCGTGCCGTGTGTCATCACTACGCTGCCGTCAAGTTTTCGCGGCATGGTGTCGGCCAACAAGGTTGGTGCCATCTCGTACCATCGTGTCGCGGCAAGTCGGCATTATGCCAGCTGTTCCGCCGACCACGCCGTGCCCGACGATAAAGATGTTGCCTTGCTTTCACTGGTCCTTTCGGGTGTTGAACGAGTCGTTCAGGATGGGCGCGAAGCGGTTTTGCGCCGGGGCGATTTTGCCATTCATGACTCGACCCGTCCGTATTCACTATATTTCGATACCGAATTTTCGCAGATCATCTTTCAGATCCCGCGTGCCCTGCTGCGGCAGCGTTTGGGTCCGTTCGAGCAATACACGGCCATCAAGCTGTCGTCCCAGGAACAGGTCGGCAGAGTCACTTCCGATTTTCTGTTCAGCCTTTCAAAGCTCGATAATCGCCTGGATCCGTTGATCGGCAAGCGGCTTACCGACCAGACTGTCGATCTGGTGGCCATGTCGCTCAATTCTCAGTTCGGGTCCGTTGATGTGGGCCGGTCCTCGCATCGTGCCGCCTTGCTGTATCGCGCCAAATCGTTCATCGAGACGCGCCTGCGTGGTGTGGTGACCGCGGTCGAGGTTGCTGAGGCGCTGGGTTGTTCCGCGCGCTACGTGAACGATTTGTTCGCCGATGAAGGTACGTCGGTGGGCAACTATGTGCTGCTTCGACGACTGGAAAAATGCTGCGACGATTTCACCGATGCGGTTACGGCGCGCCGTGTCAGCGAAGTGGCATATTCATGGGGCTTCAACAGCGTTGCACATTTCAGCCGCTCTTTTCGGGCGCGCTATGGCATGAGCCCCACCGAGTACCGCGAAGTGGTACGCCGCCGAAGTTGAAGCAGGCCGCAGCGCCCGCTTGCTGCTCAGTTTGTTCAGAAGCTCTCCACACAGGGGTTTCCCCAGACCCGGCGTATGCTGGCAAGCCCGGGGTGTCCGCAGTGAATTACACTGGTGCCTGTAGCGTTGCGAAGCCAGTGCTTCTCTCAGGTGATGAGCTCAATTGATCTTCCCGGCTCCGCCCCGCGGCGGATTGCGCATCTGGACATGGACGCGTTTTACGCGTCGGTGGAGTTGCTGCGATATCCCGAGCTGCGTGGCCTGCCCGTCGTAATCGGTGGCCGTGCCGTCCCGCAGCCGGTTGTCGGCAAGGATGGCGCGCGGACCTATGCGCATCTGCGCGATTATGTTGGGCGCGGCGTCGTGACGACCTCGACATACGAGGCGCGCGCCCTGGGTGTGTTTTCTGCCATGGGAATAATGAAGGCCGCGCGGCTGGCACCCGACGCGGTCCTGCTACCTGTGGATTTTGCCGCGTACCGGCACTATTCGCACCTGTTCAAGGCGGCTGTCGCCCAAATAGCGCCGTGTATCGAAGATCGGGGCATCGACGAAATTTACATCGATCTCACCGACCACCCCGAGTCCAGTCTGGACGTGGCGCAGCACATCAAGGGCGCAGTGAAAGCGGCGACAGGCTTGTCGTGCTCGATTGCCATTTCTCCGAACAAACTGTTGTCCAAGATAGGCTCCGAGCTGGACAAGCCCGACGGCCTGACGTTGCTGAGTATGGATGATCTGCCAACCCGCATCTGGCCGCTGGCGGTGCGCAAGGTCAACGGCATTGGCCCCAAGGCTGGCGTGAAGCTGCAGGCGCTGGGGATCCATACGGTTGCTGATCTCGCCGCGGCCGAGCCCGATGTCCTGCAGGAGCATTTTGGTCTGACCTACGCACGCTGGCTCATGCGCACGGCCCAGGGCATAGACGCGCGCCCGGTGGTCACTCATTCCGACCCCAAGTCCATCAGCCGGGAAACCACCTTTGAGCGTGATCTGCACGTCGTGCACGACAAGGCAAAGCTGTCCGAGATTTTCTCGCGCCTGTGTGCACAGGTGGCGGGAGATCTGGAACGCAAAGGCTGCGTTGGCCGCACCATAGGGGTCAAGCTGCGTTTCGAAAACTTTCGAACGGTTACCCGCGATCTGACCCTGCCCGTCGGAACTGCCGATGGCAAGGCAATTCATCATGCGGCAGGACAGTGCCTCAAGCGTATTACGCTGGATCATCGCATCCGCCTGCTGGGAGTGCGTGTGGGTGGGCTGTCCAGCAAACCTGAGGCGTCGGGTGGCCACGAACCGTTGCAGGGCGAATTGTTTGCGGGCTGAACCGCAAGCCTTGCCTGGCGCGGGTGGCGAATGGGGTCGAGCCGTCGATGGCGATTGATATGGGCCTTTCCGGGTGGCGTGTGGCGTTGCGTTAAAATCCGACGTTGGCACAGTGGGTTGCCGCTTTTCTTTTCTTACAGGAAGTGGAAATGGAATTTGATCGGTCGGGCGTTAATGCGTTAATGGAAATCACTTCGCGCCCGGATCTGGTGTTCGTGCGCGGCCAGGGTGCATGGCTGGAAGATCATAACGGCAAGCGCTATCTGGATTTCATACAGGGTTGGGCAGTGAACTGCCTTGGGCATTCCCCATCGCTTATCGTCGAGGCGTTGAACCGCCAGGCGACTCAACTCATCAACCCGTCCCCCGCGTTTTATAACCAGCCTTCCATCGATCTGGCCAAACGTCTGACGGGCGCGTCCTGTTTCGACCGCGTGTTCTTCGCTAATAGTGGTGCTGAAGCCAATGAAGGTGCCATCAAGCTGGCGCGCAAGTGGGGGCGTCTGAACCGTAACGGTGCCTACAAGATAATCACTTTCGATCATGGTTTTCATGGGCGCACGCTGGCTACGATGTCGGCCTCGGGCAAGCCGGGCTGGGACACTATTTACGCGCCTCAGGTCAACGGGTTCTCCAAGGCTGACCTGAATGATCTGGATTCGGTCCGCAAGCTTATCGACGATGAGACGGTAGCCGTCATGCTGGAACCCGTGCAGGGCGAAGGCGGCGTGATTCCCGCAAGTTCTGAATTCATGCAGGCGCTGCGCAAGCTGACGGCCGAGCGCGGGTTGCTGCTGATCGTGGACGAAGTGCAAACGGGTATGGGCCGCACGGGCAAGCTGTTTGCGTACGAGCAGTCAGGCATCAAGCCCGACATCATGACGCTGGCCAAGGGAATAGGCGGCGGCATCCCGTTGGCCGCACTGTGCGCGCGCGAGGAAGTCTGCTGTTTTGAACATGGCGATCAGGGTGGTACGTATAACGGCAATCCGCTGATGACGGCGGTGGGTGTCGCCGTGTTCGACGCGATTACGGCGCCGGGCTTTCTGGCCGCGGTCAACGCACGTGCAGAGCAGTTGTCGGCCGGGTTGCTGGCCTTGTCGGCCAAGTGGGGCATGAAGGGTGAGCGCGGTGCGGGTTTGCTGCGTGCCCTGAAGATGGATCGTGCCGATGGCGCGCTGATTGTCACCACTGCGCGTGACTGGAGCCCCGAGGGTATGTTGTTGAACTCTCCACGCCCCGATCTGTTGCGCTTTATGCCGGCGTTGAATGTGACGGCTACCGAGATCGATCTGATGCTGGCGCGGCTGGACGAAGTAATTGCGAAGATTCGCGCCTAGCCCTGCGGCTCATTCATTTTTCTGACTGGCGTTCGCCAGGAAATGGCTGGCCAGCTTGTCGAGCAGGCGGTTCAGGTCGCTTTGCTCGGTACGCGAAAGTACGGAAAGCATTTTATCTTCCATCGAGTGCCCCAGGTCGTCGCTTGCTTCGCGCAGGCTTTTTCCGTTTGGAGTCGCCCATAGCTGGTGGTGGCGCGCGTCGGCGGGGTGGATGGAGCGCCGGATCAGCTTGCGCGCAATCAGGTCCGCCAGTACTTTGGAGAGGATGGTTTTTTCAATAAGCGTTAAATCCCGCAGTCCACTGGACGTGACACCGGGGTTGTCGCAAATGGCTCGTAACACTCGCAACGAGCGAACGTCCAGCCCGAATTCGCGCCGGTAAGCCAGGTTGGCACCCCGCAGCATTTCTGATTTGACGAGGTCAAGCTTGAAGGTTAGGTAGGCGGTGAACCTGGAACTGTCTGGCGTGATACGGACGGGTATTTTTGCCATATGCCGTGTGTATATCTCCCTCTTTATTTGTGCCTGTATTCTAGCTTAACGGCCCACAGGAAGGGTTTCCCGCATTTCGAGGTTAGGGAAATCGAGCATGAATAAATAGTTGATAATTTCAACCATTGATATATTCTACATTTTTGAAGCTGCTCAGTAACTGGAAGCAGAGGCTACAAGTCGTAGATATCAGGGGGTTGAAATATGGTTCCAGAACTGGAAATGTCTGCACTTTCCGTCGAAATGCGGGACTGGCGGCACGACATTCACAGGTACCCCGAGTTGGGTTTCAAAGAGCACCGGACCGCCGAGAAGGTTGCGACGCTGCTTGAGTCGTGGGGACTTGCAGTGGTGACGGCCTTTGGCGGCACGACGGGCGTAATTGGAACGTTGCGTGGCGATCAGGGGGCGGGCATGGCGATCGGGCTGCGGGCCGACATGGACGCGCTGCCGATGCAGGAAAACACCCAGGCCGCGTACCGTTCCGTGCGTGAAAAAGTATTTCATGGGTGTGGCCATGACGGCCATACCGCCATTTTGCTGGGTGTGGCCAAATACCTTTCTACTCACAAAGATTTCAAAGGGACGATACATTTTATTTTTCAGCCTGCGGAAGAAACCTTGCGGGGCGGCTCGGAACTGATCCGGCACGGGCTATTCGAACAATTTCCGTGTGATGAAATCTATGCATTGCACAATAATAATTGTGTGCCGGCGGGTAAAGTCGGAGTGCGCGTCGGCGCAATCCTGTCCGCCTGCGATCATTTCCGGATACGCATCAAGGGTGTGGGAAGTCATGCGGCATTTCCTCATAAGTCCATTGATCCAATAGTTGTCGGGTCGTCCATCGTGCAGTCGCTGCAGAGTGTCGTCAGCCGCAATGTCAACCCGTTCGATGCGGCCGTGCTCAGCGTCTGCCAGTTCCATGCCGGCACAGCCATCAACGTCATTCCCGAGACGGCAGAACTTGAAGGCACGGTACGCACCATGTCCAGGGAGACGCAGGCATTGATACGCACGCGCCTGCAGGAGGTGTGCGATGGCGCTGCCCAGGCCTACGGCTGCGAGGTGACATTCGAGCACTTGCAGTCCTCGCCACCGACGGTCAATAGCGAAGTGCAGACGCAGGTCGTGCGGGATGCAGCCGAGCATGTGTTGGGGTCGGACAACGTCGTTGTCAATGCCGACCCGTTGATGGCTTCCGAAGATTTCGCCTTCATGCTGGAACAGCGCCCAGGCTCCTATTTTTATCTGGGGCACGATGGGCTGACTTGCCATCATCCCGAATTCGATTTCGATGACGCCAGCTTGCCCGTCGGGGCCAACGTGTTTATTGAAATAGTTCAGCAGAGACTCAGCTAGTGCAGTTTTGGCTTTTGAGTGCACAAACTGACCGAACAGCACATCAGACGAAGTAAAAGGAGACAGGCATGGACGTGATCAAACCCTCGCCGCGAATGGTGAGACGGGCTATTGCGGCGTCGGTAATAGGCAATGCGCTCGAGTGGTTCGACTTTGCAATTTACGGATTGTTTGCAGTCGTAATTTCCAAATTATTTTTCCCCGGGCATAGCGAGTATTCGTCGCTATTGCTTGCATTGGCGACGTTTGGTGTAGGTTTCGCGGTGCGGCCGCTGGGTGGCCTGGTGTTGGGGCTGTATTGCGATCGCGTCGGCCGGAAAAAGGCCTTATCGGTGACCATCCTGCTGATGGCCGTCGGCACCGGCATGATGGGTTTGCTGCCCACCTACGCATCAATTGGAATCATGGCACCTCTTCTGATGGTGCTGGCGCGGTTGATACAGGGCTTTTCCACGGGTGGTGAGTTCAGCGGCGCAACGACCCTGCTCGTTGAATTCGCTCCGAAGAATCGGCGTGGGTTTTATGGCAGTTTCCAAATGTGCTCGCAGGCCCTGGCGTTTTCCTGCGGTGCCTTGGCCGCTTATTTGCTGACTGCCCATCTGACGACTGCGCAGCTGGAGTCCTGGGGCTGGCGTGTGCCGTTTTTGCTGGGGATTCTGATTGGCCCTGTGGGCTGGTTGATCCGTTCGCGTGTTGACGAGTCGCCCGAATTCCTGGCGTATCTGAGTGAGACCGTGCAGACTGGCAGAAAGTCCGCCAGAGCTTCCTTTGTGAGCCTGTTCAAGGATTATCCGCGTGAGATGCTGTCCACACTATGCATTGGAGTCGTGGGCACCGTGTCGGCCTATGTGTTTATATTTTTTATGCCGATTTTCGCGAAGAGGCAGTTGGGCATGGCGGCTGCCGATGTCAATCTGACTACATTCATCGGCACGGCCGTGCTATTGGTGTTTTGCCCATTGGCAGGTCACTTGTCCGATAAGTATGGCCGCAAGGCGGTGCTTCTGCCGGGCATCATCGCTTACGGCATATGCGGCTTCTTCCTGTTCCGGCACTTTGTGACGGCCCCGTCATTCGCTTCGCTGTTGATGGCACAGGTGGGCGTATCGTTCTTCATGAGTTTTTTCTGGGGGCCGACGCCGGTGGTTTTCACGGAAATCTTTCCGGTCGGGGTTCGTTCCACTGGAGCGGCCATTACCTACAATATTGCAGTGCTCCTGTTCGGTGGTCTGGCGCCGTTTTTCAATACGTGGCTGGTTAAGACAACCGGGAGTGACATGGCACCCATTTACTACGTATCCATCAGCGTACTGATTGGTATTGCAGGTGTCTTGTTGCTGCCAGTAGCGGCTTCCCTGCGCCACAGCCCGCAAGTTCAGGCCGCCTGACGTCAGTTCCTGCCTTGGGGCGGCACCCTGTTTTTTGAGGGTGCCGCCTGAATTGCCGGCCGCGATCACGGACACTAAAGGTATATGATATTGAATGCCAGGGCCGCGCGGCGCGGTGACGCCGATCGGGATGGCAAGGCGGTTGTTGCGTGACCCAGTCGTTATGGCAGCAGGCCGACGCTTGATTTGCTTTGGGCACGCAGTTGCGTATGGTTTCCCCCGTGCCGTCCGCGGAGGATGTCGATCCTGGAGGTAAAAAAAATGGGCTCACTGACGCAGGCACTTGAGGCATCCGCCGCAGACATGCTTCCCGCGCTCGAAGGTATCTATAAAGACTTGCACCGGAACCCCGAGCTGTCCATGCACGAAGTACGCACGGCCGGGATTGTTGCCGACTTTCTGGAACATCTTGGCGCCTATACGGTGACGCGTAACGTTGGAGTAACCGGTGTCGTCGGGGTTTTGAAAAATGGCCAGGGTCCCACGGTCATGCTGCGTGCCGATATGGACGCGCTGCCCATGGCCGAGGCGACGGGGCTGCCCTATGCCAGCACCGTGGTGGCCAAGGACGACGATGGGGTTGAAACAGGTGTCGCGCATAGCTGTGGCCACGATCTTCACGTAACCTGGCTGCTTGGCGCAGCGCAGATCCTGGCGTTGAATCGTGACCGGTGGTCGGGCACGGTCATGGTGGTGTTCCAGCCCGGAGAAGAGGTCGGCCGCGGCGCGCAAAGCATGATGGACGACGGAATGATGGAGCGCTTTTCAAAGCCGGACATCATCCTGGGCCAGCATGTGATGGTGGGGCGGGCCGGCACGGTGGGGTATCGCAGTGGAACCATATTGTCGGCGGGCGACAGCCTGAAAGTTCGGCTTTTCGGGCGCGGTTCCCATGGTTCACAGCCCCAGACGGCTATCGACCCAGTCATCATGGCGGCCTCCACAACGATGCGGTTGCAAACCATTGTTTCGCGCGAAATTGCGCCGGCCGACAGTGCAGTGCTGACTATTGGCGCACTACAGGCCGGGACCAAGGAAAATATTATTCCCGACGAGGCGACGCTTAAACTCAACGTCCGGACCTACGACGAAAACGTGCGCAAGCATGTGCTTGGTGCAATCAGGCGCATCTGCTGCGCCGAATGCGCGGCGTCGGATGCGCCTCGCGAGCCCGAGTTCACGCCGTTAAGCAGTTACCCGCTTACACGCAATGATGTCGAGGCCACTGAACAGGTTGCCAAAGCGTTCAAGGCCCAGTTCGGTGACAGCGCGTATGAAACCAAGCCGGCCGCGGCCAGCGAGGACTTCAGCATTTTCGGGCGTACCTGGAAAGTACCCTATGTATTCTGGTTTGTTGGCGGCACCGATGCCAAGACTTTTGATGATGCGGTCGAGCAGGGCAAGGTCAACGCCATTCCCAGCAATCACTCACCCAAGTTCGCGCCCGTGCTCGATCCGACTTTGAAAATTGGGCTGCAATCCATGCTTACCGCCGCGTCAGCGTGGCTGTGCAAGAGTTAAGGGCGCGTATGGATGACTTGATGCGCTTCACCGTACTCGACATGCTGGGTACGTTTGCGTTCGCGCTTAGTGGCGCCATTGCGGCCCGGCAGAAAAGGCTTGACCTGTTCGGCATTCTTTCCATTGCGTACATCGTGGCCTGCGGCGGAGGGGTGCTGCGCGATTTCGCTATCGGCGCCATACCGCCGGCCGGGTTGTCGAACTGGCGATACCTGGTGGTTGCGGGCTTCGCGTCGGTGCTGACCATAGTGGCCTACCCGTTGGTGCAGCGCATGCACAGTCCGGTGCAGCTTTTCGACGCGCTGGGCCTTGGGTTTTTTGCAGTGTATGGTGTCCACAAAGCTCTGGCGTACGGACACAATGTCGAGCTGGCGGTCATATTGGGCATTACCGCCGCGGTAGGTGGCGGCGTGATGCGCGATGTCCTGCTTAACCGCACGCCATTGATACTGCGCAAGGAAATCTATGCGTCTGCGGCGCTGGTTGCCGCCGTCATCCAGGTTGCCGGAGAGCGTTTTGGCTGGCCACAACAGTGGGTGCCGTGGGCAGGCATTGTCGCGTGCTTTGCGCTGCGCTACTTGTCGCTGCGTTATCAATGGAACCTGCCCCGTTTTTCGGGCGGCCCGGGCTAGCGTTCTGTTTGGCTGATTCGGATTAACCGGCCAGAACACCAGGGCGCTTGCAATGACCGCAACCGCCACTTGGCCAGCGGGGATGATGCGGCGTCAGCGTAGGGAAGGCGCATGACGCGGCATCAGTTTTTGCCAGGGCATCAGCCGCGCGCCTTGACCTTCTGACGCGCACGGTGCAGCACGGGTTCGGTATAGCCGCTGGGCTGCGCAAGGCCGGTGAACACCAGGTCGCAAGCGGCCTTGAACGCGATAGAGTCATCGAAGTTGGGCGCCATGGGCCGATAGGCCGGGTCGTCCTGGTTCTGCTTGTCCACCACGGCCGCCATACGTTTCATGGTTTCAAGGATTTGCTCTTTGGTCGTGACGCCATGGCGCAGCCAGTTGGCCATATGCTGGCTGGAAATGCGCAGCGTGGCGCGGTCTTCCATGAGACCGATGTCGTGGATGTCAGGGACCTTGGAGCAGCCTATGCCCTGGTCGATCCAGCGGACCATGTACCCCAGGATACCTTGCGAGTTGTTGTCGAGTTCCTGCTGGATATCCTGGGCCGACCACTTGGGACTGACAGCAATCGGCAGCGTAAGAATTTTTTCGAGCAACGGCTCGAATTTGCCTTCCATGCTTTGCTGGACCTGTTGCACGTCGACCTGATGGTAGTGCAACGCGTGCAG
This sequence comes from Burkholderiaceae bacterium, assembly GCA_004322135.1. Taxonomy (GTDB): domain Bacteria; phylum Pseudomonadota; class Gammaproteobacteria; order Burkholderiales; family Burkholderiaceae_B; genus Eoetvoesia. The sequence goes on along the minus strand of SCSG01000004.1, from coordinate 216,409 downwards.
CGTTGCGGCGGTGGGAGACGGCACCCACGCCGTGTTGCCGCCCGCCTTGAGCTGACCGATCTTCTGCGCCAGCATGTCAGCCATGAGGTCGGGCATGGCCCACATCCCCTTGCCAATCTGGGCACGGCTGCGCAGACCGCACTGCAGGCCTACCTGCACATTGTTGCGTTCGTAGGCGTCGATCCAGACGCTGCGTTTCATGTCGCCCTTGCGCACCATGGGGCCTGCTTCCATGGAGGTATGGATTTCGTCGCCGGTGCGATCCAGAAACCCGGTGTTGATGAAGGCGAGGCGCGTGGAGGCTTGGGCGATGCAGGCCTTGAGGTTGGCGCTGGTGCGCCGTTCTTCGTCCATGATGCCCATCTTGATGGTGTTGGGGGCCAGACCCAGCAAGGCTTCGGTGCGCGAGAACAGTTCGCTGGTGAAGGCGACCTCGGCCGGGCCGTGCATTTTGGGTTTGACGATGTAGATGGAACCGGCGCGCGAGTTGCTGCGACGCTTCAGGTCAATCATGGCGATAAGCGACGAGACGACGGCGTCGAGGATGCCTTCAGGGATCTCGCGGTCGCTTTCGTCGAGTATGGCCGGAGTGGTCATATGGTGGCCCACGTTGCGGTTGAGCATGAGTGAGCGCGCTGGCAGGGTATGGTCTTTGCCTTGCAGGTCGGTGTAATGGCGGTCGGGGTTGAGCTTGCGTGTAAAGGTTTTACCCCCCTTGGTGACTTCTTCAACCAGCGTGCCTTTCATCAGGCCGAGCCAGTTGCGGTAAGCCAGCACTTTGTCCTGGGCATCGACCGCAGAGATGGAGTCTTCGCAGTCCATGATGGTGGTGACTGCGGCTTCCATGAGAACATCCTTGATGCCTGCGCCATCCTGTTGCCCGATGGGGTGGTTTCTGTCGATCTGGACTTCGAAGTGCAGGCCGTTGTGCCTGAGCACCAGGGCTTCGGGGGCGTCGGGCTTGCCGCGGTAGCCAAGGAAGAGGTCGGGCTCTGCCAGCTGCGTCGTCGAATGGTCGTGCATTTCGACGCTGAGTTTGCCATTGGCGACGGTGTAGCGGGCCGCATCGGCGTGTGAGCCGGTGGCCAGTGGGATGTTTCGATCGAGGAAGCGGCGGGCGAATGCGATGACCTTGGTGCCGCGTACCGGGTTATAGCCGCCCGCGCGCGTGGCGCCGTCACTCTCGGGAATGGCATCGGTACCGTACAGGGCGTCGTACAGGCTGCCCCAGCGCGCATTGGCAGCGTTCAGCGCATAGCGCGCGTTGGTTATGGGCACTACCAGCTGCGGTCCGGCCTGGGTGGAGAACTCTTCGTCGATGTTCGTTGTATTAATGGCAACGTTTTCCGGAGTTTCTTGCAAATAGCCGATTTTTTTCAGGAAGCCCTGATAGGCCTGGGCGTTTTTGAATTCGCCGGGATGCTGGCGGTGCCAGGCATCTATCTCGGCCTGCAGGCGGTCGCGCTCGGCCAGCAGGCTGCGGTTTTTGGGAGCCAGGTCGTTGACAAGCCTGGCGAAGCCGACCCAGAACGCATCGACTGCAACCCCGGCTTCGGGCAGGGCTTCGCGCTGGATGAAGTCGTGCAGGACGGTGGCAATTTGCAGCCCGTGTTGCTGGGTTATTGGTGACATGTGAAATCCTTGTGTAAAGAGAAAATAATGAAGCCTTACGTAACAGCGGCGTAACAGTTACCTATTACTATTAGGTCTGAGTATGGACTGTGGAGCGAAAGTACTCAATATCAGCCAAGTTCAAGGACTTGCTACTTAAAGTTCATTATCGTTGGTGGGCCCACGGCCATGACGCGGGTTGCCGGCCATAAAGGAGCCCAGGCATCATGAAAGCTCAGCCCAAACTTGTCGGCGCGCCTTCCGCGCTGCTGCTTCTGGAAGGATGGTCGGCGGTTGACGCGCGCGACGCCATTCACAAGACCTACGTATTCAAGAATTTCAGCGAGGCGTTCGGGTTTATGGCTCGTGTGGCATTGCAGGCCGAAAAGCTTGATCATCATCCCGAGTGGACCAATGTGTACAACCGTGTGAGCGTGACGTTGACCACCCATGACGCGCAGGGTGTGACCGAACGTGACGTGGCGCTGGCCTTGTTCATGGACGAACTGGTGTAGGTTCGGCTGTACGCTGATTCCTGTGCGTCGCTTATATACTGTGCCAATACTATTGCGTGGTGGAGTCGCCAATGCGTGAACCTTCCAGCTATGCCGGCCCGACTGTCCTGCCTCAGTTCGTGCCGTTTACCGGGTATCGCGACGCCGCCAAGGCTGTCGAGCGTCTGGTTGAGATTTATGCCCGGAATACGGCGTTCATCCGCTCTGCGTTTGCCGATTATGCGGCAGGAAAGTTCAAGCCGGGTCAGCGCGCCCGAGCCTATTATCCGGCTATTCGCATCCGGGTGAATACCTACCAGGAGGTGGACAGCCGCTTGTCATATGGCCATGTGGTCGAACCGGGCACGTACATGACCACCATCACTCAGCCCGAGCTGTTTGGCAGCTATCTGCGAGAGCAGATTGGCTTGCTGATTCGAAATCACGGCGTGCCGGTGGAGATCGGCGAATCGGACGTGCCCATTCCACTGCATTTCTCGTTCACCAATGGCGAGTATGTTGAGGGGCGATATTCGGACGTTCTGGGCGACTCGCTGCGTGATCACTTCGATGTGCCGGACCTGGTGGTGACCGACGATGCCATCGTGAACGGTACCTGGCGCGGGCGTGGTGGCGAACCGCAGCCTTTGGCTCCTTTCACGGCTCCCAGGGTCGATTATTCGCTGCATCGCCTGCAGCATTACACGGCGACTGAGCCAAAGTACTTCCAGAACTTTGTGCTGTTTACCAACTACCAGTTCTACATCGACGAGTTCTGTCAGTGGGCGCGTGAAACCCTGGCCAGGAAGGAAGGTGGCTACACGGCGCTGGTTGAACCCGGAGATGCGATTACCCTTTCCGGCACTGCAAGCCTTCCGGGCGGCCCACCCCTTGCACACATGCCGCAAATGCCCTCGTATCACCTCGTGCGGGAAAATCATAGCGGCATCACCCTGATCAACATAGGCATCGGGCCTTCCAATGCCAAGACGATTACCGATCATGTGGCCGTTCTGCGCCCCAATGCATGGCTCATGCTGGGGCATTGCGCCGGCCTGCGCACCACCCAGCGACTGGGCGACTACGTTCTGGCGCATGGCTATGTGCGTCAGGATCACGTTCTGGACGATGATTTGCCGTTGTGGGTGCCCGTGCCGCCCCTAGCCGAGATCCAGGTTGCCCTGGAGGAAGCGGTTGCGGAAGTCGCGGGGCTTTCGGGCTGGGAACTCAAGCGCATCATGCGCACCGGGACGGTGGCGACCATCGACAATCGTAATTGGGAGCTGCGCGATCATCGCGAGCCAATCCAGCGCCTGTCGCAATCGCGCGCCATTGCGCTGGACATGGAGTCCGCAACCATCGCGGCAAACGGCTTTCGCTTTCGCGTGCCTTACGGCACATTGCTGTGCGTTTCCGACAAGCCGCTGCACGGAGAGTTGAAACTGCCGGGCATGGCCAGCGATTTCTATCGTCGTCAGGTAGGGCAGCACCTGCACATTGGCATCCGTGCGCTGGAGCGCCTGCGCGACATGCCGCCTGAACGCTTGCATTCGCGCAAGCTGCGCAGCTTTATCGAAACGGCGTTCAAATAGCGGTTGCGAACGGCGCGTGAAGCTTCAGTGCGCCTTGGCACCGAAGTTAAATATTCGGGCTAGCCAAACAGGGCGCTAACTATCCATGCGTTTTGATATTTCACCCGCCGTTTGCATCACCAACCCGATCAGCGTTTCTTCACTTAACGTAGAGGGTCCACTGCTGGGCATGGTAAGAACCAGACTACCCAGAATTTCCTTGCCTGCGGTTACCGGGGCGGCGATTCCGGTGACGCCAGCGTCGAGCTGGCCGCGTGATACGTAGTGCCCTTGGCTGCGGATTTGTTTGAGGGCCTTGGTAAAGGTCTGCCAGTCAGGGCCGATTGCCGCAGCGTAGCGGGCGATGGCGGGGTCTTCCAGCGCGGCTTCGTAGATGCGCTTGAGCTTGCGCCGGTTCATGTACGCCAGCACGACATGCGCCTGGGCCCCGCGGAACAATGGCATCCGCAGCCCCTTGGTGTACGTCAGCGCAATGGGGTGCTTGCCTTCAACCTGAAAAACGTTCACGATGGTTTTGTCGTAGATATTGCATAGCATGCTGCCGCATCCCGTCATCTCGGCGAGGCCATACATCAGGTCGTGTCCCGCCTTGATGACCGGGTCGTACGAGCGGATCAGGTATTCAAGCTCTATGATTTTCGGGCCCAGCCGGTAGTGGCCCGACGTTCTGGACAGCATGCCGGCTTCGCTGAGGTCGCTGGCGTAACGATATGCCGACGCGGCGCTTATCTGCAGTGCGCTTGAAATCTCTTCGATCGAGACCAATGGCTTTTGAGTTCCGAACAGACTCAGAATGGTGACCACACGGTTGATGACCGAGGTGGGTGCTGACATGGCAACTGGGTTCCTTGGTGAAAAATTCGTTGCAAGTTAACGTGCCTTCTTTGTAGGATGGGGGCGTCTTGCGCGATTGACAGAAGATCTGCATTTACAGGAGAATCGTCTCACAAGAATAAATATATTGACAAGTTTATTTCATAAAATTAAACTTTTTATCGTTATATAATAAAAACGTTCAAAAACTACCTTTTTATGTGACTGGAGACAAGAATGCGCTATTTCAAGAGAATACTTGCCGGGATCGCTGTTTGTGCCGCTTTTGGGGTGGCACACGCCGACGTCAAGGTTGGTGTGATTTTATCGTTGACCGGGCCAGCCGCGTCGCTGGGCATTCCGGAAAATGAAACCGTACCGATGTGGCCGAAGGAGATCGCCGGGCAGAAGCTGGATGTCATGGTGCTGGATGATGCGTCCGATCCAACCGCCGCGACGCTGGCTGCGCGCAAATTGATTACCGAATTCAAGGCAGACATTCTGGTTGGACCTTCGGTAACCCCGACGGCTCTTGCTGCCATGCAGGTTGCCGGCGAAACCAAGACTCCCATGATCTCGCTCTCGGGTGGGGGCGCCATCATCGAGCCGCAGGAAGGCCCGCGCACGTGGGTTTTCAAAATGCCGCCGTCCGAGAAAATCCAGCTTGACCTCGTATTCAACAGCATGAAGAAAAAGGGCGAAAAGACGCTGGCCATTATCGGTACAAAAGACGGTTATGGGCAGGTGTTCATCGACCAGGCCAAAAAATATGCGCCTGAAGCTGGCATCAAAATCGTCGATATCGAGCGTTTCGCACGCAGTGACACGGCTTTTGTTTCCCAGGCGCTGAAAATCATGGCCACGAAACCCGATGCGGTTTTCATTGCCGCGGCGGGCACGCCGGGGGCCATGCCGCAGCTCGAGCTTAAAAAGCGCGGCTATACCGGTACCCAGTACCAGACTCAGGCGGTCGCCAATAACGATTACCTGAGGGTTGGCGGCAAGGCAATCGAGGGAACGCTCATGACGGTGGCGCCCATGCTCGTTGCAGAGCAGCTACCCGAAAGCAATGTCATCAAGCCGGTCGCGTTGTCCTATGTCAAGGCGTTTGAAAAGGTGCACGGTCCTGGATCGCGCTCGTTGTTCGGCGGCGAAATGTGGGATGTATCGCTGTTTCTTGATCATGTCATTCCCGTGGCATTGAAAACGGCCAGGCCCGGTACGCCAGAATTTCGTCAGGCCTTGCGCGACGCGCTTGAAAACGTCAAGGATCTGGTTCTGACACAAGGGGTGTACTCCATGTCGGTCAAAGACCACAATGGCGCCGATTCGCGCAGCCAGGTGCTGGTCGAGGTGAAGGACGGCAAGTGGAAGTACGTCGATTAACGTTGAAGTGGATGGGCGTTGATGCCATTCAGTGGGGGCGGGGTGTATGTCAGTGGAATTAACGCCGTATCCGTTCGACTTCGTCAAGCGGCAAAGTGCCGCAAGAAACGTAGCGGGCAGGGAGCACCACGTCGTGGTGATAGTCGGTGGTGGGGTGGCCGGCCTTACGGCCGCCCTGGCACTGGCGGTACAGGGTGTTCGATCTGTCGTCATCGAGGCAGATGATACGGTGTGCTTCGGTAGTCGTGCTATCTGTATTTCACGGCGTAGCCTCGAAATCTTCGAACGACTCGGCGCAGTGGGTGACATGCTTGAGAAGGGCCTGGCCTGGACGGGTGGGCGGTCCTTCTACCATGGCCGGGAGGTGTTGCGGTTTTCCATGCCTGACGACGAAAATCAGCATCTGCCCCCCATGATCAACATAGAGCAGTATTACATTGAAGAGTACCTTGTTCGCGCGCTCGATCAATACTCCGATCTGGTCGACATCCGGTGGTCCAGCCGCGTCAGTGCGGTCACGCAGCAGGGCACGGACGTGTTGCTCGACGTCGAACAGGACGGGGCCGTCCACCAGATAGTGGCCGACTGGGTCATCGCATGCGACGGCGGCCGCAGCACCGTGCGAGAGGCGTTGGACCTGCACTTGCAGGGGACGGCCTATGAGGGCGTTTATATCATTGCCGATATTGCGCTTGAAACCGGTTTGCCGACTGAAAGGTTGGCGTGGTTCGATCCCCCGTCCAATCCGGGGTCGACCATACTGATGCACCGGCAGCCTGACAATATCTGGCGCATCGATTATCAGCTCAGGGATGACGAAGACCCGCATGAAGCCGTCAAAGCCGAGAATGTGCTGCCCCGTGTACGGGCGCACTTGGACATGATAGGCGAGAAGGGCACTTGGTCACCCTTATGGATATCGCTGTACCGGGCGAATGCACTCACACTCGAGAAATACCGCCATGGCCGGGTGTTTTTTGCGGGTGATGCCGCCCATCTTGTGCCTATTTTCGGTGTGCGTGGCGCCAATTCGTCGATTGACGACGCGGACAATCTGGCGTGGAAGCTGGCGGCAGTCGTCAAGGGCCGTGCAGATCAATCGCTGCTGGATTCTTACTCTACCGAGCGGGTCTTTGCGGCGCATGAAAACCTGAAGCAGGGCATGAAGAGCACCGAATTCATGGCGCCGCCAACGTTCGCATTTCAGTTGATGCGCGAAGCGGTACTCGATCTGGCCCTGGACACTCCGCGAGTGGCCTCACTCATCAACCCGCGCCAGACCAGCGCCATTCGCTACGAACAGTCTTCGGCCATTTCACGCGACGATCAGGATCATCTGTTTGCTTGTGGGCCACACCGTGGCGAGGTGCTGCAAAGCGTTCAACTTCGCCATGTCGATTTGCAGGGCCGCAAGTCGGTGGTGCATGCCACGCAATTGGTTCTGGTGGGCCAGTGCCTGGTGCTACTGTTCAGTGAAACCGCCGTGGTGCCGCCCGATATAGGCCGTGTGGTGCAAGACTTCGCGCGTAGCGGGCTTGCCGTTCGTGTGCTGGCAGTGTGCGGCCAGCCTCCTGTGGACGCGGTTGGCGGCGAGTATCTGATTGATTCGGATGGCCGCATGGCGGCGGCGTACGATGCCGCGCCCGGTACGGTTTATGTGGTGCGCCCCGATGGTCATGTGTTCGGACGCTGGCGCTCGCTTTCGGGAACCGGGCTGGCACAAGCCCTTGGGGCCCTGCAGGGCCGGGGTGAGGAGGTACGGGTATGAGCGATCAGGAACTGGATGCGGTGTACACCGAGTTGTGCCATACGCTTGGCGAGGCCGGCGAAGAGGCGGCCCTGAAGGTGCTGAGCCGGTTCGCCTTGCTTGCCATGCTTGAAATCGATGATGCCGGGCGTCTCAAGGCATTGATAGCGCGCGCCGCGCACAGTCTGGACTGACGCCTTCCGCGTCGGGTTCTTGCGGCACGTCTGGGGGAGGAGACTCGATCATGTTCATGAAGAATTGCTGGTACGTGGCGGGCTGGTCCAGTGAAATCGGAGCCGATACGCTGGTGGCGCGCACCATTTGCGGAAAGCGTCTGGTCTTCTGGCGCGACGAAAGCGGCCAAATCTGCGCGCTGGACGACCGTTGCTGCCATCGTGGCGCGCCGTTGTCCACGGGTCGTAAAGAGGGCGGCACGGTCCGCTGCATGTACCATGGTTTCCTGTATGACGCGACGGGCGCCTGCATCGAGATACCCGGGCAAGCCGCGATTCCTCCCAAAGCGCTCGTGCGCCGCTACGCGGTAGTTGAAAGGCATCACTGGGTGTGGATCTGGATGGGGGAAGCCAGCACAGCCGACGAAAGCCTCATCCCCGATACTCACTGGCTGGATGATCCGGACTGGGCCTGCACCAAGCCTGGCCGTCTTCATTACGACGTCAATTATCAATTGGTCAACGACAACCTGCTGGATTTCTCGCACTTATCGTACGTGCATGCCAACACCCTGGGCGGCTCCGAGGAATATGCGCAGCTGCGCTCCAAAATCGAACGCCTGCCGCGCGGACTGAGGATCACCCGCTGGTTCATGGACAGGCCACCCGCACCGTTCGTGGCCAAGCTGCTCAAGGCCAAAGGCATGACGGGCAACGTGGACCGATGGAACAACTACGATTTCATTCTACCGGGCGTCCTCATCATGGATTCAGGGTTTGCGCCGGCCGGCAGCGGGGCGGAAAGAGGCGACCGCGAGAATGCCATCCAGTTTCGCCATTGCCAGGTCGTAACGCCGGAAACGGAAAATTCCTGCCACTACTTGTTCGCCCAGCCCCGCAACTTTGACAAAGACAAACCCGACGTCAGTGAGGCGCTGTACCACAGCATCCTTACTGCATTCGAGGAAGACCGCGCGGTCATTACCGACCAGGCACAAAATCTTGCAGCCGACCCGTTGTTCGAGCCGGTCGCCTGCGGCCTGGATTCTGCCCTGGGGCAGTTCCGGTGGTTGATAGCGCAGCAGATAAAACAGGAAATGGCGGCCGACGCGGGCGCGCCTCGCGCTGAGGTGGTCGGTGAACGTAGTGCCAAGTTTGGCTAAAGGAAAAGACATGCCCAAGAAAACCAGTGCGGCTTCCACGCGGAAGGAGCTGCCAGCCGGCGCTTACCTGTCCGGTTTTTGCAATGAGCACGCCACCGAGGCATTGCCCGGTGCGTTGCCGGTAGGACGCAATTCGCCGCAGCGGGTCGCGTATGGCCTTTATGCCGAGCAATTGTCGGGCACGGCGTTCACGGCACCGCGCGGCTCCAATCGGCGTTCGTGGCTTTACCGGATACGGCCGGCGGCGGTGCATGCGGCTTTCGCGCCCTTGGCCAACAAGCGTTTGGTGGCCGACTTTGGCACGGTGCCACCTACTCCGCCGACCCGGTTGCGCTGGGATCCGCTGCCCATGCCGAAGCGTTCAGTGGATTTCGTCGATGGTCTGGTGACCATGGCGGGCAACGGTTCAGCCATGCAGATGACAGGTTGCGCTATTCATTTGTACGCGATCAATGCACCCATGCGCAATCGTTTCTTCAACGATGCGGACGGTGAGTTGCTTATAGTCCCGCAGCAAGGGCGCCTGCGTCTGGCCACCGAACTGGGTGTCGTCGACGTCGAGCCGCAGGAAATAGCCGTGATTCCGCGCGGCGTCCGGTTTCGCGTCGAGTTGCCTGACGGCAGTGCGCGAGGCTACGTCTGCGAGAACTTCGGCGCGCAGTTTCAGTTGCCCGACTTGGGACCAATTGGTTCGAATGGGCTGGCGCTGTCGCGCGATTTCCTGACGCCTTGTGCCGCATATGAGGATATTGAAGGCGATTTCGAGCTGGTGTCCAAGTTTGGCGGTGGCCTCTGGCGGGCCGCCATGAACCATTCGCCGCTGGACGTCGTGGCCTGGCACGGCAATTATGCGCCTTACAAATATGATTTACGGCGCTTCAACGCCATGGGTTCGGTCAGTTACGACCACCCCGATCCATCCATTTACCTGGTGCTGCAGTCGCGCAGCGACACGCCGGGGGTGGACAACATCGACTTCGCCATTTTCCCTCCGCGTTGGCTGGTGGCGGAAGGTACGTTCCGCCCGCCCTGGTTTCATCGCAACGTGGCCAGTGAATTCATGGGGCTCGTCCATGGGCTATACGACGCCAAGGCGGAAGGGTTTGTTCCGGGCGGAGCCAGCCTGCACAACTGCATGTCGGCACATGGCCCCGACGCCGAAACATTCGAGAAGGCATCACGCACTGACGTATCAAAGCCCCAGAAGGTGCAGGACACGATGGCCATCATGTTCGAAACCCGTACGGTCATCCGGCCCACGCGTTTTGCGCTGGAGTCCCCGCAGTTGCAGGCCGATTACTACAAATGCTGGCAGGGACTGGCCAGACACTTCGACGCGAAGCGGCCGTAGTCATCCGCGCACGAGGGCGGTACAGGTTTTCGGTTTGCGGCGGGTCGATTTCAATCGGCTCGCCGATTTAGCCTTTGGCCGCAGTACCACCATGCGCCCTTGGTGTTTTTGCCCGAGGCTTTTTTTCGGGCAGGGCCAGCATGGTATGGCGGCAACGTGTGCTGCCGCACAGGCACTGGTACTGCTTTTTCAGCGTTCTGGTGATCTTGCCATCCATGACCAGACCGTAGTCATAGAACAGTTCTTCTCCGGCGGCGATATCACGCAGCGCGAAGATGAATACACGCGTGCCTGCAGCGTTCTCCCTGGTTTCGCAATTGGGTTCGCACGAGTGGTTGATCCAGCGTGCGTCGGTGCCCCGGTTGCCGCCGTCGATGACCTTGCCGCAACTTAGCGAGAAGAAAAATGTGTGGAACGGGTCGTCGGGGTCCACCGGGTACATGGCGTCGGCCTGATCGGGGGTGATGCGCCTGCCCCCGTACTCAAGAATGCGCGTTCCGGCCGGGATGCGACGGGCCGCAAATACGCCGTTGCCGTGTAGCGGAGATCGCCGAACGCGGTGCCAGGACTTTGGGGGTTGGGTCATGAAGGTGCGCGAGAGTGTCTTGATGTGGGTTGCGGATGCGTTTAGAACGGTGGATCGGTTTCGTCCGCGGTTACGGGTGCGTCAGCCTTCGCAGCCGCCTTTTTGGCGGCAGCCTTTTTTGGTGCTGTCTTGGCTGCTGCTTTTTTGGCAGCGGATTTGGCCGTTGTTTTGCGTGCTGTCTTGGTGGCGGCTTTTTTTGCCGCCGTGCTGCCACTACCAGCGGAAGGTTTGGCCGCCTTCTTCGCGGCGTCTTTGGAAGCCGTGGCGGGCGATTGTGCGGCGGATCCCGCTGCTTTTTTTGCCACCGCCTTCTTGGCGCCGGGTTTGGCCTGACGCGCTTCGAATTCAAAGCCGATCTTGCCGTTGGGCTGCTTGGTCAGGAATGCCTTGAACTTGCGATTGGTACGGCTGGAAACGAAGCCCTCGAGCAAATCCGTCTTTCCGGTTTCCAGCAGTTTGACGATTTGCGCCGGTGAGATTTCTTGCTGCAAAATGATTTTGCCCGAGCGGAAGTCGCAGCTTCGATCCGGGCCAACCGACTTTTCGCACACATAGTTCATGCCGTGCTCGAAGACGCGGCTGCCGCATTTTGGACATGCGCCCAACGACGTCTGATTCGAGAAGTCGACGGGCTCGGCATTTTCAGCGTCGTTCTGGCCAAAATCGAACTCGAGCTTGTATTCGTCGGTGATGCGTAACAGGGCCGAAAAAGGCCGGCCCATTTTGCTGATGAAGCCTGACAGCGGCCCCAGCTCGCGCTTTTCGAGCAGCGTTTCGACTTCGGAGATTTCGAAAGTGCGGCCGCCCGGGTGCTTGCCAATGGAAAAATCGCATTGGGTGCAGGCGTAGCGCCGATAGTTTTCCTTTACGACGCCGCCGCATTTCGGGCAGGGCGTTTTAAGTGTGGCGTAGTCGCCCGGTACGGTGTCGCGTTCGTATTCTTTGGTGCGTTTGACGATGATCTGCGTCATTTGTGCGATTTCGCGCATGAACGCTTCGCGGTCAAGCTGACGCTGTTCGATTTGCTTGAGGCGGTGCTCCCATTCGCCGGTGAGCTCGGGCGAGGTAAGTTCGCTGATCCCCAGGCCCGACAGCAACGTCATGAGTTGGCGCGTCTTGGCGCTGGGCACGAGCTCGCGTCCTTCACGGCGCAGATAGCCTTCATTGAGCAGACCTTCGATAATGGCTGCCCGGGTAGCTGGTGTGCCGAGCCCGCGTTCGGACATGGCTTCGCGCAGGGCTTCGTCGTCGACCAGTTTGCCGGCTCCTTCCATTGCCGAGAGCAACGTGGCTTCGGTGTAGCGTGCGGGCGGCTTGGTGGCGAGGCCTTTGGCTTCGATTTCGTCGGTCTTGACGGTTTCATCCCTGGCCACAGCCACCAGCGTGGTGTCGTCGCCCTGGGCCTCGCGGCCGTAGATGGCCAGCCAGCCGGGAGCCACCAGCACTTTGCCCTCGGTTTTGAAATGGTGTCCCGAGACTTCGGTGATGCGGGTGGTGACGCGAAATTCGGCCGCCGGGAAAAACACGGCCAGAAAGCGCCGTGCAATGAGTTCGTAGATTTTGCCCTCGGCTTCGCTCAAGTCGTGCGGAATTTGCAGTGTGGGGATGATGGCGAAGTGGTCCGATACCTTTTTGTCGTCGAAGATGCGCTTGTTGGGCTTGATCCAGCCTTCTTTGTCCAGCTGCTGGGCGAAAGGTTGTACGCTGGCTGCCGCGGAGGAGCCTCCCTGGGCAAGGGCCTGTGTGGTCTGTTTGACGGTTTGCAGATAGTCGTTGGGCAGGTAGCGCGAATCGGTACGTGGGTAGGTGAGGGCCTTGTGGCGCTCATACAGGGTTTGCGCCAGCGCCAGTGTGGTTTTGGCCGAGAATCCGAAGCGTGAGTTGGCTTCGCGTTGCAGGGACGTTAGGTCGAACAGCGCCGGCGACATCTGAGTGCTGGGCTTGGATTCTTCGCTGGCGTGGCCCGGCTGGTTGCGGCATGCTGCCACGATGGTCTGTGCCGCGTTCAGCGACCAAAGGCGCGAATCACGCTGTTCGGCGTCCTGTTCGTTGCGGGTGAATTTTGGGTCGAACCAGCGGCCAGTGTAAATGCCAGCGGCGGCGACGAAGGTGCCGTGCACTTCCCAGTAGTCGCGCGAGACGAAGCCACGGATGCGCTCTTCGCGCTCGGCAACGATGGCCAGGGTGGGAGTCTGCACCCGGCCGACGGGAGTTTTGAAAAAGCCGCCATCCTTGCTGTTGAAGGCGGTCATGGCCCGCGTGCCGTTGATTCCGACCAGCCAGTCCGCTTCGGCGCGCGAACGCGCCGCGGCTTCCAGTGGTTTCATGGTTTCGTCATCGCGCAGGTTTTGGAACGCCTCGCGAATGGCCGCCTGTGTCATGGAGCGTAGCCAGAGCCGTTGCACGGGTTTTTTTACGCCCGAGTATTGCATGATGTAACGGAAGATGAGCTCGCCTTCGCGGCCCGCGTCGCAGGCGTTGATGACGGCGGTGACGTCTTTGCGCTTCAACAGCCTGACCAACAACTTGAGGCGTTCAGCCGAGCGCTTGTCCGCCGGCCCCAATTCGAACTGGGGCGGGATGACAGGCAGGTGGGCGAAGCTCCATTTGCCACGTACCGGGTCGTTGGGTGCCACTAATGTCAGGAGATGGCCGACACTTGAAGAGAGCACATGGTGCTCACTTTCAAAATAGTCGCCCTCCCGTTTGAAGCCACCCAGGGCGCGGGAGATGTCTAGGGCGACTGAGGGTTTCTCGGCAATGATCAGCGTTTTGTTCATTTATGTCCAATGACTGCATTGACAGCAGTGATAGCGCGGATCATACGGGTGGACAAACGCACAATGCAAGCCGCAATAGGTGTGAAGTGTTGCATCGTGCCTGAAAGGGATAGGATCCGGGCGCTGCAATGCTTGGCAATTATGACGCTAATACGCATGTTTCGTAGTAATGACCCGGCCATGAGTCCGGATAGTTCTCTAAATTAATATATCAAATGTTGAAGCGGATAGCCCATTTGGGTATTGCCGCGCTCCAGAATGCCTCTGTGGAATTGACATTTGACAGCGGCTCGAACCCCAGGTGTTGCCATCCTTTGTTCAGTGTTTTCACAGGGTTTGCACCGTCCAGGGCCATAGCGTGGTTTTGCTTGGACAGTTTGCGTCCGTGCCCGTCCAGAACCAGCGGCACGTGCATGACGCGCGGGCAGGGCGCGCCCAGGCGGCGGGCCAGCAGCTGCTGCCTTGCCGTGGAGCTTAACAGATCGGCGCCGCGGACGATGTCGGTGATATTCTGCTTCCAGTCGTCCACGACAACGACAAACTGGTAGGCCCACAGTCCATCGGCACGCTTCAGGATGAAGTCGCCGACGTCGTTTGCCACATTTTGTTGCTGTGGCCCCAGCCAGCGGTCGTCGAAGCGCACGATTCCTTCAGGAACCCGAAAGCGCCAGGCGCGTATTTGCTGACCGGGATGCAGCCCGTTGCGGCAGGTTCCCGGGTAGGCGCGGCCGCTGGTCTGTTGACGGGTGCACGCGCAGCCATACAGTTGCTGCTGTGCTTCCAGGGTGTCGAATGCGGTCTGGTAAATGGTGTGGCGCTGCGACTGCCACTCGGGTTGACCGTCCCAGGGCATACCCAGGGCCTGGAGTTGGGCCATGATGAGCTGGTCGGCCCCCGCAACGATTCGCGGCGTGTCGATGTCTTCGATGCGCAGCAGCCAGCGACCGTTGTGCGCGCGGGCGTCAAGAAAACTGGCCATGGCCGCAACCAGCGAGCCACGATGCAGCGGACCGCTGGGGCTTGGGGCGAACCGCCCCACGTAGCCTGGGTGGACCGGCGAGGCACTGGGCGGATACGGCAAGACCGGACTGAAAGAAGATTAGTGAGAGGGCCGGGAGCGGTCGTCGGCAAGCAGCTCTTCGAGCACCAGATGGTCGATTTCGGCCTCCTGGCTCCATAGCACCATGAGCGCTATGATCTTGATTTTTTCGAGGGGGACCGGAGATTCGTTGGCGGCTTGCGCACGCTCGATGAGGATTTCGCGCAAAACGGCCGGTAGCGCACCCGAACTTTCAAGGAAGCTGATGAATCCGATGGCTTCCGTACCCAGGGCCTGGTATTCACTATCGGTGAAGATGCGATGGCCGTTGCTTTGGGTGGTTTGGGCAAGCGTAATGCACTGCTCGGTGGTTTGAGCCAGGCCATACAGCCACCCGAGCGCCTCGTTGATGTCTTCGTGCTCGAACCCCACCGCCGCCAGCTTATGCGCCAGAACGTCGGCATCGGGGCAGGCCTGAGGGGTGTAGTAGTTTTCGAATAAGTAAACCAGTATGTCGAACATAAGCGGCTCAGGTTGCCCCAGACTGTGTTTACGCAGGTAAACAGGTTAACCGGTAAAGTAGGCTCTATTTGTCTGGGCTGACTTTACGCCGAATAGCCATTGTGGGCAATTCGGGATTATGCGATGAGGCCCAGTATAGACGCAAACGTTCGGGCCGATATTTGAGGTCGGAAGAGGTGTGGTGCCGTGGCTAATGATTGCGACATGTTACTCCTGCATCTATAATGGCCGCGGTCAAATAAAAATAATTCTCGTTCATGTCGTTTCGTTCGCACAACAAACTTACCGCGTGGCTTGGGCTGATTGCCATGTGGCTCGGTTTGGCCATGCCCATTGTGTCGTACGGCATGCAAGGGCATGATGAACCGGCGCTGAATCTTTCGTATTGCTATGCCGATGGTCACCAGGGTGCGCAAGGCACCGAGGTGGATCGCGGCGTCCAGGGCAGCCATTCGACCCTGAATCTGAAGGCCTGCGGCTATTGTGGTCTGCTTGCACAGCACATGCCGCTACCCCAGGTGCCACACCTGCCGGTTGCGGCCTCTGGGCGGTATCTCCCCTCAGCGGCCACAACGTTTTTTGTGGTCTACCCACCTGTTGCCTACGCGCCGGCGCATCCGCGCGCACCCCCCGTTCTGTTTTCCTGACTGGCGGGCATGTGTCCACATCCGGGTTCAATCCCGGGCGTGGCCCGTCGCCGTAAAGGCGACTTCGGCCCAGCTGTGTTCCCTTCCATTCTGATTGCTTCGGACCGATCTGCCGGCCGTGTTGGCCTTGCGTCCGCGGTGGATCCGGATGGGGAACGGCAAGGCCGCTTGTGGAAAACCACTATGAATGACATCATTCGATTGCGCGAGTGTGCCGATCTGCCGGTAGCACGATCGCTACGGGATCGAGGCCACGCCGCTGCAGCCGATGAGGCGGCCGGACGCGGGTTGGCGTCGCGCACGCTGTGCGCAGTGCTGCCGATTTTTATTTTTGGCGCTGTCCAGCCATTGGCTGGCGCCGCGACGGTTGCTGCGCCGACCAGCGCGGCTGACGTACAGAGCCTGTCCGCCATCACGGTATCCGGCACACGTTCATACGCCGATGAGAACCAGCTGCCGCAGACGACCGAAAGTGTGACGGCGGAGCATATTGCTCGAACCATCAACGTGGTGAACACCGAAGACGCGCTGAAATATCTGCCGAACGTCCTGGTACGTAAGCGCTACATCGGCGATACACAGGCGCCCATGGCAACGCGCACGACGGGCATCAACGCCAGCGCGCGCAGCCTGGTCTACGCTGATGGGGTCCTGCTGTCGGCGTTGCTCAACAATAATAATCAGAATGGTTCGCCGCAGTGGTTCATGGTCGCCCCGCAGGAGGTCGAGCGCATAGATGTCATGTACGGCCCCTTTGCCGCAGCGTATCCTGGCAATTCGTACGGCGCAGTGACCGAGATAACGACACGCATGCCAACAAAGTTCGAGGCCGGCATAGATGTCATCGGCGCCGTCCAGAATTTTGGGTTGTATGGAACTGGCGCGGACAAGTCTGCACAGCAATACAGCGCGACGCTGGGCGACCGTTCCGGCAAGCTGGCGTGGTGGCTAAGTGCCAGACACCTTGATAGCTTCAGCCAGCCGATGACGTTCGCCACGCTGGGCCAGTCGACAGCGCGTGCTGGCGCCGGCCTGCCCGTTATTGACGGCGCCTACGCGGATCGCAATCGGACTGGCGGTGCCATTCAGGTGCTGGGGGCAGGTAATTTCGTTCATACAGTGCAGGACAATGCCACCTTCAAGCTGTCGTACGATTTCACGCCAACCGTCAATGCGACATACTCGCTGGGGTATTGGCAGAATAATTCGAAGGCCCGCGCTCAGACGTATTTAAGTACGGCCGACGGCGCGCCGTACTACGGTGCCGTTGACAACAGCCACGTCAATATCGGCGGTTACGATTACAGCGCCAGCAGCATTGCCGGCCGGTTTTCCAGCAACAACCTGGAGCAGGAACATCTGATGCAGAGCCTGAACGTCAAAGGCACCACCCAGGGGCATTTTGGCTGGAATCTGGTCGTCAGCAATATGTATTACCTGCAGGACCTGAGCCGTCTTTCCACGGGCGCCTACCCGGGGGGGCTGTCGGGCGGACCGGGGCGAACCACGGACATGAGGGGTACCGGCTGGACTACCGTCGATCTTAAGGGCGTCTGGCGACCACAGAGCCTTCAGGGTGACCATATTGTGAGTTTTGGTGCGCATTACGATCAGTTCAAGCTCGTAAGCCCGACTTTCAGCACGACGGATTGGCCTTCGGGTGGCAGCGGCGCACTTTACGGCGACTCACGAGGCACCACGCGCACGTCGGCGGTATGGCTGCAGGACGTATGGCGTCTGGCGCCGGCGCTTACCGCGACGCTTGGCGGCCGGTATGAAATGTGGCGCGCCAGCGATGGCTTGAATTATTCCACCGGCAGTGACGGGGTTCCGGTTTCGATCCATCAGCCGGGTATGACGAGAACCAGCTTTTCACCCAAGGCGTCGTTGCGATGGGACGTTGACGATACCTGGTCGGTGACGGGATCGTTCGGCAAGGCCGTGCGTTTTCCTACTGTCGGGGAGCTGTATCAGAGCGTGCAGACGGGCTCCACCTTTATGCAGGCCAACCCATTCCTGGCCCCCGAGAACGTGCTTTCGAGTGAATTGGCGCTCGAGCGCGACACTGGCCAGGGCAGGCTGCGCCTGTCCGTGTTTGACGAACATGTGTCGAACGCGCTGATCTCGCAGACTTCGACCATTCCGGGCTTTCCGACGCCGGTTTCCTTTACGCAAAACGTGGACAGGACGCGCGAGACGGGCGTCGAGCTGGCCGGTGCGCTTGACGATGTGCTGGTCACGGGGTTGTCGTTATCGGGCAACGTCACCTATGTACGCGCCCGGATTCTTGAAGACAACGGCTACGCTCCGGCCTCTCCCGGAAGCACTGCCGTTGGCAAGCAGACGCCATATGTGCCCGCCTGGCGCGCCACGCTCGTTGCAACCTATCGACCGGATGACAAGTGGACATTCACGGCGGCGGCCCGATACAGCAGCCGGGTTTTTGCAACTGTGGACAATAGCGACGTCAACCCCGGTACCTATCAGGGTTTCCAGAGCTTCCTGGTTGTGGACGCCCGCATTCATTACCAGTTCAACAAGCACTGGGGCGCCGCGGTTGGCGCGGACAACCTGAACAACCGCAAGTACTACCTGTACCATCCGTTTCCGCAACGGACAATTTATGCTGAGCTGAAGTACGCGTATTGATAGGCGGGCGGTATAGCCGTTGATGCAGCGAAGCGTGCGTCTGCCGCCGGGCAGCGTTGAAATACGCTGTTTGATCAGGGGGTGACGTGGATGGGGAGCAGCCCGAATGAGTTTGGGGCTGCTCCCCGGCAGGACTTGCCTTTACAGCATTTCAAGAGCAATGGCCACGGCCTCGCCGCCACCGATACACAGGGTAGCGATGCCGCGCTTGCCGCCTGTTTTGCGCAGTGCGCCCACGAGCGTGGTGATAAGGCGTGCGCCGGATGCGCCAATGGGATGGCCCAGCGCCGTGGCGCCCCCGTGGATGTTGACCTTGGCCGGATCCAGGTTGAGCTCTTTCATGGCGGCCATCGTGACTACGGCAAACGCTTCATTGATTTCGTAGATGTCGACGTCCTTGGCGTTCCAGCCGGTTTTCTTGAGCAGCTTGTTCACGGCGCCCACAGGTGCGGTGGTGAACCATTCGGGTTCCTGTGAGTGCTGGCTGTGCCCCACGATGCGGGCCAGGGGCTTGGCACCCAGTTCTTTGGCGGTGGATTCGCGCATCAGCACCATGGCGGCTGCGCCATCGGAAATGGAGGATGAATTGGCCGCCGTGACTGTGCCATCTTTTTTGAATGCGGGTTTCAGTGTCGGGATTTTCTCGGGTTTGGCCTTGGTGGGCCCTTCGTCGACGTCCACGATCGTATCGCCCTTGCGGCCGGTGATGGTGACTGGGGCGATTTCCCATTTGAAGCTGCCATCCTTCGTGGCGGCGCTGGCACGGCGCAGGGATTCGAGCGAGAACGCGTCCTGCTGTTCGCGGGTGAACGTATATTTCGAGGCGCAGCTTTCGGCGAAAACTCCCATGGCCGTACCGCGCTGGTAGGCGTCTTCCAGCCCATCCAGCGCCATGTGGTCGTATACCGTGGAGTGGCCGTAGCGGTAGCCCTGGCGGCCGCGCAACAGCAGGTAGGGAGCATTGCTCATGCTCTCCTGGCCACCCGCCACGACGACATCGGTGCTTCCCGCCACCAGCAGGTCATGACCGAACATGGCGGCCTTCATGCCCGAGCCGCAGACCTTGTTCAGGGTGGAACAACTGGCACTGATGGGCAGACCGGCACCCAATGCCGCCTGGCGCGCAGGGGCCTGGCCTTCTCCGGCTGTGAGCACGTTACCCATGATGACTTCTGTGACAGCACTGGGTTTGATGCCGGCGCGCTCGACGGCAGCTTTGATGGCGACCGAGCCCAACTGGTGCGCGGCGAGGCTGGAAAGGCTGCCCATCATGCCGCCCATGGGCGTGCGGGCGACAGAAATTAGAACAATTGGGTCTGACATGATTTGCTCCTGGCTAGTCGGTGGTGTAGTGATGCGGATTGAGGGATCCTGACGCCGTCAAGTGTACTTTAGCACTGCGCAGCCTGCGGCTTTCTTCATAGGGAAAGATGTCTTCGATACGGCCCTGGTTGGCCCGGCTGCGGCAGGCCTGCCACCATTCTGGCTCCAGCAGGTTGACGTGGTATTTTTCGAAACTGCGGGCGATGCGATCGTTGCCAAGCAGAAAGGTACGGAATTCTTCCGGGAATACATCGTTGGCGCCCACCGCGTACCAGGGTTCGGAAGCCATCTCCGCTTCTTCGTAGGGTGCGGGCGGAATGCGCCGGAAGTTCATGTCGGTCATGCGCTGTATTTCGTCGTAGTCGTAGAAAACGACGCGCCCGAGCCGGGTGACTCCGAAGTTCTTGAAGAGCATGTCGCCCGGGAAAATATTGGCGGCGGCCAGCTCGCGGATGGCGTCGCCGTATTGTTTGACGGCGGCTTGTGCGGCGGCGTCGGAGGCGCGTGCCAGGTACAGGTTGAGCGGGGTCATGCGCCGCTCGATGTAGACATGGCGCAGGATGATGGATTCGCCCGTTTCGTCGATCAGGCTGGGAACGGTGCGCCGCAGCTCTTGCAGCAATGCATCGGAAAAGCGCGCACGAGGCAGAGCCACCTGCGAGTACTCCCAGGTATCGGCCATCCGTCCCACCCGGTCGTGCCGTTTTACCATCTGGTATTTGCGTCGCACGGTTGCGTGATCCATGCCGGGCTTGGAAATATTGTCGCGTATGAGCTTGAATACATAAGGGTACGAGGCCAGTGTGAAGACGATCATCACCAGGCCCTTGATTCCGGGTGCTGCATCGAAATTGTCGTGTGAATGTGTGAGGTGCCGCAGAAAATCGCGGTAAAACAGGGTCTTGCCCTGCTTTTGCAGGCCAAGGGTACTGTAGATTTCGGCCTTGGCCTTGCGTGGAAGCAGCGTGCTCAGGAAGTCCACATATGACGAAGGCGCTTCCATGTCGACCAGGAAATAGGCGCGGGTAAAGCTGAACAGCGTGCTCAGGTCGTCGCCGGAGTGCAGCAGGGCGTCCAGGGTAACGAGGCCCGCGGGTGTTTGCAGCAGCGCGATGGCAAACGGGAAGATCGCCGCATGATTGATGAGCCGTCCCACGATGTAGGCCCCTTTGTTCCGGAAGAACAGGGAATTCAGCACGTGGATCTGGCAGTCGGGAGCAAGGCGCTGCCCGCTGTCGCGCGGGATGATCTGGCGCAACTGGTGCACCGCCATGCGCGCCACCTGACGGGCGTCAGTGGGGAGGTCGGCAAAGGGTGCGGCCAGACCGAAGTCGGCCACCATGTTGATCAGTGACTTTTCCAGGCCTTCGGTGGCCGGGTAGTACACGCGATAGGCGGGCAGCTTGCTGTCGATGTATTCGGTAGAAACGGCTGGGTGTACGAACAGGAATTCGTTGCGGAAGTAGTCCCGGTGCAGGATGCGGCACGATACCGAGTTGAAGAACGTTTCGGCGCATTCGGGCTGTTTGTGTCCGGCCAGCAGCGTGATGTACTCGATCTTTGTGTTTTGCCAGAACGCCTGCTGTGTGGCGCTTAGCTCGGGGGTGGCATTGTCGTCGCGGCCAGGCATGAGGTGGCTGCCCTTCAGTGCGGCGTTCAGCGTGGACGTGCATTCGTGGACGCGGGTGTCGTAATATTCGATGCGCTCGCGCGATAGTTGCTGGATATCGCGCCAGCCGCCCGATTCGAACAGCGACTTGGCGCGTTGCGCGCTATACCGGAACAAGGCGTAGTGGCGATCAAAGCCGTTCAGGATGATCTGCGCCACAGCTCGTGCCGATAGGGTGCGGTACTCCATCGATTCGATGTGCTGGTGGTCGCCGGAATAGATCATGTTTGGCAGTGTGGCGGTGTTTCGGGGGCACCCCGCAGGTGGCAAAAGGAGTTGCCGTGCTTATCGTGGCACCTGACACGTGCGGTTATAGTACGTGACCGTCCACCGTAACCTAAACTATACTGCATTGCAGCATAAGCTTGGAGATAGTTGATGAATCCCGATGAACAAAAACTGACGTATGTCCTGGGCGATACCATTCCCGAGCCCGGGCATGCCGTTACCGTAAGCGATGGCGTACGCTGGGTGCGCCTGCCTTTGCCTTTTGCGCTGGACCACATCAACGTTTGGCTGCTGCGTGACGAGATCGATGGCAGGCAGGGCTGGACGGTGATCGACACAGGCGTTACGCGTGACAACGTCAAGGCTTTATGGGAGCAGGTATTTGAGACGACGCTCGAAGGCCTGCCCATATTGCGTGTTCTGGTCACACACATGCATCCGGATCACGTGGGTCTGGCGTGGTGGCTTTGCCAGCGCTGGGATGCTCCACTTTGGATCACGATGACCGAGTTCATGGTGGCTCGCCTTTGGTCGCGTCCTGCCGCACCCGGATCGTCCGAAAGTGGTGCGGGCGGTGAGACGGCCCTTGCCCATTTTGTGCGCAACGGCCTCACCGACCCAAAAGTAGAAGAGGAAATCGGCAAGCGCAGTTCCTATTATCCGAGTCTGGTGGCGGATACTCCCCCCACATTCATTCGCATTATGGATAACGACGAGATTGTCATTGGCGGTCGTCCCTGGCGTGTCATCGTGGGCTACGGCCATTCACCCGAACATGCGGCGCTGTATTGCGACACCCTGAAAGTGCTGGTGTCGGGCGACATGGTGCTGCCACGTATTTCGACCAACATCAGTGTGTTCAGCTTCGAGCCCGAGGCCGACCCGCTGCCTTTGTACTTGAAGTCGCTGCGACGGTTCGATGACCTGCCCGAAGACACCCTGGTGCTGCCTTCGCATGGCCGCCCGTTCAAAGGGCTGCATGAACGCGTTGCCCAGCAACACGCGCACCACGCCGCGCGCCTGGAAGAAGTTCTGGCGGCGTGTCGCGTGCCGTGCAGTGCCAACGATATTGTGCCCATCATGTTCCGGCGCAAGCTGGATACGCACCAGATCACCTTTGCGTTGGGTGAAGCATTAGCCCATTTGCATATGCTGTATTACCAAGGCACGCTTGCGCGCGTCGTTGGCGATGACGGTGTTGTCCGGTTCAGTGTGGCTGGGCATTAACGGCCAGCGAGGGCCAGTTTTGCCGCCAGGCCCAGGAACACGGTGCCCGCAAACCCGTTGAGCAGGCGCTGCGCTTTGGCCGATCGTTGTATTTGTTCGCCGAAGGCGCCCGAAAAAAAAGCAATGCCGCCAAAGACGATCAGCGTGGCCAGGATGAACAGCACGCCCAGGCTGAGCGTCTGCAGGGCGACCGAGCCGCGCGCCGGTGAGGTGAATTGCGGCAGGAAGGCCAGAAAAAAGAGTGACACCTTGGGGTTGGTCAGGTTCATGATGATGCCGCGTCGGTAAAGCGTGGCGCCGCTCTGCCGCGGCGGCTTTGCGGATTGCTCTGTGTTGGCCCTGGCGCGAAACGCTTCCCATGCCAGGTAGACAAGGTAGGCGGCACCCACCAGCTTGAGCGCGGTGAAGGCCGTTGCCGATGCGGCAAACAGCGCCGCCAGGCCGACAGCCACCGCAACGGTGTGGCCGACCAGACCGGTGCACAGACCCAGCACCACCTGCATGCCGGGTTTGCGCCCCCACATGGCCGATTGCATGAGCACGAAGACGTTGTCGGGGCCTGGCGCCAGGGCCAGTAAAAGTGCAATGCCGAAAAATGACAACGCAATTTCAAAAGTAAGCATAGTCGTAAATAAAAGTGCGGGGTATGCCTTTCTGTCGTCGTGCGAACCGCCGCGCATGCCAAAATGTGGTAGTTTTAACCGTGGTCCGGATCAATTGCAGAGGGTGTAGTGCCCTGTCTGGCTAGTTTGATGCAGGGCCTTTCGCAATTCAAACTACCTTCAGAAGTCATGACTCATACCGGTCCTACGCGTCTAGAAACTCAGCTGCAGCATTCCGGCCTTGCCGAGTTTAATCCCAAAACACAGTCGGCGCCGGTGGCGCTGCCTTCCATGCGGACCAGTACGGTCCGATTCGCCAGCATGGAGGCTCTGGATGAGGCGTTGTCTGATTGGGCGCGCGGCGAGCGTGTAGCTACATACGGTCGTGCCGGCATGGACACGCATGCCGCGCTGGAACGGGTGTTTTGTCAACTTGAGGGGGCGCAGCGCGGCTTTCTTGCTCCTTCCGGCTTGTCAGCAGTCACGCTGGCGTTTCTGGCCTTGCTCAATACGGGCGACCACGTGATTGTGGCCGATTGTGCCTATGGGCCCGTGCGGCGCCTGGATCAGACCGTACTGCGACGCCTGGGCATTGAGGTGTCGTATTGCCCGGCCACGCCTGACCAGATGGCATCCCAGCTGCGGCCGAATACCCGTATGGTGTATGTTGAGTCGCCCGGGTCACTACTGTTTGAAATGCTCGATATTCCGGCCCTGGCGCAGTTTTCCCGGGAACACAAGCTGGTGCTGGCCACCGACAACACCTGGGGTTCGGGCTATGTGTACCGGCCGCTTGACCTGGGCGTTGACGTGTCGGTGGTGGCAGGAACCAAATATGTGGGCGGGCATTCCGACCTGATGCTGGGCGCGGTCATGGTGAACGACCCCGAGCTTGTACGCCGAGTTGGCGAAACCCATTATGCAATGGGATATTCGATCAGTGCGGACGATGCCTGGCTGGCCCTGCGTGGCGTGCGTACTTTGCCGATACGCATGCGCGAGCACGCGCGGAATGCCTTGCAGGTGTGTGAGTTTCTCGCCTCGCGCCCGGAGACGGTCCGCCTGTATCACCCCGCGTGGCCGCAGGATCCCGGCCATACCTTGTGGCAGCGTGATTGCCGTGGCTCCAACGGCATGCTTTCCGTCGAGCTTGCATTGAACAACGAACAGGCACGGCGCTTTGTCAACGCCCTTAAGCTTTACGGAATCGGATATTCGTGGGGTGGCTTCGAGAGTCTGGTCGAACTGGTCGACCATTCTGCACTGGCTTTCCACAGTTACTGGACGGCTACTGACAATGCCGTCGTGCGTCTGCACATTGGCCTGGAGTCGATTGATGACCTGATCGCCGATCTGTCTCAGGCCCTGGATAAGGCCAAGGCCTGAAGCGGCGCCCGCATTCGCCGATTTACTTCTTGTCCTTCAGCACCTTGTCGAGCAGCTTTTGAGCCACGTCGATCGTGCCTTGATAGCTGTTCGTCATGGACGGCGACACGACATATTGCCCGTTTATTGCCAGGCTTGGAGTGCCTTCTATCTTGTAGGTCTTGGTCAGTTCGTCGGCGCGCTGGATTTTCGCGTTGATGCCGAATGAGTTGTAAACGGCCTCGAATTTGGCGCGGTCGATGCCCTTGCTGACGACCCAATCGGCAATGGCCTTGGCTTGGAATATGGATTTGTGTTCTTTGTGGATAGCGTCAAAGACCTGATCATTAAGGTCAAGCCGGCCCATGGCAGCGAGCGAGTAATACAGCTTCTGCAGGTCGGTCATGCTGGCGTTGAATGCAACCGGCACCTGGTGCAGCACGACGTTGGGGGGGAGCGTCTTGGCAAATTTTTCCACCATGGGCTGCATGGCGGCGCAATGCGGGCAGCTATAGGCAAAGAATTCGAGAATTTCAATCTTGTTGGGCGTGTCGGAAGGCTGGGCCGGATTAAGCGTTACGTATTCGTGGCCTGCAGTTTGGGCCTGTGCGGCAGGGGCCAGCATGAGGGACATGCCTGCGGCGGCAACAGCAATGAAATGGAAGAAGAAGCGTTTCAGTGACATGACTTGGATCCTGTGCGACGAGTATCAATTATGACCGGTATGCGGTCGGCGAGTTCAAACGGTATTCTGGCTTAGGGGCGTACAACCGAAGAGTCGATTTTGGCTTCACTCAGACGTGCGCGCGAGCGGTTCATTTCGTCAATGCCTTTGAAGGGGCCAACCCGCACGCGGTTGAGGGTGGCGCCGCCGGCCTGCACTTTTTGCACCTGTACAGGCAGGCCCAGCAATATTATCTGTGCCCTGATGGCATCGGCGTCCTTGGCCGAGCGGTATGCGCCGGCTTGTAGATAATACGTTGTTTGCGTTGACGCGAGCTTGGCGGATTTTTTGTCCTCAGCTTTGGTCTCGGCGGGCTTGGCGGGCGGCACGGTCGCTTTGGTGGTACTGCGTGGCGTGGCCGGCGCAGCCGCTGGGGCCGGTGCCGCGGAGTGATCCGGCGCCGGTGTTGGGGTCGAAGCCGGTGCGGCCGCACCCTTTTTGTCGGTGGGTTCGGGTGCACCCAGTGTGACCAGCAGCGCGCCGATTTCGTCATTCAGCGAAGGAGTGGCCGCCTTGCCGTTTGTGCTGCCAGGAGTGCCGGGGTGCGAGGCGTTGGCCAACGTGTCATTGGGGGCTGAGCTGCCCGAACTCTCTGCTTCGTGGAGCGCGCCGTTGGGATCGACGTTCTCGGGTATTTGTGTTTGCGCCTTTTCTCGTGTGACCTTGTCAACGAAAGGCATGGGTGCCTTGGTGACGTAATAGGCGACGCCCGTGGCAAGGCCCAGTCCGAGTATCAGCCCGGCGAGTACACCGTACAGGATACTGCCCGATTTTGAGCTGGAAGCCTTGCGGCGGTTTTGTGCCATGGTGAGAGCTTACATCCGTTCAGGAGCCGAGACGCCCAACAGGTCCAGGCCATTGGCCAGAACCTGGCGGGTTGCGTGGGCGAGGCGCAGGCGCGCCAGTTTCAGGCTTTCGTCGTCCACCAGAATT
The DNA here is from genome assembly GCA_004322135.1 of Burkholderiaceae bacterium. Taxonomy (GTDB): domain Bacteria; phylum Pseudomonadota; class Gammaproteobacteria; order Burkholderiales; family Burkholderiaceae_B; genus Eoetvoesia. Next base: position 189,785 of record SCSG01000004.1, on the reverse strand, counting down.
CGCTCGGCGTTATACCATGTGTGAAAGTCCGACGCGCAGTCGCGCAGCCAGAAGGCGATGTGGTGAGGCGCCATTTCGTGTGTGGCCAGCGCCACCGTGCCGGGGTATTCGGCCAGGCGCTGCAACAGGGCAAGTTCGCTGTGCGCCTGCAACGGCGAGACATCGGCGTTTGCGATACGGCCAGCCATGTCGCCCAGCGAGTTCAGTATGGAGCAGATGCGCGCGTGCGCATACTGAATGTAGTAGACCGGGTTCTCTTCACTTTTGGACAAGGCCAGGTCAATGTCGAAGACGAATTCCGAATCGGCGCGGCGCTGTATAAGAAAATAGCGCACGGCATCCTGGCCCACCCAGTCGATGAGGTCACGCATCGTGACATAACTGCCGGCACGTTTGGAAATTTTGACTTCAGCGCCGTTGCGCATGACGCGCACCATTTTATGCAGGATGTAGCTGGGAAATTCTTTGGGGATACCCAAATTCAGGCCTTGCAGTCCGGCCCGTACGCGCGCCACGGTGCCGTGGTGGTCGCTGCCCTGGATATTGATGGCATGATGAAAGCCACGTTCCCATTTGGCGACGTGATAGGCCACGTCGGGTACGAAATACGTGTAGCTGCCGTCCGTCTTGCGCATGACGCGGTCTTTGTCGTCGCCGGTGCCCAGGTCTGTGGTGCGTAGCCAGAGGGCGCCTTCGCTTTCGTAGGTGTGACCGTTGGCGACAAGACCCTGCACGGTCTTGTCGACCCGGCCACTTGTGTATAGCGAGCTCTCCAGGTAGAAGTTGTCGAATTTCAGGTTGAAGGCCTGCAGATCCAGGTCCTGCTCACGGCGCAGGTAAGCCACGGCGAATTTGCGAACGTCGTCCAGCTTGTCAAGGTTTTTGCTGGCGGTTATGGATTGCCCATCGGCAGCCTGAACCGTTTTGCCTGCCGTGAAATCGTTGGCTATATCAACGATGTAGTCACCCTTGTAGCCCTCAGGCGGGAAATTGGGAGAATCGGGTGCTACACCGCGGGCGCGCGCCTGCACACTGATGGCCAGGTTATTGATCTGGTTGCCTGCGTCGTTATAGTAGAACTCGCGCGTCACATCGTAGCCCTGGCTGGCAAAGAGGCGGCACAGCGAGTCACCTAGCGCAGCCTGGCGTGCATGCCCCACATGCAGTGGTCCGGTCGGGTTGGCAGAGACGAATTCGATGAGGACTTTTTCGTGGTTGGCCGCTGCGGTGCCAAATTTCGTTCCTTCGCCCTTGATGGCATTCAGCACGGCCTGACGGGCACCGTTGGTCAGTCTGAAGTTGATGAATCCGGGCCCGGCAATCTCACACGAAGCAACGAGCTGTGCGGCGTCGGACTGCGCCATGATGGCATCGGCGATTTGCTGGGCCAGCTCGCGCGGATTGCGTTTGGCCGGCTTGGCCAGCTGCATGGCCACATTGGTGGCCATGTCTCCGTGCGCCGCCACTTTGGGTCGCTCGAGCAGGACACTGGGCGTGGCGCCCGGAATAACTTGCGTGACAGCCGCACGAATAATGGAGATAAGTTGCTCTTGTTGCCCAGAAAGCATATGCCAGTCAAATGAGGATGGAGGGTGCGGCGTGCCGGGACGTGCCGGGCGCCTTGCCCTTGCCGGACATGCGTCGCTCGGTTGAACGGATAGCCGCAAAGATGTAAATGATAGCGTGATTTCCCGAGCGGCGCGCGCCTGCGCCCCGCTGTGCGATATTGTTACCAAAACGCAGGTCAGGCTGGCATGCTTCGCCAACCAAGTTCATTTTGCAGCCATAGCGCGTAGCCCGACATGTCGACCGTGCCTACTTCATTGGCTGTGTCAGTCAGCCAGCCCTCGTAGCGGTCAATCAGCTTTTCGGTCTGCTGCCTGGCTGTGCGGCCAAGGCGCGGGTGCTCTTCCTGGTAGCGATTCAGCGTGTTGCCATCAGCGGAATCGACGGGGCGGTCGCCGCCTTGTGGACGTGTTGCGGTACTGCGCTGGTCATGGACGATGGGGTGAGTGATTTCGCTTTGTTCTGGCGGGCCCTCGTCAAAGCGCAGTGCTATGGAACGGGCTTGCCAGAGCATCCAGTTCAGCGCCACGTCAGAGAGGTCGCCCTGCTCGTCCGTGGCGCCCGCATTGGCCTGTGTGCGGCTGACGCCTCCACCGATGTCGGCATGCGCGCCTATGAATGGGGCTTCGACCATGTTAAGGCTGGCACTACCTTCCAGCGAGCTTAGCGGAAAGTACCGGCGATATTCCTGTAGCGCCACGGCGTGTGCCACCCAACCCCAAGCCGGTGCAATGCTCAGGTCATAGTCGGCATTGCGGATGCCGCCCAGCCCGAACTGTGCAACCGTGTCGAACAGGCCCATGAAGCGCAGGTCCACGCATGCTGTGACCAGACCGCGCCGTTCATCCTGGTACGAGAACTGGCCGTTGGCGATATGGCTGTTGACGAGATTGCCAAAATGGCGTGCCAGCGCTGCTCCGCGTGAAAAGCCAATGATGTCGATGGGCACGGTTTCGCCCGGCTCTGAAGGCGGCTGGCCGAGCGCATCAAGCAAACGCAACCATTGTGTGTCGAGTATGTTTGACGCACTGTAGGCCGTTATGCTGTCCCAGTCGGCACGATACGCATTGCCGGGCCCGGCGTGGTAGAACACCGGGCCGTCCAGATAGCGTTGGCTCATTTTCCAGACGTTGGTTTGGGTTTCGGGGTTGTTGCGTGTTCCGTCGAAGGCAAACAGCAGCAGGCCCAGCGGATCGACGTATTGGCGCGGCTTCTGGGCGGCGTAACCTCTGGCCTGGCTGTTTGGCGTGGGCCCCAGCGGATCGGGTTCCAGGTAATGACCGGATTCAGGCAGGTACGTGCGCAGCAGGTTGTCGTGCCAGCCAGTTTCGGCATCGACGAATTGCCCCGGCAGTCGGGCTGCGAGCGACATGTCGCCTGCCAGCTGCTCGGCCTGCCCGGTTGGGCTGTATCGGGCAAACCAGCGTATGGTCCCCTTGTCGTCGGTAAGCAGGCGCGGTGTGCCAAGGAGGTCCGCATGCACGGCGTAAAGTGCGCCCTGAGGCGTTTCGTCCGTGTAGTCCAGAATCCCTACCAGCACATGGTGGGCGTAGATGTACCTGCGTGTGATACGGGCCGTCGATGCGGCTTTTGGGGGGTAGTCGGATTCGGCTACGCGTTTGTTGTTGACATAGAAGTAGTCGGTGGCATGAGTGGCGGTGCGCTTGCCGATGCGATGTCCGAAAGCATTGTATCGGTAAGTGGCAAGGAGTTCGCCTTTTTCCCTTACCGAAGTGAGTCGGCGCGCGGGGCCGTAGTGCAGTGTACGGGCGCCTGCGCGGGTGGGTAATCCGCTTTCGTCATAGTGAATGTCGGGCTTATGCGTGGTGGTGCCGGTGCGCCGTGCGGCCAGTGAGCCGTCGCTGTTCCAGGCATACCAGTGCGTGGTTGTCGCGGCGTCGGGTGTGCCGGCGTTTGCGGCGATGTCTTGGTTGACGTCAAGGTGAAGCTCGTGGGGTATTGAATCTTTCCGTACGAAATTTTCTGCGCCAATAAGGCGCGACGAGTCATCGTAGGCATAGCGCCAGGTCTCGGCATGCTGTGCCGTGTGGTGGGTTTCGTGGTGGACGCGGCCGTGGTCGTCATAGCCTTGCCGTTGCAGCCACAAAAGCTGACCTTGCCCGCTGCGTAGCGCCAGCTGACGAGCCTCGCCACGGTCCAGCACGGTGGTCAGCTGCAGCCCGTTTCCATAGCGGTACCCGGGCTCCGAAGGCTGGCTTTGGATGACGACGCGGCGCTGACCGCCGGCGTCGTGCCACACAATTCCCAGAAGCCGTTGCGCTTCACCCCATTGATAGCTTAGTGTGCCGCCTTCGGGCAGGTGGTGGGTGACGAGGCGGTTCAGTGCGTCGTAGTCGAAGCGTTCCGTATAACGTTTTTTCGAATCGCCCACGTTGCGCACCAGCGCGCGCTCGACGACACGTTTGTGTTTGTCGTACCGGCGTGTCTCGGTTTCGTTGGCATGCTCGATGCGCACCAGATTGCCCTCTTGCCATGACAGCCGGGTTTCCTGTCTGTCGTCGCTCTTGGCCGCGTTGACCGCCGTCAGTCGCCCACGGGCGTCGTACGAGTAGTCCCAGCGGTCGCCATTGGCAAACAGGCGGCGCAGTACCTGGCGGCGGCTGCCGTGCACGGTTCTTTCGGTGCCGCTTGATTGCGAACGCCACGACGTGCGCAGGCCGTCCTGGTTGTAATCGAGCGCCAGACCGGGCCAGCCGGGCGCAATGGGCACCAGTTGGCGGACGTGCCCCGAGTTGTGGCGGCGAATGGTCATGCCGTTGATCTGGACGAGCCTGCCGTGCGTGTCGTACCTTGCCCGGCTGCCGGGGGCGGCGCAACCCGGGCAGGGCATCCCGCTGACCTCGAGCAGGACGTGGCGTCCGCCTTGCAGTGCGGTGCGGAATCGCGTGGCCTGATCGTGGCCCGTGCGTACAACGGTCAGCCCTTCCTGCTTTGTGTCAGGGGTGCGGACGTAGTCGATGTGAATTTCGTTTCGCCCAGAGTCCGGATTGCCTTCGACGGATAGAACTGCACGCCCCTGTGCATCGTACGCCCATGTGCTGATGCGCCGGCTACGTTTCTGGTCCGCCGGGACGATTTCTATTCCAGTCAGGTGGAACGGATTGCCGGCCTGTAGCGGTGCTTCGTACAGATAATGGCGCTGCATGCCATCGGGGCGGGTAATGGCGCGCAGGCGCAGGTTGCTGCTGACGGTGGATGGGTCCGCCAGCCCCGTCGCGAACTCGTAGTGATACCGGAAGGTGCCGGCAGGCGTGGTGACGTGGCGCAAGTACGCTTGCCCATGCTGCATGAAGTACTCGAAGAAAAGGCCGTGACCGTTGTCGTCGATGATGCTGTGCAAGGCGCCTTGCATCGGCCCGGGCTCGCGGTGCCGCCGCAGGGAGATTGCCGTTGCAGGATCGGGGCCACGAATCAGGCGTATCAGCCTTCCCTGGCTGTCGAACGTAAGTTGCCGTTTATCCGGCCAAACCCAGAACCATAGCGCGCCCCGGCGCGTCAGGGTGCCATGGCGGTTTGTACGCGAAGATTCGTTGAGCCCGGAAAACATGATGCGGCTGCCGTCGGCCTGGACGATTTGCCAGCGGTTGCCGATTACGTGCACGCGCGTGTCATAGCCCAGCGCCCAGCCCTGACCCAGCACGGACTGCCGGTGATCAAGTGAGTTGTAGTGGCGTGAAACCTCGAGCAGTGGGGCTCGTAGTGAAGGTGGCAGGTCGACCTCGTTTTGATACTTGTTTCCGGTGATCACATGAACGGGATTACCTGCGCCAAGGTTGAGTTCCGGTTCGGTGCCCGCTTGCGTGGCGATGCCGCCAACGGCACACGGTGCGCCGAGGGTTGATGGCCCGCACGTGGATTCCGCCAGGGAGGCGCAGGGGAGTATCAGGGTTGCCAGCGCGAGGCTGATTACAGCACCCTGAATGGCTGGAAAAGCTTTAGACATGCCGTTCTCTGCATAAGCGGGAAAACTCGTATAGTGCGCTTGGCAGATGATAAATGTTGGTGTAGTGTATAAATGAGTCCATTGAGGGAAACCGACTATGCTTATCGTCTTTCACTCCAAGCCGGCTGCTGAAGTTCTTATGTTTTCACAGCACGCGCTGCCACTCCTCAGGGCTGCAGGCAAGCCATTTACCGATACGCTCCCTGAACGTGGCGTTATTACTCACGCCGATCTTCCCGACGCCATAGACGGAATCGAGCGTGCCATTTCATTCAAGCAGGCGCAAGAGCCCAAGGAATGCACAAATCAGGATGACGCTCTGGAGCATCCCATCTTCCAGCCAGTCAGCTTTCGTCAGCGAGCCTTTCCATTGTTGGCCATGCTGAAGGTTTCACTTGAGCACCGGGCGGATGTCACCTGGGAGCCCGCTCCGCTCTGGTAGACAGCGCGCATCGCCAAGAAAAAGCCACCCGCTGCAGCATTGTTGCAGCGGGTGGCTTTTTTGTGCGTCAACGCGCGGGGGTTGATGCGGCTACCTTGAAGCGGCGCGAGTTGGGCGCTTTTGCAGCGTGATGTTCAGCGCCTTGTGAACCGGCCCATCCCATCGGTGTTGAAGAATTCAACCTGCATGGTCTGGACCAGGCCCGCTTCGTCAACGCCGAAATCCACGGCTGAACGCGAGCCTTCGGACGCCAGCGGCGGGCCAATCGGGAATACGTATCGGTTGCCGTCCCAGTGCGTCAACGTAAAGGTTGTTTTTGATGGGCCGACGGTCAGTGTCAGCTTGCCCTTGTTGTTCGCGGCAATTTGCACGAGGCCGAAATATTCGTTGCCGTAAGTGCCTGCGTAGGCGTCCAGCTTCAGTGCTGGCTGTGGGTGGGCAGGGGCGGCCTGCCCCGCCAGCGAGCCAGAGGGGGCGAGTATGTTGACCATGGCTTTTGAATAGGCGGTCCGCCAGTCGCGTGTGATGTGACCGTATTGCACCAGGTCGGCGAACTCCATGCTTAGCGCCTCGACGGCCCCTGTGGGGACGGCGTTGCTGAGTATGACGATACCCACTTTCAGCGATGGAATCATCAGAACAGTGGTGGCCGCTCCGGTTTCGAAGGCGCCCGAGTGCGAAAGCTGGACGCGGCCCGAGGGCTGATCAGAGACGCCGATCCCGTACCCGTAAAAGCTTGCGCGCGCGGCCATCGAGTTGGGCGTCCCCGTCGATATCTTGGGTGTGAAGGCGGTTGAGAGCGCCTGGCTGGAGACGATCTGCTTTCCCTGATACTTGCCATTGCCAAGCACCATGCTCATCCATTTAGCCATGTCGTTGACCGATGAGCTGACGCCCCCCGCTGGAGTCTGCGCATCGGGCTGCATGGTGTACAGCGCTTTGTAGCCGTGCGCCGTTTTTACATGGCTGCTGGCGCGGTCGGCGCGGCGCATGAAGTCGCTGTAGCGCGAACTGGTGGACGTCATGTCCAGGGGCCCGTAGATGGCTTCTTGCGACAGGTCGTTCCAGTCTTTGCCGGCGGCGGCCGCCGCGGCGTGAGCGGCGGCAGTTATGCCAAAGTTCGTGTAATCGTACGTGACCCGGAACGGCGCAAGTGGAACGAAACGCAGGCGTTCAAGGATTTGCCTTGTGCTGAAACCAAAGGCTTCAAGGCTGTCGCCAATGTGGTCGGGCAGGCCCGAACGGTGCGCATAAAGATCTCCGATAGTGACGTGCTGGGTAACCCAGGGGTCTGACAGTGCGAACCACGGCAAGTACTTGACGACGGGCGTGTCCCAGTCAATGACTTTCTTGCCGACTTGTTGCGCGATGACCGTGGCGCCTACAGGCTTCGAGACAGACGCCAGCTGGAATACGGTGTCGGCATCGACCTTGGCTGGTTTGCCTTCTTCGCGCACTCCGAAGCCTTTGGCGTACACCGTCTTGTCGCCTTCGACCACGGCAATGGCCATGCCGGGCATGCCGCTTTCGTGCATGGTGTCGTCGGCAAGTTTGTCCAGACTGGCTACCGCTTTGTCGATCTGTCCTGCGGGTACGGGAACCGCTGAATATTGTTCTGGCGGCGCAGATGGGTTCGGCGTGGGCTGAGCCGCAGCCTGGCATGATGCGAGGGCGGCTGCCGCGAGCAGCGCGGCGCGGGCAAAGGCATGGTGTGGCAACGGTGTTGTGACCATAAGTTTTCGCAAGGGTGAAGGGTATTTTTGAGGATGAAGGTGGCAGCAGCCACGCAGTGATTTGATTGTGCGCGTTTCGGGTTCCGGCTACAAGGTCGGTCGCCCAAAAAAAGCGCGCCCCGAAAGGCGCGCTGCGGATGCGATGGTTCAGCGCAGGCTCAGGCAGCCAGGACTTCGGCGCCCTTGGTCAGATAGTGCCTGTTGACCGCACTGAGTATGGCAAGGAACGAGGCAGTGACGATGTCAACATGTGTGCCCACGCCGAATCCTGAACTGGATTCACCCACACGCAGCTCTACGTAGCATGCGGCGCGTGTATCCGTGCCGGTACCGATGGCGTGCTCGTGATAGTCCATGATGCGCACGCCCAAATTCAGGGCGTCGACGAACGCCGCTATGGCGCCATCGCCCCGGCCGGTGAGGTTGTGCTTCACGCCGTCGCGTTCCAGTTCGACTTCAATGGCGAACTGCCGCCCTGTCTTGGCCTTGGGGTCGCCCGAAATACGGTGACGCACCAATTTCCAGGGCTTTTCGAGGCCGAGATACTCCTTGCTGAACAGCGCATAGACCGCATCGGCAGTAACTTCGGAGCCGGTTTCGTCAGTGACGCGCTGAATGGCGCGGCTAAATTCGATCTGCAGGCGTCGCGGCAGGATCAGACCATGCTCGTGCTCGAGCAGATACGAGACACCGCCCTTGCCGGACTGGCTGTTGACGCGGATGACGGCATCGTAGCTGCGGCCCAGGTCGGCTGGATCGATGGGCAGGTAAGGCACCTCCCACAAGGCATCCGTCTTTTGCTGCGCAAAGCCCTTTTTAATGGCGTCCTGATGCGAACCCGAAAATGCGGTGAAGACCAAGTCGCCTGCGTAGGGGTGACGGGGATGTACCGGCAGTTGGTTGCAATATTCGACACAGCGCCGTACTTCGTCTATGTCGGAAAAGTCGAGCCCGGGATGGATGCCCTGCGTATACAGGTTGAGCGCCAGCGTGACAAGGTCGACATTGCCGGTGCGCTCACCATTGCCGAACAGGCAGCCTTCGACTCGATCGGCCCCGGCCATGAGCGCGAGCTCGGCCGTGGCAACGGCCGTGCCACGGTCATTGTGAGGGTGGATGCTGACAACGACGCGGTCGCGATGTTCGAGGCGGTTCTGCATCCACTCGATCTGATCCGCATACGTGTTCGGCGTAGTGGCTTCGATGGTGGCGGGCAGGTTGAAGATGATCCTGGAATCGACGGTGGGCTGCCACGCTTGCGTTACCGCGTTGCACACCTGCAGCGCGAATTCGGGCTCGGTCGTGCTGAAGACTTCTGGCGAGTACTCATAGCGCCAGTTTGTTTCAGGATGCTGGCCTGTGTATTTTTTGATGAGCCGGGTACCACTTATGGCAAGTTCGATGATCTCGTCCTTGCTCATATTGAAGACGATCTTGCGAAATGCCGGCGCGCAGGCGTTATACATGTGCACGATGGCCTTGCTTGCGCCAGCGGCCGCCTCAACGGTGCGCTGGATAAGCTCTTCACGCGATTGTGTCAGCACGATGATGGCCGTGTCGTCGGGAATGAGCTTGTCGTCGATCAGCTTGCGCACGAAATCGAAATCGGTTTGCGAGGCGGAGGGAAAGCCGACTTCGATTTCCTTGAAACCGATTTTGACCAGTTGCTTGAACAGGCGAAGCTTGCGCTCGACGCTCATGGGCTCAATAAGCGACTGGTTGCCGTCGCGCAGGTCGGTGCTCATCCAGATAGGCGGATGGGTAATCCGCTTGCTGGGCCAGGTGCGTTCGGCGAAGTCATGCGCGAACGGCACAAATGGGCGATATTTGTCGGATGGATTGGAGAGCATGTGATGCACCTATTTTGCAGAACTTTTACGTTATTTTATATTTTATTGCTCAGTGGGCTGTTGCAGCGCCCGGATCACGGGTGAGGAGCCTAAGGCAATAAAGGACTCGTGGTGGCGTATACAGGCTGCCGAACTGCCACAGAACGCTAGGTTCGGCAACCGGTCAGTAGCAGTAGCGACAGCGCCAGGGGGCGGCGCGAAAGAAGAGTACCCGCAACAGAACCGGCCGCGTGGCGGTCGACGATGCTTGCGAAGGAAGAATCTGCGGGGTTCATGCTTCATAGTCAACCACATTTTGCGCCATTTGACAAGCGCACAAGGGCACTATGTTATGGGGTCTTGTCGTCCAGAAGCTGGGCCTGTCGGGCCGACAGTTCGATTTTGCCGAATCGCCCCATCCGCAGTTCGTGATGTGCGCGTTGTAAATCGCCAACGGTTATGGGGTTGCGACGATCTTGCCAGGCCCAATTGAGCACCTGCCGCGCGGGCGTGGAAAGCTGCTCTACAAGCTCGGCTACGGTTTCGGCGCTGACTAGCTTGTTCTGGGCCCAGCGCCGGGTGCTTTGAATGAACCCATGCAGGAAATAGGCAATAATCAGGGTGCAGAGCACCACAACGGCCCACCAGAAAAATGGGTTGTAGCGCTTCAGGAATTCGACAATTTGCGCACCCAGCGCGTGCAGGCCCGTGTAGTCCATGCCGTGGCCAAAGGCGATGAGCCGGTTTAAAAGGTCATACCAGATCAGGACGACAACGGCGACCACGACAGTGCAAAGAATTTTTTGTGCCGCCGTAAGCCTTAGCAGTACGTTGCGCAAAATAGCGTCGTCCTGACGGGTGGGCTGCTTTTGTGTAGTTGTATTCATGCCGGTTATTTTACCTATGCTATCGCGTCAGTCCCTAGATTTGCGTCAGAGCCAGCAATTGGCGCTAACCCCGCAGCTGCGGCAATCAATCCGATTCCTGCGGCTTTCGGCGCAGGATCTTGAGGCGGAAGTGGCGCAGGCATTGCAGGATAACCCATTGCTTGAGCGCGATGACGAGTATGACACTGAAGCGTTGCCGATGGAACCGGAAGCGATGGACAGGGATGACCTGCCTGTGTTGGCAACGGCCACCCGCACGCGGGTGGCCGACGGCGAGTACCCGGCCTTACCCGAAGTCAGTCAGTCCGATTCCCTGGCTCAGCATCTGCTCCGGCAGTTGCGGCTGACGCGCGCCTCGGAACGCGATGGCGCGCTGGTGGAGCTTCTGATTGGCGAACTGGACGAGAATGGGTACCTTGCCACGCCCCTGGACGAGATTCACGCCTGTTTGCCGTCACAACTGGAGGTGGAGCCGGAGGAACTACATGCCGCGCTGCGCCTGCTGCAGTCATTCGATCCGCCCGGAGTTGGCGCCACCTCTTTGCGCGAGTGCCTGTTGTTGCAATTGCAGGCGCTGGAAGGCGGGGTGGTGGGCGTCAACGACGAATCGGCAAAGGCCGAAGTTCTGGCATGTGCGTGTGAGCTCGTGAGTCATCATCTGGATTTGCTGGCGGGTGGAAATCTGGTTCAACTGAGGCGGGTATTGTCGTGCTCCGATGAGCAACTGCGGGCCACGCGTACCCTGCTGCTTGGTCTCGATCCCAAGCCTGGTCGAGGCTGGGCGGGCTCGCAGGCGGATTACGTCGTGCCTGAAGTCATTGCGCGGCGGGTGGGCAAACGCTGGGTCGCGCGCCTGAACGCAAGCATCGTGCCGCGCCTGCGCGTCAACACTCAGTATGAAACGTGGCTGATGCAGGGCCGTGAAGCGCCTGATCGGGACGGCGACAGGGTGGCAGGCCGGTTTCCGGAACCCCATGACGTGCCCGCAGCTGGTAGTGTGGCGCCCGTGCACGAGGGACCGGCCCCAAATATGTATGGCCAGTTGCTGCAAAGCGCCCATGGGCTGCTAAGAAGCGTCGCCCAGCGCTTTGAAACCATACTGCGCGTCGCGCAAGTACTGGTGGAACACCAACAGGCGTTTTTCGAGCACGGTCCGCAGGCGATGCGTCCGCTGTTGTTGCGGGATGTGGCGCAGGAACTGGGCTTGCACGAGTCCACGGTGTCGCGTGCGACGCATCAGAAGTATTTGCAGACGCCCTGGGGCGTCGTGGAGATGAAAAGCTTCTTTGGCGTGGCGCTCAATACCGAGAGCGGCACTTCGACGTCCGCCACTGCAGTGCGCAGCATGATTCGGAAGCTGGTGGCGCAGGAGCGGGCGGACAAGCCATTATCGGATAGCCGGCTGGCGGCGTGCCTGGCCGATCAGGGGATTACGATTGCCAGACGTACCGTTGCCAAGTATCGGGAAGCGGCGGGAATTGAGGCGGCGACCCGGCGCAAGGCTCGCGCCCGGCTGGAGTCGTGATTTTTACGGTTCGCCTTGTAGCCTGCGGCGGCGACTTTGCCACCGGTCACTGCAAGTGTGGCGCTTTTGCGGCGAGATACAAATTAGGGGTTAACAGCAATGAATAGTAGTTGATTTTTTTTGCGCTCAAGATGATAATTATTCTCATGTTCATTTGTATCTGCAATGCAATCAACGAGCGTCAGGTCCAATCCGCAGTAGCGGGTGGTGCGCTCACAATGTCCGACCTCCGAGAGCAGCTTGGGGTCGCGACGTGTTGTGGTCGTTGCGCGGCCACTGCGGCCGAATATCTCCCTTCGGGTCGGCTCGGTGCGCACGCACCGGCTGCCGGGCTTGGCACCGTGGTTGTCGAAGCCGCCAATGACGCTACGGTCGTAGCTCCGATGGTCGAGGAAGTCGTACGGCGCGCCTGATATGGGCTGGTTTCGCTGGGCCGCGCGGTTCCGTCCCTTTTGTCATAAATAATTACAATAAAGATCATATCCTCATAATCTGGGTTTCGTCCCAGGTTGTTGGCCAGACTGCATGCCAATTCCGTGCCTTGTGGGCTGGTTTCAGCCACATGCGCTGGCGCAGCACTCGCGCTTTACGGCATTTCGAGTGTAGCTGTTTCGATAAGTAATCTCATTTCTATTAGTGCTTTCTAAAGCATTGAGTTGCGCAAGACGCACGGCTTCAAGCGCTTTGCGCGGTGTGAATTGCAATTATGTCGTGGTAGGCTAGTAGTCACGAAAAAGCACGTCAGAGGGAATACAGGCAGGTCACGCCACGCCCGCAAAAGGGGCACGGCTTTGCTGCTGACTCTGCGTTTTTCGGCTGGCATGGTGTCAGCCTTCAAGACTTGGGAGCACGGCCATGAAAGGCGATAAAAAAGTAATTCAATTTCTGAATGCACAGCTTAAAAACGAACTCACAGCAATCAATCAGTATTTTCTGCATGCCCGCATGCTGGATCATTGGGGCTTCAAGAAGCTGGGCAAGCACGAACGTGATGAATCCATGGGCGAGATGAAACATGCCGATCGGCTCATCGAACGGATCTTCATGCTGGACGGGCTGCCTAATCTGCAGGACCTGCACAAGCTGCTGATCGGCGAGTCGGTACCTGAAATCCTGTCGTGTGACCTGAAGCTTGAAAGCGGTGCCCAGACTACGGTCAAGGAAGGCATGGCCTATTGCGAGTCGGTGCACGACTATGTTTCGCGCGATCTGTTCCAGCTCATTCTGGACGACACCGAAGAGCATATTGACTGGCTTGAAACCAATATCGAGCTTGTTGAGAAGGTGGGCTTGCAGAACTACCTGCAAAGCCAGATGGACGAGTAGTTTTTCCCTTTACCGTACGCGCAGCAACGGTTGCCGTGGCGGCGTGCGGTGTCACCTTTTTTGGCTAATTCGAGCCCTTAATCTCGGCACCTGGTCTTACCATGCGGCCTGCAGGCTTTGTAGGCCGCTAAAAGTTTTTATCGGGGCAGTCTTTGATGGTGCCCCAGGCGTTATTGGGCGTGCAGTATTTATTACGTGCCGCCCAGGCGCAACTGGGTCGGTCGAAGAAGCTTTCGGCGCTGCAGACCTGGAGGTCCTGACGCAGATTCGCCTGCCAGGCCTTCAGGCCATTCTGGCTGTTCGAGCTGGCGCTGGCAGGAGTAGGGGCAGGCGCGACGCTGGGGGCGTCGATAGGCTGTATGGGCGTGTTGCCGCGCGAGGCGACCATTAAATTACTGGCATCGCCGATGCCGACAAGAGGCCGCTGGCCGCCATTGGCCGCGATATGCTGGGCCTCGACCATTGTGATGGGCGTAGTGGCCACGGCGATGACCTGGTTGGATTTGGTAGCGTCGAGGGATGTCGGCGGGATTTGCCAGGCGACTTCCGCCGGCGCCTTGGGGACGCCCAGGCCGCCGTCGTCCAGAGGTTGTGGTGCTTGTGGGGTGACAGGCTTGCCGTTTGCGTCCAGGACCGGAACTGCAGGCGCTTCAGGCATGAGTTCGGGCGTGGCGGTGACAACGGCAGGCCCGTGGGCCACGAGCCAGTTGCCCAAGCGCAAGCCGCCCCAGGCGGAGGCTGCGATCGCAACGATGAGTACTGCGAAGATGGAACGCCAGGACATTCGTATCCTTAGTGATCTCGGGTCTAGGGATTTGGCGGACAGGCTTGTGCTGCGACACGCAGTCGCAAAACCATGTTCAGTGTGCCCTAGTATAAAGCCTTGGCTTGCCTTGAATCGTGTAAGTATTTGTTAGATCGTAAGCGAGCGATACAGAGCACCAGGAGGGAGTTTTCGCACGGTGTGGGCTGGCGGCAACAGCCATTTGGCGCGTAGTTCCATCGTAATTGGGCAACACTCCGCGGCGAGGGCGTTGTCCGGTCGGGAGACCCTTTGCCCAGGCCCGGTTCGTGGCCAGGCCTGTCCGTTGGCGCGACCTAGGCCGCTGCTACGAACAGCTTGCCACCATGTTCACGCATCGCGTGGAATTCGATGGCCGGATAAAGTTCCTGAGCCACGCGCAGCTGAGCCGGTGAACTGACGAGGAATGCCGCAGCGTCCACGACGTCGTGCGCGATGTGTGCGGCATTTGCATCCATGAATTTATGCAATGCCTTGGGATCTTCCGATGTAATCCAGCGGGCCATGTTGTAGCGCGATGGCATCATACGCGCGTCCACGCCGTACTCGGTCTTGAGCCGGTGGGCAACGACTTCAAACTGCAACTGCCCCACCGCGCCCAGCAGCAAGGTACTTCCGGCCGAATCCAGACGAAACACCTGAATTGCGCCTTCCTCGCCAAGTTGGGTCAGGCCGGTGCGCAGCTGCTTGATGCGCAGCGGATCCTTTACCTCGACGACCTGGAATAGCTCGGGCGCAAAAAAAGGCAGACCGGTGAATTGCAGATTCTCACCCTCGGTCAGCACGTCGCCCAGATGCAGAATGCTGTGATTGGGTATGCCGATGACGTCGCCCGCGTAAGCTTCTTCCACGAGTTCGCGACGCTGCGAAAGGAACGACACCACATTGTTGGGGCGAATTTCTTTGCCCGTGCGGCAGACTTTGAGCTTCATGCCGCGGTCAAAGCGCCCCGAGCTTACGCGCACAAAGGCGACACGGTCACGGTGGGCCGGGTCCATATTGGCCTGCACTTTGAAGACGACCCCGGTGAATTTTGGCTCCTCGGGCCGGACCACGCGTTCCAGCGCCTGACGCGGGCCCGGCCTGGGTGCCAGCTCGACCAAGGCATCCAGCACTTCCTGTACACCAAAGTTATTGATGGCCGACCCGAAAAAGACGGGGGTTTGCTGACCGGCCAAAAAGGCATTCTGGTCGAATGCCGGCGCGGCTTCACGTATGAGCTGAATTTCCTCGCTGGCTTTGGCGAACGTGTCGCCAAAGCGTGTGGCGATGACTGGATTGTTCAGTCCTTCGATGATTTCGTCATGATGGCCGCGGCGTTCTTCGCCCGCCTTGAAGACACGCATGTGGTCATGGCGGATGTCGAAGACGCCGCCAAAGTGGCGACCCATGCCTACTGGCCAGGAGAAAGGCACAGCATCCATGCCCAGATGTCCTTCTATCTCGGACAGCAGATCCAGCGGTTCGCGCACTTCGCGGTCAAGCTTGTTGATGAACGTGATGATGGGTGTATTGCGCGCCCGACATACCTGGAGCAGTCGTATGGTTTGCGGTTCGACGCCGTTGGCGGCGTCGATGACCATCAGTGCCGCATCCACGGCAGTCAGCACGCGGTAGGTGTCTTCAGAAAAATCCTGGTGGCCGGGCGTGTCGAGCAGGTTTATGACGCAGTCGCGATACTCTATCTGCATGACTGAAGACGCCACGGAGATGCCGCGCTGCTTTTCGATCTCCATCCAGTCGGAAGAAGCGTGCCGGCTGGCCTTGCGAGCCTTTACGCTGCCCGCGATCTGGATAGCCCCGGCAAACAGCAACAGCTTCTCGGTAAGCGTCGTCTTGCCCGCGTCCGGATGCGAAATAATGGCGAAGGTGCGTCGGCGGGCGACTTCATTGGCAATGCTCATGGCAGGTGTCTGGCAGGTATTGCAAGAGATGATCAGGAGTGGGTAGCGCCGGACCGATGGGCATTGGCGTGGCTGCCAGCGCCATTCCTCTGGCCGGCTGACTGCGCGCGGCCATTGCGGCCGGCCTGGCCAGCGCCAGGGCGGGCACCGTTGGCACGGCCGGTGTTGCGCCGTGCTGCGTCGGGTCGACCAGATCCGGAGCCCGGCCGGCCGAATGTCCGTGCAGGCCGCTCGTCGCGGTTCGAGTCGGGTTGAACCATGGACGGCGTCCAGCCCTTGATGACGGTGCGGTCAATGGGCTTTCTGATGAGCTTTTCGATGGCGTTCAGGAACTTTATTTCGCTGCGATCCACCAGTGAAAGCGCCGATCCCTGCACGCCGGCCCGGCCCGTGCGGCCGATGCGGTGGACGTAGTCTTCGGGGACGTTGGGCAACTCGAAGTTGATGACGTTGGGGAGTTGGTCGATGTCGATGCCGCGCGCGGCGATGTCGGTGGCAACCAGCACCGCAACCTTGCCATCCTTGAAGCCGGCCAGTGCCCGAGTGCGCGCCGCCTGGCTTTTATTACCGTGAATGGCCGCAGCCGCCAGACCGTCCTTGACGAGTTTTTCGGCCAGCCGATTGGCGCCGTGTTTGGTGCGCGTGAAGACTAATACCTGGTGCCAGCCGCTTTCGCGGATGATGTAGCTCAGGAGGTCACGCTTGTGCGCCTGCTCTGTCATGACGACACTTTGCTGGATCAATTCGGATGCCGTGTTTCTTGGTGTCACCGAGATTTCGACGGCATTGTTCAGCACGGTTTTGGATAGCGCCCGGATTTCGTCGGAAAATGTGGCCGAGAACAGCAGGTTCTGCCGGCGTTTGGGCAGCAGGGCCAGTATTCGGCGTATGTCGCGAATGAAGCCCATGTCCAGCATCCGGTCGGCTTCATCAAGCACCAGGACTTCAACTCCCGACAGGTCCACCGTTTTTTGCTGCGAGTGGTCCAGAAGGCGCCCCGGCGTAGCCACAAGAATATCCAGCGGCTTGCGCAGTGCGCTGATTTGCGGGTTTATGTTGACACCACCAAACATCACCATGGAACGTATGGAGGTGTGTTTGCTGAAGGTATGCACAGATTCTTCGATCTGGGCCGCCAGTTCGCGCGTTGGCGTAAGGATGAGGCAACGCGGGCAGCCGGGCTTGCGCGCCTGGGCAGGGTTTGTCAGCAGACGGTGCAGGATGGGTAGGGCAAAGCCGGCCGTCTTGCCGGTGCCGGTCTGTGCGGCGGCCAGCAGGTCGCCGCCCTTGAGCACTTGCGGTATGGCTTGTGCCTGAATAGGAGTGGGCGTGGTGTAGCCGGCTTCGGAAACGGCACGCAAAAGGGGTTCGGCCAACTCAAGAGAGGCGAAGGATATTTGGGTATTCAAAAAAAACTCCAGCGACAGCCCATCGCTCGAGTCGAGAGACACCAATCTAGGCAGACGAAGAAAAAGTAAGAAACGTTGGCAGCCCGCGGTAAACCGGGGCGAACGTGCGGCTATGCTTTGTGGTGTGCTGTGACGCGCCACCGTACTTATGCCGCGGTTATGCCGCAGTTTTGCATGTGCATCGTGCGCTAATTGGCTTAGCGCACAACTTGCCATTGTAGCGTAGTTATGCGTTTTGCGGTGCGCCACCAACATGCATGCGCCGAGAAAGGCGTTCGGGCTTTGGCGGGCGCCGGCCCATGCGGTTTGGCGCGGGGCCTTGCCTGCTTGCCGCCGGGGGCCTGCACGATGCAAAAGCGCCGGATCAGGCCAGTGTGTAGGCGGTCTTCACGATCGTGAAAAACTCCTTCGCATAGCTTCCCTGCTCGCGCGGGCCGAAGCTGGATCCTTTGCGCCCGCCGAAGGGCACGTGGTAGTCGACACCGGCAGTGGCTACGTTGACCATGACCAGTCCACTGTGGCTGGCGCGCTTGAAGTGGGTCGCGTACTTTAGCGACTGGGTACAGATGCCTGAGCTCAGGCCGAATTCGGTGTCGTTGGCAAGGCTCAGGGCGTGCTCGTAGTTGTCGGCGCGGATGACGCTGGCAACGGGTCCGAAGATTTCTTCCCGCGAGATACGCATGTCGTTGGTGGCGTCGGCAAAGACGGCCGGGCTGAAGTAGCATCCGTTGGCCGGCTGTTGCAGCCTTTCGCCGCCGCAAAGCAGGCGGGCGCCCTCGTTCTTGCCAATGTCGATGTAGTCCAGGTTTTGTCGCAGCTGGGTTTCATCACACACCGGCCCGATCTGTGTGTTGGGTTCAAGAGCGTGTCCCACGCGCAGCGCTTGCGCACGCTCGGCCAGAGCCTGCGTAAACCGGTCGTAGATGCCGCGTTCGACGATGATTCTGCTGCTTGCCGTGCAGCGTTGGCCGGTGGAGTAGAAGGCACCTTGTACCGCGCAGTTCAGTGCGGTTTCCATGTCGGCATCGTTCAGGATGACCAGCGGGTTCTTGCCGCCCATTTCCAGTTGCGTCTTCTTTTGCAGCGGCGCGGTCTGACGCAGAATGTGCCGGCCCGTCTCAACGGAACCGGTGAAGCTGATGGCCGGGACACGGGGGTCGGTGATGAGCGCGGCACCGACGACCGAACCGCGGCCCATGACAAGATTGAATACGCCCGCCGGTAGCCCGCTGCGGCTGATGATTTCGGACAGGGCCCAGGCCGATCCCGGAACAAGGTCGGCCGGCTTGAAGACAACGCAGTTGCCATAGGCCAGTGCGGGAGCTATTTTCCAGGCCGGAATGGCAATCGGGAAATTCCACGGTGTAATGATGCCGACGATGCCAACCGGTTCGCGCGTAACCTCTACCTGGATTCCAGGGCGTGTTGAAGCCTGGATGTCGCCCCTGATGCGTAGTGCTTCGCCAGCAAAGAACTTGAATATCTGGCCGGCCCGTGCGGCTTCACCGATGGCTTCCGGAAGCGTTTTCCCTTCTTCACGCGCCAGCAGTTCGCCCAGCTCGTTCTTGCGTGCCAGGATCTCGGTGCCGATCATGTCCAGTGCGTCGAAGCGTTGTTGTGGGGTACTTAGCGACCATGATGGCCAGGCTGATTCCGCCGCTGTGATGGCGGCGTCGACATCGGATTCTGATGCGCGTACGTACTCACCCACGATGTCGCTCAGCTCGGAGGGGTTGAGGTTGTTCTGGGTGTTGTGGGAGCCGGCCCATTCGCCGGCAATCCAGTTGTTATGCATGGTGGCTATCCTTAGTGATGCCTGGGTATGCGCGGTGCAGTCAGCGACGCGCGCAGCGCGTGTTTTATTGACAGAGTCCGGCGCGTTGGCGCGTCAGCGTTCCAGCAAAGAAAGTTTATCGCTTTTGCCTTTCCATTCTTCCGCGGTGGGAAGCTCCCCAATGTTCTCGGTCAGCACTTTCCATTGTTGCGACAGTTCGGCGTTCAGTGCCACAAAGGCCTGCTGGTCGTCGGGCAGATCTTCTTCCGCGTAGATGGCGTTGACGGGACATTCAGCCACGCACACGGCGCAGTCGATGCACTCTTCAGGGTCAATTACCAGAAAGTTGGGACCAGCGTGAAAGCAGTCGACGGGGCAGACGGTGACACAGTCGGTATATCGGCATTGGATACAGGCTTGGGTTACTACGTGAGTCATTTTGGCTCCTTGACAGCAAGGCATAGGGAGGCGACACAGCGCCTCCCTGCGGGATATGCGCATGGTAGACGAATAGATTAATGTAGTAAACACCACATTATTCAGTATTGACTACATTTATTTTTGATGCAAGAATCAGGGCCATTTCCATCACCGGTTCAACGACTTATGGTTGCGCGTTCGAAAAATGCCGGGCTGGCATCTGCGAAGGCGGCGGTGCCGGCCGCGAAGAAGGCGGCTGCGAAAGTCGCGCGCAAGTCAGCTGCGCAGAAGACCACTCGTAGTGGCGCTCAAATGCGCGCCCATAAAACCCGTGAAGCCATTTTACGCGCGGCAACGCGGGTGTTTTCGCGCAATGGGTTCACAGACGGCAAGATCGAAAGCATTTCAAGCCTGTCGGGCACCCACGACCGCATGATCTATTACTACTTCGGCAGCAAGGCTCAGCTGTTCGTCGAGGTTCTTGAAGCCACTTATCAGAAGATGAATGAGGCCGAAGCTGGCATTCATATTGACCTTGATGATCCGGTTGCGGCTCTGACCACAATCGTGCGCTTTGTCTGGCAGTACTACCTGGACCATCCAGAGTTCATACCTTTGCTCAACAGCGAAAATCTGCTCAAGGGCAAGCATATAAAAATGTCTTCCCGGGCCAGCCAGCTGTCTTCGCCCGCGGTCGGAATTCTCGACCAGGTGCTGCGCTCGGGCGTGGCCAAAGGCCTGTTTCGCGACAGCATGGCTGCGCGCGACCTGTATATCCAGATTGCGGCACTGGGTTACTTTTACCTGTCCAACCGCTATACCTTGAGCGTTTTTCTCAACTCCGATCTCAGGGGCGAGGGTGAGCTGGATCATTGGCGCGCCTTTATCACCGATGTAACGATACGCTCCGTCATGCGTTTGCCAGGAGACTGACGGTTATTCGCGCACGGAGCAGGTGGCTTCCGGCCTCATATTTCATTGCAGCGGGAGCGGAAAAGGTACCCCGGGCGCAGTGCGGAACAAGCCGAAAACCCTTGCCGATTGACCGTTTTTACGCTAATATCACCACTAAATGTAGTGGCTACTACAATTTAAACAGGCGCTATACCGGGCGCGGCAAGAAGCCTGGCACGCAGCCAATACGCAGGCCTCTTGCCCAAGTGGTTCAAGGGTTGAACGCCGGACAAGAATCAAGGAGCAGACGGCATGATGACGGAGCACACAAAGGTGGACCACAGCATGGAAAATATTGATGCACTGGAAGCGACGACACCTGGCCCTACCGTGCTTGAAAAATCGCCGCCGCGCAGCGTCAAGATGGCCAGCAACAAAGTCGAATGCAACGCCTGTCCGGTCTTGTGCCAGATCAGCGAAGGGCGCACGGGTGCCTGCGACCGCTGGGGCAATGTGGGTGGCGTGCTGACACGTATCGATCCGGTAGTGGTCATGCGCCACCCTGGTGTTCGCCCGGCCGTTGCCGGTGCGGCGGCACCAGGCCTGGCATCCAACAGCACGGCAGACGACGCTGCAGGCCACGCTGCCGGTGAGCTGGCATCAGTTGCCGACGTGGCGGGCGGCAATGTGTCTGCAGGCGCGGACGACAGCAGCATGTTCGTAAGTGGCATCGCATCGGGCACTACCTATCCCGATTACAAGCCGGCGCCGTTCATCGTGGCCTCTCAGGTTCGGGGCGTCGATATGGTAACTGTCGTGACCGAGGGCATATTCAGTTACTGCAGTTTCAAGGTCAAGATCGATACCGATCGTTATCTGGGGCCGGAACAATCCAATATTCGCCACAATGGCGAGATCGTTGGCCACGTCACAACCGCAGAGTACGGCTCGCAGATGCTGTCGTTGGGCGGCGTTCACCACCTTACTGGTGGTAGCAAGAAAGAAGGGCGCGTCACATGCAGCATGATGTTGGCCCTGGGCAATAAAGAGGCCGTCGAGCTTTCCATCGATGGCGGTGCGCAGCTCGTGGTGCAGGCGGGGAAGGCGCCTATTGTCGATGGCAAGGAAGAACAGCGCATGCGTGTGGGCTGTGGCTCGGCAACGATAGGTATATTCGCCAAACAGTGGTTCGGCCATGCAGACGAAGTTGTTGTGGTCGATGACCACATAACCGGTGTGCTCACCGAACACCAGGCTGGGCGCTGCCTTGGCATGCCGCCGTCGGGCATCAAGATGAAGGGGCGGCGCTCGACACCTGGCCGGTATTTTCAAGTGGCTAACCCGGGCAATGGCTGGGGCGGCACCGATATTGCCGATCCGCTGTCCATCATCGACGGGTTTGATCCGGCCGTCTCGCATCCGGGGCTGCGTTTGCTGGTAACTTCGACCACGGGTGAACACGCCGAGTACTACGAACTGGATGAAGAGTTGAAGCCGCAGCGCAAGGAAATGCCCGCCGTCCTGCACAAGGTGGTCGAGCGGATTGGCGAAAACTGCGAACCTTCCCTGTGCAGCGTCATGTTCCTGGGCGGAGCGGGCGGCTCACTGCGCGCGGGCGTTACCGAAAACCCCATCTGGCTGACCAATTCCATCAAGCAGTCGTTGACTAATGTAACGTGCGGCGGAGCACCGGCCTACATATGGGCGGGGGGCGGCATCACTCTCATGGTCGATGTCATGCGCATGCCCGATGTCTCGTTCGGTTACGTGCCGACACCGGCCCTTGTTGCACCTATCGAGTTCAGCATGACGCGGGCCGACTACGAACGCCTGGGCGGTCATATGGACCACGTGCGTACTATCGAAGATATCCTTGCCAAAGAGCGTCACCGAATCATTGACTGGTACGATCCGGCCAACCCCTGGCCTACAGCCAGCAAACCGATGCTGGCCTGATTGGCCGTGGAAACGGCTTCTGCGGTGGCGCCAGTGGCGCCCATGATTTATCCCACGGGTGCCCAGCGGCATTTGTTGGACGATGGCCGCTGGCATTTCCAGTATGGCCCTATCGACCTGATCATCGACACGACAGGCAACGCCGTTGCGTGTGGTCGGGCCATCGAGCGTGCCTGGCTGCGCTTTGCCGAGATCCTTCCCGAACTTGTTTCCGAGCTGGCGCTGCTGCGCCGGCCGGTGCGTGGCGCGAATCCGTTGCGAGGCAGCGTGGCACGTCGCATGTACGAGGCGTGCTGGCCGTATCGCGAGCCGTTCATCACGCCCATGGCGGCGGTGGCGGGTTCCGTTGCCGACGAACTCATTGGTTTTTTTCGTAACGAAGCTGGTGTCGATCGTGCCTACATCAATAACGGCGGAGACATTGCGCTACATTTGAATACCGGACAGTCATACCACGTGGGACTGTATTCAGATCTTGCGCGGTTCGATGGTTCGCCTGTGTCTCTGGATGGCGACTTTGTCATTGATGCCCGCTTACCCGTGCGTGGTGTGGCTACCAGCGGCTGGCGCGGGCGCAGCTTCAGCTTGGGCATCGCCGATAGCGTAACGGTGTTGGCGGCTGACGCGGCGGCAGCTGATGCAGCCGCTACGATTATCGCCAATGCAGTCGCCAGCAATCATCCGGCGGTGCGGCGGGCACCGGCTTCCAGCCTTAAAGATGACAGTGATCTGGGCGATTTGCCGGTCACTGTCGATGTGGGGGAATTGCCGCGCGATGAGGTGAGCGCTGCGTTGAACAAAGGCGCGGCGAAGGCTGCTACTGTGTTGCAGCGGGGACTTATTCATGGTGCCGTGCTCGTCTTGCGCGGGCAAATGGAAGTTGTTGGACTCGAAGCGTTAAGCGGCCGGTTCTTGCGCGGTACGTAATGCGATCGCCGAATATCGAAAAATCAGGAGTGTGAATTTATGTCTGAATTGATTGAAGTGCGCAGCGTGCTTACGCAGGCGGAGACGATTTATCACGAGTTTGGCCCGGTCAGCGACAAGCCGCTTGTCCGTGGCGCGGTTGCAGCCGTGCTCAAGAATCCGTACGCGGGCCACTATGAGCCGAACATCCTCCCCATGATGGACGAACTGAAGGATGTGGGTCTGGATATGGCCCACCGGCTGATTGCGGCCATGCGGGTTTCCGCCGACGACATTCAGAGCTACGGCAAGGGTGCCATTGTGGGCGGAGCCGGTGAGCTCGAGCATGGGGCCCTATGGCATGTGCCTGGCGGCTACGCCATGCGCGAAGTACTGGGCTGGACAGGTGGTCGTGACAGCACCAAGCAGGCGCACGAAGGCCAGGGCCGTGCGCTGTCCATGGTGCCCTCGACCAAAAAGGTGGGGGCTCCAGGCACCAGGCTGGATGTGCCGTTGATACACATCACGGCCAGCTACGTGCGCAGCCACTTCGATGCAATCGAGGTCTACGTGCCGGGTGCACCCGCGGCCGACGAGATTGTTTTCATTTTGGCGATGTCCACCGGAGCGCGCATTCATGAACGCGTGGGTGGGCTCAAGGCATCGCAGATCAGCAAATTTGATGGCCAGCGCTAGTGTCCTGCCTGGCCGGGCACACATGAACTTGAATAGAACAGGAGATAAAGCATGAAAGCAAAAATACGCAAACTTATTGTATTGGTCGACGAAACCCGCATCGAGATGCATAAAGAAGTAAACCCGCCGACACGCAAGGCAGTGGCCATCGCTGTCATTGAAAACCCGTTTGCCGGCAAATATGTCGAGAATCTGGACGAACTCACTCTCATCGGTGAAGAGTTGGGTGGGCTATTGGGTGACAAGTGCGTGCAGGCGCTTGGCATCCAGCCCGGCCAGGCCGAAAGCTACGGCAAGGGCGCCATTGTGGGCGAAGCCGGTGAGCTCGAACATGCGGCGGCGGTTCTTCATCCAAAGCTTGGCGCGCCGCTGCGCAAGTCGGTCGAAAAAGGCAAGGCGCTTGTGCCCTCAGCCAAAAAAATGGGCGGCATCGGCACTGCGCTGGATGTTCCATTGGGGCACAAAGACGCGGCGTTTGTGCGTAGCCATTTTGACGCCATCGAGGCGCGTGTTGCCGACGCTCCGCGCGCCAATGAAATTGTCGTGGCGGTGGCGGTAACCGATTCCGGGCGTCCTCTGGCACGTGTGGGTGGCTTGCAGAAGAACGAAATCAAGGGTGAAGACGGCTTGCGCTAAGCCGCCTTGAAAAGGAGATTGCAATGGTTGTTGCTATACAGGGAACCAAGTCCGGCAAGGTTGTCATCAAGAATATCGGGCTGATGCTTTCGGGCGATCTTGATGCGCCCATTCTGGATGCTGACACGATAGTCGTGAATGACGGAATCATCACGGCTGTGGGGCGGTATAAGGATTGTGATACGGCCGAAGCGAAGACAGTGATAGATTGCCGCAGTACGGCGGTAGCACCGGGGCTCATCGATTCGCACGTCCATCCGGTTGCGGGTGACTGGACCCCGCGCCAGAATCAGCTTAACTGGATCGAGTCGTCGCTGAACGGCGGCGTGACCACCATGATTTCAGCGGGTGAAGTGCATTTCCCCGGCCGGCCCAAAGATATTCTGGGGCTCAAGGCTCTGGCCATCACGGCGCAGCGCGCGTTCAGCAATTTTCATCCGGCTGGCGTCAAAGTGCACGCGGGCGCGCCGGTTCTTGAAAAAGGCATGGTCGAGTCCGACTTCAAAGAGCTTGCCGATGCAGGAGTAAAGCTGCTGGGCGAGGTTGGCCTGGGTAGTGTGAAGGCTGGCGCCGAGGCGGGACAGATGGTGGCCTGGGCGCGCAAATACGGTATCCAGAGCACTATTCACACAGGCGGTCCTTCCATACCAGGGTCGGGACTCATCGATAAGGATGTGGTGCTGGAAGCCGACGCCGATATCATTGGCCATATAAACGGCGGCCACACGTCGCTGCCCTACAAGCAAGTGTGCGAGTTGTGCGAGCGCTCCAAACGTGGCATTGAACTTGTGCATAATGGCAACGAGCGCATCGCCATCCTTACGGCGCGCCATGCCACCGAGCTCCAGTGCCTGCATCGCGTCATACTTGGCACCGATGGGCCTGCAGGTTCGGGCGTGCAGCCCCTGGGTATTCTGCGCATGATAACGTTGCTCTCCAGTCTGGCCGATGTGCCCGCCGAGAAGGCCTTCTGTTTTGCCACAGGCAATACGGCGCGTGTGCGCAACCTGGATGATTGCGGGCTCATCGAGGTGGGCCGCAGCGCCGACTTCGTGTTCATGGACCGCGCTCAGCAGACGGCCGGAGCGAACTTGCTGGAAAGCGTGCAGCTTGGCGATATTCCAGGAGTTGGAATGGTCATGATCGACGGCATTGTGCGTTGCCAGCGCAGCCGCAACACTCCGCCTGCCACTGAAATACCGGTCATCGAACACTAGCCTGGAGACATAGGCATGGCAGCAGCGTTGCAGGGCGTGACCGTACTCGATTTGTCGCGTGTTCTGGCCGGGCCCTGGTCAACCCAGAATCTGGCTGATCTGGGGGCTGACGTGATCAAGGTTGAACGTCCCGGGCACGGAGACGACACACGCAGTTGGGGTCCGCCGTTCGTTGACGCGGCGAATGCTCCCGGCAAGGATGCGGCGTATTTTTTTTGCTGCAACCGGGGCAAGCGGTCGATAACGCTGGACTTCACCGTCGAGCAGGGCCGTGCCGTGCTGCTTGAACTGGCACGCAAGGCCGACATTCTGGTTGAAAACTATAAGGTGGGTGGGCTCAGGAAATACGGGCTCGACTACGAGTCGTTATCGAAGATCAACCCGAAGCTCGTGTATTGCTCGATTACCGGCTTCGGCCAGACCGGGCCTTACGCCGAGCGTCCTGGCTATGATGCGTTGGTTCAGGCCATGGGCGGACTCATGAGCATTACGGGCGAACCCGATGGCACGCCCGGCGGCGGGCCGCAGAAAGTGGGTGTTGCCGTGGTGGACATTCTGACCGGGCTGTATGCGACGTCGGCCATCCTGGCGGCACTTTATCATCGTACGCAGTCCGGCAAGGGGCAGCACATTGATATTGCCCTGCTTGACGTTCAGGTGGCCGCCCTTGCCAATCAGGCCAGCAACTACGTGCTGGGCGGCATGGTTCCAAAGCGGATGGGCAGCGCACATCCGTCCATTGTGCCGTATCAACCATTTGCGTGCGCTGATGGGTATGTGATGCTGGCCATAGGGAACAATACGCAGTTCGAAGCGTTTTGCCATGCAGCAGGCTGCGAAGGCCTGGCGCAGGACGAGCGCTTTGGCAGCAACGCCCTGCGCGTACAGCATCGCGAGGTGCTGGTGCCCTTGCTGCGCGAACGGGTTGCACTCAAGACCGTCGATCAGTGGTGTCGTTTGGCCGACGACCATGGGTTTCCTTGTGGGCCCATCAACACCATTGATCGTGTGTTCGCCGACCCGCAGGTTCAATCGCGCGGCATGCGTGTGACAGTGCCGTCGGAAGGCTACGGAGACGTCGACCTGGTGGCAAGTCCCATGAGGCTATCGGGCACGCCGATTACCTACAACGTTGCGCCGCCTGCGTTGGGGCAAGACACTGAAGCGGTGTTGAAGGAACTGGGGCTGGATGACGCAGCGGTCGCCGCGCTTCACAAGGCCAAGGCAATCTAGCCTCGCGAGGCTAGCGTAATCCGGTGGTTGTTGCGCTGGCCCGTGAAAGCATGACGCCCCGACAGGTGTTGCTGTGTGCTCGCGCATCCTGATGCGACGTGGCTGCGGTTGTTGCTCGCCGCGTCCCGCCAACTGCGCATGCGACTATTTTTTATGCGTAATAAGGCCCCAGACGAACAAAACGATGATTGCTCCCACGATGGAGCCTATCCACCCCGCGCCTTGCCCGGGCGCATACAGCCCCACTGCAGAACCCAGATAGCCTGCCAGCAGCGAGCCGACAATGCCCAGAATGACTGTCAGGATGAAGCCGAGCTTTTGTTCCCCGGGCATTATGGCCCGTGCGATGAGGCCCACGATGAACCCTACGATGATCATGACAACAATACCCATGGCTCGCTCCTTTTATTTTTAAAGTTGAGTTGCTTCCTGCCCTGGGCGAGGATCATGCGGTGTGTGGCCGCTGATAATAGAACGTTGTGGCAACTGGCGCCGCTGTTCTCGTGCGTGGGCTAAGGCTGTGCAGTAGTAGTGATGATAGGGTGGGGCGCTGTCTCACGTCCAGCCCGCCGCCGCTAAATTCGTATCAAAAAGTTATTTGATTGGCGTTTTAGCCAGTGGGCGCACCAACTTCTTGTGTTGTTTTCCGGGTCGCTTGCATATAACGGAAGATTGTTCAAGGGCGGTGTCAATCGTGCCTTACGGCGCAAGGCTGGAACGCGGCAGTAAAATGGCGCGGTATTTGTGTTTCGAGATTGCCGATTTCTGATCAAATTGCCGCGTAAGCTGCATACCAATCTGCCCAACGTCGAGGCGGCAACATCTGCCTTTGTGCGCGAACGTGTTGTCGGCGAGGATTGAAGGCAATTCCACTTGGGGCATCGCTGCCGGATACGGAGCGTGTACCCGCCTGTGATAGTGATATCAGCTGCATGCGATGCAGCATGATGACAAAGAAGAGAGAGCGCCGTGACGAAAAAAATTGTGGTGGTGGGGGGCGGGGCTGCTGGTGCGCAATTTTGCGCCAGCATGATCGATTCCAAAGAAGATGTTCAGCTTGTGCTTGTAGGGAGCGAGCCGCATTTGCCCTATCAGCGCCCGCCCTTGTCGAAGACTTATCTGAAAGACCCGTCACCGGGGCCGGCGCTGTTGCGCGCGGCCAGCTTTTATTCCGACAACCATGCCACGCTGCGCCTGTCCAGCACGGTTAAGCGTCTCAACCTGCAAGGCAAGAACGTCGAGCTTGATTCGGGCGAGAGCATTACATACGACATGCTGGTGCTGGCTACGGGTACGCACGCGCGCACTTTGCCGTTGCTCACAGGTGATTATGCCAATGTGTTTACCTTGCGCACTCTGGATGACGCCGTGCGGCTGCGCGAGCAGATGCAGGTGGCCCAAAACGTTCTGATCATAGGTGGCGGGTTCATCGGTCTGGAACTGGCGGCCACGTCGGTGCAGCTTGGCAAGGCCGTGACCCTGCTTGAGGCGGCACCGAGGCTGCTTGGGCGCTCATCGTCGCCGGAAGTGTCGGCCTATTTGCTGAACAAGCACCGTACTACGGGCGTGGATATTCGTCTGCAGACGGTTGTCGATCGCATTGATGCGTCGAACGGTATCGTCGACGGCGTCTGGGTGGGTTCGCAGCGGCTTCCCGTGGATGTGATTGTGGTGGGGATAGGCGCGGTGCCAAATGACGCTTTGGCGCGTGAGGCGGGGCTGGAGTGTGCCAACGGCATTGTCGTGGACGAGTTCATGCGCACAAGCGACCCCTCAGTCCTGGCAATTGGTGACTGCACGGCTTTCCCGTCGTCCACGCTGGGGTATCGCATTCGGCTTGAATCCGTGCAGAATGCCAATGACCAGGCGCGTTGCGCGGCACGGACGGTACTTGGAAAGCCTGAGCCCTATACCGCTCTGCCGTGGTTCTGGTCTGACCAGGGAACGGTGCGCATTCAGATTGCCGGTGTACCGGGACAGGAGCACAAGCGTGTCGTGCGCGGCGATCCCGCGCAGGATAAATTTTCAGTGCTGTATTTTGATGGTGATGTGCTGACGGCGGTCGAATCCATCAACTCTACCGCCGACCATATAGCCGCTCGCAAGCTCATTGTGGCGGGTGCGGGGATTCCTCTGGAAAGGGCCATGAACCCAGCAGTGCCGCTTAAAGAGGTGCTGAGCAGCGTGGCTTAGGCTGCCCTCAGGATGCGGGGCGTGCTTCAACCTCGATGTAGACCGATCGCCCTGCGCCCATTCCGAAGTACCAGCTGATCACCAGCATTACGCTGATGAAAACGGCAACAGCGTGCCAGTTTCCGGTTAGCTGGTGCAGCAGCCCCACGACGAAAGGGCCTGTGGCAGAGACGACGTAACCCACGCCCTGTGCCATGCCGGACAGTGCCGCCGCCACCTGAGAATTGGGCGAGCGCAGAACCAGTAAGGCCAGTGCCACGCTGAATGTGCCTCCCATGCCAATCCCCAGGATGGTGGTCCACAGCCATATTTGGTTCAGTGGTGCATAGATTGCGCCGAGCACGCCTACCAGCATCCCCGCCAGCAGGACGGCGATGGATGCACGCTGGTCTTTCCCGTGAGTCGCAAACCAGGGGCCGGCCAGAGAGCCTACGATCTGGAGCACCATGACCACAGAAAGGGCCAGGCCCGCAGCGACCCGCGTCATTCCGCGATCGATGAGGATGAGAGGCAGCCAGCCAAAAACGCAGTAAGCCACGGCCGACTGGGTGCCCATGAACAGTGTGACTTGCCAGGCCAGGCGGTTGGCGCGCAGACGTGGCGGTGATGTGCGTGCGCGTATCTGCCGATCCTGGCCAGACGGTACATAAGGGCGCCAGACTGCGGCCGCAATCAATGCCGGAACCAGCCAAACGGCCAGCGCCCATTGCCAGTTGCTGCCTGGGATGCCCTGAATAGGCACCGTGCTGCCAGCCGCAATGGCCGCTCCCAGGCACAATGCGGTGGAGTACACGCCCATCATCATGCCTGCCTGAGTGGGGAAGCGGTGTTTGATGATGCTGGGCAGCAGCACCATGACAATGCTGATGCTTGCGCCGATGAACAACGTGCCGGCGAACATGCCTGTTATGCCGAACAGGCTGCGCAGCCCAATGCCAAATGCCAGGATTATCAGGCATAGCAGGATGAGCTGCTCGGCCGGCCAGCGGCGCAACAAGCTTGGCACAAGCGGTGCAAACGCGCTGAAACACAAAATGGGCAGCATAATGAGAAATCCGCTGGCCGATGCGTTAAGGTGCAGGCTGTCCTGAACGGAGTCCAATACTGGTCCAAGGCTGAGCAACGCGGGGCGCAAGTTGCATGCGACCAGGACAAGGGCCAGCACCAGGGCGACTATGGAGGATGTGGCGGGGGCGGAAGCAGGTGAAGAAGATACTGACGTGTTGTCTTGCTGGCTGGACGACATGGTTATGATTTTTGTTCAGAGTAGGCGTGTGCTGTATGACAGTGTGCCACAATATCGCGCTTGTGCGGGCTGTTCGCATGACCTTGGCCGTTCCTGGGTACCGGGTAGTGCGGCCTCTCGTGATTTAATAAGCACTTATGGGTAGCGCGGCAGTTGTGCCGACAGTAAGAACATGAAGAAGATCGTATGCAGGGTCCCGTGAACCGGCCTGAAGGCGCCAAGGGCAATCGTGCCGCTTATCTGGTTGTGCTGGCAGGTATATGTGCGGCCATGCATATATGGAAGCTTCCTCCCGCCTTGCCGGAGCTGCAGAGAGAAGTTGGCCTGAGTTTGGTGGACTCTGGATTTTTGCTGTCTTTGGTTCAAATGGCCG
Organism: Burkholderiaceae bacterium; assembly: GCA_004322135.1. Lineage (GTDB taxonomy): Bacteria > Pseudomonadota > Gammaproteobacteria > Burkholderiales > Burkholderiaceae_B > Eoetvoesia. The sequence goes on along the minus strand of SCSG01000004.1, from coordinate 158,854 downwards.
GGATGCTGCTGGGTTTGCTGGTGGGTCTGTTTGCTGAAAAAATCGGTTTACGACGCTGCGTGTTGATGGGCTTGTCGTTACTTGGCGTTGCGTCGGCATTGGGCACGATTCTTGACTCCAGGGTCGCGCTGTTCTTGTTCCGCGCTATAGAAGGCTGCGGCGTTCTCATGGTGACTATGCCGGCTCCAGGCTTGGTCAGGCGTTTGGTCGCTCCAGCATATTTGACCCGCGTACTTGGGGTGTGGGGCAGTTACATGCCTATCGGAACGGTCATTATTCTGCTGTTTGGCTCATGGGTGCTGAGCATGGAGGATTGGCAGGCTTTGTGGTTGCTGATGGCGGGGCTGACATTCGTGATGTTGGTGGCGGTCGCGGTTTGGGTACCCCCCGATGCCCTGCAGGCTGCTGTGCCACAGGAAAACAAACACGAAGACACCAGCTGGGCGATGGTGAAAACTACATTGGCATCGCGTAAGGTCTGGCTTATTGCACTTTGCTTCGGCGTGTATTCAGGGCAGTGGACGGCGGTGATCGGCTTTTTGCCGTCCATATATGTCGCTGGTGGCATTTCGGGCACCACGGCAGGGGTTATGACTGCCATCGTAGGTGGAGCAAATGCCATAGGCAATCTTGGGGCGGGGTACTTTTTGCATCGACGCGTGCCAGTGCGCACTTTGCTGTACACGGGTTTTGCCTTTATGGCAGCAGGTGCATTCGTCGCTTTTGCCTTGGATGTGTCGGCAACAGTCAAATTCATTGCAGTGTTTCTGTTTTCCGCCGTGGGCGGCCTGATACCCACAACACTATTTCTGCTGTGTATCCGCTTTGCCCCTTCCGTACGCACTACGTCGACGTCAGTCGGCTGGATGCAGCAATGCTCGGCCTTCGGTCAATTTGTCGGGCCGCCTATCGTGGCGTGGATAGCTACGCTAACGGGTGGCTGGCAATGGACCTGGGTGGCAACAGGGACGTGTGCAGCGGTGGGCATTGTCATCGCCACAAGGCTGGCGAAAGCGATTTAGATAGCAAGTGTTGTCACAGCGTCAGGCTAGGTTTTTGAGTTCATTTGTTTGAACGCCCGTCCCATGTTTATCGTGCTGTTACGTAGCAGCGATTGGTCTGACCCGATGACGAACAACGTGATCCCAAGCTTCATGTAGTGGTCGACCTGCGCAGTGTCAGCAAGGAAAATTCCAATCGGCTTTTTTGCTTTTTCACAGGCTGCGCATATTCGGACGATTGCGTTTTCGACGTTGGAGTCGGTTACGGACGACGCGCCGTACGACAAGGCAAGGTCTGCACGGCCTATGAAGAGGCAGTCTACTTCCAGGACTGAAGCGACTGCGTCGATGTCTTCGATAGCGTCTCGATCTTCGATTTGGCAGATGACAATGGTGTTTTCGTCGGATTGGGCAATGTGTTGCGCCATGCCGATGGTTCCATAGCCGCCAGCGCGCGGTGAGTTTGAGAAACCGCGTATGCCGTTGCGGTATCGTGTGGCGGCGACAATGTCTTTTGTTACCTGTGCACTCTTCGCGTGCGGCGCCATGATGCCCGTTGCGCCAACGTCCAGGGCTTCCCGGATGGGGGTTTCAGCGCTGCTCGAGACCCGCACCAAGGCAGGCAGATTTGAGGCGCGGGCCGCCAACATGCACGTGTCGATGTCGTGGCGACTGAAGCATGCATGTTCAGAGTCGATGACGATAAAATCAATTCCCGTCGTGCCGAGAATTTCAACGGTCTGGTACGAGGACGTTTTCAGAAAGGTGCCTATTACGCGTTCCCGTTCCTGGATACGTCGTCGCAACGATAGGTGTTCGGCCATGTCTTTTCTCGTGCTACCCGCCGTATTCCGGGCGTTTGGGTGTGAATATGTCGAGGTTCAGCACGGGTACATCGCCGACGACTTCGCCCCAGTGCATCGTGTTGGCAGGCACGACCAGCAGTTGTCCGGCACCCAGAACGATTGATTCGCCGTCGATATGGAATCGGATTTGCCCCTCCAGAATATAGACAATCTGCTCGTTGGGGTGCTGATGCGGCTTGGGTTCGTGTCCCGGAGCCAGGCGATGCAGCGCCAGTGTGGCGCCGTCACCTGCGAACGACTTGCGCTCTACCCCCTCACGTACGGGGGTCCATGGGATTGCGTTCCAGTCAACTTGGTGTATGTTCACAAGATCTCCTTGGCTCATTCTTTTTTCCCGAATAGGCCCGTGGGCCTTATGGTGATGAAGATAAGCATGATAGAAAGTGCAGCGATGTTCTTGAGGCCAGATCCGAAAAACATGATGGCAAGCGATTGTGCGAGTCCAAGAAGGATGCCTCCGATAAATGCGCCTCCGGGCTTGCCGAAACCCCCGACGATGGCTGCAATGAAACCACTGATTGCAAAGGGCACACCTACGTCGAATGCCGTATATTGTGTTGGCGTGATCAGTACGCCAGCGATTGCGCCTAGCCCTGCCGACAGGGCGAATGCGTAGCCCAGCATTCTTGACACTGGGATACCCTGCAGCGCTGCGGCTTCCCGATTAATGGAGCAGGCACGCATGGCGCGTCCGACGCGGGTACGCGCAAAGAACAGCGCCAGCAACGCCACTAGCAAGATGGACGCACCAGCAATCGCTATCAGTTGGTAGTTTATGGCCACCTTTCCAATCATGAGTGGTGGCAGGTTTATAAAATTAGGTAAGGTTTTTGGCTGATCGTCGATAGTGAGCAGTGTTGTCTGTTCGATTACGGTCTGGGCAGCAAGAGTCGCCAGAATCATTACGAAGGCGGTTGCGTTTCGGCGCCATAGCGGACGTACAACCAGCCGTTCTATGACGACACCCACAACGGCCACCGAGGCAGTAGCGATAATGGCTGAAACCAATAAAGAGAGCCCCACGCGCGTACTGAGAACGTAGGTGACCATGCCGCCCAGCATGACAAACGCGCCTTGCGCGAAGTTGACAATGCCACTGGCGTTGTAGATGACGCAGTAACCGATGCCGATCAGTCCGAAGACGCAACCGATTCCAATGCCCGAAACGATGGTTTGGGTAAGGAAAATGAGATCAGGCATAGTCGACACCTCCCAGGTAGGCGTCTAGAACCTGGGGATCCTTTTGTACTTCGAGCGGAGTGCCTTGGGCGATGACCTTGCCGAAGTCCAGGACGATTATCTTGCGGGCGATCTTCATGACCAGGTTCATGTCGTGTTCGATAATCAGCACACTTGTTCCTTGCTTCACGATCTGACCGATGACGTCGGCCAAGTGGCTAGTCTCCTGCGTGTTCAGGCCCGCTGCGGGCTCGTCGAGCAAGAGCAATTTGGGTTCGCTAGCCAGCGCCCTGGCCACTTCAAGCAGGCGCTGCTGGCCGTAGGTGAGTTCGGTAGCACCCAGGTCGGCACAGCCTTGAAGGCCCACGAACTCGAGTAATTGGCTTGCTTTTTGGTTGACTTGTATTGTTTGCTGCCGTGACTGGCGGTTTCGTATCAGTGCCGACCAGATGCCGCCCGAGCTTCGAAGGTGAGCGCCTACGCGGACGTTCGCGTGAACAGTCAGATCGGGGAAAAGCTGGACCAGCTGGAACGTGCGGGCCAGGCCCCTCGCAGCCACCTTGTCTGTCGGCAAGCCTGTGGTGGCCTCACCGTTGAAAAGCACTTCACCCGTAGTTGGCGGCAAGAATCCGGATATCAAATTGAAAAGTGTTGTTTTGCCAGCCCCATTTGGCCCGATGATGGCGCTGACTTCTCCTGCCTCGATCGAGAAGCTGACGTTATCCACGGCGGTCAGTCCGCCAAATACCTTCGTGGCGTTTACGAGTTCCAGTATCTTCAATTTCGCTGCCTTCTTGAAATCAGGCGACCGACGGATGCGATGCCCTTCGGAGCAAAAATCAGAATAAGGATCAGAGCCACGCCGTACGAGAGATCCTGATAGCCCTTGAAGCCGCGGAAGATTTCAGGCAACAGACCGACTATGAGTGCGCCAAATAGCGGTCCGAATATGGACCCTATGCCGCCGACGTAAAGCATCATGAAGCCGCTGATCACCATGCTCAGCCCAAATACTTCGGGGCTGACGAATCCGACGAAGTGGACGATTAGTGAGCCTGCGATTGCCGCATACACGGCTGCAATGACAAAGGCCGCCAGTTTATAGCGAGGTACGTTGATCCCGAGCGCCCTGGCAGCGTCTTCACTGCCCGCGATGGCGGCCAGGGCATTGCCAAAGCGTGATTCCTTCAGGCGGTATGCAACCCACAGGGCAACAGCCAGCACGACGCACAGGAATATTAGTACGGTGCGCGGAGTGACGAGTTCAAAGCTTCCAACGCCTATGGGAGGTATGCCTGAAATGCCCATGTAGCCTTGTGTGACAGAGCCCCATTCGACGGCGACTTCGTGCGCGATCAGGCCCAGGGCCAACGTTGCCATTGCCAGATAGTGGCCTCGCAGCCTGAGAACCGGGTACCCGACCAGACAGGCAATCACGACCGCGCCAATTATCCCGACAGGTAGCGCAAGGATCGGCTCCCAGCCGTATGTTGCGGTGAGCACCGCCGAGGTGTAGCCGCTTATCGCTGCAAACGCGTTTTGGCCGAATGTGACCTGGCCCGCGTAGCCCATAAAGAAATTAAGCCCGATGGTAAAAATCGCGTAAATTGCCGCAAAACTTAACACCGTGAGAATATAGCCGCCAGTCACCAGCGCGAAGATGAACATCACAGCGAGGAATAGTGCCACCACGCGATGCGTGGCCCAGGCGTTGTTAAGCGGTCGCAAGATAGTACCTCGCGAGATCACGTGGAGACTGAATTTGGTCGGGCGTGACTTCAGCCACTACCCGGCCAACCGACAAGAGGTATGCACGTTTGGCGAGCTTTAGCGCCAACGGCGCCTTTTGCTCAACCAGCAGGACGCTTAGGCCGGATTGGTTCAAGGTACCCAGTGTGGCCAGTATTTCCTCAGCCAGGCGAGGGGCCAGGCCAAGAGAGGGTTCGTCCAGCAGAAGCAGTTTGGGCGCAGCCATTAGTCCGCGCCCAATCGCCAGCATTTGTTGCTCGCCGCCGGAAAGAGACCCCCCCAGTTGTTTACGCCTGTCCTTGAGTCGCGGGAAGAGGTTGAAGACGCGATCAAGCCGGTTGTTGATTTCCTCTTTATTGCCGCCTGCGAGGTACGCGCCAAGATCGAGATTCTCGTGGACGGTCATAGGTCCGAATATTCCGCGGCCTTCCGGCACAAGGATGACCCCCCTCATGGTGCAGCGGCGTGGGTCGGATCCTGGTAATGGTTCTCCGTTGAAACTAACGGTGCCTTCACCCTGAACCAGACCCATGATTCGCCGCAACAAGGTCGATTTGCCCGCGCCATTGGGGCCCAGAATCGCAACCAGCTCGCCCGTGGAAACGTGCAGATCGGTTGCGTGCAATGCCTCAAGTGGGCCATACCGCGCGGTCAATTGAGTTGCCTCCAGGCCAGGCAGGGTGGTGGGCTCTTTCATTGCACGATTTTGACTTTGCCGTCGATGATCTCGCCCAGGAAGAGCGGGTTCTTGGTGATGCCGTGATGGTCGGTCGGCGAGAAATCATAAACGCCGGATGTTCCCTGGAAGCCAGAAATGGTTTCCAGGGCGTCTCGTACTTTGGGACCATCAAACGAGTGGGCTTTCTGGACGGCTTCCTTGAGCAGAAGAACCGCATCCCAGCCACGGCCGGCCCAGTTCGGGTCACGATCCCCGTATTTTGCGCGCCATGGTGTGAGGAAATCATTAATAGCGGTTTTCAGCGGACCACTAGGCAACGCATCTACGACCTGAGAGGGTGACGCGACGAAAAAGAACTGGTTGCCAAGTACTTCAGCCACGGGCTTGAACACCTTCAGATCTTCCAGGCTTGCCATGAGCAGGGTTGGAAGTCCGAGTTGCTTGATGTTTTTTGCGGCGGTCATCGTGGTTCCGCCAAGGCCGATTTTCAGGATGGCTCCAGCGCCCGCTGCGTTCATTTTTCCGATTTGTACTGATAGATCCGGATCGCTGGTCTGATATTGTTCGACATCCACGACCTGCAGGCCATATTTTTCCGCTTCGTTCAGCGCGGCTGTTTTCTGCAGATTCGCGTAGGGTGAGGGGTCGTGCAATATGCCGATTTTTTTTATCTTCGTGTGTTGCTGCAAATATTCGAGGCGCTTTTCCACTTCGAATCTGGGAAGCGGAAGCGTTGTGAACGCCCACTTTATCTCGTTTGGTTTTGGCGGCAAGATGGAGCACAGGACCATCGGAATCTTCGCCCGTGCCACCGAGCTTGCGGCCGCGAACGTGCCCGCAGACACACACCCCGAAGCGAATGCATCGACTTTGTCGCTGACTATCATTTTGCGGTAGACGACGACGGCGTCCTGGGGTTGAGAATGATTGTCTTCAACGATGACTTCCAACTTGCGGCCGTTGATTCCACCTTTGGCGTTGATTACGTCTGCCGCAAGCTTTACGCCATCGCTCCACGCCCGATCCACGGTCGCGGCATACCCCGTCAGGCCGGCTGAATCTCCAATTTTATATGTCTGTGCCGATACCGGTGCGGCCAGTGCGACCAGGAACGCGGCACCGATCATGCCACCTGTCAACTTTCTAAGTTTCTTGTGAATCATTGTTGTCTCCTTGGGTTGTGCGACATTCAGATTGCTTTTCCAAAACCTCCACCACCTGGGGTTTCAAGTACTACTACGTCGTTTGGCTGCAATGAGATTTTTCGGGCCTCTGAAATGGGTTTGCCGTTCACCGTAAAGTGGCCGGCTGCGCCAGGCTCTCCTCCGTCCAGACCTTCCGGGCCTTTGGTCAGTCGGCTGGGTACGGCATTCAGGAGCCACGGGTATGGCGTCTGGATGCGAAACTTGATGATCTGTCCGTCCCCGCCTCGTTGCCGGCCTTTTCCTCCTGAACCGATACGCAATTCTTTCTCTTCGAAAATAATGGGAATCGCTGCTTCGAGGATTTCAACGGGTACTGCACCGACGCCCGTCGGGTAACAAGTCGCGTCGGGGCCGGGCTTTGTTTTCCGCGCGCCCATGCCTCCGGAGTAGTTGAACATTGAAGAGGTAAACGGGAGGCCATCGCCTCGTTTTCCCTGAATTTGCATGGTCCAGACAGCACCCGCGCCTTCGGCAAGCACTCGATCAGGGATGACATGATGCAGTGCTTTCAGTATTGGCATGGGCACGTACATGCCCACCACGTGCCTCGCATTGACGGGTGAAGGGTATACGCAGTTGACGATGGACCCTTTGGGGGCAGTTACCAGAATAGGCGCCAGACTGCCGTGGTTGTTGGGCAGGTCTGGGTTCAGGCAGCTGCGGATGGCGAACGTCGAGTAGGCGTGCGTGTAGTTCATTACGACATTGATGCCAGAGGCACTAGCCCCGGAGCTGCCGGCGAAGTCAATAAGAACCTCTCCCTTGACGTTATCGATGGTGACGGCCGCTTTAAGCGTAATGACTTCGCCACCCGGGACGTCAAATTCGCTTTCCCCAAGATAGGTCCCCGCTGGCAGCTTACGAATTTCGGCTCGAGTTGATTCTTCTGAGCGCCGGATGATTTCGTCAGAGAGTTGCTCGATGTCGTTTAGCCCGTATCGGTTGCACATAGAGAGTAGTTGTTCGCCGCCGGATTTCCCGCTGGCAACCTGTGCGGCGAGATCGCCGAAGACGTGATCTGGAGTACGAACGTTGCTGCGAATAATGTCGTGTATGGCTTTGTCCGGTACGCCCGCTGCGAAGAATTTCAGCGGGGGTATCCATAAGCCTTCTTCGTGGACGTCTCGAGCGCCGGCACCAATGCCGTATCCTCCGATGTCGGTGTGGTGGATGGTGGAGCCTATGTATCCAATAAGCCTTCCCTTGTTCATTATTGGCTGCAACAAGGTGATGTCGAAGAAGTGGCCGGCGGATATCCACGGATCGTTCGTGATGATTACGTCGCCCTCTTCAAGCTGATCCTTGAAACGGGTGTGTAAATACCCGCCTGCGGCTGCCAGTGAGTTTATGTGGCCTGGCGTGCCTGTGTTTGCCTGTGCAACCATGCGTCCGCGCGCGTCGAACAGGGCGCTGGCCAGATCACCCGCTTCCCGTACGATTGGGCTAAACGCAATACGTTGCAGGCTCTTGGCCTGCTCGCTTACGATGCTGATGAGATTCGACCAAAGTATCTCGAGCTCAATTCCGTTCATGCTTGATCCTTTAGTTTCGCGACGATGCATCCGAATCTGTCGACGTGTGCCGTCCAGTCCGGGTGGATGACGATTGTTGTCTCGCGTTCTTCGATAATGGCTGGGCCAGCTATCTTTTGGCCGTTGGCTAGCGCCTGACGGTCGTAGACGGGGACTGTGCGATCATTGCCCCAAAGATGGACCAAACGTTTCTTCTTGGGCGCGCCTTCCGTTGTTGGCAGGTTGATCGCGGCGTGGAATGGTATGAGCGGGCCCCGTGCCGTAAGACGCCAGCTGACCACTTCGACTGGCACGTGTCTTGGGTTGAAACCGTATTGCGCCTGGTATGCATCGTCGAACGCTTTTTCGATTTGAGCGGCTTCGTGTAAGAGGCGTGGGTCATCCTTGAGCGTGACGCTGACTTCATTCTGCTGGCCGAAATAGCGAATGTCAGCACCGAAGATAAGCGTGATGTCTTGTGCGTTGCACCCCGCCGCGGACAACGCACTCGTGGCTTCTTTCTCCATTTCGTTGTACAGGCGATCTACCTTGTTCCAATCGGTGTCCTGGAGCATACCCAGTGCACCGCGTACCAGATCGAGGCGGACCGGCGTGACCAGAGTTCCAAATGCCGACAGCACGCTGGCCTGCGGCGGAAAGATGACAGACTCACTTTGGAGTAACGCCCCGACTTCGCAGGCGTGGACTGGCCCGGCACCACCAAATGCAAGCAGAGACAAGCCGCGATAATCGATGCCACGGTCTGTGGCATGGGCGCGTGTGGCCCCTGCCATGGCCTCCGCGACAATTTGGTAAATGCCACGTGCGGTAGTGCGAGCGTCCGTTCCCAGTTGTCGTCCGAGTTCTGTAATGGCGCGTTCGCTGGCGGCGTAGTCCAGCTTCATTTCGCCCCCGAGGAAGTTGTCGGCATCCAGCAACCCCAGTAACAGGTCGGCATCGGTGACGGCCGCCTCTTTGCCCCCTTGGCCGTAGCATGCCGGGCCGGGGTTTGCGCCGGCACTTCGTGGGCCGACTTTCAGCAGCTTAAGGTCATCTACGTAGGCAAGGCTGCCGCCACCGGCGCCGATTTCGATCATGTCTATCGATGGGATCGTGATTGGCATGCCGCTGCCCTCTTTGAAGCGGTATCGGCGATCAACTTCGAACAGGCCGGCAATTAGCGGTTTGAAATTGTCGATGAGGCACGCTTTGGCCGTGGTTCCACCCATATCGAATGACATGAGGCGTTTCAACCCCAGCACCTCTGCGTAGTGGCTTGCGGCCAGTGCACCAGCCGCCGGCCCGCTTTCGATCATGCGTACTGGATTGCGGCCTGCGACTTCGACGCCGATGATGCCTCCGGAAGACAGCATGATGAGCGGCTCGTTGGGGTAGCTTTCGCTCTTGAGCCGTTTAGCCAATGCGCGTAAATACGGCTGCGATATCGGCATGGTGAATGCGTTTATCGCCGTCGTGGAAGCCCTGGGGTATTCGCGAACTTGTGGTGCGATCTCGGACGATAGTGAAATAAACAGATCCGGCATCGCAGCGTGCAGCATGTCTCCCACGATGCGCTCGTTCTTCGGGTTGACGTAACTATTAAGGAAACATATAGCGACGGCTTTCACGTCGAGTTGCCGCAACTGTTCGATGCATTTTTGCACCTCGTCCTGTGCAGGGTCGCGTGCGACGGTTCCGTCTGCATGGGTCCGTTCGCCGATTCCGAATGTCAGCTCGCGTGGCACCAATGGTGGCTGAAATTCGATTTGTGGGTCGTACATGTCGTAGCGGTGCTCGTCGCGTATGGCCAGAATGTCGCGAAACCCTTCCGTTACCAGCATGGCTGTTTTGGGGCCTTTACGCTCAATGAGTGCATTCGTCACGACGGTGGTTGCGTGGACGATCGTGCCGTCTACGCTGCTTGGCGTGAGTTGTGCTTTGCTCAGCACGGAGTTGACCCCGTTGAAAAAACCTTCCAGCAGATTTCCGGGCGTGGTTAGCGTTTTGTCTACGGTGAGCTGACCATCGGGGCTACGCAATACGATATCAGTGAAGGTGCCGCCAATATCTACGGCTAGTGAATAAGCCAACCTTGTCTCCTTAGCTATGTGGGTCCGGGTTTCCCAATGCGCGGGATACTCGGTTTGCAGTGTCCGTAACCAGGTGTATGAGCCGAGCTGGTGGCTTGGCGGTTATTAAATGTATTGATCCAATTATGGCTACGGCACCGACGTATTTGTTGCGGTGGTCGAAGATCGGTGCGGCCAGGCCATTGACCCCCCATACGATGCCGTTGGCTGCGGTCGCCCATCCTCGCTTTCGGATCGCGGTCACTTCCTTCTTTAGCGTTAGCGGGCTAGTGATGGTTTTAGGCGTCCACTTCTTGAGTGGCTTGGCGTCCAGCGTTTCGAGCAGTCGGGGCGGGCCAAACGCCAGTGCTATGCGGCCGTGCGCGGTGGCATGGAAGTCCATTTTTGTCCCCGCCTTGACGCCGAATTCAACCATTGTTCGTCCCTGCAGGAGTTCCAGGATGATCACTTCGTCGTTGACGAAAGTTGATAGAGACACTGCCTGATCTGTCGCTTCGCGAAGCAATGCCATCTCGTTGCGGGCGCGCGCCAGAATGGTGAAGCGCTCTCGCAGGGCTTCTCCAAGTTGCAATAGTTTGATGCCTGGTTCGTAGCGGTTTGTGGCTTCGTTTTGCTGTGCGAAGCCGTGTTTGACAAGCGCTTGAAGGTGTCTGTACACGGTTGCCTTGGAAGCTTCGAAGGCCTTTGCGAGGTCGGTAACGCCAACGGGTTGGCTGTTGTCGACGAGGTATTGCAATAACGACAGCGAAAGGTCCACGGTTTCCGTCGCGGCCGACGCATGTTTGTTTTTGCGTATGGTAGCGATGTCGGTGGGCAGTTGCTTAGGCGAAGGGTTGAGGTTGGTCTTTATCATCCTACCGCTTATTGTTTCATTGAATGAAATGCCGTTTCATATATGCTACTCGTGCCGATTACACCGGTCAATAGATTGGATCCTGCGTATTACGCGAATTTCAGTGAAAGACAACTACTGGTAGTCATTGATGGGGTGGCGAGCTCTCGCATCTTACGGGTTATCCCTAGTCGATTCGGGAGCGCGCCGGCCGGGCCTTGACTCATGTGTGCTGTGCGAGAGTGCCGCCAGTTGCCTGGCACGCGCAGTCACGCAGTTACAGCGGGAGTCGCGAGGATATTTTTAATGTTGCTGCGATTGATTGATGGGTGTTTGTCTTGGAGTCTTTCGAGCGGAAGAGAATCGTAAGCCGCCGAAAAAATTCTTCGGACCATACTAAAGCGGGTTTACAATCGACGAGGCGCTTCAGGCGTGCAATACGTGGTTCTGAGTTCGTGTCCAAGCTTTCCCAACTTCTACATCGAAGGAAGCGTCATGAATGTGCGTTTAGTCTCGTTGTCATTGGCTTTGGTAGGGTTTGCCTTAAGCGTGTCAGCTGCTCACGCGGAAATTGTTATTGGCGCTGTGCTCTCGTTGACCGGGCCGGGCGCCTCGCTGGGTATCCCATATAAAAATGCGCTTCTTCTCAAGCCGCGAAAAATAGGGAATGAGCCCGTCCGCTTCATCGTTCTGGATGATGCGTCGGACCCGACCACCGCGGTGACGGATACGCACAAGCTCGTTACCAGCGAACACGTGGATGCGATTATCGGGCCCACCAGCACGCCGCAGACGCTGGCGGTTGCCGGCTTCGCGAACAGCTCCAAGGTGCCGCTACTCGTCCTGGCGCCGGTCAGAATACCGAAAGGCGACGAGCACTGGATCTTCGTCATCCCTCAGTCCATCCCGCTCATGATAGATGGGGTGGTGGCCGACATGAAGAAGCGCGGCGTCAAGACCGCTTCGTACATTGGGTTCGCGGATGCCTGGGGAGACGCGGTCTGGCAGGCGTTCAAGCAGGCTTGCGACGCTTCAGGGATACGTACGCTTTCCGACGAGCGGTATGCGCGTTCGGACACGTCGGTGACCGCGCAGGTGGTGCGCATCATGAAAGAGAAGCCTGATGCGGTGCTGAGCGGAGGATTCAGCACCCCTGCCGCGTTGCCTCATATTGCGCTTACCCATCTTGGCTACACCGGTCTGCAATACGATAACCATGGCTCGGTCAATCAGGACTTTCTGCGCGTGGGCGGGGCAAGCGTCGACGGCGTGATCGCTCCCACCGGTCCGCTGGTCGTCAACAGTCAGTTGCCGGCTTCCAATCCGCTGAAGGAGTTGGGTGCGGAATTCACCAAGAGCTACGATGCCAAGTATGGCGCAGGTAGCGCCAATCCGTTCGCGGGCTACGCACATGACGCGTATCTGATGGTCGAGACTGCGGCCCAGAAGGCACTGAAGAAGGCCAAACCTGGAACGCCCGAGTTTCGTGCGGCGCTGCGAGATGGCATTGAAGGGATCGAAGGGTTGAACGGCACCGAAGCTACTTACACGATGTCACCCACTGATCATTATGGCGCCAGGACCAATGCGCGCGTTCTCGTGCAAGTCAAGAATGGCAAGTGGGTGCTTCTGTCAGACTGATTCAAGCCAGACACATCGACCGTGAGGCGGCCTACCGGTCTGCGCGGTCGGGCAGCGACGACAGGAAATCTTCCACTACCTGATTGAACATGGCGGTGGCTTCAAGGTTGGCCATGTGCTGCACACCAGCGAATTCAACGTATTGTGCGCCAGGTATTTGCTCGACCATGCGCTTCATCCCTCTTGGCGGCGCTTGCGTGTCGTGTTCACCCGCCAGCAGCAGTGTTGGCACAGCTATGGTGCCGAGCTCGGCCTTGCGGTTGAAGGTGACAAGCAGCTCCATCGTTTCCAGGTAGCCTGCTATCGACACATCGCGCGAAGCAATGTTGGCGAACTGACGCATGGTGGGCGTAATCCCCGGCCCTATGAAGGCACTTAGCAATGCAGGAGCTGCTTCGGTGAAGTTGGCGAATGGCTCGACGTCCTTTTTGCGATCACGCACGAAGTCCTCTTTCCACTGAGGGTCCGAGCTGCCGAACGCGCTGCTGGTGGAATACAGGATGAGGCTTTTCACGCGTTGTGGATAGCGGTGGTAGAACTCTTGCGCGACCATGCCACCCATGGAGTGGCCCAGGATGTGCGCCTTGTCGATGTTCAGCGTGTTCAACATGGAAGCCAGGGAACCGGCAAGGCCTTCCCATGACAGTGTTGTCGGTGCTGGCGATGGGGCAAAGCCTGGTTGCGTCCAGGCTATCGTCTGGCGTGTACGGCCAAAGTGATGCAGTTGTGGAAGCCAGGTTTCGGCCGTCAGGCCCAGACCGTGCAGCAGGATCAGAGGCGTGTCATCGTGGCCGCTGGCCAGCCAGGATGGAATGGCATCCATTTAAATACCTCACTAGTTTTATTCTGGCCGCAGTGCTGCGGACTTGGTTACCTGATGATATGAACCGGCTCGTCAAGCGTCAAGTTACCGTGTGGATTCGATCCAGCACAGGCTGTTTGGCGTGGCGCCTGCGCTTTGCCGTGTCGAAAAAAAAACCAGACGCACGCCGGTGAGGCCTGAGTCTGGTTCGTGTGGGCTCCTGGCGGAGCCACGGATCTATGCCTGATTTGCTAGGCGGCTTTCTTCATGGTGGCGAACCGCAGTATCGGGTACAGGATAATGCAGATTGGCAGCGAGGTGAAGAACTCGATGGAGATGTACGTGTTAAGCACGTAGTGTGCCAGCACGAAGGCGACTATCAGGGTGATGATGCCGGCCCAGTTGATGTTTGGCACATCAAGGTCGGTTTCGCCGCGTGAACGCTGGATGCGTTTGACGATGAAGTAGTCGGCGATCATGATGCCGGCGAAGCAGGTGGTCAAGACACCCAGAACTGTCAGGAACGAGTTGAACCAGTCGAGGATGGAGCCAACCAGCATGACGCACGCGATGAGGTTGGCCAGGATGACGAACAGCAGACGGCCCGGGCGCCAGCTGAACAGGGCATCGAACAGGCTGGTGAGCGAGAGCGAAGCGCTGTAGGTGTTGAGCACCTGTGCTTTGGACTGCGCGAAAATCATGAGGATGGTTCCGATGATTCCACCGAAGATGATGAATGCCGCCGCGATGCTGTCGGGGCTTTGCAGTGCCAAGGCTTGTGCTGCCTCGTGGGTAAGGTGTCCGACTGTGACGTGATACTCGACGATTTGGCCCATGCCTGCGTACATGACCATACCGCCGACGGCAAGCATGACGATATCCATGGCAACGTTGCCCAGCAGTGCCGCTATCCCGATGTCGCTGGATTTGCGCGCATAGCGGCCCAGGTCCGCGTCGACCAGGGCAAGTGCCCCTGCCGAACCAATAAGCACATTGACCGCGAAGGCGAATTTGCCCGCGTCGGTGTCTGCCCCCATGCTTTTAAGTGCTTCGGGCGGTAACTGCGCGCCGAATGACAATACGCTGGACCACGATTGCCCCGACGTGGCAATGACGTCGATGATCATGTAAAGCAGAACCAGCAGGAAGCCGATGAGTGCGATGGATGAAACCTTGGCCACCAGGTTGAAGCCGTATGCGGTAAGCAGAATCCACGCGATGGTAAGGATGCCGTAAATGATGATGCGGGAACCTACGGTGTCGGGCAGGCCGAGGTAAAAGAGGAACCCTTTGTAGAGCAAGGCATTTTCAACGGCCAGGAAGCCGATGATCATGAACCCGAAGACTAGCGCAAGGACTGCTGAGCCGCGTACGCCAAAGCCGTGTGCGCGCGATGTGAAGCTGCTGGACAAGCCGGTGCGGTAGGCGATGTGCCCCGCGCCCCAGCCAAGGAGTGCACCGCAAATGGTAACCAGAATGCCGGCCATGATGCCGATTTTTATGCCGGCGACGAAGGTGACCAGCGCCCCGATGAATAGCTGGATGAGGGTGGTAACGATGCCAGCCGTGCCCCAGGTTATTTGTAGCCAGCTTTGCCGCTGGTCGTCAGGAATTGCCTCGAGCGCATGGTCGTCCATGCGGTTGGTGACAGTGCTTGCGTCTGACATTGAACTCCTCCATTTGTTGAATTGCTTTGGTTCAATTCTTGGTTCATGGTTTTTTTCGAAACGCTGAACCTTAAAACCCCAATGTGCTGCTTTTTGAACTTATCAGTGTTGTCGGAACGCCGGACTCGGACCTCTGCGTTGGAGGCGCGCGAGCAATGCCGACAGCTCAGGACATATTGCTTGAAGCATAAAGTAACTTTTGGAAAAATGGAATAGGACCAAACCCTTTATGCCTAAATTACCTTGTGAAAAGGCATGGTTCGGATAAGAGGGATTGGTGCTGAGTGGCATCGTGTTTCTGCCGCTTTGCCGGAGCCAATACGCTTGAGGTTTTGCGGCTGTGAGCGTGTCTGGGCTGTGTGATGGCCAATGGCTTGCGGGAAGCCCACATGCGGCCCGTGAGGCTAGTGCCAGCGGGCGTTCGTTGCACCATGGATTCACCAGATCTTCCGTCACCATGTGATCGACGTCTTTTATGTGTTGCCCTATATTAAGGTATTAAGGTATTTTGTTGAAGTATTTCGGCTATCCCGATGTTTTTTCGTCAAAAAATTATCATTGGGCAGGCCGGCCGTGGCGTTTTTACAACCAGTTACCGCGATGCGCGGCAGGTGCACGAGGCCGCGATGGTGAACCTCGGACATGGTTTTGCGACGTCATGTCGAGAAAGCATTGCGTGCCGTCGCCGTTTCGGAATTCTCGAAGGAGCGTTTATGCAATGCAGTGATAGAGGAAGGTGGCTGTTGCTGTTCGGGCTGACCCTGGTGCTGCTGGCCGGGCCAATTCACGCGAAAGAAATGGCGGCGACAGGGTCGGCTTCGGCTCAGCCTGCCGTCAAGGTCGAGACACTGCTGCGCAGTGATGCGTCATGGGACGCCGTACCGTATGTGGCGTATCCGTCCGGTCCGCCCGAACTGACGATCCTGAAGATCACGATTCCCCCGCATTCGGCGTTGCCCTGGCATACGCATCCCATGCCCAACGCGGCATATGTTTTGTCCGGCGAAATCACTGTCGAGAAAAAAGCGGATGGCAAGCGCAAGACCCTGGTGGCGGGGCAGGTGCTACCCGAGATGGTGGGTGAATTGCATCGGGGCATGACGGGCGACCAGCCTGTGGTGCTGATTGTTTTTTATGCGGGAACCAAAGGCATGCCGTTGTCCGAGCATTAGCCCTTCAAGGGCAATGCCTTTGGCAACGCAACCAAGGTCTATGATAGGCAGTGTGATGTCTTCTTAAATTTGAATTTAGGAGAATGATTGTGGATCAATCGATGTACCCCGCCGCCACCAAAGAACTTGCAAAGCAGCGTGCTGAATTGGCGCCCGACACGCTGACGGCTTTCAAGGCCTTCAGCGCAAGCGTGTTTGCCGAAGGTGCACTGCCCAAAAAGACGAAGCAACTTATTGCGGTTGCAGTGGCCCACGTTACGCAGTGCCCGTATTGTATCCGTGGCCATACCGAGGCAGCACTGCATGCCGGAGCAACCGACAAGGAAATCATGGAAGCCATCTGGGTGGCGGCCGAAATGCGGGCGGGTGGTGCGTACGCGCATTCCGCCCTTGCCCTGGATACGATGAACCATGTGCATGCCAAATCGGGTAGTTGACGGTTGCGCTGCCTGAGTCGGCCTGAGCTTCAGGCTACCGGCAAAAGATCATTCGCCGGGAAGCGCTCGTCCGCCATAATTTGACGGGGCGGCACCGTACCGTCAGCCAAGTGCATGGTCTTGTCAAGGTGGGCCTCGGAAGGCTCGAAAAGGCGCCGGTACAGTTCGCAGCACACCATCCGTGCTGTCTGGCCGGGCCAGTCAGGCGGCAAGAGCACGTCGGGCAGCTCGGGGTCGCGAAGCAGCAGGCGGCGGTAGTCGTGAATCAGCAGGATACGCAGCAGGAACGCTTCCTCTGCATCGATCCTGGCTGAATGGTCTCGGCGCAGTTCCGCCAGGATGGGCAGATAATCCGCGACAAAGGCGCTGTAGGCCTGCGCCAGCTTGTCCAGATTCCACGCTCGTCCAACCAGATCTACATCGGTCGCTGACAGGGCCGAGCGTGAATCGGCGGCAACCAGCGGCATCAGTCTGCCAAGCAGGCTTGACAGCCCGTCGGCCACGAGGGCGTCGAAGGCCGCCACCAGATCGGTCGAGGGGTGCACGAAGCAATCGCCATTCAGGATGCCGAAGCCTTGCCAGGCCAGTGCCTGGCGCAGGCGTTCGCGTTCTCGTGTACTGAGCTCGCCAACTATAAGAATGAGGCGCCAGCGGTGATCCCAGACGGGTATCCTGGATGCATAGATGTGGCGTGACGCTTCTTCAAAACGCAACCGCCCCGAATGCGTCAGCACATAATCGGCTCGCCGTCCGTGGGCTTCGGCCTGCAGCCACTGATTCTTGGCCAGGCGAAACACGGAGGTGCGCACCAGCCGTTCGTTCAGCTCCAGGGGTTTGAGCAGGCGGATGAGACTGCCCAGCCAGATTCGTCCACCGCGTGGCAGCACGCTGTCACCAAACACCGTCACGATCAGCGAACCGGCGGGAGCGCGCCCTTGCTGGCGAAACGATTCAAGTCGGCTGTGGATGGATTGGATCAAAGTGTGTGCCGCCGCCAGGCCGCCTCCGGTGTTCAGATTTGGTGGCCTTCGGTTCTGCCCATCTGCTGCGCGAAGAACCCTTCCTTGTGGATCAGTTCATCCTGGGCCCCCAGGGACTTGGCCACGGCGACGCAGTCGTCCACGAATGCCGTGCTGCCTGCGATGAAGACGCTGTGTTTGGATAAGTCGGGATAAAGCGTGGGCAGCAGCGTGTTGACGCGGCCATGCAGGTAGCCCTCGCGCTCTTCGCGCGTCAGCGTGATTTTGTAGTCGAAGTTGCGGTGTTTTGCACGCCACCAGGCCATCATGCCTACACTGTAGACGTCGTCCAGGGTACGCGCGGAGACCAGAAGGTCAACATGCTTTTTATACCCTCTGCGCAAGGCCGCTTCGGCAAGATCCAGTATTGGCGCGAGACCCGTACCCGCTGCCAGACACAGGACGGGAGTTTCCGCGGAGGGGTCGCCAATGAAGGTTCCGTACGCGCCATTGATCTTGATGCTGTCGCCGCACTGCACGTGTTCGTAAACCCAGTTGCTGGTTACGCCACCCTCGGCCCGCGCGATTTGAAGTACCAGTTCGCCGTCGGGGCGCGGTGCGTTGGAAATGGAGTAGGCCCGCAACGGGATGTCGGCGCGCATATCGCCCAGCGTGACATACTGGCCAGGCCAGTACCGGATGGGCTTGCCGACCGGTCGCAGGCTTAGCTCGATAATGCGGGATTGTGCCAGTTCGCGACGGTCCACCACCACGAAGAGTGCACCTTCGCGCGGCGGAAAGAGTTTGGGGCGCGCATCGGCCGTGCCCCATTCGATGACCATTTCTTCGGAAGTGGGTTTGGCCATGCACATGAGTCCGAAACCCTCGCGCCGTTCTTCGGGGCTGAGTGCCATGTCCAGCACCATGCCCTGGTCGTATTCGCCAGAAAGGACCTTGACCTTGCATTCACCACAGGCACCCGCCCGGCAATTGTTGGGCAGCGCGTACCCGGCCTTTTCCAGGGCCATCAGTACGGTGTCGCTGCCCTGGCATTCGACTGTCTTGCCTGAGGGCTGAATTACTACGCGGGCCATATCCTGTTCCAGAAATTCTGCTGCGGTGTTGTGAGGGGTTGGCATTGCCGTCGGGACCCCGCCGCAATGAGCGACGGGTCCGGTCGTCAACGCCGCACCACCTTGATGCTGGCCGCGAACCTTGTCATCAGAAGACAGGGATGATGTCCTGCATGCTGACGTCCGAGACTTCTTCGCCTGTAATGTCCACCTCGGGAATTGCAGGGAACGGAATATTATAGTGATCCAGCACTCCCTTGAGGTTGATGATGGCATTGCGCCAGTTTTCACGCTTTGCGTCATAGGTTGGTATGCCAAAGCCGGCATTGCGGGCGATTTCTTCACCTTCACGCTGGTTGGCAATGAAGTCTTGGGGCAGATCCCAAAATTCCATGGGCGGCTCGAACAGTACCCCCGACAGGAACAGGTACCCTGCGCGTATCTGCTTGGTGACGGTGGATCGGTGTTCGTCGCTTAGGCCAGGATAGTCGCGCTCCATGACTGCCATGCAGATTGCCATGTGGCGTCCTTCGTCGCGGCCGATGTTCTTGAATGCTTCCTTGAAAAGCGGCTCGCGCGCATTGTCGTGCATTTGCTTGAAAATCGTGGCCGACGCGATTTCGCCCATGAGGAATGAGCTGAACAGTACGGCCAGGTCGTACTTGGGCACGGCCTGCTTGTAGCCATTCCAGTAGCGCGAGCCGTTGAAATACAGCCATTTTGCATTTTTTTGCAGGCGGCGGCCTATGTCGGTCTTGGGCTCGTACGTAAGCGGATCGGGGTGGCCGAGCAGCTTGGTGATCGACATGCCACACATGATTTCGTGGTTCTGTTCGTCGCTGGTCACGGAAAAGAAACATTTGCGTACAGGGTCTTCTTCGTGGATTTCGTAGGTCTTGATCAGGGCTGCCGCAAAGACGGGAGGCGCTGAAGCGTCGAACACCGACAGCAGCGTCCACCAATAGGCGATGGACTCGCGTTCTTCCCAGGAATAGCTGTCTACATCCAGCGTGTCCCAGGGCAGTTTTTCCGGTTGCCAGTATTCGCGCAATGACGCTTCCCACACTTCTTGCAGCTTGCGTGTCTTGACGTGCCAGGACAGTGGGTAAATATTGGGTTGTGCGATTTCGGGCGGGAACTCCATTTTGTCCGAGAAACGTTCTTTGTTGGCCATAACTCCTCCCGTAGAGGGGGTCGAAGCCGCATGGAAGGCGGCGGGGATCGTGATGCGGTTGATGATGTGGCTATCATGTTACGAGAATATGATTTATGTCAAGTTATTTGTATCATATCCGACGAAAAAAATGGAATTCACTTTGCCGAGTACGAAAATCAATGTTTTATTTTGTCTGAAACTTATATTTAATGCATTGTTATATATCGATTTTTATTTATTTTTGTGCGGTGCAGGAATCGGCCCCGGCCAGGAATTTTTATTCAGATAAACGATACATGTTATTGACAAGATAATTATTAATACGTAATGTGACGATGAACTCGCATGTCGATCATGCTGTTCGAAGCTGCCACCATTCATGCCGGAGGACACCATGCCGCACCCTTTGCTGGACAAGCACCGCTCCACACTTGATGGTGCGCTGCGCACCATCAAGACCCGCGGGTACTGGTCCGCGTACAGTGAAATGCCCAGCCCCAAAGCGTATGGCGAGACGGCTGCTGAAGACGGCAAGCGCGCATTCGAGGCGCACCTTGGCAATCATTTTGAATTGCATCAGGCCGGGCAGACGGGCTGGCGCGGCACCGAGACCTCGCCCTACGGCATCGAGCTGAACGTGCAGTACCCCGCGTGCGATGTTCCGGCCCTTGTCGCCGCCGCACAGGCGGCAATGCCCGCGTGGCAAGCCGTCGGCGTGGATGGCCGTACAGGCATCTGCCTTGAAATCCTTGACCGGCTGAACAAGCAAAGCTTCGAGATGGCCCATGCTGTCATGATGACAAGCGGACAGGGCTGGATGATGGCTTTCCAGGCAGGCGGCCCGCATGCTCAGGAACGGGGGCTCGAGGCCGTGGCCTACGCTTACCGCGAAATGTCGTTCATTCCCGAACGGAGCCTATGGGAGAAGCCGCAAGGCAAGCATCCGGCGCTGGTCATGGAAAAGCACTTTCAGGTGGTCGGGCGTGGCGTGGGTGTCGTGGTGGGGTGCGCAACGTTCCCCACCTGGAATTCCTACCCGGGGCTGTTCGCCGCGCTGGCTACCGGCAATCCGGTAATTCTGAAGCCGCACAGCAGCGTAGTGCTGCCCGCCGCGATCACAGTGCGCACGATCCGGCAGGTACTGACCGAAAATGGGCTCAATCCCGATCTTGTTGCACTGTGCGTGCCAGCCAGCCACGAGGCCACGCAGGCGCTGGTGGCGCATCCCGATGTGCGCTCCATCGACTACACGGGCAGCACCCACTTTGGTCGTTGGCTCATCGACAACTGCCGGCAGGCCCAGGTTTATGCCGAGCTGGCCGGGGTCAATCCCATCGTAATCGATTCCACCGACGCGTATCAGGCCATGCTGCGCAACCTTGCCTTTACGCTTTCCCTTTATTCCGGGCAAATGTGCACCACGTCCCAGGCCATTCTCATTCCCGCCAGCGGGATCCACACTGATGAAGGCGATAAGTCCTTCGAGCAGGTGGGTAGTGATCTGGCCTCGGCGATAACCCGCTTTCTTGCGAAACCCGAGGTTGCTCATGCCGTGCTGGGCGCCATTCAGTCAGACAATACGCTGCGGCGCATCGAACAGGCTGGTGCCGGAGCAATGGGGCAAGTCGTGCTGGCGCCGCAGTCGCTCACGAACCCCGATTTTCCGAAGGCACGGGTGCGCACACCCGTGCTGGTCTCGTGCCCGGCGGCCGACGAATCGCATTACATGCACGAGCAATTCGGCCCCATCAGCTTTCTCATCAAGGTGGCCGATACAACGGCAGCCATTGCGCTGGCCGAGCGCATCGTCCGTACACAAGGCGCGCTGACTGCCGGAATTTACAGCACCGATACCGCCGTGCTGGATGCCATGACGCAGGCCACCTGGCGTGTGCAGGTGGCGTTGTCCATAAATCTTACCGGCGGGGTGTTCGTCAATCAGTCGGCGGCGTTTTCCGACTTTCATGGCACGGGCGGTAACCCTGCCGCCAATGCGTCTTATGCCGACTCGGCCTTTGTGGCCAATCGCTTCCGCGTCGTTCAGCGTCGTGCGCACCCGTCGGCTTGAACGATTACAGGCGCCCGATCCATGACATTCCAACATATTTCTTTCGGCGTAGACGATGGGGTTGCCCGAATTACCCTGAATCGTCCTGACAAGCTCAACAGCTTCAACGAAGCCATGCACGGCGAACTCCGGCAGGCGCTGAATGCCATACAGGGCGATCCGGTTGTGCGCGTGCTGGTGCTTACCGGCGCAGGACGAGGTTTTTGCGCCGGTCAGGATCTTGGCGATTTTTCCGCGCCCGATCAGTCCAGGCAAAAGCCCGATCTCGGCGACACGGTTGAACGCTTCTACAAGCCGCTGGTGTTACAGCTCGAGAACCTGCGTGTTCCCACGGTTGCTGCCGTCAATGGCATCGCGGCAGGGGCCGGTGCCTCAATAGCGCTCGCTTGCGATCTTGTCATCGCCAGTCGTTCTGCCTCGTTCCTTCAGGCCTTCAGCAAGATAGGCCTTATTCCCGACACCGGTGGCACGTGGCTTTTGCCGCAACGTATCGGAATGGCACGCGCGATGGGCCTTGCTCTGCTGGCTGAAAAGCTTCCGGCGCAGGTTGCCGCTGATTGGGGACTCATCTGGAAGTGTGTCGATGACGCAGAGTTTCAAGGCCTGGTTGATCAGACTGCGCGCACGCTTGCCGCCGGGCCGACCAAGGCGTTGGTGCGTACACGTCAGGCGATGCATGCCGCCCGGTCGCACACACTCGAGCAGCAACTCTCGATGGAGGCGGGCTTCATGCGCGAGTTGGGCTGGAGTCCGGATTATGCCGAGGGCCTCGCGGCCTTCGCCGAAAAACGTGCAGCTCGTTTCACCGGGGAATAGATCCATGGTTGCTTTACCGTATTGTCCAATGGTCATCGTGGTGTCGGGTGCTCGTCATGCAGCCTGTTCGTTCATCCAGCCCTTGCCGGGGGGTGCCACGCGTATTGCGACGTTCCGTCGCATGGTTTGCCTGCACACAGGAGTCACGCTATGAATCAGGCCGCTTCCGCCGAGGCCCTCACACTGGCCGAATCAACCGCCCGGGCAATGTTCAGCCGCGACAGCGCGGCGCATGCCCTGGGCATACAGATTACCGAGATCGCTCCGGGCCAGGCCACGCTTACCATGACGGTGCGCCCGGACATGCTCAATGGGCACCGTATCTGCCACGGCGGCATGATCTTCCTGCTTGCCGACACGACGTTCGCCTATGCCTGCAACAGCTACAACCACAACGCCGTGGCGTCGGCCTGCCAGATCGATTTTCTCGTACCCGCCCACGAAGGCGACGTGCTCGAGGCGCATGCGGTCGAGCAGACCCTATCCGGAAAGACGGGTGTTTACGACATCACTGTGCGTCTGGCCGCAACGCGCGAGGCCGTCGCCCTGTTCCGCGGCAAATCCCATCGTATCAAGGGCACCGTCATAGAAAGTCTGCACGATGCAGGCGATGCGGCGCAAAAATGAAAGAGTGATTTTCAGGAGACACCAATCATGCCAGTAAAGAAGCCCAGTCCCGGAGAACTGGAACCCATAGAGCTCGCGAGCCGCGATGAAATCACCGCGCTGCAGATCAAGCGTCTGAAAGGTACGCTCAAGCACGCTTACGAAAACGTCCCTCACTACAAGAAAGCGTTCGACAAGAAGGGTGTGCACCCCGACGATCTCAAGACCATGGACGATATTGTCAAATTCCCGTTCACCACCAAGTCAGATCTGCGCGACAACTATCCTTTCGGGATGCTTGCCGTGCCACAGTCCAAAGTTGCGCGCGTGCACGCCACATCGGGCACGACTGGCAAGCCGATAGTGGTTGGCTACACGCTTCACGACATTGACGTCTGGTCCGATTTGGCGGCGCGATCCATCCGCGCGGCGGGGGGCAGGCCGGGCGACATCTGTCATGTGGCTTACGGCTATGGCTTGTTCACGGGCGGTCTGGGCGCCCACTATGGTGCAGAGCGCGCCGGGTGCATGGTCATCCCCATGTCGGGGGGCCAGACAGAAAAACAGATTCAGATGATCAGGGACCTGCGTCCCGACATCATCATGGTTACCCCGTCCTACTCGCTGGTCATAGCCGAAGGGTTCGAGGACCTGGGGATTGCACCTGAAGACATTTCACTGAAGGTCGGCATTTTTGGCGCGGAGCCATGGGGCGAAGGCATGCGTTCCGAGATCGAGCGCAAGCTGGGGCTGGACGCGCTGGATATCTACGGCCTGTCCGAAGTCATCGGCCCGGGTGTGGCCTCGGAATGCATCGAGTCCAAGGACGGCCCGGTTGTCTGGGAGGATCATTTCTACCCCGAAATCATCGACCCCGAAACCGGCGAGTCCCTGCCTGACGGCGAACAGGGCGAGCTGGTCTTCACGTCGCTGACCAAGGAAGCCCAGCCTGTCATTCGCTACCGCACGCGTGACCTTGCGCGCCTGTTGCCGCCCACCGCCCGCAGCTTTCGCCGCATGAGCCGCATTACCGGTCGCTCCGACGATATGCTGATCGTGCGCGGCGTAAATGTTTTTCCCACTCAAATCGAAGAGCAAATCCTGCGTGACGCCCAACTGGGCAGCAATTACCAGATCCTGCTTTCGCGCGAAGGCCATCTGGACAGCGTCGAGATCAAGTGTGAACTGCAGCATGAATTCTCGGATACTTTATCGGCGGACAAAGTGAGCGAGGTCGCGGCAACCCTGCAGCGCCGTGTGAAGAATAATGTCGGCATTTCCACGCATGTCACGGTTCTTAAATATGGCACCTTGCCTCGCATCCAGACCGGCAAGGCGCGTCGAGTGTTCGACGAACGTCCCAAGCAGAGTTAGCTGATTCAGTGCTGGCCGCGGGTCGGCTTGCGTGTGGTGTGCGCCGGGTTGGTCACGGCCTTCGGGCAAGTAAGGTTTCTTTCTATGTGGGCTAAAATAGCATCCTATAGAAATCGACAGAACCATGACCGGACAGCACTCCTTGACCGACTCCCCGAATCCGGAACCTGAAGTCCGGAACATGCCTCATCGAGGGTGGATCCTGGCCGCGCTGATGCTGGCCATGGCGCTCGCGGCCATGGATATTACCATCGTGGCTACCGCGATTCCCCAGATCGTGGGCGACCTGGGCGGGTTCGACGAGTTCACCTGGCTGTTTTCCATTTACCTGCTGTCGCAGACCGTCACGATACCCATCTACGGCAAGCTGGCCGACCTGTATGGCCGCAAGCCTGTGCTGGTCGGTGGCGCCTCGCTGTTCCTGGTGGGCTCGGCGGCCTGCGCCCTGGCGTGGGGCATGGTCCCGCTGATCGTATTCCGGGGAGTGCAGGGTCTGGGTGCTGGCTCCATCATGGCCACGGTCAATACCCTCGCGGGCGACCTCTATTCCACACGCGAACGTGCGCGCGTACAGGGCTGGCTCTCCAGCGTCTGGGGAATTGCCGCCATCGTCGGGCCCACGGTGGGCGGCGCGTTCGCCGAATATGCGACTTGGCGCTGGATTTTTCTGATCAACGTGCCTATTGGCCTGGCCGCCATGGCGCTACTTGTCCGGTTCCTGCACGAAGAAACTCACAAGCGGCGCCACTCCATCGACTATGCTGGCGCCGGCCTGATGATGCTGGCAGGTGGAGCCGTGGTGTTTGGCCTGTTGCAGGGTGGGAATGCTTGGGATTGGCTGTCACTGCCCAGCCTGGTTACGTTTGTTCTGGCGCTTGTGCTGCTGGGAGCAACAATCATTCGCGAGCGCACCGCCGCAGATCCCATCATGCCGGGCTGGGTGTGGCGTCGCCGGGTACTGGTCGGGGCGAACCTGGGGGCGGTTGGAATGGGTCTTGTCATGATGGCCCCCAGCACCTATCTGCCCGTCTTTGCCCAGTCGGTCCTGGGGTTGGGCGCCATCAGCGCGGGCCTGTTGCTCGCCACGCTGAGCATAGGCTGGACGGTGGCGTCTTCCATATCGGGCAACTTGTATTTGCGCATTGGGTTTCGTGATACAGCGCTTCTGGGCGGGGTGTTGATTCTTGTCACGGTGCTGGGCTTTACCCTG
Organism: Burkholderiaceae bacterium; assembly: GCA_004322135.1. Lineage (GTDB taxonomy): Bacteria > Pseudomonadota > Gammaproteobacteria > Burkholderiales > Burkholderiaceae_B > Eoetvoesia. The sequence goes on along the minus strand of SCSG01000004.1, from coordinate 132,761 downwards.
ATGCCCCACTCGCCGCCTTGGTGGCTGGTCGTCCTGGATCAGACGTTGCTTGGAGCCGGCTTCGGGATGTTGTCCACGCCGCTGTTGGTCGGCGTACAGTCGATTGTGCCGTGGAACCAGCGTGGTGTTGTCACCAGCGCGAACATGTGGTCACGCTATCTGGGCCAAAGCCTGGGGGCAGCCATCGTCGGGGCGCTCTTCAATGCGTCCATGCGTGGTGAACTGGACCGCGCGCCCGTCGCCCTGGCGGGAAAATTGCCGAATGTCGATGACGTCATGGGCGCGTTGCAGGCGAATACGATGGGTCCCGAGATTCAGCATTATCTGCAGCTTGCCTTTGACGTTTCCACGCACTATGTCTACGCCGGCATGGTGGTGGCCGCGGTGCTTACCTTGTTGGTGGTGCTGCTTGTTCCCCGCCATATCCTGGCAAGCGGCACGGCGCCGGCCTGAGCCTCGCCTTCCACGGTTTGGCTCAGTGTTGTTTCCCTTCGCCGTCCATCGCATCCAATCTGTACCAGCCCAGTGTTGCGCCATTTGCAAAGGCGGCGTGCAGCGCCGCATTGCTGCTGTGTACTCCCAGGCGCTGGTAGAGTGTCTGGGTGTGTACCTTGGTCGTGGCTGCTGAAATACCCAGTTCGCGGCCGACGCTTGCCGTGTAATTAACTGCAGTGCTGGCCTGCGTGACGTACGCCGTGTCAAAGCTGCCTGACTGGGTTGCACTGGCGTGTTGGTAGGTTCCGGACAGCTGGCTGATGTTGGCCAGATCATGCGTACCGGTTTGATTCACGGTGCCGTTGTCGGCGTAAGCGGGTAACGTGCGTTGTTCGAGTGTGGCCTGCTTGCTTATGCGAGCGCATGAACAGGTAGGCCGCGCGTTGAGAAGTTGCCCACAACAGGCGAAGGGAAGCGGACAGCGGTTGGATGGCGTTTGGACGAGGGAGGTTTACTTAATCCTGTTGGGGCATCTTGCCTTCGACCATGTGGAAGGTGCGGCCGATCGGTTCTTCCCAGATCAGGTTGCGCTCCATCGCGCGCGCGGGCATGTCCTGGATTACATACTGGATCGCGGGCTCACTGCCGGTGTTGATATGCTCGTGGCTGGCCATTGGCGGGCATCCGAAGGTGTCGCCTCGCTTCCAGTCGAAGCGCTGTCCGTCAAGTACTGAGTAGCCCTCGCCCTGGATGATGTGATAGAGCGCGTACGAGTTGTGCCGATGGGCGACGATGTGTTCACCGGGCTGGAAGATCTGGATGCCCAGAAAGATCGCCGGGAACACGCCTCCCGCTTCGCCTGTATCGCTGTTGACCAGTGCGATGAATCGACGGTCCGCGCGCCGTAGCGGGTCGTGCAGCACTTCCTCCAGGCGAGGCTGAAGGTCTTCCCAGCGCCATATGGCCGGGCGCAGGTTGTTCTTGACGAGGAAAGGGTAGTACTCGTCGTCCGTCATGAATTTGGCCCATTCGGTCCGGTCAACGACGGAAGTGACTTCGGGGGCGGCGTCTTCAGCTTTGGTATGTGTGTCCATGGAACATATCTCCTTTTGGGGTGATAAAGAGGTGCGTCAGAATCATCTGCGCGCGCGCAGATGCCAGTCAAGAAAGGCCAGGCTTCGGTTCCACGCTTCAGAGGAAGCGATGGGGCGAAAGATGGCGGGCCGGAACCATTCGTCGAAGGCATGGGGGGCACCGGAATAGGTATAGATCTCGTGGTGCCGCTGGGTCGAGCGCAATTGCGTCGAGAAGTTGGCGATGTCCTGGGTACTGATAAGGCGATCCATGTCACCGAAGTGGCCCAGCAGGGGCACTTTCAGCTCTGCCGCCACGTCGATGGGATCGCGCGGTTTCGACGGTGACGGGTGGAGGTTGCGTAGCTGGCCGTAGTACGTGATGGCACAGGCAGGGCTGTCCGCGCTGCTGGCCGCAAGCACTGCAAAGCTGCCGCCGATGCAAAGACCAAGGATGCCGATATGCGCGCGGTCAATTCCGAGTTCGCCGAGCCAGTTGAGTGTGTGCGAGATATCGGTCAGAACACGACGATCGTCGATGTCAGCCACGGCCGCGTTGATACGCTCGGGTGTCGATAGATCCGGTTTGGCTTGTGCTCGGCTGAAATAGTCGATGACGGCAACCAGGTAGCCTGCGCGGCCAAGCTGCTCGGCGCGGCCCGCAATGTATTCGTTCACACCTGCAATGGCGGGGAGCAGGACGACTGCGTGGGTTGCGGTGCCGTGATCGGGCTGACGCGCGTAAACGGAAAATTTTTCCGAAGCATTGTTCTGCTGAAGGATTTGTTGGTGTAGCGACGAGAAGGCCATGCGTGGATCTCCGAATGTGTCTGGAGACAGTATCGCGTTCGGCCCACATCGGTGCAATGCAAATAGTTTAGTCTATACTATTCGCAGAATGAATAAACACACTCTGGATCTGAATCGCCTTCGCGTTTTTCGCGCCATCTGGGAACGCCGCAACGTCTCGCGTGCGGCGGAGGATCTGGGTGTATCTCAGCCCACTGTCAGCCATGCGTTGCGTGAGTTGCGCGAGCATTTCGGCGATCGGATTTTCGTTCGTTGCCCCGGCGGAGTCATGCCCACACCGCTGGCAGAAACCATTGCACGTCGCATCAGTCAGGCGCTGGCGTTGCTTGAGCAGGGGCTCGACGTCCGTGGCGAATTCGATCCATCGTCGAGCCGTCGCGAATTCACCATTGTGATGACAGACATCGCCGAGGCGATTATTCTTCCGCGCATTGTCGACCTGTGCCAGCACGAGGCTCCAGCCGTGGCCTTTCGTGCAATTCAGCTACCGACGGAATCCATTGTGAGCGCGTTGCGGGATGGGGCCGCAGATGTTGCCATTGGCTTTAGTCCCGCCTTGCGAGCCAGCCTGCTGCGCAAGCCACTCTTTCGCAGCGAGTACGCTTGCATTGTCAGCGCATCTCACGCCCGGATCCACGACCGTGTGACGCTTCAGGATTTCACCCGCGAGCGCCACGCCATGGCACAAGCCCAGGGAACGGGGCATCATGCCGTCGAGTCAGCGCTTCAGCGGATGGGGTTGCTCGACTCTATTGGTGTGCGTGTGTCGCATTTTCTTTCGCTTCCAACTATTGTCGCGACAAGCAACATGATCGCCACGGTTCCGCGACCGCTTGCGGAGCTGATGCTCCCCGTGGCGCCGATACGCATATTCCCTGTCCCGATCCGGTTGCCGAAGCTTCTCATCGAGCAGTTCTGGCACGAACGCTACCACGACGATGCCGCATCGCGGTGGCTGAGGGGTCGCCTGCCGCGGGCGATGCAGCGGGTATTTGCAACGGGTCCGCGGGGCTTTAGTCAAGCCGCCAACTGAGTTGCTGCCGGCACCGGCTTCAAGGCATGTCAGGAGGCTGGAACGCCAGGTAACTTATGACAAACCCGCATAGTATGCGTTGTTGTAAACGCGCATACTTCAATCGTCCATGTTCAAACATCGCGGCGCCGCGGGTTGGCACGCCTTAAAAGTCATCTAAGTCCTCTCAGCCGGCATGAGCGAATATATTCTTGAAACCCAAAATCTGAATAAAGAATTCCATGGGTTTGCCGCCGTCAGTGACGTCAACCTGCGAGTCGAACGGGGCAGCATTCACGCACTCATTGGGCCCAATGGCGCCGGCAAGACAACCTTCTTTAATCTGCTGACCAAATTTCTTACCCCGACTTCAGGGAAGATTCTTTTTTCGGGTACTGACATCACTCACGACAAGCCAGCACAGATTGCCCGTCGTGGCATCATTCGTTCGTTCCAGATTTCTGCCGTTTTCCCACAACTTACGCTGCTGGAAAATGTGCGAATTGGCTTGCAGCGGCGCACTGGCCTGTCGCTGCATTTCTGGCGCAGCGACAAATGCCTTGACCGCCTGAACGCCGCCGCAATGAACTTGCTCGAGCAGGTTGATCTTGCCGGCTTCGCCGGCGAATACACCGTCAATCTTCCTTACGGGCGCAAGCGGGCGCTTGAAATCGCGACGACCCTGGCCATGGAGCCCGAGCTCATGCTGCTTGACGAACCTACCCAAGGAATGGGCCATGAAGATGTCGACAGGGTGACTCAACTCATAAAAAAGGTAAGCGCGGGCCGCACTGTGCTGATGGTCGAACACAATATGAAAGTGGTTTCATCCATCGCCGATAAAATTACCGTGCTTGCACGCGGTGCCGTGCTGGCCGAAGGCAATTATCAACAGGTCTCGGGCGATCCGGCCGTCATGGAAGCCTATATGGGCACGAAGGCTGGCAAACTTGCAGGATCGGTCGGATGACGGGCACTCCAGTCGTGGAAATCTCTGACCTGCATGCGTGGTATGGCGAGTCGCACGTCCTGCACGGAATCAACCTGCGCGTAGAACAGGGCGAAGTCATCACACTTCTGGGCCGCAATGGATCGGGGCGTACGACGACGCTGCGGGCCATGCTGGGATTGACGGGCGCGCGCAAGGGGTCGGTGCGTATTCGGGGTACTGAAACCATTGACTTGCCGACCTACAGGATTGCCCGTATCGGCATTGGTTATTGCCCCGAAGAGCGTGGAATTTTCACCGGACTGTCCTGTGAGGAAAACCTTTTGCTGCCTCCGTCGGTGGGCACGAGCGCAGGCGTGGGGATGTCCTTGGCGGAAATCTACCACATGTTCCCCAATCTCGAAGAACGCAAGCACTCGCCCGGCACGCGCTTGTCGGGCGGCGAACAACAGATGCTGGCGGTCGCGCGTGTCCTGCGCACTGGCGCCAGCCTGTTGTTGCTGGACGAAATTTCCGAAGGCCTGGCTCCGGTTATTGTGCAGGCGCTGGCCCGCATGATTACGACCCTGAAGGAAAAGAATTACACCATCATGATGGTCGAACAGAATTTTCACTTCGCCGCACCGCTGGCCGACCGATTCTACGTTGTGGAACACGGCCAGGTTGTCGAGCAATTTGGTTCGGCTGAACTATCATTCAAGCAAGAGAGACTTGGCGCGCTGCTTGGCGTCTAGTTGATGTCGTTACCAGAAAAACGAATTTCTTCACCACATCGAGGAGCCTTATGAAACTGCTTACACTAACTGCCGCTATGGCGCTGGCGGGTCTGGGCCTTACCGGGCCGAGCCAGGCCGCGGAGATGTCAGACAACGTGATCCGCATAGGGTTCATCACCGACATGTCAAGCGTCTACTCAGACCTGGACGGCAAGGCGGGTGCCGATGCCATTCGCATGGCGATTGCCGACGCCGGTGGTGAAATTGATGGCAAGAAGATCGAATTGCTGGTGGCCGACCATCAGAACAAGGCTGATGTCGCGTCGTCGCGGGCACGCGCGTGGTTCGATGAGCAACACTTGGACATGCTTGTGGGGGGCACCAACTCGGCTACCGCGCTGGCCATGGCAGCTGTCGCCAAAGAGAAGAAGAAGCCTTTTATTGCGGTGGGCCCGGGTTCTTCCTCGCTCACCAATTCGCAGTGCACGCCCTACACCGTTCACTACGCCTATAACACGGTGGCCCTGGCGCGTGGCACGGGGTCGGCTGTCGTGAAGGCCGGCGGTAAGACCTGGTTCTTCCTGACCGCCGACTACGCATTTGGACATTCGCTTGAAAAAGATACCGCCGATGTTGTCAGGAAAGATGGCGGAAAAGTCCTGGGTGATGTGAAGGTGCCGCTGAATACCTCCGATTTTTCGTCGTTCATTCTTCAGGCGCAATCCTCGAAGGCCCAAATTCTGGGCCTTGCCAATGCCGGTACCGATTTCAGCAATTCCGTCAAGGCGGCCGACGAATTCGGGCTGACCAAAACCATGAAGCTGGCTGGCTTGCTGGTGTTTATCAACGACATTCATGCGCTGGGGCTGAAAGCCACGCAAGGCATGTACCTGACGAGCGCCTGGTATTGGAATCAGAGTGACGCGTCGCGCAAGTGGGCTCAGCGCTTTTTCGACCAGGAAAAACGCATGCCGTCCTTCGTGCAGGCCGGTGACTATTCGGCCGTTTCCTTCTATCTGAAGGGCGTCAAGGCAACTGGCACTGACGACGGCGATACACTGATGAAGTGGATGAAATCGAACAAGATCAACGACATGTTCACGCAGGGCGGTTATGTGCGCGAAGATGGCCTGATGGTTCACAACATGTACCTGATGCAGGTTAAAACCCCTGCAGAATCCAAGAAGCCGTGGGATTACTACAACGTGGTGCAAACGCTGCCGGGCGACGAGGTGTACGGCTCGCTGGCTGAATCCACGTGTCCTTTCGTCAAAAAATAGGGAAGGTGAGCAAGCGGCCTGTTCCCCTGTGTTCAGGCTGCTCGCTACCCGGAATTCCTCCACGCTTCGTCACGGATTTTCCTACCTATGACCGCACTATTCGGCATACCTATCCAGGCATTTTTGGGACAGTTGCTGCTGGGTCTGGTAAACGGCTCGTTTTATGCAGTGCTTTCGCTGGGCCTTGCCGTCATATTTGGTCTGCTTAACGTCATCAATTTCGCGCATGGCGCCCTGTACATGCTGGGGGCGTTCGTGGCCTGGATGGGCCTGCAGTACCTGGGTCTGAATTACTGGGTCATGCTGGTTGTCGCGCCTATTGTTGTTGGCCTGTTTGGCATACTCATCGAGCGCTTGCTGTTGAGGCATCTGTACAAGCTCGACAGCCTGTATGGGCTGCTGCTCACGTTTGGGTTGACGCTGGTTCTTGAGGGTGTGTTCCGGATGATATACGGCGTATCGGGGCGAGCCTATCCCACCCCCGCGTTATTGCAGGGCGGAGTCAATCTGGGTTTCATGTACCTGCCTGTTTACCGCGGCTGGGTCGTCGTCGCGTCCATCGTCGTGTGCGTGGCAACGTGGCTCGTTATCGAGAAGACACGCCTGGGCGCCATACTTCGCGCCGGCATCGAGAATCCGAAGCTCGTTGAAGCGTTCGGACTCAACGTTCCGCTGGTGGTGACACTGACTTTCGGATTCGGCATAGGGCTTGCCGGATTTGCCGGTGTATTGGCGGCACCAGTGCTGCAGGTTTCTCCACTGATGGGTTCGAACCTGATCATCGTGGTTTTTGCTGTGGTCGTGATCGGCGGGTTGGGTTCGATTGCGGGCTCAATCGTCACGGGCCTGGCACTTGGCGTTATTGAAGGCTTCACCAAGGTGTTCTGGCCGGAAGCGTCCAATGTTGCCGTGTTCGCCATTATGGTCGTTGTTTTGCTGTTGCGCCCCGCCGGCCTGTTTGGGAAAGAGAAATGAAGCGACAAGTAATGGCCTGCCTGCTGGCAGTAATCGTTATTGCACTTCTTCCTGCACTGGGCGTTTACCCGATTTTCGTCATGAACGTGATGTGCTTCGCGCTGTTTGCGTGTGCGTTCAACCTGTTGTTGGGGTATACCGGCTTATTGTCGTTTGGCCATGCCGCATTTTTAGGCGGGGCTGGCTACGCGGCGGGACACGCAATGGCCGTATGGGGGTTTCCAACTGCGTTGGGGATACTGTTCGGCACATTGGTGGCCACCGTCATGGGCCTGATCATGGGCGCACTGGCGATCCGGCGCAGTGGCATCTACTTTGCCATGATTACACTGGCCCTGGCTCAGATGGTGTATTTCTACTTCCTGCAAGCGCCCTTTACCCATGGCGAGGATGGGTTGCAGCGTATTCCACGTGGCAGTTTGCTGGGGCTGGATCTTGGCCACGATATCAATCTGTATTACGTGGTGCTGGTGATCTTCCTGTTCGGCTTTGCCGTGTGCTGGCGTACCATCAAATCGCCGTTCGGCCAGACGTTGAAAGCCATTCGCGAGAACGAGCCGCGCGCCATTTCACTTGGGTATGAAGTAGACCGGTTCAAGCTCTTGTGTTTTGTACTGTCGGCCGCGTTGTCGGGCCTGGCGGGCGCGACCAAAGCCGTGGTGTTTGGCTCTGCCACGCTTTCCGACGCCACCTGGCAGCTATCGGGCCTGGTCATACTCATGACGCTGATCGGTGGCGTTGGCACCTTTACCGGGCCGGTGGTGGGTGCCGTCATCGTTGTTGTCCTGGAGAACCAGGTGGGCACGTTTGGCCACTTTCTTGCGATGGCGACCGGCATTCAGGAGTTTCAGGTTCTGGGCGAATCCGTCTCGATCGTAATCGGCCTTATCTTCATGATCTGCGTCATGGCGTTCCGGCGCGGCATCGTGGGCGAGCTTGGCGCTTATGTCAGGTCGTTCCGGCGCCCGAATCGGGACTAATGCTGCTTTGCGTAGACGTCGTATTCCATCTCGTCTTGCCCAAGGATGACGTCGCCAGAAAAATATTTTTTTACGCCGGCCGTGAACTCTGCTGCATTCGTGTATTGCTGTTGCGGAGGGACGACGTGAGTCAGGACAACAGTTTTGACACCGCCGTCTTGTGCCATCCTGCCAATGTCTTCCGGTGTCAGATGACCTGCCTGCATATGGGCGGCCAGTTTTTTGGCATCTGCTTCACTGATTCCATAATTGGCGATGTAAGTTTTTACTTCCTTTGGGCTGATAACCTCGCTAACCAGCACGTCGGCCCCTTTTACCAGCGCTGCAACGCCGCTGCTCGGCCCAGTGTCTCCTGTGAAAACGATAGGGCCGCCCGGCGTATCGAATCTATATGAGTAGGATTTGTCGCCCGCCTTGGCTGCGGCAGAGCCCGGCCCGAAGTGATAATGGGTGTTCTCGACGGCCGTCACACGGACTGTTCCGTCGTCAAAAAACTGGCCGTTTTTAGAGATATCGTGCTCCCCGAACATTTTTGCCGGCATGGTTAGATCGCCACCACTTAAGCCGCTGTCGAATATTCTGGCGGAAACGCCAAGCGATTCTAGTGCTCCATCAAACACCTGCCGGGTCCCCGCGGGGCCATAGAGGTTGATCGGCGGCAGATTCCCTTTCAATTTTCGGTGCCGCCCGTAAAACCATGCTTCGGATATCAGCCCCGGCAACCCGGCATTGTGATCAAGGTGGTTGTGTGTAATGAAGATATCATCGATCTGTTGAGGGAGGACCCCCACTTTGAATAGCTGGCGCGTCACACCTTCGCCTGCGTCGATCAGGTATTTCTTCTTGCCGACGACAAGCAGCGAAGCCGGTTGGTGGCGAGTTAATGAGAGTATGGGCCCACCGTTCGTTCCGAGCAGGATAATCCTGGTAGCACCCTCAGGGTGTTCGGTCGGTGTCGTGGTGCTTGGGGTGTTTGTTGTTGCATTGGGCGCTACCGCGTTGTTTTGCCGCGTTTGAGCGTATGCGCCGCCGGCGCATACGCTTAGCGCGCAGAATGTCGTGGCAAAAAATGCAGTGCGCCAGCCGCTGACGCGGGTACACGCCTTCGCTTTCTTTGGCATGGATATTCTCTCTTTGACGTTTCGGTGGAGCTTCGATGGGCTGACGTGTATAGGCGAAGAATACGCGCGTTGCGTCGGCTTTTCCAGAAGTGCGTGTGGTTAAGGCTGATCGGGCGCTCGTTCCATTGGACGTCGCTCGTACAGGTCAGGCGTTGACGATATTGCATGGTTTCATTAAGGAAACATGGGCAATCCGCTGCCTGACCATATCAGGCGTGAAACCTGCGCCGAACGTCACGTATTTTGGCTTGAGTTGCGCGCAGAGCCTGCGGTACTATCCGCTGTAGGCACTACGCAAAGCAACGCTTCCTGCCTTGCAGGATTGCACTGATTCTCGCTTTTTCCCACTTGTCGACCGGTTGTACTTAACGGAGCGGTGTATGAAAAATACAGCAAGCAGTGATTCCCCTTCAAGTAATTCCCATAGCCCCGAAGCTCTCCAGGAACTGGAGCACCAATTTCTGGAGGCCGAGCGGCGCGACCCTGCCTCCCCGTACTACCACGGCTCGGCGCCGCAGGCCGTGCCCACGCGCAGGCGATTCATGTTGGGTGCCATGGCGGCCATTGGTACTGCGGGCGTGTCTGGCATGGCTGCGGCGGCCACCCCCGGTGCCATAGAACGTACCGTCCCACCCGACGCCACCAAGATTCAGGGCGTTGGGGTTGGCGCCGACGACGGTGGCTACGGGTCACGCTCTCAGTTCGAAACCGAAGTGCGAACGCGCTACCCGACCAAGACTACTGAATCATCCTGGAGCTTCACACCCCTGCAAAACAGCATGGGCATGCTCACGCCATCGGGCCTGCACTACGAGCGGCATCATGGCGGCATCGCTACCATCGATCCTTCCAAGCACATGGTCTACGTGCATGGCATGGTCAAGCAGGCCAAGAAGTTTTCCATGGCTGATCTCAAGCGCTTTCCCGCGCTGTCACGCATGATGTTCCTGGAATGTTCCGGCAACGGGCTTACGGAATGGGCCAAGCCCACACTCAAGACAGTGCAGGGGACGCATGGGCTTACCTCTACTTCGGAGTGGGTCGGCGTGCCTTTGTCCACCGTTCTGAATGAGGTTGGCCTTAAGCCGGGGGCAAAGTGGCTGCTTGCCGAAGGCGGCGACGCGGCAGTCATGACGCGCAGCATCCCTATCGAGAAGGCCATGAAGGACTGCCTGTTGGCCTACGGGCAGAACGGCGAGGCGATTCGGCCCGAGCAGGGTTACCCCTTGCGCCTGTTCGTGCCGGGGTACGAAGGCAATATGTCGGTCAAGTGGTTGCGTCGCCTGGAAGTCTCCGACATGCCCTTCATGACACGTGAGGAAACATCGAAGTACACAGACCTGATGCCGGACGGCACTGCCTTGCAATTTTCTTTCTTCATGGAAGCCAAGTCGGTCATTACTTACCCGTCCGGCGAGATGCTGCTGCATAAGCCCGGCTTCTACGAGATCTCGGGCCTGGCATGGTCGGGGCGGGGTGCGGTAAAACGCGTCGAGGTATCGGTCGATGGCGGAAAAAGCTGGCGTGACGCCACGTTGCACGGGCCGGTGCTGCCCATCTGCCATACGCGTTTCACGCTGCCCTGGGAATGGGACGGCAAGGAAGCCATCCTCCAAAGCCGCTGCACCGATGAAACCGGCTACGTCCAGCCCACCATCAAAGACCTGGTTGACGAGCGTGGGCTGCTATCCGTTTATCACCTGAACGGCATTCAAAGCTGGAAAGTCGCTGCAAGCGGGGAGGTGTCAAATGTTCATCACTACTAAGCAAACACTTATTGCCTTCGCAGTCGGTCTGGCCTGCACCGCGGGTGTTGCGGCGCAAGCTCAGAGTGCTTCGCCAGCGACCGCCGTGCAGTCTCCTCATACCTATGGTTTCGGCACCAACGTCAGCCCCGACGAACTCAAACAGTTCGTCTCTCCGTTGCCCGACGGCCGCGGGCTACCTGCAGGTTCAGGTACGGTCATGCAAGGTGAAAAGCTGTATGGGCAGCAATGCCTCGCCTGCCATGGTGTGAACCTTGAGGGCGGAATCGGCGACCGACTAATTGGCGGACGCGGCACGCTGGCCGCCAAGTCGGGGCCGCCAGTCAAAACCGTGGAAAGCTACTGGCCGTACTCAACAACGCTGTTCGACTACATCAAGCGTGCCATGCCGTTCACGTCGCCCAACAGTTTGTCTGACGACGAAGTCTACGCTCTTTCCGCTTATATCCTGTACAGGGCAAAGATCGTGCCGCAAGATGCCGTCATGAATCAGGACACTCTACCCAAGGTGGAAATGCCCAACCGCAACGGCTTCAAGCCGGCCAATCGCTAGCTGGCACTGTAAGCCGCGCAGACTCGACCGCCACGTTGTTTTGCGGTTGAGTCTGCGTGCGGGCTCGACGAACGTGAAGTAAATGCTGTGGTCGCGAACAAACGCGGGCGATACGGCAACATCGAGCATGCCATTCTGGCCGTGGTAGTAGACTTTGGGGATGCCGGTCACTTCGGTTTTCAGGCCCTTCTGCGTCACGATGAAGAGCTTGCCGGGCTTTTCAGTAACCAGCAGGCGGCTGTCGGGAAGAAAGGCGATGGCCCAGGGATACTTGAAGGTGGCAATACTGGTCGTGACAAAAGGCTGGTTGGGGTTTGGCTGATTCAGGCCGGCGTTCTCGGACTTCGCAAGAACCATTGCGGGCACCAAGACCAGCAAGGCCAAGCCTGCCAGCATTGTTTTGCTGATGACGCTGATGAGGCGGTAGACTTCCATTTTCATGATGAGACCGGCCTCGGTTCATTGGAATCACATTGATACTGTAGCGCTAAATTTTTAAGTGTTTTGCCCTACTTCTGGCATTCAACCGGCACGCCGTAGCAGAACTTGACTTAGATGTGCTCGTGTCGCAGGGGTTGGATGCTTGCCAGAGCGTGGATACGGCAGGGTACGCACGATGTGCTCCTGGTGATGGTCCCCGATTTCGATCACCTTCGCGCCCAGTTCTGGAAACCACCGTCGAAGCCTGCGTGGACGGATGTTGCCGTTATTGCTCCGATTTTCCGGCCAATGCCGGCCACTGCGAAAACGCGAAGAACCAAAGTGCAATCAGATTCACCAAGGGTATTAGCGCCAACACTGTCCACCACCGGTTATATCCGGCTCTTCCGACGATCTTTGCGACAGGTACCGCAATTAAAACCAGATAGACGATGAGCAAGAAGCCACTTCCAAAGCCGTTCATCATTCCCATTTTTTTCCTCTGATAAAGCTAGATACATGAAATCAGAAAAGGCGAAATTTTTATGAATCAAGCAATTAACCGTGATGACTTCTCCTGAATTTTACTGTATTAGCCTGGGCTGATGCGGCAAACTTGCGCCAGAAATTTGGGAGTGTGCAAACGTTGGGAAAGGGTGGTGGTGAGTCATTCATTTGTTCGACTCAAGTGTCGTTTGGTGATGCGCTGTAAAGCGCATAGGCGCTACCATTCGTCAGCTCGGCTTGACAATCCGGACTATGCGGGAACATTCGCTTCGCGAGCTTACACCAGTCCAGGGTAGGAACCGCCGTCAAGGTGGATGTTCAGCCCTGACATATACCCCGCGTACTGGCTGCACAGAAATGCGCACGTCGCGCCGAACTCTTCAGGGTCCCCGAGCCTCTTCGCCGCGATCGACTTCACTTGGCGCGCTCGCGCTTCCTCGTAGGAAATATTCTCGCGCTGCATGGTCTCGCGCGCCATGTATTCCTGACGTTCCGTATCGATGCGTTCAGGCAGTAGGTTGTTCACTGTCACATTGAACGCGGCCACTTCCAGGGACAGTGCCTTCATGGCGCCGGTCAGCGCGCAGCGCGGAGCCGCGGAAGAAGCCATGTGCGGCCATGGGGTGGTGACCATTGCTGAGGTGATGTTGATGATGCGGCCAAAGCGCTGCTCTTTCATGCCTTGTAGCACACCGTTGGTGAGCAACAGCGCCGGCATCATGTTGGCTTCCAGGGCGGCCAGCCAAGCTGTATGGTCCATGTCGGAAAAATGCCGGGGCTTGGGGCCAGCGTTGTTGTTCACGAGAATGGAGCATGTGGGCGTGGCCGCCAAGAGTGCCGTACGCCCCTCGTCGGTTGTTACATCGCCGACTACCGTTATTATCTGCGCACTCGCCGTCTCGCGCAGCTGTGCGGCGGCATGGGTAAGCTTTTCCTCATTGCGGCCATTGATGACGACGTTCACCCCTTCCCGGCTTAGCGCCCGGGCACATGCCAAGCCTAGTCCCTGACTGGATGCGCAGACAATTGCCCAGCGGCCAGCGATTCCAAGATCCATGATATATCTCTCCGTTATGTGCGTGGTGTGGCGCGCGGATCATCCGCCTGACGTCACGTGTTTTTCAAAAGAAGTGCAGCCACTGCCGAGCGCGTACCGATCCAGACATCTTCCGCGGGAACCGCGATGTCCAGTATTTTCCTGAATGCCGACATTCCGGTGGGCCGGCCAAAGACGTGTGAATGAATGGTCGGATCAATACGGGCCGCGCCCTTCTCGAAGAGGCGGGCGTATTCCAGCCAGTCTTTGAATATATCGACCATGACACTGGGCGGATTGCCATAGCGCAGCGAAAGCGGCAGGTCGTTACATTCCATATTGCTTGAAAAGGAGACGATGGAGCCGGTGTCGAATTTCACGACATATGGCAAGTCATGATTAAGGCTATCGCCATGCCAGGTGAAACCCTCGTCTATGAGCAGCTTCGCGGTACGCAGGCTGGGTGTGCCGCGCGGCGAAATCCAGCCAGTCGGGCGCTTTCCGGTGACACCTTCGATCAGGTCGGCGGTGCGGCGAATATTGGCCCGTTCCTCCTCCTCGCTCAGGTACGCCGGCATGACATCCATCGCGTAGGAGTGCGCCACCACGTCGTGCCCCGCGTCGCTGATCGCACGTACTGCATCGGGGTACCGTTCCGCCATGATTCCGCACACCAGAATAGTGGCCTTGACGCCATAATCGTCAAGCGTACTTAACGCCCGCCAAATGCCGCGGCGCGGGCCGTACTCGGCGAAGCCAATGGCGTTCAGGTCCGGGTACCCCAGCTTGAGCGGGTTTCCCATCGGCCCGATGCCTGGCCAGGCTCCATCCGCCCATCCTTCGAAGGCAACGCGAAAAAAAACCCCCAGCCGCTTGCCGGTGGGCCAGCGAAAATTATTAGCCGGAAGAATCTCCGTACCGCCTCCGTGAACTGAAAGCTGTGTCATGGTTTTCTTCGAATGAAAATCCTCTAGTTTCCACCGCCCGTGTGAGCGGGCGGTTCCGACACGGTGCGTTGTGCCAGCGACGCCTGCTTAGTTCCCTAATTTTGGTCCGCCATCGGCGGCTGGAATCAAATACTGCTCGGGCGTCGGCACCGAACCGGTCGCCATCCCCGCGTTCTTTGCATAACGCTTCACGGTGGCTTTCATGTTCGCCACGTTGACCTCGCCAGTGCGGCCGTAGAGTTTGTCGCTGACGAAGTACAGGTCATAGACGGCGGAAATAGCCTGAGTGTCGCGGTGGGTGTATTTCTGCAGGACCTTGATCGCCTCGTCCCGGTTAGCGGGGTTGTACAACCAGGCGTGAATGCGCTTGATCGCGCGCACGAAGCGCTGGCCGTGATCGTTGGTTGACGCCCACTTTCTGTTCACCAGATACCCGATGGACGGGAAGTCCTTGAATTCTGGCGCATACCGGAATAACACGGGGAAGCCATCGAGTTGCGCCTGGGTCGCAGTGGGCTGAAACAGCACTCCCGCCCCGATCGAACCGTTTTGTAATGCCGCGAATTTCGCAGGCGTCGGCCCTACTTGTATGGGCGTGAAATCATGCGGACCAATGCCATGCTTGGCGAGCAGATCGCGTGTCAGGTAGAACTCGCTCACGCTCAGGCCGCTGAACCCCACGCGCTGGCCTTTTAGCTCCTTCAGGTTTGTGACACCTTTTTTTCCCACTAGAAACCAGTCGGCCTGATCGGCCGGCGTGGCAATGAGGCCAATTTGCGTCGCGCCCTTGCTGACCGCCTGTATCAACGGGCCGGGCTGAGAAATCGCCATCTGCACGTCGCCGGCGATGAGTGTCTGAACCGACTGCACCGACGATGAGTTCGTGACAGCCCTGGCATTGAAGCCCTCGTCCTTGAAAAACCCCTTGTCTATGCCTACGTCCAAATCCCAGTAAATGGCGTTCGAGGTCACGTAAGTGAGGTCGAGTTTTTCCAGTTCTTTTGCCTGGCTGCTGGTAGCTGTGATACACCCCAGCAATACGAGAAATAACGTCTTGTTGATTATTGAGCGAAACATGAGTCTTGTCTCCTTGCTTTATGAACACTCCATTTTGGCCCGCTGATGGTCATGCGGTCTCTGATATTTTTTCCCAAATGTGCCCAACGAACTTCTGGAAGCTGGGCGATCGTTTGAGCTCTAGTGAGCGCGGCCGGGGAAAATCAATTGGGACCGTATCCACGATGCGCCCCGGTCGGGCCGACATAACAAGCACACGATCGGCAAGCAACACCGCCTCGTCAATCTGGTGCGTGATGAAGATGACGGTTTTGTTCGTCGCCAGCACAATGCGCAGGAGTTCCTGCTGCATGGTCTCACGCGTAATGGCGTCGAGCGCGGCGAAGGGTTCATCCATCAACAACATCTGTGGATCAATGCTGAGGCCGCGAGCGAGATTCACACGCTGGCGCATCCCGCCAGAGAGTTCGCCGGGATAGTGATTCTCAAAGCCCTTGAGCCCGACTGTCTCAAGCAATGCCCGTGCCCGCGCCTCGGTTTCGGTATCGATCCGTCGGGAAATTTCCAGACCCAACATGACATTTTTCAGAACTGTGCGCCACGGGTAGAGGCTGTCTTGCTGAAAGACAAAGCCACAGTCGCTCCCCGCCTTGTTCCCTTTTCGATTGAGTGTCACCTTGCCGCTGGTGGCTGAATCCAGGCCCTGCACAATACGAAGCAGCGTGCTTTTTCCGCAGCCGCTGGGTCCGACGATTACCAGGAATTCACCACGTTTCACCGAGAAACTGACGTTGTCGAGCGCACGCACCGCAGTGTCGTGCACAAGGAATTCTTTGGTCAGGTTCTCGACACATAACTGAAACCCGCCGTCAACATCGGCAAGAGGATATTCAGTGTTCGCCATCACTGTGCCTCCATTTCGCAGCACGCGACTCGACCAACTTCATCAGGCTAGTCAGGCCCACACCAGTGACCGACAAAAGAAACACCCCGAGGAACAATGCTGGCGCATCGAACGTCTGCCCTGCAGTAAACACCAAGAACCCCAATCCGGCATAGGCACCAAACAGTTCTCCCACCACCACGCCCACCACTGCACGGCCAATCGCCAGTCGAATCCCTGTGGCGATAAATGGGATGGAAGCCGGCATCTGTACCTTACGGACGATTTGCGTGCGGCTCGCGCCAAAGCTACGAGCAACGTCAATGAAAGCGGCGTCCGTGTTTCTTATGCCGGCTGCGGTAGAAATGAGAATAGGAAAGACGGCCATCAGAAAGACGACAACTACCTTGGAAGCGATTCCAATACCAAACCATAGAATCAAGATGGGTGCCACCGCCACCAGTGGCGTGGAATACATGGCCGTGAAGAACCAGTCGGTATATTCCAAAAAAGTTTGGCTGACCCCGGACAGGATCCCGATGAAAATGCCAATAACAATGGCAAGTACCATGCCATAGGCGATTGCGGTGAAGCTGGCGATGATGTCCTGTTGCAGCGCGCCGGAGGCCCAGAGTTTCACTCCCGCCTCGAGCATTGATGACGGCGCGGCAAAGAACAGCTTATTCGTTATGACGAAGGTGCCCAGTAGCTCCCACGACACCACCAACGCTGCGGCGGCAATGACCGCACGTCGGGTCTTGCGCTGAAAAGCCCAGGATAAAAGACTGGTACTCTGTGCGAAGTCATGAACACTCATCGGGCGGCCAGGTTTATTTCAGGTGTTGGCGCTAGGGGAGTGTTTCCCCATGCGCACGGGGCTGGCGCTATTGGAAGCATCCGGCGTAAACAAAGACTTGAAGTGGGTCGCGATCTCGTGACGCAGCCCGAGGAACACATCGGGTTCAGACTTGGCAATGTTTGCGATGGCTTCATAAGTCCAGATGCCGGCTGGTCGTCCGAACGCGTGCGCATGTATGGTCACGTCGACCTTGCCGGTCTCGTCTTCCTGGCGCTTCAGGGCATCCAGCGTGGTGCGGAATACGTCGACCATTTGGCTTGGTGGATTGCCGTAGCGCATAGCCAGCGGCAGATCGTTCACTTCCATGGTGAAGGGAATGTTTACCAAGGCGTCGCGCCCGTATCTGGCAAGTGACGGCAAGTCATCGGCGAGGGTATCGCCATGCCAAATGTAGCCTGCCTGCGCAAGGAGCCGACCGGTATTCGCACTGGGCGTCAAGCGCGGTGAAATCCACCCGATTGGCCGTACGCCGCAGGCCGATTCAATCAGATCGGTAGTGCGCTTGATATTCTCACGTTCTTGCCGCTCGTCAAGGAGAACGGGCAATACGTCCATGGCATACGAATGGGCGATGATTTCATGCCCGCCCGCTGCGATGGCTCGGATCGTTTCGGGATGACGTTCTGCCAGCACCCCGCACACCATGATGCTGGCATGTAAATCGAGTTTCTCCAGCACCTTTAGAATTCGCCAGATCCCGCGCCGCGCCCCGTAATTTCCCCAGGACAGCGCGTTGGTGTCCACCGTGCCCGCCGGTAGTGGGTTTCCCATTGGCCCTATCCCCGGCGCCTTGCCGTCGGACCAACCTTCGTATGCAACCAGGAACGTGACTGCCAGCCGGCTGCCCCCTGGCCAGCGATAGCCGGGCGGTGCCAAGACCTCGTTGTGCTCTGTCTCCAAACTCATGATGCCCCCTCTCTTTTGTTCCTGTATGGCTTGGTTAAATTAGAGATCGAGTAGTGGGGTGTGCCAGCGCGTGTCTGTCTGCCCCGGGGTATTTGAAGCTTCCTTCAAACATTGAATATAATATACAAAATTAAAATCATAGAGTAAATGTATTTTTTCTGTATTAAATGTCAGTTTAATAGGTAAATTGATGATGGATATACCTGTGCCCCTTACCTACCCCAAAGCAGCCGACGCGGCGGCCTCACAAACCACTGCGAGCACCATATATCTTCGTCTTAGAAGGGACATTCTGCGCGGGCTTCTTAAGCCAGGCGAGCGTTTGCGCGTTCAGGAAGTGGCAAAACACTACGGTGTGGGCACCATTCCAACGCGCGAAGCGTTAAGCCGTTTGTCGGCGGAGCTGCTTGTGCTCTACGCTGAGCAGCGTGGCTTTGCCGTGGCGCCGATCAGCCGGGAAAGCCTGGAGGATCTGACACGCGCGCGTGTCTGGACCGCCGAGGTGGCCCTGCGCGAAGCAGTGCGCAATGGCGACGCGGCTTGGGAAGAGCGTGTCGTGCTGTCGTACCACCGGCTCTCCAAGGTGCCGCGCTACGAATCGACCGAGCCGCCGCTGCTCAATACCGCCTACGATCCCCCACACCGCGAATTTCACCTGCAGATCTTTTCAGGCTGTGGGTCGCAGTGGATGGTGGAAGCGTGCATGCGGTTATTCGATCATGCCGAGCGCTATCGGAACCTCTCGCGTCATATGGCGATTATGCCGCGAGAAAAGGAGCATCGGGAGATTGTCGACGCAGTGCTGCAGCGGCGCGAGAAGGACGTCGTTGCCTTGATCGGCGAGCATTTTCAGCTAACGGCGAGAATTGTCATCGATTTCGGACAGTTTCGTCAGGGTAAAAAGGCCTAAGTGAAGCGGTATCGCAACTACTTCCCGCGCTGGCTTTGTATCGGCCCCAACGAGAACATTTGAAACCCCATAGCAGTCTGGGTGAGCGGGGATACACGGAACTTGAAACGTGAATTTTAGAGCAAGCCAAGGCGGAAATACCGGCCACGCGAGAAGGGAAAATCGGACCATTGGCACGAAAGGCGCGTAACGCCACCTGGTAACTATAACGGGCATATATAGCAGAAAAGAGATAAATTCATGACGGGGCAGGTAAGGATATCGACATAGCCCATGAGCGCCTGCAGAGGCTTAACGATGAATGACTTTCCAAACTGAAGGCCTGCTTGCTAGCTGATCGAGAAACCCGAGCAGAATATGACACACAAGCGCCTGAGTTTGCGATTGCACGTGAGTTAATTGCGGCGCGTGTGCGTGCGGGCCTGGCACAAGGCCAGATTGCCGAACGGATGGACGCCACGCAGTCGGCTATTGCACGATTGGAAAGTGGCCGAACGATGCCTTCCTTACGCACCCTTTCGCGCTACGCGAAGGCCACAGGTAGCCAGGCTGTGATCAAGCTGGAAGAAATTCCGGCCTGATGGTATTGGGCAAACTGTTTACGCCGTGCCGAACTCGATGGTGCGAAAACCGGGCACCCTCCATGGCTGGCGTGGCGCTTTATCTGATTGCAGGTGGCACACCGAAGGAGCTCTTGTGAGAAGGAATATCCATGTCCGGCTACAACTGTCGAAGGATATCCGTAATCTTGCTTTCTTCAATCTCGCTGAAGATTGATAGCGGGCTGCGGGCGTGCGACTTGGTGAAACTCGAGTCCGGGATATTGCACACAGAGAACATGTGGCAACTCGTGCGATTGTTATGCAGCGAAAAACCCAACTCCCTGTGCGATTTGAAATCACTGAGCAAACACGCGACGCGTTGGTGACATGTCCTTTGGCGGCTGTCAACGAGCGTACTCTTTTGACGGCTGCCCCCAAACTTGGTGCCGCCAGCCAAGCGACTGGGCTCGCAGTACGCAATGGAACCAATGTACTGCACCAGCTTTTGCGGTTGCGCCAAGAAGCCCTGAGATGCCAGTCCCTTACACAACGTAAGTATTTTACCAGTATGATGTTGCCCTGTCGACGTTGGTTCGGAAGGAAATCGGCGGATGAATCGGCTGTAGATGTCCTGATGACCTTTTGGAGGCGTGCGTACTCGCTGTATAATCTACGCACGCGTCAGACATATGTAACCGAGGTAATTTGCGTGGCGACACAGAACCGAGGATCCAACTTGAGTCCGATGCCCAAGCGGCTCCTCAGAGAACCGCTCATTGAAGTCATTTGGCAGGCACAGTTCAACGATGTGAATGCTGGTGAGCTGTTGCCTGGAGTGCTCTATACAGAGCTGAAGAAGTCGCATCCGGCGCTGGCAATGCAGCGTTTGCCTGCTGCGGATATCCCAGCGCCTCTACTCAGGATCAATCCCAACCTCCAGCACCTTACCAAACTGCGCATGGAAGAGCCGAGCGGCTCATTCATCTGGCAGGTGGGTGATCGCGTAGTGTCTCTCAACTGCAGGAAGCCGTATGTTGGGTGGGACGCTTTCAAACTAGAAATTGAACGGTTCGTCAAAATTATCGAGGAAAGCGGCCTCGTTACTGCACCCGCACGGCATTCTTTGCGATACCTTGACCTCTTTATGTCGGATGATCCGCCGGATCTTTCTGCGTTGAACTTGAAGCTTACGTTGGGTGACTACGGGCTTGACCATTACAATTTGAGCATGCGGGTTGAAATACCTGACGGTGAGTTTATCCACAACGTACAAATCTCGACGCCAGCGAAAGCAGACCTCCCTGGAGGACAGTTGACGGGTACGCTCGTCGACATGGAAACCGTACCGCGCGTTCCGCCAGATTGCTGGGACAGCGTATGCGCTCAGCTTGAAGCTTTGCACAGCAAGTCAAAGGGACTCTTCTTTCATCATGTTTTGTCCAAGCAGGCCTTGGAGAAACTGGAACCGGAGTACTGATATGTCTGCGATTTCACTGGACGTGCCACCCCTGCCGATGCAGGGTGCTGCATTGACTATCGTGCTGCGCGAACTGGCCGTCGCACCGCCGGCCTGGATGAGGCCTGAGATCGGCCCGCTGGCCTATTCGTATGACCCTGGCAATTCTCTAACTGTCGGCACGGGGGTGGGCTCTTCTGCCGAAGAGTCCACAATTGCATACTACCCGCGGACGGCTCTCGGTAAACGTCTTCTTGCGTTGCGTGCGTCGTACTTGAACCGCGGAGGGAAACTACTATCGGCCGACGCGCTGGATGAGGAAATGCGTGTGCGCCGTGGTGATCTGAGTGATGCCTAAGCGTACCTATATTGACACTTGTGTCCTGATAGCGGCATTTAGGGGCGAACCAGAACTAGCCAAGCGGGCCATGGCAGTGATTGACGATCCGGCGCGAAAGCTGGTCGTGAGCGATGCCGTGCAGTTGGAAGCGCTACCCATGGCGTGCTACCACAACAACGTCGAGGAAGTAGAGTTTTACAAGACCGTGTTCGACGCGGCGGAGAAATTGACGTGGAATTACGCTGTCCTCTATAAGGCGTTTGAACTGGCGAAGACCCACGGCATAGCCGCCATGGACGCCATCCACGTGGCCCATGCGGTAGAAGCACGTGTCGATGAGTTCGTCGGGGGCGAAAAACCCACTAAGCCTATGTACCGCGTCAGCGCTGTTCCGATGCACTCGATCAGAGTGCTTGAATGATGAGCCACGTCTACCAAAGCTCTCAACCTCATAGTCAGGGCTAGTGTTCGCTGACACTCGATGCGACCTTGCGATTGAATGTCATCGTTTTACTGCCATCCTGGCAGGCGCCTCACTGCGGTTGTTCGCGAAACGTCGGTCAACCTGCACAACGGGTCGGGCAGCGACAGTCTACAGCCGTCCGGGAGTAGAGATCCCTAGACTTTCAATTGTTCGGTAAGGTCAAGCGCATCGTTGACCTCAATGCTGAAGTGGCGCACTGTGCTGTCCAAATTGGTGTGGCCTAGTAGGATCTGCACTGCTCGCAGATTTTTGGTCTCCTTGTAGATCTCATTGATACTTCGCTCCGACGTATCGAGTGCGTACCGTAGGCGGTTGTGTCCAGTCTGATTTCCTTTACCCATCCATGCAAAATTCGCGCGTACTGCCAGGTCCTGATGTGGGGTGATCTATGAACCCGGCTCGGTCATCATCACGTCGAACTTACCCTTCGGCCAATGGGGCGACGTGTTTAGCGGTAATGATGCATTGGTGTCTGCCATGCTGGACCGGCGTTGACATTTACATCACGCACACGTCGTGCAAATCAGAAGAGAGAGTTACCGCTTGCTGGAAAAGTGCCGCTCGGGACTGCTGTGGGCCCATAAATCCGAGCAAAAGTAGGGAGGTACGGACGAAAAGTTGGACTCCTTAGGAGATCATCCATGTATTCGTACGCAGAGCGCATGAGGGCTGTGCAGCTGTACATCAAGCTCGACAGACGCATGAACGCTACCATCCGTCAGTTGGGCTATCCGACGAAGAATTCGCTCAAGGACTGGTGTCGCGAGTTTGAATGTCGTGGCGACCTGTCTGTGGGCTATGTGCGCACCAAGCGGTGGTACTCGGAGGAACAAAAGCGTGTCGCCGTCGAGCACTATCTGAGCCATGGCCGCTGTTCTGTGGCGACTCGCAAAGCGCTGGGCTACCCTTGTAAAGCGACGCTCTCGGCGTGGATTGATGAATATGATCCCACTTCCCGGCACCGCGTGATAGGTCGAGCTACGACCGCCATCTCACGATCAGAGCGGCAGAAACGGGCTGCGGTGATTGATTTATGCTCCAGGTACGGGAGTGCAGACGAAGTAGCCCAAGAGGTAGGCGTTAGCCGACAGACGCTGTATAAATGGAAGGATGAGCAACTTGGCCGTGAGGCCCCTGCATCCATGACGCACCATCATAATTTGCCAGCGACGGCCAGCCGCGAAGAGCTGGAGCGTGAACTCGATGCTCTGCGCAAAGACGTCCGGCGCCTGCAACTCGAGCACGACCTGTTGAAGAAGGCCAACGAACTGTTAAAAAAAGACTTGGGCATCGACCTGCGGCTCCTGACGAATCGGGAAAAGACACTGTTGGTTGATGCCCTGCGACAGACCTACGCATTGTCAGGGCTCCTTGTCCGCCTTGACCTTGCCCCCAGCTCCTACTTTTACCACCGCGCACAGTTGCGTCTCGGGGATAGGTATGCGCCGCTGCGCCAGAGCGTCAGAGGGCTCTTCGAAACCAACCGCAGCTGTTATGGCTACCGTCGGATCCATGCGGCACTGGCCAGGGCGCACACTCGCGTCTCTGAAAAGGTTGTGCGACGCCTGATGGAACAGGAGCGACTCGTTGTCGCTGCCGTGAAGCGGCGCCGGTACAGCTCCTACCAAGGTGAGGTGGATGCGGCGCCACAGAACCTGCTCAATCGCGACTTTCAGGCTGGCGCACCGAACAGAAAGTGGCTCACCGACATTACCGAGTTCCAGCTACCGGCAGGCAAGGTGTATCTGTCGCCCGTGATCGATTGCTTCGATGGGTTAGTGGTCAGTTGGTCCGTGGGCACGCGCCCCGATGCTGACCTTGTGAATACCATGTTGGATGTCGCCATCGAGACGATCACCGATAGCGCCGACCGACCGGTTGTACACTCTGATCGCGGTGCTCATTATCGGTGGCCTGGGGGGGCTGTCGCGCATGCACGATGCATAGCTCACCCGCTCCATGTCGCGCAAAGGTTGCTCGCCGGATAATGCGGCCTGCGAGGGCTTCTTCGGACGGTTGAAAAACGAGATGTACTACCATCGCAACTGGCTCGATACGACGCTTGAACAGTTCATGCGGGAAGTGGACTCATACATCCGCTGGTACAACCAGCATCGTATCAAGCTCTCGCTCGGCGGCAGGAGTCCCTTGGAGTACCGCCAGCATCTGGGAATTGCAGCATAATCAGTCCAAGAAATCGTCCGCACCTCCATCAGATGGGTGCCAGATCGCCTTACTTGAAGGTGTTTGCCAACACCTGTAGTTGCCTCTCGGTGGATGCATATAGCTGGCTATGTGCCACCCGCTCCATCGCTTGATTTAGATAGTGGACTCTGAGGGGATCCAGCTCTTTACCGTTTATGTCCTTATAGGCAGCGTGATCTGAAATGATGACCGCATGGGTTGGCGATACCGGGAAATAAAGCTCGAAATCTTCCATCCGTGTGGTCTCCGCTGTGAAGGCGGAGTAGGTGTTGATGACTGGCTGATCGCTCGTGATGAACTGCAGGTCCGCCGGCGCGGTGACTACCTGCAGCGGGGCGCTTGCGCGATTTGCAAAAACGCCAAATGCAGTGTTGGTCGTAAAGATGTCGCGAAGTATCGGCCAAGTGCGATCGAATCGTGCCACGGCGGCATCGGACTCGAACTGTTTTCGTATGCTGTCCTGCATCTTCTTTGTCCGAAAATACTGCGTCATCAGAAAAAAACTGAACGCCACCGCCTGGTGCTCATCGAAGAAGAAGGACACGTCGCCGCCCCGTAGCGCTTCCATGTTGTCAACCGCTGAACTCTCCATCGCGGCGTAGTAGTCCTCTTGGAGCTCGATCAGTTGCCGGTCAAGCTCTGCGATCAGTTCAGCGCCTTCCGGAAATCGATCTCGTAGTTTCTGCAGGGACCAGAATATCTCGAACAAATTGATCCAGCCCTCGTTGAGCTTGCGTAATTCTGCATGACCCTTCCCGATGAATCCGAGGGAACGAATCCACTCGATGTCGCCAGGGAGCGACTTCGTTAGGCGATAGAAGTCCTTCTCAACAGCCACGTTCTTAGTGTCCGTAAGAAAGGGCCTTGCCGAACCTCGCCGCAGAGACCACAGCTGCCGCGCCTCTCCTCTGGGCGTCGACCAACCCCTAAGATACATCTGGGCCACGTAGTGCTGCCGCCGCGTTGTCATTGTCTGTTGGCGCTCGTCTTGATTTGACCGGCGCGCTCACCGCGCGGCTGATCATCTGAATCCACGCAATTCTCCTCCTTATCAGGAACATGGGAGCGAAGTTGCCGGACAGGACTGTCATTGAGCCCTCTGCGGCCGTCTTGCAAATGATACTCAGAAGCGGTCGCTAGCGAGGGTGACCGACGGATGACAGCTTCGCATGCAGCAAGAACACATTCGGCATAAGATAAAGCTCGTAGGTGTCCAATTTTTGGCTAGAGCGTTTTCAATTTACTTGTTTACATACCCGCATGAGGTGAAGTAGTTGGAGCATTCATCGGGTGTAAACAGATCCAGAATCCGGCCGATCTCGGTCCGCAGGGAGTCCAGGGTTCGTTTAGCCGCTTTACGTAACAGGGCTTTGAGTTTGGGGAACATCTTCTCGATCGGATTGAGGTCGGGCGAATACGGCGGCAAGTAGCGCAGCGTGGCGCCTGCCGCTTCGATGGCTGTCCTGACACCCTCGACCTTGTGGCACGACAGGTTGTCAGCCACCACGATGTCACTCGGCTGCAGCGTGGGGCACAGACACGTTTGGATATAGGCGAGGAATGCGGCCCCGTTCATCGGGCCGTCCAGCACCAGCGGGGCGGTGATCTCATCGTGACGCAGGCCAGCAATGAAGGTCGTGCTCTTCCAATGGCCGTGGGGGGCCGAGGCCACGCAACGCTGGCCACGCGGCGAGCGCCCCCGCTGTCGTGTCATGTTGGTGGCCGTTGCCGTTTTATCGAGAAAGACCAGCTGCCGGCAATCCCAGCGTGGCTGCTCATCGGTCCACTCAGCCCGTGCCTGACGCACGTCCGCGCGCGACTGCTCGCTGGCGTACAGGGTTTTTTTTAAAGCTCAATCCCCACTTGTCGAGCTGATGCCAGAGCGCCGACACCTTGATCTGGATCCCTTCTTGCGCCAGACGTTCACTGAGTTCGATGAGCGTCAGATCGGGGGTTGCCGCAATCCACTGCCGAATCTGTACTTCCTTATGCGCAATGCGTGAGCGTCGATAGCCGCCCATCTGTCGGCTATGGCGCTGACCGTCCTCTTCCCACCGTTTACGTACCTGATATACCCACAACCGACTCACTTCATAGCGCCTGGAGATCGCCGTAGGGCCTTCGCCACGTTCTAAAGCGCCCAGAACTCGATCTCGAAGATCTTGCGAATAGGCATGCATGACTACCTCCATCGGCTGCGATGAGGGATAGTCTATTCTATGTACATACTTAGATCAAAAATGCTCTAGTCTGGAGTTTGTTGGCGATTTTGTCTATTAGTTCGTTGCCCGTGCTGCCATTGCCGACGACATTCAGTGCCAATTCCAAATGCTTTCCTGTGAGTGTTTCCTCCGCCTTGAGCCGGCGCTTGACGTGCCCAAGTTTCGCACCCATGCCTTTCGATGTATTAGTCATAACAATCCTACCTGAAGATTAATCATATGAAGAGATCGCGTCGTTTATGTTGCCTTAATTAGTTCGTATCAAGTACCTGGCGCGTTTTCACACAGCCTCGGTCGTTTTCTGCCTGTCGGCGCCGACGGCGCCCGTCAGATCAAGCCTTATTTGGCGCAGATCACATCAGTTTGCTTGTACACTGAGGGTCCAAAGATAAATTAAGCCTGCTGGTTAATCGCTCCAAACTTCCCCCAGCGCCTCCGCCTGCTGTAGCACAAGTTCTATTGCCGACTTTTCCATGTCCGGCGGATATTTATATTTTCTTAAAATCCGTCTTACCATCAACCGCAGGCTGGCGCGCACGCTTTCGCGTTTGGACCAATCCACGGTGATGCTCTTGCGTAGGTTATCAGTCAGCTCCTGGGCGATTTTCTTTAACGTCTCGTCCGTTAGCTCCTTGACGGCTGATTCGTTGTTGGCCAAGGCGTCGTAAAACCGCACCTCGTCCTCGGAAAGCCCTAGCTGCTCGCCGCGGCGGGCCGCTTCTTTAAACTTTTTGGCCATCTCGCACAGTTCTTCCATGACCTGCGCGGTTTCGATACTGCGGTTCTGGTAGCGGGTGATGACGTTGCCGAGCATTTCAGAAAACTTCTTTTGCTGGACGATGTTGCTCGCAAACCGGCTTTTGATTTCACCCTCCAGCAGGCGCTCCAGCAGATCCACGGCCAGATTACGTTCAGGCAGGTTTCGCACTTGAGCCAGAAACTCATCGTCCAGCAGTCCGATATTGGGTTTGTCCAGGCCCACGGCATCGAAGATATCGACAACGCGCTCGCTCACGACCGCCTGGCCGATGATTTGCCGGATGGCGGCTTCTCGCTCCTCATCTGTTTTTCGCTGAGCGGTGGTTTCGCGCTTGGTCAGAATGACCTTGACGGCCTGAAGGAACGCGACCTCGTCGCGCAGAGCCTTGGCTTCATCCAGGGTGCAACAAAGGGAAAAGGCTTTGCTCATGGCCAAAGCCGCGTCGGCGAAGCGTTTCTTGCCATCAAGCTTGGCGTCCTTGCCGCCCGTCGGTGAGTGCAAACCGAGTATGTGGTTGGCCGCGCCCGCCAGGGTCTTGTGGCCGCCTGTTTCAAACCCCGAGTAATCGAAGCCGTGGAGCATGGCGCGCAGCACGTCGATTTTCTCAATCAACACGGCCAGCGCTTCGTAGGCATCGACCGTGGGCGTGCCCCGGCCTTTGCTCGCCGTGTATTCCCTCATCGCCGCTTTTAATTCGTTGCCGATGCCGATGTAGTCAACCACCAAGCCGCCTTGCTTGTCCTTGAACACGCGATTCACGCGCGCGATGGCCTGCATCAGGTTATGGCCCTTCATGGGTTTGTCCACGTACATGGTATGCACGCATGGCGCATCAAAGCCGGTCAACCACATATCGCGCACAATGACCATGCACAATGGGTCGGCCGGGTCCTTGAAGCGCTTTTCCAACCGTTTCTTAACCAGATGGCTATAGATATGCGGTCGCAACAAGACCTTGTCGGAGGCAGAGCCAGTCATGATGACCTTGATGGCGCCTTTTTCAGGGTCCGGGTCGTGCCACTGTGGTCGTAGCTTGATAATCTCGTTATACAGGTGCGCGCAGATGTCGCGGCTCATCGCCACCACCATGGCTTTGCCATCTTGCGCCTTGTTGCGTTCCTCAAAGTGAGCCACCAGGTCTGCGGCGACACTGGCCACGCGCGGCTGCGCGCCAACCACCTTTTCCAAAGCCGCCCAACGAGATTTCAGGTGGGCCTGGGTGCTTTCTTCTTCATCTTCGGCCAGCTCATCGACTTCGTCGTCAATGAGGGACAGGTCTTCTTCTTTTAGCCTGAGCTTGGCGAGCCGACTTTCGTAATAGATGGCAACGGTGGCCCCGTCCTCCTTGGACTGTTGCATGTCGTAGACATGGATATAGTCCCCAAACACAGCGCGGGTGTCGTGGTCGGCGCCGCTCACAGGCGTACCGGTAAACGCCACAAATGTGGCGTGCGGCAGAGCATCGCGCAGGTGTTGGGCATAGCCCGCCTGATACCGATCAATATACTCTGGGCCTGCGAAATCGACCGTCTCAACCGGGTTTGCCGATGCATCATTCTTCAGGTGGTAAGCCGTGGCCGGATTCGCACTTTTGTTTTTGACGTGCTTGAGCTTGGCTTCAAATCCGTATTGCGTGCGGTGCGCTTCGTCGGCGATGACCACAATGTTGTATCGCTCGGAAAGAATCGGGTAGGCGTCCTCGTCTTCGCCAGGCATGAACTTCTGGATGGTGGCAAAGATAATGCCGCCCGAAGGGCGGTTGGCGAGCAACTGCCGAAGCTTTTGCCGGGTATCGGCTTGAATGGGCTGTTCGCGCAGCAAGTCCTGCGCGAGACTAAATACACCAAAGAGCTGACCGTCCAGGTCATTGCGGTCGGTGATGACGACAATGGTGGGGTTAGCCATCGCGGGCTCTTGCATGACGCGAGCCGCAAAGCAGGTCATGGTGATGCTTTTGCCGCTACCTTGTGTATGCCAGACGACGCCCCCCCTGCCCTGCAGCGCACTTGGGCTAGTGGGCCGGGAGGCGGCAATGACATGCCCGATGGCGGCGCGCACCGCGTGAAACTGATGGTAGCCGGCAATCTTCTTGACTAGGCCGCCGTCGTCTTCAAAGAGTACAAAGTAACGCAGATACTCCAACAGGTATTGGGGCGCCAACACCCCGCGCACCAGCGTTTCCAGTTCGTTGAATTCGCCCAGCGGGTCGACTTGGACACCGTCAATCGTGCGCCAGCGCATGAAGCGCTCGGTGTCGGCAGACAAGGAACCCATGCGGGCGTCTGTGCCATCGGAGATGACCAGCACCTCGTTGTATTGGAATACGTCGGGTATCTGCTCTTTGTACGTTTGAATCTGGTCATATGCCTTCCAGATGTCGGCGTTGACATCGGATGGGTTTTTAAGCTCGATAAATACCAACGGCAAGCCGTTCACGAACAGAACGATGTCTGCGCGGCGTGTGTTATTCGGCCCCTTGATGGTGAACTGATTTACCGCCCAGAATTCGTTTTTGGATGGGTTGGACCAATCCACCAGGTGGACGAAGTCGCCACGGGTTTCGCCATCTTTCTGATATTGAACCGGCACGCCGCCCACCAGAAGCTGGTGAAACGCGCGGTTAGCGGACAGCAAGGCCGGAATGCCCAGCTCCATCACCTGCTGCAAGGCATCCACGCGGGCGACGGTGGGAATATCTGGGTTCAGGCGCTGGATGGCTTCGCGCAGGCGAAACGGCAGGAGCGCCTGGCGATAATTAGCGCGCTGCGGGTCGGTGCCGTCCGGGGCGATATCGAGGCCGTAACGGTGCGTGTAGCCAACGTCTTGCAGCCAGCCCAGCGTTTCTTGTTCTAGTTGGTCTTCGGTCATGTGCAAGTATCCAATAGGGACACTGCTTTTTGGGATAGAGATAATTGAGCATCAGCCAGCTGCCCAAATACGTGCTGCAAAATTTGGTTAGCAAGTCGTCGGCTAAATCGCTCATCGTTAGGAGCCAGCCAATAGACAGGGCTTTCGAACCGATTGGGTGAAGTGCTTGCACTCATGCGCCAATTCCCTCGGTCACGGGCTCTGCTTCTGGTATGCGTAACTGGCCGGAGATTAGGCGTGGCAACAGTGCATCGCGTACGTCGTTTAAACTTTTGGCCTGTAATCTACTCACATATGTTTTTTCAAATATTGGTTTTGCTAGCGATTGGAATCTTTCTGCAATGCGTGGTTGCGGTAACACACAACGAATGGCCGATACTTGGTCCGGCTTAATTCGTTGATGGCTATTTGAAGTCCCTGTGACCAGTTGTTGCAACTTTGAGATAAATAAAGGGCAACTAAAAAGGCAAAAGATAAATTCTTTGCCGGCCAAGGCTGTTGGTTGAAAAACTAAGAATTCTGTTGAACAAATCGCATTCGGCCCGCAACTCATTGGAATCCAAATCCTGGGAATACGTGGGTTAAGTTTCGAGAGAAGTACAACGTTGTCCGGTATCGGAGTCTTATTACTTTTTATGCTAGCCCCCGACTCTTCCACGGGTTGTTGGTTGTTGTCGTAGGCGGGAAGACTGAAGTGCTCAAATATGGTTTTGGAGTGAAGTCCGGGGTTCACCGAACCCTTCATTAATGTGGCAAGGTCACCTACACTACCAATCCGCCATCCCCTCGGCACCAACCCCAACTCCGACTCCTCGAACCCATCTGGAAACAAAGCCGCCGTGGCTTCATCCATGCCTTCAGGAGCGCGGCCTTCCATCTTCGCATGCACCGGGTCGAAATCGACGAACCATGATTTGAAGATGGCCTGGGCTATGGATTCAAGGGTGGAATTGGTTTCACGCAGGAGCGTGATGCGGTCGTCGAGGGAGCCAAGCATATCCGCAATGTTATTTTGGACACCGAGAGGTGGCAGGCGAATTGGTACGGCCGACAGAATTCCTGTATTGAGGTTTGGCATGGTTGCACCCACCGCGTGCCGTATTAACCACTCTTTAATTCCCGGCAGCCGCAGGTAATAGGAAACAAACTTGGGGGCAGCAATCGAATTGGTTCCGAGCCTGACCTTCAAGCAACCAGTTCCACAAAGCCAACCAACCTCGTGAGCACGTATGAGTGCGTTTTTTGTTACGTCACCGCGGCGGCTAAACACGATGTCGTCCAACTGCAGTTTGTGTTGTCCAAGGCGTTCTACATCATTTTGCCCGATGCGTGCTATGCCATTTACATCTATGTCCCCGTCCCCAATGTTGGTTGGCATAACGACCGGAATACCAATTTTTTTGTAATCTGAGGTATGGAGTTGGCTTCCAAAAGGTCCTGTCTGAATTGCTCCCGCCTGAGCGCTACAGATTTGCCCAAGAGTTGTGAGCCGCCAATCAGAGCTCATACCCCAGCCCTCCCAGCTTTTGCCGAATGAGCGCATCCAGCTCCGCACCCTTGGCCATCTGCTCCCCCAGCTTTGCGGTTAGCTTCTCCATCTTGTCAGCAAAGGCTTCGTCATCGTCTTCGACTTCTTCGGCGCCCACATAGCGACCTGGCGTGAGCACATATCCTTGCTGGGCAATCTCGGCCAACGGCACGCTGCGGCAGAAACCGGGCACGTCCTGATAATCGGCGACGTCGGTGCCTCCCTTGACGTGGCCGCGCCAGGAGGCGACCGTGTCGCCAATATGCTGGATGGCCGCATCGTCCAATTCCGCCTGCACACGGGAAATCATTGTGCCCAGTTTGCGGGCGTCAATAAACAACACCTCTCCCTTGCGTTTCTTCTTCTTGGCCAGGAACCACAAGCAGGCCGGAATCTGAGTGTTGAAAAACAGTTGCCCCGGCAGAGCGATCATCACCTCCACGACGTCCGCATCAACCATAGCCGCGCGGATGACGCCTTCGTTATTCTGGCTCGAACTCATGGAGCCATTGGCCAGCACGATGCCGGCGCGCCCGTTGGGTTTCAGGTGATACAGGATATGCTGCAACCACGCGTAATTGGCATTGCCCTGTGGCGGAGCCCCATACTCCCAGCGCGGATCGCCTTCCAGGTTGCCATGCCACCAGTCGCTAATATTGAACGGCGGATTGGCCAGGACAAAGTCGGCACGCAGGTCAGGGTGCTGGTCACGGGTAAACGTATCGGCGGGTTCGTGGCCCAGATTGAAGTCAATGCCGCGAATGGCCAGATTCATGGCCGCCAAGCGCCAGGTCGTGGGGTTGGACTCCTGTCCGTAGATGGAGACGTCGCCAATCGTGCCGCCATGGGCCTCGATAAACTTTTCGGATTGCACAAACATGCCGCCCGAGCCGCAGCAAGGGTCGTAGACCTGACCGTGGTTGGGACTTGATACGGCCACCAGGGTTTTGACGATGCTGGCGGGCGTATAAAACTGGCCGCCCTTTTTGCCTTCGGCGCTGGCGAACTGGCCCAGGAAATACTCATACACCTGGCCCAGCACATCGCGCGCGGCGCCGGCATTCTCGCCAAAACCAATGGTGGACACCAGGTCGACAAGCTCTCCCAGCTTGCCTTCAGGTAATCGCGCCCGCGCGAAGCGTTTATCCAGGATGCCCTTAAGCTTGGGGTTTTCGGCTTCAATGAGCGTCAGGGCGTCATCAATGCGTTTGCCAATGCCGGGCTGCTTGGCCGAGGCTCGCAGAGCTTCCCAGCGCGCTTCGCCCGGCACCCAGAACACGTTGGCCGCCTTGTAATAATCGCGTTCCTCAAGCTCTGCGGCAATCGCATCGGCGCTGGCGTCGGGCAGACCATACTCATCGGACTTGTCCGCGAAGCGCCGGGCGAGCTCATCCCGGTGGGCGGAAAACGTATCGGAAATGTACTTGATGAAAATTAGGCCCAGCACCAGGTGCTTGTAGTCGGCGGCGTCCATGTTGGCGCGCAACTTGTCGGCCGTTGCCCAGAGTGTTTTTTTGAGGTCGTTGAGCATCCGCTACCTTAAAGGAGGTGGCTGTAAGCAAAAATGACAGTATAAGGCCGCATCTTGGCTTTCAAAAGCTTGTTTTCACAGAGGGTTGGGGCGGAGCCCGGCTACACGGAATCGAAAACAAAAACGCCAATCTGTGCAGATTGGCGTACCCTGAATTCATTGGTGCCGGTTAAAGGAGTTGAACCCTCGACCTTCGCATTACAAGTGCGCTGCTCTACCAACTGAGCTAAACCGGCGACGGGCATATTCTACAGGGTTTTTGGCCTGCCGGCTTTGCGGCTGGGCTGTTCTGGCCTGGCTTCCGGGCACGCCTTTCACTTGACGATGGTCAGGCGAGGGCGCTTGGGGTCGTCGTCAGGAGGGTCCGGATTGTCAGTATCGGGCTTGGCGGACGGCTTTTCCGCGGGAGTTTCGGCTTCGGGTGGAGCTTTGCTGCCAGGGTAGGCACTTGATTCCTGAACTTCAAAGCCCATGCCTGCGCCCGTCTCGCGCGCATAAATGGCCGATACCGCAGCCACCGGTACGAAGATGTGTTCGGTGACCCCGCTGAACCGCGCCTGGAATTCGATATAGTCATTGCCGATGACCAGGCGGTTGGTGGCAAGCGCCCCGATGTTCAGTGTAATTTGCCCGTCGTGGATGTGCGCCCTGGGCACCACTGTGTTGGCATCGACCGTGACCACGATGTGCGGCGTGTAGCCATTGTCGGTGCACCACTCGTGCAGGGCGCGAATTAGATAGGGTTTGGTCGAAGATTCTGCGGACATCGGCTTAAAGGCGGAGCGCTAGGTGAAGCCGCCCCATTTTAAAGTTGAATGTTAACGGCGCATGACTTTTTCGGACGGCGTCAGTGCTTCGATGTAGGCCGGCCGCGAGAAAATGCGTTCCGCGTATTTCTGGATGGGCGCCGCGTTTTTGGGCAGTTCGATACCGTAGTGGTCAAGGCGCCAAAGCAGTGGCGCGACCGCGACATCCAGCATGGAAAATTCGTCGCCCAGCATGTACTTGTTCTTAAGCAGCAGCGGGGCAAGTTGCGACAGGCGATCGCGGATATTCTGGCGTGCCACCTCCAGCACCTTTTCGTCCGGGTTGTTGCGGTTTTCGAGCGCCGAAACGTGGATGAACAGTTCCTTTTCAAAGTTATACAGGAACAGGCGCGTGCGCGCACGCATGACGGGGTCGGCCGGCATGAGCTGCGGGTGTGGAAAGCGCTCGTCGATGTATTCGTTGATGATGTTGGATTCGTACAGGATGAGGTCGCGTTCGACCAATATGGGTACCTGTCCATACGGGTTCATGACAGCGATGTCTTCAGGTTTGTTGTAGAGGTCGATATCGCGGATCTCGAAGTCCATTCCTTTTTCAAACAGCACGAAACGACAGCGCTGTGAAAATGGGCAGGTTGTTCCGGAGTAGAGCACCATCATGGCGAGGTTTCCCATCTAATAGTGAAAACGCGAGCAAATGAACCCTGCTCGAAAAAGGGAAATAGGCGTATCTCTTACGCCTATTTCCTGAGCGGTGGCCGACGCGGCCGCCATTTGCAGTAAAGAAGTTACTTTACATCTTTCCAGTAAGCGGCATTGAGGCGCCACGCAACGACGAAGAACAGTGCCAGGAAAAGCAGGACCCAGATGCCCATCCGACGGCGCGTCAACTGTGCGGGTTCGGCCATCCAGCCCAGGAAGTTGCTGAGGTCTGCCACGTTGTTGTCAAACGTTGCCGTCTGGTCGGCGTTGGCCGGCGTGAAGGTGGACAGATTGACAGCTTCACCGCGATAGTTGTTCAGCGTTTCGGACTTGGATTGCATGAAGCCGTCGGCATCGAAGTCGGTGGTGGTGCGCTTCCAGACGCTGCCCTTGGCGCCTTCGGTCTTGTCGATGACGACGTGGTGGTATGTGCGCGGGCCCTGCAATTGCCATAGTACGTTGGGCATGGCCACGCTGGGGAACAGGGCGTTGTTCCAGCCGGTTTTGGTATTGGTGTCGCGGTAGAACGAGCGCAGGAACGTGTAGATGTAGTCGACGCCCGACGGACCGAAGTTGGAGGACTTGGCGCGCGCCATGACCGAGAGGTCGGGCGGCGTTGTGCCGAACCATTTCTTGCTGTCGGACGCCCGCATGGCGATGGTCATGAGGTTGCCCACCTTGTCGGTGGTGAACAGCAGGTTCTTTTTGATTTCTTCGTCGGTGAGGCCGATTTCTGTGAGCTTGTTGTAGCGCATGGCTTGTGCGCTATGGCAGCTTAGACAGTAGTTGACGAACAGTTTTGCGCCGTTCTGCAAGGACGTCATATTGTTGATTCGGTCGGGGGCGTGATCGAGCGTGTATCCGCCCTCGGCAAAAGTGACCGAGCATGTAAGAGCCAACGCTATGGCGCCGAGCAGCTGTTTAATCATGATCATTCCGTATGTCTTGTGGGCTAGTGAGCGTGAAACGTTATCCGGTCGGGTACCTTCTTGAAGGTGCCCAGGCGGCTCCATACCGGCATCAACAGGAAGAAGCCGAAATAGATCAGGGTTCCGATCTGGCTAATTGCGTTGAGTGTTGGATTGGGTGGCTGAGTTCCCAGAAAACCCAGGACCAGGAAGACAACGATCAGGACAGCGTACAGGAATTTGTGCCAGCCCGGACGATAGCGGATGGAGCGTACCGGCGAGTGGTCGAGCCATGGCAGGAAGAATAATACGACGACCGAACCGCCCATGGTGACGACGCCCCAGAACTTGGCGTCCATGGTGCGCATGAGGATGGCGATAATGATGAGCACGAGCGGCACGATGATGCGCCACACGCCCTTCATGTTGGCCTTGAGGAACAGCCAGATGGCGCCCAGAAGCGAGCAGGCCGCCAGCACCCAGGTAAAGTCGGATGTAATGGCGCGCAGCATGGCGTAGAAAGGCGTGAAGTACCACACCGGGGCAATGTGTGGTGGTGTCTTGAGTGAATCGGCTGGGATGAAGTTGTTGTATTCGAGGAAGTACCCGCCCATTTCAGGGCCGAAGAAGACGATGGCGGCAAAAATCATGAGGAAGCCGGCCACGCCCACGATGTCGTGCACGGTGTAGTAGGGGTGGAACGGGATACCGTCGACCGGATGGCCATTGGCGTCTTTGGGGCCGTCCTTGATTTCGACGCCGTCTGGGTTGTTCGAACCCACTTCATGCAGAGCAATGATGTGCGCCACGACCAGCCCGATAAGGATCAGCGGAATGGCGATGACGTGGAAGGCGAAGAAGCGGTTCAGCGTTGCATCGGACACGACGTAATCGCCGCGAATCCACAGCGAGAGTTCGGGGCCGATGAAGGGAATGGCCGAGAAGAGGTTGACAATGACCTGGGCTCCCCAGTAAGACATCTGACCCCAAGGCAGCAGGTAGCCCATGAAGGCTTCGCCCATGAGGCTCAGGAAGATGGCCATGCCGAAGACCCACACGAGCTCGCGTGGCTTGCGGTACGAGCCGTAGAACAGGCCGCGCAGCATGTGCAGGTACACGACCACGAAGAACATGGAGGCACCGGTGGAGTGTATGTAGCGGATCAGCCAGCCCCATGACACCTCGCGCATGATGAACTCGACCGAGTAGAACGCCAGGTTGGCATCGGGCTTGTAGTTCATGACCAGGAAGATACCTGTTACGACTTGAATGACAAGCACCAGCAGGGCCAATGAGCCAAAGAAGTACCAAAAATTGAAATTTTTTGGTGCGTAATATTCCGACATGTGTTCTTTGAACAGGGCGGTAAGCGGAAAGCGCCTATCGATCCATCCCAAAAATCCTGTCGTTTCGACGGTTTTCTCGCCAGCCATGGAAACGGTTCCTTTATGCTAACTGCGTGTATTTTGCGACGTTGTGTATTGCGTGAAACTGGGCCATCAGGCCTTACTGGTGTCGTCGGCGCCTATGGTTATGCGTTTGCCGTCGGCGGAAAATGTATAGGGGGGTACTTCAAGGTTATCGGGCGCGGGTTTGTTTTTGTAGACTCGGCCAGATAAGTCGAAAATGGAGCCGTGGCATGGGCACAGGAAGCCGCCTTCCCAGGGGGATGGCAGGCCCGCTCCGTCCACGGGGGCAAGATGGGGGGTTGGGGAGCAGCCAAGGTGCGTACAGATGCCGATGACGACCAGGTACTCGGGCTTGCGCGAGCGGAATTCGTTTTTGGCGAATGCTGGAGTGAAGCCGGGCCGCGCGGAGTCGGGGTCGGCCACCACAGAGTTGTCTTTTTTGATGCCTTCCAGCTGGGCGGCCGTGCGATGCAGGATCCAGACCGGCTTGCCACGCCATTCGACGGTGATCATCTGGCCGGCGGGGATATTGCTGATGTCGGCTTCTACGGGTGCGCCAGCTGCGCGGGCTTTTTCCGAAGGGGCGAATGACCCTACAAATGGAACCGCGGTGGCAACGCCGGCAACACCGCCGACTGCACAGGCCGTGGTTACCCATCGGCGCCGCGAGGGATCGGGGGGCAGGTTGGGATCAACCGCAACGCTGCCACCGATCGATGAATTATCCTGACTCATTCTTGCATCCTTGTGGGTGCCCATTCAGGCACATTTTTTCGCGTTTCTACTGTATTGCACAATCTTTCAACCGCGTATTATACCGTTAGCCCGCCTTTGGGTGAACGACTAAAGGATAAACACATGAGCAAAGTGAAAGGTTTTCTCAGCGAATTCCAGGAGTTCGCCGTTAAGGGCAACATGATGGATCTGGCCGTTGGCGTGATCATTGGCGCGGCTTTCGGCAAGATCATCGACTCGCTGGTCAAGGACATCATCATGCCGTTCATAAGCTTTATCCTTGGCGGCCAGGTCGATTTTAGCAATTTGTTCTGGGTGCTCAAGGAGCCGGCCAACTATGCGGGTGCCCGCACGTACGATGCGATGGTCAAGGCTGGGGCGAACGTGCTGGGATGGGGTAACTTTGTCACTATCCTCATCAACTTCATTTTGCTGGCCCTGGTGGTGTTCTTCCTGGTGAAGGCTGCAAACTCGGCTCGCAAGAGGCTGGCTGGCGAGGCCAAGGCCGCACCCGCTGTGACGCCCGATGACGTGCTGCTGCTGCGTGAAATCCGCGATTTGCTCAAGAAGTAGCGGTACGAATCAGATGGGGTTGTCCAGGTCGATGAAATCCACCTGGACGCCGAACTCGCGGGCAATGGTCTCGCCCAGCGCCTGCACGCCATAGCGTTCGGTGGCATGGTGTCCTGCGGCCAGAAAGCCGCATTGGGCTTCAGTGGCCAAATGGAACGTGGGTTCCGACGCCTCGCCGGTTATGTAGGCCTGTGCGCCCGCGTCAATGGCCGCCTGCAGCATGCCCTGGGCAGCGCCCGTGCACCATGCAATGCGGTGCGCCGCTTGCTCAGGGGCTCCGACGACCAGGGGCTCACGTTGTAGGCGGTCGTGCACGAGCCTGCCAAGTTCATCCAGGGTGCCGGCCTGGGGCCAGTGGCCCAGCCAGACAAGGCCGTCGGGCCCGCACGTGATGGGGGCTCCGGCGGCATCGCGGTCTGGCACGAAACCCAGCACACGGGCCAGTTGTGCGTTATTGCCCAGTGTAGGGTGCGCGTCCAGCGGCAGGTGGTAGGCAAAGACGTTCAATTCGTTTGCCAGCGTCAGTGCCAGGCGGCGACGCTTCGTGCCGCGTACGCAGGGGTCTTCGTTCTTCCAGAACCAGCCGTGATGTACTACGATGGCATCGGCGCCGCGCGAGAGTGCTGCCTCGAGCAGTGCCTGCGATGCGGTGACGCCGGTGACGATGCGGCGTAGTGTGCTTTTGCCCTCCACTTGTAGTCCGTTTGGGCAGTAGTCGCGAAAACGCTGTGGCTGTAAGGTGGTGGTCAGCCAACTGGCGAGATCGTGTGTCGAAACCTGATTCATTTTTTTACCTCGAGTCCTATGCGTCGATTTTGGCTTTTGTTTGCCCAGGCTGTCACGGTGTGTCTGGGAGTATTGTTTGTCGTGACTACCTTGCGTCCCGATTGGCTTCGGTCCAGCCGCACGGTCCCGGTCGTGTCTGCCGCGGCACCGCAGTCGTACGCGCACGCGGTAGAACTTGCGGCGCCTTCGGTAGTTAACGTTTACACCACCAAGCAGGTGAGCGAGCCGGTGGCGCCCTTGCTCAACGACCCCGACTTGGCGCGGCTGTTCGGCAATATTCCGGGGTTGACCCGCCACAGAAAGGCTACGACGCTCGGGTCGGGCGTCATTGTACGCAGCGATGGCTATATTTTGACGAACTACCATGTCATTGCCGCAGCCGACGCCATACAAGTGGCATTGTATGACGGGCGTCAGGCCGCGGCCGAACTGGTGGGCGCTGACCCCGACAGCGATCTGGCAGTACTTCGAGTCAAGCTGCCCGACCTTGTCAGCATCAAGTTCAGCGACAAGCACGTGCTGCGGGTGGGCGACGTGGTTCTGGCCATTGGTAATCCGTTCGGTGTGGGGCAGACCACGACGATGGGGATTGTATCGGCGCTAGGCCGCAACCGCCTTGGCATCAACACGTACGAGAACTTCATTCAGACTGACGCCGCGATCAATCCCGGCAATTCGGGTGGGGCGCTGGTTGATGCATCGGGCTATCTGGTGGGCATCAATACTGCCATTTATTCCGAGTCGGGCGGCTCGTTGGGCATTGGCTTTGCGATTCCTGCCGCTGCGGCTCACACCATCATGGAACAGATCATTACAACGGGTAAGGTGACGCGTGGCTGGCTGGGCATCGAGCCGCAGGATATTACGCCAGAGCTGGCTCAGGCTTTCCGTCTGGGCCGGCAGGCGGGCGTAATTATTGCCGATGTGCTCAAGGATGGGCCCGCATGGAATAGTGGTGCGCGTGTGGGCGACATTGTGCTCAAGATCGACAAGATGCCTGTGCAAGACACCCTGAGCTTTTTGAATCAGATTGCGCAACTGACGCCAGGCCGCACGGTCGAAATGGATGTCCTGCGCGGTGGCAGGCAGTTGCATCTTAAGGTGAAAGTGGGCGAGCGACCGCGCACCAACCCGCGTGGCCGCTAGTACCGAATTGCCGGTCAGTGGTCGGCGGGCGGATCGGTGGTGGTGACTTCGTCTGCGGGCTCCTCGGCGGGGCGAGGCTTCGAGACGAAACTGGCCGCCAGCAGGCCCAGCTCGAATAGCAGGCATAGCGGGAAGGCCAGCATGAACTGGCTAAGCACATCAGGCGGTGTAACTACGGCTGCCGTGATGAACGCTCCCACAATGATGTAGCCGCGTATCGACTTGAGCTTTGCCACGGTGACGACGCCCGTCTTGACCAGCAGCACCACCAGCACGGGCACTTCGAACGTGACGCCGAACGCCAGGAACATGGTCATGACAAAGCTGAGGTAGGCTTCGATGTCTGGCGCGGGTGTGATGGATTGCGGCGCGTAGCTGGCAATAACGTGGAAAACCATGCGAAACACGACAAAATAGCAAAATGCCATTCCCAGCAGGAACAGGACCGTGCTGGATACGATCAGCGGCAGGGCCAGGCGCTTTTCGTGCTTGTACAGGCCTGGAGCAACGAACGCCCAGGCTTGGTACAGCACGATGGGCAGGGCGATGACGAAGGCGGCCATCAGCGTGACCTTGATGGGGACCATGAAGGGCGTGATGACACCGGTTGCGATCATGTGTGCGCCGGTGGGGAGTGCAGCCAGCATGGGCGCGGCCAGGAAATCGTACATTCTTGATGCGCCCGGATAAATGAACAGGATCAGACACACCACCAGGATCGCCGTCACCGACTTGAGCAGGCGCGAGCGCAGCTCGATAAGGTGCGAGATGAAGGTTTCCTGGGAATTATTCGGGTTTTGGTCCTGGGCGGTGGATTCTTCCTGCGTCACGTGCTTGCCCCGGTGGATGGCTTGCCTGCCTTTTCGGTTTCACTGGCCGGGTGTTCGAAACCGGGCAAGGGGAGAGTAAGGGGGTCGGCCTGCGATGCGCTGGTGGCGTCGGGCGTGGGCTCGGCGCCAGCGCTGGTGTTCGCGCCGCCTGATGCCGTGGCGCCTTGCGTCGGGGTACTGCCCGTGGCCGCAGGGCTGTCGCCGGATGTAGCTGAGGGAGCTGCTGTAGTGTTCGCGATGGCAGGAGTGCTGGCGGCGGTGCTGTCGGCAATGACGGCCTTGTTTGCCGCGTTCAGGCTTGCGTTGACGGATTCACCGGCATTTTTAAGTGCTTCCTGTGCTTCAGCGATAGGGTTCTGGATGCTGTGACTGACCTCTTCGGCCGAACTCTTGATTGACTTGGCCGCGTCTTCAAACTGGCTTTTCAGGTTGCCGAGGTCGTTGTTTTCCATTTCGTGCTGGATGTCGGACTTGACTTCATTGACGTAGCGTTGGGCGCGCCCCAGCAGGTGACCCACCGTGCGCGCAACGGTAGGCAGGCGCTCGGGACCGATCACGATCAGGGCGATGACGCCGATCAGGATGAGTTCGCTAAAGCTGACATCAAACATGGGTACCCGCGCTCT
The DNA here is from genome assembly GCA_004322135.1 of Burkholderiaceae bacterium. GTDB lineage: Bacteria > Pseudomonadota > Gammaproteobacteria > Burkholderiales > Burkholderiaceae_B > Eoetvoesia. Next base: position 91,188 of record SCSG01000004.1, on the reverse strand, counting down.
TGACAGGAAGGACGCCGCGCTCCGGCGGGAACGTGGCGTTCAGGAGAATGTTGATACGGCTGATCTTAGACGTCTTTTTTCTCTTTGGCTTCCACGTCGATGGTGTCGCTGTCCATGACGCGTTCAGAGTTGGTGACGGCCTCGGGCTGTTTGGCGCCGTCAGCGCCTGCTTCGGCCATGCCCTTCTTGAAGCCCTTGACCGCGCCGCCCAGGTCTTCCCCTATGTTGCGCAGCTTTTTTGTGCCGAAAATCAGGGCAACGATGACCAGAACGATAAGCCAATGCCAGATACTGAAACTACCCATATCAATCTCCCAATTTTGTCTTTGCTTGGTTCTGTGTTGGGCGGCCCTTGCCGCGTTTATGTCCCCGGGCCACCATTCTACCCAACCAGGCGGAATCGTGCAGACCTTTGTCGCTGCACGTAATACGTTACTTTGAGTTGCCGCGGCTGGCCTTTTCGGCCAAACCGGACATGCCCTCGCGCCGGGCCAACTCGCGCAGCACGTCTTCCGGGCGAAGTTTATAGTGCGCCAGTGTGACGAGGCTGTGAAACCACAGGTCGGCCATTTCGTACACGATGCGGTCGGGCGCGTTGTCTTTGGCGGCCATGACAAGCTCGGTAGCCTCTTCGCCGATTTTCTTCAAAAAGGCGTCGGGGCCTTTGGCCAACAGCCCCGCCGAGTAGGACGACTTGGGGTCGCCGCCGTTTTCGGGCAGGCGCGTGGCGAGTGTATCGGCCAGCCGATACAGGACGTCTGCCTCGGAATGAATAGCGTTGGTCATTTATAGATCAGTTCAGGGTCTTTGAGCACCGGATCGGTTATGACCCAGTCGGCTTCGTCGGCATCACCGTCAAGGCGTCGAAAAAAACAGCTTTCTCGTCCAGTATGACAGGAAATACCGCCTTTTTGTTCCACCGCCAGCACAATGACATCGCCGTCGCAGTCGAGGCGGATTTCGTGCACAACTTGCTCGTAACCGGATTCCTCGCCTTTGCGCCACAGTTTGCGGCGCGAGCGCGACCAGTATACGGCACGGTGCGTGGCCGCTGTTTCGGCCAGCGAGTCGGCGTTCATCCAGGCCATCATGAGTATGCGTCCGGTTTTGACGTCCTGGGCGATGGCCGGCACCAGCCCCTCGGCGTTGAATGTAACGGATTCCAGCCAGTGAGCGTTCATAGTCGCACCTTGATGCCTTGCTGGGCCATGAATTCTTTGGCTTCGCGCACGGTGTGTTCGCCGTAGTGGAATATGCTGGCCGCCAGTACGGCGCTGGCGCGGCCTATTGAGACGCCATCGGCCAGATGCTGCAGGTTGCCGACCCCGCCCGAGGCGATCACGGGCACGGGTACGGCGTCGGAGACGGCGCGGGTGAGTTCCAGGTCGAACCCCGATTTGGTGCCGTCGCGGTCCATGGACGTAAGCAGGATTTCGCCGGCGCCATAGCTTGCCATTTTTCTGGCCCACTCTACCGCATCGAGACCCGTGGCTTTGCGCCCACCATGGGTGAAGATTTCCCATTTGGCGGGTTCGCTGGACGGCGTCACGCGGCGCGCATCGATGGCAACCACAATGCATTGGGAACCGTGGTAGCTGGCGGCAGCCTTGACCAGTTCGGGATTGGCGACGGCAGCACTATTGATGGAAACCTTGTCGGCGCCGGCGTTGAGCAGCCGCTGGATGTCGGCGACCTGGCGCACGCCGCCGCCCACCGTCAGCGGGATGAAGATTTGCGAGGCTACGGCCTCGATGATGGGCAGGATGAGATCGCGGTTGTCGCTGGTGGCGGTGATGTCAAGGAACGTGAGTTCATCCGCCCCCTGTTCGTTGTAGCGCCGCGCGATTTCGATGGGGTCGCCGGCATCGGCCAGATCGACGAAATTGACGCCCTTGACGACGCGCCCTGCCGTGACGTCAAGGCAGGGGATGATGCGCCGGGTCAGAGCGGTGTCGTAGGTTGTGCTGACCTCGGTCATTGCGCGTCCGGGCTGTATTCGTCGGCCAACCCCTGGGCGGCGGCGAAGTCGAGCGTGCCCTCGTAGATGCTGCGCCCGAGAATCGCCCCCTCTACGCCTTCGTCCTCGACCTCGCAAAGGGCCCGGATATCGGCGAGATCGGTTACGCCGCCCGACGCGATGACGGGAATTTTCACGTGTTGCGCAAGCCTGACTGTGGCGTCGATATTTACGCCCGAGAGCATGCCGTCGCGCCCGATGTCGGTGTAGATGATGGCCTCGCAACCGTAGTCTTCGAACTTGCGGGCCATGTCGAGGACGTCGTGACGCGTGAGTTTGCTCCAGCCGTCGGTGGCCACCTTGCCGTCGCGGGCGTCCAGGCCAACAATGATGTTGCCGGGGAAGGCGCTGCAGGCGTCGCGCAGGAAGCCTGGATCCTTGACGGCTGCCGTGCCGATGATGACGTAGGACAGGCCTATGTCCAGATATTTTTCGATGGTGTTCAGGTCGCGGATACCGCCACCGATCTGAACGGGGATGCGGTCGTCCAGCGACTCGAGTATGGATTTGATGGCGGCCTGGTTTTTGGGTGTTCCGGCCACGGCGCCGTTCAGATCGACCAGATGAAGGCGGCGTGCTCCCTGATCCAGCCATTGGGTGGCCATTGCCGAAGGGTCTTCCGAAAAAATGGTGGCGTCACCGAGGTCGCCTTGACGCAGGCGTACGCATTTTCCGTCTTTGAGGTCGATAGCGGGGATGAGAAGCATGATCGAATTTCGTTAAGGCAGGAATTAGGGTTGAAAGTCAGTTGTGGTTGTCAGGGGTTCCAGCTAACAAAGTTGCTGTACAGGCGTAAGCCCGCGTCTGCACTTTTCTCGGGGTGAAACTGTACGGCAAAGATGTTGTCCGCGGCGACTGCACACGTAAAGCTTACTCCGTAATGGGTGATTGCGGCAGTCAATGCTGCGTCATTTGGCTGCGCGTAGTAACTGTGTACGAAATAGAAATGCGTGTCGTCAGGGATGCCCTTCCAGATGGGATGGGGGCGGGTTTGTTGTACCCGATTCCACCCCATATGCGGTACCTTCAGCAGTTCGCTGTCGTGGCTGCTGTTGGCGGCGCAGGCGTATTGCGGTCCGACGAAGCGTCTGACCAGTCCGGGGAAAATCCCGAGGCCCATTGTGTCGCCTTCTTCGCTGCGCGTAAACAGCATTTGTTCGCCCACGCATATGCCCAGCAGAGGCTTGCTGCGGGCCGCTTCGATGACGGCGTCGCGCAGCCCCGACTCGCTCAGCGTGCGGATGCAGTCGGGCATGGCTCCCTGGCCGGGGAAAACCACGCGGGAGGCGTTTTGAATTTCGTGGGCCTGCTTGCAGATGCGAATGTCAGCATCGGGAGCAGCGGCGTGCAAGGCGCGGGCAACGGAATGGAAGTTGCCCATGCCGTAATCGACGATGGCGATAGTGTTCACGGTACTTGAATGACAGTAAAAAAAGTGGACCGGACTACAGGACGCCCTTGGTTGAAGGCACGGTGCCGGGGCTGCGCGGATCCAGTTCTGTGGCCATGCGCAGGGCGCGCCCGAATGCCTTGAATACCGTTTCGCACTGGTGGTGCGAGTTTTCGCCACGCAGGTTGTCGATGTGCAGTGTCACCAGTGCGTGATTGACGAAGCCCTGGAAAAATTCGCGCGTCAGGTCGACGTCGAATTGTCCGATGCGAGGGCGGGTAAACGGAACGTGGTATTGCAGCCCTGGACGACCCGAGAAATCGATGACCACTCGGGACAGTGCTTCGTCTAGCGGTACGTACGAGTGCCCGTAGCGACGCAGCCCCTTTTTGTCGCCGACTGCTTCGGCAAGGGCCTGTCCCAGTGCAATGCCGACGTCCTCCACGGTGTGGTGGTCGTCGATATATGTGTCGCCCTTGCACTGGATGTCCATGTCGATGAGCCCATGGCGTGCGATCTGATCCAGCATGTGGTCCAGAAATGGCACGCCGGTGTTGATGGACTGGCGACCCGTACCGTCGAGGTTGATGACGACGTGAATACGGGTTTCGTTGGTGTTTCGGGTAATGTCGGCGGTGCGCATGGTCAGGGCTCGGTTATCGATGTGGTGCCGGGGTGGTGTTGGAATGGCTGGCTACTCCGCTTTGTAGCATGCCCTCCGGGTAGCTGGGTTGGTAATGCGGCAACGTGCTGTGCTCAGTTTTTTGAAGTGATGCGGCTTTGCGCACTTGCTGCGTGCGCGTACAGGCCTTCGCCTTGTGCCAGTGTAGCGGCTATGCGGCCAAGATTTTGTGCGCCCAGCAGCGAAATGCTGATGAGACTGGTGCGCTTCTGGAAATCATACACGCCCAGCGCCGACGAAAACCGTGCAGTGCGCGCCGTTGGCAGCACGTGATTGGGTCCGGCGCAATAGTCGCCCAGCGCCTCGGAGCTGTAGCGGCCCAGGAAGATGGCGCCCGCATGGCGGATTTTATGGGCCCAGCGATCGGGCTGCTCGGTGGAAATTTCCAGATGTTCGGGGGCGATGTCGTTGGCGATGGTGCAGGCCTCTTCCAGGTCGCGAACCAGAATCAGCGCGCCGCGATTGCGCAGGCTCTGGCGCAGAATGTCAATGCGTGGCATGGTTGGAAGCAGGCGCTCGATGGCGGCTTCGACCTCGTCCAGATAGGCAGCGTTGGGGGACAACAGAATGGCCTGGGCCAGCTCGTCGTGCTCGGCTTGCGCGAACAGGTCCATGGCGACCCAGTCGGCGGGCGTCGTGCCGTCGGCGATGATGAGGATTTCACTGGGCCCGGCAATCATGTCGATGCCGACTGTACCGAAGACGCGGCGTTTGGCGCTGGCCACGTAGGCGTTGCCAGGGCCGACGATTTTGTCGACTGCCCTGATGGTTTGCGTGCCGTAGGCCAGTGCGCCGATCGCCTGCGCACCGCCAATGGTCCACACGCGATCCACGCCGGCTACGGCTGCGGCCGCCAGCACCAGCGGGTTGCGCAGGCCATTCGGCGTGGGCGTGACCATGGTTACTTCGGCGACCCCTGCCACTTTGGCCGGGATGGTGTTCATGAGTACGGACGATGGGTAGGCCGCCTTGCCGCCCGGCACGTATAGGCCCACGCTGTCTAGTGCGGTGACCTTCTGGCCCAGCAATGTGCCGTCGCGTTCTGTGTAGGTCCAGGTTTGCACGCGCTGGTGTTCGTGGTAGGTGTGGATTCGCTCTGCCGCGGTTTCGAGCGCGGTGCGTTGTTCGGCGGGCAGGGCGTTGAGCGCGGCCTGACATTCGCTATTGGGAATTTCCAGTTCCGCCACGGATTGTGCCTGCACGTGATCGAACCGCCGCGTGTATTCAAGCAGGGCGGTGTCGCCACGTTGGCGAATGTCGCTGAGAATATCGGCGCTGATGCGTTCGATGGCTTCGTCCTGTGAAGCGTCAAGGGCGAGCAGCGTTCGCAGGGTTTGCGCGAAATTTTCAGAGCTGGAATCTAAGCGTTTGATCAGGGCCATAAAGCGAACTGGATGCGGGAGCGGATGAACAGGGAAATGGATGAAAACGAGGGCCGGAGGATAGGGGTAAACGATGACGCCGACCATGCTCGTCTACGTTTAAAGAGTGTATACCTTAACCTTGGGTATTTGTGCACTGCCGCGTAGCGCGGCTTTGCCGGTTACCCATCAAGTGGCTGAGGCGCGGGCGAAGGCGTCGATAAGCGGCTGTAGCGCTTTGGCACGGGTTTTCAGCGAGGCCTGGTTGATGATCAGGCGCGACGAAATGGGCACGATGTCTTCGACGGCGACCAGATGGTTGGCCTTTAATGTGTTGCCGGTGGACACCAGATCGACGATGGCATCGGCCAGCCCTACCAGGGGCGCGAGCTCCATCGAGCCGTAAAGCTTGATCAGGTCCACGTAGACGCCTTTGCGCGCAAAGTGTTCACGCGCGGCACGCACGTACTTGGTCGCTATTCTCAGGCGTGAGCCCTGCAGTACGGCGGCTTCGTAGTCGAACCCTTCGCGCACGGCCACGCAAAGGCGGCACTTGGCGATATTCAGGTCTATGGGCTGGTACAGGCCGCCAGGATGTTGTGCGGCGTGCTCGTACAGCACGTCTTTGCCGGCGATGCCGAAATCCGCGGCGCCATATTGGACGTAGGTGGGTACGTCCGAGGCGCGCACAATAATGATTTGCAGGTTGGGATCGCTGGTGGGCAGGATCAGCTTGCGCGAGGACTCGGGGTCTTCAGTGACGTGCACACCGGCGTCGGCGAGCAGTGGCAGGGTTTCGTCAAAAATCCTGCCCTTGGAAAGGGCCAGGGTAAGGGGCCTGTCAAGACTGGCGGGACTCATGCGGTTTCTCGTGTTATGCGTTGGATGTTGGCGCCGACGGAGCGCAGTTTGTGTTCCATGCGTTCGTAGCCCCGGTCAAGGTGGTAGATGCGTTCCACCGTGGTTTCTCCCCTGGCGGCAAGGCCAGCGATGACCAGGCTTGCCGAAGCGCGCAGGTCGGTGGCCATGACGGTGGCACCCGATAGGGCTGGCACGCCCGTTACGACAGCCGTGTGGCCGTCGATGTCGATCTTTGCGCCCATGCGGCCCAGTTCCTGGACGTGCATGTAGCGATTTTCAAAGATGTTCTCGACGATGACGGCCGTGCCGTGTGCGATGGTGTTCAACGCCATGACCTGAGCTTGCATGTCGGTGGGGAATGAGGGGTATTCGTAAGTGCGAAACCCCACGGCTTTGGGGCGTCCGGTCATCGAGCCGCGGATCCAGTCGGTGCCGCATTCGATGCGCATGCCGGCCTCGAGCAATTTGTCGATCGTGGCGCCCATGGTTTCGGGGGCTGCCTTGCGCAGTACGATTTCGCCGCCGGTTGCGCCCACGGCGCACAGGAATGTGCCGGCTTCGATACGGTCGGCAACGATAGTGTGTTCGGCACTGTGCAGGCTCTCGACGCCGTCGATGGCAATGCGGTCGGTGCCGTGGCCCTGGATGCGGGCACCCATCTTGATGAGCAGTTCGGCCAGATCGGTGATTTCGGGTTCGCGCGCGGCATTTTCCAATATGGTCTGCCCGTCGGCAAGCGTTGCGGCCATCATCAGGTTTTCGGTGCCGGTAACGGTGACCATGTCGGTGCGGATGACCGCCCCCTTCAGGCGTTTGGCCTTGGCGACGACAAAGCCGTGTTCGATGCTGATTTCCGCACCGAGCGCGGCCAGTCCCTTGATGTGCTGATCGACTGGACGCTGGCCAATGGCGCAGCCGCCGGGCAGGCTGACCCTGGCCTGCCCGAATCGAGTCAGCAGAGGGCCCAGCACGAGTATCGACGCCCGCATGGTCTTGACCAGATCGTAGGGGGCTTCAAGGCTGTGCACTTGGCTGGCGTCCAGGGTGGTCGCATGGTCGCCGTTCCGGTTGATTTGCACTCCCATCCGGCTGAGCAGACGTACGGTCGTGTCAATGTCCTTCAGGGCGGGCACATTTTCCAGCGCGATGGTGCCAGGCGTGAGCAGGCTGGCGCATAGAATGGGCAGGGCGGCGTTCTTGGCCCCCGAGACGGCAATTTCGCCGTTCAGGCGATTGCCACCGGTGATCAGCAGCTTATCCATTCAGTCCGGCTTCGAATTCGGCGGGAGTCATGGTGCGCATGGATAGCGCGTGTATTTCGTTTTTCATACGCTCGCCCAGCAGCGAATACACCAGCTGGTGGCGTGCAATGGGGCGTTTGCCTTCGAATTCGGGGCTGACGATAAGGGCTTCGAAGTGGGAACCGTCGCCCTGAACTTCGATATGTTCGCAGTTCAGGCTTTCGGCGATGTATTGGCGTACTTGTTCTGGGGTTGGGAGCATAGTGTTCATGGTTCAGTTTCGTAGTTTGTAGCCCGAGGCCAGCAGACGCTGGGTAAAGTAACACAGCGCGGCAAAGACGCCCGCCACGACGGCCAGGCTTTGCCATGGCGATACGTCGGAAACGGCAAAAAAGCCGTAGCGGAAGCCGTCGATAGTGTAGAAAATGGGGTTCCAGCGCGATACCGACTGCCAGAATGGTGGCAGGCTGTGTATGGAGTAGAACACGCCGGAGAGGAAGGTGGCCGGCATGATGAGGAAGTTCTGGAAGGCCGCAAGCTGGTCGAATTTTTCGGCCCACAGCCCGGCGATCATGCCCAGGGTGGCCATGATGCCGCAGGACAGGATGGCAAAGGCCAGTATCCACAGCAGGTTGGTTGGCGGCAGCGGGATGAAAAACAGGGCAACCACCCAGATGCAGGCTCCCACGGCCAGGCCGCGCGTGACGGCTGCCAGAAGGTAGGCCCAGAAGATTTGCCTGTGGGAAAGCGGCGGCAGCAGCACGAAGACCAGATTGCCCGTGACACGGCTTTGCATGAGCGACGATGACGGGTTGGCAAATGAGTTTTGCAGCATGCTCATCATCATGAGCCCTGGAATCAGGAAGGCCGTGTAGGGCAGGGTGCCGTATACCTGGACTCTGCCTTCCAGCACATGAGCAAAGACCAGCAGATAAAGCAGGGCGGTCAGCACCGGAGCGGCAATTGTCTGGAAACCGACTTTCCAGAAACGCATCAGCTCTTTGTGCAGTAGCGTTGGAAAGCCTGAACCCAGGTCGTCACGCGGTTGAAGAACTTCGGTGTTCATGCGGCTTCTTCCATGATGTCGTCGCTGTTCATGATGCGCACGAAAGCGTCTTCGAGGTCGACGCCACCCACACGGGCAAGCAGTGCCTGGGTAGTGTCCAGCGCCACAATGTGCCCGTGCTTGAGCATGGCGATACGCCCGCACAGTGCTTCGGCCTCTTCCAGATAGTGTGTCGTGAGCATGATGGTGTGTCCTTCGCGGTTCAGGCGCGAGATGAACTCCCAGAGCGTACGGCGCAGATCCACGTCCACGCCGGCGGTGGGTTCGTCCAGAATGATGACTGGCGGCCGATGCACCAGCGACTGGGCAACGAGCACACGGCGTTTCATGCCGCCCGAAAGTGCACGCATATTGCTGTCGGCCTTGTCAGACAGCCCCAGGTTGGCCAGTATCTCGTCGATCCAGTCGTCGTTTTTCCGAAGACCAAAGTAGCCCGATTGCAGCCGCAGGGTCTCGCGCACTGTAAAGAAGGGGTCGTAGACGATCTCCTGCGGCACGACGCCCAGCGAGCGGCGTGCCATTTTGAAGTCGGTCGTGACGTCGTGACCACAGACGGCAGCACTGCCCGTGCTTGGCTTTGCCAGCCCGGCCAGGATGGAAATAAGGGTGGTCTTGCCTGCGCCATTGGGCCCGAGCAGACCGAAGAATTCGCCGTGTTCGACAGTCAGACTAACGTTGTTCAACGCGCGAAAAGGTTGACCGCCCTTGGCATTGGGGGTCAATAGCCTTTTCCATCGCGGCGTCTGGGCCTGATAGATTTTGGATACGTTGGTTAAATTTAGCGCGGGCATAATAAGCAAGAAGCCTGGCCCGTAATTGGGCCAAGCTTCCTATTATAGTGGTGCGCGCGCCTTTGCGTTGGCGGCGGCGTATGCGCAACGCACGCCGCCGTGTACATTATTATTGGTTACGCGCGTTCAGTGCCTTGATGAGACCGGCAATGCCATTCTGATTGATCTGTTCCGCAAACTGGTTGCGGTAGTTTTGTATCAGCCAGATGCCTTCGACGTTGAGATCGTAGATTTTCCAGCCTTTGGCTGTTTTTTCGAGGCGGTAATCCACGTTGATGAGCGGCCCGTTGCTTTGCGACACCGTCGAGCGCACAACCGCGTCGGTGGCGTTGGCCTCGCCCCGGAAAGGCGCCAGCGTAAGCGCCGATACAGCGTCCACCCGTGAAAGGGCACCACTGTAGGTACGGATAAGTGTGCCCTTGAAGGCTTCAATCAGGTCTTTTTGTTGCTGGGGCGTGGCTTGGCGCCAGTAGCGGCCGGCCGCCAGACGAGTGGTCCGTTCCAGGTCGACGTAAGGCAGTACGTACTGGTTGACCAGCTGATTGATTTTTGCGCGGTCGCCCCCTTTTGCTTCGGGCGAGGCCTTGATGGCAGCCAGGGCGTTGTTGGCGACCGCGCTGATGAAGTTGTTCGGTGAACCCATTGCGTTGACGGGTTCTTCGGCCAGAGCCGTCCCCGCCAGGCCCAGGCCTAGCAGCCCGGCCGCCAGCAGGTGCAGTATTTTGGTGGTATAGAACGAAAAGAGTGAATAGTGCATAAGAATTTTCCGGTTATTTGCCCGGTGCGGCCGTTGCAGGCGCGCCAGGCGGCGCGGCAGTGCCGCCGGAGTGGCTGGACTCGTCGTCGTTGGAATAATCCGGCGGCGGCTCTTGGCTGGAGGCATCGGTGCCGCGGATCAGGGCCTTGCGACGTTGCAGATAGGCGTCACGGATGAAGCTGTAGCGGTCCAGTGCAATACTGTTGACCAGATCGTCAGCGCTGAGCAGGCTGGCACGCAGATCGATTATGCTGAGCGCAATGATGGAGTTGCGTAGCGGGATATTGTAGATTTCGAATACGGGCGTATACGGGGAGGCGTTGGCCACCAGCCCGGCCAGTGCGGCGGTGCCGTCGCGCAGGGTGGTGGAGCCCATGAACGGGACGACTATGTAAGGGCCGGGGCCAAAGCCCCAGACTCCCAGTGTTACGCCGAAGTCGTTGATGATGCGCTTGGAACCGTTCATGGAGGCGACGTCGATACAGCCGCCCAGACCCATCGTGGAGTTGAACAGAACGCGGCCCAGACTGTTGATGCCGTCGTGTCCGCGGCCCTGCAGGAAGCTGTTGATGGACGACCAGGCGTCCGCCAGGTTGTTGAAGATATTGTGTACGCAGGTGCGCACGGGCTTGGGCGTAACGGTCTCGTAGCCTTGTGCCACGGGTTTGAATATGGCCCGATCCAACGTGTCGTTGAACGAAAACATCGTGCGGTTGTAACTTTCCAGCGGGTCGTTCGGGTTGTGGTGGGGCACGCTGGCGCATCCCGCGGCCAGCGTCATCGCAGCCACGACCGGGATATAGCGGGCAATCCGCTTGCGTTTTTGGCTTGGTGTGTCCAGGTTCATTTTATTTTGAAATTTCAGTTGTTAGGCAGTTCCGGTAGCGCAATCGGTGCAAAGAGGCAGTGTACGCTTGTGTTTCCGGCGATGTGTTGCGGTGGGCCGGGCCTTAGTGCTGAGCTGGTGCCGGCGTCATGCCCTTGTCGCCAGCCGGCGCCGCATTTTCGTCCTTCGCCGTACCGGCCTTGTTCGCAGAGCTGTACAGAAACTTGCTGATCAGATCTTCGAGCACTACGGCACTTTGAGTGTATTTAATAGTACCGTTTTGAGCCAGCATTTTGTCGTCGCCGCCGGGAGTAATGCCTATATATTGTTCACCCAGCAGCCCAGACGTAAGTATCGAGGCCGATGAATCATCAGGAAATTGGTATTGCGTGTTCATGTCCAGGGTGACAACGGCCAGAAAACGCGTGTTGTCGAACGAAATGCCGGATACGCGTCCGACGACCACGCCGCTGCTTTTCACCGGCGCGCGGACCTTTAGGCCGCCAATGTTGTCGAAGTCTGCGTTGACCTGGTAGGTGCGCGCCAACGAAAACGAGCTCAGGTTGCCGGCTCGTAGCGCCAGGAACACCAGGGCAACGAGGCCCAGCAGTACAAACAGGCCGACCCAGAAATCGGTTTTTTCATGCGTCATGGTTGTGTTCCGTCTTAGTCATTAATTGCTGAACATCAGGGCGGTAAGCAGGAAGTCCAGGCCCAGCACCGTAAGCGACCCGCTGACAACGGTGCGGGTGGTGGCGCGCGACACCCCCTCGGGGGTGGGCTTGGCGTTCCAGCCTTCGAACAGGGCGATCAGGGTCACGGCCACGCCGAAGATCAGGCTTTTCAGGACCCCGTTGAGCACATCGTTAAAGACGTCCACACCTGCCTGCATCTGCGACCAGAATACGCCAGGGTCTATGCCGATAAGCACCACGCCGACGATCCAGCCCCCAATAATGCCCACCGCGGAGAATACGGCGGCCAGTATCGGCATGGCCACCACGCCACCCCAGAAGCGTGGTACGAGCACGCGACGGATGGGGTCCACGGCCATGACTTCCATGGCCGCAAGTTGCTCGCCTGCCTTCATGAGGCCGATTTCGGCTGTCAGTGAAGTGCCTGCGCGTCCCGCAAAAAGCAGTGCGGTGACGACTGGGCCCAGTTCACGTGTGAGCGACAGTGCCACCAGCAGGCCCAATGCCTCTTCCGAGCCGTACCGGTTAAGAGTGTAATAGCCTTGCAGGCCGAGCACAAAGCCGACAAATAGCCCCGAAACGGCAATAATCAGCAGCGAATAGTTGCCAATGAAGTGAATTTGCTGCGAAACCAGCGCCGGACGCCTGAAGATGATGCCGCTGCGTGCCAGAATCGTGGCGAGCATGCGGGTAAAGGCGCCAAGACTGTAAATGGCGCTGCGCGTTGCGAACCCCAAGTGGCTCAGGCCGCGGACGAACCGGTTCATGAGTGTCCTTTGTGGTGTTGCAGCCACTTGTCGAAGGCTGGGGTTTCGGGGTAGTTGAAGGCGATGGGGCCATCGGGCTCGCCCTTCAGAAATTGTTGTATGTATGGCTCGGCTGACTTCATCAGGTCGTCAGGCGTGCCGTGTGCGAGCAGTTTGCCTTGCCCCACCATGTACACATCGTCCGAAATGGCGAACGATTCCATGACATTGTGCGTGATGAGCACGGACGCGCAGTGCAGCCGGTCGGTGAGCGTGCGTATGAGCTGCGCGGTGATTCCCAGCGAGATCGGGTCCAGGCCGGCGAAGGGCTCGTCGTACAAGATCAGTTCGGGCTCCAGGACGATGGCGCGCGCCAGCGCCACGCGTCGGGCCATTCCGCCCGAAATTTCTGAAATATGCAGGTGTGCCGCGGCGCGCAGGCCGACGGCCTCGAGTTTGTCGAGTACGCGTTCAACCACCTGGTGCTCGGACAGCGGCATGTGCTCGCGGATAGGGAAGGCTACATTTTCGAAGACGTTCAGGTCGGTGAACAGGGCCCCCTGCTGGAACAGCACGCCCATGCGCTGGCGCAGCCGCTGCAGTTCGGTACTGGTGGCGGTGCCGATGCTTTCGCCGAACGCGGTGATTGTGCCGCTTTGCGGGGTGATCTGGCCGGTCGCCGCGCGCAGCAGCGTGGTTTTGCCCGAGCCTGACCCTCCTATCATGGTGGCGACCTGCCCGCGTCTTACGTCAATGCTGACGCCCGAGAGCACGGTGAAGCTGCCATAGCCCAGGGCAGCGTCTTTGAATTGCAGTAACGAGTCTGCGGCAGGTGTTGCTTCAGGAGTCATACGGCAAACGCACCAGATAGTCAGCTTGGCATTGTATCGCGACTAGCTGACGAGGCAAGTATTCTTGGGGACGGCCAGCCGGAGAACAGAGCCCAGTGCGCGGCCTTTGGTTCGTTCGGTGTGGTCGGGCTATATAATCCCGGTCATACCCGATGTTTTAATAATTACAGGGGAGACAACGTGGATCTATTTGGTCTGACTGTAAGGCAGGCGCGCGCTGGTCTGTTAAAACGCGAATTTTCCTGTGCGGAATATGTCGAGGCGCTGCTTGCGCGAGCCGGGAGTTTCCCCGAGGTAAATGCCTGGGTGGCGCGGGATCTGGACCAATTGCGCAGAGATGCTGCCGCGCTGGATTCTTCCGGCAGGCTTGCCGATGCAAACTTGCCCCTGGCTGGTATCCCTATTGCCGTGAAAGACAATATCGATGTGGTGGGCTTGCCGTGCGCGGCGGGTACCGGGGCTCTGAAGGATCGTCATCCGGCAAACAACGCGGGCGTTGTAAGCGACGTCCTCGACGCGGGCGCCCTGGTTGCCGGAAAGACGGGCATGCACGAACTGGCAATGGGCGTTACCAGCAATAACGGGGTGACGGGCGCGGTGCGCAACCCCTACGACCTGCGCCGTGTTCCGGGAGGAAGTAGTGGCGGATCAGCCGCTGCGGTGGCTGCGGGCTTCGCGCCAGCCGCTCTGGGGACGGATACGGGAGGGTCCGTGCGCTTGCCCGCTGCTTTGTGTGGGCTTGTGGGTCTGCGCCCGACCATAGGTCGGTATGCCACTGACGGCGTTGTTCCGCTTTGTCGTACGCGTGATACGGTTGGCCCCATTGCGAGAACGGTTGCCGACGTGGCGCTACTTGATTCCATTTTGTCTGGTGACGATGCATCGCCTTCGGTGGATCTGGCTGGCCTGAGGCTGGGCGTGCCGCGCGACACCCTGTTCGACGATCTTGAGGCGGGTGTGGCGCAGGCTGTGCAGGATGTCCTGCGGCAGCTGGAGAAAAGCGGGGTGGTGCTGGTCGAGGCGGATGTGCCACGCTACCGTGAATTGGACGAGGCTGTTGGCTTTCCCCTGGTGTTCCACGAACTGGAGCGCGACCTGCCTGAGTTCCTTGCGGCTGGCGGAATGAAACTTTCGTTGGCTGACGTTCATGCTGGAATAGGCAGCCCGGATGTGGCGGGCATCGTGGCGATGCTGCTGGATGGTCACTCGGTGGGGCGCAAGGCCTACCGCGAGGCGCTGCGCCAGCGCTCGCAAATGCAGGCCGTATATTTCGACTATTTCCGCCGGCACAGGCTCGATGGCGTGATATTTCCGACCACGCCGATGCCCGCAACACCAGTCGGCGAGGATGTCACGGTTGAACTGAACGGCGAGCAGGTGCCGACGTTTGCTACCTTCATCCGCAATACCGATCCGGGAAGCGTGGCCGGCGTACCGGGCATCAGCGTCCCTGCCGGATTAAGTGCAGGCTTGCCGGTTGGCGTGGAAATCGACGGGTTGCCTCATAGTGACAGGTGGCTGCTGGCAGTGGCCGCGGTCGTGGAAAGGTTCGTGCCGGCTTTGCCGCCACCCGGTTTCGCTGGTCGTCAGGTTGTGGGGGCGCACATTACCAGGTAAGGGAGTAGCTCATGAAACGACGGCAGTTCTTACAGTACGGCCTTGGGGCGGTAGTTGGTTCCATGGGCTTGACTCGACTGGCCCATGCGGCTGACACACTCAAGATTGGGGTATTGATTCCCCTTAGTGGGCCAGCAGGCCTGTTCGGACCTTCCAGTCGAAATTGCGTCGACATGGGCGTTCAGGACATCAACGCGCGCGGCGGCATTCTGGGCCGGAAAATCAAGGCCGTTGTGGCCGATGCGGGTGTTCCGCCCGCTCAGGCCAGCCAGGCGGCGCAGCGGCTGTGGCGTGGGGAACGCGTTGAGGCGCTTATTGGCATGCACGATTCGGCCGTGCGTGAGGCCATTGTCGGCGTGGTGAATGGCCAGATCCCGTATATCTATACCCCTGTCACCGAGGGTGGTGGTTGCGCCAAAGCGGTATACGTCATTGGTGAAACACCCGAGCAGCAGTTGATGCCGGTCGTGCCCTGGCTGGCCAAGAATAAAAACAGCAAGCGTTGGTACCTGATTGGCAACGATTACATCTGGCCGCGAAAGAGCAATGTCGTTGCCAAGGAGGCCATCAAGGCCAGTGGCGGAACGGTGGTGGGTGAAGAGTACGTGCCGTTCACGGTCGACAATTTCGACTCCAGCCTGGCGCGCATCCGCGACAGTGGGGCGGACTCGGTATTGATCACGCTGGTTGGCGGCGCATCAGTCGGTTTTAATCGGGCGTTTGCCAGCTTCGGCCTGCCGGCCAGGGTGCTGCGTCTTGGCACGCTGCTGGACGAGAACACACTGCTTGGAATAGGTGCGCAGAACTCGCAGAACCTGTATTCGTCCGCGGGCTATTTTGCAGCGCTTACCAATCCGCAGGCTCGTGCGTTTGCCAAGCGTTACGACAGTATGTTCGACGCCGTCAAGGCGCCTCTCAGTGGTCTGGCCGAGTCGTGCTACGAAGGTTTCCTGTTGCTGGAGGCTATGGCGGCAAAGGCGGGCAGCGTGAAGTCCGATGCTTTTGACAAGGCGGCGGCGCAGGGTGTCAGCTACGACGGTCCACGGGGAAAGACCGAATTGCAGTCGCATTACGCCGTCAAGAACATCTACCTGGCGCAGGCCAATGGCGCGGCATTCAGCATTGTGCAGGAGTTCGCCAATGTGCCGCCCGGCCAGAGCTGCAGCAAATAGTATGGGGCGTTGCTTTTTGCGCCGGGACGGTTCCTGATGGATGCGGCGTCGGCCACACTGCTGCTGAACCTGGTCTATCAGGGGTCGGTTCTGGCTCTGGTAGTGCTGGGCCTGGGGATTGTGTTCGGCATGCTGGGCGTCATGAACATGGCGCACGGCGAATTCCTGATGATTGGCGCCTATTGCTCGCTGGCGGCCCAGAACGCGGGTGTGCCGGTGCTGTTTGGTGTTGTCCTGGCCATTGTGGTGTGCGGTGCTCTGGGCTGGCTGGTGCATTATGCCCTCATACAACGCCTGTACCGGCGTCCGTTCGACACACTGCTGGCGACGTGGGGGCTAAGTATTCTGCTGCGTGAACTCGTGCAGCTGATTTACGGCCGTGGATATCAGAATGTCCAGCCTCCGGTGTCGGGCAGTGTACTGATCCTGGGGGCCGAATATCCAGCCTACCGACTGCTGCTCATGGTGCTTATTCTGGCGCTCTTTGTCGGCATTATGGTGTGGTACCGGCGTAGCCCTGCGGGTGCGCGCTTGCGGGCCATGATCGGCAATCCCATTCTCGCGCAGGCCGTGGGCATCAACACAAACCGGCTCGCGTGCGGCGCTTTTATAGTTGGTGTGATTACCGCAGGGATGGCGGGTGCGCTGCTGGCGCCGATGGTCAGGGTCGAACCCGGGATGGGACTTGATTACCTGCTGAGCAGTTTTTTTGTGCTGGTCGTCGGTGGTCTGGGCAGCCTGCTGGGGCTTGTTGTAGGCACCGGGGTCATCGCCGGGACCCAGTTGGCCTTTTCGTCGCTGATCGACCAGACGTCCGGTTACCTCGCAGTGTTGACGATATCCATCATTTTCCTTTGGCTCAAGCCCGATGGCCTCATCTCCAGCCGCTAATACCCGTCGCTCGCGCTCTGGCGGCTCGCGTCGCCCCGGTCATCTGGTTCCAGGGCTGATAGCGCTGGGGGTTGTGCTGTTGGTCGTGCCCCAAGTGTTCGGTGACTTTTTTGCGTACGAACTTGGCCTGTATCTGTTGTACGGAATCGTCGCGCAGGGCATTGCTCTGACATGGGGCCGTGCTGGGTTTCTGTCGCTGGGTCAGGCGCTGTTCTTCGGCCTGGGGGCGTATCTGGCCGCCTTTGCGCTGAAGGACCCCGACGGCTATGTTGTCCGCGCCCTGCTGTTGCTGGTTGCCGTGCTGGCGCCAGCGGTCCTGGCCTACGTCGTGGGCGTGTTGGTTTTCTCGCGCCGTCATGAAAGCGGGGCCTATTTTTCGCTGATCACGCTGGCGTTGGTCATGTTTGGCTATCAGTTGTCCAATCAATGGAGTGCCGTGACGGGCGGGTTCAATGGCCTGGGGGGCGTACCGGTATTGTTTGGACTGGATCGCTATGCACAGCATTATTATCTGATCGTTGCCGTCTGCCTTGTCAGCACGGCGTTCATTTCCTGGCTGGCCCGCACGCCACTGGGCACGTTATGGGCAGCCGTTGCACAGAACGAGAATCGCCTGCAGTTTTTCGGATTTGCCACCCATAAGCTCAAGGCTCTGGCTTTTGCAATAAGTGGTCTGTTGTGCGGGGTTGCGGGCGCACTGTTCGCGTCGCATCAGGGCATTGTCACACCCCAGGAAACCAGTGTCATCCTTTCGGCAGAGCTGGTTATCTGGACGGCGGTGGGCGGTCGCTCCAGCCCTTATGGCGCACTTCTGGGGGCAGTGGGCATAGGCTTGCTGTCCACCGGCCTGCGTGAGCACTTTGTGTACTGGCAGGCCATGGTGGCCATTGTGTTCATTGTGGTGGTGTTGCGGTTTCCGCAAGGGGTGGGTGGGGCGTTGTCGGGTCTAGTGCTGCGTACGTGGCGCATTTTGGCGCCAACGGCGGCGGCGCGGCGTGAGGCTTTCCCGAGTCAGGGCGATGGCACGCCGGCCCCGCCGGTGTCCTTCCGTCGCGGAGCGGCAGATGTGGCACTGGCCATGAGCGGCGTCCACGTGCAGCAGGGTAGCGTGCGGATTCTGGATGGACTGGATCTGACGGTGGCACGGCAGGGTCTGCATTGCCTCATTGGTCCAAATGGTGCGGGCAAGACGTCGACCTTTAATGTAATGACGGGGCGGCTGCCTTTGGCCCTGGGAACCGTTCATTTCAACGGGCGTAATGTAAGTGGGCTGAGCGCCGCCGCGATGGCCAGGCTGGGACTGGGTCGCAAGTTTCAGATCCCGTCGGTCTTTCCTGAACTCAGCGTGCGCGACAACCTGTGCATAGCCCTTTGGGCCAATCGCGCGCACGGTCTGGCTTTCCTGGGCAATAGTGTGCGCGATTGGCGCAGTCCGGTGTTGGGCGCCATGTGCCAGGCGTTTCCATTTTTCGAAGAGATGGCGAATGCGCCTGCTGGATCGCTTTCACAAGGGCAGAGGCAGATGCTGGAATTCGCGATGACGGCGTTGACCGAGCCGCTGCTGTTTTTGCTGGACGAGCCCTGCGCGGGACTGTCGGTGGATGAAACGCATCACCTGAGTCGCGTGATGGTTGATACGGTCAGGCGACTGGAGGCTTGTGCGCTGGTTGTCGAGCACGATATGTCGGCTGTCGAGGCGCTTGCCGATTATGTGTATGTTCTGCACCATGGTCGATTGTTGGCTGAAGGTACGTATGCCGAGATTCGCGAGGACGACAGGGTGCGTGCGGTGTACGCAGGAGGCGGCAAGTGAATGTGACATGGGGTGTGGATGGGCCGGCTGACGCGGTTGTTGGCGGGGACAGGAGCAGGACATGGCGGTGACTGCCGGGTCTGCCACGTTGTTTGAATTTGCCGGCCTGAGCGGCGGGTATGGCGACACGGTCGTGCTGCGCGGCATCGACGGCAGTGTTCAGGCGGGGCAAACGCTGGGCGTACTCGGGCGCAACGGTGTGGGCAAGACCACGCTCTTGCGCCACCTTATGGGATACATGCAGCCGTTCTCGGGCGTGGTACTGTGGCAGGGAGCGCCGTTGGGCCGTTCGCTGCCGTTCAGGCGCAGCCGGCTCGGGCTGGCTTATATGCCACAAGAGGGAGTGGTGTTCGACGATTTGTCCGTTTCCGACAATCTGACGCTTCATCGGACGCGTCGCGATTTGTCGCCCTACGCGCGGTATCTGGATGCCTTCCCGCAACTGGGGCAGCGCCTGCGGCAGAGGGCTGGAACCCTGAGTGGCGGCGAGAAGAAAATGCTGGCGTTCGTCCGCGTGCTGGCCGAGGCCAAGCCGCTGTCGCTGCTGGACGAGCCCACCGAGGGAGTTCAGCAGGAAAACATTGACCTCATGGCGATGCTGGTCAGGGCGCGTGTCGGCGAGGGTGCGGCGTTTATCATCGTTGAACAGAATCTGGGCTTTTTGCAACAGGTCATGGATACCGTGCTGGTGCTGGACCATGGCCGGTGCGTCGCGCAGGGGCGTGCTGACGAGTTCGACAGGGAACGGCTGGCAGGTTTCCTGCGCGTGTGAGGCGGCACTGGTCCAGGCGCGGCAGTGGCCCCGTCCTTGCAAACGGGCCGTATCGGGCCACAAAGCAAAACCGGCCCGAGGGTGGGCTCGCGGCCGGCTCTGCTTTGTGGCGTGTGGCGGGTTTTTAGCGTGGCAGTACTGTCGAGCCCATCAGGAATTCGTCAACGGCGCGGGCGCACTGGCGCCCTTCGCGTATGGCCCATACCACCAGCGATTGCCCGCGGCGCATGTCGCCCGCGGCAAAAACCTTGCCAACGCTTGTGGCGTAGTTGATGTCGTTGGCCTGTGCGTTGCCACGGGCGTTCAGTTCAATGCCGAAAGAGTCCAGCACGCCTTTGACGGCCGACGTAAACCCCATTGCAAGCAGCACCAGATCGGCCGGGAGTTCAAACTTTGAGCCCTCAACCTCGCGCATCTTGGCGCGCCCCGTGGCCTTGTCCTTGAACCATTCCAGACGCACTGCAGACAGCTTTTCCACTTTGGTTTTGCCGTGCAGGCCCGCGGTGGAAACGGCCCAGTCGCGCTCGCAGCCTTCTTCGTGGGATGACGAGGTGCGCAGCTTGGCGGGCCAGTAAGGCCATGTCATTTCCTTGTCCTCAACTTCGGGCAACTTTCCCATAAGTTCGAATTGGGTTACCGAGGCCGCGCCCTGGCGGTTGCTGGTGCCGATGCAGTCCGAGCCGGTATCGCCGCCGCCGATTACGATGACGTGCTTGCCTTTGGCACTGATTTGCTTGGGGACTTGGTCGCCCGCGTTGACCTTGTTCTGTTGTCGCAGAAAGTCCATGGCGAAATGAACGCCGCGCAGCTTGCGGCCTGGAATGGGCAGATCGCGTGGCGTTTCCGAGCCTCCAGCCAGGACAATGGCGTCGAACTCTTCCTGGAGCGATTCCGGGCTGCGCACGGTCAGCCCTTCGGGTGCGTCGGCCTCCGGTCCCACGTATACGGAAGTGCGGAACTCAACGCCCTCGGCCTCCATCTGCGTCACACGGCGATCGATATGCGACTTTTCCAGTTTGAAGTCGGGGATGCCGTAGCGAAGCAGACCGCCGATACGGTCGCTTTTCTCGAAGACCGTTACCGAGTGGCCGACGCGCGCCAGTTGTTGGGCGCAAGCCATACCCGAGGGGCCTGAACCGATGACGGCCACCTTTTTCCCGGTCTTGTGGGAGGGTATTTGCGGTACGACCCAGCCTTCACTCCAGCCCTTGTCGATGATGGCATGCTCGATGGATTTGATGCCTACCGGATTGTTGTTGATGTTCAGGGTGCACGCCGCTTCACAGGGGGCCGGGCAGATACGCCCGGTGAACTCGGGGAAGTTGTTCGTGGACAGCAGCACGTCGAGGGCAGCGTGCCAGTCCTGGCGGTACACCAAGTCGTTCCAGTCGGGAATGATATTGTTGACCGGGCACCCGTGGGTGCAGAAGGGCGTTCCACAATCCATGCAGCGTGCGCCCTGTATCTTGGCCTCTTCGTCGGTAAGGGGTGCGATGAATTCCTTCCAGTGCCTGACGCGCACTTTCGGGGCTTCATACGTCTCCTTTACCCGTTCATATTCCATAAAGCCGGTGATCTTGCCCATTACATTTTCCTCAGGCAGCGATTTGTTCAGGGTGGGTCGCGCGCCAAAGCTCGCCAAGAGCCCGACGGTATTCGGTAGGCATTATCTTGACGAAGGCGGCGCGAGCCTGTTGCCAGTCGTTCAGCAGGTCGCGTGAGCGGAAGCTTCCCGTGTAGCGGTAGTGATCTTCGATCAGGCGCCGCAGTATGGTTTCGTCCGTTTCACGCTGGCCGCCACGAACCAGGCTGTGCCAGGTGGCGAGCTGTTTGTCCTCGACTTGTTCGGCGTGGCTGACCACGGGTTCAAGTTCGACCATATCGAGGTTGCAGCGGCTGCGGAATGTCTTGTTGGGGTCCCAGATGTACGCTACCCCGCCCGACATGCCGGCTGCAAAGTTTCGTCCCGTTTCGCCAAGAACCACCACGGTGCCACCCGTCATGTATTCGCAGCCGTGATCGCCCGTGCCTTCTACGACGGCCGTGACCCCCGAATTGCGCACGGCGAAGCGTTCCCCGACCACCCCGTTGAAATAGGCTTCGCCTGAGGTGGCGCCATACAGGACCGTGTTGCCGGCAATGATGTGGTCCGGCCCAAAGCCGCGGAAATCGTTGGGTGAGCGCACGATGATGCGCCCGCCCGAAAGGCTCTTGCCAACATAGTCGTTGCTTTCGCCAACCAGATCCAGGGTGATGCCATGTGCGAGGAAAGCGCCGAAACTTTGCCCTGCCGCGCCATTGCACTGGATATGGATGGTGTCGTCGGGCAGGCCCTCGTTGCCATATTTCATTGCCACGACGCCGGACAGCATGGCGCCTATGGTGCGATTGCGATTGCGCACCGGTGTAATGAACGAGACCTTCTCGCCACGTTCAATGGCTGCCTTGCTGCGTTCAATAAGCGTGTGGTCCAGCGCGCTTTCCAGATCGTGGTCTTGCTCCTCGACCTGACGCAATGGGGACTGGGTTTGAACCTGGTGGAAAATGCGGCTGAAATCCAGACCTTTGGCTTTCCAGTGTTCGATGCCTTGGCGGGTGTCGAGCAGTTCCACATGTCCGATCATGTCGTCGAATTTGCGGATGCCCAGCTGCGCCATGATTTCACGTACTTCATCGGCGACGAAGAAGAAATAATTGACGACGTGTTCAGGCTTGCCCTGGAATTTCTTGCGCAGTTCCGGGTCTTGCGTGGCCACGCCAACCGGGCAGGTGTTCAGGTGGCATTTGCGCATCATGATGCAGCCTTCCACGACCAGCGGAGCTGTTGCAAAGCCGAATTCGTCCGCACCCAGCAGGGCTCCGATGGCGACGTCACGACCGGTCTTCATCTGGCCGTCGGCCTGTACGCGAATGCGGCCGCGCAGATTGTTGAGCAGCAGTGTTTGCTGAGTTTCGGCCAGGCCGAGTTCCCAGGGGGTTCCCGCGTGCTTGATGGACGAGATGGACGATGCGCCGGTACCGCCGTCATGACCTGCAATGACGACGTGGTCGGCCTTGGCCTTGGCCACGCCGGTTGCGACCGTACCAACGCCGACTTCCGATACCAGCTTGACGGAAATCGATGCACGCGGATTCACGTTCTTCAAATCGTGAATGAGCTGTGCCAGATCTTCGATCGAATAGATGTCGTGATGGGGCGGCGGCGAGATAAGGCCAACGCCCGGAACGGAGTGGCGCAGTTCAGCAATATATTCCGACACCTTGTAGCCCGGAAGCTGCCCGCCCTCGCCGGGCTTTGCGCCCTGTGCCATCTTGATCTGGATCTGGTCGGCGCTGTTCAGGTAGTGGGCCGAGACACCGAACCGGGCCGAGGCCACCTGCTTGATGCGCGAACGCAGTGAATCGCCAGCGCGCAGCCGTACATTGGCCGAGACCCTGTCTTTGCCCAGAAATGAGGCCAGCGTGTCGCCGTCTTTGATGGTGCTGTGGCCGGCGTGCATTTCATCGCGGTAGCGCAGTTCGTCCTCACCGCCTTCGCCGGTGTTGGACTTGCCACCGATGCGGTTCATGGCAACGGCCAGGACCGAATGGGCTTCGGTGGAAATGGACCCCAGCGACATGGCGCCGGTTGCAAAGCGTTTGACGATTTCCTTCGCCGGTTCGACTTCGTCCAGCGGAATCGCGCGGGCTGGATCCACCTTGAATTCAAACAGGCCCCGCAAGGTCATCATGCGGCGGGTCTGGTCGTTGATGAGTTGGGCGTATTCCTTGTACGTGCTGTAGTCGTTGGACCGCGTGGAGTGTTGCAGCTTGGCGATGGTGTCGGGATTCCACATATGCTCTTCGCCGCGAATGCGGAACGCATAATCGCCGCCCGCGTCCAGTTGGTCGCGCAGTACCGGGTCGTCGCTGAAGGCCGCGCGGTGCTGGCGCAACGCTTCTTCGGCAACCTCGAAAATGCCGATACCCTGGATGTTGCTGGCCGTACCGGTGAAGTACTGGTCAATCAGCGCGGAATTCAGACCAACCGCCTCGAAAATCTGCGCGCCGGTGTAGGACATGTACGTGGATATGCCCATTTTGGACATGACCTTGTTCAGACCCTTGCTGATGGCCTTGATGTAATTCTTGACGGCGTGTTCCGGATCTTCGAGGGTGCCCAGCGCTTCCAGCGCCAGGTAGGGGTGTATGGCCTCGGCACCGTAGCCGCCCAGCAGGGCGAAGTGATGAACTTCGCGCGCCGACCCGGTTTCCACGATCAAGCCGGTTTTCGTGCGTAGCCCCGCGCGGATCAAGTGCAGGTGTATGGCCGAGGTGGCCAGCAGTGCCGGGATGGCGACCCGCTCCTGGTCGACGTTGCGGTCGGTGATGATAAGAATGTTGTAGCCGCTTTGCACCGCATCTGCCGCCTCCGCGCACAGTGCGGCGATGCAGGCTTCGATGCCGTCCGGACCCCAGGCCGTGGGGTAGGTGATGTCCAGCTCGTAGCTGCGGAATTTGTCCGAAGTGATTTGCTCGATATTGCGGATTTGCGCCATGGCGGCGAAGTCCAGCAGTGGCTGGCTGATTTCAAGACGCAGCGGCGGGTTGACGTTGTTGATGTCCAGCAGGTTGGGCTTGGGTCCGATGAACGACACCAGCGACATGACCAATTGTTCGCGAATCGAGTCGATGGGCGGGTTGGTAACCTGCGCGAACAGCTGGCGGAAATAGTTATAGAATGGCTTGGCCCGGTTCGACAGCACCGTCAGGGGGGCGTCATTGCCCATGCCTCGTACCGCTTCCTGGCCGTTGGTCGCCATGGGCAGCAAAATAAATTTGAAGTCTTCCTGCGTCCAGCCAAAGGCCTGCTCGCGATCCAGCAGCGAAACCTTGGAAGGGGCGATTGGCTCGGCGGTGGGCAGCGGGAGCGATTCCAGCTTGATGCGCAAACGTTCGATCCATTGCCGGTAGGGACGCGCGTTGGCCAACTGCGATTTGATCTCGTCGTCGTCGATGATGCGGCCCTGATGCAGGTCGATCAGCAGCATTTTCCCGGGTTGCAGGCGCCACTTCTTGATGATGTGGTGTTCGGGGATGGGTAGGGTTCCGGCCTCGGAAGCCAGCACGACCAGGTCGTCGTCGGTAACCAGGTAGCGGGCAGGGCGCAGGCCGTTGCGGTCCAGCAGCGCGCCGATTTGTCGTCCATCGGTAAACGCGATGGCAGCGGGGCCGTCCCACGGCTCCATCATGGCGGCGTGGTACTCATAGAAGGCGCGGCGGTTTTCATCCATCGTCGCGTGCTGCTCCCACGCCTCCGGGATCATCATCATGATCGCGTGGGCCATCGAGTAGCCGGACATGACCAGCAGTTCCAGACAATTGTCGAACGTGGCCGTGTCGGACTGGCCTTCGTAGACGATGGGGTAGAGCTTGGACAGATCGTCGCCCAGCACGGCCGATTGCATGGTGCCTTCACGCGCGCGCAGCCAGTTGAAGTTGCCTTTGACCGTGTTGATTTCGCCGTTGTGGGCGATCATGCGATAGGGGTGTGCCAACGGCCACGCCGGGAACGTATTGGTCGAGAAGCGCTGGTGCACCAGCGATAGTGCCGAGACCGCGCGCGGGTCGGCCAGATCGCGGTAGTAGTGGCCGACCTGGTCGGCCAGAAGCAGGCCCTTGTAGACAACGGTGCGCACTGAGATGGATGGTACGAAGTATTCCTGTCCGTGTGCCAGTTTCATGCGCTGGATGGCGTGGCTGGCCGTCTTGCGGATGACATACAGCTTACGTTCAAGCGCGTCAGGCACCATGATGTCGGGACCGCGGCCCACAAAAAGCTGGCGGATGACCGGCTCTACGGCACGGACATTGGGCGACATCGGCATTGAGTTGTCGACGGGCACGTCGCGCCAGCCAAGTGCCACCTGCCCTTCATCGCGCACGGCACGCTCAAGTTCTTGCTGGCATGCAAGTCGCGAGGCGGTTTCCTTGGGCAAGAACACCATAGCCACCCCATATTCGCCGGGGGCGGGCAGGGTGACGCCGTGCTTGGCCATGTCTTCGCGGTACAGCGCGTCGGGTATTTGAATAAGTATCCCGGCACCGTCGCCCATGAGCCTGTCGGCGCCGACGGCACCCCGATGATCCAGGTTTTCCAGGATTTTCAGGCCTTGCTCAATAATGGAATGGGATTTGTGGCCTTTGATGTGAGCCACAAAGCCTACACCGCAGGAATCGTGCTCGTTTTGCGGATTGTATAGGCCCTGGGCTTGCGGCGAGCCGACACGGGATGCGCCGGCGGCACTCCCTTGGGGAGAGGACATGGGTGATTGAGACATATGGGGCTCCGCAGAGTTTGCGCGTGACGACTATGCAATATCAATATCACGCGGGCAGAAGCAGAAGATACTGCGGTTTTCGCCATGCAGCAATCTGAAAATTAAGGGTACGTCCCTATTTAATTTTACTATTTAATTTAATTGTGTAATATAGGGACATGTTTAAATCATTGATAATATTAGATAAGTCAAGACGAGATTTGGGTGAAAATCACAGTCGGGTGATACGCACGCGTTCCATTTTCAGCTTAAAGAAATGGTTGTTTCATTTTGTGAATAGAGAAAGAAACGCCACAGATTGTGGGTTGGCGGCAAGGGGGCAAGAGCGCCCCCCGGAAGGGCCGTGGCACTTACGTGTTGCCGGCAGGCGGCTCGGGCCGGATCTTTCTGGGTCGCCCGCGCGGGACGGGTGCGAGCCTGCGGCTGGCTCTGCCTTGAAGCCCGGCAAGGAACGCTGGCTCTCCTAGTGCCCATTGGCCCGACAGGGCGTGTTCGATCTGTTGGCGCTGACTTGCGAGCAGCTTGTGGGCAAGGCGCTGCGAGTATCTGGCCTGGCGCTCGAAAGGCGTATTGCCGTCGAGCCAGTAGTCGGGGTGGTTGGTCAGCCAGGCGCCGGTGCTGTGGCTGGTGCCGGCGTGATAGGCGGCAGAGGACCACGGCCAGGCCTGTGGCGTATCGACGTAGCCGGTTTGTACGGGCAGGTGCTCCAGCCACACCTGGGCCGGCAGGACCCAGTGGCCCGGCTGCAGCAATGCGCTGTGATAGCGCCCGGTGAACACACGGCCGTGTTGCAGCCGGGTGGCGTAGCGGCGTCCGAAGGCCTGGATCAGCCGGGCAATGCTGTCGGGCGCGGCCGGGGTAGCCAGCAGAACCAGCCTGTCGTTAAGCAGCACCCACGCGTGCACGGCCGCGCGCTGTTCCAGTGCCTGTCCCAGCGCAACCTCGCGCAGCCACGCTGCAAGCAAGTCCAACTGGGCCAAGGGTGTAGGGTCTGACGGCAGCGCCAGCGGTTTGGCGAAGCGTGCCTGTGCAAGCTGCGGAATGTTGGGAACGTAAAGGCGCGGTAGTCTGGCCATGGTTGCCGGGTACTGGGTTCTGAGTGCTCACGTTCCGGGCCGCCAGCAGGGTCCGCTTGCCGCCGAATCGCGATATAAGGCTTCGTAGGCTCACAGCATAACCAATTCACCCGGTGCCTGGGGCGAGTTGCTCCTCCAACCTTGTGGCTCCTCGGGTGTGGTCGCCCGGCCTATTTTATCGAACCTGTCCTATCATTAGGCTTATTGCAGCGTGGTCGGCTGCGCGGTCTTGTGTCGCAGGCAAAGGAAATAGCATGTCCAATGAATTGGAAATCTTGAACGAGCATCGCTGTTTTGGCGGGATACAGCGCTTTTATCGGCATAATTCAAGCGCCATTGGTCTGCCGATGCGTTTTTCCGCCTTTATTCCGGAAGCCGACGCTGCAGGTGGCGTACGCCTTCCGGTCCTCTTCTTCCTGGCTGGCCTGACCTGCACGGAAGAAGTGTTCATGGTCAAGGCTGGTGCTCAGCGCCTGGCCGCCTTGCATGGCATCATGCTCGTCGCACCCGACACCAGTCCGCGAGGCGCGGGCGTGCCAGGTGAGGACGATGGCTGGGATCTTGGCACCGGCGCGGGGTTCTATCTGGATGCCACGCAAGAGCCGTGGCGTACACATTACCGCATGGAAAGCTATGTGGCGCGCGAATTGTTCGACATTGCCACGACCACTTTGCCTGGCAATGCGGCACGGGCGGGGGTGTTTGGGCATTCCATGGGAGGGCACGGCGCGCTGGTGCTGGCACAGCGTCATCGGGACAAATACCGTTCGGTGTCGGCGTTTGCACCCATTGCCGCACCATCCCGGTGCTCATGGGGCCATAAAGCGTTTGGTGCCTATTTGGGTGGCGATCCGCGGGGCTGGGCCGAGTACGACGCCTCGTTGCTGATGGCCAAATCCCGATGCCCCTTCCCGGAGGGGATTCTGGTTGATCAGGGGCTTGCCGATCAGTTCCTGGCCGAGCAGCTTTACCCCGAGGAGTTTGAAGCGGCGTGTGACACGGCAGGGCAGCCGCTTACGCTGCGTCGCCACGATGGCTACGACCACAGCTATTATTTCATTTCGTCGCTGATGGAGGATCACATTCGCTTCCATGCAGAGCGATTGAAAATGTAGCGTCGGTGCGCCGATCCGTCGCATGAAATGACGTGATATCGGGCCACGCGCCGTAGTGTCACCACGACGGTATACGAATTCAAAATTTACTTATTACATATAATACGTTAGTAAATTATTAATTAAACGTTAACATTGGCTGGCCATTCAGCGGCTGAAATACCGAACGTCTTTGTGTGTTTCCGTGCCTTGGTTGGCTGTCCTATGGTGACAGGCCGCGTCGGCTCTAATCCGAACTTTTCAAGGGCTTATTCATAATGCGTTTACTCCCATCAGCGTTTCTGGCAGCACTGCTGCCTGTATTTATGGCGGCCCCCGCCTACTCGGCCGACCCCATCAATGTCGGCTTCTTCTCGCATATGTCAGGTAATTTCGCCGAATATGGTATTACTTCCAAGAACGGCGCCGAATTATATTTGGACAAGATCAAAGCCCAGGGCGGGATCGACGGGCACCCCATCAATATGATTTACGAGGATGATCGCAATTCGCCGCAGGAGGCCGCCGCCGTAGCGCGCAAGCTGGTGGCAGACAAAGTGGTGCTGGCGATTGGCTCCTGGTCTACGACCGCGTCGCTTGCCGCAGCGCCCATCTTTACGGATGCCAGGATCCCGCAAATCAGCCCGACGTCATCCAATCCGGCCTTTACCAAACAAAGCAAATATCAGTTCCGCCAGAACAATACCGACGATGTGCTTGCCGTCTATAACGCGGCGACCATCCAGCAAAAGCTCAAAGCCAACTCAATAGTCATTCCATATTCGCTGGACGACTGGGGGGTGTATACCGGCAAGGCCACTGCGGCCATCATTGAAAAGAATGGTGGAACGGTGCCGTTGCTGGAGGGCGTGCAGCCCAATTCAAGGGATTTTCGGCCATTCATCAGCAAGATCAAATCGTTGAAGCCGCAGGGCGTATTCCTGGCCCTGCCGTATCAGGAAGGTTCGATCTTTATTCAGCAGCTGCGCCAGGCGGGTGAGAAGATACCCGTGGGCGGCGGCATCCCGCTCACGACCCCCAAGTTTCTTCAGCTTGCGGGCCCAGCGGCTGAAGGGATGGTGCTGCATACGCTGTTCATTGCATCAGACCCCGCCCACAAAGATTTTACCGATGCGTATAAAGCCAAATTCGGCCGTAGTCCGGACCTGTTTGCGGCGCTGGCCTATGACGCCACGGGCGTTGGGCTGGCGGCAATAAGCCGTGTCCTGAAGTCGGGCAAACCCCTTACGGGCGATGCCGTGCGGGACGAGTTGGCCAATGGCCCGGCGTATAACGGCGTGACGGGTGTCACCAAGTACCACGACGGCAATGTGCATAAAGATCCTGTTTTCATCGTCGTGCATAACGGCAAGTTTGAACTGCTTAAATAAAGTCTGTAGACGAAATCCATAACAACGTTTTCCATGGCGAGGCCGCGTCGATCTGGCGCGGCCTCGCCATGGTTGCCTCATGATCGAATTATTTTTCAGCCAGATAGTTAACGGATTGGCCATTGGGCAGGTCTACGCGCTGATAGCGCTGGGTTTCAGCCTGGTGTTTGGTGTGTCCAATCTCATCAACTTCGCGCAGGGCGGCCTGTTCATGCTGGGCGCGTTCTTTGCGTTCAGTGGCGTCTCCGTGTTTGGGCTGCCCTTGTGGCTTGCGGCGCTGGTTTCCATAGCCCTGGTTGCTGTGCTGGGCATCCTGCTTGAGGGGGTGGCGCTGCGCCCACTAGAGAATGGACCGTATATTGCTCCAGTGCTGTCCACCCTGGCAATCAGTCTCATCGTCGACCAGCTCGCGGAAATTATCTGGTCGCCCGAGGGGCAGGACTTTCCGCTGCCGTTCAAAGAAATAACCTTCTACATCGGCAACTCGTACATCACCAGCACCGACATTCTTATTTTTGTACTGGGCGGCTTATGCACGCTTGCCCTGACCTGGTTTCTGGCCAGCTCGTGGATGGGCCGCACCGTGCGTGCGGCTGCACAGGATAGGGACGCGGCGGCGCAGCTTGGCGTCAGGGCCAACGATGTGCGGCGCCTGGCCTTTGCGCTGGCGGGCGTGCTGGGGGCCGTCAGCGGCATTCTGGTGGCCATGTATTTCAAGAGCGTATTTCCCCAGATGGGCCTGCCTTACAGCCTGAAAGGGTTCTCGGCGGCTTTGCTGGGCGGGTTGACCAGCATTCCGGGTGCCGTGTTTGGCGGCATCTTGCTGGGGGTAACCGAGACACTGGCCAGTGCGTACCTGGGCGAAGGTTACCGCGACCTTGCCGCGTTTTCACTACTGCTGGTGTTCCTGATCTTCCGCCCGCAAGGCCTGCTGGGCGACAGGCGCCTTGATGCGCTGGGCGGCGCCATGGGGGCGTCCGGGTCCATGCCGAGCACCAGCTTGCTGGCTTCGGCATCCAGCCAGCGCAGCGCTCACCGGGTTCTGGAGCTTCCTCCCTGGGGATTTCTGCTTTGCGGTGCAATCCTTTCACTGCTGCCGCTCGTCACACATAGCGGCTATGTGCTTCAGGCCGTTGTCTACGCCATGATTTTTGCCGTGCTCTCGGCCAGTGTTTCGCTGGTGTCGGGATCAATGGGCATTCTGTCTCTGGGACACGCCGCGTTTTACGGGGTGGGCGCTTACACCGTCGCCATACTTGCCAAGACTTACGGCTGGCCGACCGAACTCGTGCTGCCGGCCTGCATCATCGTGACAGCGGCCATCGCGGCCATTTCGGCGCTGCCGCTGTACCGGCTCAGCGGGCATACTGCTGCGCTGGGCACGTTGGCCATCGGTCAGATTTTCTTTCTTGTTTTCATGATCTGGATATCGCTGACGCGCGGTCCGATGGGCTTTCCGGATATTCCCGAGCCACGGTTTGCGTCGCTGGGCGGCCTGCGCCTGATGCACATCGGGCAGAAATACTGGCTGGTCGCGCTGGTTGCCGCCGTAGGCTTATTCGTAGCGCAGCGCCTGGTCAACTCGGGAATAGGCCGTGTGTGGCGCGGCATGCGCGAGGATCGTCTGGCGGCACACGCCGCGGGTTTGCCGGTGCGCCGCTATATGTTGTTGGGCTTTGCTGTATCCGGCGCCCTGGCAGGGTCCGCGGGCGGCATGTTTGCCTATGTGCAAAGCGTCATCAGTCCGGACAGCTTCAACGTGCCGGCTTCGTTGCTGATACTGACCATGGCGGTCCTGGGCGGGCTTGGCAACCTGACTGGCGCGGCGTTGGCCGGCTTCGTGATGGCTATTGTGCCCGAATTGCTGCGGTCTTTCGCCGAATGGCGCATGATTGTCTATGGGTTGATTTTGCTGCTGATGCTCAGGTGGCGGCCCGAAGGTCTGATGGGGGCGCGTTGATGGCCAAGCCTGAAAAAGGACTCGTCGTGCGCAACGTGTCGCGCCATTTCAAGGGCGTGACGGCGGTTGGCGGTGTCAGCCTTGTGCTTTCGCCGGGCGAGACGCTGGCTCTGGTTGGCCCCAACGGTGCCGGCAAGTCGACACTTATCCAGATGATCACGGGCGTCGAGCGGGTGTCCAGCGGGCATATCTTTCTGAATGGGCGGCGCATAGACCGGCTGCCGCCAGAGCGCATAGCACGACTGGGTATAGGCCGCAGTTTTCAAACTTCGCGAGTGTTCCCTGCCATGTCGGTGTGGGATAGCGTTATGCTGGGTACACAGGCCAGGCTGCTTTCGAACGGACCGGGCAAGATGATGACAGGCACCGCGCATGAGGTGCTGGCCATTCTGTTCGACACGGCTGGCTGGCGCCGCCGTGTCGAACGTCAGGAACAGGTTGCACGCGAAGCGCTGCAGTTATTTGGCGATCGACTCTGGCCGAGCAAGGATCAGCCCGCGTTCAGCCTGTCCTACGCGAATCGGCGCAGACTGGAAATTGCGCGTGTTCTGGCGGGCCAGCCGGATTTTGTCTTGCTTGACGAGCCAGCGGCGGGCATGAACCCGACCGAGACGCAGGAATTGACCAGCTTGCTGTTGGCCTTGCGCCAGAGGCGTCCCGAGCTGGGAATCCTGGTTGTCGAGCACAAGCTGTCGCTGGTGCGTCGGGTGGCTGATCGGGTCATCGTGCTGAATCAGGGTCAGGTGCTGGCGCAAGGCGATCCGGCGCACGCCTTGGACAACCCCGACGTGGTTGAAGCGTATTTGGGCCGCGAGCGACGTCGCCCCACTTCATCGGATGCACATCTTGGATAATGGAACGAGTCCTCCCTTCCTGCTGGTAGACGATATCGACGTTCACTATGGCGCCGTGCAGGCGCTGTTCGGCGTCAGCCTGCACGTTCAGACCGGCGAAGTGGTGTCGGTGCTGGGCGGTAACGCGTCCGGCAAGTCCACCACCCTGAAGTCGGTGCTCGGGCTGGTTTCCCCTACCCGTGGGCGCATCGAGATCGAAGGGCAGCCCACTCGGGGTCTGCAGTCGCCGGACGTGATTGATCTGGGCGTGGCCAGCGTGCCGGAAGGGCGGCGGATTTTTCCGGGCATGTCGGTGTACGAGAATCTGCTTATGGGCGCTTATCCACGCCGCCGCGAGAAAGAGCAAATAAGCAAGGACCTGGCCGAAGTGTTCGAGTCGTTTCCGCGTCTGGCCGAGCGCCGCAAACAGGCGGCGGGCACGCTGTCCGGCGGCGAGCAGCAGATGCTGGCACTGGGCCGCGCCTGGCTGCGGCGGGCCAAGCTGGTTTGTATCGACGAGCCTTCAATGGGGCTGTCGCCGAAATTCGTAGACATGGTTTATGAAGTGCTGTTTCGCTGGAAGGCGGCAGGGCAAACCATACTTCTGGTCGAGCAGAATGCGCGTATTGCGCTCGAGCTTGCCGACCGTGCGTATGTGCTTCAGCACGGCCATGTCATTTTAGAGGGATCGGCCGCCGGGCTGGTTGCTGATCCCATGGTGCAGAAAGCCTATTTGGGGGCCGCATGAATACCGAAGACATACTCAATATGGAAGCCGACGTGCTGGTGGTGGGCTCTGGCGGCGCGGGCATGAGCGCAGCGCTTGCCGCATCGCAGGCAGGAAGCCGCGTGGTGATGGCGGATCGCAGCCTGATTAGCCGCGGGGGTGCCACGGTAATGGCGCAGATGACCGTGGCCGTGGCCCTGGGAGAACAGGTTCCGGACGATTGGCGCTATCACTATGCCGATACGCTGAAGGCGGGGCGCGGCCTTTGCAACGAGCCGCTTGCCAGGTTGCTGTGCGAAAAAGGAATCGACTCCATTCGTCTCATGGATGGCTGGGGTGTGGGCTGGGCGCGCGACGGTAATCACCTTGCCCAGGCGATTGCTCCGGGGCATGACCGGCCCCGCTGCGTGTACGTGGATTACCTCAACACGGGTCCGGCGGTGGCCAAGACCCTGCGCACGCAGGTGGTGCACGATGGCCGCATTCAGCGGCTGGGCGATATTCTTATTGTGGATTTACTGGTCGAGGACGGACGGATCGCAGGCGCCGTAGCGCTGCATTTGACGACAGGCCAGCGTATGTTGATTCGCGCTCCGGCGGTGGTTATTGCAACCGGGGGGCTGACTCGTTTGTACAAGCGCAACAGCGCTTCACTCAATATGGGTGGGGATGGTTATGCGTTGGCCTTGCGCGCTGGCGCCCGCCTCATTGATATGGAGTTTGTGCAGTTTTTTCCGATCGGGCACCTTGCACCGCGCCTGGTCGGATTCGACCCAATCATGTGGGATCCGTTTCGCTACAAGTTGGGCGGGCGCTTGCTGAACGGCCTGGGTGAAGAGTTTGTCGAGAAGTACGGCCATGCGGCCGAGCAGGAGGGCTACACCGTAACGCGCGATGCCGCGACCTACGCTATCTTGAAGGAAGTCGAGGCGGGGCGCGGTTCACCAGCCGGCGGCGCCTACCTGAGTTTTCAACATGTGCCCGAGGCCGAGCTGCGCAAGGCGTTTGGCCCCATCATCAAGAAGCTCGCTGCCAATGGCATCGACCTTACCAAAATGCCCATCGAGGTTTCTCCTATTGCCCACTACCACATGGGTGGCATACGCGTCGATGTCACGATGGCCACGGATGTGCCGGGCCTGTATGCGGCGGGCGAAGCAGTGGGTGGCGCTAACGGGGCCAACCGCTTGTCGGGTAATGCCATCACGGAAGCCATTACGTTTGGCCTGCAGGCGGGACGTTCGGCGGCGGCCTACGCACAGACTTTGCTGCCGGTGGACCAGGCTCGTGCTGACACGCTTGCAGCCCCCACTTTGGCCTGGCTGGCGGCAAAATCGCCAGCACCGGCCAAGAGCCCCAATGCGGCCGCACTGATCGTAAAGCTTCAGGACATCATGCAGACTTATGTGGGACCGTTTCGCACCGAGGCGGGGCTGGAACAGGCCTTGCGCGAAATCGCACAATTGCGTGGTGAGCTCGGCGATGTGCTGCCCGCTGCCAGCACGGGTCCGCAGGACCCGATGCGCGTGGACGCGCTGGACCTGCACAACATGCTGCTAGTGGCCGAGGCGGTTGCACGCAGCGCGCTGTCGCGCCGTGAAAGCCGTGGGGCCCATCAGCGTGACGATTATCCTGGGCTGGACGACGCCTGGGTTCTGAACCAGACGCTGTCGTGGCGTGACGGTCAGTGGACGCTCGCCAAGCAGGCGGTCGAGCGTCTGGACCCCGCACTGATACAGGCTGGTGCGAATTTTGAACAGGTGGGGCAGGCATGAGCGCGAAGGAAGAGAAACCCATGATTTGTCTGGACGTGCAGCGTGGCGTCGGCGATGGTCCGACGCATGTGCAGCGCTACGAATTGCCGGTGGGCGCGGCGCAATCACTGCTTGACGGGTTGCGCTGGGTGCGCGAAAACGTCGATCCCACGCTGGCGGTACGCTATTCGTGCATCAACGCCAATGCCTGCAAAGAGTGCATGGTGGTGCTGGATGGCAAGGTCGTATATGCGTGCATGGCGCGCATGCAGCCAGGTGCTACTCACAGCGTCGAGCCGCTGCCCAACAAGGCGCGCATACGCGATCTGGTTTCCGAGATCGCGCCAGTCAAAGAGCGTCTGGGTTCATCGGATGAAGACGATGATTGACAGCAAGGCTCCCACCGAGCCTGTGCGCATCTTGTCGTCGGCACATCTTGCGGCGGGCCAGTACCCGGCCCTGTCGGAGCTGGAGTTCGGGCTTATCGTGGCGAACAATGCGTTCGGTCGCTGGGTGGTGCGCTGCATGCGGGCGGCGGGCGAGCCCGACCTTGGGCTCACGGACATTCTGGTATTGCACCATGTGCATCATCGTCGGCGTCACAAAAGGTTGGCCGATGTGTGTTTCACCTTAAATTACGAGGACAGCTACGTGATCAGTTATTCGCTGAAGAAATTGCTGAAAATGGATCTGGTGGTGGGTGAGAAGGTTGGCAAGGAAGTGTTCTACCGCACCACGCCCGGAGGTGCCGCTTTGCTTGACAGGTTTCGCGAGATCCGCGAACGCTGCCTGTTCCCGGGCGTTGAGGGGGAATTGGCCGATGGCGATGAACTGTCGCAAATCGCCGAGCGTCTGCGCATGCTTTCGGGTTTGTACGACCAGGCCGCGCGCGCGGCGTCATCGCTATGAGCAGCGCGGCCCTGGTTCACCCGGCGTCTTCGCGCTGGCAGTTCTGGGTCGATCGCGGCGGCACATTTACGGATATTGTGGCGCGCAAGCCCGACGGCACCCTGGTAACCGCCAAGCTGTTGTCCGAGAATCCCGAGCAGTATCCGGATGCGGCAGTGCAGGGCATCCGGCAGCTTCTGGGCGTGAAGCCCGGCGATACCGTGCCGGCGCACAACATCGACGTGGTCAAGATGGGTACCACGGTTGCAACCAATGCCTTGCTGGAGCGCAAGGGAGAGCGGGTGCTGCTGGTTGTGACGCGCGGGTTTCGTGATGCGTTGCGCATTGCCTATCAGAACCGCCCACGCTTGTTTGATCGTGAAATCGTGCTGCCCGAGCTGCTGCACAAAGAGGTGATCGAAGTTGACGAAAGGCTTGCTGCCGATGGGTCCGTGCTGGTGCCGCTGGATG
The DNA here is from genome assembly GCA_004322135.1 of Burkholderiaceae bacterium. Classification (GTDB taxonomy): domain Bacteria; phylum Pseudomonadota; class Gammaproteobacteria; order Burkholderiales; family Burkholderiaceae_B; genus Eoetvoesia. The sequence continues at coordinate 55,125 of SCSG01000004.1, read as the reverse complement.
AGGACGCGGCTCGTCAGACCTTGAGCCGGGAACGTGGGCGCGGTTTTTCGGCGGTCGCCATTGTCCTGATGCATGGCTATCGCAATGGCGTGCACGAAGCCAGGCTGGCAAGCCTTGCGCAAGAGCTGGGTTACACGCAAATCTCCACCTCGCACGAGGTGTCGCCACTGATCCGCTATGTCGCTCGCGGCGATACGACCGTGGTGGATGCCTATCTTTCGCCGGTGCTGCGCCGCTACGTGGATAGCGTTGCGCGTGCACTGCCCGGTGTTCGCCTGCAATTCATGCAGTCCAGCGGTGGTCTGACCGATGCACAGACGTTCCAGGGCAAGGACTCGGTGTTGTCGGGGCCGGCGGGCGGGATTGTCGGCATGGCCGGTGTTGCGCGCCAAGCCGGTCTCGATCGTGTCATTGGCTTTGATATGGGCGGCACGTCGACCGATGTGTCGCATTACGCTGGCGAGTACGAACGTGCATTCGATACGCTGGTGGCCGGCGTGCGTCTGCGCGCACCCATGATGAGCATACATACCGTGGCGGCCGGAGGCGGATCCGTGCTTCAGTTCGATGGCGCGCGTTTACGGGTTGGTCCGGAATCGGCAGGAGCCAATCCCGGACCCGCGTGCTATCGGCGCGGTGGCCCGCTTACGGTCACTGACGCCAACGTCATGCTTGGGCGCATTCAGCCGCGCCATTTTCCCAGTGTATTCGGGCCGCACGGCGATCAGCCGCTGGACGTGGCGGTAGTGCGTGAGCGCTTTGCCAGCCTGGCGGAGCAGGTTTCGACGGTAACGGGCCGCAAGGTCTCCAGCGAGCAGCTTGCCCACGGATTTCTTGATATTGCCGTTGCCAACATGGCCAATGCCATCAAGCGCATTTCGGTGCAACGTGGCTACGACATCACGCGTTATACCCTCATCACTTTCGGCGGCGCCGGTGGCCAGCACGCCTGCCGTGTGGCCGATGAGCTGGCCATGCCACGCGTGCTGGTGCATCCACTGGCTGGCGTGTTGTCGGCGTACGGCATGGGGATGGCGGCCTCCACGGCGATGCGCGAGCGTTCGGTTGAGCAGCCCTGGAGTCCCGAGGGCGAAGCAAACGCACGTCAAATTTTGCAGGAGCTTGCTGGAACGGCGCGCGACGAGCTCATCGCCCAGCAGGTTGCCGAGGAACTGATACGCGTCGAGTGCAAGTTCTATCTACGGTATGAAGGTACTGATACCGCACTGCCCGTGGCGCTGGATACCACTGCGGCCATGCTCGAAGCTTTTGAAAAGGCTTATCTTCTGCGCTTTTCGTTCCTGATGCCGCAGCGGCGTGTGGTGATTGAATCGGCGGTGGCCGAAGCCATTGCCGATGAAGCCAGTGTCACAACGAGTGTGGCAACCTCCGAGGCCGCTTCACGAAGAGAGCCACAAGCGGCCGATACGGTGCGCATTTATTCTCAGGATGAATGGCGTGAGTGCTCCCTGTACCACAGCGTTGATCTGCGTGCGGGCGACTTCATCGAGGGACCGGCAGTCGTCAGTGATGCAAACGCAACGACGCTGGTAGATGCCGGCTGGCACGCGAGCGTTACGGGGCGCGGCGATATGATCCTGGAACGATCCGTTCCCCGTCCACAGCGTTTTGCGGTGGGCACACACGCCGATCCGGTCATGCTGGAAATTTTCAACAATCTGTTCATGTCGATCGCTGAACAGATGGGCTATCGGCTGCAGAATACGGCGCATTCGGTCAACATCAAAGAGCGCCTTGATTTCTCGTGCGCCATTTTTGATTCAGGCGGCGAGCTAGTCGCCAATGCTCCGCATATTCCTGTGCATCTGGGTTCCATGAGTGCCAGCGTGCAAGCCATTATCGAAGCCAACGCGGGTCAGCTGCACCCGGGTGACGTCTATGTGCTGAACAACCCTTACGCGGGCGGTACGCACCTGCCGGACGTTACAGTCGTGACACCGGTGTTCGACAAGGCGGGCAAGGACATTCTGTTCTACGTCGGGTCACGCGGCCACCATGCGGATATCGGGGGCCTTACGCCGGGCTCCATGCCTTCGAATTCGCACGTCATTGAAGAAGAAGGTGTGCTCATCACCAACTTTCGTCTGGTCGAGGGTGGGCACATGCGTGAAGCGGAAATGCGCGCGCTGCTGACAGGCGCGCGCTATCCGGCCCGCAACGTGGACCAGAACCTGGCGGACTTGCGGGCGCAGATCGCCGCCAATGAGAAGGGGCGTGAAGAGCTTCTTAACATGGTGGCCGCCTTTGGCCTGGATGTGGTGCAGGCCTATATGCGCCACGTTCAGGACAACGCCGAGGAGTCGGTGCGCCAGGTCATTGCCACACTGAAGGATGGGCATTTCGTGCAGCCGCTCGACAATGGCGCGCGCATCGAGGTTCGTCTTGCTGTCGACCGCCAGACACGCAGCGCGACGCTGGACTTCACGGGCACGTCGGCGCAGCTGTCCAATAATTTCAATGCACCACGCGCAGTGACGACGGCGGCGGTGCTGTATGTGTTTCGCAGCATGGTGGACAACGATATTCCCATCAATTCGGGCGGCCTGAAGCCGCTGCGCCTCATCGTGCCTGAAAACTCCATGCTCAACCCCCGCTATCCCGCGGCGGTGGTGGCCGGCAATGTCGAGACGTCAAGTTGTGTCACGAATGCCCTGTATGGCGCGCTGGGCGTGATGGCGGGCAGTCAGCCCACCATGAACAATGTGACCTTCGGCAACGCGCATTATCAGTATTACGAGACAGTTTCGGGCGGCTCTGGTGCGGGCGGGCGCTTTGACGCCAGCGGCACGCTGGTGGGCGGGTTTGACGGTACTTCCGTGGTGCAGACCCAGATGACCAATTCGCGTCTGACCGATCCCGAGATCCTGGAACTGCGCTTTCCCGTGCGACTGGAGCGCTATGTCATTCGCCATGGTTCGGGTGGTGCGGGGAAGTGGCATGGCGGCAACGGTGGGGTACGTACGCTGCGCTTTCTGGAAGCGATGACGGTGTCCACCTTGTGCAACGGCTGGATACAGCCGGCTTTTGGCGCTGCGGGCGGATTGCCCGGCGCGGTCGGAAAGTCCCGTGTCATTCGAACCGACGGCCAGGTTCAAGAGCTGGCTCATGCGGACCGGGCCGAGCTGCAGGCTGGTGACCAGTTCGAGATCGAAACCCCCGGGGGCGGCGGCTATGGGGCAGCGTCGTAGGGCGATTTGAATAAGAAGGCGGCGGGAGCCATGGACTGCGCTCCCGCCGCTTCGGCGGATTGTCGTGGTTGACGAAACCGCCGCATTGCTCAGGCAATGTCGTTATTGCTTAAGCAGGCGCCAGTGTCCGTCTTTCACTGTGATGAGCTCGCGGCCGCGTTTGTCGAAACCGCTGTGGTCTTCAGGCGTCATGTTGTAGACGCCCTGAGTGGCCACGAGTTCTTTGGTCTGCTCCAACGCGTCGCGCAGCGCACTGCGGAACTCTTTGGTGCCAGGCTTGGCTTTTGCAGCGGCTTTCGGTATGGCTTCTTCAAGCAGCAGGCCGGCGTCATACACGTTGGCGCCGAACGTTGTGGGCGCCTGCTTGTAGATTTTCTCGTAGCTGGCGATGTATTTCTCTGCCACTTTCTTGGATGGGTTGGAGTCGGGAATCTCGGGAAGAACCAGCATCAGGCTGGCGGCCAGGATCGTTCCGTCAACGCTCTTTCCGCCCAGTTTCAGGAAGGCGTCCAGCGCCGCACCGTGAGTCTGGTAGATGGCTCCTTTGTAGCCCTGCTTGCGCAGGGTCACCTCTGGCAGGACCGCGGCGCCGCCAGTACCGGCAACCAGCACGGCGTCGGGCTTGGCCGCGAAGAGCTTCAGGGACTGACCGGTAACCGAGTTGTCCGAGCGCTGATAGCGTTCCACTTCCACGATCTTGATGTGATTTTTCGCGGCAAGCCCTTTCATGACGTTGAGCCAGTCTTCACCGAAGGCGTCATTCAGGCCGATGAAGCCCAGAGTCTTGACGCCGGTCTTGACCATGTGGTCGACCAGCGCGTCGGCAATAATGCTGGTGTTCTGCGTGGTTTTGAACACCCATTTCTTTTCGGGTGTCATGGGCAGCACGACAGACGCCGAGCCCACGGGCGCCAGCATGGGCGTGCCCGAATCAGCGGCAAACTGAATGACGGCCATGGCATTGGGTGATCCCGAAGGTCCGATCAGGGCATCGACCTTGTCGTCGGTGATCAGCTTTTTGAAATCCGTGACCGAGAGGGTTGGGTCGCTGCCATCGTCCAGCGAGATGTATTCAACGCTAAGGTTGCCGATCTTTTTGGGTAGCAGCGCGACGGTGTTGCGTTGGGAGATGCCGATAAGCGCAGTGGGCCCGGTAGCTGAGGTGACGACACCGACTTTTACTTGAGCCATTGCCGATGCGGCGCCGAACGCCGACAAAATAGTGACGGCAAGCGCGATTTTTTTAAGGGTCATGGTGAAAGCTTCCTTGTTAATAATCGTTGGTGGAACGGGGCTACAAATTACACATGCTTGTAGTGCTGATAGTACACGGTTAGATAACGATGGAACCAATGCTGGCACCACCGCAGACATACAGGGTCTGGCCCGTAATGAAGCTGTTGGCCGGATCTGAGAAAAAGAGCACGGCGCGCGCGACATCGTCGGCACGTCCCAGACGTTGTACCGGAATACCTTTGGCAATGTTGGCTTCGCGCTCGCTGCCGGCTTCAATGACGTCGTAGAACATGTCCGTTTGTATGGGCCCGGGCGCGACGACATTGACGGTAATGCCTTCGGGGGCGAGCTCAAGTGCCCAGGTTCGCGCCATGCCTATCATGCCTGACTTGGTGGCCGAGTATGCAGTGCGGGTTTGCAGGCCCAACGCGCCGCGCGAGGACATCAGCACAATGCGCCCAAACTTGCGGGCCTTCATGCCCGGTAGACAGGCCTTGGCCAATTGGATGGCTGATCCCAGATGGATCTGGGTAAGCCCCTGAAGTTGATCAAGGGTGACGTCTTCAAGCAGATTGGGCCAGATGACGCCCGCGTTGTGGATGAGATGCGTGACGGAGAATCCGTGTGCGGCTTCCTCGGCGGCTTTCTGTGTGGCGTCGGCGTCAAGCAGGTCTACCTTGATCGAGAATAGCCGGGGATGCGAGAAGTTCGGGTCGCGACGTGCCAGTGAAACCACTGTGTAGCCGGCGTCGAGCAGTTGATGGCTGATCTCCGCTCCGATGCCGGCACTTCCGCCGGTGACTATGGCTGTGTGTGATAGAGACAAGATAAGCTCCGTGGGTGTGATCGAGGAGGGGTTATGAGGCGTGGCCGGGTACAAGCGCCAGCACGCGCAACGGGCTGCCGGAGCCTCGGCGTATTTTCAGAGGCGCCGAGAAAATAATAGCCCCCCTGGGCGGCAGGCGATGCAGGTTGGTCATGCATTGCAGCCCGTAGCGGTTATTGCCGTGCATGAAGTAGTGGCAAGGGTAGGGTGGGTCCAGATGTTGCGCCTGGCCAGCATCGGTGCCGACCGATTCCGTGCCGAAGCCGTGGACGTCGCGCTCCTTGATCAGCCACGGTACTACCTTGGCGTCGGGGCCGGGCGAGTGTGCGCCGGTGTCGTCCATGTTGAGGTAGTCGCCAGGCTTGTTGCGCTGGGACCAGTCTGTGCGCATGAACACCCAGGAACGGGCGGGAATCCTGCCGTGTCTGGTTTCCCACCTTTCGACGAAGTCGATGGTCAGCAGGAAGTCGGGATCCTCACGGGACTCGGCCGAGCAGTCAATGACGCAGGCCTCGGCGATGAAGGAATCAAGAGGGATGGAATCCACTGTATTGTCGGGCAGATTCTTGCCCGAAACCCAGTGCACCGGCGCGTCGAAGTGTGTTCCGGTGTGTTCCGACATGGAAAAATTATTCCAGTACCAGGACGGGCCGCGTTCGTCGTAGTGCGAGATTTCTTCAATACGAAAAGGCCAGGCCTGGCCGAATTCGGGAGGCATGACGATGGTCGGGAATTCGGGGGCCAGTGTTTCCGTCAGGTCGACAATCTGTATCTTGCCGCTTACCAGCTCTGATAGGAATTGGGGCAGTACGGTAGTGGTCATTGTTGCTCCGAAAGCGAGCCCGATATTCGGGCCGGCCAAATTTTGCGGCGTGCCGCGATGGGTCAGCCCTGTGAGCCCAGTTCGCGTTCAAGGCCTTTGGGGTTGTCCTTCAGGCGTGCGACAAACTCTTTCGCCACGTCCCCCACATAGGTTTCTTCGACGCCGTCCTTCAGCGCGCGCACGATGGCGTTGGCGACGGCAGCGGGGCTGACACGCGGAGGCGGTGTAAGTTGCTCCCACTCGTAATCAATCGGCCCGGACAGCACATGGATGACACGTACGCCAGCCGCGCGCAATTCATTGCGCAGGCACTGGCTCGCCGAAAGCGCTGCCGCCTGGGAAACCGACCACATCCCGCGTGCCGGGAGGTTCAGTTGGGCATAAATGGAAAGCGTGTTGACCCAGGCCACGGCGCTGGCCGTACCGTCCGCGGCGCGGCTGGCCATGGCGGGCCCGAAGTGCTGGGCAAGTCGCATCAAACCAAGGCAGTTCACGTTTAGAGCTTCGTGCGCCTTGAGCAGGTCACGGCCGTACATGATGCCGCCGTCTCGTGTGTAGTCTGCGGTGTTGACCAGGATATCCACTTTGCCGCCAATGGATCCGGCGACGCGTTCGACCGAATCGGTGTCGGTGATGTCGAGCGTTTGCGGCAGTACGCGTGGGTCTTCGCACAGCGTATTGAACGCGCGGTTTGTTTTCCAGACATCAGGGTCGCCGGCAAATACCAAGGTGGCCCCTGCGTCGAGCAGCGCCTTGATGGTGGCCTGACCCACTGCGGATTTGCCATCCGTGACCAGAGCGCGCCGGAATTTCGGGTCGCACGACGTCTCGCGTAAAACTTTGTCGTCTTCCATATGGGCTGTGGCCTTTTCGGGTAATGCGATCAGAACGGCCTGGCCGCTGCGATCCAGTTTCAGGGTCAGCATTACGGGCTGACCGCACTCGCAGTCACCATGAACGTGGGCGATGGCACGCGGGCCGGATTCAAGTTGAACGGTGCCAATACGCCAGGGCAGCCTTTCACGAAAGAACAGGTCGTTGCTGTGATGCAGTGTTGTGAGCGCAAGCAGCATACCGCGCGGAGCCACAGGCTGCCAGAGCAATTGATCGGAAAGGCATTGGTGACAGACTTCGCGTGGGGGGTATTGGACCGCCCCGCACTCCTGGCATACTTGCAGGTTGAACGCGCCGGCTGCGGCAGACGCGGTAAGGCCCAGGGCGCGGCGGCTGCGCGCGGCTGGCGGCTGCGTGGGCCGGCGCGTGCGCGCCATCGGATTCTTTTTGGGCGGCCTGGATAATGGCGTTGTCATGCGGAACCTCGTGCCAGAAGCGCAGCAGCCGTGCAGATTCCGCGATCGTAATTGATGATGCCGAAGCCGCTGACCAGTCCGTTTTTTGCGTCCCGGACCTGCGTGCCTTGCGCCGAGTTGGTGAGCTGGCGCAACGCTTCGACTATTCCGATGTAGCCGCCGGCGGCGCCCGCCTGTCCTGCCGACAGCTGCCCGCCATTGGTATTGAAGGGCAGGCTGCCATCCACGGTGAAGGTGTTGTCGCGCACGAATTGTGGCGCGCCCCCTTTCTTGCACAACCCCAGGTCTTCGATCTGCATGAAGTTGATGATGGGGTAGTCGTCGTAGGCCTGCATGAAGTCGATGTCTCCGGGCTCGATCCCGGCATGCCCGTAAAGATCGTCGCAATCCATGGACCACCCGCCGCGAAACTGTATTGGGTCGTCCGCCCAGGCATTGTGGCGTTCTATCGTGGACAGGACTCGTACAAAGGGCAGCCCAAGCTGCTGCGCCTTCTCTTCGCGCATGACCAGGAAGGCGTCGGCGCCTGCACAAGGCATGACGCAATCGAACAGATGAATGGGGTCGGCAATAAGCTTGGCATCCATGTATTGCTGCAGCGATAGAGGCTTTTTCATGAGGGCGTTTGGATTGCGCAGGGCGTTGTCGCGCTGGGCCACGCACAGCTTGCCGAAGTCTTCACGTGTTGCGCCGGTCTGGCGCATGTAATTCTGGGTCAGCAGTGCGAAGCTGGCATTGGGGCCAGCCGCACCGTAAGGATAGGTGCCGTCTTGCGCGAAGCGCGAGAACTGGCTGATGGTGTGGCGGAACGAGTCAACGTGGTTCGTGTCGCCCGACAGGCAGGCCACGATGTCGGCGTCACCTGCCTGAACGGCGCGCGTGGCACGGCGCAGCGCGACTACACCGCTGGCACCGCCCATGGGGATGTCGTCAAGCCATCGGGGCGACATGCCCAGATGCTGGGTAAGCCCCACCGCACTATCCGGTGCCAGGGTGAAGCTTGAAACGCACATGCCGTCGATCTCGTTTTTTTGCACCCCCGAGTCGTCGATGAGTTTGCGCAGAGCCTTGCCCAGCCACCAGTGGGCACTGTATATGGAGTAGCGCACGTATGGGACCGTGACGGGCGTGGTGGCGACGACGCCTTCGTAGCTGGCCCGGTGTCGCATCATGAACTGATGTCCTGGCGCGCTTTCATGCTGCACGTGTCGATGCACGTGGGCGTGCCGATAAGAGTCGGCGCCATGGCCTTGAGCTGGCCGCGCTGGATCTTGTTGGTGGCGGTAAGTGGCAAGGTGTCGACGAAAGCCACATACCCGGGCACTTTGTAATAGGCCAGACGCGACAGGCCCCAGTTGACGATGTCCCGCGCCAATGCGGGCATGGCTGAGATATCAGGAGGCGTGGCACACACAATGCATGCCAGCACTTCGTCGCCGCGCACTGCGTCGGGCACGGCGGCAACGGCTACCGACTTGACGGCCGGGTGCTGCTGCAGGACGCTTTCAACCTCTACAGCTGAAATGTTTTCGCCGCTGCGCCGGATGACGTTCTTCTTGCGGTCGATAAAGTGCAGGTAGCCCTGCTCGTTGCGCTTGACGATGTCGCCGGTGTGAAACCAGCCGCCCTCCCAGGCCTCTTGGGTCGCCGTGGCGTCTTTAAGGTAGCCGGAAAAAAAACCAAAGTGCGGGTCGGGGCCTGCGTGCTTGACGAGCAATTCGCCCGGTTCGTTGGTTTTGGCGTCTTTGCCGCCGTCATCGACGAGCTTGACCAGAACATCAGTCCCTTCCTTGCCAAAGCAGCTGGTGCCGATGAAGCGCGGTTCGTGGTTGGCGATGATGACGGCACCCGATCCTGTTTCAGTCATGGCCCAGGCTTCCAGCAAAGGAAAGCCGAAGCGTTGTTCGAATGGAGCATGCAGGCTGCCGTCGATGCCGGCGCCAAAGCCGAACCGAACCTGATGCTGCGAGTCTTGTTCGGAGGGTTCTGCCTTGATGAGGATGGCAGGCATGACGCCCAGGTAGTGCACGACGGTGGCGTGTGATTCACGTACGGTAGCCCACCAGCTTCTGGGATGAAAGCGGTCCAGCGGAATCAGGCAGCCGCCGGTGATGATCATGCTCATGGTCGAACAGGCCATGGCGTTCATGTGCACCAGCGGAAGCGGCGTCAGCATCCGCTCGACGCCGGGGCGCAACGTAGCCAGGCCTCCGATGTTGGCGTACCAGTTGCCGGCATGCAGGAAGTATTCGTTCGACAGAATGCAGCCTTTGGGGCGGCCGGTGGTGCCCGAGGTATATAGCAGGGCGCACTCAGTGGCTGTGCCAATGGGGTTGCCGGCAAGCGGCGCGGGTGTGGCCGCCCTGGCAGGCGTGTCGTCGGGCCCGATGATGACCAGTGGGCTGTTCACGGCACTGGCCGCAGCCTGTAAAACGGCATGATGGCTGGGCAGGGCGATGGCAATGCTGATTTCCGAGTGGTGTATCAGGTACTCCAACTCGGCAGAGCGCAGGTCGGCGTTGATGGGCACCACCGATACGCCCAGCGCATTCAGTGCGAACCAGTGCAAGAAAAAGGAAGGTCGGTTTTCCAGCAGCAGGCCTGCCCGGTGGCCATGTCCGTAACCGGCCGCTTCGTAGCCCGTTTTCAGAACTTCGATTTGCGCCAGTACCTGTGCGTAAGTGTACTCGCCGGCCTCGATCTGGTAGATACGGGCGGTTTCAGGGACGATATGCAGGAACGAATGATCTTTCCATTGCTGGGCGGATTGTGAAAAAGCCTCGTAGACCGTTGCGGACAAAGGCTACCCCTTACATGAAGAGCTGGATGCTGCGCAGTGCCGAGTCGCAGTTCACCAGGTCGATCCGCTTTTGCCGGATGCGCAGTGCACCGTCTTGCGTAGTGAGTTCGTGTGTTGCCCAGCCGGCGTACAGGCGCTGTTCATCGATGCGGGTTTCGACATAATGGAATGCCGTGCGCACGGTGTACTGCCCCTTTTCCGGCTGGTGCCACGCGTGCCCCTTTTCGATTTCGGGGTGTGCCAGCAGGTGGTGGCTGCGGCTTCGCGGCTGTTGCGAATACGTATGTGGCCCTGACAGGCGCTCAACACGCACCTTGAGCAGGAGCAGGTCTTCGTACATGATGGACCCCTGCAGGATCGGGTCGGTCTGGCCGGGAGTCAGCGGCATCCAGTAGTGCGCGTCGTTGGTAAACAGCGCCAGCCATTCGTCAAAGCGCTGTTCGTCCAGAATACGTGCCTCGGCATATACGAAATCAACCAGTTGCTGGTTGTTGAAGCTGGTCATACGGCCTCCGTCATTGAGGCGGTCATGTAACGAGCCCACGCCTGGTATTGGTTGCGCATTTGCCATTCGGTCGTGCCGTTGACGCTTTCGTTCTTGCGGTGCGCTTCCGTCGGGTCGTAAAGACGGGCAACGTTGACCCATTTCAGGCCGCGCGATCGCAAGCCTGCCTGCGCACGCTGATAGACCTCGAGGTCGTCGTGCCCCACGACGGAACCCGGTGAATTGATCAGCCGGTTGTACATGAGCGTTTGCTCAAGCAGCTTGTCGGGTGCGCCGACCAGCCTGAACACCCAGGACTCGACCAGCGTTTTGTTGGCTGCCAATGGTTTGAAGATACGCAGGGTCTGGATAGGTCCCTTGACCATGATGTTGGGGAAGTACGTGGTGTTGTGGCGCACGTCGCCCAGTATCTGCTTGGCGCGTTCTTCGCCATAGGCGGCGATCATGGCCTCCATGTAGCCCGGGATGGGCGAGTAGGCGGCGTGGATGGAGCCGTGCACGCCGGTGTGGCCATGCCCATTCTCCCAGACGCGGATACCCATTTTTTCGAAGAACTCGTACGACGAAATGAAAGGCGCGAATTGTTCGACCGCCATGGGTGTAGGCCCGATCTTGCCGGACTTTTCCCATACGCTTACTGCCGTACCGGCCGACGACTCGTGCACGATCATGGGGTGCGTGGTGTCGCTTTGGTTGTCTACCAGCATCTTCCAGTTGCAGTCGTGCATATAACGCAGCGGTGCGCCGGCCACCTCGAGCTTGCCCTCGGGAGAGCGGTCGATCATGTTGTCGAGGGTGGACAACGATTCGCCGAAAAAGTCTTCGAAGCTTTGCCCTTCGGGGTTCAAACGGCAGAAGATGAAGTCGCGGTAGTTGCGTACGTTGGTGACGCCCGCCATGCCGTGGCAGGCCTCGCATTCGTTGAAGACTTCGGGGTCATAGCCGCGTTTGAGCGGCAGTGCCAGCAGGCTGCCGTCCAGGCGGAAACTCCATGCATGGTAGGGGCAGCGAAAGAATTTGCCAGTATTGCCGCAGCCTGGCGGGGCGACTTCAACCCCTTTGTGCGGGCAGCGGTTGTTGATGACCTTGACCGTGTTGTCGTTGTCGCGCACCATGATGACCGGCTGATCGCCGACCGTGGTGGTGTAGAAGTCACCCGGCTTGGGGACCTGGCTGGCATGGCCAACGTAGATCCAGGTGTTGGCAAACAGGTGTTCCATTTCGAGGTCGAAAATTTCGTCGTCCACGAAAATGTCTTTGTGTACTTCCGTCGGGCGAATAAGTGCCCGTACGGATTCCGGGTTGTTGCGGTAGTTCATGAGGCACCTACAGCTTTGAGGTTTGTTTTCAGGTTGCGGCAGGCTGGCTGGTTTGTTTGATGAGCAGGTCCAGCTGCTTGCCATGCGGGTCGGCCAAGGCGGCTTCACGCAGAATTCTCAGGCGGGTGGCGGCATTGGCCTGACCCGGAAGTTTGGCAGCTTCGCGCAAGAGTCGTTGGTATTTGCCCATGCCTCGCACGTGCGTGTCGCTATATCCCTTGACCAGGCGGCGGCAGTTCACGATTTCGACCGCCAGGTCGTAGTCTTTGTGTGCCGTATCGTCGATGAGTTGCAGCCATTGGGTGAGGCATTCGGCTTCCACCTTATGCCTGAGTGTGATGCGTCGAATGGGCCGCAGGCTGGCCAGTATGTAAAGTAGGAAGAAGCCCGAAAGCTTGTTGCTTTGGACGAAGCGTCCCTTGCGGCAAAAGATACTGATGAATTTGGAAATACGCTTGGAATTCATGATCCACTGGCCCATCGCGGCAGGCATGACACCACAGATCTCTTCGATCTGCGGGTGCATGTATTCGGTGGTGTAGACCACTTGGGACGCGTCGGCCGACAACTCGCCGAGCACCCGGTCGGCACGTGATCCGCGCGTTTTCAGGTCGGCCGTGCGGATGACGTCGTCGTAGGCCATGGCTACGGCCACGTAGCGTGCCGCTGCGGTGGTCAGTGCCCACGACTTGGTAATGCCGCCGAACTGGCTGTCGAGGGTGTGGATGGCGTGCATGTGCGCGAGGTATTCCTTCGCGTAGCGCACATCCTGGAAGTCCAGGGTGCGGCGCAGGCCGGCAAGCAGCATGGGCTGGGATTCGACCGGGAAGTTATTCTTGAGGTCGTCGAGCAGTGCCTGGACCTTGGGGCTTGCGGCCCTTTCGGGAACCGTGGGCAGGTGGTCGTCGTCGGCGATTTGGTTGGCTGCAGCTGGTGCGCTGGCGGCTGATTCGAATCCAAGGGCAAAGGCTTTGAGGCTGGCGTTTACGCCGATGCCGCCGCGGCGGATGGTTTCTTCGAAGCCTTCGCGCGTGAAGGGAAGCGCGCCGCTACCCGCCAACGCGCCAAACAGGCTGGCGCTGATGACGCTGCCGGCCTTGTCGGCGAGCTCTTGCAGGTTTGCACAGATGAACCGTTTGGACGCCTGATTGCCGACCTCGATAATTTTGTTTGAATCGCTGATCCCGTTTCCGGGCATTGTCTTTTCGTTGACGGAGTAGGCGCGGTGCGAGGATGAGATCAGCGTGGTGCGGTCTGGTGTGACCAGGCCGCGCTGAATGGCACGCCCGGCCTCCATGAGCTCGGCGGCAACGACGATATCGACGTCGCCTGGGGTGGGCATCATGGCCAGGGCGGGCGCGCGACCCGCCGCCTTGACGGCGGCGCCCGGCATGAGTTCAACGTAATAGATGGTGGCGCCAGTACGCTGCGCGACACCAGGCACTGAGGTGGTTTGTGCCCACCAGCCGTCTTGCTCGGCTACGTCGACGACCCAGTCGGCGAGAACGCCGCCACCCTGGCCGCCCATGGCCATGATGGCAATCTTGACGGGAGTGCCGGCATGAAATTCTGTTTTGTTAGCCATGAAATTGCCTTAAATGGAGTATTGAGCTTTACGGCTGCTGCGGCGTGCCTGCAGGAAGCTGATGATGCTCAGGCGGAACTTGGCGATGAACAGATCCCATTTCGTGGGGTTGTTCACGACGTCGGCGCGATAGAACGATGGGCACAGAATGGCCGCATGCGAAACTTCGCCGCAGTTGCCGCAGCCCACGCACGTGTTGTCGACGTAAGCGATGGGGTCTTCGCGCAGCGGGTCGGCGCTTTCTTTCAAAGTAAGCGAAGGGCAACCCGAAAGGCGCATGCACGCATGGTCGCCAGTACAGACGTCGGGATCCACGCCGAAGCGTTGCTTGATGACGCGCTTGCCTTCCTTGATGGCCTTGTTGATTTCGGGGCGTACCCGGCGCTGCTTGTTCAGCATGCACTCGGACTGGGCGATAATGATTTTCGGCCCGCCGGCTTTGGTTGTGAGGGCGTCTTCGATGGCGGCGCGCATGGCGGTGACATCGTAGGTGCGGGTTATGGTTCGCACCCATTTCGCGCCCACACCCCGGACAGCGTTCTCGATGGGGTTGTTGGTGGCACGGCGCTTGTTCTGCGCGCGCGACGACAGGATGTCCTGGCCGCCGGTAGCCGCTGAATAGTAGTTGTCGACGATGATGATGACGCCGTCGTACTTGTTGAACACCGCGTTGCCAATGCCCGAGGCAAGACCGTTGTGCCAGAAGCCGCCGTCGCCCATGAACGAGATGGCGCGCTTGCCGTTGGGAACGTTGAACGCGGCGGCGCTGGCGGCGCCCAACCCGTAACCCATGGTGGTGGCGCCGACGTTGAATGGCGGCAGGATGGAAAACAGATGGCAGCCAATATCGCAACTGATATGGTGGTCGCCAAGGGTTTCCTGAGCCAGCGTCAGAGCCGCGAAGATGGGCCGTTCGGGACAGCCGGTACAGAAGCCTGGCGGACGTGGAGGCACCACGGTTTTCAGGCTGTCGACCTGGTTGCGAAGTGCCACAGCGTAGTCAATGATTGGTTCGTCAGCGCCGACGAGCTCGTCGGCGATAAGCGCCTGGGCTACGCCCGCCTGGCCAGACGCCGATAGCGCTGGCAAAGACGTGATCTTGCGTGAAATTTCGCTGACGTCGATGGGTTTGGTTTCGGGCTTGACTTCGACGGGGCGCACCACGGGCTTCTTGGGCAGTTTGTAGCCCGCTGGTTCAATGGACGGCAGCACGTCGGGCTGGTGCGTTTCCAGGAATTTTTGCAGCCCGTCACGAATGACGACTGTGGTGTAATCGCCTGCCTCGGGCAGGATGTCCTTGCCGGACAGGATGGTGTCGGACCCTGCATGGCGCAGGATCATGTTCATGGTCTGTTCGATGAAGTTTGGCTGGCCTTCTTCAAGAAGCAGCACGGCTTTTTTATCTTTGCAGAAGTCGATGACTTCGTCGTCGATGACCGGATACGTGACATTCATGACGTACAGCGGAATGCGGCTGTTGCCGAAGTGGTCGGCCAGCCCCAGAAGCTGCAGCGCCCGTACGACGCCGTTGTACAGGCCACCCTGCAGGATGAGTCCCATGTGTGACAGGTCGCCGTCGAAGAATTCGTTGAGGTGATGTTCTTTGATGTATTCCACCGCGTGTGGCCAGCGGCTCTGGATTTTTTCACGTTCGTGCAGGAATGAAGCCGGGGGCAGCACGATGCGGCTGACGTCGCGCTCTGGGCTGGACAGGGCTTCAGCCAGCGTGTAGTTGGGTCGTTTGTTGGCTTTGGCCGTGAAGCGGCCGTGCACGTGACAGCTGCGGATGCGCATTTGCAGCATTACCGGCGTGTTGCTGGCCTCGGACAGCTGGAAACAGTCTTCGACCGACTTGACGATGCTTTCAAGGTTGGGCCGTGGGTCGAGCAGCCACATCTGGGATTTCATGGCAAAGGCGTGAGTGCGCTCTTGCATGATGGACGAGCCCTCACCGTAATCTTCGCCAACGATGATCAGCGCGCCACCCTTGACACCGCCCGACGACAGGTTGGCAAGCGCGTCGGACGCGACGTTTGTGCCTACCGTGGACTTCCACGTAACCGCGCCACGTATCGGGTACATGACGGAAGCGGCGAGCATGGCACCCGCGGCGGCTTCCGAAGCGTTGGCAGTGAAGTGCACGCCAAGCTCTTCAAGAATGTCCTGGGCGTCAGCGAGTACGTCCATGAGGTTCGAAATAGGTGAGCCCTGGTAACCCCCCACATAGCTGACACCAGACTGTAGCAGGGCTTTGGTGACAGCCAATATCCCCTCTCCCCGAAACTCTTCCCCTTCCCCAATGCGTAGTTGCTGGACTTCTTTTTTGAATGAGCGTTCTGCCATGTCTGACTCCTGCACTGCTGTGTGTTTTCGCCGTGAACGTGCGTTTACCCGGAGGCGCGGCGGTGCACGTCCGGGGCTGGATTTTGCGTGTTTTGGTTACTTTAGGGGTAGAGATACGCCTTGTCAACGAGAAACATGAAAATTCATACACTCTGAAAATTTAACTTATATAACGAGTGATTGCATATCAGTAGAAACCAGTACATTGACCTGTGCGAGCAGTTGTAATACGATTTTTTCTTTCTCTTTGATGATGGTATCTTATGTTGCGGCGCAGTGTTTTTTGACCACCGGAACCACCTGGGTACGATGGTGGCCGGGTTTCAGGTGGGACAATGTTAAAGGCAGAACAACCTCGCTTCGTGCATCGCTATCTGGCTTCAGTGCTTGCGCTGGCCAGTCATCGCATCTCCGACGAATTCCATGTCGAGGTTCGCAAGGCTGGACTAACCGTTACCAAGTGGCGGCTTTTGGCCAGCCTTATTGAAGGCGAAGGCGAGACGGTGGGCGCGCTCGCCGAGCTGGCTATTACCAAGCAGCCTACGCTTAGCAAGGTCTTGCCCGGGCTGGAAGCCGAGGGCCTTATCACCCTGCAAACGGTTCGCTCTGACAGGCGGCAGACGCTGGTCACGATTACCCCCAAGGGCACCAAGCTCATTAGTGGGCTATGCGCTAGTGCAATGCAACATCAACGCCGCATTCTGGCGCAGCTTGACCCCGACCACGCCGACCGGCTGGTCGATATGCTACGCGACATTATTTCTCATTAGTGGTGGCTGTTTGCGCGTGTGTGGAACGCTTCGGTCCAGCCCTCGGTAACATCTGCGCCATGGAACGCAGCGCGCGTTGGTGAAGACTGAAAATGGGTATCAGCCACGCACGCGGCTGCTTTAGTAATTCGACTGGAAGATTCGGGACGCCCAGAAGCAAAAATCCCCCGCGAAATGCCGGGGGATCTTGTGTTGGGCTTCAGGTGGGGCCGCCATTTGCTGAACCGGCGGCCAACACGCTGAAAAAGGAATAATTATCGTGGATCTGGGGTTATGCGCAGATATTTCTTCAATTCCTTGAAGCCCTTGGGGAATAGCTTCTTGGCCTCGTCATCGGACAACGACGCAGAAATGGCGACGTCCTTGCTGTGGCCTTCGACGCCCCAGTTCGCGGGTGTACCCACTTTGTGGTTGCGTGTCAGCTGCAGCGCGTCAAGCGCACGCAGGATTTCGTTGAAATTGCGGCCCACGCTCATTGGGTAAATCAGGATGAGGCTGATTTTTTTGTCGGGTGAGATCAGGAATACGTTGCGCACGGTCTGGTTGTCGACGGGGGTACGTTTGGAAACGTCACCCGAGGCGCCGGCCGGCAGCATGTTGTACAGTTTGGCAACTTTCAGGTCGGTGTCGCCAATGATCGGGTAGTTGGGTGGCGTGCCCTGTGTTTCGCCAATATCTTTGGCCCACCGTTTGTGATCTTCCACGGAATCGACTGAGACGGCAAGGATCTTGGCGTTGCGTTTGTCGTATTCCGCCTTGGTGTTTGCCATGAAGCCAAGTTCAGTGGTGCAGATTGGCGTGAAATCCTTGGGGTGTGAAAACAGGACGCCCCAAGAGTCGCCCAACCACTTGTGAAAGCTGATCTTGCCTTCAGTGGTTTCGGCTTCGAAATCAGGCGCGGTGTCACCCAGTTGTAATGACATGATGGACTCCTATGTTAGGTAAGCGGTGAAACTTAGTGTACGCTGGATCTTCGCCATCCCTAAAGTGAATAACGCTATATGTAGCGACGATCTTGTTATGTAGCCGCGAGGGCGTTTCGGCGTGCCGCACGGCGTCAGCCAGATGCGCGTCCTGGCGGGTTGGAGGGGCGAAGAACTTGCCCCATAGACAGGTGAATTGGACGGTATCACCGGCGATTCACGATGAAAAATGACCCGTGACGAAGAGTAAATCTTAGGCGCTGGCAGAACTTCCTGGCCGGCCTTTGGTCTTAATATTAGCACTCTCGGTATGAGAGTGCTAATATTAAGACACAGAGATTTTTCTTTCAAGAGGTCGTTAAAAACGATGACATCCAGTCCGCAATCCTTGGCTATGCCCAGCAACGCGCTGGTCATGGCAATCGCAAACCCCGGCGCTTTGGGCACTATTGAAGCTTATATAAGTGCTGTCAACCGTCTTCCCATGCTCACACGCGAGCAGGAAGTCGATCTGGGCACGAAGGTGCGCGACGAAACCGACCTTGACGCCGCTCGCCAGCTTATTCTGTCGCACCTGCGGCTAGTCGTATCCATCTCGAGGCAATATCTTGGCTATGGGCTGGCTCACGCCGACCTCATCCAGGAAGGCAATGTTGGTCTTATGAAGGCCGTCAAGCGCTTTGACCCCGACCGGGGTGTGCGCCTGGTGTCGTTTGCCGTGCACTGGATCAAGGCCGAAATCCATGAATACATTGTGCGCAATTGGCGTATGGTCAAGGTGGCCACCACCAAGGCGCAGCGCAAGCTGTTTTTCAACCTGCGCCGCATGCGCCCCGACGGCACAACATTGAATCCTGAACAGATTCGCGCGATAGCGGGTGAACTCAACGTTCGCCCGGAAGACGTCAGCGAAATGGAAGTGCGTATGTCGGGTCATGAGATGGCGCTCGAAAGCCCAAGCGACGATGACGAATCGTTTGCCCCCATTTCGTATTTGTCCGACGAAGCCCAGGAGCCCAGTCAGGTGCTTGAACGCCGGTCATACGATGATCTGCAAGGTGCGGGTCTGGCCAGTGCCTTGCAGGTTCTGGACGTGCGCTCACGCAGCATCGTGGAAGCGCGCTGGCTGCGCGATGATGGCGGCGCCACGCTGCACGAGCTGGCTGCCAAGCTTGGCGTCTCGGCTGAGCGTGTGCGTCAGATTGAAGCGGCCGCGCTCAAGAAGATGCGTCAGGCGCTGGCCGCTGCCTGACCCGATGCGCGGTGAGCCGCGCCGTTCGGGCCGTAGCGGCTGTCAGGTATTTACGTTTTGATGCAATATCGCCGCAATATGGCCGAACTTATCCGAAAGCAGCATGACTAAACGGTATGAGCAATGTGACTGGTACGGTGCTTTCATTGTATCTGTTGTTCATTCGTCCGCTTCTGCTTCTCCTCAATCCCCTCCCTTTTGAAGCGGATGTTTACGGGACACCGCCTGGTGTCCTTTTTTTTTGCGCCCACTACGCTTAAATAACCCTTCTGGTGTAACAATAACAACAAAATCGCGTGTTGCACACGCACGAAGGGTGTCTGGTGAATAGCTCCGTCGCTTCCTCGTGTGGTCCGTGCTTTTGGCCTAAGGATCTGATAGACGATGGATGTGGGAGTTCTGGTTTTCGGCGTTGCAGTGCTTCTGGCACTGGTAAGTTTTATGCCCGCCGCAGCGGGCCGATTGAACTTGCCCTACTCGGTGTTGCTCGCCGTTGTCGGTATTGCCCTGGGTGTTGTGATTCGTGTGCATGGCTGGGCACCACAGTTTTTGTCCGGGGTGTTCGATTCGCTCCAACATTTCGAAGTTTCGTCTGAAACCATCATTTATGTGTTTCTGCCTATCCTGCTGTTTGAAACCTCGCTGTCCACCAACGTAAGGCGGTTGCTCGACGATATTGGCCCGATCCTCATGATGGCCATTGTTGCGGTTGTGGCGTGCACAGTGGCGGTGGGGTTCTCGATCAGCGCCGTCTCCAACTATGGGCTGGCGGTCTGCCTGATGCTGGGTGCTATCGTTGCCACCACCGATCCGGCCGCCGTGGTGAGCCTGTTCCGTGAGGTGGGGGCGCCCAAGCGGCTGACCACTCTCGTCGAAGGCGAGTCGCTGTTCAATGACGCGGCCTCCATTGCACTGTATTCGATCTTGCTCACCATGCTGCGCGGTGGCGCTCCGGATGTCTCCATTGGTGCGATCTTCTCCAGTTTTCTATACAGCTTCCTGGGCGGAGGCCTGGCGGGCTTTCTGCTGGGGCGCCTCGCGTGCTGGCTGTTTGTTTCGTTGCGTGGCTGGCCGATGTCCGAAGTGACACTTACCATAGCGGTGGCCTACCTTACGTTTTTCCTTACCGACCACTACCTGGGAGCCTCCGGGGTGGTTGCAACCGTGGTCGCCGGTCTTGTGGTGGGCTCGTCGGGACGCACGCGCATGTCGCCCACTGCATTCGATCAGACACAGAATGCCTGGACCCAGTTCGGATTTTGGGCCAATTCACTGATTTTCCTTTTTGCCGCGATGCTGATTCCGCGCATGATGAGGGACGTGACCTGGGACCAGATATGGCTGGTCCTGCTGGTCTTTCTGGTGACGCTGGCCATGCGCGCTGTAATCGTGTTTGGCGTGCTGCCGCTACTGGGCCGTACGGGCTTAAGCGCAAAGGTCAGCGGCGCTTATCGTACCGCCATGTGGTGGGGTGGGTTGCGCGGCGCCGTATCGCTTGCGCTGGCGCTGGCCGTAACCGAGCAGTCCCATATTCCCTACGAGGCGCGCCAGTTCATTGCTGTGGCCACAACCAGTTTTGTCGTCATGACGCTGTTCATCAATGGCATTTCGCTGCGCCCGTTGATACGCAGGTTACGCCTGGATCAGCTTTCGCCCGTTGAGCGCACCATCCGCAATCAGGCCCTGATGGTTGCTGTTGAAGGTCTGCAGGACAAGACGGCTGAAATTGCCGAAAACGAGAGCATAGGCGCTGATGCGCAGGGAAGCATCTGCTCGGTCTTCGATGCCACGCTGGCCAGTGTCAACGATGGTCAGGTGCGTCAGTTGACGCAGGATGAAAAAGTGGCGGTGGGCCTGGCCATCGTGGCGGCGCGCGAAGAAGAAATGTTCTTCGAGATGCTTAAGTCACAGATCGTTGAATGGCGCATTGCCGAGAATGTGCTGGCCAGGGCCGAACGCATGAGTGACGCGATCCGGGCCGGTGGCCTGGCCGGGTTCGAGGCCGCCATTGAGGACGACCTGCGCTACTCGATAGCGTTCAGAATGGCTTTGCGTCTGTATCATGTGGCTAACTTTGATGGGTGGCTGGCACTGGAAATCGCCAAACGCTTCATGAGCTTGCGAACCAAGCGATCGGAGGCGCGTCACCTGATTACCTTTGCCCGCAAAGAGTTGCCGCCCATGCTGGGCGGCGAAGCAACAGAAATTATCGTGCACGCGCACGAGCAAAGACTGCAACGCCTGGACAGCGCATTGCAGGCATTTGACCTGCAATATCCGTCGTTCGCATCCTGGATGCAGGAGTCTTACTTGGGGCGCATGGCCAGGGCCATGGAGCGCAAACGCTATAGCGATATGCTGTCTCAGTTCCTGATAAGCGGAGAAGTATATTCCGACTTGTTGTCGCAGATTGACCAGCGCTGGGCCTACCTGGACAAGCGTCCAGCCATTGACATTGCCATGAGTGCGGACGAGATGGTCAAGCGTGTTCCGCTGTTCGAAGACGTATCGCCGCAGACGCTAAGAGCGATTGGCAGGCTGCTCAAGCCACGGCTCGCCGTTCCCGGTCAGGAGATCTCCATGCAGGTGGGGCGCACTCAGGCCATGTATTTCGTGGCGTCGGGAGCCGTGGTCGTCGATCTTCCGGATCGCACGACCATTGAATTGGGCACCGGTGAATTCTTCGGCGAAGTTGCGCTGTTCAAAGGCACAAAGTCCAGCGCGCGTGTCAGGTCGCTGGGCTATAGCCAGTTGCTCATGCTGCAGGCGCGCGAGTTCGACAGCTTGCTCGAACGCGACCAGGCGCTGCGCGAAAAGATAGAGGTCGTGATCAAGCAGCGCCTGCGGGCGTTTGAAGTGTGGCAGCAGTTTGAGTCGGGCGAGCGCCAGCACGAACCCCTGCCCGACGGGCTGTATTTGTCAGCTCCCGCAGACGAGTCCACCTCTGAGCCAGCGTCAGCCACCGAGCCGGCGTCCGTAGTGGAATCAGTTCCTGTGGAAGACCCTGGCCCTGAGCAAGATTCTGAGGAAAGCCGGGATGCGCAGAGGAATTAAGACGTCCCCGGGTTAAGCGGCCACCCTTGAGGACAATTCAGACAAGCAGCTGGATGTCGTGCGCGATGACTTCAGCCAACGCGTTGCCCGGAAGCAGTATACGTGCGTCGCCTGTCTTGTCCAGAATATAGAACGACGAGCTGTGGTTCATGACGTAACTGTCCTTTGTAGGCCCGGGTTCCTTGGCATAATAGGCCTTGAACGACTTGGCAGTTTCGGCTACTTGTTTGGGCGTGCCGGTCAGGCCGACAAAGTTGGGGTTGAAGGCCTTGACGTAACGACCCATGATTTGTGGGGTGTCGCGTTGCGGGTCGATCGTGATCATGAGAACCTGAGTCTGGCTGGCTTCGCCCTTGAGCAGGGTCATGGTCTGAGCCAGTTGGGCCATGGCGGTGGGGCATACGTCGGGGCAGTGCGTATAGCCAAAAAACACCACTACAATCTTGCCTTTGTAATCGGCCAGTGTGCGCGGATGCCCGTCCTGATCAACCATGGACAGGTCGCTGCCCAGGTGTGTGCCTGTGATGTCACTTCCCCCCTTGACCGCCAATTTCTTTGCCTTGCTGTCGCAACCGGCCAGGGTCAACATGGCCAGGGCGGCAGTGGCGGTCAAAAGCGCGCGGCGTTGTGGTTTGAACGGGAACATTTTGGCATCCGGAACGAAGAAATCAAACAAGTGCTATCCAGTGGTCTATCAGCAATGCGCCGAAGAGCAGGGACAGATACACGATGGAATAGTGAAATAGCTTGCGGGCCAGTGCATCGCTGTAATTCCGGTAAAGACGCCATGCATACCAGACAAACAGACCACTAAGTACTACCGCGGCAGCCAGGTAGGGGAGGCCGCTCATGCGCACCATGAAAGGCAGCAGCGTCGATGCGAACAGCGCCAGGCTATACAGGAGTACGTAAAGCTGGGTGAATTTCCTGCCGTGGGTAACGGGCAGCATGGGCAGCCCGGACTTTTCGTATTCGCGGCTGCGATACAGCGCCAGAGCCCAGAAGTGCGGTGGGGTCCAGATAAAGATGATGAGCACCAACACCCAGGCCTCGGCCGGCACGGAGTTGGCAATGGCTGCCCATCCCAGGGCGGGCGGCATGGCGCCTGAAAGGCCGCCTATGACGATGTTTTGCGGTGTGAGCGGCTTCAGCAAAATTGTATAAATGATGGCGTAGCCGACGAACGTTGCGAACGTGAGCCACATGGTCAGTGGGTTCACCCAGTTGTACAGCACCAGCATGCCCAGTCCGCCCAGTACGCCGGCGAAAAATAGCGCCTGGGTAACGGAAATGGTGCCGCGTGCGGTGGCGCGCCTTGCCGTGCGCAGCATCTTGGCGTCGATTTCATGCTCGATAAGGCAGTTGACGGAGAACGCGGCGGCGGCCAGTAGCCAGATACCCACGGTGGCAGCAATGACCACGCGCATGTTGGGAAGCCCCGGACTGGCCAGGAACATGCCAATCACCGCGCAGAATACGGCAAGCTGCGTGACGCGCGGTTTGGTCAGGACCAGATATTGGCGCAGGAGGCTCGGTTGGGAGAGGGAGGCGGTATTCATAGCGGTATTTTAGAGCCATTGGCGCGTGCAATGCGCACCAGAAGTGTGACGGTGATCAAAACCAGGCCGGCTGCGCCGCCATTGTGCAATACGGCAATAAGCAGTGGCCACTGGAAGAAAATTGTAGTCAGCCCGGTGAGCAATTGCGCGAACAGCAGCACAAGCAACAGGGTTGCGGGGTATCGCAGGCCGGGTTCGTGACGCAGTTTCAGCCCCAGAATGCCCATATATATGAATACCACGAAGGCAAAATTGCGGTGCGTCCAGTGGATGGCAGTAAGGGCGTATTGGGAAATTGCCTGGCCTGAGGACTGCACGCCCAGGCCTCTTACCAGCGAATACCCCTCGCGAAAGTCCATCTGGGGTAGCCATTGGCCATGGCAGGTGGGGAAGTCCATGCAGGCCAGTGCTGCGTAATTCGTGCTGACCCAACCGCCCAATGCAATCTGCACGAACAGCAGAATCAGTCCGGCCGCTGCCCATGGCATCATGGGGTGTATGGCGGGGCTGATCGCGGTGTGGCCCTTTTCACGCGCGGCCAGCCATGTCATAAGCGCCAGCAGGCTCATGCCGCCCAGCAAATGGGTGGTGACAATAATGGGCATCAGCCGATGGGTGACTGTCCAGGCACCGAAGGCGCCTTGCACACAGACAACAACGAGAACGAACGTGGCGAGCCTGGGCGTGTTGCGCAGTACGGTGCGATGGCGCCAGGCCATGTAGACGATGGCGATGATCAGCATCCCCAGTATCGAGCCGGCGTAGCGGTGGATCATTTCGATCCAGGCCTTGAAGAAGCTGACGGCGCCGTAGGGCATGGCCTCCAGCGCCTGGGTGATATGGTGCGTGGCACCCAGAGGCGTAGCCTGGCCATAGCAGCCGGGCCAGTCCGGGCAGCCCAGGCCCGAATCCGTAAGGCGCACGAACGCGCCGAACATGATGAGGTCCAGCGTAAGGAACCAGGTAATGAATACCAGTTTGCGGTAGCGTGCAATGATGCGTTCAACCTCGGCCATCATCAATTACCCGATGTGCGAGTTTCTGAGCAGCTTCTGGAGATCGCTGCGAACCGAGATCGGGTCGATGTTTCGGGGGTATTGCATCATCAGGTTGCCCAACGGATCGATGATCCACATGAATTGTGCCAGCGTGTTCGACGCGTCCTGTATTGGCGTGTTCGGTGTCAGGTAGGCGGCAAGTCTGGCGGGGTCGGCGCGCAGTATGATCGTGTCGCCGTACGCCTTTTCTATTTGATCGGGAACGGGGGCGTCGTCCGTGACCAGCCAGACGCGTTTCATGCGATTCACTTCCTTACCTTGGCTTGCCTGCGAGTTGCGCAGGATGAATAGCTTCGTGACGCACGTTTCAGGGCAGGCGCCCGGCCCGGCGCTTACCAGTATCCACTTCCCCGCCAGGCTGCGCAGGTCGAACGGCTGGCCGTCACGGGTTTTCAGGTCGAGCGCGCTGGCGGCAGGCAGGCTGCGCTGCGGGTTGACGAGATTGCCGTTGTTGGTGCTGCCCGACGGCCTTAACCCCAGCCCGGGCACGTAATAGGCCAGAAGGGCCAGAATCACCGGGGCCAGGCAAATGGCCAATATCAAGAATAGCGGCGTCCTGGTGCGGGATCCGGCGGCAGGGGCGGTTTTGGTGTCGGCCACAATCAGTCCTTAGGTAATGTTGGTTGGGTTTCAGCCATGGCTGGCAAGTTGGCTTTTCTCAGGGGTGGTTTTCGTACGCCGGCGTAGCGCGCGCCACAACAGGATCAGCGCTGCGATGCCGGCTATGCCGGCAAAGCTGAACCATTGCAGGGCGTAGCCATGGTTGCGTGCCGAATTTGTGACGGGCAATGGCCACTCTTGCACGAAGGGCCTGGCGCCAGGAGTCGCCGGACCGACGGTTGCCGTTTGTTCCAGTACAACAGGGAGCAATTTTAACCCCGTTGTGCGGCTCAGGTCTTTGAGAGCCAGATTCTGCACTTTTGGTGGCTGTTTGTCCGAGCCTGGCAGGTGGGGCGGGAGCGCATCGACGCTGGTTTTGCTGAATGACCACAGTTCGAAGAGTCGGGGCACGCGGCTTGTGATCTGGCCTTGAATGGTCTGTTCCCCCTCGGGGCCGGCCAGTGGCGGCAGCGTTGCGCCTGGCATAAGTGGCCGGGGCAACCAGCCGCGCAGTACAAGCAGCGCTGTGTGAGTAGAGGGGTCTATCAATAGCGGTGTTGCCACCCAGTAACCCGCCTTTCCCTTGAAATTGCGGTTGTCCAGGAGTACGGTGAAGTCGTTCAGCCATGTTCCGTGGGCGGTGGCACGGCGCCACGGGGTAAGCTCGCTTTGGTCGGTGGCGGTGGTCAGCTGTATTGGCGCAGCCATGCGTCCAGCCTTGATAACCTTTGCAGCAGTTTCGCGTTCGGCGGCCCGCCGCAATTGCCAGTTGCCCAGCGCGATGCAGATCGCCGCAGTGCCCGCCAGTAAAACCAGCGTGAGGACAAGTCGGAAGGTCGAGTGTTGTTTGGCCATGTCTGCAATAATTCAGGCTTTACGGGAGATCGTTCATGCGCGTCATCGTCATCCTGCTGTTCCTGGGTATTTTGGGCAGCCTGGGGTCTGCACTGGTTTACCTTATTCGCGACCAGGGCAAAAGCGACCGTACCGTCAATGCCCTGACCTGGCGCATAGGGCTTTCAATTGCGCTGTTCCTGTTTGTGCTGTTTGCTCATTACATGGGCTGGATTCAAAGCACCGGATTTGTGCCACAGCGGTAAAGGTACCCAGAAAAAAAGGCCAGCAGGGCCAGCCTTGTCTTCGGTATCGTAAGGGCCGATCCAGGATAAGTCTCTGGACCGGCCTTGGTGAAGGTATTAGAACCAGTAGACGAACAAGTACAAGCCCAGCCACACTACGTCGACAAAGTGCCAGTACCAGGAGACCCCTTCGAAACCGAAGTGATGGTCGGCCGTGAAGTGACCTCTGATGACGCGGACCAGAATGACGGTAAGCATCGAGGCACCCAGGATCACGTGGAAGCCGTGAAAGCCCGTCAGCATGTAGAACAGCGAGCCAAAGGCACCTGAGTCGAACTTGAGGTTCAATTGGGTGTAGGCGTGGTGGTATTCATAAGCCTGGCAGCCAACGAAGCAGAAGCCCAGAATGACGGTCAGCAACAGCCAGAAGATGGTCTTGTTCCTGTGGTTGGCGCGCAGTGCGTGGTGGGCAATGGTAAGCGTAAGGCCAGAAGAAAGCAGCAGCGCGGTATTGATGGTCGGCAACCAGAAGGGGCCGATGGAGCCGAACTGAGCCACAATGCCTGCCGGCCCCAGGTTCGGCCAGGTTCCCGTGAAATTTGGCCACAGCAGGACTTGATGATCCAGGCTGCTTAACAATGGAGTGGTGACCTCGCGGGTGTACCACAGCGAGCCGAAGAACGCCGCGAAGAACATGACCTCGGAAAAAATAAACCAGGTCATGCTCCAGCGGTACGACGCATCGACGCGACGGCTGTTTGAACCACGTTCGGATTCACGGATGGCGTCGCCAAACCAGCCGAACAGGGTGATGAACAGAGCAAGAATGCCAACGAGGAAGACCCAGTGGCCGGCGTCAAGACGATTGATCCACAAGGCAGCTCCCACACCCATTACGAGCAGGGAAGCACTGGCTTGAATGGGGTGCCGCGAGTCGGCGGGCACGTAGTAATACGGCGCTTCGTTGCCGCGAATCGAGTGGCTTGCACTCATGTTTATCTCCTGAAACAAATTTATTTAACTATACGATATCAAATTGTCAGATTGCGTGGCTGATGAACAGGCGAGCGATCCCGATCAGAACCACGATAAATAGCGCGGTGGCGGCAAGCGCCACGATAATAAGATGCACCGGATCCATGCCCCCTGAAACATCGCCGTCGTGCCCCGAGCGCTTGCGCAATCCCAGGAGCCCCCATCCGACGGTTCTCAACATTTGTAGAAAATTGAGTTTTCGCGGTGTGGGCTGATTCGTGTCGTCGCTCATGGCGGCCTGCTCAGTTTATAAGAATCGCGCCACCGCGCACGTACGTCCAGACAAGCACTGCAATGACAAAGATTGCGAGAGCGATTCCGGTGTTGCGGCTGCGGCGGCGTTGTTCGGGGGTCATGGCTGTGCTTATTTGACGGTGGGTGGCGTCACAAACGTGTGGTACGGCGCTGGCGAAGGCACTTCCCATTCGAGCCCTTCGGCACCGTCCCAGGGCTTTGCCGGTGCAACCGGGCCACGGCCCGAGAAGGCCTTGAGTACGATGTAAAGGAACAGGATCTGCGACAGGCCGAACCAGAAAGCGCCGATGGTGATGATCTGGTGGAAGTCGGTGAACTGTGCCGCGTAGTCCGCGTAGCGCCGCGGCATGCCGGCCAGGCCCAGGAAGTGCATGGGGAAGAACGTGATGTTGAATGAAATCATGCTCGACCAGAAGTGCCATTTACCCAGCCGTTCGCTGTACATGTGACCGGTCCATTTGGGCAGCCAGTAGTAGGCGCCGGCAAACATTCCGAACAGTGAGCCGGCCACCATCACGTAGTGGAAGTGACCAACGACAAAATACGTGTCGGTCAAATCGATGTCAATGGGAGCAAGGGCCACGATAAGACCCGTAAAGCCGCCAATGACAAACACGAAGATGAACCCGATTGCCCACAACATGGGTGTTTCGAATGTGAGTGATCCGCGCCACATCGTGGCAAGCCAATTGAACACCTTCACCCCGGTCGGCACCGAAATAAGCATGGTGGAATACATGAAGTAGAGCTGAGCGGTAACAGGCATGCCCACGGCGAACATGTGGTGCGCCCACACGAGGAACGACAGGATGCCGATTGCCGTTACGGCATACACCATGGACGAGTAGCCGAACAGGTGTTTACGCGAAAAGGCGGGTATGACTGAAGAGACGATGCCGAACGCCGGTAAGATCATGATGTAGACCTCGGGGTGTCCGAAGAACCAGAACACGTGCTGGTACAGGATCGGGTCTCCGCCGCCCGCCGCATTAAAGAACGAGGTGCCGAAGTGGCGGTCGGTAAGCAGCATGGTAACGGCCGCGGCCAGCACCGGCATGACGGCAATAAGCAGGTAGGCGGTAACCAGCCAGCACCAGCAGAACAGCGGCATTTTCATTAGCGTCATGCCGGGTGCGCGCAGGTTCAGGATGGTGACGATGATGTTGATCGCACCCATGATGGACGAGGCGCCCAGGATGTGTATGCCAAAGATGGCGAAATCCATGCCAAGGCCCATTTGCAGGGACAGCGGCGCGTACATGGTCCAGCCTGCGGCATTGGCGCCGCCAGGCACGAAGAACGAGACCGTCCACAGGGTGGCGCCCACTGGCAGCAGCCAGAAGCTGAAGTTGTTCAGGCGGGCGAAGGCCATGTCGGAAGCACCGATTTGCAGCGGAACCATCCAGTTGGCAAAGCCTACGAAGGCCGGCATGATGGCCCCGAAAATCATGATCAGGCCGTGCATGCTCGTGAACTGGTTGAACAGTTCCGGCTGGAAAAACTGCAGCCCCGGTTCGAACAGTTCGGTACGCAGCAACAGCGCCAGCGTGCCGCCTTCCAGCAACATGGTGAACGAGAAGATGAAATACATCGTCCCGATATCTTTGTGGTTGGTGGCGAACAGCCATCGCCGCCAGCCGTGTGGTATGGCGTGGGTATGTTCGCTGTGTCCTTGGCTGGCAGGGATGTGGTCAACAGCAATACTGCTCATGGTGGACTCCTTCCTACTTGACCAGAGCGCGGTTTGCGGCGCCCTGGCAATAACTTGTGAATGTGTTTATACGTTGTCTGTTTGGTCGGTGCTTTAGCGCAAGGCAGTGACGTCGGACGGCTGAACCACCGGGTCGGGGCCCTTGCCTTCGTTGCCCCATGCATTGCGGGTGTAAGTGATGACCGACGCGATTTCAACGTCATTCAATTGGTCGCGCCATGCTGCCATGGCGGTGCCTGGGTGGCCGTTGAGCACGGTAAGGATCTGGCCTTTCTTGGGAGCCAGCACGAATTTCGTGTCGCCGTCCAGCGCGGGGAAGGTACCGGGTATCCCTTTGCCATTGGCCTGATGGCAGGCAACGCAGGTGCTGGAGAACACCTTTTCGCCGCGAGCCATGAGTTCAGCCTTGGAGTAGGTTTTTTTGGGATCATCGGCGGCGCTTGTCGAGGCTTTTTTCTCGCTTGCCGCCCACTTGTCGAAGTCGGCTTGCGAAACCACCTTTACGACAATAGGCATGAAGGCGTGATTTTTGCCGCACAGCTCCGAGCACTGGCCGCGATACGTACCGATTTTTTCAGCCTTGAACCAGGTGTCGCGCAGGAAACCCGGAATGGCGTCCTGCTTGACGCCGAAGTCGGGCACAGCCCACGAATGGATGACGTCATCGGCGGTAAGCACCACGCGGATTTTCTTGTTGACCGGCACGACCAGTGGTTTGTCGACCTCCATGAGATAGAACTTGTCTTTCGGCGCCTTGCCCATGATCTGGGCCTGGGTGGTGGAAAGCGTGGAGAGAAAGTGAACGCCGCTGGCCGAGCCATCGAGATAGTCGTAGCCCCACCGCCATTGGTAACCCGTGACTTTTACTGTCATATCGGCGCCGGAGGTGTCTTTCATGGCGATGACCGTTCGGGTGGCCGGAACCGCCATGCCGATAATTATGAGGAACGGGATGATCGTCCAGGCAAGTTCAATGGCCATGTGTTCGTCGCGTTTGGACGGAACCGGGTGGCGAGACTTGCGGTGCATCACGACCGAATACATCATTACGCCGAACACGCCAATGAAGATGACCGTACAGACGATGAGAATCATCCAGTTCAGCCACATGATGTCGTGCGCAATCGGTGTCACTCCCACAGGGAGGTCAAGCTGATTGACCTTGGGGCCTCCGGGCATATCTTGTAACTGCGCACTGGCAACGCTTGCAAACAGCAAGGCGCCGGTCCCCAGCATCCCTCTCAACTTCTTCATGCTGACCTCGAAATACGGCGTACGCTCACCACGCGCTGGTTTGAATCAAACAGTGATCAAAAAGCTTTTGGAGAACGCACGATATGGTTGGTTGGTAGGCTATAAATTCCAAATGCCTCAGATTGCCTACTCGAATTAATGACAACGAGACGGCAGAATTATAGCGAACATGCGACTTCAGTGCGCTAATAACAATTCTGCCAACCTAAGAGTTTCAGTGTACCGTAGCGTGCTTACGTGCGGTTTAACATACAATTGTGCCATGAAGTCCGCCTTTGATCTTTCGTTGATTCCGGCTATTGACAAGCGTTATCAACAACTTATAAAGCGCACCCAGCAGTTGCCTCCTCGCGGATCGCGGCCATTGACGGTGTCGGGACGCGTGGCGGGCTGGATAACGGCCCGCGCCACACAAGTTCTGAGCGAGGTGCCCGGAGTCGAGATCAGTGCAGAGGCCGTACACATTACCAATACCGCAGCGCCGTGCCTGTCTCTTAACAAAGTACTTGAAAACGTCGCTCGCGTACTGAATGAAGGTGGTTGCGTGCGTGGCTGGCGCAACGAATTGCTTGATGTGATGGGTGAAGGGCAACGCCTCGGCGTCATCGAACGGGCGGCACTGCGTCCTCTCGGTCTGCTGACGACTGCGGTGCATTTCAATGCTTGGACTCCTGAAGGACATTTGTGGATTGCCCGGCGTGCGCCCACCAAATCCACCAACCCCAATATGTGGGACACGCTGGTTGGCGGGCTTACAGCCGCTGGTGAAAGCCGCGAGGACTCCTTGTTGCGCGAGAGCAACGAGGAAGCCGGGCTGCGGCCGGCCGACATGGCGGCCCGCACGCCGTTGCGCACGATTTTGCGCATGCACAGGCGCCTGCCCGAAGGGTATCAGGTTGAAAACGTTCTGGTTAGCGAAGGCGTCCTTGATGCTGCCGTCGTCCCGCATAACCTGGATGGCGAGGTCAGCGAAATTCGCGCCGTCCCGCTCGAGCAGGCCTGGGAGCTGGCGTGTGCCGATGAGTTCACGCTTGAGGCCGAGCTGGTGGTCCTGGATTGTTTGCTCAAGCGCCTTGATGGGCCTCGTGCCACTCGTTCAGTGCCTGCTGCGCCGCAGGCGGCAAGTCCGCAAGCGCGATAGTGCGCTGGGCATTGAAGATCATCAGCGCATAGGGTTCAGCCAGAGCGCTTGCCTGGGCACACAGGCACATGGCTTCACTTTGCGAAGGAAGGCGGGCACGCCAGTAGTTGATGGCGGCTTCCATATCGGCAAGCGTATAGGTGTTTTGCATGATGATTAGACGGTAAGGCACGGTTCAGTTTAAGCTTATACCATCGGCTGCAAGTTCTTGCCTTCAACCCCTCCACCAGGAGCATCCGTGACTACGCAAAACACCAACCCCTTTGTCTTGCCCGGTTTCGGTCAGGCGGGCGCGACTGCTGGCAACCCATTGCTTGCCAGTATGGAAATGATGCGCCAGGCCTGGCAAGGTATGTCCAGTTCGGGCGCCCTTGCCAACTCTGGAATGGCCGCCCCCGCCAGCGTCGAGGAACTGGACCGTCGCATCTCAGAAATGCGTGCCGTTGAAAATTGGCTGCGCATGAGTCTTTCCATGCTTGCCAGCACGATTCAGGGGCTCGAGGTTCAGCGTGCAACCATTGCGACGCTCAGGGCATTTGTGGGCGCGCCGGCAACGGACGGGTCCGCAAATGGAGAGGCTTCGCCGCTGGAGGTCGTGCTGGGCCTCAAGCCTTCGGGTCAGGCCAAAATCAAATCGGCTCACGAAACAGCCAACGAATCCGCACCTGGCACTGGTGCAGTCCCGGGTCTGGCGGAAGGGGATCCCGCCCAGGCCTGGTGGAACATGCTGCAAAGTCAATTCAATACTCTGGCGGCCGCCACCATGCAGGGCGCCGAGGCAGTCCAGGCGGCTTCACGTCCATTGGCCGAGCAGGCTGCGGCGGCAGTCGAAAGCGCGAGTAGTGCGGCGGCCGCTGCCGTAAAATCACCCGCGGCAAAAGGCGGTGCGAAGGCGGCAAAGCCGGCCCGCAAGGCGGCGCGCAAACGCTCAGCCTCGCCGGGTACGCGGTCGTCCTGATACTTGACGCGTGGCTTTGTTGGAGTAGCGCGTCCTGCGGTATCCCGATGTGTTGGTCCAGTGCGGAGCCATGGCGCCGCAACGATTTCATTATTTTTTATCTGACGAATCAATGCTGAATATTGTGATTTTGGCGGCAGGTCTGGGTAAGCGCATGCGGTCCGATTTGCCGAAGGTACTGCACACCATTGCGGGCAGACCCATGCTGGCGCATGTGCTGGATACTGCACAGTTGCTCGGTCCGGATCGCATTGTCGTTGTGGTGGGACATGGTGCGCAGCATGTCCAGGCAGCACTGTCCGCCTACCCGAGTGTGCAGTTTGCCCTGCAGGACTCGCAGCTCGGTACCGGTCACGCGGTGCAGCAGGCAATACCACAGCTAGTGGGTGGCGAACAGGCCACCGATGCCACGCTGGTGTTGTATGGCGACGTGCCGCTGGTGCAGTCCGATACGCTTTCCAGACTGCTGCAAAGTCGTGCTCAGGGGATGGCCGTGCTTACCGAGACGCTTGCCGATCCTGCGGGTTATGGTCGCGTGGTGCGCAACGAACGCGGGCAGGTCGAGCGCATTGTCGAAGACAAAGATGCGACCGACGCCGAGCGTGGCATTGCTGAAGTCAATACAGGTATTCTCGTTGCTCCCACGGCCCGACTTAAAGAGTGGTTGTCGCGGATCACCGATGACAACGCCCAGGGCGAATATTATCTGACCGACGTGATCGGCCTTGCCGTGCACGATGAGGTCATGGTCAATACCGCACAGGCAGCCGCAAGCTGGGAGACGCTGGGTGTGAACAGTCGTGGGCAGCAGGCGCAGCTTGAGCGCATCTGGCAGGGTGAGCTGGCGCGTCGACAGCTTGAACACGGCGTGGCGTTGGCCGATCCCGCGCGCTTCGATGTGCGCGGCACGCTGGAATGTGGGCGCGACGTGTTCATCGATGTGGGCTGCGTGTTCGAAGGGCGCGTCGACTTGGCGGACGGCGTGCGCATTGGACCGCATTGCGTCATCAAGGACGCCCGCATTGGCACCGGCACGCACGTTGAAGCGTTCAGCCATGTTCAGGACGCGGTGGTGGGTGAGGGCGCGCGCATTGGCCCCTACGCGCGGTTGCGGCCAGGAGCTGACATCGGCAATGAGGCGCACGTGGGCAATTTCGTGGAAATAAAAAAGAGCCGACTCGGTCAGGGTTCCAAGGCAAACCATCTGGCGTATATCGGCGATGCGCAGGTTGGCGCGCGCGTCAATATCGGCGCGGGAACCATTACTTGCAATTATGATGGCGTGAACAAGTTCCAGACTGTCATTGAAGACGACGCATTCATCGGTTCGGACACACAGTTGGTGGCGCCAGTCACCGTTGGTCGCGGCGCAACCCTGGGCGCGGGCACGACCCTTACCAAAGATGCCCCGGCGGAACAACTGACCATTTCCCGTGTCGCGCAGAAGACCATTGCAGGCTGGAGGCGGCCAGGCAAGAAGCCCTAGCATGCCGTCCGCCGAGATCTCTTCTTCTGTCGCCTTGTTGCCGGACGGGCTCCCGGTGCCCAGGCGGTACTGGGCTGTTGCGACACTGATGGTGGTGCTGACCTTGGCCTCGCTGGACTCTACGATGGTCAACGTGGCGTTGCCGGCCATGTCCAAAGACCTGAATGTCACGCCCAGCCTGGTCATGTGGGTGGTCATCGCGAACAGTCTGGCCATCGTCGTTTCGCTGCTGCCGTTTACCGCCGTGGCAGGACGCATCGGGTTTCGACGCATGCTGGCAGCGGGCCTGACGGTATTCATGCTGGGAGCGGTGGCGTGCGCACTGGCGGGAAGTTTTTTTGCTTTGCTGGCGGCACGTGTGTTCCAGGGCTTTGGGTCGTCGATGTTGATGTGTCTGATTGGCGGCCT
Organism: Burkholderiaceae bacterium; assembly: GCA_004322135.1. Lineage (GTDB taxonomy): Bacteria > Pseudomonadota > Gammaproteobacteria > Burkholderiales > Burkholderiaceae_B > Eoetvoesia. The sequence goes on along the minus strand of SCSG01000004.1, from coordinate 20,626 downwards.
GGTGCGCAATATCTATCCCATACGCAAAATGGGCTTTGGAATCAGCCTGAGTGCGTTGATGGTTGCCGTGATGGCCGTGCTGGGGCCGACTATAGGTGCCTTCATTCTGGACGTATCGTCCTGGCCCTGGCTGTTCGCGCTGTATGTGCCGTTGTGTCTGGTTGCCCATCTTGGCGTTCGCTTCATGCCTGACGTGCCCGTGAGCAAGAGCCGCTTCGACTGGTGGGCTTGCGCGCTCAGTGTCATGGTGTTCGGGCTGTTCATTACCGGACTCGACATGCTGGTCAGCGCGCCATGGGTGGCACTGGCCTGCATGGTTGTGGCGGCTCCGTGCACGATTGCACTGGTTCGTCGCTCGCAAGGCCCGGCACCTCTGGTGCCCGTGGACTTGTTGCGTATTACACCGGTGGCCTATGCGGTGGCGGCGTCTTGCTGTTCGTTCGCCTCGGCCATGGCAGCCTTTGTCGCGCTGCCATTCTATTTTCTGAATGTGTTGTCCTATTCTTATGCCGAAACCGGGTTGCTGCTGGGGGCTTGGTCCGTTGGTGTGGCAGTAATGGCGCCCGTGGCTGGTCATTTGGCCGATAGGTATCAGGTTTCGGTGCTGTGTGCGATTGGTGCCGTTTGCATGACACTGGCGCTTATATGGGTGGCGGTCTTGCCGCTGGATGCCGGTTTTGGGTGGGTTGGCATCACTATGCTGCTGGGCGGCGTGGGATTTGGCTTTTTCCAAAGCCCCAACAATCGGGCCATGTTGGTTGGTGCCCCACGCCGGCGCAGTGGCGCTGCGGGTGGGTTGCAGGCCACGACGCGCGTGTTTGGGCAAAGCCTGGGAACGGCGCTTGCCGCCGTTGCGTTTCATGTTAGTGTGGCGGATGGCGCTGTTCTGGGCCTGGTTGTGGCCATACTGTGTTCGCTGGGGGCATTGATCATCAATATTGCCCGTTACTTCAGCCCTGTTCCCGACCTGGAAATATAAGCCGTCATGCGGATTTTGCAATTGAACATCGAACGAGGATGGCGCGGGGGTGAAAGACAGACCCTGCTGTGCATGCGCCAGTTTCGTGCGACGGGCCACGAGGCCGAGCTTGCGGCCCGCAAGGGTGGGGCGCTGGCCAAGGCCGCTGCTGCAGAGGGTTTTGTGGTTCACGAGGTTGGCGGCATGGGCAGCCTTGTAGGGTTTCTGCTGCGGTGCGGCCGGGGCTTTGATGTCCTGCATGCGCAAACGGCCAACACGTTGACCTGGCTCGCGCTGCTTAAATGGTGGCTGCGCCGGCCAGTCGTGTTTACCCGGCGTACCGCATTTTCCGTACCGGCGGCGCGTCTGCGCAAAACGGTCTGGAAGTGGCGCAAGGCCGACGCGTTCGTCGCCATCAGCGAGGCGGCTGCCGCGCAGCCGCGCGGCGCGGGCCTGTCTGTTGCACTGATACCCAGCGCCGTCGTCGAATTCCCCGTTGATTTGCAACACATACGTGCCTTTGCAGAAAAACGTGGCTTGGCGGGCAAACGGGTGATCGCCACGGCGGCGGCCCTGACGCATGAAAAAGATCCCTTCACATTGATTCGGGCTATAGCCATTCTGCGCCAGACCCGCGATGACTTTGTCTTCCTGCATCTGGGCGCCGCGGGCGATGTGGCCGCGCAGGCATTTCAGCTGGTGCGCGAGCTGGGTCTGGAGCGGCACTATCTCTTCGCGGGCTTTCAAAGCCGCATTGAGGATCTGTACCGATTGATGGATGTGTTTGTGCTGAGTTCGCGCGAAGAAGCGCTGGGCAGCAGTGTGCTGGATGCTTTCCTTTATTCGGTGCCCGTGGTGGCGACCGATGCGGGTGGCCTGCCCGAGCTGACGGCCGATGGGCGAGGCCTGTCGTGCAAGGTGGGTGATGCGCAGGGAATCGCTCAGGCCCTTGGGCGTGTTCTGGACGATGCGGATTTACGCAAAGGCATGGTTGCCCGCGCCCGTGACTACGTGCTGCGCGAGCATGACGCCACCACGATGGCACGGCGTTATCTGGATGAATATGCACGCGTGAGCGGTGAAGGCATAGCCCCGGGCTCTTCATCGCGGGAGTAACCAATACGGTATTTCCGGATGCGCTCCGCGGTGGGTGGCTTATCTTGCTATGGCCGTGCGCGTCTCGAACTTGCTTCGACGTATGGAAAAGAACGTGCGCACATTGCGCACATTGGTCTTTGACGTGAACGCGCGGTGCGCCATGTCGTGATAGGCCGGCATGTCGGCAAGCTGGGCGATCAGCACGAAGTCGGGGCCGGGCGAAACCCGGTAGCATTGCAGGATGGCCGGCTCGGAGACGATGCTGGCTTCGAACTCATCCATCATTTCCGCCGTTTGGACGTCCAGCGTAATTTCGATAATGGCCGTCAGGCTGTTGCCCACCTTCTGCGGGTTCAGAATCGCCACCTGTTTTTCAATGACCCCACCGTCGATCAGGCGCCGCACCCTGCGCAGGCTGGTTGGTGTGGAAGCGTGGACACGCTCTGCGAGCTCAAGATTGGTCAGCGCGCAATTGGACTGCAATTGATCCAGGATACGGCGGTCCAGTTCATCCAGCGCCATGTTTTGCGGTTGTGGTTTCGCCATTTTTTACTTGAGATGGTTCCAGCTGAAGAGGGGGCGTTGTGAGCGAGTTTGCACTTCGCGCTTCATTATTGCGTGGTGACGGCCCGACTTGGCTTTGCTTTGTTGTGAATATTTATAAAAAAATAATGGTAAATATGAAATAAATTGGATTATTTCATATATTGAGAAATAAAAATACATATTTGTGAGAAATAAGAAATCATATTTCCAGAATAGTTGCGCACAATACACGGGTCTACGAAATCTGGAGTTTCCATATGTGCGGCATTGTTGGCGCGGTGGCGCAGCGCGACGTTGTTCCAGTCCTGCTCGAAGGGCTGAAGCGTCTGGAGTATCGCGGCTACGACTCCTGCGGGGTCGCGGTATATGCCGACGGCGCTTTGCGCCGTGCCCGCAGCACACAGCGTGTGGCTGAGCTCGAACGCGAAGTCCAAAACGACCATCTGGCCGGATTTACCGGTATTGCCCACACACGCTGGGCCACGCACGGCGCACCCACAGCCAACAATGCCCATCCGCATTTTTCGGGCCCCAATCACGGGCAACCGCGTATCGCGCTGGTGCACAATGGCATTATTGAAAACTACGAGGACCTGCGCTCCGAACTTCAGGCTGCCGGCTATGTATTTGAAAGCCAGACCGATACTGAAGTCATTGCGCATCTGGTGGACCATCTGTACGCGGGTGATTTGTTTGAAGCGGTTCAGCAGGCCAAGCGCCGCCTGCGTGGCGCCTACGCCATTGCCGTGTTCTGCCGCGATGAGCCGCATCGGGTCGTTGGCGCTCGCCAGGGTTCACCCCTGGTAGTGGGCCTGGGCCGCGACGAGAACTTCCTCGCTTCCGACGCCCTGGCTCTGGCCGGCACAACCGACAGGTTCATCTACCTTGAAGATGGTGACGTTGTCGATCTGCAATTGGCACGCGTGTGGGTAGTGGATGACACCGGCAGACCGGTGGAACGCGAATCGCATATCGTACACGCCTACTCTGGCGCTGCTGAACTTGGCCCATACCGTCACCACATGCAAAAGGAAATCTTCGAGCAGCCCCGCGCCGTGGCTGACACCTTGCTCGACATCGAAAGCATTACTCCCGAATTGTTTGGTGATGCGGCCTACAAGGTCTTCAATGAAATCGACAACGTGCTCATTCTGGCTTGTGGCACCAGCTATTACGCTGGCCTGACCGCGCGCTACTGGATCGAGTCTGTTGCCAAGATTCCCGTAAACGTTGAAATTGCCAGCGAATACCGCTATCGCGACAGCGTTCCTAACCCGCGTACGTTGGTCGTCACCATTTCACAGTCCGGCGAAACCGCCGACACCCTTGCCGCCCTCAAGCACGCGCGCAGCCTAGGCATGGCGCACACGCTGACCATCTGTAATGTAGCCACCAGCGCCATGGTGCGCGAATGCAAGCTGCATTACATCACGCGTGCCGGTGTGGAAATTGGCGTGGCATCGACCAAGGCTTTCACCACACAGTTGACGGCGTTGTTCCTGCTTACGCTGGCGCTGGCGCAGGTAAAGGGGCGGCTAACCGAAAAGGCCGAGGCTGAGTCCCTGAAAGCCCTGCGCCATCTGCCCGTGGCTATCAGTGCCGTGCTGGCGCTGGAGCCGCAAATCATCGCCTGGGCCGACCGCTTCGCCAGCAAAGAGAATGCTCTGTTCCTGGGGCGCGGCATGCACTACCCCATCGCGCTCGAAGGCGCGTTAAAGCTCAAGGAAATAAGTTATATCCACGCCGAGGCCTACCCGGCGGGCGAACTCAAGCACGGCCCCTTGGCCCTAGTCACTGAACATATGCCCGTGGTAACCATTGCGCCACGCGACGAGTTACTGGAAAAGCTCAAGTCGAACATGCAGGAAGTGCAGGCGCGTGGCGGGGAGCTGTACGTGTTTGCCGATGCCGACACCAAAATTGTGGCGGCCGAAGGCATGCATGTGATTCGCATGCCCGAGCACTATGGCCGGCTTTCCCCGATTCTGCATACTGTGCCGCTGCAGTTGTTGGCTTATCACACGGCGTGTGTTAGAGGAACAGATGTGGATAAGCCTAGGAATCTGGCTAAGAGTGTGACGGTGGAGTGAAACGGTGGTTTTCGCCTGACTAGTGAAAACAAAAAATAAAGTCTGTCGATTTGAATAAAGTCTGTCGATCGCTAATTTCTGGCATCATCCGCTTACCTGTATCCATAATTTAGCGATGTTATCTTATCTGCTTGTACCTTTCATTAGGAAGACTAAAAGCCGATTTTAGTATCCTCGCGGTGTTTGACACAACGTTGCTGTCCTTGATAAAGCCGCTGCAGGGGTGGCGGCCAATCCCTTGAATTCGTCTACGTTTTAGGTACACCCTCTCTTGCCTAGTCCCACCGCACACGGGTCAGTGGGACATCGGTGTGCCGTCGCGTGGGTGCGCCATTCTGAAGGATAGGGATGACTCGTGAGTCACGTAGGGGGCTTCCCTGATTCAGGCATCCTTGCATACTTATGGTACGCAACTGGCCCGGTTCCTTCTGGATCCTCGCGGTCGGCGTTCTAGCTCCCCTCGATGATGCGGCTTACGTCATTGAACCAGACATCGCCATCTTGCATGGGCGGCCATTCTCATGTGGCGCCAACTGTGCGGTGGCATCCGTGTCAAGGCTAAATAGAAATGTCCGCACCCCCATATGAGGAGTATTCATCTGGCAGTGACATATCCGCCTGGTACACCACGGCCGGCTCAGGCCTGGGACTGGCGCAACGGGAAGAGCGCCAAGACGGTGTTTACAGGCGACGGCTCGGTGCGTCTGGACATTCCGCGTGATCGCGATGGCAGCTTCGAGCCGATTTTGATTCCCAAGCACGAGCGGCGTTTTACTGGATTTGATGACAAGATCATTGCCATGTATGCCCGAGGCATGACGGTGCGCGAGATTCAGGGCTTTCTGGCCGAGCAATACGGCACCGAGGTCTCGCCCGAATTTGTCAGTTCCGTGACCGATGAGGTGCTCGACGAGGTCGCGGTGGTGCGCAACAAGGCGGTGTACCTGGCTTTGGCCAAGCTGGCCGACGGTTCACGTGAGATTCTGGGGCTGTGGATTGAGACCAGCGAGGGGGCCAAATTCTGGATGAAAGTGTTCAACGGCCTGAAGACACGCGGCGTCGAGGACATTCTGATTGCCGTGACCAACGGCCTGAAGGGGATGCCCGAGGCGCTCGAAGCAGTGTTTCCCGCAACCACGCTGCATACCTGCATTGTGCATCTGATTCGCAACAGCCTGGGCTACGCCGGCTGGAAAGACCGCAAAGCGCTGGCGGCGGCCTTAAGGCCGATCTACACGGCTGTGAACGCCGAGGTGGCCGAAGCGGCGCTCACCACCTTCGAGCACGGCCCCTGGGACCAAAAATTTCCTAACCTGGCGGCGGCTTGGCGCCGAGCTTGGGAGCAGGTGATTCCGTTCTTCGCCTTTCCCCCTGGGGTACGCCGGGTGATCTACACCACCAATGCTATCGAGAGCGTGAATGCGCGCCTGCGAAAGATTCTCAAAACCCGGGGCCATTTCCCTAGTGATGAGGCCGCCTCCAACCTGATCTGGTTAGCGCTACGCAATATCACCGCCAAGTGGGGCAACCCGGCCCGGGACTGGAAGGGACTGGAAGGAAGCAATGAATCAATTTGCAATCCTTTACGAAGAACGCTTTACCATAGGGCTACGGTAAGATGAAAACCGACTTTACCACCGCGCCGCTCGCCTCTGGCCTTAGAGGGGCCGACGGCGACACCGTGGAAAAGTCTTATCGTCTTGTACACAAAAAAATGGCCCGTCCCATCTTCGTCATTCCTTTCGTCGATGATCAAAGGTTACGCCAGTGTCTGAATTCTGGGGGCCTCTTCATTGCTCCCGAATTCTTACACTTTACATCCGTTTTTTTCCCCAATTTATGCGGTGCAATATGAAATCGCACTTCGCGTCATTGCCAAAGGCCTGCGCCGCGGGCTTTGATCACGAACCTGAGTTCGGTGTCGGTAATTTCGGACGCCCCGCGGCTGCATATTATGGTGCGAATGCCATTTCCAACAGCTCGGTTTCCGCCTTCGGATGTAGGTACCGCACGGAATTTTGGGCTTGACTCAGTATGGTGGGTAGCTCACCTCACATTTATAGCAGCTTACGGACTCAGTCCGCGTATACTTATGGCAGGAAACATGCCGATGTGATGCGTAAATGAGTTCAAATCGTATAAAACGAATTCTGATTGCTGTGGGGGCAACACTCAGCCTGCTGTTTATGCAGCTCGCGGCAGCGGCTTATGTTTGTCCAAACGCTATGGGGATGACGTCGACCGTTAACGCCCCATCGAGTCTGGCTAGTGGCACCAATGTGCAACCGGACGGCGGGTGTTTGGGTGCAGCACAGCCCGTCCTATGCGCTGCACAGACGTGCATTCAAGATGAAGTCTTGCCGGTTGCTCGTACTCTGAAGTTATCAGTGGCCACATTGAGCCTGTGGCCTTTAGTGCTTTTTTCGGACCGCAGTGCGGTCGTCGATCTACAGCTCTCCTACCCCGCGCCAGGCCTGTCTCGGGCCGTTTCTCCCCCCATATTGATTCGCGACTGCTGCTATCGAGTTTGACTCGCAGAACTGAACTCGCCCGTTTGCAGGCATGCCTCTCGGCTGTGCACGGTCACAGCGTCAGTGGGCAGATCGCGATCTGAGGGCAGTTCTAACCAACAGACTGATTGGGTAAATGCCCTTCTAAGCTACGACTCGCTTTGCGGCCGTACGCCTTACTCGATATGTGGAGAAATCACGATGAAAACACTTTCAATGTGTGCACCTCGCTGGATGCAGCCCTCTCGCCTTGGTCAGTGGGCTATACGCTTTCGATTCTGGATCGGTGTCGCATTGGGTGGCGCCATCGCATTGATTTTGTCCGGAAGCTTGAGTTCGCTTGCTACGGCCGGAGCTGGGGCTGTGCTGCTTTCCGTACTTCCCTGCGCTCTTATGGTGGGTGTGTGCATGAGGACGATGCACCACGGTGATGGTGACAGCCTCAGCGAGAACAAGGCTCCGCAAAGACAAGTACTGGAATCCGCCCAAGCTGTGGCCGCGATTGTACCTATCGCCTCGTCGGAATCTTTGACCATGATCGACCCCAATACGCAAAAAGCACATGGGAGAGGCCACGGTGAAAAAATTTGAATGCGTCAGTCGCCCAAATTTCCCTAGCAGCTCGGGGCCCGCTGCCGTGTCGCTACGGACAGGGCTACCACTGATATCGGCACACGCCATTAACCTCCACGGCCCGCAGCTTCAGGCACTAGAGCGTATCAATAGCCCCAAGGACGCTAGTCTCACACGTAACTATGGAGTCATGTCGGCGCATCTGTCGGCTTGAGGCACAGAACATGGACTCACTGTTGCTTCTGCAGGTCGTGCTCGCCGTCGGGGCGGGGCTGCTACTGAACCTCACTCCGTGCGTCCTGCCCGCTGTCCCGCTCAAAGTGCGCGCCGTACTTCGAGAGGCTGGCGAGCGCCCGTCGGTGCGTCTGGCCTCTGCGGCACTCTTTACTGCCGGGTCGGTACTCTTTTTCGCCGCACTGGGTCTTGCCACGGCTTTGCTGCAGTGGTGCTGGGGCGTGCTGTTTCAATCGCAGTCGCTACTCATCGCCCTCAGTGCCCTGCTCGCAGCCTTAGCGATCGTGAATTTCTCGGGCCGTAGCCTGCCGTTGCCTAGTGCAATTGCGACACTGTGCGGTCGACGGTTTCTCGAACCCTTCCTCTCAGGACTGATGAGTGCACTACTTTCCACCCCTTGCACGGGGCCGCTTCTAGGCGGCGTTTTGGTCTTTGCGCTGACGCAGCCCCTTGCCAATATCATCTCGATTTTTGTCGCGATCGGCGTGGGCCTTGCCGCGCCCTACGTGGTGCTCATTCTGCGTCCGAGCCTACTCAGGCGCCTGCCACGCGCAGGCGCCTGGAGCAAAATCATCCAGCAGAGCTTTGGCTGGCTGCTGCTTGCTGCCGCGCTATTTTATGCTCAGAGCGTACTGCCGGCGGCCTGGAGGACGCCGCTGTGGGTAGCCCTTTTTGTTGCCGTGCTCACCTGGGTGGCCGTCACACTCTGGCACGCTGCAGAGCACAGTACACGCACGGCGGCACTGCTGGTAGGTGCAACGGCCATCACCTTCGCGTATCTGGGCTCCGGCCTAGGTCAGTCCGCAGACACCACCATCGTCTGGCAGCCCCTGCGCGCCGCTGACGTAGCGACGTTACCGACACTCGGGCGCCCCGCGCTCGTGGAATTTACCGCACAGTGGTGCATCAACTGCAAGGTGCTGGAAAAAACCGTGTACGAAGACCATAACGTCGTCACCGCCTTACGGCGTACTGGGACCCTTGCTTTGCAGGTGGACTTAACGCGCCCGGATCCAACGCTTGAACACTTGCTTGCCTCATACGGTGGCGTGGGCCTGCCCCTTGCCGTGGTGCTCGATCACAAGGGACAAAAAACACAGGCTCTTTCGGGTCTGTTTACGAGCGCGAGTCTGGTGCGGGCATTAAACAAAGTAGGATTACGGGAGAACTCACGATGAATCGTCAACGTCGATACTGGCTAGGCGCACTGACCGTGGCCGTTGTCCTCGTGGGTGGCGCCGCTACACTCACATGGAATAGCCTCTTTGCGTCCACTGATCCGCTTGCAAACAGTGCGGCAACATTCACAGACTTTGCCAACTCATCTGCCTACGTCACGGCGTCTCTCACGATGAGGGGGCAGGATGGCGTCGTTGCTTTGCATATCGGACGTGATTGGCACATAAATGCCAACCCGGCCTCTTTGGATAATCTCATCACCTCTACCGTGCTCATTGAGCACGACGGCACTCAGCACGAGGTACAGGCCGATTACCCGCCTGGCAAGAGCAGCGGCATCACGATTGACGGCACCAACATCCTGGTCTACGAGGACGGTACGCACATTCTGGTGCATCGACTTGCGATCAAAGCGGGTGACCGCGTACTCATGCGCGCACAGGCCTGTAACAACCAGGGTATTTGCCTTGCACCCGCGACGATTCCCGTAATCGAGGGTCAGACATCATGACCCTCCCCGACGGCGCTTCCAAACGAGGCTACCGTCCTGTGGAATACCGTTTTCGACTGATTCCCAACAAATTTTTTCTCAACAGGAGGATCACCATCCACACTATAAGGAAACTGGCATTGGGCTTGGCCTTGAGCTTTCCGCTCTCAGCACTGGCCGCAGGCATCCCAGTCAAGATGTACAAAAACCCCAACTGCGGCTGCTGCGACCGGTGGGCACAGTACCTCGAAGCCAACGGCTTTACTGTAGAGACGATCAACACGCCAGATCTTGCCTCGGTCAAGGAGAAGCACCACATCCCAACCAGTTTGGAGGGCTGCCACACAGCACTTATTGAGGGCTACGTGGTAGAAGGTCTCGTACCCGCCAAGTACATTAAACAGATGCTCTCCGAGCACTTGGCCGTCCAGGGACTGTCGCTACCGGGTATGCCGGTAGGGGCGCCGGGCATGCCGGGTGAGGAGGCTGGTCCGCTTAATGTGTATACGTTGGGCTCGGGTACGACGCCCAAGGTATTTGCAAGCTTCTGAGCGAAAAGCTCGTCTCAGCAGTTATCGAACGTAGCAACTCATGAAATTGTAGTGACTGATAGATAGCGTTTATGTAAGTGTAATTAACTTGGGAGATTCAAATGAAGACCAAACAAATAGTGACGGCCATTTTCTGTGCAATGGTTTCAAGCGCGAGTATGTCTGCTCTTGCCGCAAACAGTCCAGCACAGCCTGAGGAGTCGAGCTCGGCCATGCAAAAAAATGGAAATGCAGCCATGATGCAGGGCGGCATGATGGGTGGTGGCATGATGAACCAGGAACCGAGGCCCAACGGAACCGATCTTAATCGGAACTGTGCAGGTCGGGCGATGATGGGCCGCGGCATGATGGGTGGTGGGGCAATGGGGCGTTCTATGATGAGTGGCGGCATGATGAGTGGCGGCATGATGGGCCCTCGTTCAATGGGTTATCAGATGCTGATGCCTCAATTACCTGCGGGGAACGAAAAACTGCAATTGCAGATGCAAGCCGAAATTATGCAAAAGGTGGGAGAGATCATTGGCAAATACGCCGATAAGATTGTGGTTAACAAAACAGAGATGCAATAAGTTAGATACGCCAGTGCCGTTCGCGGCATTTGGCGCGCCTGACAAGCAGTGCGATACAACCTGCCGTGCTACTCGTCTCTCACGCGACGGGACAGGTTCTACGACATCGTCACCGGCATGAAGCGGCTTTCTCGCTTTGCCACGTGATTTGGTAGTACGTCGCTGACTTGGTTCAATAGCATTCAAGAAGGAATGAAATGATGTGGGCAAATATGATGGGCGGTCAAGGCTGTGCTGGCTTGGGCATGCTCGGTATGGGGATTTTCTGGATACTGATCATCGCTTTGATCTTTATGCTGATCTGGCGAGTATTGGGTTACGGGCACAACTGCAGCCATGACACACCACTACAGAAGACGGCGCTAGACATACTGCGTGAGCACTATGCCGCTGGCGAGATGGGGCGCGGTGAATTTCAGCAGAAAATGCGTGACTTCGGTGTCTGAATTCATAATCCAAGTGTTGCAGCCCCCAAATCTAAGATGGTGAACAGTACGTACGGTCAGCGTAGAGATGAACATACGAATCCCGACAATTTCATGGGCGGGCTGATGAGGACTCGGACTGTCAATCATAACGACAAGAGGATTTTGAAATTGCGAAGACAACCCCCGCAGGCACACTCAGCAATGATCTGGCACGGGTCATACCGGCAGCGGATGCCAAAACATAGCGTCCGTTAGCCATTGCCGTGATGTCAATTTACTGGCGGCAAGAAATTTGAAACGGGTCCAAACATCAAGGAAGTTTTCATGAATATGCGCACATACTGGGATCACGTTTACACCAGCCGTTCCGTCCAGGAAGTAAGTTGGTACCAACCACATGCCGAGCAATCTCTGGCCCTTATCAAGCGCATTGCGGCAGGACGGCCAAGCCGAGTTATTGACGTTGGCGGCGGGGCCTCGACCTTGGTCGACGATCTGTTGGAGCAGGAGTCGTTCGACGTCAGCGTGCTGGACCTCTCTGCTGCCGTGCTCTCTGTCGCTCGTAATCGATTAGGCGCCCAGGCGTGTCGGGTGCAGTGGCTGGCAGGCGATATAACCCAGCTTGAACTGCCAGCACAAGCCTATGACCTTTGGCATGATCGGGCCGTGTTCCATTTCCTGACTAAGCCGGCGCAACGTGCCGCCTACGTTGCGCAGGTATGCCACGCCGTCCGACCGGGCGGCCACGTCATCGTTGCGACCTTCGCCTCAGACGGTCCGACGCGGTGCAGCGGTCTTCCCGTGTTGCGCTATTCTCCCGATAAGCTGCATGACGAGTTCGGTGGCGCCTTCGAATTGATTGAGAGCATGGAGGAGACGCACCGGACACCGGGCGGTGTTATTCAGCCGTTCGTCTATTGCCATTGCGTCATGCACGAAGATGGACAGGACTGCGCCGCGGGGGTGGCCGCCCAAAGTCACAATGCAGCCAGCCTGTATGCTGCTATTGACGTGCTCACTGGCAATAATAATGAGGCGTATTACCCAGCGCTGGGAGCACGAAGTACTTCTTGCGCCTGCAGCGATGCGATCGGTGGGCAAGAGATACTTCCCGTGTGCGCATGGCAGGCACACACAAGTTTGGATAGCGCGACTTCCATGCGCCCCAAGTCGGCCATCTTTTCGCGCACATCCTGAAGCTTGTGCTCGGCCAGGCTGCTGGCTTCATCGCAATGGGTGCCATCTTCCAATCTGAGCAGTTCCGCGATTTCGGCCAGGCTAAAGCTCGCGGCGCAAACCTTCTTTAAAGACGTGAAACAGCTTTCGTGCTGCGCGGGATGAAGAGAGAGAGCGATAAGACATACTCGCACCAGCAGCGAGATTGCGGAACGTCTCATTCGAGCCAATTGGCCCGTAGGCTTTACGGATCTTTTCGTCGCGCGGGCTCCTGCGGCAAGCGGCGAACGAGCACGGGTACACTAGTTGAATCAAGGTGACCGGAGTGAAGCGACATGACAGACATTAAGTATGACCTGATCGTCATTGGCAGCGGCACCGCCGCCAATGTCACCGCCTTCAACTGCCGCAAGGCTGGCTGGTCGGTAGCGGTCATCGACCATCGACCGTTCGGAGGTACCTGCGCGCTGCGCGGCTGCGACCCGAAGAAAATGCTGATCGCCGCGACTGAGGTGGTCGACGGGTTCGCGCGTATGGGCGCAATTGGCACGGTGCAGGGTGACATCCACATCGACTGGGCCGCGCTGCAACGACACAAGCGTTCGTTCACTGAACCGGTGCCGGAAAATCGCGAACATGCCTACATCAGAGAAGGCATCGACGCCTACCATGGACACGCACGCTTCACGGGAAGGAACACTATCACAGTGGGCGACACCACACTCACCGCACGACACATCGTAATTGCGGTCGGCGCGGAACCAGTGCAATTACCGATCGATGGTTTCGAGCACCTGGCGTTAAGTGACGACTTCCTGGAGCTCGACGCGCTACCCTCACGCATCGTGCTGGTCGGTGGCGGCTATATAGGCTTCGAGTTTTCCCACATCGCTGCGCGCGCTGGCGCGAAGGTGACTATACTCAACCGCAGCGCGCATCCGCTGGTCGGGTTCGATCCGGATCTGGTGGCGCAGCTGCTCGAACGCACCCGCGCACTCGGCGTCGACGTGCGCCTGGATCACGAAGTGAAAGCGGTACGCAAGCGCGGCGACGCCTTCGAGGTCGAGGCACAGAACGCCGATGGCCGGGTGACGATGGCCGCCGACTTGGTGATTCACAGTGGCGGACGTGCGCCCGCGCTGGAAGCACTCAACCTGGACGCTGCCGACATTGCGCATGAGCACGGCAAGTTGCGTCTGGACGCGCATTTGCACAGCACGACCAACCCGGCGGTGTACGCTGCGGGCGATGCGGTCGGCGGGCCCTTGCCGCTAACTCCAGTGGCCGCGCTGGAGGCCCACGCCGTCGTCGACAATCTGCTCGGTACGCGCGCGGCTACGGTCGATTACACCGGCATCCCCAGCGCGGTCTTCACCCTGCCCACGCTGACGCGCGTGGGATTGCTGGAAAGCGAGGCGAACGCACGAGGCCTGCGCTACAAGGTTGCCCACGCCAACGTACCGGACTGGTTCACTGCCCGCCGCGTCAACGAATCATGCTACGGCTATAAAGTGCTGGTGGAGGAAGGTAGCGGGCGCATCCTCGGCGCGCATCTAATCGGCCCGGACGCCGCCGAGGTGATCAACCTGTTCGGCTTTGCCATGCGCAGCGGACTCACCGCCGACGCGATCCGCCACGCCACCTTCGCCTACCCCACGGCGGCATCCGACATCGAATCCATGTTGCCGTGAAAGCACATGCAATCCTCAACGACTTTTAGCGTGCCTGATCAGCTATTTCCTGCAGGTTGTGAATCTGGCTAACGGGCTGAGTGCGTTCACCATATCCTGGCGCACTTACACCGATCCGGCGATTGCTCGCATCGACCCACCTCTATGGCACGCCAATAACCGCGATATTGCGGTCAAGACCTTCACAACCCTGCGGTGATGACAATTACATCAACAAGCTTTCGTCCTAATGATCGATCGCAAGGCACTTGCCGGTACGTTGCATCACAACGCCACCTTGCGCAGTCGCAGCGCATTGCTCACCACAGAAACCGAGCTCAGACTCATGGCCAACGCAGCCACCATGGGTGACAACGTGATACCCAGTACCGGATACAGCACCCCGGCCGCCAGCGGCACGCCAATCGAGTTATAGATGAAGGCGAAGAACAGGTTCTGATGGATATTGTGCACCGTAGCCCGTGACAGCGAGCGCGCCCGTGCGATGGCGCCCAGATCGCCCTTGATCAGGGTCACCTGCGCGCTTTCCATCGCCACGTCGGTGCCGCCGCCCATCGCAATGCCTACGTCCGCCGCTGCCAGTGCGGGCGCGTCGTTAATGCCGTCGCCGGCCATCGCCACGCGGCGACCCTCGCTCTTCAGCCCGGTCACCACCGCCGCCTTGTCGGCTGGTGTCACATCGGCATGCACTTCATCGATGCCCAGTTGGCGCGCCACTGCGCCCGCCGTGGTTGCATTGTCGCCGGTCAGCATCACCAGGCGCAGGCCGTCGGCATGCAATGCTGCAATCGCCTTCGCTGTGCCCGGCTTGATCCGATCAGCCACCGCGATCAGGCCAGCCAGTACGCCATCGACGGCAAGAAACATTACCGTGGCACCGTCGCCGCGCAGCGCTTCGGCCTGTTGTGTGGCCTTGTCGTCGGCACTGATCTTGAGCTCGTCCAGCAGTCGCGCATTGCCCAGCGCCACCAGGCGGCCGTCGACACGACCCTGCACGCCACGGCCAGTCAGGGTGCGAAAATCCTCCACCGACAGCGGCGTTTCACCGTCCAGAGCATTGACAATCGCCCGCGCCAGCGGATGCTCGCTGGGTTGCTCCAAGGCAGCAGCCAGCAGCAGCAGGCGTTCGCGCGGCAGTTCACCCAGCGGCAACAGCTCGGTCAGCGCCGGCTTGCCTTCGGTCAGCGTGCCGGTCTTGTCAAGCACCAGTGTATCGATGTCGCGCAGCGCCTCAATCGCGCTGGCATCCTTGAACAGCACGCCGTTCTGGGCACCTCGGCCACTGGCCACCATGATCGAGATCGGCGTGGCCAGCCCCAGCGCGCACGGACAGGCAATGATCAGCACCGACACCGCCGCGATCAACGCATGCGCCAGCTTCGGATCGGGACCAAGCCAGGCCCAGCCGGCGAACGCCAGTATGGAGCAGACGAACACCGCCGGCACAAACCATGCCGCAACGCGATCGGCCACACGCTGTAGCGGCGCGCGGCTGCGCTGAGCTTTGGCCACCAGCGCAACGATCTGTGCCAGCATAGTCTCGCCGCCGACCCTTTTCGCGCGCATGGTCAGCGCGCCATCCTGATTCACCGTGCCACCGGTAACCGGCTCGCCCTTTGTCTTGCTTACCGGCATCGGCTCGCCGGTAAGCATCGACTCGTCGACGTGGCTCTCGCCGTCAAGCACTACACCATCGACTGGTACCTTTTCGCCGGGGCGAACGCGCAAGGAATCGCCCGCGTGCACCTCAGCCAACGGCACGTCGTTCTCGCTGCCGTCGGCGGCAAGTCGATGCGCAGTCTTCGGTGCCAGCCCCAGCAGCGCCTTCAGTGCGGCACCGGTACGACGGCGCGCGCGCAGCTCCAGAAAATCGCCCAGCGTGACCAGGGTGACGATCACCGCCGCTGTTTCAAAATACACACCGACCTGACCATGAATATCACGAAAGCTGGCCGGAAAGATCCCCGGCAGCAAAAATGCCACCGTGCTGTAGAGCCAGGCCACGCCCGTACCCACGCCGACCAGCGTATACATGTTCGGCCGCCACGGCCGAAGCGAATTCCAGCCGCGCTTGAAAAATGGCGCCCCACCCCACAGCACCACCGCCGTCCCCAGTATCGCCTCGACCCAGTCGGTTATCCAATTCCATGGCGTCGGTAGCCGCCAACCGAACATATGCGGTCCCATCGCTAACAGGAACACCGGCAGCGTGAAAGCCACCAACAGCCAGAAGCGGCGCGTCATTGCGCGCACTTCACCACCGTCGTTCTCGTCCTCGCTGGGTAGCATTGGCTCCAGCGCCATGCCGCACTTAGGGCACTCGCCGGGTCCAATCTGCTGGACTTCCGGGTGCATCGGGCAGGTGTAGATCGCGCCCGGCGCCGCGACCGGCGGGGCCGCGTGACCTTCGAGCCAAGCCAGTGGCTCGGCCATGAACTTGTCGTGACAACTCTGTCCACAGAAGTAGTAGGTGTTGCCCGCATGCTCAACATGCTGCTTGGCGGTGTGTGGATTCACCTTCATCCCGCACACCGGATCGGTTGCCATCACGTCGGCCAACTGGCTGACACCTTGGTAGGATTTCGGCTCGCTCATGATGGCATCTCCTCATCGGTCAGGGCCTGCAAAATCGGGCATTGGTCTGGTGTGCCGTGTCCGCGACAGGACTTCACCAGTTGCGCCAGCCCATCACGCACACGCTGCAACTCGGCAATACGCGCGTCTAACGCCACCAGCCGCAACTGTGCGCGTTGTTTCACCGCAGCCACCCCCTTCTGGCGATCATGCGAGAGCGAGAGCAATTCGCGAATCTCATCCAGTGTGAAGCCAAGATGCTTGGCCCGGCGGATAAAGCGCAACTGCGTGATCGCTCCATCGCCATAACTTCGATAGCCTGAGGCACGTCGCTGTGGCTGGGGCAAAAGGCCCTCGCGCTCGTAGTAACGGATCGTGTCGATCGCCACGCCGACACGCTTGGCAACGGCCCCGATAGTGAATGAAGTAGATTGTGTGTTCATGCAACGAGTCTACACCATGGATCAAGGTCCAGAGTTAAGGGCCTTGCGGCGCAAATTTCATAACACGCGCGATTGAAACCCAAAGTGCTCGTCTGGGAATCGATTTCTCTCGGCGCTTTTCTTGTTGTTCAAAGTGCAAGGATCGATGGACAGGCCCAGGTTGAATCACCATAATGGCCATAAATGACTGGAACCTAGTCGTAGCCAAAAAAAATACCGATTTACTGTCCAACTGCATGAAGCCACCTCTGAACCACCTCTCCACAACTGCGAACAGCGAGCAGACACTTAAAGCACGAGTGCAGCGAACCACACTGATCACTTTAGCGGGTAGTCAAGTAGGCGGGGGTATTGGTGCATTCGCGGCCCTAGCGGTAACCACGCTACTGGCGAACCAGATCGTGGGGTCCGCTACCTTAGCAGGCATTCCGCAGACAAGTCGCGAATTAGGTGCCGCAGGCGCCGCCTACATAATCGCGCGGGTCAGTAACTCACACGGTCGGCGGGTAGGCTTGGTGGCGGGATATGCGGCATGCTTGTTCGGTAGTCTCGTCTGCGTGCTTGCAGGCCTGGAAAGTTCGTTGATTCTGTTAACGTTCGGGATGATCTTCGTGGGCGCAGGGCTCGCGGGGACGTGGCAGGCACGATTTGCAGCCACGGATCTTGCCCACGAACAACATCGAGGCCGAGCCATGTCGGTGGTGATGTGGGCTACCGCCGCAGGCGCAGCTGCGGGGCCCGCCTTGGCAGGTCCCGCAGGGGACGTGGCACTAATGTTCGGACTACCGCGACTGACGGGTGGTTTCCTGGTAGCAGCACTCGGCGCACTTATTGCCGGAGGCTGGATAGCGTTGGGCATAAAAGTCGATCCACTGCTGTTGGCGCGCCAGTTCGCCCCCAGCAAAGATTCATCGCGCCAACATGTATCGGCGCTCTCGGCGGTGAGGATGCGCCGACAGGTTGTATACGCAATATTGGCTATCGCCACCGCACACGCAGCGATGCTGGCGGTCATGGTGATTGCACCGTTGCAGATGCAGCGTGACGGCGCCAGCCTTGAAACGATCGGCGCGGTGATTGGCCTTCACATTGCCGGCATGTATAGTCTGTCACCGTTGGTAGGATGGTGCACCGACAGGATCGGGCCGCGATCGGTCACGCTGACTGGTGCCACGATGATGTTGACCGGTGTGGCCGTGATCGCGATTTTCACTTCCTCGTTGATTCTTTTTGCAGTCGGCTTGCTGTCGATCGGGTTGGGTTGGTCGTGCACGATGATTGGTACATCCACGGCAATTACTTCCGCGTTGCCGCTCGATTTACGCCCCGCAGTCCAGGGATTCTCGGATCTCGTGATGGGAGGCGTCGGAGGCCTTGCTGGCGCCATAGCAGGTGTTGTCGTCGGCGAATGGGGGTTTCTGCCGTTGAGTCTTGCCGAGGCGGCCACTCTGGGTATCACTGTTCTAGCCGCCCTTGCTATTCGGCATCGCTGAATGGCCGAGATGCCAGGTTAACGCCGCTGCCTGAACGACACAAGCCAGACGATTGAGTCCGTAGAATGCAATTCGGATGGTAGGCGGCCACGGCTCCAGTTCAGTGCGATGACGTTGAATGGACTGCCCTCCTAGCGGCCATATCGCACGTTATTTTGTTAGTTTGATGTGTCGCTTTACGTTTTCGCCGGACGCAGGCGAAGACGTTGCGGTTTGTCGATTTCGGTGCGCGCAAGCTCCGTGTAGAACTCGACTGCCTGCGGATATTTTTATGGTCAACGGTGCGTTTGACGAAATCCTGCGGCCCGCGTAAGGTTGTATTCGTGTATAGGCACAGTTGCACAATTGAAAACTTACGTGACAGAAGGGAAAGCGATGACGACGACAAAGTTTCCGAGTTTGGGACCGCAGGCGACGGTGCCGGACATTCTCAAAATGAGCCCCGATGCGGGCGCGGCGCTGATGCAGTTGCACGAGGCACTCATGCGCGCACCTTCTGCGCTAAGCGAAGGCGAGCGCGAGATGATCGCAGCCTATGTCTCGGGACTCAATGCTTGTCGCTATTGCTATGGGGTTCACTCTGAAACGACAAAAGCCTATGGCACACCCGCCACGGTGGTCGACCGAATGGTCAACGATCTCAATGGCGCTGGCGTCGACGCGCGGATGCTGCCGATATTGCAGGTCGCGCGCAAATTGACTAAGGAGCCAGCAAGCCTCACTGCAACGGACACCCAAGCAGTTTACGATGCAGGGTGGGACGAAAAGGCGCTCCACGATGCCATCATGGTTGTTTGCTGCTTCAATTTCATGAATCGGCTACTGGAGGGGCACGGCGCCCATGGTAACGACGAGATGTACAAACAGCGCGGCCCGATGCTGAAGAAGTATGGCTACCTACCGCTGATCCGCCTGCTCAAGCCAGAGAACCAGTAGCTGCTTCCTCCTGCGGCATCGGGAATGCCAGGGCCACAAGCACTGGCCCGTCCTTTCTATCCTTCAACGCTTCGTCCACCGCCCACAAGCCGCCCTGCCCCCACACTACGGTGTTGCCGATGCGAAACAACGGTACGTCTCACAGCCCCAACCTAAACATCTCCGCGTGGTTGTTTTCCGCGGTCTTGTGCACAGCCCCGTTCTTTCGCGCCTACGCGTGATCTCAGCTTCGAGCTCGGCCACTTGGCCGTCAAGCACCTTGAGGTGCTCCGTGAGGCGAGCGATCAACAGCCGAAAGTTCCCGGGCAGGTCGTTTTCGCCATCTTCGATAATCTCGGGCACGCATTTGGCGAGGTGACTGATTCCCTGCGGAATCGTGAAGCCGAACTCCGCCAACAGGCCTCGAATCTGGTTGGCTTGCGCCGTCCTCGCCTTCACAAACCCCTGGCGGGCACGGTGCACGCTGAGGATCGCCTGCTGGCTGGCTGTCTTGACTGGCACCGTCAGCATGCCCGGGCGCGTGGCGGCCTCGCAAATCGCCTCGGCATCGGCCACATCGTTCTTGTTGCGCTTCACATAGGGTTTCACATACTGCGGCGCGATAAGCATGACCTCAAAGCCTAAGGCCTGAAGCTTTCTTGCCCCGTAGTGGGCGCTGCCACACGCATCAATAGCAACTTTGCATGGCTCCAGTCTGGCAAAGAACGGCAGCATTTGGGCGCGCTTCAGTTGCTGGCGCAGCACCGCGCGACCCCGCGCATCGGCTCCATGGATTTGAAAGACGTTTTTGGCCAAATCGATGCCTATTGTTGTAATCTTCATGACGGTCGCTCCTTTCTTTTCAAGTGAATAAATCGATCGCCACTTTGGCGCATTGATGCCGTTTCGGGAAGGGGCGACCATTCCATTATTTGAAGAACAGCTCGACCTGCCACCGGCTCTTGTAAAGAGCGGCAATGGTCAAGGCGGGCAAGCGCTACGAGCGTGGCAGCATTATGCTGACCAGCAACCTGCCCTTCGGGCAGTGGTCTTCAGCCTTTGCCGACGATCAGACTTTAACAGCCGCCATGCTTGATCGGCTGCTCCA
>SCSG01000029.1 GCA_004322135.1 Burkholderiaceae bacterium | reverse complement strand
CGCATCAGGCAATAGATTGTTTGATGCCCAAATTGGAAAAAAGATCTGAGTTGCGTGCCGCTTGTACGGCATAGCGCAACCTTGTCGCCGCAACGATTTGCGCGAATTGTTCTACGGCGACGCTAAATTCTTGATTAATAATAACATATTGACATTCGGAAACATGTGACATTTCGCCGCCTGCCGCCAATAGTCGCTTGGAAATAACCTGTGGTGCGTCCTGCCCGCGCTTTTTCAGTCGGGTTTCCAGCGCTTCAATGGATGGAGGCAGGATAAAGATGCCCACCGCATCCGGGTAGTGCTGTCGGATTTGACGTGCGCCCTGCCAGTCAATTTCAAGCAGGACGTCCAGCCCGCGCCTGATGCCATCTTCGATGTGCTTGCGGGGCGTGCCGTAGAAGTTGCCATGCACTTCGGCCCACTCGAGCAGTTCGCTGTGCTCGCGCATCAGCATGAATTCTTCTTTGTCGACGAAGTAGTAGTGCTGTGCTTCCTTTTCTCCTGGCCTGGGTACACGCGTCGTGCAGGAAATGGACAGCAGAATGTCCGGGTCTCGCTTGAGCAAGGCGTTGACAAGGCTTGATTTGCCAGCCCCGCTTGGTGCGACCACCATGAAAATATTGCCAGAGACCGACATTCGCGTTCAACCGTCACAGAGTTTCAAGCGTAAGAGAATAACAAATTCCCCCACGTTTGTTCAATACGCTTTAGTCCGGCGTGCCCCGTATATCCTCTAGCTGGCCATGGGAAGCTGCATCTCGGGTCAACAGCCCGGGAAGGCCGGGCTCGCAGAGGCTGAAGACGCCGATACGGCGTCCGCGTTGCGGGAGCGGCCCGGCGTGGCGTTGCAGGCCACTGTGGTCAGCGACCGAGCGTGGCTTCCTGAGTTTGTTCGACCGAGTAGGTGCTGACGTTTGCAGGGGGGAAGTTGGCCCACACAATTTTTGAATTGGTGCGCAGCATGGCCAGGTTCTTGCTCCATTCGGGCTCGCGCAGGTGGTAGGTGAACTGAATGGCCACATTGCCCGGCTGCAGGAGCGTCAGCCACTGTTGCAGGATGGCCTGTGTGACGGTGCGCGGCAGTGAACATAGCGGCAGGCTTGAGACGATACACCTGACTTTGCGTCCGGCGGGGACCAGTTGGCACAGGTCAGCCGCGTTGCCGTGCACGATGTTCAGATTTTTGAAGCGCTGCCGCAGACGTTGCACGAAAACGGCCGAGTACTCGATCACCAGCAGGTCGGAGGGGTCAACCCCGTGGTTCAGCAAGGCTTGAGTAACAACACCAGTGCCCGCGCCAAGCTCGATGACCAGGCCTTCTTCGTCTTGCGGTACCTCTTGGGCCATGCTGGCAGCAAGGAAGCGTGAGCTTGGGCACACTGCACCGACTGTGCCTGGTTTGCTGAGAAGTTCTTGCAGGAAAATGCCCGGGGCTATGTTTTGGACATATTCTTTCATGCGCCGCGCGTGCTCAAAGCGAAGAACTCGATGCATCTATTCACCTTAAATATGGGTTAAAGGCGGTCTGGGCAGGGCTTCGCGTGGTCTGCATGCACCCAAGGCCACCTTGATGTGAAGGCGGCCTTGGCATGGGAGACTACTTCTGAAAACTTGTTCAGATCTTCCTGGCACGTCGAACCGTAATGGCTGGCGCCACAGATAACAGTAGTGGATTGTAATGATTAAATCGGCCTATGGAAAACCATCGGCGTTACGTGCCTGGCGATGCAGGTTATCACGGACGGCGCGCTTTGTGTAGATGTGCTGGATACGCGGCGAGCACTGGCCCGATGGGGCTCCTTTTGCCCGTCGGCGCTCGCGCCAGGCAGCCCCTCAACCCTGCGCGGTACAATCAGTCCCGCGCCGGTCCAACGAAAACACAGGGCATCAACGAGTCCATGAAACTTGCTACCTGGAACATCAATTCGCTTAAAGTGCGTCTGCCGCAAGTGTTGGCGTGGCTGCGGGATAATCCCGTTGACATGCTGTGCCTGCAGGAACTGAAGCTGGCACATGACAAATTCCCATTGGAAGCTTTTACCGACGTGGGCTATGAGGCTTGCTGGGCCGGACAGAAGACTTATAACGGCGTTGCCGTGATTTCGCGGGTGGCGGGCACGCAGGTGCAGCGAAATTTACCCGACTTCGAAGATGACCAGCAGCGTATCGTGGCGGCGACGTTTCCCAGCGCCGTGGGTGATATTCGCGTCATCAGTGCATACTGCCCGAACGGTCAGGCGGTGGGCAGCGACAAGTACGAGTACAAGCTCAAGTGGTTCCTCGCGCTGCGAGAGTGGCTACGATCCGAGCTTGAGCAGTACCCGCGGTTGGTGATTCTTGGCGACTACAACGTTGCGCCTCATGACGACGATGTGTACGACCCGGTCAAGTGGGAGGGCAATATCCTGGTTTCGTTGCCCGAGCGAGAAGCTTTCTGCGCCTTGCTGGACCTTGGGTTGACCGATGCGTTTCGCCAGTTCGAGCAGCCCGAAAAATCGTTCAGCTGGTGGGATTATCGCCAGCTTTCTTTCCGTCGTAACGCTGGGGCGCGTATCGACCATGTACTGTTGTCCAAGGAGTTGGTTGCCTATTGCACGGCGTGCATCATTGACAAAGAACCGCGCCGCAACGAACAGCCTTCCGATCATGCCCCTGTGGTGGCGACGCTGGAGTTCGCTTGAGTATGAGTCTGGACACGCCGTCGTGCGATGACATTCCCATCATGTCCGAGCTGGCGGGCGTGCGGTACTTGCATCTTGGAACGGAATGGGTGCAGGGCGCGATGCGCATTCGTCGTCCCGCCGAATTGGTGCTGGCGTATGCAAGGCAAATGATGTCCTGGCTGCTTTTCCTGGAGCCTGACAAGGACAGTTGCGTCGGTCTGCTGGGCCTTGGGGCGGGTTCGCTGTTGCGCTATACGTTGGCCTATACGAACGCGACGGCGGAAACGGCGGAATGGAATCCGGCGGTCACCGCAATGTGCCGCGCGTATTTTCGGCTTCCCGAAAACGAGCGTTCGCGTATCGAGCATGTTGATGCCCAGCTCTGGCTCGACGAAAACAGGAATATCGCGCGCTATATGGCGCTGATGGTGGATTTGTACGACGCGTCGGCACGCGGTCCGGTGCGCGATTCCGTGCAGTTTTATCAATTGTGTTTCAGGGCCCTTGGCGACGTCGGCATCATGACGGTGAATCTTTTCGGTGATCATGAAAGTTTTCCGCGCAATATGGCGAATATTCGTGAAGCCTTCGACGGGCGGGTCATCGAGCTGCCGGAAGTTGACGAAGGCAATAGTGTTGTGCTGGCGTTCAAGGGGCCGTTATTACGTATTGGCACCAAGCAGCTCCAGGCGCGCGCAGACCGTCTGGAATCGATCTACAAACTGCCTGCGCGACACTGGGCCCGATTTTTGCTGTCCACTCATGAGCAAGCGGGGGAGTTCGTTGTCTGACGCCAGAGCCTTTGGCAGGCTGCGCCGGGTATCGCTTGCATCGCTTTTCAGGCTCGTGCTCTTTCTTTTTCTGCTGGGCGGTGCATTGCAGCCGGCATCATCGATGGCGCAGTCGGTTGCCGTCATGGTATCTGGCCAGGATTCTGCCGTGGCCGCTGTCAGCGCGGGAGTCAAGGAAGCGTTGACCCGCGCGCGCTACACCGAAGCGCGGGGTTTGAAATGGCAAACACAGTCTGTGCAGGGCGGCGCGGTCATGGCAGCACAGATTGCCCGTAACATCGTCGGTAGACATCCCACTGTCATCGTGGCCGTTGGGGCGCAGGCAGCAAAAGCCGCAGCGGGTGCAACCGACACGATTCCCATCGTTTACGCTGCAGTGACCGACCCTGTTGCGGTCAAGCTGGTGCCCTCGGCCGGCGGTGCGTCGGGAACCAACGTGACCGGTGTTTCCGATTACCTGTCGCTGGACAAGCAGGTCGATCTGATCGAAGCGTTGGTGCCCGATGCCGTGACGGTGGGCATGGTGTATGACCCTCACGAGGCGGATTCGGTCGCCCTTGTTGCGCGCTTGCGTGAGGTTCTGTCCAAGCGGGGCATGTCGTTGGTTGAAGCTGTTGCGTCGCGCCCGGCTGACGTGGGCGCCGCCGCTCGCAGCCTGATTGACAAGGCAGACGTTTTTTATACCAATGCCGACAGCACGGTTATGTCTGCATACGCAGCCTTGGTCAAGACTGGCAACGATGCGGGGATTCCCCTGATTGCAACGGATACCGACAGCGTCAGGCTCGGAGCCGTTGCCGCGCTGGGAATCAATTACCACGACCTGGGCATACAGGCAGGCGGCATGGTTGTCAAGATATTGAAGGGTGCAAAGCCGGGTGACATGCCGCAGCAAGCCGTTGGCAAGCCGAAACTGTTTGTCAACGAAACAGTGGAGAAGAAATTGCATTTGACTCTGCCCTCGACGATCGTCAAGCCAGGAGTCGAAATCATAAAATAGGCGTTTCCCTGCCGACGCATCGTGACCGGCTGTAAACCCTTGTGGGGTCTCGTCGTGCCCGAAATTCCCCGGACGCCTTTGGTCACAAAAACTGTCTGCCTAGGCAAATTGTTTTTGCGGTAAACTTGCCGTTTACTAAAAATTACAGGCACTGGGCTGCCCTCGCGTCAGGGCGCTCGTGTTGGGGGTTGTGAAATGCACATTTTCGGCCTGTCCGCGCGGCAACGGTTTTTTGCGGCTGCGATCACTTCAGTGGTGGTGCTCGCAGCATGCGGCGACAAATCGCCGCCGCATATGGGTGACATGAAGGTTCCGGTCAGTGTTGTTACCGTCGAGCCGGTTCGCGCAGATATTTATATCCAGCTTCCAGGGCGAGTTGAAGCCATCAAGGACGCGCAAATACGTGCGCGGGTCAATGGCATTGTCACGGATATAAATTTTGCCCAGGGCAGTGAGGTCAAGGCAGGACAATTGCTGTTTGTCATCGACCCGGCGCCGTATCGTGCGGCGCAGGCTCAGGCCGCGGCGCAGCTCAAGCGTGCCCAGGCCGATGCTCAAAGCGCAAAGCTGCTGGCCCAACGGTATGCCGGGCTTATCGGTGCCCACGCGATCAGCCGTCAGGATTACGACAATGCCGTGTCGGCATCGGCGCAGGCGCAGGCCTCCGTAGCGGCAGCCAAGGCCGCATTGCAATCGGCGGACATCGACCTTGGCTATACGCGTGTCGTGTCGCCCATCGCGGGTCGTATCGGCAAGGCGATGGTCACCGAAGGTGCGCTGGCAAGCGCCACGGCAGCCACACAATTGGCCACTGTGCAGCAGATTGACCGCGTCTACGTTGACTTTACCCGTTCCACCATCGAGCTGGCGCAGCTGCGCAAGGCGTTGGCCAGCGGCGCATTGGCGCAGTCGCCCGACGGCTCGGCCAAGGTGAAGATCATGCTGGAAGATGGTTCGCTTTACGACCATGACGGGAAGCTTCTGTTTTCGGGCATCTCGGTTGACCCCACGACTGGCCAGGTCAATCTGCGTGCCGAGTTTTCCAATCCCGACCAGATTCTTTTGCCAGGCATGTATGTGCGCGTCAATCTGCCCCAGGGTGTGGATGAAAAGGCGTTGATGGTGCCCAAACAGGCTGTTCAGCGCACAGCGGGTGGAATCAATATCCTGATGGTGGTCAAGGACGAAAAGGTGGTGGCCGTGCCGGTCACCGTCGGTCTTGAAATTGGTGGAAAGTATGTCATCGACAAGGGGCTGAAGGCGGGCGATGTGGTAGTGGTCGAGGGGTTTCAGAAGATTCGTCCGGGGGCCAAGGTTCAGGCCATGCCCTGGAAAGTGCCAGGCGCACGGCCGGCTGGTGCACCTTCCGCCGGGTCGGCCGGCGCTTCGTCGCCCGGAGCGGCCGCACCAGCCGCTGCTGCCCACACCGAGAGCGGCAAAGACCCGCAGTCAGGTTCGTAGTGCTGTGCCAAAGTCACGGCAATGGCCGAGCGAACGTCAGGTACGGGCTGCGCCCCGTGGTAACACACTTAGAGTGAGCGTATATGCCACAGTTTTTCATTGACCGGCCCATTTTTGCCTGGATAGTCGCGCTGGCGATTATGCTGGCCGGGATTCTGGCCATTCCGAACATGCCGGTGGCTCAGTACCCGGATGTCGCGCCGCCATCAATCACCATCCAGGCCACGTACCCCGGTGCTTCGGCGCAGGACGTCGCCGATTCAGTGTCGAGCATCATCGAGAACCAGCTGAACGGGGCGAAGGGTCTTCTTTACTACGAATCGGTCAGCGATTCCAACGGACAGTCGCAGATTACGGCTACGTTCGCGCCGGGTACCAATCCTGACCTTGCTCAGGTCGATGTGCAGAACCGCATATCCAACGTCACCGCCAAACTGCCTGCTGCGGTAACCCGCCAGGGCCTGCAGGTGCGGCAAAGCAACCCTAATTTCCTGCTTGTGGTGACCATGTCGTCCACCGATGGATCGATGGATGAAATCGGGTTGGCCGACTACATTACGCGCAATGTGCAAAATGCCATTTCGCGTGTTCCGGGTGTCGGTAACTTCCAGCTGTTTTCAGCTCCTCGTGCCATGCGCATCTGGGTCGATCCCGACAAGCTGGTTGGCTACGACCTGAGCATGGCGCAGGTCAATGCCGCCATTGCACAGCAGAACACCCTTATTTCGGCGGGGATCATTGGCGCGCCACCCAATCCAAAGTCACAGCGAGTGACAGCACCTATTGTTGTCAATGGTCAGTTGCACAGCGTCGCAGACTTTGGCGCTATTGTGCTTCGTTCCAATGTCGATGGTTCCAGCGTGCATTTGCGCGATGTCGCGCGTATTGAAATCGGTTCGGATTCCTACCAGTTCGGTGCGCGTCTGAACGGCAAACCCACCGCCGCATTTGCCGTCTCGCTTACCTCGGACGCCAACGCGCTGGCCACAGCGAAGGGCGTAAGAGCCAAGATGCAGGAACTGGCAGCATATTTTCCGCCTGGCATCACGTATTCCATTCCGTACGACACAACACCTTACGTCGAGCTTTCAATCAACCAGGTGATACATACGCTGTTTGAAGCCATGCTGCTGGTGTTTATCGTGATGTTCGTGTTCTTGCAGAACATCCGCTATACGCTGATTCCCGCGCTGGTGGTTCCCATTGCCATCCTGGGTGCGTTTGCCGTCATGCTGGCGTTGGGCTTCTCGATTAACGTGCTGACCATGTTCGCCATGGTGCTGGGCATTGGCATTCTGGTCGACGATGCGATTGTGGTGATCGAGAATGTCGAGCGCATTATGGTCGAGGAAGGGTTGCCGCCCGCCGAGGCAACCAAGAAGGCGATGCCGCAGATCAGCGGTGCAGTGGTTGGTATGACACTGGTGCTGGCTACGGTGTTCCTGCCCCTGGGTTTCATGAGTGGCTCCGTCGGGGTCATCTACCGCCAGTTTTCCGTGGCCATGGCCGTTTCCATACTGTTTTCGGGTTTTCTGGCCCTGTCCTTTACCCCCGCTCTGTGTGCGACCATTCTCAAGCCTGTGCCGAAGGGCTACCATGAAACCAAGCGCGGCTTTTTCGGGTGGTTCAACAAATCATTCAATCGTGTCACCATTGGGTACGAGGGCTGGGTGCGCCGCAGCCTGAAGCGTGGCGGGCGCATGATGTTCATCTATCTGCTGTTGCTGATTGGGTTGGGGGTGATGTACATGCGTCTGCCCTCGTCGTTCCTGCCCGAAGAGGACCAGGGATACCTGATTTCCAATATCGAGCTGCCGGCTGGTTCCAGCGCCAATCGCACGGTCGAGACGCTTCAAAAGGTTGAGAAGTTTTTCCTGAGCCAGCCGCAGGTCACCAACCTCGTCACGGTGCAGGGCTTCAGCTTCAACGGTAACGGGTTGAATGCTGCGTTGGCGTTCGTGATGCTCAAGGACTTCTCCGAGCGCAAGGGCTACGCCAACTCGGCACAGGCGCTGGCGAACAAGGCCAACGCGCAGCTCTTGTTCGGGTTGCCCGACTCCATGGTGTTTTCACTGGTACCTCCGGCCATTTCGTCGCTGGGCAATGCGTCAGGCTTTGACCTGCGCCTGGAAGATCGCGGCAACGTGGGCCATGATGTGCTGGTGGGGGCGGCCCAGCAGTTGTTGCAGCTTGCTGCAAAGAGTCCTGTGCTTGCCAACACGCGTATTACGGGCCTTAGCGCCGGCTCGCAGCTAAGTCTGACGGTTGATAGGGCCAAGGCTGCGGCGCTGGGTGTGGGGTTCGATGAAGTGTCGACAGTGCTCTCTACGGCACTGGGTTCGTCCTACGTATCGCAGTTTCCCAATATGGGCTGGGTACAGAACGTCTGGGTGCAGGCTGACGCGCAGCACCGCATGAACCTGGACGACATCATGAAACTCAACGCTATCAATAGCGCTGGCCGACCCGTGCCGCTGTCATCGTTCATCACGGCCAAATGGACGCAGGGGCCGACGCAAATCGTGCGCTACAACAGCTACGAATCGATACGCATTGGCGGCTCGGCTGCGCCTGGATATTCCACGGGTCAGGC
Source organism: Burkholderiaceae bacterium (assembly GCA_004322135.1). Classification (GTDB taxonomy): domain Bacteria; phylum Pseudomonadota; class Gammaproteobacteria; order Burkholderiales; family Burkholderiaceae_B; genus Eoetvoesia. The sequence goes on along the minus strand of SCSG01000029.1, from coordinate 25,437 downwards.
GATGGCCGAAACCGAGCGGCTCATGAGTCAGCTTCCACCCGGCCTTGGTCATGAGTGGACGGGCCTGTCGTATCAGGAAAGGCAGGCAGGTAGCCAATCGTTGATCCTGATGGGGCTGGCCATGCTGGTTGTTTTCATGCTGCTGTGTGCCCTGTATGAAAGTTGGGCGATCCCGTTGTCGGTCATGCTGATGGTTCCGCTTGGCATGCTGGGCGCCGTGGGTCTCATCAAGGCCCTGGGGATGTCAAACGACGTATATTTCCAGGTAGGCATGGTTACAGTAATAGGCCTGGCGGCCAAGAACGCCATCCTGATCGTGGAATTCGCCAAGGACACGTACGCTCAGGGCGGTAATATCATCGAGGCTACTGTCGAAGGTGCGCGCCTGCGATTCCGGCCCATTCTCATGACGTCATTTGCTTTTATTTTGGGAGTTGTGCCGCTGGCCATTGCAACCGGCGCAGGTTCGGCGAGTCAGAACGCGGTGGGCCTCGGCGTGCTGGGCGGCATGCTTGCGGCAACACCGCTGGCCTTGATTTTCGTTCCCACATTTTTTGTCGTGGTGCTGACATTGTTCAAAACCAAGCCCAAGCTCTTGGGCGCTCACAAGCCACTGACCAGTGTTCATCATGATGGGGGTGGCAGCCAGCCCGAACCGGGTTCACCCACCGAAGGGGGGCAGGCATGAGCCAACGCTATTTCCGCCTTGCGGTACTGTCGGCTGCGACCGTGGTGGCCTTGAGCGCGTGTTCGCTCGCTCCGCGTTACGAGCGCCCGGCGGCGCCTGTTCCTGCGCAGTTCCCACAATTTTCGCCTTCGTCTGCTGCAGCGACTGCCGCTCCTGCCGTCGCTGCCTCCGATCTGGGGTGGCGCGAGTTTTTCCGCGATCCACGCCTGCTGGCGCTCATCAACGTTGCACTTGAAAACAACCGGGACTTACGGGTGGCAGCCGGACGTGTTCAAGAGGCTCGCGCGCAGTACGGCATTCAGCAAAGTGATCGCGTGCCAACCCTTGGTATTGGCGGCAACGCGCAGATACAGCACAATCCCGACAACCTGCTTGCCAATTCTGGTGCGTCCAACGTGTCGCGCTATTATCAGGCAGGCATTGGCAGTACGGCTTTCGAACTGGACTTTTTCGGACGTGTCAAGAATCTGACCGAAGCGGCATACCAGCAGTATCTGTCAACTGAGCAGGCACGGCGCACGGTGCACCTTACTCTTGTGGCGCAAGTTGCCGAGGCCTACTTTTCGCTGCGCACGGCACAGCAGCGACAGGTGCTTGTACAAAAAACGCTGCAGTCCTATCAGGACACTTATGACCTCGTCAAGCGGCGTTATGACTCCGGGGTGGCTGGTGCGCTCGACCTTAGCCAGGCCAAGGCGCAGCTGGACACCGCCAGCGCTGATCTGCAAAGTACAAGGCGTGCATTGGAGCAGGCCCACAACCTGCTGCAACTTTTGCTGGGTCAGGCGCCACCGCCTAATCTGCCCGCAGCGGCACCATTCAGCACGAAGCAGTTGATGGCAGCAGTCCCGGCGGGCCTGCCTTCAGATCTGCTGACGCGGCGTCCAGACATCATTGGCGCCGAAAATACGCTGGAGGCGGCCAATGCCAACGTCGGCGCCGCGCGGGCGGCTTTCTTTCCCAATATTTCCATTACCGGGCTGTTGGGCTTTGCCAGCCCCGCGCTGGGGGGGCTGTTCAGCTCCAGCCAGCGGTTTTGGTCGTTTTCGCCTCAGTTGACCGTGCCGATCTTTTCAGGCGGGATAAGTGGCAATCTGGATCTGGCCAAGGCGCGCAAGAATATCGCAGTCTCGCAGTACGAAAAGACGATACAGACAGCCTTTCGTGAAGTAGCCGATGCGTTGGCGGGTGAAGCCACTTATACCGGCCAACTCGAGGCGTTGCAGTCCCTTGAGAGCACGTCGCGCAATACTCTGAAATTGGCCCAGCTTCGCTACGACGCCGGCATCGACAGCTTTTTGCAAGTGCAAACTGCCGAAATAGCGTTGTATTCCGCCCAGCAGCAGCTTCTGCAGGTGCGACTCAACGCGCTTTCGAACCGGGTAGAATTGTATAAGGCGTTGGGTGGTGGTTGGCTGGCGGATTCGAATCGGGGTAGCTAGGCTGGGCGGATCGGGTTCGGCCGGATTTGCCCATGCGGTGTTGTTCGTTGAAAAGGCAGGCTGGCAATGATTGAGCTTGGTGTGAATATTGATCACGTGGCAACACTGCGTCAGCAGCGTCTGACCACTTATCCCGATCCGGTCGAGGCGGCGGTTCGTGCCGAAGAGGCCGGAGCCGACGCCATAACGCTGCATCTGCGCGAGGACCGTCGGCACATCCAGGACGCCGATGTCGTGGCCATACGATCCAAGTTGCGCACTCGGATGAATCTGGAATGCGCCATCACACCGGAAATGCTCGACATTGCCTGCCATGTACGGCCCGAGGACGTCTGCCTGGTCCCCGAGAATCGCAAGGAGCTGACTACCGAGGGTGGGCTTGACGTGGTGGGGCAGTTTGAGGCAGTCAAGGCGGCGGTCGGGCAGTTGCACGACGCGGGCGTGCGGGTTTCACTCTTTGTTGATGCGGATCGCGCGCAGATCGATGCGGCGGCGCGTTGCGGCAGCACAGTCATTGAATTGCATACCGGAGCTTTTACCAACGCAGCAGGTGAACAGGCCGAGCACGAACTGCAGCGCGTGCGCCAGGGTGTGACGCATGGCATAGCTTGTGGCATGCGCGTCAACGCAGGTCATGGCCTGCATTACGGCAATGTGCAAACGGTTGCGGGCATTCCGGGGATTTCCGAGCTCAATATCGGGCATGCCATTGTGGCCAGGGCCGTGTTCGATGGCTGGGAGAAGGCAGTGCGTGACATGAAGGCGCTTATCGTGGCTGCCTGCCGCCCTGTTTAGTTACGTGCTGCCGGAGGTCTGAACGGGGCGGCTGCGAGCCTTGCTGTTGCCCGTCGCAGGCTGGCCCACTCCTCATTTTCGTAGGCGCTGGTAGTTTTTCGCGGCTTTTTCGTCAAGGAATAGGTATGTCTGTTGCACCTCTCAATTATCTTCTGTCGCGTTGTTCCGTCAAGTACGTGCAAGCACCGGGCCCCACCGACGAGCATCTGGCGCTGATCCTGCAGGCAGCCATGTCGGCGCCCGACCATGGCAGGGAGCGGCCCTGGCGTTTTGCGCTGATACGTGGTGCAGCGGTCATGCACCTGGCCGAGTTGGCCCTCGCGGCGACAGAGCGTGCCGGGCGGCCGATTACTGCCGCCAAGGAAGCGTCCACGCGTGCCTGGCTTGAAAAGGTGCCATTGCTCATTGCCGTTGCGTGCCATCTCGATAGCGTCAGCACACGGATTCCCGAGCACGAGCGCATGCTGGCGGTAGGCGCCTCGGTGACCAATATGCTCAACGCGGCACATATGCTGGGGTACGGTGCATACTGGAGCACGGGCCTGGGAACCTACGTTGATGAAGTCAATGACGCGTTGGGCTTTGAAAAGCCCGGCTACCGCTGTATGGGCCATGTGTCGATCGGCACGCCGATTCAAACGCCGGCGCCGGTGAAACGGCCCGACTACCAGGCCTTTGTGTCCGAGTGGACCGGTGTCGGCGAACAAGCCATTCCGGCTCACGCGGCAGCAAGCATGCCTGCGGGCCTGACAGACTAGCTTCATCGTAAACGCGCCTGCTCGTCGCGAACGGGCGTGGTGGCGATCAGGCGTGCGACGCCTGCGTTGTCCTGCCAACGATTGCACACACGCAGCGAACGGGGTTCGGGGCTGGCGCGTCTTATTGCAGCAGTGCTCTGACATCCCGGGTCAGCGCTGACGTTGAGTTTGCGTCAGACGCGAGCAGCCGTGCGTGTCCGGCTGGATCGAAGATATAGACACCGCGCCCGTGCGCGACTTCATAGTTGTCGGCATCCTTGCCTTTCGGCTTTTCTATCTGATAGGCCACGCGGTAGCGGCGCGCGACATCAGCGATCTGACGCTCGTTGCCGGTGAGACCAACGGCATTGTGGCTGAAAGCGTTGACGTACTTCTGGAGTTTTTCGGGGGTGTCGCGATGCGGGTCCACACTGACAAACACAATGCGCACCCTGGCGGCGTCACTACCCAGGTTCTGTATTACCTGCGCAAGCTGCGCCATGGTGGTTGGACATATATCGGGGCAACTTGCATAGCCGAAGAACAGCATGACAACCTTGCCGCTGAAGTCTTTCTGAGTAACGGTTTTGTTGCCAGCCCCCGTCAGGCTGAAGCGCAAATCCGGCATGAATCCCCTGATGTTATGGATGACGGTGTCGGCATCCTGCGCACCTGCTTCGTTGCCCGGCGTGCTTGCCGCTGGCGCGGCGTCGGCGGTCTGCGCAGGCGGGGTGGTGGCGTACGATGTCGCAGCACAGGCAAGCAATGCGGCCGTAGCCAGAAGCTGGAAATAGGGCATGGTGAGCTCCTTAATGTGTTGCTTCGGTCTGTGGCGCTTTGGTCATTCCAAGGTGACGCAGCAGCGCGTCGGCAGAGGCGTCACGCCCGCGAAACGCCCGGAATGACTCTGCTGCGGGGCGTGCGCCGCCCACAGCCAGGATTTCGTTGCGAAACCGTGATCCGGTTGCAGCGTCAAGCGTGTCACGCGTACCGTCCTCGTCCAACGTTGCCGCTTCTTCGAACGCGCTGTAGGCATCGGCAGAAAGTACTTCAGCCCACTTGTAGCTGTAATAGCCGGCACCGTAGCCACCGGCGAAAAGGTGCGAAAAATTGTGTGGGAAGCGGTGCCACGCGGGCGGAAACAGCACGGCGACTTCTTGTCGCACTTCGTTCAGCACTTGCATGACCCGGGTGATGGGCAAGCCGCTGGCCTGATGGTGGATGATCATGTCGAACAGCGAGAATTCGATCTGACGCACGGTTTGCATGCCACTCTGGAAATTGCGAGCAGCAAGCATCTTGTCGTAAAGCTCGCGCGGCAGTTGCCGGCCTGTATCCACATGCGCCGACAGCGCCTGCACAACCGACCATTCCCAGCAAAAATTTTCCATGAACTGGGACGGCATTTCGATAGCGTCCCATTCGACGCTGACGAACGCAGCGGCACCGAGGTCGTCGACCTGCGACAGTAGGGCATGCAGGGCGTGGCCACATTCGTGGAACAGCGTCGTGACGTCGTCGTGCGACAACAGTGCGGGCTTGCCAGCCTGCGGTGCCGAGAAATTGCACGTTAAATACACGATGGGCGTTTGCAGGCCCTGGGTGCTGTTGCGGCGACTGCGCTCGCTGTCGGCCCAGGCGCCTCCCTGTTTGCCGTGGCGCGCATAAAGGTCAATGAGCAGGTGCCCCAACAGCACACCCTGCAGTGTTTCGACTTGGAAAGCGTGGGCGTCGGCGTGCCAGGTTTTGGCGTCCGAAGGTCGCAGCCGTACTGCAAACAATTTTTCGATGACGTGGAACAGGCCTTTCAGAACCTGCGGTTCGGTAAAGTACTGCTTTACTTCGTCTTCGGAATAGGCATATTGCGCGGTGCGCAAGCGTTCGGAAATGAATGCCACGTCCCAGGGCTCGAGGGTGTCGAGTCCGTACTCGTCTTTCGCATGGCGGCGCAGCTCGGCCAGGTCGCGCAATGCGTAGGGCTTGGCCCTGCGCGCAAGCCCACGCAGGAAGTCCAGCACTTCAGCCGCACTTTTGGCCATGCGCGTCTGCAATTGCAGTTCGGCGAAATCGGCGTAACCCAGCAGCGCGGCTTCCTGAGAGCGCAGGTCAAGCAGTTGCTCGATTAGAGCGGAGTTATCCAGGGCGGGATCGCCCTGTTCCGAAGCCACGGTGCCGTACGCGCGGTACAGGCTCTCGCGCAGGCTGCGGTCACGAGCGTGCTGCATGATGGGCAAGTAGCAGGGCATTTTCAGGTTGAGCAGCCAGCCTTGTTTTCCGGCTGCCTGCGCTGCGGCCTGGGCGGCATGCACCGCATCGGCTGGAACGCCTTCCAGCCGCGATTTGTCGGTGACCAGAAGCGACCAGGTGTCGATGGAGTCGAGCACATTTTCCGAGAATTTTTGCGAGGCCCGGGCCATCTGTTCGGAAATCTGCGCGTAATGCGTGCGCTGCTCACCTTGCAGCTCGACTCCGCTGAGGCGAAAGTCACGCAGTGCGAGCGTGATGATGCGCTGCCGCTCTGGTGGCAAGTTGGTGAATTCCGCGTCGGCCTGCATGCGGCGGTACTGTTCGTACAGCTTTGTATGCAGCCCGATCCAGGTGGAAAACTCGGTAACCAGAGGCAGGCAGCGATTGTAGGCTTCACGCAATTCCGGCGTGTTGACCACGGCATTCAGATGGCTTGCTACGGACCATGCCCGCCATAGCTTCCCCGTGACGTTTTCCAACGGCTCGACTATGGCTTCCCACGTAGCGGGCAGTGCCGGGTCGGCCGCGTTATCGACAGCCTTTCGGGATTCTTCGATCAGGCCGGAAATCGCCGGCTCGATGTCGGCGGTCTGGACGGAAGGATAGTCAACCAGCGACAGCGTGGAGACGAGCAAGGGGTTTTGTTTCATCGCATGGGCCTGCAAAATAACGAAATACCGGTTAGACCAGCGTGGCGGCGTTGCGTTCCGCCGCTTCCACCGTGTTGACCAGCAGCATGGCAATGGTCATGGGGCCGACGCCGCCCGGTACGGGCGTGATGGCAGAAGCGACCTGGCTGGCCGATTCGAAATCGACGTCGCCGGTGAGCTTGCCGTCGGCCCTTCGGTTGATGCCCACATCAATGATGACGGCACCGGGCTTTATCATGTCGCCGGTAATCATGCCCGGCTTGCCGGTTGCCACGACAAGGACATCGGCACGCCGTGTCTGGGCCGCCAGATCGCGCGTCTTGGTATTGCAGAGGGTGATTGTAGCCCCCGCAGCCAGAAGCAGCAGGGCCATGGGTTTGCCGACAATGTTGCTGGCACCGACGATTACCGCCTCTGCGCCGCGCAACACCACTTTTTCCGATTCCAGCATTTTCATGATGCCGTACGGCGTGCAGGGCCGAAACAATGGTCGCCCCGTCATGAGGCGGCCAGCATTGCTTACGTGAAAGCCGTCTACGTCTTTCTGTGCCGAGATGGTCTCAATGACGCGCGCGGCATTCATGTGCGCCGGCAATGGCAACTGGACAAGAATCCCATGTATGGTGTCGTCACGATTGAGGTCGCGTACGACATCGAGCAATTGTTCTTCTGGGGCATCGATCGCCAGATGTATGTTGCGTGAATGCAGTCCGGCCTTTTCGCACGCGGCTATCTTGTTGCGGACATAAACCTGAGAGGCAGCGTCTTCACCCACCAGCACAACGGCCAGCCCAGGGGTGGTGCCGGCTTCTTTAAGTTGTTCCACTCGTTTGGCGACCTCGGCTTTGATGGTGGCTGACAGCGCTTTGCCATCAATGATGCGTGCCGTCATGCAACCCCCTCGGTTTTGGCGAGGGCGATTTTCATGAGGTCGGCGACCGTGGTGACCTCAAGTTTTTCCATGATGTTGGCCCGGTGGGCTTCAACAGTTTTTATGCTGATGTTCAGGTCGCCGGCAATCTGCTTGTTCAGGCGGCCCGCCACGATGCGTTCCAGCACCTGCTGTTCGCGCGAGGTCAGCCGGCTAAGCACAGCCTGGTGATTCCGTTGCGCCTGGAATTGTGTGGCACGCTCGCAAGCGTGTTCAAGCATGCGTGCGACGATGGTACGGAGGTCGGTTTCGTTGAACGGCTTTTCCAGGAAATCGACCGCGCCCTTTTTGATCGTGGACACTGCCATGGGCACATCGCCGTGCCCGGTAATGAACACAATCGGCAAGGGGGCGTGGCGCGCGATCAGCTCTTCCTGCAGCTCCAGGCCGCTCATGCCAGGCATGCGCACGTCGGCGATGAGCACACCTATCTGGTCGGCGTCGTAGGCGCTAAGGAAATCCTCGGCACCTGCGTAGCTTTTTACACGGTAACCATTGGCTTCGAGCAGCCAACGCAGGGAATCGCGTACGGCTTCATCATCATCGACAATGAAAACGGTGTTTGAGGTGATGGGTGTACTCATGCATGCAACTCCTGGGTATTCGTAATTTGGTCTGGCGTTTGCGGCGCCGCGCAAGGTAGCGTAAAGCGGAAAATGGTGCCGCCTTCGGGGTTTGAGGTAGCCCACAAGCGCCCGTGGTGGGATTCGATAATAGTGCGGCAAATGTTCAGGCCCATGCCCAGACCTTCCGATTTGGTGCTGTAGAAAGGCTCGAACAGCCGCTCGGGGTCGCGCAAGCCATGGCCGCGGTCAATGACCGCAAGTTCAATTAGCGGTGATTGGTCCGTGATGACTACATGCAAAGTGCGATATTCGCTCTGCTCCATGGCTTCTACACCATTTTTTAACAGATTTAACAGCACCTGCTCAATAAGTATCGGATCGGCCATGACGTCGGGCAACGTTTCAGGCAAGTGTTTTTCGATGTCCACCTGGCGTTTGCGCGCGTCGATGTCGGCGAACGAAATGGCATTTTCCAGAATGCGTGTAATGGCCACGCGCTGGCGCCGTGGTTCGCTGCGTTTGACGAACTCGCGTATGCGGCTGATGATTTTCCCGGCTCGTTCAGCCTGGCTGGCGGCTTTGCCCAGGGCCTCCAGCAAGACATCCGGCTGGGCGTTGCCCGACTTGATCAGCGCTACGGCACCCATGCTGTAGTTGCTGATGGCGGTAAGCGGCTGGTTCAATTCATGCGCCAGCGACGATGCCATTTCGCCCATCGTGGTAAGCCGACTGGTGAGCTGGATTTTTTCCTGCTGTATGCGCGAAGCCTCTTCGTGCTGGCGACGTTCCGTAATGTCGCGCGCAACCTGAAGCCGCACGCGCCGTCCGTCGGTCCAGGCCAGCATGCGATGGTGGACCTCGAACCAGCGCTGCGCTGACTTGGAGAATACTTCCACGGTTTCGTCCGTGAAGCGGCCCAGGCGCCCGCCCAGAAGCTCGGCGTGGCCGCTGGACTGGGCGCCAAAGAAACGACGGTAGGTGCGGTTGGCAAAGAGCAGTTCCAGCCCTTCGGCGGTGTCGGCTACTACCGAGATGGCATCGTCCAGCCCTTCGAGCACCGTCATGAACCGTTCGTGCGCGGCGGTGAGCGCTTCGCGGATGCGCTTGGGCTCGGTGATGTCGGTCATGGAGGTCATCCAGCCGATTTGCTCGCCATTGGGGTCGCGCAGCGGCGATACATACATGCGCGCAGTAAAACGTGAACCATCGCGGCGCTGCGCTTCAACTTCAAGGCCACTGCTGGGTGTTCGGCCCGAGAGCAGCAGGTCGAGCGTTTCCTGATGTTGAGAATGGCGTCCAGGCAGCCAGTAGGGGAAGGGCGTGGTGCGGCCGATGAGGTCGGCCTCGTTCCAGCCTATCATGCGGCAAAAGGCCGGGTTGACATAGGCGATGCGCCCTTGCATGTCGAACACGCGCATGCCGGTGGACATGGAGTTCTCCATGGCGCGCCGAAATCCTGTTTCGGCGATAAGAGCTGCCTCGGCGCGAGTGCGAAAACGCGTGTAGCGCCACAGCGCCAGCAGGCTGAGGACAATGACCAGTGACAGCGCAATGACCACCATGATGAGCCGTTGCTGGCGTGCTTCCTGGTCGATGGTCACGAACATGACGCTGTCGTTATGCAGCTGCTGCAGCCAAACGAACGCGCCCATGACGCACAGGTACAAAACCAGGACGATGGCGGGCGTCAACCAATAGAGTCCACGCCGATTATTTCGGGCCTGGTCGTAGAACGTCGTTGGGATGAGGGATCTTTTTGCCGAGCTAGCCATAATTCCGCGCTAAATTGGATAGCCTATTTTAGTCTGTAAGTCCGGATTGCAAGGTTCTGCAGAATTTTCCGTATTATGAAATTTTGAACCATAACGTGAAATATAACTTGCCCAAAAAGACAGGCCTTCTTAGAATGGGCTCAATCCCGCTGCAGAGTGCGTAAATCGCGTTTCGCGTAGTGCGGGGCAGTTACGTGATACAACCTTTACAAGAGGTAGTACCCGCTCTGATATATATCCTACTAGGAGATAGTCAATGTCCTCTCTTGAACGAATTCCTGTTACCGCTGTGGTGAATGCGGCTGATGAGGATGCTCTCGAAACCAAGGAATGGCTCGATGCGCTTGAGGCGGTTCTGGATCGAGAAGGCCCCGAGCGGGCGCATTTCCTGCTGGAAAACCTCATAGATCTGGCGCGCCGCTCAGGTGCGCATATTCCCTATTCGCCAAACACGGCTTACGTCAATACCATACCGCCGGGACTTGAGCCGGCGTACCCCGGCAATCTGGTGCTTGAAGAGCGCATACGTTCTTATATTCGCTGGAATGCCATGGCGATGGTGGTTCGCGCCAATAAGCACACCCCTGCGGATGGCGGCAGCTTGGGAGGGCACATTGCTTCGTTTGCTTCGCAGGCCACCATGGTGGAATGTGGGCAGAACCATTTCTGGCATGCCGAGACGGCTGAGCATGGTGGCGACTTGGTGTTCTTCCAGGGCCATTCGTCGCCGGGCATGTATTCACGGGCTTTCCTTGAAGGGCGCCTGACAGAAGAGAATCTGAATTACTTTCGCCAAGACGTGGGTGGCAAGGGCAAGGGCCTGACATCGTACCCGCATCCGAAGATCATGCCGGGTTTCTGGCAGTTTTCGACTGTGTCCATGGGCCTGGGTCCTCTTATGGCCGTTTATCAGGCCCGCTTTCTGAAATACCTGCATGCGCGCGGCATCGCTGACACGAGCCAGCGCAAGGTCTGGGTGTTTTTGGGCGATGGTGAAATTGACGAGCCTGAATCACTGGGTGCTATTGGCCTGGCCGCCCGTGAGCATCTCGATAATTTGATTTTCATCGTCAACTGCAACCTGCAGCGTCTGGATGGCCCGGTCCGCGGCAATGGCAAGATCATCCAGGAGCTCGAGGGCAGTTTCCGGGGTGCTGGCTGGAATGTCATCAAGCTCATTTGGGGGGGGTACTGGGATCCCCTGTTCGCGCGTGACAAGGAAGGCATCCTGCGCCATGTCATGGAAGAGACCGTCGATGGCGAATATCAGGCGTACAAGGCCAATGATGGCAAGTTCGTGCGCGAAAAGTTCTTCGGCAAGCATCCCAAGCTGCTGGAAATGGTCAGCCGCATGAGTGACGAAGATGTCTGGCGCCTGAACCGGGGCGGACATGATCCTCACAAAGTTTATGCCGCTTTTGCGTCCGCGGCGGGCCACAAGGGCCAGCCGAGCGTGATTCTGGCCAAGACCATCAAGGGTTATGGCATGGGCCACGTAGGCCAGGCCAAGAATCCGACGCATCAGCAAAAGAAGCTGGATACCGAGTCGGTGCACGAGTTTCGCGACCGCTTCAATATTCCTATTCCGGACGACAAGGTCAGTGAGATTCCGTTCTTCAAGCCGGCTGAGGATTCGCCGGAGATGAAGTATTTGCACGAACGGCGCAAAGCGCTGGGCGGCTATTTGCCTCACCGTCGCGAAAAGGCCGACGAGAGCTTGCCGGCTCCCGGCCTGGACACCTTCAAGGCTGTGCTGGACCCCACCATCGAGGGACGTGAAATTTCCACAACGCAGGCGTTCGTGCGGGTGCTCAACCAGCTGCTGCGCGACAAAACCCTGGCGCCGCGCATTGTTCCCATTTTGGTGGACGAATCGCGCACTTTCGGGATGGAGGGGCTGTTCCGCCAGATCGGCATCTATGCGCCCGGTGGGCAGAAGTACGTTCCGGTGGACAAGGGACAGGTCATGTACTACCGCGAAGCGGCCGACGGCCAGCTTTTGCAGGAAGGTATCAACGAAGCGGGTGGCATGTGCTCCTGGATTGCCGCAGCCACGTCGTACTCGACCAGCAACCGTATCATGATTCCGTTCTTCATCTATTACTCGATGTTTGGATTTCAGCGCTTTGGTGGCCTGTCCTGGGCGGCCGGCGACATGCTGGCGCGCGGCTTCCTGTTGGGCGGCACGGCGGGGCGCACGACGCTCAATGGCGAGGGGCTGCAGCATGAAGATGGAGACAGTCTGGTGCACGCATCGCTTATCCCGAACTGTGTGGCCTATGACCCGACCTTCGCACACGAAGTCGCAGTCATTTTGCAAAGTGGCTTGAAGCGCATGATGCAGGATCAGGAAAACGTGTTCTTCTACATGACCGTGATGAACGAGAATTATGCCCAGCCTGGCCTGACACCTGGGGATGAAGAGGGAATCCTGCGTGGGATGTACAAATTGCGTTCGGTTGGCAAGGCCAAGAACAAGGCACATGTCCAGCTCATGGGGTCGGGTACGATTTTGCGCGAAGTCATGGACGCCCAGGAACTGCTGGAAAAGGATTGGGGCATATCGTCCGATCTGTGGAGCATGACCAGCTTCAGCGAGCTGCGCCGAGACGGTCTTGATGTGGAACGCTGGAACCTGCTGCACCCGGGCGAACCCCAACGTGAGGCGTACGTGACAAAGATGCTGAAAGACGTCAGGGGACCAATCGTCGCCTCCACAGATTATGTGAAGTCTTGGGCGGATGAAATCCGGCCTTATGTGCCCAAAGGCCGGGACTACCGTGTGCTGGGGACAGACGGCTTCGGTCGCTCGGACTACCGCTCCGAGCTTCGATCCTTCTTCGAGATCGATCGTTACTTTGTCGTGTTGTCGGCGTTGCGGGCTTTGGCTGATGAAGGCACCATCGACATCAAGAAGTGCACAGAAGCAATCACCAAGTACGGGATCGATCCCGAAAAGGCCAACCCGCATCACGATTGAGGAGTACGACCGACATGAGTAATATCGTGGAAATCAAGGTTCCGGATATCGGTGATTTCGATTCCGTCGAGGTGATTGAAGTTTTAGTGGCCGCGGGTGACGCGATCGAGGCCGACCAGAGCCTGATCACGGTCGAATCCGACAAGGCATCCATGGAGATTCCCGCTTCGCAAGGTGGTGTAGTCAAGGCCTTGAAAGTCAAGGTAGGGGACAAGGTGAAGCAGGGGTCGGTCATTCTCGAGGTTGACGCGGGCGCGGCAAGTGCCGCCCAGCAGCCTGAGCAAGCCCCTGCCGCCAAGCCGGCCACCGGCGAAGCCAAGCCACCTGCGGCCACGCCAGCTGCCGCCACACCGGCTACTGCAGCCGAGGCTGCGGCACCGGCAGGTTCTGCCACCGTTACGGTGCCGGATATTGGCGATTTCGCCGACGTCGAGGTCATTGAAGTTCTGGTGGCCGTCGGTGACACGGTTGCGACCGAGCAAAGCCTTATCACGGTCGAATCCGACAAGGCATCCATGGAAATCCCTTCGTCGCAGGCGGGAGTCGTCCGGGCCATTCTGGTCAAGCTCGGCGACAAGGTCAAGCAGGGATCGCCCATTGTCGAGCTTGCTACATCGGGCGCGGCGGGCACCGCAAAGGCAGCCACGCAGGCGAGCTCAGATACTGCGGCGGCGCCGGTGCCGGCAGCTGCCGTAGTTGCCCCGGCGGCGACCGCATCCGCACCTGAGGCCTCTGGCGTCATGGCCTCCGAGCCGGTCGTGCATCCGTCGCCAACGGCCGAATTTGGCGACCTGCCTGCGCGCCATTTGCCTCATGCGTCGCCGTCCGTGCGCAAGTTTGCGCGTGAACTGGGCGTTGATCTTTCTAGTGTTACCGGCAGCGGAAAAAGTGGCCGCATCACTGCCGATGACGTGCGTGGCTATGTCAAACAGGCGGTGGCTCGTGGCGGTGCCCCGGCGGGTGCTTCATTGTCGACGGGCGGTTTTTCTGTCATTGACTGGCCCAAGGTCGACTTTGCCAAGTTCGGTCCGGTCCAGGAAAAGCCGTTGTCACGCATCCAAAAGCTATCCGGGGCCAATCTGCACCGCAACTGGGTCATGATCCCGCATGTCACCAACAACGATCAGGCCGACATCACCGACCTGGAAGCGTTTCGGGTGAAGCTCAATCAAGAGAACCAAAAGTCCGGCATCAAGGTCACGATGCTCGCTTTCATCATCAAGGCGGTCGTGGCTGGCCTCAAGAAATTTCCGGATTTCAATGCATCGCTCAGTGGCGACAACCTGATACTCAAGCAGTATTACAACGTGGGCTTCGCGGCCGATACGCCTACGGGCCTGGTTGTACCTGTAATACGCGATGCCGACAAGAAGGGGATTTTCGAATTGGCCACTGAAACGGCCGAGCTTGCCAAACTGGCTCGCGACGGCAAGCTGTCACCGTCACAAATGCAGGGCGGATGTTTTTCCATTTCGTCGTTGGGCGGCATTGGCGGTACAACCTTCACCCCCATCATCAATGCACCTGAAGTTGCCATTCTGGGTGTGTCGCGGTCCGCGTATCAGCCTATGTGGGATGGCAAGGCATTCCAGCCGCGCCTCATGTTGCCGCTGTCGCTGTCTTATGATCATCGGGTTATCGACGGCGCGTCCGGTGCACGCTTTAACGCCTATCTTGCGGCCCTGCTGGCCGACTTCCGTCGCATCGCGCTATAAGGAACGCCACCCATGAGTACGGTCGAACTGCAAGTACCGAATATAGGCGACTTTGCCGACGTCGAAGTTATCGAAATCCTCGTTGCGGTGGGCGATACCATCAAGACCGAGCAAAGTCTCATCACTGTTGAGTCCGACAAGGCCTCCATGGAAATTCCCGCGCAACAGGGCGGGGTGGTGAAAGCAATTCTCGTCAAACTGGGCGACAAGGTTGCCGAGGGCAGCTCCATCATTCAGATCGAGGCCGACAGCCGGTCGGCTGCGCCCTCGGACACGTCGGTTTCAGCGCCGGCTCCAGCAGCCCCCGCTGCTGCCCCAGCCCCAGCCGCTATCGGGTCGAGCACGGCCGCGAAGCCGCAGCCCGCGAATTTTTCCGGGCAGGCCGACGGGCAATTTGATGTTCTGGTTCTTGGCGCAGGCCCCGGCGGCTATTCCGCCGCGTTTCGCGCCGCTGATCTGGGTCTTAGCGTGGCCTTGGTCGAACGTTACTCAACGCTGGGTGGCGTCTGCCTGAATGTCGGCTGCATACCATCCAAGGCACTGCTGCACACCATGGCCGTGGCCGAAGAGGCCCAGTCGCTGGCGGCACACGGCATTTCGTTTGGCGCGCCTGCCATCGATCTGGATGTCTTGCGTAGCTACAAAGACAAGGTGGTCGGTAAATTGACGAGTGGGCTGGCGGGCATGGCCAAGCTGCGCAAGGTTACCGTCCTGACTGGTGTTGGCCAGTTTGCCGATCCTCATCATTTGTCGGTGCAAATGGCTGACGGAAAAAGTCAGACCATTGCATTCAAGTCGGCAATCATTGCCGCCGGCAGTCAATCGGTCAGGTTGCCGTTCCTGCCCGACGATCCGCGCATAGTGGATTCGACCGGAGCGCTGCAGCTTGCATCCATCCCGCAAAAAATGCTGGTTATTGGCGGCGGCATTATCGGCCTCGAAATGGGTACGGTTTATTCCGCGCTGGGTGCGCGGCTCGACGTAGTCGAAATGCTTGACGGTTTGATGCAGGGCGCAGACCGTGACCTCGTCAAGGTCTGGCAGAAGATGAACGCGCGGCGCTTCGATCACGTGATGCTCGACACGAAAACCGTCGGGGCCGAAGCTCGCGCTGACGGCATCTGGGTTACGTTCGAAGGAAAAAATGCTCCCGGGGGTCCGCAACGTTATGACCTGGTCTTGCAGGCAGTGGGTCGGCGCCCGAACGGCAAGAATATTTCGGCTGACAAGGCTGGCGTAGCGGTCAGTGAGCGGGGGTTCATTTCTGTCGATGCGCAAATGCGCACCAATGTGCCGCATATATTTGCCATCGGCGATATCGTCGGGCAGCCCATGCTGGCTCACAAGGCCGTGCATGAGGCGCATGTGGCGGCCGAAGTCATTGCTGGCGAGAAAAGTTATTTTGATGCACGCGTGATTCCGTCAGTGGCGTATACCGACCCGGAAGTGGCCTGGGTTGGGTTGACCAGTGCCGAGGCAAAGGACAAGGGTGTTTCCGTCAAGGTCGGGCTCTTTCCCTGGGCGGCTTCGGGGCGTGCCATTGCCAACGGGCGTGACGAAGGTTTTACCCGGCTGCTGTTCGACGAACAGACCGGCCTTGTTGTTGGTGGCGGCATTGTCGGCACCAACGCGGGGGATCTCATCAGCGAGGTCGCCTTGGCTATCGAAATGGGAGCGGACGCGGTGGATATTGGCAGGACCATCCATCCGCATCCGACGCTGGGCGAATCCGTGGGCATGGCGGCCGAGGTGGCCGAAGGCACTTGCACCGATCTGCCGCCCGTAAAGCGCAAGTAATTTCCAGCGTTGCGGTCAACGTCCTTGCTGGAGCGCTGGTTCCGTCCCGCAGGTGCGCAGTTGCGCGACCACGGTACTGATGCGGTGTTTCGGTCTTGGCCCGTGGAATAAGGTCTAAAATACCTGCGGAAGCCGATGCCGCGTTGGTGTCGGCAATTGTTTGTCTGGCCGTCTGATCCGGGCCTCTGGCCTGCCCGGTCAACGGCTCTTTTGCGGCTTTCCTTTTGGGTCGCCTGCCTGTCTGCGAATTAACCATCATGTCACTTCCCGTACTCGATCAGTCTTCCAGCCTGGATCAATGGCTTGGCTACCTTGAAACCCTGCATCCCAAAGCCATCGACATGAGTCTGGATCGAGTACGGGCCGTTGCCGGCAAACTGGGTCTGACCTATCCGTTCAAGGTCATCATGGTGGGCGGCACCAATGGCAAGGGGTCCACCTGTGCCATGCTGGAAGCCATACTTTTGTCGGCCGGGTATCACGTGGGGATGTATACCTCACCGCACCTTATCCACTACAACGAACGCATTCGTGTCAATGGCGAAATCGCCAGCGATGCTCAGATCATCCAGCAGTTCGACACCATCAACCGTGTGCGTGGCGATATCTCGCTGACCTATTTCGAATTCTCTACGCTGGCGGCACTGCTTTTGTATGAGCATAGCGGGATCGACATCGCCGTTCTGGAAGTGGGAATGGGCGGGCGCCTGGATGCCGTCAACATCGTCGATGCCGACTGTTCCGTCGTCACCAGCATCGATATCGATCATGCCGAATGGCTGGGTGATACGCGCGAAAAGATCGGCTTCGAGAAGGCGCATATCTTCAGGCCAGGAAGGCCGGCAATCTGCGCCGATCCGCGCCCGCCTGAAAGCGTTGTGGCGTATGCGCACGAAATCGGCGCAGACTTATGGGTGTCCGGCAAAGATTTCAACTATTCGGGCGATCGCCAGCAATGGGCTTATGGTGGCCGTGGCCGACGCCGTGCCGGAATGTCATATCCGGCGTTGCGCGGTGCCAACCAGCTGCTCAATGCAGCTGCCGCTTTGGCGGCCCTGGAGTCGCTGGAAGATCGCCTTGTCGTGCCGCAGCAGGCCATCCGCGTCGGGCTCTCGCTGGTGACGCTACCGGGCCGGCTGCAGACTGTCCCTGGACGACCGCTCATTATCCTGGATGTTGCACACAATCCGCATGCAGCGGCCGCTTTGGCGCAAAATATGGAAGGGATGGGCTTTTACCCCGAAACGCATGTGGTGGTGGGCATGCTGCGAGACAAGGACGTGAAAGGAGTTGTTTCCCAGTTCATGGGTCAGGTTGATCATTGGTATTGCGCAACGACGGCCGGCCCGCGCGGCCTGGACGGAAGCGAACTGGCGGCCCTCGTCAACGATTTGCTGCCGCCGGCTGACAAGGAAGTAGTAACTGTTGCAAGTTTTGATAATCCGGTACGAGCCTTTGCTGAGGCGCGGGAACAAGCCTCTGGTAATGATAGAATCCTCGTGTTTGGCTCGTTTTCTACGGTCGGGCCCGTACTTAAAGAGCTCAGACTGAAAGATTGACCGAATTTTCCGTCCGGCACCAGCTTCCGGGTCAACAAGGGTTATCGCATGGGGCTATTTTTTCGTAAAAAATCTACCGAAGCCGACCAGTCGCGCGGGCGGTCCCGTTCGTCCGTTTCCAGCGAAACCCTTGCTAGCGAAATGCGCAGTCGTGCACGCCGGCGCCTTATCGGCGCACTGGTGCTTGTCGTTGCGGCGGTCATTATTGTACCGATGCTTCTCAACACGGCACCGCCCCAGAATTCAAGTACGCCCACCGTCGTCGTGCCCTCTGTCCCGCCTGTGCCGGCACCTAGTGTGGCCGTGACACCCGAGAATGCCTCGTCGGGCAAGGTTGCCAGTGGCGGTACCGCCGCCGCGTCAGGTGAAGCGCCAAACAATGCACCGCTTCCCGTGCCCGATTCGTCACCAGACAATTTCATCGCTGGTGCACCCGCTGCCGCAACGGGTGAAACACCCGAATCCAGGCCGTCACAGGACGCCAAGCCTGAAGAGTCCAGGCCCAAAGTTGCCGAGAAATCCGAACGCAAAGCGTCCGAACATAAGGAATCCGAACATAAGGAATCCGAGCGCAAGGAATCCGAGCGCAAGGAGTCCGAACACAAGGCGGCCACCAAACCCGTCGCGCGTACGGATGACGGGTCGGTTGCGATTGCGCTGCTTCAGGGGCGTCAGCCACCCAAGAATACGGCGTCCACGCAGCAGGGTGATTTCGTCCTGCAGATTGCCGCTTACACCACCGAGAAAGACGCTCTGGCGCGGCGCGCAAAGCTACTGGCGGCGGGGGTGACCGACGCCTATATTGAAAGCGCTGTTTCGGGCGGCAAGCCCACCTACCGGTTGCGCGTCGGCCCATTCCAGACACGCGACGCGGCTCAGGCAGCTCAAACGCGCCTGCGCGCGTTGGGCTACGAAAACGGCTTCATCTCCAGCAAGTGACCAGCTTCGACTACATTGTGCTGGCCATTCTGGGGGTGTCGGCATTTTTGGGTCTGTTGCGCGGGCTCGTCAAGGAAGTCCTGTCTCTGGTTGCGTACTTGCTGGCCTTTGTGGCGGCAATCTGGTGGGGGCCAATTGCCTCTTCGTGGCTCTCGTCCCTTATCTCGAACGGTCTTTTGCGCACTGCCGCCGCCTATGCGGCGGTTTTCATTGTTGTGCTGCTGCTGGTCGGGCTGGTCAATGTTACGCTTGGCACCCTGATTCAACGAACAGGGCTTACGCCGGCGGACCACGGTCTTGGCGCACTGTTTGGTCTGTTGCGTGGGCTTCTTATCGTTTTGGTTCTGGTGGCACTGGCAGGCTACACTGAGTTGCCCAAAGAACCCTGGTGGAGCGGTGCGCAGCTGTCGTCTGCCGCGGTCAATGGTGTACGGCAGGTGAAGTTGTTGCTGCCAGCGTCAGTGGCTTCGCTGCTGCCGTATTGATGGTGCCTTTCGGGGAAATAGAATGTGTGGAATCGTAGGGGTTGCGGCACGCCGCCCTGTCAACCAGGTTATCTACGATAGCCTGTTGCTGCTACAGCATCGCGGGCAGGATGCCGCAGGCATCGCGACGTCGCATGAGCATCTTTTCAGCATGTACAAGGCTCATGGACTCGTGCGGGATGTATTCCGCACCCGCAACATGCGGGTCTTGTCGGGCAACAGCGGCCTGGGGCAGGTGCGTTATCCCACGGCGGGCTCCAGCGACAGCGTGGAAGAGGCCCAGCCGTTTTATGTGAATGCGCCGTTTGGCATTACCTTTGTGCACAATGGGAATCTGACAAACTGGCGGGAACTGCGCGAAGAGTTGTTCCTCATCGATCGCCGTCACATCAACACCAATTCTGATTCGGAAGTCCTGCTCAATATTTTCGCTCACGAATTGCAGAAGTCATCCAGCGGCGTCTCGCTGGATGAAAACGCCGTGTTCAGTGCTGTTTCGGCCGTGCACCGGCGCACCAAGGGGGCTTACGCGGTCATTGCGCAAATCGCCAGCTTCGGCATGGTGGCGTTTCGTGATCCGTACGGCATACGTCCGCTATGCCTGGGATCTCTGGAGACTGACAATGGAATCGAATGGATGATTGCGTCCGAATCCGTGGCGCTTACGGGTTGCGGGTACACGCTGGTGCGCGATATCGCGCCGGGTGAAGCGGTGCTTATCGATCTCGACGGCAACGTATCCAGTCGCCAGTGTGCCGATAATCCGGTATTCACTCCGTGTGTATTCGAGTACGTGTATTTTGCCCGCCCCGATTCGGTGATGGACGGGGTCTCCATTTACGATGCGCGCCTGCACATGGGGGAATACCTTGCCGACAACGTGGCTAAGACATTGCGGCTGGGCGACGTCGACGTTGTCATGCCCATTCCCGATTCGTCCCGGCCTTCGGCCATGCAGCTTGCCTCCCACCTCGGCCTGAATTATCGCGAAGGCTTCATCAAGAACCGCTATATTGGCCGCACCTTCATCATGCCTGGCCAGGCAGTGCGCAAGAAATCCGTGCGTCAGAAGCTAAGCGCCATTGGCATGGAGTTTCGCGGAAAGAATGTGCTGCTGGTCGATGATTCCATCGTACGCGGTACGACGAGCCGTGAGATCGTCGACATGGCCAAGGAGGCGGGCGCGCATAAAGTGTTCTTCGCCTCGGCGGCGCCGGCGGTGCGCTATCCCAACGTGTATGGCATCGACATGCCCACCCGGTCCGAGCTTATTGCCACGGGGCGCACTACCTCTGAGGTCGCGCGCGAAATTGGCGCTGATGGGCTCGTGTATCAAGACCTGGGTGATCTTGAAAAATCCATTCACGACCTTAATCCCGCGATCACACAATTCGAATCGTCGTGCTTCAGCGGCCGCTACGTCACGGGAGACATTGATTCCGCCTATCTCGAACGCCTGAGCAGCAGTCGCGGCGAGCAGGCTGCAGTGGCTGCAGACTATGAGGCCTGATTTTCGGAGCGAACCCGAGCACGCCCGGTCATATTCACCACGAATATCGGGCGGGTAGCTACTTGACCTGATCTTCTCTGTCGGTTAAATTATTAACATTACGTTCAAAAATGAACTATTGAATTAATTTGACGTAGGGCGGAGGGGGCATGAAAGAGCGGATTATTGGCATATCTGGCGCGGGCATAGGTGGCCTGACGGCGGCCATTGCCTTGCGCAAGCTGGGACGGCAGGTAAAAGTGTTCGAACAGGCGAAGCAGTTCGCCCGTGTCGGCGCCGACATCAATCTCACGCCCAATGCCGTGCGTGCACTGGACGGTCTGGGCGTGGGCGAAGCCTTGCGTGAAACCGCTGCACGTCCTAAATACCGCATCAGCCGCGATGGCTTCACGGGCGAGGAAACTTCTCGCCTGGAACTTTCCGCCGCCGCCGAAAGTCGTTATGGCGCACCGCAACTCACTATGCATCGCGCCGACCTCATGACGGCGCTTGAAGCCGCCGTACCGTCCGAGTATGTTCGGCTGGGCAAGCGCACTATCCAGGTACGCGATGACGGCGATGGGGTAACCGTGCAGTTCGAAGACGGCAGCCACGAGAAGGTCGATGTGCTCATCGGCGCGGACGGCATCCATTCCACGGTACGTACCGCCATGCTGGGCAAAGAGCAGCCGCAGTTCACTGGCGTGGTCGCCTACCGGGCGGTGGTGCCGGTCGAAAAGCTCGGCGGCCTGCCCAACATGGACAACTTCACCAAATGGTGGGGGCCGAATCCCGATGTTCAGATCGTCAGCTTTCCGCTTAGCCGGGGTAAAGACCTTTTCATCTTCGCCACAACGCCCCAGGGCGGCTGGGAGCTTGAGTCCTGGACGGCCCCGGGCGACGTTGGCGAATTGCGTGAAATCTACAAAGATTTCCACCCCGAAGCGCGCGCCTTGCTGGCCGCTTGCGATTCCGTGCTGAAGTCGGCGCTGTATATCCGCGATCCGCTGCCCACATGGCACAAGGGACGCATGGTGCTGCTTGGCGATGCCTGCCATCCGATGATGCCTTTCATGGCCCAGGGCGCAGGGCAGGCCATTGAAGATGCCGTTGTTCTGGCGCGCTGCCTGACAGATCCGCGTCTGGCCGACGAACCATCCGCTTTCAAGGTGTACCAGGACGCCCGGCTCAATCGTACAAGTCGCATCCAGATAGGCTCACGCGGTAACGCCTGGCTTAAGGACGGCAACAATGGCGACTGGGTGTATGCGTATGACGCCTGGGCAGTGCCGCTGCTGGCCTGAAAACCCATGGCATCTCAAATAGTCACTCCAGTGGTACGGGGGCTGCGGCTTTTGCGGTATATCGCCGAGGGAGGTTCTACCGCCAATTTATCGGAAGTAGGGCGGTTCATAGATGTCAATCGCGTGACGGTGATGCGCTTGTTGGCAACAATGGAGCACGAGGGCATGGTAGAGCGCCTGCCGCAGGGAGGGCATCGGATCGGGCTGGGCTTTCTTACCATGGCAGCCAGTGGCTTGGGTTCCCTTGATCTGCTTGGTGCCGGCCGTCGTTTGCTCGTGCGCTTGTGCCGGGATCTAGGATTGTCGGCCTACCTGGTCGTCATGGATGCCGGCGATATTGTGTATGTGGCGCGCGAGATGCCCGAATCGGGGCTGGTGAGTCATATTCGCGTGGGCAGCCGCGTGGCGGCGTATCTGACCGCGCCCGGGCGGGCCATGCTGGCAACTTTGGCGCCTGAAGATCTTGCGCAGCGCATGTCGGGGGTGGGCGCCTCAGACCAGGCAGGTAAAAGCGGGCCCGGCGCGTTTGAGCAACTGAATGAGGTGCTTGCGCGGGAACGTGAACATGGTTGCGCCTGGAGCTTTTCGGGCTACGAGGCGGGCATCAATGCCTGCGCGGCGGCAGTGCGAAGTGTGTCGGGCTCCGCCGTGGCGGCAATAAGCGTGGTGGGGCCCGAACGCGTATTTGGCGAAAACAGCGCGTTCGTTAAAAAGGTTGAGGCTGCCGTCAAGCTCGCTACGGACGAACTGGCGCGTATTGCCGCCTGTTAGCAATCCGGAAAAGCCCGAACGACGTCTGCTGTGCCGCAGACGCGTGGTTTCAGCCGTGGTGTCAGGCGGCCGGGCTACCGCCACAGGCCGCGGATGGCGGCTCGGTTAGCTGACGCGGGTCTGTGCGCTGTGATTCAGGCAGGCCGACAGGTCTCCTGCCGCAGTACGTACTTTCAATATCAGCTTGTCCCGGTCTCCCGGCGGAATGTGCACATGCGGTATGGTCAGGCCCAGCGCAGCCTGAACGTCGCCGTCTTCGTTGTACACAGGGGCGGCAATAGTCGAAATATTGCGCTCGAAAAATCCTTCTTCCAGCACGTACCCACGCTCTTTGTCAGTATGCAACAGCTTGTACAGATCCTTGACGGTCGGTGGGGTCTGCGGGCCGTGTGACTGCAGGTGCTCTTCGGGGTAAAGGTCCTGCAATTCCTGAAAGCTGTGATTGCAAAGCAATACCCGACCCAGCACCGTCGCGTGCGCAGGCAGGCGCGTTCCGATGTGGACGGCGCTTGTGAATAGTGAGTTGGATGCAACCTTCTGGACGTAGACGATGTCACGGCCGTCGCGGATGACGAGGTTCGCTGAATAGCCGAGATCGTCACGCAGGCTTTCCAGTATGGGGCGGCTTAATTCGGTAAGGCTTAGCGAAGCCAGGTATTCGAACCCCAATTTGAGTACTGCTGTACCAAGCTGGTAGTCGCGGCCATTCCGCGCGCGCTCGACAAAGCCCAGGCCTTCCAGGGTTACCAGCAGGCGAAATACTGTTGTGCGGGGAACATTCAACCGCTTGGCCAGAATGGGCGCCGTCAGAGTGGGCGTCTCGCGGGAAAATTCACACAGAATGCGCAGGCCGCGCTCCAGCCCAGGCACGGAGTATTTCTCGACTTCCCTGGTGCTCATGGGCGCTTCCTGTTGTTGTGGCGGCTTCAGAGAATTAAAGATGCCGGGTTTGAATGTAGAAAGCGGTACTGCTGATGCTTCCCCGCAGTACCGCGGCCATTATAGTGGCAATTCCCCGGCAAGAAGTCCCACTTGGCGTGGGAACGAGCCGAGGCGTGGTCAGCCCTTGTTACTTGCCGGCGAGCTGGCTTATGGCCAGTTGGCGCAACTGACGACGCACGCGCATTACGCCGACGTCGTGCTGATACAGGTGCTCGCGCTTGTTGGCGTCGGGCTCCATGACTTCAAGCACCGCCCGGTCCTGTTCCAGTACAGCCCAGTGGCGCGCTTCCAGGCGATTTTTGTACAGGAAGCGCCATACGTCGCGCTGCCAGCCCGACACCTTGCGGGTGCGCCAGAAAAAGACGGCGACCGCGTTCGGGACGATGGGAGTGCAACTGCCGCAGATCCCGAAGCTGCCCCCTGGGCCGCCGGTTTTGGGATACGGGATATCGAGCCTGAGCCAATGGTAGTTGGTGTCGCCGAATTCACTCCAGTCGAAGTTGACGTCGCGCTGTGCATCTTTGGCAAACATGAAGCCGTGTTCTGTCTCTTCAAGTTTGAACGTTGCGGAGCGGGCACCGGCCGACATGGCGTGTGATTGCTTGTGCAAAAACGTGCCGTGCATCGGGTCCATGACGTTGTCGATAACGTAGCGGTAGTCAGAGCCCCATTCGGTATAGCACAGGAAGCTTTCGTATTCGTCAGAGGTGAGCTGTTCGGGAAGCACGAGTGGTGGCGGCTCGTCGATGTTTACCGTTGACTTGTACAAGAAGATGGCCCCGTTTGATTCCTTTACGTGGAATGAGAGAGTGGGGCGTGAGCCCTCAAGTTTGCAGCCGGGACTGCCCGGGACGGAAACCACAGTGCCATCGCAGCGCACTTGCACGCCATGATAGCCACAGGCAATTTTGTTGCCTAGAGGAACGCCGACGGACAGCGGTGCGCCGCGGTGCGGGCAGTGGTCTTCCAGCGCGTAGGGCGTGCCATCGTTGCCCCGCCACAGGGCCAGCTTGTAGCCCAGACGGTGCAGCGAAATGGGTTTGTCTTTGAGAAACGTTGAGGGACAAATGGCATACCAGCGGTTGTTCAGGCCGTTGACCAGGACCTCTTCGATTTCGGCGTCGGTGGGATTGGTGCTCATGAGGATTTTCTCCGTTGTCTGTTAGTCGTCGCCAAGACGCTTGAATTCGGCGGTGAGCGAGTCCACGGTCCAGTTGATCGATGCATCCTGAGGCTCGGGCCCTTGCTGATTAAGAAATTCAACGAGCCCCTCCAGCGTTTCAATACCCGAGCCGAATGCTCGTTCGATGGTGTCGCCAAACAGGTTCTCGTAGACGGTGGGCTCGGATTTGCGGGCCTGGTGGGGTTGCAGATAAAGGGCTGGCATTTAGTAGCCTCCATTTTCGACGCGATCCATGTTCGCGCACAGGGGTGAAATTGTTGGTTGGGTAACTGCTCGCAACACGCGTTCCAACTGGGAGCTTCGGGTTTGATGGGAATGGGGCAAGTGGGTAGTTCTGCTCTTAGTTTGTTCCATATATTAAACGTTGTTTTATTTTTTTAAAAGTTTAAGCGTCGAGGCTGAGATCTTCCATCAGTACAAACCCGTAAATTGAGATCGGAAGAGC